>CAWDUI010000047.1:0-633335 GCA_963805445.1 Ilumatobacteraceae bacterium | reverse complement strand
ATCCCGAGCGCTGCTGATCCTCGAAGGTAAAGCGGTCGAGGGCGACACGGTCACCGTCGATTGGGTCGACCCACATCACCATCAGCGCCTAGAAGTTCACCTCCGGCTTCACTGGCGTTGGGCGTTCACCCCCGCGACACCGGCGCGCTCATGCTGCAGCAATGAGTCGTCGCCGGCGTTGGCTGCAGCGTTATCTGGACCTGTTCGTGATGGGGTGCGCCAGCCCACGGATCCACATACCTCATGTCGATCGACTCGACCGGGTTCGGCGAGTGCTGGCTGCCACTGAGATCACCGAGCTCGAGGAGGCTGACGTCCCCTTTGTCACCTGTCTGGGCGCCAAACACTCCACAGAGCGGGTGTGGAGTGCCTCGGGGTGCCCGGGTGGGCGTGAAACACTCCACGGGGCTGGGGGAGTGCGGCGTCGAGGCGTGGATCGGCTAGAAGAGGGCGATCACCCCGGATGGGCGACGCCTGATCCCACGCGTCCTGCGCGGATACGCCGACGGGATGGTGGCCGCATCGTTGGCGGGTACCTCGGCGACCAGCTCGGATACAGCGGGACCCGCATCGGGGTGATCGTGACCGGCGTTGCTGGGTTGGCGGTGCTGCCCATGTTGACGGGCACCTGGGGATGGCGGTTCCAGCGGCGGTTGCTGCTGCGGGCGGGGGCCCTGTCGATGGTGGCGACCGGCCTGGTCTTCGCCACGTCGACGGCGTTCTTGTGCTGTTGGCGTTCGGGGTGATCGGCACGATGAACCCGAGCGGCAGCGACGTCAGCGTGGTGCAGCCGATCGAGCAGTCGTTGCTGCCACTGACAACGACCGAGGAGAACCGCTCGCACGTCTTCGCTCGCTACACGTTCCTCGGCGGATCGTTGGCCCGCTCGGGGCGTTGTCGGCGGGCATGCCCGCCCGACTGCACTGGCCGGCCGAGTCGGTCTTCGTCGTCTACGCGGTAGCGGGCGTGGCGATGCTCGGCGTGTACGCGACGATGTCGCCACAGGTCGAGGCCGCCGCGCAGGTGACGGCGCCGACCCCGCTCGGCCCGTCGAAGAGCATCGTCTACCGACTTGCCGCACTGTTCAGTCTCGACTCCTTCGGTGGCGGCTTCGCCGGGCAATCGCTGTTGGTGCTGTGGCTGCTGCGTCACCATCACTTCTCGGTCGGCAAGGCCGGCGTGGTGCTGGGTTTCATGCAGATCCTCTCGGCCGCGTCCGGCTTCATCGCCGTGCGGATCGAACGACGACTCGGCCCCCTGCGCACGATGGCCTTCACCCACATGCCTGGCCAGATCCTGCTGATCGCCGCGGCGCTGATGCCCACGGCGCCGTTGGCCGTGGCCTGCCTGATCGGGCGCAGCCTGCTCTCCAGCATGGATGTGCCGGTGCGCAACGCCTACGTGATGTCGGCGGTCACCCCGGCCGAGCGGGCTGCAGCCGCCAGCGTGACCAACGTGCCCCGCAGCCTCGCCTCGGCGTTACCACCGATTGCTGCTGGGTGGATGCTCGATCATTCGACGTTCGGCTGGCCGCTGATCATCGCCGGATCATTGAAGATCGTCTACGACCTCTTGCTGTTGCGGATGGCCAGAGCCAACACGAGAGAGTCAGCCGGTGCCGATCGCGCCGGCGAGCGGGCCGGCTCGGTAGCGCCTCCAGGTGATCGTCTGCATGACGGCGAGGGTCACGGCGATGCCGGCGACGGCGGCTGAGCCGGCCACCGCCGACCCCACCAGCATCCACACCGCAATCACCGCGATTGCAACGAACCGTTCGGGCGCCAGCCTGTGGATCACCCGCCATTGGATGTGCAGGCACCCGCCGATCAACAGCACCATCGAGGCGATCAGCAGCCGGCGATCGTTGATCGGCAGCGACTCGGTCGGGTCCGCGACCATGTGCTTGACGACCACCGCGAAGGCGATGATGCCGACCACGATGGGGAAGTGGCCGAAGGTGAACAGGTCGCGTGCGGCGCGCCCACGCTGAGCCGTGGCGGCGTGCTCGAGGGTGTGCTCGGCGACGCGGGGGATGAATGCGAAGTAGACCCACCACAGGATGCATGCGACTGACGCCGCGGCGACCAGCCCGATCAGGATCCGAATCGACAACCCGACGTCGGACGCGGTTGCACCGATGGCGACGACCGCCTCGCCGAGCGAGATGATCACGAACAACGTGTGGCGCTCGGCGAAGTGAACCGGGTTGATCGACCACTCGCCGGAGGCGCCGCGGATCGCACTGGCGACGTTGACCAGTGCCGCCGCGACCCACCAGGCCAGCCGGACTCGATCATGGGCGAAGCCGCCGGCCAGGACGCAGAGTGGTGCGATCGAAGCCACCGACACGAAGTCGATGAATGCCTGACGGGTGGCCGCGTCGCGCATCGCCTCCGTCCCCTGCATCCCGAGCACGAGCAACTGCACCGCCATGTAGGCGACGCCGAACCACGGGCCTGTGTCGTGCAAGCCGGGATCGTGGAACGAGTGCGGGATCGACACAGCCATCGTCAGCGTTGCCGGAATGGTGCACAGCACCAGCACCCGCGTGGCGACGCGCTGCTGCAGGTCGGCCGCCGAGCCCGCCCAGGTGAACTGCGACCACTGCCACCACACCAGCCACGAGACCAACAACCCGCGCCCCGTGCCCCGCAGCGTGAGGTCGTGGCTGACCAGTGAAGCGATCTGGGTGACGGCGAAGACGAAGACGAGGTCGAGAAACAGTTCGAGGTTGGTCGTGTGGCGATCCGTCTTGTCGGGCATCTCGGGCGACGTCATCGGTGGGCGCGCAACCAGATCAGCAACGCCGCGGCCCACAGCTGCTCGTAGGAGATGTCGCGGCCGATCTCGTCGCAGAGGTCGAGGCGCAGTTCGCCGAACGCGGCGTCGAGATCGTCGGCGATGGTCGCCTGCACCAGCCGTGGACCCGACGTCGCCTGATCTGCCATGCGGCGGACATCACTCAATGGTCGGGCGACCTCGTTGCGCTGGGCCAACAGGAGATCGATGGCTTCGCTGGCAACGTCGTCCCACGTGACGCGGCGACCGCGGCGGGCCTGCTGCGACAGCTTGAGCCGACGCGCGTCCGCGTGCAACGCATGCGGCACGAGGTGGCCGCGAGGCGTCCACCGTTCGACCCTCGAGCGGGCCGATCGAGGCGTTGGGCGGGGCCCCGTGAAGGGTGACCGGTCGATGCCCGCCGCGTTGCCGGGCCCACCGGTTCGTGGAGCATCGGCTCCAGGTCGGCCGATGCTCGTCCGTGTGGTGGGGCTCCCTCCAGCCGGTCGGCCAAGCGTTTGGCGAGATCGGCACTCTTCGACCCGGCCACTACAAGAGCTCCGGTACGCGAAAGTGCCAATCGCGTCGTTGGATCAGTTCGTAGGCGACGTGCCGGTAGGCGGTCGCGGATCGAGCGGAGTAGTGGTACGCACCGACTGGCAGGCCAACGAGGTGAGCCTCGCCGAACTTGGCGTCCTCGGGGATCTTGTTGCGGAACAGCGGCACTCCGAATCGATCGGCGACCGTGCGGATCTCCTCCTCGGCGACACGCCGGTACACGCTGGTTCCCCAGATGCGCATCTTGATGATGCCGTAGACCTCGAGGCGATCGTTGGTGCGGGCAATGGAGTCGATGGTGTTGAGGATCGTCGGCAGTTCGGTCACCGGGCCCGCCTCGGGCACCATCGGCACGAGGACGCCCGAGGAGCCGCTGAGCGCCGCGGCGACGACGCTCGACTGATGCCCGGGCGTGTCGACCAGCACGACATCCCAGCTGTCGCGCGCCAGGTCGAGCACGTCGATCAACCGGCTGCGCACCCATGGATCGGTGAGCTGCCGACCGGCATGACCCATCGAGACCTCGTCGGCCGGGAGCACGTCGAGGTTGGGATACACCTGACGGATCAACGCGTCTTGAAGGGTGGCGTGACCGAGGAGCACGGCACCCACATCGGCGATGTCGGCGGCTTCGCTCGAGCGGCGCGGCGCGGCGTCGCCGAGGAACACGGACTGCCCGGTCTGCTGATCGAGATCGACGACCAGGACCCGTGCGCCGCACGTCGACAACGCATAGGCGAGGTTGAACGTCAGCGATGTCTTGCCTGCCCCGCCCTTGGTGTGCGCCACCGTGATGACCTCACCCAAGGGCGCGACGGGAACCGGGTGGGGCAGCTCGCTCATCGCGCTCCCCGTGTCACACACTTCGGCCGTAAACCCATGAGCAGGAGCGTAGCAGTGCTCTGCATATATGCATATATGCAGAGCCGCCCGCCTCCAAGGTGATCGTCAAGGTTCCGGCAAGTTTGCCGATGAAATCCCTGGTGGGAACGACGATTCATGTCAGCGCGCGGTACCGGGTCCGACAACAAGACGGTCGGATCGATGGACGCGCGCTGGCTGGTCGCCAATGTCGCCGGGGCTGACTTCGGCCCTGTGTATTTCTTCGAGCGGACGGATCACTTCACAGATGTCTGACAGCAGATCCTCCCGATCGCATGCCCAGCGCTGGGCGGGCTTGCGACGCAGCGCGCTCGCGACGACGCTCATCGCTGCGTCCGTTCTCGTCGGCGGCGGCCTGTTCGTCCCGGCGGCCGCGGCAGCCGCGTTGTGCGCCTCGCCGCCGTTGACCGGCACCACGACGGCGACCGGGGTGATCAACACCTACTACCCGGGTCAGGCCTCGATCGTCGCCGGTACCGGCAAGCACGACAGCGACCGTCGGCACGAGCCGCGGCTCGGCCACGCCGATCGCGGTCGGCGACCTCGTGCTCGTGATCCAGATGCAAGGCGCGCAGATCGACTCGACCAACACCAACTCCTATGGCGATGGTGTCTCGTCGGCCACGGCGTCGGGCTATCTCACGAATGCGTCGTTCATCGCCGGGCAATACGAGTACGCGACGGTCACCTCGGTTGCCGGCTCGGTCATCGGTCTCGCCGGTGCGGGCACCAACGGCGGACTGGTCAACGGATACGCCACGGCGGCCGAGACCTCGACACAGGGTCAGCAGCGCTACCAGATCGTGCGCGTGCCGCAGTACTCGTCGGCGAGCCTGAGCGCGGCGACACCGCCGGCCGCCGTCGCGTGGGACGGGTCGAGCGGCGGCATCGTCGTGCTCGACGTCGCCAGTGACCTCAACCTCAATGGCGCGACGATCGATGTGACCGGGCAAGGGTTCCGCCCGGGTCTGCAACGCAGCCGCAGTGGCACCACGGGATTGGCCAACACCGACTACCGCACGGCGACCGCCAAGGCCGCCAACGGCCAGAAGGGTGAAGGCATCGCCGGCACCACGAAGTGGACGACCGGCGCGGCCGACAGCGTTGGCGACGGCTATCCGAACGGCGACTTCGCTCGTGGCGCACCCGGCAACGCGGGTGGCGGCGGCACGGACGGGGACCCGACGAGCAACGGCGAGAACTCTGGCGGTGGCGGTGGCGGCAACGGCGGCGCCGGTGGTGTCGGCGGCAACACGTGGTCGTCGAACCTGGCGCGCGGCGGCTACGGCGGCGTGGTGGTACCCGGAACCGCGACTCGCGTGTTCCTGGGTGGCGGCGGCGGCGCGGGCAGCGACAACAACGCGGTCCTGTCGTCGGCAGGCGGCCCCGGTGGCGGCATCGTGCTGGTGCGCGCCGGAAGCCTGTCGGGCACGGGCACGATCAACGCCGATGGCTCGCCCGGCAACATCAGCGGTCAGGACGGCAGCGGCGGCGGTGGCGCCGGCGGGTCGGTCGTGGTGTTGACATCGCTGGCCGGAGCCTCCAGCGGGATCAGTGGCCTCACGGTCCGCGCCCGCGGTGGCGCCGGCGGTAACGAGACCCACACCGATCAGCATGGGCCGGGCGGTGGAGGCGGTGGCGGACGAGTGATCACATCGGCGGCGACCGCGGCGACCACCGTCACCGGCGGTGCCAACGGCATCCACGTCGCGACGGGTTCCGCCTATGGCGCCACATCGGGAAGCGCCGGTGCCTCTTCCACGGCTGGGGTGATCACAGCTCCGCCGGGGACCAACACCGGTTCGCAATGCATCGACGTGAGCGTGACGAAGACCGTCGGCGCCAGCCCGGTGATCCCCGGCCAGACGGTGACGTACACCGTCGTCGCCACCAACAACGGTCCCTATCCGCGAACCGGCACCGCCCCGATCGTCGTGACCGACACGTTGCCGGCCGGGCTCAGTTCCGCAACATGGACATGCACTGCTTCGGCCGGATCGAGTTGCACGGCGAGTGGGAGCGGGTCGTTGAGCACCACGGCCAATCTGCAAGTCGGCGACTCGGCCACGTACACCATCACCGCGACCTTGGCGCCGACGTTCACCGGCACGCTGTCCAACACCGCGACCGTGGCCGGGCCCGGAACGATCCCGGAGCTCACCCCGGCCAACAACACGGCCACATCGGCAACGCCGGCCGAGCCGCGCGTCAACCTCGGCGTGACCAAGACCGACGGGTCCGCGACAGCAGTGCCGGGCACCAATGTGACCTACACGATCGTGGCATCGAATGCGGGACCGTCCACGGCAACGGCCGCGCCGATCACCGACGCCTTGCCGAGCGGCGCCACGTCGGGCACGTGGACGTGTACAGCCGGCAGCGGTGGCACATGTGGCGCGGCGAGCGGCACCCTGCCGATGTCGACGACCGCCACCCTGTCGCCGAGCGGTTCGGTGACGTACACCGTGATCGTGGCCGTGTCGTCGACCGCGACCGGCTCGTTGGCCAACACCGTCAACATCGCCGCGCCCGCCGGTGTGGTCGAGACCAACTCGGCCAACAACTCGGCGACCGACACCGACTCGCTGACCCCGACCGCCGACCTGTCGATCTCCAAGACCGACGGCTTGACGACCATCAATGCCGGGACTTCGCTGACGTACACCATCGCCGCCTCGAACGCCGGGCCATCGGCGATCACCGGCGCCATCGTGACGGACACCATGCCGGCAACGCTGTCGGGTGTCACGTGGACCTGCACCGCCTCGGCCGGGTCGAGTTGCCCGGCATCCGGATCCGGCAGCATCTCCGCTTCGGTCAACGTGCTCGCCGCCGGCTCCGTCACCTTCACCGTCAACGGCACGGTCGTGTCCACCGCAACCGGCACGCTCTCGAACACCGCCTCGGTCGCTCTGCCCGGCGGCTCGACCGACCCGACTCCTGCGAACAACTCCGCCACCGACACCACGACGATCACCCGTCGCGCCGATGTTGCGGTGACCAAGACCGACGGCAGCGCGACCGCCGTGCCGGGCTCGACCGTGACGTACACGATCGTCGCCTCGAACGTGGGACCGTCTGCAGCACTGGCGACCACGGTGACCGACACGTTGCCCGCAACCTTGTCGGGCGCAACATGGACGTGCACCGCGTCGGCCGGATCGACATGCCCGGCGTCGGGGAGCGGCAACATCGCCACGACGGTCGATCTCCTGCCCAGTGGCACGGCCACCTTCACCCTCACCGCGACGATCGCCTCCACGGCGACGGGCACCCTGGCCAACACGGCAACAGTGGCAGTCGCAGCCGGGATCACCGATCCCACCGCCGCCAACAACACCGCCACCGACACCGACACCTTGGTGCCGACTGCCGACCTGTCGATCACCAAGACCGACGGCTCGGCGAGCGAGGTGCCCGGCACCCCCGTGACCTACACGATCGTTGCGTCGAACGCTGGACCATCGTCGGTCACCGGCGCCACGGTGGCCGACACCTTGCCGGCCACCATCACCGGTGGGACGTGGACGTGCACGGCGTCGGCCGGATCGAGCTGCCCGGCCTCGGGCAGCGGCAACATCAACGCCAGCGTCAACCTGGCGCCCGGTGGTACGACCACCTTCACGCTCACCGGCACGATCGCGGCCAGCGCCACCGGAACGGTTGCCAACACGGCGACCATCGTGGCCCCGGCATCGGTGACCGACCCGACGCCCGCCAACAACAGCGCCACCGATACCGACACGCTGACGCCGACCGGTGACCTGTCGATCACCAAGACCGACGGCGTCGCCTCGACGATCCCGGGCCAAGGCCTGACCTACACGATCGTTGCGTCGAACGCCGGCCCGTCGGTGATCACCGGCGCCACCGTCGCCGACACCTTGCCGGCCACCTTCACCGGCGTCACGTGGACATGCGCCGCGAGCGCCGGCTCGAGCTGCCCCGCGTCGGGCAGTGGCAACATCAACGCCGCGGTCAACCTGCTCGTCTCCGGAACGGCGACCTTCACCGTCAGCGGCACGGTCTCGGCTGTTGCCACCGGCTCGCTCGTCAACATGGCCACGATCACTGCACCGGCGGGCAGCAGCGACACCAATGGCGCCAACAACACGGCGACCGACACCGACTCGCTGACTCCGCGCGCCGACCTCTCGATCACCAAGACCGATGGGTCGGCAACGGCGGTGCCGGGCACATCGGTGACCTACACCGTGGTCGTGGCCAATGCGGGCCCTTCGGCTGCACCTGCCTCGAACGTGACCGACACCTTGCCTGCCACCCTGACGGGTGCGGCCTGGACGTGCTCGACCACCGGCGGCGCTGCGTGCCCGGCATCTGGTAGCGGCAACATCAACGCCACCGTCGATCTGCCGGTCGGCGGCACCGCAACCTTCACCGTCAGCGCGACGGTCGCGGCCGGCGTGACCGGCTCGCTGACCAACACGGCGACGGCGTCGGTCGGCGCCGGCGTCACCGACCCGGCATCGGGCAACAACACTGCGACCGACACCGACACGCTCAGCCCGACGGCCGACCTCGTGATCACCAAGACCGACGGCGCGACGACAGCGGTTCCCGGAGCGTCGGTGACCTACACGATCATCGCCTCGAACGCCGGCCCGTCGACGATCACCGGCGCGACCGTGGCCGACACGATGCCGGCGGCGTTGAGTGGTGTGACATGGACCTGCACTGCGTCGGCGGGGTCGTCGTGCCCGGCGTCGGGCTCGGGCTCGATCAGCGCCTCGGTGTCGTTGCTGGCCAGTGGTACGGCGACGTTCACGGTGACGGGCACGGTGAGTGCGTCGGCGACGGGGACGTTGGTGAACACGGCGACGGTTGCTGTGCCGGGTGGGGTGACGGATCCGACGCCGGGGAACAACTCGGCGACGGATAGTGACACGTTGAACCCGACGGCGGATCTGTCGATCACCAAGACGGATGGTTCGTTGACGGAGGTGCCGGGGACGTCGGTGACGTACACGGTGGTGGCCGGCAATGCTGGTCCGTCGGCGGTGACTGCGGCGACGGTGACCGACACGATGCCGGCGGCGTTGAGTGGTGTGACATGGACCTGCACTGCGTCGGTGGGGTCGTCGTGCCCGGCGTCGGGCTCGGGCTCGATCAGCGCCTCGGTGTCGTTGCTGGCCAGTGGTACGGCGACGTTCACGGTGACGGGCACGGTGAGTGCGTCGGCGACGGGGACGTTGGTGAACACGGCGACGGTTGCTGTGCCGGGTGGGGTGACGGATCCGACGCCGGGGAACAACTCGGCGACGGATAGTGACACGTTGAACCCGACGGCGGATCTGTCGATCACCAAGACGGATGGTTCGTTGACGGAGGTGCCGGGGACGTCGGTGACGTACACGGTGGTGGCCGGCAATGCTGGTCCGTCGGCGGTGACTGCGGCGACGGTGACCGACACGATGCCGGCGGCGTTGAGTGGTGTCACGTGGACGTGTGCGGGTGCTGGTGGTGGGTCGTGCCCGGCGAGTGGCAGTGGCAGCATCAGTGCGTCGGTGAACCTTCCGGTTGGCGCGACGGCGACGTTCACGGTGACGGGCACGGTGAGTGCGTCGGCGACGGGGACGTTGGTGAACACGGCGACGGTTGCTGTGCCGGGTGGGGTGACGGATCCGACGCCGGGGAACAACTCGGCGACGGATAGTGACACGTTGAACCCGACGGCGGATCTGTCGATCACCAAGACGGATGGTTCGTTGACGGAGGTGCCGGGGACGTCGGTGACGTACACGGTGGTGGCCGGCAATGCTGGTCCGTCGGCGGTGACTGCGGCGACGGTGACCGACACGATGCCGGCGGCGTTGAGTGGTGTCACGTGGACGTGCGTGCCTGCCGGCGGTGGATCGTGCTCGGCCGGCAGTGGCAGCGGCAACATCGTCACGACGGTCGACCTCCCGGTCGGCGCGACGGCGACGTTCACGGTGACGGCCACCGTGGTCGCGACTGCGACGGGCAGCCTGGTGAACACGGCGACGGTCACGGTGCCGGCAGGCGTGACCGACCCGACGCCGGGGAACAACTCGGCGACCGACACCGACACGCTGAACCCGACCGCCGACCTGTCGATCACCAAGACCGACGGGGTTGCCTCGGTCGTGCCCGGCCAGAGCACGACGTACACCGTTGTGGTCGGCAACGCGGGTCCGTCGACTGCCGTGAACGCGCCGATCGCAGATGCGCTGCCGGCCGGCGCATCCTCCGGTTCGTGGACATGCGCGGCCAGTGCCGGCGGATCCTGCGGCGCTGCCTCGGGGACGATGCCGATCTCCACCACCGCCACCCTCGCCTCCGGCGCCACGGTCACCTACACGGTCGTGGTTGCCGTCGCATCGACGGCCACCGGCTCGCTGACCAACACCGCCACGGTGTCCGCACCGGCGGGCGTCACCGACCCGATCTCGGCGAACAACTCCGCCAGCGACATCGACACGCTGACACCAACGGCCGACGTCTCGATCACCAAGACCGACGGCCTCACCACGGTGGTGCCCGGCACCATCGTGACCTACACCGTGGTTGCTTCGAACCCCGGGCCCTCGACGGTCACCGGGGCAACGGTCGGCGACACGATCCCGGCCGCGCTCAGCGGCGCGACGTGGACGTGCTCGGCGAGTGCAGGATCGACCTGCCCGGCCTCTGGCAGCGGCAATCTGTCCGCGGCGATCACGCTGGCTCCCGGTGGGACCGCCACCTTCACGATCACGGCGACCGTCATTGCGTCGGCAACCGGCACCATCTCCAACACGGCCACGGTCACCCTGCCGGGCACCGTGACCGATCCGACGCCGGCCAACAACACGGCCACCGACCTCACCACCGTCACGCCGCAGACCGATCTGACCATCACCAAGACCGATGGCACCGCCTCGGCCGTGCCCGGTCAATCCACCATCTACACCGTCGTGGTCAGCAACACCGGCCCGTCGAGCGTGACCGGTGCATCGGTGACCGACAGCATGCCGGCGGGAGTGACGTCGATGACGTGGACGTGTGCGGGCACGGCTGGTGGCACCTGCCCGGCGGCCGGCAGCGGCTCGATCAGCAGCAACGTCGACCTGCCGGTGGGCGCCTCGGTCACCTTCACGATCAACGCGGTCATCGGCGCCGGAACAACCGGCACGTTGACCAACACAGCGACGGTCGCCGCACCGCTCGGCGTCACCGACACGAACTCGGCCAACAACGCGGCCACCGATGTCGACAGCCTCACGCCACGCGCTGACCTCGTCGTGACGAAGACCGACGGCGTTGCGTCGGTCATCCCTGGTCAGTCGACCACCTACACCGTGACCGTCGCCAACACCGGGCCCTCGAACGCGCCGGCCACCAGCGTCACCGACGCCGTTCCCGCCGGCGAATCGTTCACGTCGTGGACCTGCACGCCCACCGCAGGCGCGGGTTGCACGGCGGCGAGCGGGAGCGGTGCGATCAACACGACCGTGACCCTGCCGGTCGGTACCAGCGTGACCTTCACCATCGTTGCCGCGATCAGCCCGGACGCGACGGGCACGGTCGCCAACACCGCGGCCGCGGCGACGTCGGCCGGCATCGCCGACCCGAGCCCGGCGAACAACTCGGCGTCCGACACCGACGCGCTGACCCCGACGGCCGACCTGTCGATCACCAAGACCGATGGGGTTGCCTCGGTCGTGCCAGGCACCGCCGTCAGTTACACGATCGCGGCCACCAACGCAGGACCATCCTCGGTCACGGGGGCCACGATCGCCGACACCCTTCCCGCTTCGTTCACGTCGGCGTCGTGGACGTGCTCGGCGACCGGGGGAGGCAGCTGCACACCATCGGGCTCGGGCTCGATCAGTGACACAGTGAACCTGCCGGTCGGCGCAACCGTGACCTACACAGTCGGCGGCACGGTGTCTGCCGCCGCCACGGGCACGATCACCAACACTGCGTCGGTCACCGCGCCGCCAGGCGTCACCGATCCGGTGCCCGGCAACAACACTGCGACCGACAGCGATCCGTTGACGCCCCAGGCCGACCTGTCGATCACCAAGACCGATGGACGCGTCCTGGCCAACCCGCTCGACACCTTGGCCTACACGATCGCCGTCGGCAACGCCGGGCCGTCGGCGGTCGCGGACGCGGTCGTGACCGACAACGTGCCCGCCAGCCTCACCGGCGTGACGTGGACGTGCACCGACGGCCCCGGCGGGCATTGCGACACCAGCGGCCCGGTTGCCGGCAACATCAACGCCACGGTCGACCTCGGGGTCAACGGTGGCGTGGTGTTCACCGTTACCGGCACGATCGCCGGCTCGACGGTCGGGTCCGTCGTCAACACCGCCAACGTGTCGGCGCCCGCAGGCGTCAGCGAGACGAACAGCGCCAACAACTCGGCGACCGATTCCACCGCGGTGACGAGTACGGCCGCGTTGTCGATCACCAAGACCGACGGTCAGACCACCGGCGTGGCCGGCACCTCGTCGACCTACACCATCACCGTCGTGAACTCCGGACCGTCGTCGGTGGTCGATGCGGGAGTCACCGACGCGTTGCCTGCGGCCTTGACGAACGCGTCGTGGACGTGCGTGGCCTCGAGCGGCGGGAACTGCGACGACGCCGGGCCGGCCAGCGGCGACATCAACACCACCGTCGACCTCCCCTCCGGTGGCTCGGCGACATTCACGGTCACCGGCACGATCGATGCTGCCTTCACCGGTGTGCTCTCGAACACCGCCACCATCGCTGCGCCCCCGGGCACGATCGATGACCCCACCGACAACACGGCCACCGACACCACGACGATCGTGGCGCAGGCCAACCTCGTCGTCACCAAGTCGGACGGCACGACGACGGCGACGCCGGGCGGCAACACCGTGTACGTCGTGACCGTGGTCAACACCGGCCCCTCGACCGTGAGCGGCGCGACGATCACCGATCCTGTTCCCGCCGGGGCCACCGCGATGAACTGGACGTGCGCGTCGAGTGCTGGTTCGTCGTGCACCGCGTCGGGAAGTGGCGCCCTCGCTGACACGGCGACCCTCCTCCCGGGCGGGCAGCTGACGTATCTCGTCACCGTCGACATCGCCGCCTCTGCCGTTGGCACGTTGTCGAACACCGTCACGGCCACCGTGCCGGCGACCGTGACCGAGACATCGCCGCTCGACAACACCGCCACCGATGTCGACACGCTGGTCGCCACGACCGACCTGGCGATCACCAAAACCGACAACGCCACGACAGCGGTGCCCGGCACCGGCGTGACCTACACGATCGTCGCCACGAACAACGGCCCGTCCGATGCCTTCGGCGTGACGGTGACCGACAACGTCCCTGCCGAACTCAGCGGCGTGACCTGGACGTGCGTCGGCTCCTGCACGCCTGCCGGCAGCGGTTCGATCAACGAGGTCGTCGACCTGCCGGTCGGCGCCTCGGTCACATTCACCGTGTCCGCGACGATCGCCACGAGCGCCACCGGAACCCTGAGCAACACCGCCACGGTGACCGCGGCGGCCGGTGCGTCGGATCCGAACCCGGCCAACAACTCGGCCACTGACGTCGACACCCTGTTGCCGCAGACGGATCTGTCGATCACCAAGACCGACGGGTCGGCCGTCGAGGTGCCCGGCACGCCGGTGACCTACACGATCGTGGTCACCAACACCGGCCCGTCCGACGTGGTCGGCGCCTCGGTCGTCGACGCCTTCGCGGCCAACCTGTCGAACGCCGTGTGGAGCTGCGCCGCGGTCGGCGGAAGTTGCCCGGCTGCCGGATCGGGCAACATCAACAGCATCGTCAACCTGATCGCCGGAGGCACGGCGACCTTCACGGTCACCGCGGACATCGCTGCTTCGGCCAACGGGTCGGTCTCCAACACGGCGACGGTCGCGGCGCCTCCGGCCGCCACCGATCCGAACCCCGGCAACAACTCGGCCACCGACATCGACACGCTCACGCCGGTGGTCGACCTGTCGGTGACCAAGACCGACAACCTCCTCAGTGCACAGCCCGGCGACCCGGTGACCTACGTCATCGTGGTCTCGAATGCCGGGCCGTCGGCGGCCGTGGCAGCACCGTTCACCGATGTCGCCCCCGCCTCGCTGGTCGGTGTGTCGTGGACCTGTGCGGCTTCGGCGGGCTCGTCGTGTGCCGGGTCGGGGTCGGGCAACACGATCAACACGGCCGTGTCGTTGCTCCCGGCCGGCTCGGCGACCTTCACCGTGAATGCCACCGTCGCCGGTTCGGCGAGCGGAGTGATCGCCAACACCGCCTCGATCGATGCACCGTCGGGTGCGATCGAGGTCGCCCCCGCCGACAACAGCGCAACCGACACCACGTCGGTCACACCGACCGCCGACCTGATCGTCACCAAGACCGAC
The DNA here is from genome assembly GCA_963805445.1 of Ilumatobacteraceae bacterium. Classification (GTDB taxonomy): domain Bacteria; phylum Actinomycetota; class Acidimicrobiia; order Acidimicrobiales; family Ilumatobacteraceae; genus JAENVT01. The sequence goes on along the minus strand of CAWDUI010000047.1, from coordinate 618,747 downwards.
GGGTTGACCTCGATCGCTGCCGGTGAGGTCGACACCTACACGATCGTCGTCACCAATGCGGGGCCCTCGGCCATCGCCGGCGCGTCCGTGAATGATGTGGTCCCGGCGAGCATCGTTGGGGTCTCGTGGACGTGCACCGCGTCGGCCGGGTCGACGTGTGGCAATGCGTCAGGATCGGGCAACGTCAACGAGATCGTTTCGTTGTTGAGCGGCGGCAGCGCGACGTTTACGGTCACGGGCACGCTGGATGCGTCGACGGCGCCCGGCACGCTGACGAACACCGTGGATGTGGCAATGCCGGTCGGTTCGATCGACCCGACCCCTGCCAACAACCAGGCCACTGACACCACCACCATCGTTCGACACGCCGACATCGAGGTCCTCAAGACCGACGGTTCGTCGTCGGCGACGCCCGGCCAGGCCGTGCAGTACACGGTGGTCGTCACGAACCTCGGCCCCTCCGATGTCGCGGGCGTCGCCGTGACCGACTCATTGCCCGTCGAGCTGACCGGCGCAACATGGACATGCACGGCGACAGCCGGGTCGGTGTGCTCGCCCAGCGGTTCGGGAAGCGTCAACAGCCTCGTGGACCTGGTTGCGGGCGGCACGGCAACGTTCACCGTCGATGCCACTGTGGTTGCCTCGGCCCTCGGCGTGCTGGCCAACACCGCCACCGCATCCGTTCCCCCCGGCGCGACCGACCCGATTCCGGGCAACAACTCGGCGACCGACACCGACACGCTGAACCCGGTTGCCGACCTGGCGATCACCAAGGACGACTTCTCGCCGACGGCGACACCGGGCGCCCCCGTGACCTACACGGTGGTGGTCTCGAACGCCGGGCCATCGGATGTCGTCGGCGCAACCGTGGCGGATGTTCTTCCGGCGTCGTTGAGCGCCGTCTCGTGGGCCTGCTCGATCAGTGGTTCGGGTTCGTGCGCGGCGTCAGGCAGCGGCAACCTCAACGCGCCGATTTCGCTGACAGTCGGCGCCACCGCGACCTTCACGATCACCGGCACGCTGCTTGCTTCGACCACAGCAGATCTCGTCAACACGGCATCAGTCACTCCGCCGTCTGGTGTGACCGACCCCGCGCCGGGGAACAACGCCGCGACCGACGTCGACACGCTGGCGCGAGTGGCCGACCTGTCGATCACCAAGACCGACTTCGCTGCGACGGCCACGCCCGGCGCCACGGTGAGCTATCAGATCGTGGCTGCGAACAACGGGCCCTCCGACATCGCCGGTGCAACAGTCACCGACATCCCACCGGTCGAGCTCACCAGCGTCTCGTGGATGTGCGCAGCCGCGGGCGGCGCGTCATGCGCAAATTCGAGTGGCGTCGCCGCCGTCAGCGAGGCCGTCGACATCCCGGTCGGTGGCTCGGTCACGTTCACACTTTCGGGCACGCTCAGCGCCGCCACCACGTCACCGCTGGCCAACACGGCGACCATCACACCTCCGGTCGGTGCCACCGACCCGAATCCGGCCAACGACTCGGCCACGGACACCGACACGCCGGTGCGTGTTGCCGATCTCTCCCTTACCAAGTCGGTCGACCTGGCCTCGGCCCTGCCGGGCGATGTCGTCCACTACACCATCGTCGTCAGCAACGCCGGGCCGTCCGACATCGACGACGCCCCGGTCAGCGACATCATCCCGGCCGGCTTGACGGCGGTGTCGTGGACGTGCACGCCCTCGGCCGGCGGCAACTGCGACCAGCCCGGCCCCGTCAGCGGCAGCATCGCCGCCACGGTCGACCTCGTCGTGGGTGGCACGGTCACGTTCACCGTCACCGCAGCAGTTGCACCGAGCGCGACGGGCACGATCGTCAACACCGCGACGGTCGCCGCACCGGCCGGCGCCAGCGATCCCGATCCGTCGAACAACGCCGGGTCGGCGTCGACCACCATCAAGCCGAAGGCGGACCTGTCGATCACCAAGACCGACGGCAACGTCACCGCTCTCGCCGGCACATCGATCCAGTACTCGATCGTGGTCACCAACAACGGGCCGTCCACCATCGTCGACGCGCCGGTCGACGACGTCATCCCCGCACCCCTCTCGGGCGTGTCATGGACGTGCACCGCCTCGGCTTCGTCGACGTGCGACAGCCCGACCGGCAACGGCAACATCGCGGCGACGGTTGATCTGTTGCCCGGTGGCACCGCGACGTTCGTCGTCGATGGCACGATCGATCCGGCGTTCACCGGGGTACTGTCGAACACGGCGACGGTGACCATGCCAGGTGTTGGTGTCGACCCGACACCGGCCAACAACACGGCGACCGACACGACCACCGTGGTCGCCCAAGCCGATCTCTCGATCACCAAGACCGACGGCACCCTCAACGCGACCCCCGGCGGCACGACCGTCTACACCGTGACGGTCGGCAACGCCGGACCCTCATCGGCCATCGGCGCCACAGTCACCGACGCGCTCCCGGCCGGTGCAACGTCCATGAGTTGGACGTGTGCAGCGTCTGGCGGTTCGTCGTGCACCGCATCGGGCAGCGGAGCGCTTGCCGACACCGTCACGCTGTTGCCCGGCGGTACTGCCACGTATCAGGTCACAGTCGCCATCTCCAGTGCCGCGACGGGCACGCTGGTCAACACCGCCACCGTCGCTGCACCGCTGGGTGTCACGGATCCGGCAGCGGCCAACAACACTGCGACCGACGTCGACACGCTGGCACCGCTGGCTGAGTTGTCGATCACCAAGACCGACGGCGTGGTCACCGCGGTACCCGGCACTGCCGTGACGTACACCATCGTCGCCACGAATGCCGGTCCCTCCGACGCCGTTGGCGCGACCGTCAGCGACGTGATTCCCGCATCGCTGGTCGGGGCGACCTGGGTGTGCACCGGTTCGAGCGGTGGCGCGTGTGGTGCGTCGGGCACCGACAACATCGCCGACACCGTCGATCTCCCGGCCGGTGCGTCCGTCACGTACTCGGTCACGGCGACGGTGGATGCTGCGGCAACCGGAACCGTGGTCAACACCGCATCGATCGCTGCGCCGTCGGGTACGACCGATGCCGATCCCAGCGACAACACCGCGACCGACACCGACACGCTCACGCCACACGCCGACCTGTTCGTGACCAAGACCGACGGCCAGCCGAACGTGGTGCCAGGTACTCCCGTCACGTACACCGTGGTCGCCGGCAACGCCGGGCCGTCGGCGGTCTCCGGGGCGACGGTCACCGATCTTCTGCCGGCAGCACTGCTGGGCGCTACCTGGACGTGCACCGCCTCCGGTGGCACGTGCCCGGCCGCCGGCACCGGCAACATCGTCGCCAACGTCGACCTCGTGGTCGGCGGGACCGTCACGTTCACGATCGACGCGACGGTGTCGCCGACGGCGTCGTCGGCCCTGGCCAACACCGTCACCATTGCAGCGCCGAGCGGCGTCACCGACCCAATCGCCGCCAACAACACTGCGACCGACACCGACACGTTGAACCCTGAGGCCGACCTGTCGATCACCAAGACGGACGGTCGCGCCAGCGCCCAGCCGGGCGATGCCAGCACGTACACGATCGTCGTTGGCAATGCCGGCCCGTCCGCCGTCATCGGCGCACCCGTCGTCGACGTCCTACCCGCCGGGCTGGGGGCCGCATCGTGGACCTGCGCGCCGTCGGCCGGTGCGTCGTGCGCGCCATCCGGTAGCGGCAACATCAACACGACCGTCGGCCTCGCCGTCGGAGCAACCGCGACCTTCACCATCACGACATCGATCACCGCGACGACCGGTGTCGTCGTCAACTCGGCCAGCATCGACGTGCCGTCCGGGGTCAGTGACCAGAACCCCGCCGACAACGTGGCCACCGACACGACCTCGATCACGCCGACCGCGGATCTGTCGATCACCAAGACCGACGGGCTCACGAACGTTGCCGCCGGTGAAGTGGTCACCTACACCGTCGTGGCCGGCAACGCCGGCCCATCGCTGATCGTGGGCGCGAGCGTGACGGATTCACTGCCCGGCGTTTTGGTCGCCGCGTCGTGGACCTGCTCGGCGACCATCGGGTCGACGTGCGGCAACTCCAGCGGTTTGGGCAGCGTCAACGAGCTCGTCGACCTCGCTGCGGGTGGCCAGGTCACCTTCTCGATCACGGCGACGGTCAACGCCTCGGCGGCGGCGGGTGTGCTGTCGAACACGGCCAGCATCACGATGCCGATCGGCTCGATCGATGCGACGCCCGCCAACAACACGGCGACCGACACCACGGCGATCAACCAGCGCGCCGATCTGTCGATCTCCAAGGACGACTTCACCGGTAGTGCGGTCGCCGGTGGCACGACGACCTACACCGTGGTCGTCTCCAACGGTGGCCCATCCAACGTCTTCGGGGCGACGGTCGCCGATGCGATCCCGGCCGGCGCGACGACGATGAGTTGGACGTGCAGCGCAACCCCTGGCGCGTCGTGCGCAGCATCCGGCTCGGGACCGATGTCGGCTGTCGTCAACCTGGCGGCCGGCTCGTCGACGACGTTCACTGTCGTCGTGGGCATCGATTCGGCGGCATCGGGCCTGCTGACCAACACAGCGACCGTCGTGCCGCCGGCCGGTGTCATCGACCCGAATCCCACCGACAACTCGGCCACCGACGTCGACTCGATCGCCGGAGTCGCCGATCTCTCGATCACCAAGACCGATGGCTCGTCGACCGCGACACCGGGTACAACCACCACGTACACCGTCGTCGTAACGAACAACGGGCCATCGAACGTGATCGGCGCATCTGTTGCCGACCTCGAGCCCGCCGGCGAAACGTTCGCATCGTGGACGTGCGCGGCGTCGGCTGGCGCGACCTGTGCCAACCCGTCTGGCAGTGGCGACATCGCCACGACGGTCGACCTGGCTGTCGGTGCATCGGCGACCTTCACGATCGACGCCTCGATCGGCGCCGCGGTCACGGCCGCAGTCATCAACACTGCGACGATCACGACGCCGACTGGCGTGACGGATCCGAACCCGGCGGACAACACGGCCAGTGACAGCGACACCATGGCACCGATCGCCGATCTGGCCATCACCAAGTCGGACGGCTCGGCGACGGTCACCCCCGGTGGATCCGTGGTCTACACGCTGGTTGCCACCAACGCCGGTCCCTCGGATGTCGTGGGTGCCTCGGTCACCGACCTCGTGCCGCCGACCGTGGTGGGCGCGACATGGACGTGTGCCGGCAACAGCGGCGGCGCCTGCGGCCTCTCCAGCGGCTCGGCTCCGCTGGGCCAACTGGTCGACCTGCCCGTCGGGGCGTCGGTGACGTTCACCATCACCGGCTCGGTCGATCCCGCGCTGGCCGCCGACCTCACCAACACAGCGGACATCGCGGCCCCCGCCGGCGCGACCGACCCCGACCTTTCGAACAACACGGCGACTGATGTCGACACCCCGACACCGGTCACCGACCTCGGCGTGACCAAGACCGACGGGCTGGTTTCGGCGCTGCCGGGCGACGTCGTGACCTACGTCGTGACGATCTCCAACAGCGGCCCGAGCAACGCGGTGGGCGCCGTCGTGAGCGATGCCCTGCCGGCTGCCCTCACCGGCGTCACGTGGACGTGCGCGGCGGTCAGTGGATCGTGCCCCGCCAGTGGCAGCGGATCGCTCAGTCAGCCCATCGACGTCGCTGTTGGCGGCACCATCACGTTCTCGGTCACGGGCACGATCGCCGGCTCGGCGACCGGCTCGGTCGTCAACACAGCGACGGTCACCGCACCCGCCGGCGCAAACGACCCGAACCCAGGCAACAACTCGGCGACGGACGTCACGACCGTGAACCCGAAGGCCGACCTGTCGATCACCAAGACCGACGGCAACCTCACCGACATCGCCGGCACAACGGTGATCTACACGATCGCGGTCACCAATGCGGGGCCGTCGCAGGTCAGCGGCGCCCCGGTGATCGATGTGTTGCCGCCCCAGCTGGGAGGCGCGACATGGATCTGCGCGGCGACACCCGGCTCGACGTGCGCTGCCCTCGGTGGCGCGGGCAACATCGTCACGACGGTCGACCTGCTCTCGGGAGGGGTCGCCACGTTCACGTTGACGGCGACGATCGATGCCGCGTTCACCGGCACGTTGTCGAATGCGGCGACGGTCGCCATGCCCGCCCCCGGTGTCGACCCGACACCAGGCAACAACACCGCCGTCGACACGACCGACATCGTCGCCGTCGCCGATCTGTCTGTCACCAAGACCGACGGCTCGACGACCGAGGTGCCGGGCACGCCGGTGACCTACACGGTCGTGGTGTCGAACGCCGGTCCGTCGAACGTCGTCGGCGCTTCGGTCGCGGATGTCATGCCGGCAACCCTGTCGAACGTGTCGTGGTCCTGCGCCGGTTCGGCTGTTGCCTCGTGCTCGCCCTCGGGAACCGGCGACATCGCCGACGTGGTCGCAGTGCCGTCTGGCGGATCGGTGACGTACACCGTCACCGGCCTGGTGGCCTCCGATGCAACGGGGACGCTGGTCAACACGGCAACCGCGTCGGTTCCCGGTGGCGTGACCGACCCTGACCTCTCCAACAACTCGGCGACCGATGTCGACGCGCTGGTGCCGACTGCCGATCTGTCGGTGACCAAGACCGACGGTGTGGTGTCGGCGGTGCCGGGTACACCGGTGTCGTACACGATCGTGGTGTCGAACGCCGGTCCGTCAGACGTCGTGGGAGCTGCGGTCGCCGATGTCATGCCCGCATCCATCCTCGGTGCGACATGGACCTGCGTGGCCGCTGGCGGCACCTGCGCGGCCTCCGGGTCGGGCAACATCAACTCGACCGTCGACCTTGCTCCTGGCGGTACCGCGACGTTCACGGTCGACGGCACGGTGTCGACCTCGGCGACCGGCTCGATCACCAACACAGCGTCCGTCAGCGCGCCGACCGGCGTGACGGACCCGAACCCTGCCAACGACTCCGCCACCGATGTCGACGCGCTGGTGCCGACGGCCGATCTCTCGGTGACCAAGACCGACGGTGTGGTGTCGGCGGTGCCGGGTACGCCGGTGTCGTACACGATCGTGGTGTCGAACGCCGGTCCGTCCGACATCACCGGCGCGACCGTCACTGACATGTTCCCGGCGTCGTTGACCGGTGGATCCTGGACGTGCGCGGCAATCAGCGGAAGCTGTGCGGCATCCGGGTCGGGCAGCATCAACACCACCGTGACACTCGCTGTTGGCGGCACGGCGACGTTCACGGCCGGCGGTACTGTGTCGAGCTCGGCAACCGGTTCGATCACGAACTCGGCCACGATCACACCTCCACCCGGCGCCGTCGATCCCGACCCGGCCAACAACTCGGCGGCCGACACCGACTCGCTCGACCCGGTCGCCGACCTGTCGATCACCAAGACCGACAACGACACCAATACCCGCCCCGGCGACCCGATCACGTATCAGATCGTCGCCACCAACGCAGGTCCATCGGCGATCAGCGGCGCTGTCGTCACCGACACGATGCCTGCCGGGATCAGCGGGGTTACGTGGACATGCACGCCGGCCAGTGGCGGGTCGTGCCCGGCACCCGGCAGCGGCGACCTCGTCGCGCCCGTCGATCTGGCCGTCGGTGGCTCGGTCACGTTCACCGTGACGGCGACCGTCGTCGCCACCGCCGGCATGTTGACCAACACCGCCCAGATCGACGTGCCGCCCGGTGCCGTGGATCCCAACACATTGAACAATGCCGCGACGGACACGACGCAGATCGACCCGGTTGGTGACCTCTCGGTGACCAAGACCGACGGGCAGACCTCGGCAGTGCCGGGCGCGCCGACCGCGTACACCATCACCGTCACCAACAGCGGCCCATCGGCGGCGTCGGGCGTCGCCGTGACCGACGCGATGCCATCGACCTTGCTCGGCGTCTCGTGGACCTGCGCGGCAACGCCGGGTTCGGCGTGCTCGAACCCGAGCGGCGCCGGCGACATCTCCGAGCTCGTCGACGTCGCTGCCGGCGGCACCGTCACGTTCGCGGTGTCGGCAACGATCGCCGCAACCGCTACGGGAGTGCTGACCAACACCGCAAACCTCGCGCCACCAGCCGGCTTCACCGACTCGAACCTCGCCGACAACTCGGCCACCGACGTCACCACCCTGACCCCATCGGTCGACCTGTCGGTGACCAAGTCGGACGGGCAAGCGGTCGCAGTCCCGGGTACGTCGACCACCTACACCATCGTCGTCGCCAACAGCGGGCCGTCGGTGTCGACGGGTGCTCGCGTGCTCGACAACATGCCGGCTGCTTTGCTCGGCGCCAACTGGACCTGCAACGCAGCACCCGGCTCGGCATGCGGCGCGGCGTCGGGCAGTGGCTCGATCGACCAGATCGTCAATGTCGGCGTCGGCAGCAGCGTCACGTACATCGTCTCGGCGACCGTGTCGCAATCGGCAGCCGGCTTGCTGACCAACACCGTCACGGCGAATCCAGCGGCAGGCACCACCGACACCAACCTGGCCGACAACTCTGCGGTCGATGTCGACTCACTGACCCCACAGGCCAACCTCAGCATCGTCAAGACCGACGGCGCAGCAACAGCGGTGCCGGGCGCGCCGATCACGTACACGATCGTCGTCGGCAACGCTGGTCCTTCGGCGGTCGTTGGTGCGGTCGTGACGGACGTGATGCCGGCGGCGCTGAACGCCGCCGGCTGGACGTGCACCGCAAGTGCCGGAGGTTCGTGTGGCGCGGCATCGGGCACCGGTGACATCGTCACCACCGTTGATCTCCCGGCCGGCGCGACGGCGACCTACACCCTCAGCGCCGTCGTCGGCGCTGCCGCGACCGGCACGGTGACCAACACAGCCACGGTTGCCGCCCCGGTGGGTGTGGTCGACCCCGCCCTGTCCGACAACACGTCGAGCGACACCGACACCCTCACCCCCTCGGTCGATCTCTCGATCACCAAGACCGACGGCGTTGCCTCCGTGGTGCCCGGGACCTCGACCACCTACACGATCACGGTCACCAACAGTGGACCGTCTTCGGCTGTCGATGCCCAGATCCTCGACGTCCTCCCTCCGGAGATCGCCGCGGCGACGTGGGGATGCAGCGCTGCCGGTGGCGCAACCTGCGGGACGCCGAGCGGCGCCGGTGATGTGACACTGCTGGTCACGGTGCCGGTGGGCGGCGCAGTGACGATCACGGTCGCCGCCGACATCGATCCGACGGCCACCGGGTTCGTCGTCAACTCGGCATCGGTTGTCGAGCCCCCGGGTGTCGTCGATACGAATCCGGCCAACGGCACAGCGACCGACAGTGACGCACTCACACCCGTCGCCGATCTGTCGATCACCAAGACCGACGGTCTGACGACCGCGCTGCCCGGTGACTCGGTGACGTACACGATCGTCGTCACGAACGCCGGTCCATCGGCGGTTGTCGGTGCGCCGGTGACCGACGTGATGCCGGCCGGTCTCACCGCGGTGACGTGGGCGTGCAGTGCCTCGCCGGGCTCGGCGTGTGCAGCGGGCGGCACCGGCGACATCGCCACGACCGTCGACCTGGCCGTCGGTGGGACGGCGACGCTCACGATCGATGCGACCATCGCCTCGTCTCAGCTCGGTGTGGTGACCAACACGGCGACGATCGACGCACCTGCGGGCGTGACCGATCCGAACAGCGCCGACAACATGGCGGTCGACACCACCACCGTCAACGGTCTCGGCGACGTCTCGATCGTCAAGACCGACGGGGTGGCGACGATCGTTGCCGGAACGTCGACGACCTACACCATCGTCGTCACCAACCCCGGGCCATCGCAGATCGACGGTCTCCAGGTGACGGACCCACTGCCTGCAACGCTGCTCGGCGCGACGTGGACGTGTTCATCGACCGGTGGAGCAGCGTGTGGTGCTGCGTCCGGCTCCGGTTCGCTCAACCAGTTGATCAACATGCCCGCGGCGACGACCGTGACGTTCACCGTGACCGCGACGGTCTCCTCGAACGCCAGTGGTGTGCTGACGAACACCGCGAACGTGACGGTTCCGACGGGCGTGGTCGATTCCGATCTGTCCAACAACACCTCGACCGATGTCACGACCGTCACCCAGGTCGCCGACCTGTCGGTGACCAAGACCGATCACGTCGCCTCGCTGACTCCGGGAATGCCGGTCAGCTACGACATCGTCGCCACGAATGCCGGTCCCTCCGCGGTCGCCGGGGCCACGCTGACGGACCTGATCCCGGGATCGATCACCGGCGCCACATGGACGTGCACGCCCAGCACCGGAGCAGCGTGCGGGTCGTCCGGCGGCATCGGCGACGTGTTGCTGAGCCTCGACCTCGCCGTTGGTGCCAATGTTGCGGTGCGCGTGACCGGCACCGTCTCGCCGGATGCAACCGGCACCCTGGTCAACACCGCCGTCATCGCGCCGCCCGCAACCGTCACCGACCCGAGCGCCGGGAACAACGTCGCGTCCGACACCGACGTGCTCGCGCCGGTTGCCGACATTGCCGTGACGAAGTCGAATGGCATCGTGTCGCAGTCCCCAGGGGCCACGTCGTCGTACACGATCGGCGTGACCAACTCGGGCCCCTCGGCGGCCGCCGGTGTGGTCATCGACGATCCGCTGCCGGCCGGCGTGACCACCGTGTCGTGGACGTGTTCAGCCGCTGCCGGATCGTCGTGCGCATCGGCGTCGGGAACCGGTGCGATCAACACCACAGTCGATCTCGCTGTCGGCGGGTCGGTCACGTTCACGGTGTCGTTGCAGGCCGGCCCATCGGCCGGGTCGCTGACCAACACCGTGACGGCGACGGTTCCGCCGGGAATCAGTGATCCCGACCCGTCGAACAACGTGGCCAGCGATACCGACACGCTGGTGTTCACCGCCGACATCGCTGTCACCAAGACGGCATCCGCCGCCACCGTGCCCGCCGGTCAGTCGTTCGGGTACACGCTCGTGGTGACGAACGGTGGCCCCGACCCGGCCACGGCCGTCAGCGTGCTCGACACCATGCCAGCCGGGTTGACCAACACGTCGTGGACCTGCGCGGCGACGCCAGGCTCGTCGTGTCCCGCCTCGGGCACGGGTGACATCTCGACCACCGTCGACCTGCTCGCCGGCGGGAGCGCCACCTTCACGATCACCTCCACCGTGGCCACCACCGCGCCCAACTCGGTGATCAACACAGCAACGGCGACCGTCGGCCCGGGCACGGTCGATCCCAATCCGGCCAACAACACCGCCAGCGCAACGATCAGCGTCGATTTCACGGCCTCGTTGTCGGTGATCAAGACGGCGAGTGTGGCGAGGGCGTTGTCGGGCGACACGTTCACCTACGACATCGTCGTCGGCAACGGCAGCGGGCCGGCCGCCCTCGCCGGTGTGGCCATCTCCGATCCGGTGCCCAGCGGCCTGATACCCCTCACGTGGACATGCGTGGGAGCAGCCGGCGGCGTGTGCAGCGTGGCATCCGGCACCGGGTCGCCGGTGCTCTCGGCCGATCTCCCGGCGGGAAGCCATGTCACGGTCAACCTCGTCGTGCAGGTCGCTCCCAACGCAACAGGCTCGATCCTCAACGTCGTCACGGCGACCGCCGGCACGGTCAGCCAGCCGGTCATCGTCCAGGCCACCGCCATCGTCGAGGTCAGCCCGGCCGTACCGCCCACTCCGGGGCTTTCGATCACCAAGTCGACGGCGGCGAACACGTATTCGAAGGTCGGTGCGATCGTGACGTACACACTGGTCGCGACCAACACCGGCATCGTCACGCTGACCGGCGTGACGATCACCGATGCGAATGCAACGCTGACCCGGTGCGCCCCGGTCACGCTGTCGCCAGGTCAGACAGTGGCCTGCACGGCAACGCACATCGTGACGCAAGCCGACCTCGACCGCGGCACCATTACCAACGTGGCATCCGTGTCGGGCCTGCCGCCGAGCGGGGCCGCCCTGTCGGCCAACAGCGCTGCGGTCGTGACGCCGGCGATGCCTCACTCGTCGCTCGAGGTCACCAAGACGTCGCCGGCGGCCTCGTTCAGCAAGGTCGGTCAACAGATCACATACGTGATCACGGCGACCAACACCGGCAACGTCACGCTGACCAACGTGTCGATCTCCGATCCGAACGGCGTGCTCGGCGTGTGTGCGCCCACCAATCTGGCCCCCGGGCAGTCCTTGACCTGCACCGCCACGCACACCGTCACCGCCGCCGACGTGGCCGCCAAGGTGATCCACAACCAGGCCGTGGCGTCGGCGCACCCGGTCACCGACTTCGAGGTCGTCTGCCCGCTGCTCGAGCGCCAACGGCCTCCAGTGCCCGTTGACCGCCTCGGTCTCTGCGGAGTCCAACATCGTGGTGCTGAACCGTTCCTCCAACCTGCCGAGCACGGGGGCGGCTGCGGTGACGAAGCTGGTTGCCGGCGGCGAGGTGTTCGGTCTCGGCGCTCTGTTGATGGTGGTCGGCCGCCGTCGCAAGCCCCGTCGCCGCCGTTAGGTCGCCGCATCCACGCTGATCGGCGAAGTGTGCAGCTCCAACGCGACCTGTGCGCGTCGAACATGCACACTTCCCGAGGTTCGCGCCCGTTGCGGCTACGGCGCGTCGACGTGGATGGAGCGGGCGATGTCGAACATCGCGTCCTCGGGCATGTTCGTGCCGTACAGCCACACGACCGATTCGCCGGGCAGTTGCCACGCTGCGCCGAGCTGCTTCGTGGCTGGGTCGATCCACACGAAGATGTCCGCGCCGGGGAGGATGTCGGTGCGCGGGGTCATCCCGCTCGAGGTCAGTTGGGCGACAGCCGGAGGCCCGGTCTCGACGCTGACGACGAGTTGTGCAGGGATCGCCAGATCGACGAAGGTCTGGCTCACGTGTGCCGCGCCGGTCGGCGAGTCCGATGCCTCGACCTCGGTCGTCTGGCCATGTGGCACCAGGCCACGGGGGAGCGCACCGATGACGAACGCCCGGGCAGGTGCGCTCCATTCGATCTCGGCGCCGGCATCGATCGTTGTCGGCGCAGGTGAGGTCGTGACCGGGGCGATCGTGGCGGCCGGTGTCGTCGTCTGAGCGTGGACAGGAGGCACGCGGTCCTGGCTGTGAGCGCCACCTCCACATTGGGCGCAGATCGAGAGCGACGCCGTGACAGCCAGTCCTCTCCACACAGCGTGCATCTGTCCAGGATGCGCTGTCGAGCGTGAGGGCGCAAGCGGTTACCGAGGCAGGTCGAGCACCTTCTCGAACCAGTGATTCGCGTACGGGTTGTCGTTGTACCGCTCGATGTCGTGGTAGCCGAGCGCCCGATACATCGAGATGGCCTCGGTGAGGCGGGCGTTCGTGTCGAGCAACACGCGCCCTCGACCCGACGATTGCACCTCGCCCTCGAGGTGCCCGAGCAGGCGTTTGCCGAGGCCGATGCCGCGTCGACCGGAATCGACCCACATCCGCCGGATCTCGGCGGTCGTCGCGTCGATCCACTGCACCCCGCCGCAGCCGACGACGTCGTTGCCGGCGGTGGCGAGGACGAACAATCCCGAGGGCGGGTTGAACGACGGCGTGGCCTCATCGAGGGCTTCGTCAGTCTTGAAGCCGCCGGCGAACCGGCGGTCGAGCTCGTCGAAGTACTGCGTCAGCGCCCACCGCGCCTCGGTCGAACCTGCGTCGACCCGGGAGAAGACGATGTCAGCTGGGTCTGTCATTGGCGATCGCGGACGAGCGCTGCGTTGGCGTGGGCGGGGAAGCCTTCGTGGTTGCTCATGGCCACGATCGTTTGGGTCATGCGTCGTCGCGCTCGAGCATCGGCGCGAGCGACCGCGGTGCGCTTCGAGAACGCGTCGGCGGTGATGCCACTGGACACGTGGGCGAACCCGCCGGTCGGCAGGCTGGCCGGGCAGCCGATCACGAAGTTGCCGGCGGCGAACAGGGTGTGCTGCCCGATGAGGATCTCACCGGCGTTGACCAACAGATCGACGAGCTGTGTTTCCACCGCCGGCTCGACGGCGACCTGGAGGTGCTCAGGGGCCCAGCGGTTCGCCACCTTGGCCGCCTCTTCGAGGTCGGCGACCATCACGCAACCGCCGTTGGCGCCGAGGGCAGCGCGAGCGGCTTCGGCTCGGGCTGCAGGCAGCTCGCCAACCTGTCGCTCCAATTCGCGTTCGACCTGGTCGCGCAGTTCAACAGACACGGTGACCAGCAGGACGGACGAATCGATGCCGTGCTCGGCCTCGTTCAACAGATCGGCGGCGACATAGCGCGGGTCGGCGGAATCGTCGGCGATCACCAGGCTCTCCGTCGGCCCGAGGATCATCATCGTCGCCACGCCGTATCGCTGCATCTCGACCTGTGCGCAGGCGACAGGAGGGCTGCCCGGCCCGACGACCTTGCGAACCTGGGGGATCGACTCGGTGCCGAACCCGAGCGCGGCGACACCCGCTGGGCCGTTGACCCGGAAGACGTTGTCGATGCCGAGCTTGCGGCACACCACGAGCACTGCCGGGTCGATGCTCCCGCTGCCGTCGGGCATCGGCGGCACGACCAGGGCAATCGTGGGAACACCGGCCACGGTGGCGGGCACGCCCAATTGGTAGGCGACGCTCGGATAGCTGGCCTTGCCGCTGGGGACGAAGAGACCCGCGGAGCTGATCGGGGTGATCTTCTCGCCGACCGACAGGCCCGGCTCGCTCTCGAAGCTCCAGTCGGCCGCGCGCATCATCACCTGCTCGTTGAACGCACGCAGATGCACGACGGCGTCGTCGATGGCGGCGTCGACATCGCTCGATACCCGGGCAGCGGCGATCTCGTCGGCGCTCGCCCGGAGCTCGTCGGGCCGCACCGACACCTTGTCGAAGTCGCGCAGGGCACGGCACACGGCCTCGTCGCCATGGGCGCGCACGTCGTCGATGATCCGACCGATCGCGGCCTTCAGATCTGCGTCGAAGATCGCCTCCACACCACGCGTGCACAGGGCGCGGCGTGCGTCTTCGTCCATCGCCGACCAGGTCATCGTGCGCAGCACCGACATGAGCGACGAGGGTATCGGGTAGGATTCACCCACGTTCCGCCCGAAGCCGCTAGGAGCGTCTCGCCATGCCCGTCACCGTCGTCGTTGGAGCCCAATGGGGCGATGAGGGCAAAGCCAAGGTCATCGACCTGCTGGCCAGCGAACACACCCACGTCGTGCGCTACCAGGGCGGCCACAATGCCGGTCACACCGTGGTGGTCGGGACCGAGCGGTACGCGTTGCAGCTCGTGCCCTCCGGCGTGTTGTACCCGCACGTGATCCCGGTGATCGGCAACGGGGTGGTGGTCGACATGCCGACCCTGTTCAACGAGATCGACACGTTGGAGGGGCGCGGCGTCAGCTGCGCCAAGCTGAAGGTCAGCAGCCAGGCGCACCTGATCTTCCCGTGGCACCAGGCGCTCGATGCGCTGTACGAGGCCGGTCGGGGCGACGCTCGCATCGGCACCACGCTGAAGGGCATCGGGCCCGCCTATGCCGACAAGGCGCGGCGTGAAGGCGTGCGCGCCGGAGAAGTGCTCGACCCGGCAGGATTCGCCGCATCGGTCAAGCAGCACGCGGTCAGCCACAACTCCGAGATCGTTGCGCTGGGCGGCAAACCGCTCGACGTCGACGAGGTCGTCGACCGCTTCTCCACGCTCGGGCGGCGGCTGGCGCCGTACGTGATCGACACCGTGCAACTGCTGCACGACGCGCTCGACCGCGATGATCACCTGTTGCTCGAAGGGGCGCAGGCGACGTTCCTCGATCTCGACCACGGCACGTACCCGTTCGTGACCTCGTCGAACCCGACCGCGGGTGGCGCGTGCGTCGGAACCGGCATCGGCCCGCGGTACCTCACACGCATCGTCGGGATCACAAAGGCCTACACCACCCGGGTGGGGAGCGGTCCGTTTCCCACCGAACTGCTCGACGAGACCGGCGACAAGCTCGTCGACATCGGGCACGAGTTCGGCACCGTCACCGGGCGCCGTCGGCGCACCGGCTGGCTCGACTGCGTGATGATACGAAAGGCGGTGCGCATCAACTCGCTGACGGAGGTGGCGCTGACCAAGCTCGACGTGCTCGACACGTTCGACGAGATCAAGGTGTGCACCGAGTACGACAGCGACGGCCGCCCGGTTTACGCCGTGCTCGAGGGCTGGCTGTGCGACATCTCGGCGGTGCGCAACCGTGCCGACCTCCCACCGAAAGCGGCGGAGTTCGTCGCCCTGGTCGAGAGCGAAGTCGGCGTACCGGTCCGGATCGTGGGCACTGGCCCGGCCCGCGACGCCGTGCTGGAGTGGCAGTGATCGATCGGTATTCGCTGCCGGAGATGGCAGCGGTGTTCTCCGACACCACCCGATTCGGCCGCTATCTCGAAATCGAGCTCCTGGCGACCGAGGCACAGGCGGCGCTCGGCGTCGTGCCCACCGCCGATGCTGCGACGTGCCGGCGAGCGCGCCGCGCACCGACGCCGCGTTCGTGCAAGCAGTCAGCGATCGCGAGGCCGTCACCGATCACGACGTCGCGGCGTTCGTCGATGTCGTCCAGGCGGCGATCGGCCAGCCGGCCGGGGCGTGGATCCACTACGGATTGACGTCCAGCGATGTCGTCGATACTGCGTGGTGCTGGGCGCTGCGGGATGCCGCCGACCTGTTGATCGAAGCTTCGACCGCGTTGTTGGCGACGGTGGTCGAACTTGCCCGGGCCCATCGCGACACGGTGATGATCGGACGCACACACGGCATCCACGCCGAGCCGACCACCTTCGGCGCCAAGGTGGCGCTGTGGGCGTTGCAGATCGATCGCGATCGGGCGCGGCTGCGCGCCGCGTGCCAGTCGATCGCCGTGTGCAAGCTCAGTGGCGCCGTCGGTACGTACTCCAACATCGATCCGTCCATCGAGGCATTCGTCGCACATCGACTGGGCCTCGCGCCGGTGCCGGCGACGCAGGTGATCGCCCGCGACCGGCACGCCGAGTACCTGTGGGCCTGCGCCTCGGTGGGCTCGACGATGGAGATGATCGCGGTCGAGTTGCGGCATCTGCAACGCACCGAGGTCGGTGAGGTCCAGGAAGGGTTCAAGGCCGGCCAGAAGGGGTCCAGCGCCATGCCCCACAAGCGAAACCCGATCAGCGCCGAGACGATCACGGGATTGTCGTGGGTGCTGCGAGGCAACCTGCAAGCGGGAATGCAAGATGTCGCCCTGTGGCACGAGCGCGATATCTCGCACAGTTCAGTCGAGCGAATCGTGCTACCGGACAGTTCGTTGATGGCATATTACGTGCTGCGCCGAATGCAACGATTGCTCGCCGGTCTGCAGGTTTTCCCTGATCGCATGCGCACCAATCTCGACGCCAGTTTCGGTCTGGTCTTCAGTCAGCCCGTGCTGCTGGCCTTGGTGCAAGGCGGCCTGGAACGCGACGAGGCCTATCGAATCGTGCAGGAGAATGCTGCCACGGCGTGGAGCGAACGACGATCGTTTCGCGATCTGTTGAACGCCGATCCGCGTGTGACGGTCCCAGCGACGATGCTCGACGAAGCGTTCGATTTGCAGCGCTCGTTGCGCCACAGCGGTGCCGTGTTCACCGCCGTCGACGCACTCGAATAGCGATCAGTCGGATCGGGCGATTCCGGCGCGCTTCAACACTGCGGCGTCGACGCCGATCTCTCGCCAGGTCGCATAGGAAATGCCCTGGCGGGAGCTGTACGACTTGCCCACGGCGACGAAACCCTCCTCCAAGGCGCTGATGTCGACCTTTTCGCCGATCGACGACAGTTCCGCCTGCAAGTCGCGGCGCTCCTGGCGCAGCCGAAGTTCGTTCATCGGGTCTGCGTCCTCCAAGTCGGTGTCGATGGCGGCCAGCCGCGCGGCGATCGATTCACGCGTGCGGCGGCGGCCTCGCTTGGGCTTGTTGTTGCGCAATGCCTCGAGATAGTTGCGCACGGCATTCCCCTCGTTGCGCCCCATGGCCAATGCTGCTTTGTGTTCATCTGTCATCGGCCCTTTGGGCCCTCGCTTTGCCATGAGGCCCAGCATAGTTTCATATTGCCGAAACTCAATAGTTACGCTCGCGACGATGGAAGCCAGCCGACTGTTCGATCTCGAGTCACGCGACCCCGACACCTTCGTGGGAATTGGTCCGCGGTACCCCTGGGGCGGATTGTATGGCGGCCAGATCGTTGCCCAGGCCTTGCGTGCCGCGGCCAGCACGGTCGCCACGGATCTGGAAGTGCATTCGTTGCGCTCATATTTCATTCGTCGCGGTGACCATACCGAGCCGATTCGATTCGAAGTCGATCGCATCCGGGATGGTCGCAGTTTCTCGACGCGGCGGGTGATCGCCCGCCAAGCGGTCGGTGCGATCCTCAATCTCGAGGCGTCGTTCCAACGGCCGGAGCCATCGATCGACCTGCAGACCGTGGAGATGGATGCCGAAGTCCCAGGGCCCGAGTCCCTGGTATCAGAGCCGTTCACGGAATCGGCAGACCGACGGTTCGTGCCGCGCACGTGGGTACCGGCGGCCGGCCGACTCGGTGCCGGTCGCACGCTGGCGTGGATGAAGGTCAACGAGTCGCTCGGCGACCATCAATTGCTGCACCGCTGCTGGTTGGCGTACCTCAGCGACGATCTGCCCACCGACGCGACCCGTGCTGCGACACAGATCGCCGACGACGGCCGGTTCACCGCCAGCCTCGATCACACGGTGTGGTTCCATCGCCCACTGCGCGCCGACGAATGGCACCTGCACGACTTCACCTGCCTCAACTTCGTCGGTGGCCGCGGCCTGGCGATCGGGCACGTGTTCGCCGCCGACGGGTTGCACGTGGCGACCGTTGCGCAGGAATTGTTGATGCGCGGTCACGTCGGCGAACAGACTGGCGATCATGTCGCTTGAGTCCCTCGCCGCGCGGGTCAATTCGATCGCCCGCCTCACTGGCAGCTTCACGCTGCGCTCCGGCCAGATCGCCACCGAGTACTTCGACAAGTATCGGTTCGAGGCGGATCCGGTGTTGCTCGCCGACATCGCCGCCGCACTCGAGCCGTTGCTGCCGGCCGGCACCGAGGTGCTGGCCGGGTTGGAGCTCGGTGGAGTGCCCATTGCGACGGCACTGTCGCTGCGCACCGGTATTCCCGCAGCGTTCGTGCGCAAGCAAGCCAAGACCTATGGCACCGCGCAACTCGCCGAGGGCGCCGCGATCGCCGGCAAGCATGTGACGGTGATCGAGGACGTGATCACCACCGGCGGACAGGTCGTGATCTCGACACGCCAGCTGCGCGAGCTCGGGGCTCTGGTCGACCATGTCGTGTGCGTGATCGATCGCAGCCCCGATCACGGTTCGGCGCTCGCCGCGGAGGGCGTGACCATGACGTCGCTGCTCACCCGGGCCCAACTCGACGCCGCCGAGTCCGCGGCCACCTGACCACCTATCCACCTGGTCGGGCGCATCGTACTCCCGCTACTCACACCTCGCCCACAGACCCTGGTCGGGGGCGATTCCGGTAATCCCGGTACTCACAGCGCGCCCGACGGGCGGGGGTCGGCTCGACCGGTCAGGCGATGATCTGGGCACCCGCGGGGAGTTGCGTGAGCAGCGGCTCGCTGACCCAACACCGCGTGAGGTGCAACGTGCTGCGGATTCGCACGACGCTCTTGGGCTCGTCGACGGCCTTGCCGCACATGCTCAGTGCGGCCTTGATGCAATCGGCCTCGGTCGGCAGCACCATCGGCATGCGACTGCGCCGCACGCCGGATGGGCCGGCAGTGAAGCAGTTCACATAGGTCTTTTGCCAGTTGATGCCCGCAGCGACCGACGCCGGGATGAAGTCGGCGAACCCGATCCCCAGCACGTTGCCGCCGGATGCCTCGGTGATGCCCAGCAACACGATGGTGCTGACCCGTGGTGACTCGGAATCCGCCAGCCCGTGGACCCAGAACCGACCGGTGACGTTGGGGTCGATCGTGGTGCCGCTGATGTCTTTGCCACCTTGCTCGATGATCAGCACATCGATCACGGGGAACGGCAGTGGCGGCACGAGATCGCGAGCCTCGTCGGTCAGGTTGATCTCCGTGTCGGTGCCGACCTCGTCGGCCGTCAACGCCCGCACGTCGACCACGTGGCCGTCTGCCGATTCGAGTGTGCCGACACCACCGAGCAGCCGACCCGTGCTCTTCAGCGCGGCGATGCCGTTGAGCAACCGGTTGCGCATCTCGATCGGCCCGCACGCATGGATCTGCGCAGCACCGGGCTGCTTGCCGAACCCGACGACGGCCATCTTGGTGAGACCGCTCTCGATCGGGCCTTTGAAGCACGTGTGCGGCTTGATCCGATTGACCGGCATGATCCGGTCGGCGCCCGCCGCATTGCGATCGAGGTACAACGGCATGCCGTCGTGCGTGCGGGCGACCTCGACGGTCTCCATGGTGGCCCGGATCTCGCAGTCGATCGCCTCCTCGGTCATTCCGAGTGTCTCCAGCATCGACCGTTGGCCCTCGGCCGTGGCGCCGCCGTGGCTGCCCATCGCCGGCACGACGAACGGCGCCGCACCGAGCGCGCGCAGCCCGCTGATCGCGCCCCGAAGCACTGCCGACGCGCTCGACCAGGCCGCGGCTGCCGGCACCGACGGCGACGGTCATCCCGTCGGAAACCGCGCCGGCCAACCGTTCGACGACCTGGCGGTGCGCGGTGGCCTCGACATCGGCAACGGCCTCGGGATGCGGGATCGGAAGCACGACCTCGGTGAGCGAGGGCACGGAGAGATCGGGATGGAATGGAAGGTCAATTCCTTCGAGCAACTGTTCCCATGGGTTCACCGTTCGGACGCTAATCCCGCTGACGGTTCGCCGCCAGACTGCGACTGCCACACTGGACCCGTGGAACCGGTCGATGGTGTGTACCGAACCCGCGCGCGGCCTGCGCGTCGCGGCGGATGCCGTGTCGTGGGTCGCGACGCGTTCCGGAGGCCCCGGTGGCCAGCACGCCAACACGTCGGACACCGCTGTCACCGTCACCATCACGATCGACGAGGCGGGACTGAGCGCGGCGATCCGCGACCGTGTGCTGGCTGCGGCGGGGCCGACCATCAGCGCGCCTCGTCGGCGGGATCACGGTCGCAGTTCCGCAACCGGGCCACCGCATGGGCCGCTGCGTTGGAGCGACTCGACGAAGCAGCCAAACCGCCGCCGCGGCCGCGCCGGGCCACCCGTCCGTCGGCCTCGTCGGTGCGCAAGCGACTGGCGAGCAAAAGGCACGTCGCCCAGCGCAAGCAGACCAGACGGCCGCCGTCGGCCGACGAATAATCCCAGCTCAACCAGCCGATGGAGGCGCCCTGATCGTCAAGAAGTCGTCAACGGGTGTTGCTGGTGGCAGACCATATGACCACGTAGCGTGAGTGGTTTGCACACTCTGTGTCGATCATGTACTGTCACCGCATTGGCATTGACGACAACACGGGGGTCGGTTTGATGGACATCACGCAGATGCAACACGGAGCCGTGTTCCGCGGCCGACAGATCAACGCCAGTGCGAACCGCGAACGGAAGCGTCAGCAGCGCCTCCTCCGCCTCGTCGTGGTCTGCAGCGTCCCGCTGGCCTGGTTCTGGTACCGCGAACTCAGAGGCAACCCCGTCCATCTCGGTGTGCCGTCGATCATTCGCGACAGCCCGGAGTTGGCGATCCTCGGGGTGATGCTGATCCTCATCACCGGGATGATGATGATTCCGATGATGGCGTCGGGGAAGTCACCGCACACCATGCTGCGTCCGTCCGATTCCGACATTCGCCTGGCCGATGTGGTCGGTGCCGATGCAACCCGGCGCGAGGCCATCGACACGCTCAACCTGTTCCTGAACCACGAGACCTTCGCCGAGGAGATGGGCGGATCACCGCGGCGTGGCGTGTTGTTCGAAGGTGCCCCCGGCACCGGCAAGACATACCTCGCCAAAGCCATCGCCGCGGAGGCCGAGGTCCCGTTCCTGTTCGTGTCGGCCAGCGAGTTCCAATCGCACTTCTACGGCATGACCAACCGCAAGATCCGCCAGTTCTTCAAGGCGCTCCGTCAAGCGGCCCGCGCCGAGGGCGGCGCGATCGGCTTCATCGAAGAGTTCGATGCGATCGGCATGGCCCGCTCGGGCATGGGTCACGGCGGCATGCGTGAGGGCGCCGCGGGCATCGTCAACGAGTTGCTGGTGCAGATGCAGAGCTTTGATCTCCCGACCGGCTGGAACAAGTTGGCGAGCAAGCTCATCGACCGGGTCAATCTCCTTCTTCCCCCGGCACGCGCCCTGTCACGGCCGAAGACCCTGCCGGCCAACGTGCTGGTGTTCGCTGCCACCAACCGCGCCGATGGCCTCGACCCTGCGCTGATGCGTCCCGGCCGCTTCGACCGCACGATCCACTTCGACCTGCCCCCGCGGACCGACCGCATCGCGATCGCCAACTACTACCTGGCCAAGAAGTCGCACGATCCGTCGGTCAACGCGGTGATCATCGCCGACCGCACGGCGGGTTACAGCCCGGTGCGGATCGAGCGGTTGCTCGACGAGGCGCTGATCATCTCGCTTCGGAGCGGGCGCAAGTCGCTGTCGATCGAAGACCTCGTCGAAGCGCAGATGATCGTCGAGGTCGGCCTTGCCCAAGATGTCGGCTATCAGCCCGACGAGCGTCGCCGGATCGCGGTCCACGAAGCCGGGCACGCCGTGATCGCCGTCCTGGTCGGTCGCGACGTGCGCGTTGCATCGATCCTTCGTCGCTCGGCCTCGCTCGGCCTCGTCGCTCACGACGACAGCGAGGAGCGCCATCTGCGCACGCCGAGCGAGCTCCGCGATCTCATCGTGGTCGCCCTGGCAGGAAGGGCCGCCGAGATCCAGGAGTACGGCGAGGCATCGACCGGCATCGCCTCCGATCTGGCGGCAGCCACCAACATCGCTGCGCAGTTGATCGGCCTGGTCGGCGCCGGCGACAGCTTGCTGAGCCTCGAGGCAGCGGAGATGCACATGGCCGGCAACATGACCGCCAAGGTCCTTGCCGACGAGCGGTCACGGGTGCAGGCCGACGACATCATGAACAAGGCGGCCGACCGATCGGCGTGCATGTTGCTGGAGCACCGCACGGCGTTGCTGGCCGTTGCCGACGCGCTGTGCGAGCACGACGAGTTGACCGGTGATCTCGTTCACGAAATCGTCGCCGAGGCAGTCAGCACCCAGTAACAAACCTGCGTTCGGCGGGGCGGCCTGCCGGGGGTCAGTGCAGCGAGTCCTCGGTGGATCGTCGCCAACGCCTGCGCGTTGTCGGGGCTTGCGCGGCCGGTGCCACATCGCCGACCCGTTCGACCACCCACACGCCGCCATCGTCGCTGAATGCGTGCGGCGCGACGAGTGGCTGTACCTGGTGCACGCGGCCGGCCAGACCCGCCGCGGCAACGGCCGATCCCAGCGCACCGGCGAGTCGTGGTCCCCACGCCGGGTGCGTATCGGGAAACTCGGGATAGGCGTCACCCACCAGGCTCAGCCCGAGCGACACGGCCATCCCGGCCGGCTGGTTGAGCGTGGCTGCGAGTTGGGCGGGGTCGAGGAGCCGCTCGCGGAGCTCCTCGATCGACGACGACCAACTGGTCGCCAGCAGTTCGCTGCGGCGTGTGTCGTAGCGGTCGTCGGTGACCGGTGTGGCCGCAAGCACCAGGTGATCGTGCACGACGGCGATCCACGATTGGGCATCGCCGCGACTTCCGATGAGGCGCATCGTGTACGCGGGCACCAGGCGGGCGATGGCGATCGGTGTCGGTTCGATCGACTCGAGGTCGAATCCGGCCTGGCGAACGAAACGCTCGACGCGACGGTGACGGATCATGTCGGTCTGCAAGTGGGCCAGCAGCCGGCGGGCGCTCGACGCCATCTCGATCGTGGCCGACACGTCGGTGAGCTTCGATCGATGCAGGTTCAACTCGGTCGTGCTCCACCCGGTGATGTCGAGTGACTGGATGTACGAGTCGTGACGCCACATGCACACCCGGGTCGGCTGGCCGGCCTCGTCGAGCAAGCTGCGCAGCCGGGTCAGCCCATCGAGCAGCAAGAGGTCGTTGGTGGTGTCGCAGGCGACCCCGGCCACCTTGGCGACACGGCCCGGAGCGTCTTGTTGCAGGCGCACGCCGCGCAGCGCGTCGGGCAGGACCTCGATGCCGATGCCGTCGCCGCGACGCATCATGTCGTCGCCCCGCTTGCCGTGTCGCTGTCGTCGACGGGTCCGGCGAGCAGCACCGGTTTGGTGCGGTCGTCGTCGATCAGCACGCCGCGGCCCATGCCCGGGTGCGACGACGTGACGCGCAGGTGGAGACCGAACATGGCACCGTCACCGGGCAGCGGACGCAGGATCACCGCGGTTCGCGAGCGCCGCAGTGGTGCGGTCCAGTGAGTCGGGATCTCCAGACCGCGGGTGCGCCCGGCGACGATCACGACGAGGCGCGGGTCGTTCACGGCCGCGAGCCGCTCGAAGACCTTGCCCTCGAGCCGATCGGCGTCGTCGACGAGCACCAGCCGATCGCGCTCGGTCGTGGCGAAGAACTCTGCCGCCCACTTGTCGATCCCGCCGAGCGTGGATGCGCTGGTGAGCCCGGGCAGCAGCAGCAACGGGCTCCACGTCGAAGCGATCGCATGGATGTCGACCCCCGCACCGATGTCCAGCGCGCAACGGGCGAGGTTCGTCAGCACCGTCGACTTGCCGGTGCCGGCGTCGCCCAGCACCAGCGCCGCTCCTGGACCCTGCAGGTGCAAGAGCGCGGGTTGCAGCGAACGTGCGTCGAGCCCCACCGGGAGGAGCCAACGCCCGTCGTGGTGTTCGGTGGCCGCGGCGATCTGTGCCAGTGACACCGAATCCGGCGTGCGGGGAACGTCGGCCGGGCCCTCGCCACTGACTGGGCGATCGAGTCGCTGCTCGACCGCTGCGCTCAGATCGGCGATCGATCCGATCTGGATCTCCACCAGGTCGGGCAGTGTGATGGCGCGGCCGGGGGCCTGCACGGGGATGCGCCCGGGGTCGATGCCAAAGGCGCGGTATGCGCTGCGGTCGTCGAGGTGCAAGATGATGCGTTGCTGGAACTGGCCGACCATCCGTGCCGGAGCAGCGTTCTCGCTGGCCGAGCTCATCAACGTGGTGATGCTGTGGAGGGGGCCGTTGCTGACGATGCGCTCGAGCAACTCGCGACCTTGCTCGAACTCGCCGCCGAGCTCCAAAGTGCGTAGCAGCGAGCCGATGTCGTTCACGACGAGGACGATATGCGACTTCGACGACGTGTGGTCGCGCGTCGCCCGATCTTCGAGCTCGTCAACGACTCGCACGAGCACCCGCAGGATTCGGTCGGGATCGTCGGTCGAGGCAACGGCACCGCAGGCGGCCAGCGATTCGAGCGGCCCCAGCGCGTCGATCGACAGCCCGGGTGCGCAATCGATCACATAGCACTGCAGCCGATCCGGTGCCATGCGATCCGTTCCCGCCACACACAAGGTGGCGAGGGCGCTGGATCGTTCCGACGGAGAACCACCGATGATCAGCAGGTTCCCATCGTGCGCCGGATTCCATCGGCGGGGGTTCTGGGTGTGATCGTCGGGAAGGTCGCTGAGCGCAAACGCGGCGCCGTCGGCATCCGACGAGCTGGCCCGCGGCGATGAGATCTGCTCGTACGGAAGCCGGCCAGGCAGGTCCGGGCACAGGATCTGGTGGCGACCACCGTCGACGCGTCGCGATGCCTGGCCGACCACGGCGACGAGGTGTGGCAGCCCACCCTCGCGCGGGGCCTCGATCGTGGCCGTGGTCGGCCGTGCGCTGATCTTGCGTTCGACGGAGTTCAGATCGCGGGCGAGGATGAACGGCGTGATCTCCATCAGGTCACCCGTCGCCGACGCGGCCGAGGCGAACTGAACCGCCTGCGCCGCACCGTCGCCGATCCGGATTGCTCCACGCCCGGGCGTGTGCATCGAGATCTGCACGGCCTCGCGGTTCCCCATCAGGGCCACTGCCTCCGCGGGATCGTTCATCCGCAAGCCGATGCGGATGTTGGCGAACGACTTCAAGGCGTGCTCGATCGATCGCGACAGTTGCTCGGCGGCCACGATCAGATGGATCCCGAGATGACGCGAGCGGTCGGCCAGATCGATCAGCTGCGGGAGAAATGCGGCGTGACGCATCATCACGTTGTCGGCATCATCCACGGCAATGACGAGGCGGGGGATCGACGGCGGGCCGTCGTCGGCGATGGGCACGCGGGGGGCCGACGCCCCGTCGCTGTCGACAGCGACCTCGTCGGTGTCGTTCGACGTCGGCGGATCCGTGCTGCGCCACTGCGACTGCTCACGATCCGGGACGGGCGGCAGCTTGGAGTAGTAGTCAGCGACGCTGACGGCGTGGTATGCGGACAGCACGCGGGCCCGCCGGTTGACCTCCGACTGCAACGCGCGCGAGGAGGCGCACGCCCCCGTGCTCGTCGAAGTTGTTGACCGAGCCGACCAGGTGATCGAGGCCGGCGAAGGCGCCGAACGACGTGCCGTCGGATGCCTCGACGCCGATGATGTTGACGGCCGAGGGGTCGTTGCCGGCGATCAACGACGCCACGATCGTGCGCATGACATCCGACTTGCCGGAGCGTGCCGCGCCGACGATCAACACGTGCGGCCCGTCTTCGGCCAGGTCGAGCTCTACTTGGCCGGACTGGCCCATGCCGACGGGGACCCGCGACCGGTGACTCCTGTGGCCGGCCAACCAGCGGGCGCTCATGCGGTCGGCGTCGAGCCCGTCGGGGTCGATCAGCGAGGCGAGCGAGACGGTCGGTGGCAGCACGGCCCTGGCGGCGAGTTGAGCGGTGTGGTCCTCGATCGGGCTGAGCTTGCGAGCCGCGGTGACCGCAACGTCGTGCTCGAGCACGAACGGGACCACATCGGTGACCGTCGGCCCGCTGATCGGGTAGTCGACCTCTGCCGCGCCGTTGGCCTCGATGCGAACGACCGTCGTGCACACCGCCGGCACGTCATCGGCCCGATCGGTGATCGCCACGAAGCGAACTGGCAGCTGCGCTTCGGCGAACAGGCCGCGCAGCATCGCTGCCCGACCACGCCACAGCCCGGGATCGTCGATGACGGCAAGGGTCAGGCGGCTCGGTGTGATCGGCCGCCCGAGCGACTGGATCGAGGCGACGACGGTGGTCAGCGTGCGTTGCGAGTTCACCCAGTCGGTGATCGCTTCGTCATCGCTGAGCAGCTGAACACCTTGGGACCCGCGTGCATGGGGCAACCACTTGATCCACTCCCAGCGCGACGCGCCGGCAGGCGTCGCGAGTACGACGACATCGAGATCGGCGGGGCTGTGGGCGACACAGGCCTGCATCACCAGCGCCCGTGCAGCGGCGCGTGCCTGAGGTGGCGTGCTGGCGAAGCCGATGCCGCGCTGGTTGACGAGATCGACGAGGACCGGCACCGAGGGCAGCAACGCCAGGTCTCGACGACTGGCGTCGCCGGCCTCGTCGGGTGACCAGTGCTGGTCGGCCAGGCCGACGCTGAAGATGAACGCATCGTCGTCGGCCGGGCGGCGTTCCCACAGGTGTTCGGACAGCTCTGTGGCGCGTCGGACGACCTCGGCCAGGTCGAGGTGCGTGCGGCGGATGCTCTCGAGCTCTGCGTCGAACGCCACTCGCATCGGGTCGGTGGAGGCGATCGTCGGCGGCTCGGCCGGCTCGACACGGTGACGCCGGCCGCGCCGCCGGGCGCCGTTTCGCGCTCGACCGGCCGGCTCGGGATCGACCACCGATTCGTCGCGTGCGGCTCGTACGAAGTTGAGCTGTCCCAGCGAGGTCGGTTGCAACGACGCAGCACGATCGTCGATCGCACCGTCGAGCCGGAAGACTCGGTGCCCGATACGAAGTCGTTGCTGCTCCCATTGCGCCGGATGGGCCGCGACGTGGCCGTCGAGATCACCCTGGTTGGCCACCACCGTGACACGGCCGGAGTGCTCGACGGCGACCTCGCACCGCGGCACCAGCACCTGGTTGAAGCTCAACGGCGTGACGTTGGCACGTCGCGCCGTGCCCAGCGCGTAGCGTCCCGGTTCCAGGGGCCTGCGGTTGCCGCCGCCTTCGCCGGCTGCCTGCACCAGCGTGACCTCGGCGTGACCGACGTGCTCGACGGGTCCAGTCGTTTCGATCACTGCGCCGCTGACCAGGCCTGCGGCACTCATCAGCGTTCCGCTCGGGGTCGGTCGCCCGTCGATGTAGACCAGGTTCGGTGGCGCGGAGCTGAGCACTCGGCTCAACAGATCACCAATGGTGACCGACTCGTGGACGGCGTTGATCGAGATCTCGGCCTCGCCCTGGGGCGTCGCGACGATCAGGTCCATGCGGCGGGGCGCGAAAGGAGGACGGTGGATGGCTCGGGCACGGACACGGGCCTCATGATCTCGTTATCGGCACGACAGATCAACGGGATAACCTCAAACTTCAAGACAATGTCAAGTTCTGACCTTCGCAATGTGGCAGTACCCGCTCCCAGGATAGATGAGCGATAGCATCACCGGCCATGGCGGACCAGGTAGCCAGCGTATTCCACGCTTTGATCGACAACGTCGAAAGTATCGTGCGCGGCAAAGCGGAGTCGATTCGTCTTGCGCTGTGCTGTCTGTTGACCGAGGGCCATCTGCTGATCGACGACGTTCCCGGCACCGGGAAAACGTCGATGGCCAAGGCCATCGCCGGGTCGATTGCCGGGTCGTGGAAGCGCGTGCAGTTCACTCCCGACCTGTTGCCGAGCGATGTCACCGGCGTGATGGTGTTCGACCAGCGCACGTCGTCGTTCTCCTTCCGTCAGGGCCCGGTCTTCACCAACGTGCTGATCGGCGACGAGATCAACCGAGCCAGCCCGAAGACCCAGTCAGCGCTCCTCGAAGTGATGGAGGAGCGCCAAGTCACGGCCGACGGTGTGCCTCACCTCGTGCCACGGCCGTTCTTCGTCATCGCCACGCAGAACCCGCGCGACTTCCACGGCACCTTTCCGTTGCCCGATGTGCAACTCGACCGGTTCGCGATGAAGCTCTCGCTCGGTTACGCCGATCAGGTCACCGAGGTCACGGTGCTCGAGTCGTACCGTCGCGAGAATCGCGACCGCGGGGTGCCGGCCGTGACCAACGCGACGCAACTCGAGCAGTTGATCGCGGCGATCGAACAGATCGAGGTCGTGCACAGCATCAACGACTACATCGTTCGGCTGGCCAACGCCACCCGCGCCCACCCCGACCTGCGACTGGGTGTCTCGACCCGTGGCACACTGTCGTTGATGCGGGTCGCCAAAGCGTATGCAGCGTCGGAACAGCGCGGGTACGTCACGCCCGACGACATCAAGACGTTGATCGAGCCGGTGTTCGGCCACCGGATCTCGTTGAGCTCCGAAGCGGAGTTGCGCGGCGTGCGCAGCGAGCAGGTGCTGGCGGAGATCGTCGACGACATCGCAGTTCCCCGCCACCGCGAGGGATGACCACGTGCTGACACGCACCGGGCTCGGAGTCACGATCGGTGCAGTGATCTGCGCCTGTTTCGGGTTCTACTGGAAGTACGAAGAACTGCTCGCACTCGCTGCGGCGGGAGCCGTCACGGTGGCTCTCGCGCTGTACATGGCTCACCGGCCGACTCGCCACACCGCTCGCCGGCGTTTGATCACCGCACGCGTCGCCCGCGGCGAGGACGTCCACGTTCGTTATCAGATCTTCAACCAGACCGCTCATCGCCTCGGCTCCACGCGGCTGACCGACCAGTTCCAGGGCACCCACCAATCCTTCGACGTGCCGACGCTGCCGCGCATGACACGCCACGAGGTCGATGCCCAGTTCTCGACCCGCCGCCGTGGCATCTTCCCGATCGGGCCGATGTCGTTCGAACGCACCGATCAACTCGGCCTGGCCACGGCCAGCGGACCGCTCGGTCAGGTCGGCACCGTCGTGGTGCACCCGCGTGTGTACCCCCTGATCACGGCGTCGGGAGCGGTGCGGGTGATCACCAACGATGCCGTCCTGCGACGCCCCTCCGGCGATCCGCAATCGGGCTTCCAATCGCTGCGCGAGTACCAATACGGCGACGACACGCGATTGATCCACTGGCCGACGTCGGCGCGCGCTGCCACGCTGATGATCCGCGAGTTCGTCGACCTCCGCCGCCACGAGTTCACCGTGGTCATCGACACCTCGACCGAGGTCGCCAGCGCCGACGATTTCGAGGAGATCGTCGATGCGGGCGCCAGCGTGGCCGCATTTGCCCTTCGATCGGGACTCGACGTCGTGGTGCGTTCGACCTCGCGCCTGCGTGCCGGACGCCCATATCCCCTTGTCGACCAGTCCGAGATGCTCGACCTCCTCACGCCGCTCCAGCAGAGCAGCGGCACCGATGTGCTATCGGTCGCCAGCCTGTTCACCGGGGGGCTCGGTGGTGTCGCGGTGCTGGTGATCACCGGGCCGCGAGGACCATCGACCGTCTTCTCGCATGGCGACCAGATCAGCGTCGCCAGGGTCGGTGTCGGCGCCGAGACCATCGGTCTGGTGTGCCCGGCAATTGCGGCCAACGACGCTGCGCAGTTCGCCGAACGGTGGGCACAATGGAACTAGTGCACACCCCCGGTCTGACCAACGGTCGCCGAATCGTGCGCGCCCTTGCGGTGCTGGTCTTCGCGGTCGGCTTGGCGCTCAGTGGCGCCCGCGTGGTCGGCACGCGCTTCGAGCCGATCCTGCTGATCCCCGCAGTTCTCGCCGTGGCCACCGGGTGGCTGATGTCGCGTTCGCATCTCGTTGCCAGAGCCCTCGTCCAGGCGGTGGTCTTCGCCGGCTCCGCGGTGCTGGTGGCGTACGCCTCGGATGGCACGAGCTCGTCGGTCGTCAAGGGCCTGCTGGAGGGGCCTCGCCAAGTGGTCACCACGGCGTGGCCGAGCCCGCGGTTCGCAACCATCTTCGTTGCCATGTCGGCGTTGATCTTCGTGGCCGCGGCGGTCTCGACCGACCTGGCGATGCGCGTGCGTTGGCGGGCCCTGGCGATCGCTCCGCTGGTCGTGGCGATGGTCGCGATGATCGCCGTCGGTGCCCCCGACGGCCCGCAGTGGCAGGCGGTCGTGCTGGGCGCGGCTGCCTCGTTCGTGCTGCTGTGGATCGGCCTCGACGATCGAGTGGCCAGTGTGCGGGCGGGACTGCTGGTCGCCATCGCCGCCGGCCTGGCAGCGCTGCTCACCACCGTCGGCGTCGGGGTCGCCGTGGCCGAGCGCGCCAACCCGCGCCACCGAGAAGCCGCCGACTCTCAGCTGCTGTTGGTCGATCCACTTGCCGACGTGGCCGGCCAAGTGAACACAGACCCTCCGCGTGATCTCTATCGCGTCGAATCATCTGCGCTCGGTCAACTGCAGCGATGGCGGCTGACCGCACTCGACGTCTACAACGGCGAGTCTTGGTCGACCAGCGGTCGGACCACCCCGATCGGCAACCGGCTCGACCCGCCGACCGGTGCGACCACCGTGTCCGTCACGCTCACCGCCGCTGTCGGCACCGATCTGTGGGTTTCACCTGGGCTCGTGCTTCGCAGCAGCAGCCCGGTCGAGAGCGACGCCAAACGCCTCCACAGCACCCTCGAGAGCGACCCAACGCCGGGTGATTCGAATCAGTGGGAGCGCGCGGCCAGCGGAGACGGTGTTCACGGTGGAGCCGTTCGCCGAGTTCGATCCGGCGACGGCCAGCAACGTGGGAACCCTCAAGCCCAGCGACATCGAGAACTCGTTCAAGTCGCTGGCCTCGACGCTGGCACCGACCGGAACAGTTGCCGAGCAGATCGCCAAGCTGGCGTCGACGCTCCACGACGACTACAAGCTCAACGAAAAGACACCCGGCGGGCTGCAGCAGCGCCTCGTCGACGATTTCCTGCGCAACACCAAGGTGGGCAATCGCGACCAGTTCGTGACCGGCTTCGTGCTGCTGGCCAGAAGCCTCGGCGTCGACGCGAGAATTGCTACGGGGTACAAGCTCGAGAAGAGCAACTCGACGTCGGCAACGATCACGACCGCCGACGCAGAGGCATGGGCGGAGGTGCGTGTTGGCACAGTATGGGTGGCGCTCGACGTCGTGCCGACGACACCGAGCTTGGCGACGCCTCAGGCGACGCCGGCTGGCCAGCCGGAGACCCCGCCCGCCCCACAGCCGCTCGATCCGCCTCAGGTCGACCAGGCGGATCCCAACGAGCCCGTCCCCGCGGCCCTGCCTCAGGCGAAAGCCGGTGGATGGTCCGCCGTCCGTGTGTGGGCACTTCGGGGTGGGCTTTTCACCGGGTTGTTGTTGTGGCCGCTCGTGGTCTTTGCGCTGATCGTCACGTGGAAGAAGGTGCGGCGCCGCAAGGGGTTGAAGGCCGCCGACCCGGCTCGCCGTGTGAGCACCGCATGGACGTTGGCAACCGATGCCCTGGTCGACGCTGGCGCAAGCCTCGAGAGCAGTCACACCAACGCCGAGCTCGTGGAGGCCGGTGTGCGAACACAGCCCGCCGCCGGCCCGCCGCTCGGCCGCCTCCAGCGCCACGCCGACGCCGTTACGTTTGCCACCGCGGCCTGCGACCCCAAGCGTGCCGACGACGCTGTCGATCAGTTGCACCTCGTCGAGTCGAGCATTCGCAACTCGTCGTCGCGATGGTGGCGGTGGAAGTGGTGGCTCAGCACCCGCTCGCTGCGCCGACGCACCCAGTCGCCGCTGCGCTGACCAGTCTCACCTGGCCGACGACATTGCCGACGTCGACTCACGGACGATTGCCGCCGACCGGTGGATGTCGCTCGTGACGAGTCCGGCAACGTTCGCGCTGCGCCGCGTGAGTTGACATTCCGGCGCGCACCCAGGCGTCGCCGTTCTGCGCTCGTTGCGGTGTCCAGCGGTCGTCCACCAGTACGTCACGTCACGGGAAGATCTACTCCGTGACCTGAACGGAGAATCGATCGAATCGCCGCACCATGACCGTCACGGGTGCAGAAGCAACCGCTGAGAGGCGCTCGCGCTTGCGCGCCGCGCGGACGCGTGATAAACAGTGAACCATATGGTTCAGTATGTGGGTGCGCATCTCGATGCCTCTTTTGCGGCGCTGTCAGACTCCACGCGACGCGGTGTCCTCGAGCAGCTCGGCCGTTCGGAAGCCTCGATCACCGACCTGGCCGACCGGTTCCACATGACCCTCACGGGCATGAGGAAGCACGTCGGCGTCCTCGAACAGGCAGGACTCGTCGTGACCGAGAAGGTCGGCCGCGTACGGACCTGCCGAATGGGCGCTCGCCATCTCGAGGAAGTGGAGGCCTGGATCGAGAGGTATCACCAGCTCTGGGAGGCGCGCTTCGGCGAGCTCGACCAGGTCATCGAGGAATTGAAACAGAAGGAGAAGTCAGATGGACACAACAAGACAAAGTGAGCTCGCCCCGACGAGGAACATCTCGAAGAACATCACGAAGGTCGAGCGGAAGTCAGATCGCGAGGTCGTCGTCACGCGATCTTTCGACGCTCCCGCGCACCTGGTGTTCGAGGCGTGGTCGAAGCCCGAGCTGTTCAAACGCTGGTGGGTGCCGAAGTCGATGGGCATGACGCTGCGTTCCTGCGAGATGGATGTACGCACCGGTGGCGGCTACCGCCTCGGCTTCGGCGATGGCATGGACTTCTTTGGCAGATACCTCGAAGTGACACCGCCATCGCGCATCGTCTGGACGAACGAAGAAGGCGGGGAGAACGGCTCCGTCACCACGGTCACCCTGACGGAGACAGATGGCAAGACGCTGCTCGTCGTGAGCGAGCTGTATCCGTCGAAGGAAGCACTCGATGCCGACGGTGGCGGCGCGGCGGATGCGATGCACGAGACATTCGGGCAGCTCGATGAGCTGCTCGTTGAGTGCGCGGCGAAGTCGTGATCGGTATTCATCTCGCCGCCGGCCAGATGTCGCTCTCCACGATCCACGCGAGCACACAGCTGGCGAACGTCACCGGATCCACTCCAGCGCTGATGCCCCACCACTCGGTCGCAGCAACCACCACGACGAGGAGCGCGCCGCCGGCAAGTCGATGAAGCGTATTGCCCAAGCGTTATGGGCTGTACGTCCGGCCGGTGGCGCCGAACTGCACGGGCGATCCACGCGTGGAGCGTTATTGTTCAGTCGTTGACGCTCCGTCGTCCGCCGTGGGGGTTGTCATGGATGAATTCGCCTTGCTCGACGCGGTAGCTCAGGCGCAGCTGGTGCGGGACGGGAAGGTCAAAGCCGTCGAATTGGTGGAGGCGGCCATCGCCAGGATCGAGGCCTTCAACGGTCAACTCAACGCGGTGATCACTCCGACGTTTGAGTTGGCCCGGGAAATGGCCCTCCAACCGCTTCCTGACGGGCCTCTTTGTGGTGTGCCTTTCTTGTTGAAGGACTTCGGGGCGGAGTGGGCCGGTGTCCGCTTCACCGAAGGATCCAACTTCGCCGGCGACTATGTCTCTCCGGCAGACCAAGAACTGGTCGTGCGCTACAAGGCTGCCGGTCTGGTGTTGTGCGGCAAGACGAACACCCCCGAGTTCGCTCTTGAGTTCACCACCGAGCCGGCGAGGTTTGGGCAACGCGCAACCCGTGGGACCTGACCCGCTCGCCGGGCGGGTCGAGTGGCGGATCGGCCGCTGCGGTGGCCGCCGGAATGGTTCCGGTCGCCCACGCCAACGACGGAGGCGGTTCGATACGCCAGCCGGCGGCCTGGTGCGGACTGTTCGGGCTGAAACCGACGCGTGGGCGCAATCCGCTGGGACCTCGCTACGGCGACGTGCTCGCCGGGCTCGTCGCCGAGCACGTCGTCTCGCGGACGGTGCGCGACAGCGCAGCGGCTCTCGACGCCACGTGCGGTCCCGACCTCGGCGACCCCTCCGTCCTCAATGCGCCCGAGCGCCCATATCTGGCCGATGTCGAATGTGACCCTGGCCCGCTACGTATCGCGGTGACCACCACGGCGTTCAACGGTGTCGACGTCGACCCGCTCTGCAGAGCGGCCGCCCACCAGGCCGCCGCGTGGTGCGCCGAACTTGGACATCGCGTCGTCGAGGCGGCACCAGCGGTCCCCGAGGAATTCGAGACCTGCTTTTTCGACGCTTTCGACGCGTTCACGGCATGGGTGCGCATCGACTGGGAGGAACGACTCGGCCGCGCAGCGACCGCCGACGACTTCGAGAAGGTGGCCTGGACATTGGCCGAAGCCGGGAGCGAGCAAAGTGCCGGACAACACTTGAAGAACATGCAGGAAATACACAAGATCAGCCGCACCGTCGGCCGATTCTTCACCAACATCGACGTTCTGATCACCCCAACCGTTGCCGTCCCCCCACTTCCGCTCGGCAGCATGGCCGGCCGCGAAGGCCTGAGCAACACCCGTCGCTGCCTCGCTTTCACCGCTCTCGCCAACCTCACCGGCCAACCGGCGATGTCCGTCCCGCTGGCCTCCACCGATCAGGGCCTGCCACTCGGTGTTCAGTTCATCGGACGATTCGGCGACGAAGCAACACTGTTCCAGCTCGCCGGCCAACTCGAACGTGCTCAACCCTGGGCGCACCGGCACCCACCTCTATCCGCCTTCACATAGCCATCGCACTTCGGCCCATCCAGCGACGTTTGGCGTGACACCGGGTTGCGCGGGCGCTCGCGCTCGCAGGGCAAGGCCACCGTTCGCTGGAGTGAGCGGCGGTCGGCCGCCTTCGAGACTGAAGTAGCCTTCGGGCTTGAGCGCCAACGTTCGTCTGTACACGTCCGCCGTCTACGCCTTCGAGCATGTCCTGAAGATGGCCAAGCCGACCGCGTTCACGCGCAAGGCACCGTGCGTGGGCTGGACCGGTAAGGATGTCTACGAGCACGCGGCGGGGAACCTGGCGATGATCAAGGCCTTCGCGAGCACGGGCAAGGGACCGAAGTCGACACCGAAGCTCGGCGCCGACCCGGTGGGTGCATGGATCAAGCTGCGCGACCAGACGTTGGAGGCGCTCGACCACCCGCTCGTGCTGGAGTCGATCGCCAAGGACCCGTTCGGGCCGGACTTCGGCTCGATGCCAATGGACGTGCTGGTCGGCTTCATGGCTGCCGACCTCGTGCCGCACACCTGGGACATGTCTCGTACGGCGAAGGTGGATGAGCGACTCGACTCGGGCCTCGTGAAGCACACGCTGACAACGTGGAAGGCGCTGCCCGAAGAAGTGCTGCGGATGCCGGGAATGATGGCTGCGGCCGTCAAGCCGGCGCCCGGTTCCGACGCGCAGACCAAGATGCTCAACTTCCTCGGCCGCGCCGTCTGAGCGACCGGCGGCCCGCGCGACGGGTGACTCTGCTCGTTTGTTCGGGGTCCTGATCATCGGCGCAGGTGCCGCACGCCGGAGGGACTGTGGCAGTCTGCGTCACGATGCGTGCGCTCGAGTTGGTCCTGGCGACCGGGTGGGCGGCGTTCTGGCTGTACTGGCTCGTGGCAGCGTTCTCCACGAAAAGGGGCCGCATCTCGTGGTCCCGCGAGCTGCGGATCCGGGCAGTGATCGCCGTCATCGTGATCCTGTTGATCCGCGTCGGAGCCTTCCGCGGTCATGGCCTCAGCACGGACCCGTGGCGCGCTGGTATCGGGCTCATCCTGTTCGCCCTTGGATTGGGATTCGCGATCTGGGCCCGCGTGAACATCGGGCGCAACTGGGGCGCCCCGATGACGCAGAGCGATCAGCCGGAACTGGTGACAAGCGGGCCATACCGTCTGGTCCGCCACCCCATCTACTCGGGCATTCTCGTCGCGGGTGTCGGCACCGCGGTGGCACTGAGCTGGCGTTGGGTGTTCGCCGTGGGCCTGGCCGGGATCTACTTCCTCTACAGCGCGACCGTCGAGGAGCGCTACTTGACCGAGCAGTTCCCAGACACCTATCCGCTGTACCAGTGCTCGACCAAAATGCTCGTGCCATTCATCCTCTGAGCGGACTCGGATTCGAGCCGAACCCGGTGACACCGGGGTCTGCCAGTACTGGGCGGATGCTCAACGCCGCCGGGCCACCAGGCGGTGAGTGTTATGAGGCGCCTCACCCGACGAGCGAACACGCCGTTGCGGTCGTGATCGGTACACCTGGGCGCAAGCTCGAAGGGTTCCGGCTGGCCACCACGATCTGTTGGGGCCCCGTTGGACCGGTTGAC
Source organism: Ilumatobacteraceae bacterium (assembly GCA_963805445.1). GTDB lineage: Bacteria > Actinomycetota > Acidimicrobiia > Acidimicrobiales > Ilumatobacteraceae > JAENVT01. The sequence continues at coordinate 581,607 of CAWDUI010000047.1, read as the reverse complement.
ACGTCGCGGTCGATACAGTCTCCGGCAACTCGTGTGGACGCCTTTTGGCAGGACGAGCAGTCGGTCGAACGGCTCGATCATCAACCCGACGCCTCTGCTGAACCCAAGCGAGGCCAGTGATGCCACCAGTCGCCACACCGGAAGTGAAAGTGCTCCTCGATTTCGACCGGTGCTTGGTGAGAGGTGAGTTGCAGCCCGCCTACCAGCCGATCGTCGATCTGACCAACGGAGACGTGGTCGGATTCGAGGCACTGGCACGATGGCCCAATCTTGCCGGCGCAACACCCGATGTCGTCTTCGCCGCAGCCGAGCGCAATGGGCGCACCTTCGAGTTGGACTGGGCGTGCCGCATTGCCGCAGCCAACGACGCCCTTGCATTTGGACTCGGTCGCCAACACGTGCTGTTCATCAACGTCGAGCCCGAGTCGCTCGCCGCGGCCCCGCCGCTGGAAGCCCAGACGAGCGTCGCGGCGGTGAAGGCCGGACTGCGCATCATGCTCGAGTTGACCGAACGGTCACTGGTCGCTCACCCAGCGGAGTTGCTCGGCACCGTCGACTGGGCGCGAGCGAACGGCTGGGGAATCGCCCTCGACGATGTCGGCTCGGCACCGGAGTCGTTGGCACTGCTGCCGTTTCTCGCCCCAGATGTGATCAAGCTCGACATCAGCCTCGTCACCCAACGACCGAACTCAGATCAGGCAGCGATCATGGCCGCAGTGATGGCCCATAGTGAACGGACCGGCGCTGTCGTGCTGGCCGAGGGAGTCGAGACAGCGGCTCATCTCGACCAGGCGCTCGCCTTGGGCGCAACGCTCGGCCAAGGTTGGATGTTCGGACGGCCAGGTGCACTCTTCAGATCTGTGCCGCCCCGACGTGAGATCAGCTTCGCCCGTCCGTCCGGAGCGGCGTCGACCACACCGTTTGCGCTCGTCTCGGTCGGCGGTCGGCTGCGCGTCGGGCGAAAGGGCCTGCTCCGCGACCTGTGCCGCCACATCGAGAGCGAAGGGATGCACGTGTGGCCTGCGCCCATGGTGCTCGCTGCGTTCCAAACCATGGATCGATTCACTCCGGCGACGGCAAATCGCTTCGTAGCGCTGGCCGAGCGCTGCCCGCTCGTCGCGGCGCTTGGCGTCGATCTGAGTGCCGAATCCGCTCCAGGGGTGCTTGGCAACTCGTTGTCGGCAGCCGACCCGTTGGCCGAGGAATGGACCGTGACGGTGATCGGCTCGCACTATTCAGCGGCTTTGATCGCCCGAGACATGGGCGACGACGGGCCCGACGATGAACGCCGATTCCAGTTCGTCGTGACCCACGATCGAGATCTCGTGCTCGGCGCAGCTCGCTCACTGATGTCGAGGATCGCGACACTCGGCGCCTGAGCACTCGGAGCGAGGTGCAAGCGGATCAGGTCTGTGGCAGGCTCGGCCCCATGCGATCGGCTGTGCTGGTGGCCGCAGTCTTTCTGCTCGGGGTGTCAGCGTGCGGCGAGGACACTCGCACGGCGACCGTCGTGCCGGTGTCCATTGGTCTCTCGACCGATCGCCGAACTGTCACGGTGGTGACGAGCTATCCACGTTTCGTCGGGTGCGCGAAGCAGCCCGGCGGTTTGCAGGTGAAGGTTGAAGGCGATGTCGCAATCGTGACAGCGACGATGAAGGGCAGCGCCGACGTTCACGCGTGCACTCTGGAGTGCGGTTACGCGACGCAATCATTGACACTCGACCAACCACTGGCGGTCGGCGTTCGATTCGCAGCCCCACCCGATGCAGACCCAGGGTGCGCAGCGGGCATCACACCGGTACCAACAACCACGGTCGCCTCCGACTCGTAGCGTCGACCAGCGAACCCACCAGCGCAATGCCCGCTGCATCAAACTCGACCGGGCAGCTATGAGTGGTCATCGTTGCGCCAACGTGTTTGTGGCTTCATCGTAGGTGAGCAGCGTCGTGTAGCAGACAGGATCGCATCCCTTGCCGTTCGGTTGGGAACGATGCAGTCGGCCGGCGCCGGTGGCGTCGATCAGTACGTTGCCGAACTTCGTCGAGCGAACCTCAACACGAGTGAGAATCTCGCGCTCGCTTCGATCGTCGAGAGCGAGTTGGGCAACCACCGGAAACGAGGTCTGGCCGTCCGTGGATGTTGGGTCGATGGTGGTTGTGTCGCAGACGTCGTCGGCACAAATCCGTACGGTCAGTGGCAGAGCACTAGTCGGAAACTCCGTCGGAAAATCGACCGTGACGCCGGTCAGGCAACCGATGGCGTCGCACGGGTGACCGCACGACGACAACGAGACGAGCGCCGAGACAATCAGACTCCATCTAGCCAGCACTACCGCAGGTTGCCCGATCGTGCGCCATCTGTCCAGCACACCGATCGATCGCAGCTATGCACCGCGACGTTCGCGACTCTCCTGCCATCGACTCCACACAAGTAACGCAACGATGAGCACTGCGACCGATGCGCTGACGATGGCGAGAACGTCGTTGTGGTGTGTGCCGCCACAAATCGGAGGGTCGGACTGCTTGCAGTCCTCACCCACCGGAAAGACTCCGGCGAGGAAGCCGACGAGGCTCAAGGCCAAGAGGATGTACAGCACGCTTGTTCCAACCGGACGCTCGACGACCTCGGGGGACTCGCTGTACCTCTTCGTCGACGCGAAGAACTGCCACAGAGCCACGCAATTCACATTGCCCGGTCCGGCGCGTCAACGCAAGCACGACCGCGAGCGCAGAACTCCGGTTATTCCGGTAATCGACGACCCAGCCGGTGGGTCATTCCGGTGGTCGCTCCTCGGACGCGCGCCGTGATTCACAATCGCACACTCCATGGGGAGTGGGCGCGAGATCGGCAGTTCGGATCGGGGAGGGTTGCTCGCGGACGCTCCGAAGATCTGGGTGCCACGCTCATGGGTTTCACCTGCTGACGATCGCTCATTGGCGCCCAGATCCCGAGGCCACAGGGACGAATGCGCTCCGCTCTGAGATCTGGGTGCCAGCCCATCGACCGCAGCAGCGACGATGTCGGAGCGTGGCGCCCAGATCTTTCAGATAGCGCCGAATGCCCGCTCCGGCGCGTCAACGCAAGCGACTCTGCCGTCGCAGAACAACGTGCGCGAGATCGGCAGTTCGGAGTGAGTTACCCAACCGCATGTCCACTCGCTGGCGTCGGTTCTTGATTGTCGACCGCGTCGATCTGTGTTGGGTCAGGGTGCAGGGGCGTCGGAGTCGTCGGTCGGGTCCAAGTTCTCGAGGGGTTCGCTCGGATGTTCGGCCGCCTCTGGGACCATGACAGCTAGGGGAGTCACCGCTACCAGACTCGTCAGACAACGTCGCGCATAGGGGCAGTTCTGATCGGTGATGACTGTTCCGAACTTCACACCTTGACAAGACTCGCGGCAGGTCAAGAATGACGCCATGAGCATCGCCGAGGTGTACGAACTTCCCGCTGGCCGTGTCCTGTTCGCCGATGACGAGGGACGAGTGCTTCGTGCCACGTGGCATCTGGACCGCGGTTTCGTCAATCTCAGCGTTTGGAACTACGACCGGTGTACTGAGACATTCCGACTTTCGCTCAGCGACTCCGCGCAGCTCGTTGCCTTTCTCGTCGAGGGACTGAGCGATGCCACATCGCGACTGCTGCACGCCGTCACCCCGTCCACATCGCGTGGCCCGTCCAATAAGAGGAGCTCCGTGTCACGCCGCGTGCGCTCCAGCCGAGCGCGCGTCGCCGCATGGATCGCACCAAAGGCCTGACAGGGCGCAGACCGGGCAATCGGCGCCACCGAGAAGATCTGGGCGCCAAGCTCCAACATCCGGGCTGGTGCGGCCATCAACTGGCACATTGAAGATGAACGCGAAACGCGGTGCCTCAGGACGGCCGTACGTGGTGCATAGTTGACGAATGCCTCTTCGCGTCGAACCAGCGCGCCTTGACTGGCTGACCGCGCTCCTCGAGAGTGACGCTGTATTTGTCCAGCGTTTCGGAGTGCTGGTCGAGCCTGGCTGGATCGGGTTTCCTGATGCTTTGCCGTTCGCCGTCGACGCGGCACGCAACGATGACGGAAACCCATGGGGTCCCCATCTGTTCTTCGACGATGACGGCGCGTTGGTCGGCTTCGGGGGATTCAAAGGAGCTCCGTCCGAAGGTCGAGTCGAGATCGGTTATGCCGTCGCTCCGTCACGGCAAGGCCGCGGGATCGCCACCGCCGCGGCCCGATGGATGATCGAACGTGCCCGCGACGCCGGTGTCGAGACTGTCGTCGCACACACCTTGGCCGAAGTCAACGCGTCGACCGCTGTGCTCGAGCGCTGCGGCTTCGTACACGTCGATACGACCGCCGATCCTGATGGCGACGTCACGGAGGACGTCTACCGTTGGGAACTCCTCACTTCGTCCGAACCGGGCTGTGGTGGGCAGCGCAGCTCGCCTGGCGCCAACGAGGCGACCGAGCCGCGCCATTGAGAGGAGCGGCTCGGTCTTCGGTCGCCAGGTCACGTGACTACTCGCCAACCGTGCTGATTGAGGCGGGCAGATGCCGGCCGGTGCGGGCGAAGTACGACTCGTCCGTCTCGCCTGGTACTGGGTCGCCTCCGACCGCAGGCGCTGGCCCGACGTACACGGCGTGCGGACCTACCCCCACAACGACACGGTCGCTGATCGGGGCGGTCGTGCGCGTTTCGTCGTTCTCATTCGACACCACGCTCTCGGCGGCCACGGCGCCGAGTCCGACGGCGATAGCGATCGCCGCCCCGGCCGCAATCACACGGCGCTTGCGGCTCGGACCAGCGCTCGCTGGGTGCTCGACGGGAGCCGAGTCGATCGGCGGTCGATCGATGACACGTGTGTCCTCGATGGTGGTCATGGGATTCTCCTTACTGTTGGGATTGTTGTGGTGCCCTCGCCTTTGGCGAACGGCGTGTGGGTAAGAGGACCGATCGCGAGACCACTGTCGGGTCTCGCATCACAGCCCTCCGACTTGAAGGTCGGACGACCCTGCGATCGACCGAATCTCGGGTCTGTCAGCGCGCACGCAACCGATCGAGCACGAACGCGATACGAGCGCTGCATCACAGTCCCCATGCCTGAGGGCGATCCGCCGGCAGGCCGAGGGCCAGACGGCCGGCGTGGATCAGCGTGAGCTCGGGGTCGAGCGGATGGAACTTGACCGCCCGCACGTCGCGATAGGCACGCTCGATCGGGGAGCCGTGGTCGAACGCCGCACGACCGCCGACTTCCATCGCCAGGTCGCACACTTCGATCGCCGCGAGGCCGATCTCGCGCTTGGCGAGCATCACGGCGGAGACGGTGTCCATCGACGGCGCCGGGTTGTCGCCAACAGCTGCCAGGGCGCCTTCGAGCGCCCATCCGGCGATCCGCAACCGATGGGTCATCAAACCGACCTGTCGCTGCACAATGGCGGACGCCGGCTTCCCGGCGAGCGCATCGAGCGCATGGGCGTAGGCCCCCTCGGCAATGCCGAGGTACACGGCGCTGATCACGACGAAGCCGATACTGGAAATCACCTGCAGCGGCGCGTCGATCTCGCCGTACGGGCGGTCGGCCAGGACACGCTCGTCAGGCACGAACACGTCGTCGAAGTCCACGTCGTGGCTCGAGGTGCCGCGCATGCCCATGGTGTCCCATCGCTCGACGATGGATACGCCTTCGCTGGCGAACGGCACAGACATGTTGAGCACACGCAGACCACGAACGGGATCGTCGTAGACGAACATCGTCGACAGCACAGCACCGACCGGCGCCTGGCTGACGAACGACTTGCGTCCGCTGACGCGGTAGCCGCCCTCTACCTTCAAGGCGGTACCGCGGGGGTGGGTGTAGTCGCCACCGCCGGTCGACACGACGACGATGCCGTCGCTCGCGATGCGACTCAGCGTCGCTTCAGCTCCAGGCAGATTGCGGGCGTATCGCCATGCGGTGAACGCTGTGACGTGCTGGTGCATCGCCGAGGCGAGTGCGGTGGAGCCGCAGTGTCTGGCCAGTTCGCGTTGGACGGCAGCGACGTCGCTGATGGTGGCGCCGTCACCGCCCAGTTCGGCCGGGACGGCGATCGCCAACAGACCGGCCGCGCGGATGTACTCGAACGACTCGCGCACCCAGGTTCCGTCGTGGTCATACTTGGCGGCGTTCCCGCGGAGGACGGGACCAGCGGCAGCCGCGCGCGCTCGACGAACGACCGCTGGTTGGTCAGGCCGGTTTCCTCCGGTGCCGTGGTGGATGCGTCAGTTGTGGTTGTCATGCCCCAAGAGTGCGGGAGACGTCCCTCCGACACATCCGGGTGCGCTACGTAACTCGACGCGACTGCACTACGTACCTTTGTCGTCGGTGACGCTGCTCCTCGCCATGCCCAGCGCCTCGCCCAGTTCCTCGCGGCTGGTGATCCCCAACTTGCGGTACACCCGGGCGAGGTGCGTCTCGACAGTGCGGGCCGACAGATACAGCCGGTTGGCGATGTCGCGGCTGCTGCGCCCTGCAGCGGCGAGCAACGCCACCTCACGCTCGCGAGCAGTCAGCGGTTCCACCCCGACGTTTCGAGCGAGTGGCGGGGTGCGAAGGCCTCCGGCACGCGCCGACAGTCCGCCGGCTCGCAGCATCAGCGCTGCGGCGAGGCGGGCGCCGCCAAGTTGCTGGTACAGCTCGGCCAGCTCGGCGGCGGCCTCGGCGGCGAAATGGAGGACGTCCAGCGATTCGTATTCGTCGACCACGGCCCGCAAAGCGTCCGGGTCACGAGTGGCGACGGCGACCGCATGGTCGTGGTGCCGCGAACCAACGGTCCATCCACCAACTCGACCAGTTGGCCGAGTCTTTCGACGGCCTCGTCGGCGCGCCCGAAACGGACGAGGTCGTTGAGCAGCGCAGATTCGAACGTGCGCACGCCGTCGCGTTGCACGACGGTGATGACGTCGTGCAGGCGGGCGCGTGCCGCCGTCAAATCGCCCAGACCGGCGTCCAACCAGGCCCGCGTGCGTTCACGCGTTGCCCACGACGTAGCGATCGGGCTGTCGCCAGCGGAGTCGGCACGGGCGAGAGCGTCAGCCGCCGGCCCGCACTCACCGAGCAGCAGGTGACCTTGGGCGACACCGACGTGGGCCCACACGATGGCAGCGTCCTGGCCGGAGGCGGAGGCATCGGCAGCGGCAGTGGCGAATCGGCGAATCGCCTCGTGGCCCCGTCCCGTGTCGCGGGCGATCTCGGCGAGCGTCATCTCCAGCCAGACGCGCGCGCCCATCGCGTTGGCTGCGCGAGCCCTGGCGGCGGCAGGCTCGACGAGCTGGCGAGCTTCGGTGTAACGGCCGCTGTACGCCAGGGCGTGGGCCTCGTTGACAAGATGCCCGCTCATGCCGCGCCTGGCCTGCCATCCGGACAGCGAGGTCTGCAGCTCGACGGCCCGCCGCGACATCTCGAAGGCTTCGGCGTGGCGACCGACGCTGAGCAAGCTCACCGCTCTGGCGGTCGCCAGCTCGACGTTGGCTGCTGCGTCTCGCTGCACGACGATGGTGTCGAGTACCTCGAGCGCGTCGGCGGGCCGTCCGGCGTCTGCGAGCAGCAGGGCCCGGCGTCCCTGGATGAGCCCGAGCTCGTCGGGGTCGCGCACCACCGCGCACGCCTCGTCCAGCGCGGCCAGCGCAGCGTCGAGGTCACGCTGCGACGAAAATCTCGTCCTTGCCAGTCGACGCGACAGCGCACTGCGCTCCGGATCGGTGAGCTCCTGCTGCAGTGCGTCGGTGACCACTCGTTCGACGTCGTCGTGCTGGCCGAGGAGGTGATACGCCTCGGCGAGCACCTCCGCTGTTGCGGCTGCGCCGGTGTCATCGCCTTCGGGCCAGGCGGCGATCAGACGCATGGCCAAGTGCGGGTCGTCCGCGGCCAGCGCCAGGCGCGCGGCCTGCAGGAGCTGGTTGCCGGGCAGCCGTCCGCCCGATTCGACACGCCACGAGGCCACTTGCACCAGGTCTTCACGGCGTCGCGAGCCGTGACCTTCGACGATGTCAGCGAGCTCGTGCTGAATGCGTCGATGGCGGAGTGGCGGCAGACGCGCCCGCAACACCTCGCCATACAGGGGATGGGCCAGGCGCAAGGCGGCGCGCCGACCGGTCACCACCATCGACACGAGCCGTCCAGCCTCGAGCTTCTCCAGGGTGACCGCGCCGTGGCGACGTTCGAGGTCGGAGAGGCCGAAGCGCTCGCAGACGGCGAGCTGCTCGAGCACAGCGAGGCCTGCTTCATCGACGCCGGCGAGGTGCTCATCGACCAACTCGTCGAGTGCCGCCGTGGTCGGCAGGTCGCCCACCAGACGCCATGCGTCGCCATCCCGCACGAGCGCACCCCGGTCGATCGCCCCGCGAACCAACTCGGTCAGCACCTGCAGATTTCCGCCCGACAGCCGCGCCAGTTCGTCGAGCGCATCGCGTGCCACGGGGTGGTCGAGCGCGCGGTCCAACAACTGTCCCAGATCCTCGGGTCCGAGCGGTTCGAGGTCGAGGCGCACCAGATGCCCGTCCCTCTCGAGCCCTGAAACACGTGGTGAGGGCGCCCGCCCGACGCGCTCGGTGCGGACGGTACCGATGAGAAAGATCGAGCGCGACACGATCAGCGGCACCAGCACGGCCAGGGATGTGTCGTCGATCAAGTCGAGGTCGTCGACCAGGAGGCCCAGGCGGTTGTCGCCGGCCAACGAACTCAACTCGGCCCGAGCGCCGTGGAACAGGCCGGTCCGCTCCTCTTCGCCGACGCCGAGCCCGCCTACCAGCGATGACGACAGCAGGTGAGCGAGTGCGCCGAGCGGGATCGGCTCCGTCGACTGGTGTCCGACAACGCGCGCAGTCGGCCTGCCTGCTTCTTCGGCGCGGCTCAGTGCAACCTCGGCCAGACGTGTCTTGCCGACGCCAGCCGGGCCATGGATCACGACACCGCCGGTGGTGCCGGCGCGGTCGTGACGATGGATGGCATCCAGTTGTGTGGAGCGGCCGGTCAGCGGCCAGAGTGTGCGTCTCATCGGCGCACACCTGCCAGGCGTACGCGTCTCATCAGCGCGACGTTACGCCAGGTGCAGCTCGTGGGTCGAACGCGATTCATGCATGCATCCGAGCGTTCGGCGAACGATGCATCGGGGTCGTCCGGTCGGGTGATGAGGCCATGAAGCGACGGTGCATCGCTACTCCCGGAGTCCACCTTGGACTCGTTGGCCGCGGTGTGCTGCGCCTCGAATCTGCTGCGAGCTCGGGTCACCTTTCGAACCTGAGCGCCCACGCGCCGCTTGATAATCGCCGACCGGCACCGCTCGAGACGGGCACACTTCCGGCGACGTGTGGCGTCAACGAACGCCCGTCGCCCGCTGCATAACGTTCACCGCTCACGCTCCGCCGATGGTTGGTTGCGTGCCGCTCCGACCTGCCGATCTGATCTCGTCAGGAACTACGCGATCCGCACATACCGTGCGCTCCGATTGGCGGCACGCTTCGGTTCAAGGTTGTCCTCTGCATCCGTGGTTTGTCCCTGGCACCGGTCGCAATCGGGGCAAACGACCGCTGGACGTCGCTAGTCGCTGTGGGTGATGGTCACGTTGGACACCGCCGTCGCACCGAACTGATCGCTGACGGTGCACTGGAACACACTCGGGTCGGGGAAGCTGCTGTTGACGACCGTGATGTCGAGCGTCCAGACCGGATGCGTGGGCTCCCCGGTCGCCGCGCTGCCCAGGTTCGGATTGGTGTTGACGACAACGGTGAAATCGAGCGGGTTGTTGTTGCACGTCGCGCTCATCGAATCGCCGTCGGGGTCCGTGGGCAGGAATGGGATCTGCAGCGTCGGTTGGTTATGGGTGTGGTCGGAGACGTCGCTGACCGTTGGCGGTCGGTTCGACGTGATCGTGATCGTCGACGACGCCGTGAGCCCGCCCTGGTCGACGATGGTGTAGTTCAACGTGCTGACTCCGTGCCCGATCAGGACGACGATCACGTTGCCGGTGATCGATTGGATCGTTGCCGGGCCGCTGACGACCGAGGCGGTCTGAATCGTCAGCGGGCCAGGCTCGGTGTCGGTGTCGTTCAGGGTCGGGTTGGGGATGGTGTACAGCGAGTCCGTCACCGTGGTCGTGTACTGATCGGCGATTGCCGTGGGAGCAACGTTGCTGATGTTGAACGTGACGCTGGCGACGGCCGTCAACCCACCTGGGTCCCTCACGTGAACGGTGACGTGGTACGTCCCGCTGGCGGCGTTGCGCGGCGGGGCAGCGCTGATCGTTGGTTCCTCGACTGCTCCGGGCTGCCCGCTGGGCTGCACCAGTGTCACCCAGGTCGGGTTGCCCTCGATCGACGTGATCGTCAGCTTCTCGTCGTCGGATGCGAGGTCGGCGACGAAGAGTGTGAGGATGTCGCCGCGGGCCAGGTCGCGGGTGATCGTGCCGCCGACCGGTGGGCGGTTCACGTCGATCGTCAGGTGGCTCTGCACCGTCTGGTGGCAGCCGTTCTCGACCGTGTAGGTCACGACCTCGAGGTCGTTCATGCCGTCCGGCGGCGTGTACACGCCGATCGGACCGGTGAGTTGCCCGCCGACCACGCTGCCCGGCCGAATGGTGCCGCTCAACACGTAGTCGTTCAGATTGATGTTGACCGGCGTCTTGTACGGCGTGAAGATCATCGCGTCGGGAGCGGTGGGAGGGCTGACCGAACACGGCTGGAGGTTCAGCGTGACCGTCGCCGTGCTCGATTGACCACTGCCGTCGCTCAGCGTGTAGGTGAGGGGCACGACTCCGGAAGCACCCGGGGCAGCCATGAACGTGAGGGTTCCGCCGACGAGTTGCACGGTGCCGAAGGTGCTCGGTGGCCGGTTCTGCAATACCACTGCTGGTTTGTCGCCGGGGTCGGTGATCCCCGTGTCGTTGGCCAGCAGATCGACGGAGTTGCTGCCCCCGCTGGCGATGGTCATCGAGTCGTCGACGGCCACGGGCGGGTTTGCCGGCACCGGCTCGACGACGGTGACCCTGATCTGGTTGCTGGCAGACACCTTGTTGGCGTCGGTCACCGTGTAGTTGGCCACGATCACACCCGGGCCGGTCGCCTTGATCACAGCGACGCCACCGATCAGGTCGGCGGTGCCCGGGCCGGAGTCGGGCGTCACGCTGGTGAGCGTCAGGACCCGGGTGCTGTTGAGATCGCGTAGCTCGGCGACCACGTCGATGGACAGCGTGTCGCCGACGGTCGCCGGGCGCAGGATCGGTTGGGTCAGCGGCGGCGCCGGCACCGATTTGGGTAGGATCACCACCGTGATGGTGGTGTGCAGGTTGCCGTCGTGGCCGTCGCTGATCGTGATGTCGAGCGTGTCGGCCACCGGGACCTTGTCGGGCGACCCGGTCGACGGAGGTGTGTAGACGAGTGTTTCGCTCTTGCCGGGGAAGGCGACGCTTCCCTTGGCCGGTGTGACCACGCTGCCTGCGGTGAACAACAGGGGGTCGGAGTCAGCGTCATAGGCGACGAGATTGGCGTGCAGCGTCAGCGGAGGGTCGCCCACGGTGACCGTCTGCGTCTTGGCCGAGTCGTTCAGCTCCGGCGGGTGGTTGCCTGGCGGCGGGAGCCGTGACCGTGACGATGATCGAGGCCTCGGCGAGCAGGCCTTGGGCGTTGCTGACCCGGTAGGTGCATCGGAAGACGCCTTCCTTACCGGCAGGGGGGGTGAACGCGATCCGCTCGTCGGCGGTCCTGGTGGCCACGGCATCATTCGGGCAGACCGGCGTGCCGGTCAGATGGGGCGCGCCTCCGGAGGGATCGGTGTCGTTGGCCAGCACGTTGATGACGACGGGCTTGTCGGTGACGGTGTCGGCGAAATCGTCGCGCGCGAACGGAGCGTGTGGCAGCGGCTGCACCAGCACGTTGACGGTCACCTTGCCGGTGGCCTCGTTGCCGTGACCGTCGGTGATCGTGTAGTTGAAGGTCACCGGCGTCGATTCGGTGATGTCGGGAAGGTTCGGGGTGAACCGGACCGAATTGCCCTCGACGACGGTCGTGCCCGCGCCCTCGGCCGGTTGGTCAGCAGTCAGCAGGCTGATCGGGTCGCTGTCGGGGTCGACGTCGTTGGCGGTCACGGGGATCTTGACCGAGTTGCCGATGACGACGCGATCCGTGTCGGCATTCGCCACCGGTGGCCGGTTGGGCGCGGTGTCGGGCAATCTGAGCACCAACACCTTGCCCGTCGTGTCGTGCGTCGGGTCGCCGTCGCTCAGCGTATATTGCACGACCGAGAACCGTGGTGCGCCCGGTGCCAGCGTGATGTCGAGGAGTTGGCTGCGCACGACGGCTTTCACCCCGAGCACTCCCGATGCCCCCTTGATCGTCAGCGGGTCACCGTCGGGGTCGGTGTCGTTGGCCTTCACGTCGAGTGGCTTGGTGACACCGACGGGGAGACTGATCGCGTCGTGCCCGGCGATGGGTGCCTCGTTCGTCGAATTAGTGGGGGAGACGTCGACGGTGACCTTCGTCTTCTGGCTGACGCCACCCTGGGGGTCTGCTGCCTGGTAGGTGAAGGTGAACGTCCCCGACTCATCGGGGGGTGGGGTGTACTCCAGCGCCTGCAGCTTCGTCGGGCCGGGGACGTCGATGATCTTGGCGTCGCGGCCGGTCTGGAACGTCGGACACGGTCAACATGTCGCGTTCAGGGTCGATGTCGTTGGCCAACACGTCGATCGTGACTGGCCGGTTGACCCACGTCCTGATCGTGTCGGGTCGGGTGATGGGCGGACGATTGGGGCTGTTGGGGTCGAACAGTTCCACGTTGACGGTGCCCACGTCGGTCTTACCAAAGGGGTCGACGATGGTGTATTCGAAGGAGTCGGTGCCGATGTAGCCCGGGTTCGGCCGATAGGTGACCGAGGTGCCGTCGAGCACGTCGGTGGTGCCATGGGTCGCCGACTTGTCGTCGCCGACACTGAGCACGGCGATGGGATCGTCGTCGGGGTCGTAGTCGTTGACCGTGACCGGGATGGTGATGGTGCTGCCGGCCCGCGCCGTGACCGAGTCGTCGATGGCGACGGGCGGGTCCTCGATTCCGTTGTTGTCGATTCGAGGAGCCTCTTCGCTCCCGGTGCCATCGCCGGCGCCGGCCGCCGGCCCGACGTCGCCGGACCCGGTGTCCTGGGCCTGGCCCTGGGCGTCGTACGTCGGGCGCCGTCGAGTTCTTGCGGATGTAGTTGATCCCGAAGCGGTGCACGACCCAGGCGTCCTCGCCCTTCGTGTCGTCGAGCCAGATCAGGTTGGCGGACGCGGTGATGGTCAGGTGCGCGCCGGCACGCACCGTGATTGCAGAATTCGTGTCCACTTTTCTGCTGTCGAGGTCGATCCGTTGGACGTCGTTGGTGTTGCTGACGACCACGGCTGCGTTGCCCGAGACCGCCAGCTTGTCGGTTTGCTGGATGTTCATGCCGGTGATCGGGAGCGTGTCTGTCGATCTTGGTTTTGCCGACGCATGTCAGCGTGTTGCCGGCACCGAGCCAGACGCATGGTGCGTCGTCGCTGGGCTCCTGCAGCACGGCCTCGCTGGCGTTGGGGATGGAATCGACCAGCACATCGCCGCCGTCGAGCCAACGGATGGTGCGGTTGGCGCTGTCGTACGAGACGGCCCGCGACCCGACGGTGGTGACCCTGTTGGTCGAGCTGCCGCGCAGCGGGTTGGTGGATGCCGACTCGTCGATGTTGACGTGCGTCGCCTCGGTCTGCGAGAGCAACCACATGCTGCCGTCGGCCGCGATCGAATGCCTCCTTGGCCTTCGGCGGCACCGTGATCGAGTCTGGTGACGTCGTCGACCGCTACGATGCTGGCCTTGCTGGTCGCCGGACTGACAACCGTCAGGCCGCTCGTACCGACCCTGAACGTCGCGTCGTTCTCCAGCAACACGCCGACGGCCTGGGCCGGGCCCAACTGCAGCTTCGACGACGAGATGGAGCGGATCGACCCGGCTGTCTGGCCGACGAGGAACGCGCCGCCGGCGCCTTGCACGGCGACCTCGTCGGTTCCCTCCGACTCGGTGGCGATCTTGGCGACGACCTTGCCGGCCAAGCCATCGACCAGCACGACCCGCTTGTTGACCTGGTCGACCAACCACCGCGATGCGCCACTGGACGCGAGGGCGGTGGGGCGGACTCCGTCGCTGTTGATGACGGCGACGACAGAGGCGACGGCGACCACGGTGCCGAGCGCGGCATACCCTGCGGTTCGCCAGCTCACCTTCTGCAACTGTCCCATGCCGCCTACCTCGTTGGCCGTCTGCTCCGGCGACGCCACACCGCGTGCGAGCCTACCGATTGTACAAGGGCCTCAGACCCGTTGTCCGTACGCCCCGCTGCTGGCAAACGCCAGGGCATCCGCCAAGGTCATCGGCTTGGCGAACAGGAACCCCTGGGCCATCTTGCATTCCAGTCGACGGAGCTCGTCGAGCTGCGCCTCGGTCTCGACGCCCTCGGCGATCGGGGCGAAGCCGAGCTCGTGGGCCAGCGACAGGATCAGGCGCACGAACTCGCTGCCACCGCGCTCGGTGTCGAGCCCGCTGATCAGGCTGCGGTCGATCTTGACGAAGTCGGCGGCGAACTGACGCAGCAGGGCGAGGTTGGAATAGCCGGTCCCGAAATCGTCGATGGCGATGCGAACACCGAGGCCGTGCAGCTCGTCGAGCTGCGGCTTGGCGGCAACGATGTCGGCCATCACGATGTCTTCGGTGATCTCCACGGTCAGCGCCGAGGCACCGATGCCGGCGCGGGTGATGGCCTTGGCCACGTTCTCGACGAGGTTGCCGTCGTTCAGTTCGGCGGCCGAGAGGTTGATGGACATGCTGAGGTTCGGCGCCCGGAGTCGCAGCAGCGACGCGGCGCGGGTGGCCTCGTTGAGCACGAACTCGCCGAGCTGGATCGAGAACCCCGAGCTCTCGATGACCGGCATGAACTTGCCGGGCAGGATCAGGCCGCGGGTCGGGTGCTGCCAGCGGACCAGGGCCTCGAACCCCAGCACCTCGCGGCTGCCGGTGTTGACGATCGGCTGGTAGTGCAACGACAGCTGGTTGTCGCGGAACGCGGCGCGCAGCTCGCGTTCCATGTCGAGGCGATCGTCGACCTGGCGGCGCATCGTCTGGTCGAACAACGCGATGCGGCGGCGTCCGGCCTGCTTCGCTGCGTACATCGCCAGGTCGGCGCGTTGGACGATCTCGTTGGCCGGGTCGGAACCAATGCCGAAGGCCACGCCGACGCTCATCGACACCACGTGCTCGCGACCGTCGAGGCTGATCGGTGCCTTCACCGCCGCCAGCAACCGGTCGGCGATTGCTGCCACCTCGAGGTCGGTGCCGATGTTGCGGCACACCACCAGGAACTCATCACCGCCGAGGCGCCCGACGATGTCGCCGCCGCGAGTAGCGGTCTGCAGACGATCGGCGACGACCTGCAACAACCGGTCGCCGACGGAGTGACCGAGGCTGTCGTTGACGACCTTGAAGTCGTCGAGGTCGCAGAACATCACGGCCATGCGCTCGCGGTCGCCGATGGTGTTGGTCAGCAGGTGGAACAGTTGCTGGCGGTTGGGCAGGCCGGTGAGGGCGTCGTGCCCGGCGTCGTGCGCCAACCGCGCCTCGAGACGCTTGCGGTCGGAAAGATCGCGGTAGGTGACGGCGAAGCCCTCGAGGTGACCGTGCTCGTCACGGATTCCCACGGCCACGCCCGACATGGGGTGCCGTTCGCCGTCTTGGTCGACCATCTCGATCTCGCCGCTCCACGTGCCGCCGTCGCGGATGGCCTCGCCGATCTCGGCGAACATCGTCTCGCGGTACTCCTCGGGAATGAACTTCAAGGTGTCGTTGCGGTTCAACGGGTTGGCGCCGAAGAAGCGCTCGCCGGCCGGGTTGAGGTAGTTGGTGCCGTCGCCGAACGAGGCAATCGCGACCAGGTCGGTCGTCGCATCGGCGACAGCCCGGAACCGTTCCATCTCGCGGCGCCGGCCGACCTCGTCGTTCATGTCGCGCACGATCACGACGGCGCCGGTGTGCTGCCCGTTGTCGTCGATTGCCGGCGCGGCGACGATCTGCACGCTGCGCTGACCAAGGTGTGGCAGCTCGAGCCGGCAGTTGTACGTAGCGGTCTCACCCGCAGCGACCTTGGCCCGCACGTCCTCGAAGACGTGCTGATCGTCGGGCACGAGATAGCTGCGCAGGGCATCGAGATCGTGCAGCACCGGAGCCGCGTCGAGGAACTGTGAGATCTGCGCGTTCATGAACGAGTTCTCGAGCTCGTCGCCGATGACGAGGATGCCGATCGGGGCGGTGTTCAACACCGTGCGGAGGTAGTTCTCGCTGGTTCGGGCCCGTGCTGCGTCGCGGGTGGCCGACGTGGCCGCCTTGGTGGCTTCCTCCAGGGCATCGGCGACCAGGCCGGCCACCACGCCGCCGATCAGCACGACGGGGACCCGCAACAGACCCGACCCCACTCCGAATTCGTGGGACGCGGCGATCCCGACACCGATGGAGTTGGCGAGCACGAACGGGTACGCCCGGCGCAGGCCGAACACCAGTGGGTAGCTGATCCCGAGGATCGGGAACCACGGGATCAGATCGACGAGGTGATGCGGCTCGCTCACGACCATGGCCAGCAGCAGCGCCGTGGCCGCCGTGGCACGCAGCAGGCCGAGGCGGGAGTTGGTCGCGTACACGGCGCCGAACAGGCCGAGTGCGCAGCTGGCGATGGCCAGAACGACCACCGTTGGCCTCACCGACCAGACAGATGTGCTCAGCAAATAGTGTGCCGACAACATCACGAGCAGCAACGGCTCGCAGCGCGAGACCAGCCATCGCACCTGCTCAGAGCGTGAGGCATCGGGGGAATAACCCAGCCGTGTCATCAATTGTCCAGTCCTTCGGGTGTCCCGTCCTGCCACGGTCACTCAGACTACTCCACGTGGTGGACTTGACGCAACGGGTAGTTTCAAGGCTGCACGACCACTCATACCGTCAGCATCGCGTTGACGTGAGCCTGCAACCGATCGATGCCCGTGCCCTTGCTGGCGCTGACCCAGATCACGTCGCCCTCGTCGAGCAGGCACGCCCTGGCAAGCTGCTGGCGACGCCCGGCCAGCTTCGAGGGTTTGACCTTGTCGAGCTTGGTCGCCACGATCTGGTACGGCACGGCGCTGCCCTGCATCCAGGCCAACATCTGCAGGTCGAGCTTGGTTGGGCCGATCTCGCCGTCGACCAGCAAGAACACCAGTTCCAGGGGCTCGCGTTGCAGGAGGTAGCCCTCGATCATCGCCTGCCAGGTGCTCTTCTCCCGGCCGGGGACCTTGGCGTAGCCGTAACCGGGGAGATCCACGACCGTGGCGCCGTTGGGCAGCACGAAGAGGTTGATCAGCTGCGTGCGGCCGGGCGTGTTCGACACCTTGGCCAGTTGGCGACGGTTGGCCAAGGCGTTGATCAGCGACGACTTGCCGACGTTCGAACGACCGACGAACGCCACTTCGCCGGGCGAGTCGGGCAGGTCCGTATAGCGCTTGGCGGAGGTGACGAACGACAGTTGCAGCGGCACGAGGCGGCGCTACTAGGAGATGCTCTCGAGCAGCGAATGCACCGCCGGCTCGAGCAGATCGGTTGTCGGCGCCAGCGCCCACAACACCACGTTGCTGACTCCGACGAGGAAGTAGGCCGTTCCGTCGGAGTCGCTCCACGTCACGCCGTCGAGGTTGTCGATCGTCAGCGGCGTGGTCGGGATGTTGTCGGTGAGGTGCGGCGTCAGTTCGTCGAGCGAACCCGGCGTCAGCGGGTCGGTGTCGGACAAGAAGGCGAACACGCGGCCCATCGTCTGGCCGTTGAGATCGAGCACATCGACCCCACTGATGGTGCCCGACTGAGCCGCCATCGACGGTGCGGCGTCGAGCAGCGATTGGAACGCGCTGACCGCAGTGTCGGACGCGTCCGTGAACGTGTAGTCGCCCAGCGGGACGATGTCGCTGCCGGACAGGATCGTCTTGTTGCCCGACAGCGGCAGCGTGTCGAACGGCGTGGTGTCGATCGGGAAGGTCTCCACCGGAAAGGTTTCAGGCACGGTCGGCAGCGTCAACGGCACCGGAGGCTCGGTGGTCGGTGTTGTCGTCTCGAACACCGGGTCGAGCTGGCATCGGCTGATGTCGAGACTGTCGGCCAGGTCGTTGCTGTCGGCCGCCTGATCGCTGAGCTTGCCGATCTTGCTGTCGACGGTCGCCTGGTCTTGGGCCTTGGCGGCCTTGGCGATGGCGTCGAGGGTGTCGAGTTGATCCTCGAAGCTGGTGATGAGGTCGTTGACATCCGCAGCGAACGCCTGGTCGTTGGTCGGGATCGTCAGCGTCTTCAACTCGTTGAGCCCGTCCTCGTACAACGCCGACGCTGCGGAGGCATTGGTGCGAACCTCGTCGAGCGATGTGGCGGCATCGAGGTTGCCGATACCTCGGCCGATGGTGCGGCACACGCTGGCCAGTCGATCGCTGAAACCAGCGGTGCTGACGCCCGGTGAGCTGCTCCCGCACGAGGCGATGAGCACCATCAAGACGGCCGATGCCGAGACAACTCGCTTCTTCGTCATCCGACCACCCGTCATTCCTGACACCTGCTCACCCCATCCGAATCGCTGTGCCGCGATCGTACTGGCAGCGCCGGTCGGGCGCCTGACTTGGTACTTCAGTTGTGCAGCAGACGGTAGGCGGCGGCCTCGATCTCGTCCTCGCTCAACAACACGAGCTTGGCCGCGTCGCCCAACGGGATGAAGCTGTCCTTGCTCGTGACCCGGCCGACGCGCGACGTGATGCCGGCGTCGATGAGCGCGGCGATCACACCTTCGCTCCACCCGCCGCTGGCGCGTGTCTCGTCAGCGATCAGTACGGCGCGCGTCGCATGGGTCTCGCGGACGAGGTCGTCGATCGGCAGCGGCGAGAGCCAGCGGAGATCGACCACGCGCACGCCGACGCCGCGGCCGGCCAACCGCCGGGCCACACGCAGGCTCAGCAGCACACCGTTCCCACAGGTGATGATCGTCAGATCGAGGCCGCTTCCGTACGTCCGCGCCGTGCCGATCGGCACGTGTTGGGGCTGGTCGATGGCGGCCATCCATTCGCGGTCACCCACCTCGTACAGATCCTGCGTGTGGTAACGCGCGATCGGCTCGAGGAACACAGACACGGTGCCATCGACCTCGGCCGCCGCCACGCAGGTCGTCAACATCGCCGCGGCGTCGTCGGGCCGTGACGGCGAGGCGACGACGAGTCCGGGGATGTCGCGCAACACGGCGATGGCATCGTCGTTGTGGAAGTGCCCACCGAAGCCTTCCTGGTAGCCGTAGCCGGCGACGCGCACGACGAGACCGTTGCGGTACTGCCCGTTGGAGAAGAACGACAGGGTTGCCGCCTCGCCGCGCAGTTGATCCTCGGCGTTGTGGAGGTAGGCGAGATACTCGATCTCAGGGATCGGGACGAACCCACTGATCGCGCAACCGTTCGCCAAGCCGAGGATCGATGTCTCGTCGAGCAACGTATCGAACACCCGCCCGCCGCCTGCCTTGGCAATGAGACCTTTGGTCACGCCGTACACGCCGCCTTTCACGGCAACGTCTTCGCCGAACACCAACACGTTGGGCCGGTGCTCGAGCACCGTCGCCAACGTGGCATTGACCGCCTGGGCGAAGGTGACCGGGCCGCCGGCGGTCGATGTCGGCGCCATGTCGGCGACACACCTGGCGACCTCGTCGGGGCGCCGAATGGCGAGCGGTCGCATGACCTCGGCGGCCGATGTCAGTTGTGGGGCATCGGCCAGATCGGTGGCGACCTTGTAGACCATCTCGGCGATCTCGTCGTGGCGTTGCAACAGCGCCGCGGCCGTCCAGCCGCGCGACAGCAGTGCCCTGGCGGTGCCGAGGATCGGGTCGCGGTTCGCATCGGCACGCAATTCCACGGCGGTGCGGTAGGCAGCCTCGACGTCGGTGCCCGCGTGCCCGCCGTAGCGAACCGTGCGCACGTGCAGGAACGCAGGCTTGCGCCGCGAGCGCACCCACTGCGACAGATCGGCCGTCACGTCGGCGACTGCCAACGGGTCGTCACCGTCCACAGCGGCGTAACGGATGTGTGGGCGCGATCCGAAGGCGGATTCGATCCATCCACTCGGTGTTCGCACGCTGATGCCCAAGCCGTTGTCTTCGCAGACGAACAGCAACGGCAACGGCAGCCCTTGATAGGCGCAGAATGCAGCCGAGTTGAACGCGCCCGTGGCGACCGAGTGGTTCGCCGACGCATCGCCGAAGCTGCAGATCGTGATGGCATCCCTCGGCCACGGCGAAGCGACCTTCAGCTTCGCGGCGCGATCGATCGCGAAGGCCACGCCGACTGCACGCGGCAGGTGCGAGGCGATGGTCGAGGTCTGCGGGATGATCGCCAGATCGTGGCGGCCGAACACCTTGTGGCGCCCGCCGGAGATCGGCTCGCTGGTGGCCGCCACGACCCCGGCCAGGATGTCGCTGATGCCCGGCAGCCCGGCCCGGCCCAGGTAGAACCCGCCACTGCGATAGTGCAGCAGCGCAGGGTCGGTCGGTCGCGTCGTCATCGCCAGCACGGCGTTGCTCTCATGGCCAGCGGAGCCGATGGTGTAGTAGCCCTTGCCCTGCGACCGCAGCCACCGCGCCGCCAGGTCGCAGTGCCGGCTGGCCAGTTGCACATCGAACAGGTGAGCGACGTCGAGCGAAGCGAGGTCGGCCGATGCGTCGCTCGGTTGGGGCTCGGCGACGGCCAGCAGGTCGAGCAACTGCTGCTCCAGGGCGGGACGCGATCGGTCGCTCATCGCCGCCGCACGCACGCGGTCCGGGTCGGCAGGCTGAAGGCCACGCGGCGAGGTTATCGGGGGCCGCGTGCCCGCCCGCCCAACGGCCTCCAGAACGAGGAATTCATTCCCGACTGGGGCCGGTCAGGCCGCGGCGGGCGTTGAACGGAAGCCGATCCACGTCGTCGTGGAATCCACGTCGACCACGATCGAGGCGACGCCGTCGCGGATCCGGGGGAGCGACGCGTTGCCTCGAGCGATGATCCCGGACTTGTCGGACGGCCGCGGCGAGTCGCTGTCGTCGATCGTCACGCACGCCCGACCGGGTACGCGCCCGTTGACGGCTGCGAGAACGGGTGCCTTCACCTCGACGGTCGAGGTGGCGGCTGTCCACTCGCCCGGCAGGGCGATCGGTCCGGCGACGCTGTCGAGGCCGAGCCAGCATCGGCTGTCGAAGTCGAGCAGCGAAACGTCACGTTCGGGCTGCTCGGTCGACCGCTTGGTCGGCCTCCGTGCGGCCCGTCTCTGGCGGGAGTCATGGCGAAATCGATCCGTCTGATGGGTGATGACGCCTTGGTCGGTCCAGGCGAGCTCGTCCTCATGACGCAGCGCGATCAGGACTCGGTTCTGAAGCCTCCAGGTCTTCGGGGTCGAGGCCACATCGACCACGTAGCCGAGGAGCTGCTCGGGATAGCGAACCGCGATCAGCGCGAGGGCGCTCGCCGCGAGTGCGTACACGGGAAGGTCGCGCATCCCCTCTGGCGGTCGACTGACGTCGATGACGACGGCTCGCCCAGCGCGCAAGCGCCACGAGTCGTCCTTGTGCGACAGCACCGAGGCGCTGGGATCGCGGCGCAGCGCGGCAACCTTTGCAGCGCGCCGCGACGTCGTGGTCCAGTAGTAGCCGCCAAAGTTGACGCCAGCCTGCAACGTGACCACCGGACTCGACTTGCCTCGCACGACGAACGCTTGGAAGTCGCTCATCAGGCGCGCAACTGCTTGATGTCGATGGTCGCCGGGTCCAGGCCGAGCCGGTGGTAGAGATTGACCGCGAATCGCTTGCCGGTTCGCTGCATCGACGCTTTCATCACTCGCTCGACTGCGCCGGCAGACAGTCGCGGCAGTGGGAGCTCGACCGTCAGGGCAATGTCGACCTTCAACTCGGTGTCCTCGCCACGATCAGTCAGTTCGTAGATACCGTCGGCCCCGGCGCGCTCGCGCTCACCGTGAGCCGTCTCATGGTTGAATCGGATCAGCCGCGGCTCGATGAACTCCATTCGCTCGGTGAACGTCGGGGCGACGCTGATGCCGAGTGCCTCGATGCCCGTCAACTGCCACCTCCACAGATCACCTTCGACGACGATGGAGCGCACCAAAGGAGTGAGGGCGGTCAGAGAAGCGGGATCAGAGATCTGCTTCCAGATCAGCTCTGCGGTGACCGGGACGGTGGAGACAGAGATGTTCCGCGCGGTGAAGGACGTCATGGCTTTGGGCGTACCCCGATACTTCATGCGTCACCCATCGGTCAACGAATCACGAGTGGGAGGCCGACGAACATCAACACGGACCATGTCACGTGGGTGAGAACTGGCGCCAGCACGCCGCCGGTTGCCTTGCGCTGGAGACCGACGACCGCACCCAGTAGGACGGCGGCGAAGCCGAGCATGAGGTTGCCGGTCGCCATCGTCGTCGCCGCGTAGATCAGCACGGTTGCCGGCAGCCGATTTCGCTCCGGCAGTGCCGGCTGGACGGCGCCGCGAAAGAAGACCTCCTCGGCGACCCCGCTGGCGACGGTGAGCAGCAGAACGATCGGCCACGAACCCTCGCTGGCGTAGTCGAGGACCCGTTCGACCCGTTCGCTCAGCGCCGGGATGTGCTTCACGATGACGGCCCCGACGACGAACACTGCAGCGAGCGCCGCGCCGGCGATGATCGCGCTGAGGACCGGCCGGCGGCGCTGGCCGGCGCGCGTCTCCCAGCCGAGGGGAACAGGACCGGACAGCAGGCCGCCGACGAGCCACACGGCGCTCAGCGCCAGCGTGCTGAGATAGAACGCTCCGCTACCCGGGTCGGTCCGCAATCCCCAAGCGAGCCCGGCGACCCCGATGACGCCGACCGCGATGACGACGATTCGCCGCCGAACGATGGGCTGGTCGACAACCGCTGTGCCCATCGAGCCAGGCTAATCACGCCGTTCGCATGCGCCACGTCGGCGCCGAGTTGGGCCACGAACCGTGGCCTGTCGGCGTCGGCTGACCTGCGTCGATATTGGTGGTCGAGACCGGCGTCGATCCGGTGACCCCACGCTTTTCAGGCGTGTGTTCCTGGATTGAACGTACAAGGCTGAACTAGGCGAGACGCACGACCAGGTGCTGCAGAGTGTCGGCATCGCTTCAAACCTTCGGAACGGCCTCGGACAGCGAGCAGACCGTGGGCAAAAACCGGTCTATGCCTTTGGAGAAGAGCGAACGGTGGTTCGCCCGCGGCCGGCCCAGCTCCAACCCAGACCGGCGGTGATCGGCGGTTATTAGGGACGAACCGGCTTGAACTCATGAGAGAGTGAGGCGATTTCGTGGTCGTGCGCCGCGATTGCGCGACGATGCACAGCCAGGGTTTGGGTGCCTTCAGTGCGAGGTCAGGACTTAGTGCCGTTCTTGCCTCCACTGTGGGGCGGTAGAAGACATCATGACCAACCATGGATTGTTGAAGCGGTGTACGACGGTGATCGCCGCCATGGCGGTAGTGCTCGTGATGGTCGATTCCGGCAGATCGACGCCAAGAGTTGAGGCGGCCGGGACCGGATACGTATCACTTACATCGCCTGCACGAATTTTGGACACTCGCTCCGATGGGGTGACGGTTGACGCACAGTTCGCCGCTGGCGGGCAGCGGACGCTCGGCTCCACGTTGCAACTAATGGTTGCTGGTCGCGCTGGCGTGCCGTCTGACGCTGCATCAGTCGTGCTGAACGTAACTGTCGCAGAGGCGACGGGGGCCGGGTTCATCACGGTGTACCCGTGCGGTGCCGGGCAGCCAACCGCGTCGAATCTCAACTACGTCGCCAACCAGACCGTGCCGAACATGGTGATCACCAAGATCGGTTCGGGCGGACTGATCTGCCTGTTCAACACCTCGCCGACTCAGCTAATCGCTGACGTGGCGGGGTACTTCCCCGGTGAGGATGCATTCACGGCGCTGCCTGCGCCAGCTCGCCTTCTGGACACCCGGCCAGGCGGGTCGACGATTGACGGCGTGTTCAGCGGCGAGGGGAGTCGGCCAACAGGCAGTGTGCAGATTCTCCCGGTGACGGGCCGTGCAGGCGTGCCCTCGGGCATCTCGACAGTGGTGCTGAATGTGACGGTCGATGGGCCGCAACTCGCCGGGTTCATCACCGTCTACCCGTGCGATGCCTCCTTGCCAACCGCGTCGAATCTCAACTACGTCGCCGGTCAAACCGTGCCCAACGCGGTGATCAGCAAGCTCAGCGCTGCTGGGACGGTGTGCTTGTTCGCATCGGCGGCGACCCACCTAATCGTGGATGTCTCGGGCTACTTTGCCAACTCGACTGTGCTGGTGCCACTCGGCGCGCCGGCTCGTTTGCTGGACACCCGATCTGGCGGTGCAACATTTGATGGTGCGTTCAGCGGTACCGGGCTTCGCCCGGCGACGGGGACCATTCAGCTCACGGTTACTGGGCGGGCTGGTATCCCTGCCGATGCGTCGGCTGTAGTGCTCAATGTGACGGTCGATCAGGCTCGGGCGAGCGGGTTCATCACCGTGTACCCGACGGGAGAGGGTCGAACCGAACACGTCGAACCTCAACTACGTCGCAGCTCAAACCGTACCGAACGCGGTCATTGCCCGGCTCGGCAGCGGCGGCACGCTGTGCCTCTTTAGCCTCGGCGCGACTCACCTCGTCGTCGATGTTGCCGGCTACCTGACCGGTCCAGCGCCCGCAGGAGCAGGCTCGTCATGCCCAGCCGACCCGATTGCCCCACCGCCGCCGCCGACCACTGCCCCAGCGACTACTGCGCCACCGACCACGACGCCCGGGAATCCCGGTGACACCAAGAACTGCAGCGATTTCGCGACATACGCGCAGGCGAAGGCGTGGTTCGACACGTACTACCCGTACTACGGCGACGTGGCCAAGCTTGATCAGGACGGCGACCTGATCCCATGCGAAACGCTGCCCGGCGCACCGTGACGGTTTCATAGGGAACGCTCATCTGACCAGGGTCGCGTCGACCGGATGCAACCGCCGGCGGAGGGCGCCGCCCTCCCCCGTGATTGAGTCTGGAACTATTCTTCCGGCTGTGCGGTTCGTTACCTTGCGAACCGACATTGCCCGAAGTGCGAGCGGGCCCAGCGCCGATCGGCAGTTCGAAGCGACCTACGCCTGCGGGTCCGGTGGTTCGTAGGTCACGGGTCACGCGCTCAGTCGTCCTCGCCGGCTTCCCTCACGCCCGCTCGCTCGAGGCCCAGTCCGGGGAGTTCCGCATCGGGATGAGTGAGCTTCCACTCCTCCCAGACCTCAAGCAGCCCGAACAGATCACGGGTCGCTTGGCGCATGGCGCCCAGGAGCTCTTGAAGGAAGGAGACCGGAATGTCCTCGGGCGGGAGCGGAACGCGGCCGAGCAGCGTCGGCGAAGTCGCGTCATCGCCCATTCGGTTGGCGTTGAACAAATGCCGGTCCGAGAAGTAGACCCACTCGTTCGACGCTTCATAGACGTCCGGCAGCCAGTCGAATAGGCGCTCGGATCGCTTCACAAGCTCGGCATCGGTCAGCAGCTTGCCTGTGTCGAATGCCTTCATCTTGCGCAGCTCGGTCCCCTTCATGATTTCGAGCACGACATCGGGCCCGTTGGGGGCTTCGAGGATGTAGAGGGTGCGGTACAGGTTCTCCATCTGGAAGCGCACGAGCGGCGCCGCAACGGTGACGTTCCAGCCATCGAAGACGTTGAGGAATCCTTCGACGAGGTGGAACGACCTCTGTGCCACCCCCATCACCCACATGTCCACGACGAAGAGTTGGCCGCCTGCGCCGATCACGCGCCTCGTCAGCGAGACATGATGGTCGAGGAGCTGGCCGAGGCGGACGCGCAGCTGCGTCAGTTCGTTGGGGTAGCGCTCCCACGGAGCCAGGGAACGCGGGATGAAGGGTCTCGGTTCGGGCGTAGACATAGCCCCTCGAGTGTCGCGCGATTGCCGACGTTCCCACACGCTCCCAAAGACCACGTGAGAGAGGCGCTGCCAGCTACTCCAAGCGGCATGCCGATCGGCAGTTCTGCTCGGTCTCATGGGCACATGACGCCGTCGCCAACTTTGTCCGGTGACACGGCCTCCAAGAACCTTGCGGTGCAGAACACCCGCGACTGACCCGATGACCGTGACCCAGAACTGCGCGACGGTGATTCGGTCAGCAGACGTAGACCAGCACATCAGAGCCTCTTCGGATGCGGAGCTCTCTGGCAGGAGCAGCGATGTCGGCGTTGGGGGCACCGTCGCTACAACGATGTTGCGAATGTCATTGATCGTGACGGTCTGAGCCTTCAGGAATAGGGGCTGGTCGTTCCGGGCGAAGTGTCGTGCACCGCTGCTCGGCTGATTCGGTCAGGTCTGTCGATGACGATGCCGGAGGCGTTGTTAGCGGTGTCGCTGTCTCGACGATGGAGGTCGATGCTGTCGCTCTGTCAACGATGGAGGTGGTCCGGGCGACTCAGCTTCGAGCCGCTGTCTCGCCACAGGAGACAACAACGAGAACACACATCAACGTGGCCGCGAATCGTCGAGGGATCATCCACTCCTCCGGCCTATCAGGCTGCGCGCCAAGTAGCGCATAGTGCCCGATATGGAGCGGGTTCGCAAGGGTAACGAGCCGCACAGTTTGGCGAATAGATCCACACTCAATCACGGGGGAGTCCCCGCCACGGATTCGTGCGCCTACTTGGCAGAGCTGTCAGGCAGGGATTCCTGGTCGGTGACCGCTTCTGCACGTTTTGCGGTGACAAGGTATTCGGCAAATTTCGCAGTGACGACGGCGAACGAGGAAATGCCCACGACCATTGTCACCCCGCCGATGATCCGCCCCACGCCGGTGATCGGATACACGTCTCCATACCCCACTGTCGTGATCGTCGCGGTCGACCACCACAAGGCGTCCCAGAACGAGGAGAGCCGCCCGTTGCGGCCAACGTCCTCGACCAACGTAAAGGCCACCGCCGATGTCAGCCAGGTGAACGCGGCCAGCGACAGCGCAAACCGTCCAGCCTTGGCGCGGATCACCTGCCGTCCTTCCCTTGCTGCCGCGCCGCCGATAGCCGCCACTCGGGCCAGAACGACCAACGCCCGAAGTGCTCTCCCACCGCGCAGTATGCGTAGGAAGCCGATCGCAGCAAAGGCCGGCACGATCGCCAAGGCCTGTGAGATGACGATCAGCAGGCTTGTCCACTCGTGGACAACGTATGAACGTCGCAGTTGGCTCACTGCCAATTCGACCGCATAGTCCGTCGCGAATGCCACGAGCACGACGACATTGACCACGTCAAGGAACATCCGATCACCGTGCCCCAATGATCCTCTCGATAAATCCAAGAGCAACAGCGGGAGGCTGCCGATCGCAACAACCAGCAACGGCGCGTCGGTCGCCCGGCGCCATCGGGCCAGAGCGGGCGTCATGTAGCCGGGTTGATCGGCCTTCCCGGTTGCGTTCATGCCTGATTTACCAATGTCTGCCAGATGCGACCGGGCAAAGGCTCGAAGACAGATCGGCGGCCAGCGCTATTGGCTTTCAGCATTACTGCTGAATCCACACTTCGCAGTCGGGCAGATCGACGGCGAAATCACTCATGCGAACGGTCATGAGGACCTGTGGCGCTGGACTCACAGCCGACAACCATGCGCCTCCATGGGCCAATGGACCAGGGCCACAAGTCACCCAGTCGTTATCGGAGTCGACCCGTGGGAAACATGGATGGAATGTTCTTTGGAGCTTCGGATTGTCTTGGGCACGCGTCGGCGGGAATCAAATTCGATCTGTACGGACACCTGATGCCGAGCGAGCCGGGAGATGTCGCGGAGCCTCTCGACGCGTTCATCCGACGAGCGCTCAGTCCCTGTAGGCAAGACGCCACGCGGGCAGAAACGAGGGCAACTTGCGCCCGTGAACGTTCGAGGCCACAGGCAGTGGGCGTGTAACCATGCCCGACCTGCGTCGATATTGGTGGTCGAGACCGGCGTCGATCCGGTGACCCCACGCTTTTCAGGCGTGTGCTCTGCCGACTGAGCTACTCGACCGTAGTAATCAACTTCCTACAACTGCTTTCCTACAACTTCTGACAACTTGCACCACTTCAAACCAACTTCGGTTTGAGCGGTCCCGACGGGACTCGAACCCGCGACCTCCGGCTTGACAGGCCGGCGTGAACTCCAGCTTCACCACGGGACCAGACTGTGAACCAATCTGACCAGCACCCCCAACGGGATTCGAACCCGTGCCGCCACCTTGAAAGGGTGGTGTCCTAGGCCACTAGACGATGGGGGCTAGGGATTCTTCTGCCGGTTGAGAGCGTCGCAACACTATCAGCAGGTCCGCAGAATCGCGCCAGCCGATTCGTGCCGCTACGGTGCGCAGCGTGCGTCTCTCGGTCGAGCCGTCGCTCGTCGCGACGGACTATCCCTTCACTCACCGCATCCGTGTGCGATTCGCCGAAACCGACGCGATGGGGATCGTTCACCACAGCCGTTACCTGCCATATCTGGAGGAGACGAGGGTCGAATACCTGCGCGAGCTGGGTCATCCGTACGCCGAGATGCGTCTGGAAGGTGTCGACTACGCGGTGCTCGAATGCTTCGTGCAGTACCGACAGCCGCTGCGCTTCGATGAGCAGATCGACGTGCACCTCTCGCTGGCCTCGATCACGCGGACCTCGTTCCAGATGGCCTACCTGCTGACGGTCGACGGCGAGGTGCGAGCGACCGCAGTCACCGTTCACGGTTGCGTGACTGCCGCCGGCCGTCCGACGCGCCTGCCTCGCTGGTTGACCGACCTCGGTTCTTGACCAATCCTTGACGGTTTTTCACCATGGCCCCGACGACACGCGGTGCCACTGGGTTTAGGGTGCCTTCATGGATCTTGGCCGAGCTGCGGCATGATCGGCATCTGCACCGACAGCAACTCGCAACTCCCGGGGTTGCTCGTCGAGCGCTATGCAGTCGAGGTGGTGCCGATCACGGTCACCGTTGACGAGCACGAATACCTGGAAGGTGTCGACCTCGACCCTGACCTGTTCTACGAGATGCTCGACGCCGATCCGCGACCACGCGTCAAGACGACTCAACCGAGCCCGGGGCAGTTCGCTGCGGCGTACGACTCGTTGCTGCATCGGGGCTGCGATGAGATCGTGTCGATCCATGTCACCGCCGCCACTTCGGGCACGCTCAACGCGGCACGGCTGGCAGCGCGACTGCTGCCGATACCGGTGCGACTCGTGGACTCCGGCACTGCCGGATTCGGGGTCGGTTGCTGTGTCTGGGAAGCGGGTGAGGCGATCGCCGATGGTGCCAAGATCGATCGCGCCGTGCAGGTCGCCGAATCGTTGGCGCCTCACATCGGGGCGGTGTTCGTGGTCGGGCAGCCACTGTTCATCCGAACCGGCGAAGATCCGGCCGGTGTCCCGGTGATGAGGATGCACGCGGGACATCTCGACGTGGTCGCCCATGCCCGGTCCACCGCCGACGCCGTCTCGGCGATGGCAGATGCGGCCACCTCTTGGGGACCACGATTGAGAGTCGGTGTCGGCTTTGCCGACGCGACCGGCAAGCCGATGTCCGAGGCACTCGCCGACTCGATCGCTCAATCGACCAACGTTGTCGAGCTCGTGCGCTATCGCATCGGGCCCAGCGTCGGTGTCTATGCCGGCCGGGGCACCGTCGGTTGCTTCATGTGTCCTGCTGCGTGAGTGGCTCGCCGAGAGCGCGGACGGCCCAGTCGAGCAGCCAGCTCAAGAAGTTGTAGAGGTTGTGCTCGCCGACCAGCGGATCGTCGTCGTTGATGTCGTCGGGATCGTGATCTTCGGCGACGTCGAGCATGGTGCCGAGCACCAGGCGCAGGCCGTTGATCGCCTGGACGAACGAGATCATCGCCTCCTCGCTGACAGGCCCGGCCGTCTCCATCGCCAGGTTGACCGTCGCAATGCCTGCCAGGCGCGACGCAACCAGGTCGTCGCGCATGAGCCGTTGGTATTCGGCGTCGGCCTCGGCGTCGTCGGCGAGGTGGTAGGCCGGAGGGAACATCCGGATCAGTCGCGGATCGCCGGATTCATCCATCAGCAGCTGGCCGAGCTCGTTCAAGCAGGCGGGTGACGAGGTGGCGTTCGTCGTCGCCGATGTTGAACAGGAAGCCGTCTCGGACGCGCTCGACCGGCGGGATGAATGCGCGCTTTCTGGCCATCAGTCGTCTTGCTGCATCGTGGCCCACAAGCCGTGCTCGTGCAGTCGGAAGACGTCGATCTCGGCCTTCTCCCTGGCGCCGCTGGAGACGACGGCTCGACCTTTCTCGTGCACGTCGAGCATCAACGCCGTCGCCTTCTCCAAGCTGTAACCGAAGACCTTCTGGAACACGAACGTGACGTAGCTCATCAGGTTGATCGGATCGTTCCAGACCAACACGATCCACGGGCGGTCCGGCACGATCTCTTCGTCGATATCTGTCTTGCCGACCTCGACGGGAACGGTCGTGGGGGCCATGTTCCCATTCTGCCGCTTGGCCGCTGTCTTCGGACGCCCGTACGATGATCACATGGCTGTCGGCGCTCGCCCCCTCGTCCCTTCGCGGCTGGCGCCTGCCCGCTCGGCCGCAACGGGATCGCCCACGGCACTCGGCGCACTCCCACCACGGTGCTCGGTGGGTACGTCGCCCTGACCAAGCCGCGGATCATCGAGTTGTTGCTGATCACCACGGTGCCCACGATGGTCCTGGCCGAGCGCGGCTGGCCGGCGTGGTCGCTGGTGGCGATCACGTTGCTCGGTGGCACGCTGGCCGCCGGTGGCGCCAACGCCATCAACATGGTCGTCGACCGCGACATCGACAAGCTGATGCCCCGCACGCAGGGTCGACCGCTGGTCACCGGGCTGATCCGGCCGCGCAACGCGCTGGTCTTCGCGTTGCTGCTGGAAGCCGTCGCCTTCGGTGTGTTGTGGGCGGGCGCCAACTTGTTGTCTGCGGTGCTGGCGTTGTCCGCCACCTTGTTCTACGTCTTCGTCTACACGCTGTGGCTGAAGCGCACGAGCACGCAGAACATCGTGATCGGCGGTGCCGCCGGTGCGGTGCCGGTGCTGGTCGGCTGGGCGGCGGTCCGCAACGACGTCGCCTGGACGCCGGTGGTGCTCTTCGTCGTGATGTTCCTGTGGACCCCTCCGCACTTCTGGGCGCTGGCCATCCGCTACGCCGACGACTATCGCGCCGCCAACGTACCGATGCTGCCTGCGGTCAGCAGCGCCGAGGTCACGACTCGCAAGATGGTCGGCTACACGGTGTTGATGGTGGCGTTCACCCTGGTGCTGATCCCGGTCGCTCACCTCGGTGCGATCTACATCGTCACGGCGGCGGTCGCTGGTGGGTTGTTCCTCTGGAGCACCGCAGACCTCGGCAAAAACCCCACACCACAGCGGTCGATGCGCGTCTTCGGATACAGCATCACGTACGTCACGTTGCTGTTCGCCGCGATGACGATCGACATCCTGGTGCGATTCGGGGTCTGAGGATTTCCGCCCGCGCGCCGAGCTATGGGTAATCTCGCAGGTGTAACCCAATCGTCCGTAACCGACCGAGCACTGAATCGGGTACGCGCTGGCGCGCCCGAAACGAAAAGAGTTCGCTGCCTATGACCACCATCGATACGCATGCAACCGGCGCGGCAACGTCGCCGGGCGTCCGCTTGGCGTCGGTGGGCGATTGGTTGACGACAACCGACCACAAGCGCATCGGTCGGATGTTCATCGGCGTCTCGCTCGTGGCTCTGCTCGGCGTGATCGTTGTGGCGCGCTGCTCGGCATCGAACGCATCGATGCACAGGGGGCGATGCTCGACGTCAACGCACTGCCGCAGCTGTTCTCCATCTATCGGATCGCGCTGACCTTCGTCGTGCTGGTTCCCCTCGTGCTCGGTGTCGCCATCGCGGTCGTCCCGCTGCAACTCGGTGCTCGCTCGCTGACCTTCCCGCGACTGGCAGCAGCCGGGTTCTGGACGTGGTTCCTCGGCGCGGTGCTGGTGGTCATCTCGATTGCCGCGAACGGGGGTCCCGGTGGCGGTGACTCCAGGTTCGTCGGTCTGTACCTGGTCAGCCACATCGTCGTGCTGCTCGGCCTGTTGGCCGCGGCCGGCTCGCTGGCGACCAGCGTGCTGACCACGCGGGCCCCTGGCATGAACATGCGCCGGGTCCCGATGTTCTCGTGGTCGGCGTTGGTCGGCGCCCTCGGCCTGCTGGTGCTGCTCCCGGCGGTGATCGCGGCCCTGATCTACAACTACATCGACTACCGCTACTCGAGGACGGGTTTCGGCGGCAACAAGGCGATCGACGGTTGGATCGGCTTCGGCTTCACCCAGCCGGCCACGTTCGTCTACGCCGTGCCGGTGTTCGGCTTCCTCGCCGAGGTGATCGCCGTCGCCAGCGGCCGCAAGCTGCGCCATGCGTGGCGTGATCTTCACGGGAATCGCCCTGGTGGGGCTCACCGCAGCGTTGGGCGGCCTGCTGCAGCAACCTGCGGCCGTCGCCCGCAACGTCAGCCACATGTCGCTCGGCGACTGGCTCAGCGAGGTCGTGCCGTACGCGTTGTTCAACCTGTTGCCGGTGCTCGGTGGCTTCATCGTCATCGCCCTCGGCGGCACTCGCGCTTCGCGGTGGCCGGCCTCGGATCACGGCGCCGCTGGTGTTCGCGCTGCTGGGCGCGCTGATGGTCTTCGTCGGGATCATCGCCAACGCGATCTACAACATCGGCGACGCCCAACTCGCCGGCACGGTGTTCGAAGAGGGCGCCTGGCTCTACGTCGTCTACGGCGCCGTGCTCGCCGCGCTCGGCGGCGATCACCTATTGGGGCCCGAAGCTGTGGGGCCGGGTGCTCCCCGACAAACAGGTGCTGCCGCTGGCCGCACTCGGCTTCATCGCCACGGTGCTGGCGGCGCTGCCGTACCTGATCGCCGGCTTCGCCAAGCAGCCAGCGAATGCCGGCGAGTTCGACTACTCCGGCCCGCAGAACCTGTGGAACGGGCTGTCCGCCGCTGGCCACGTGCTGATGTTCGTCACCGTGCTGGCCTTCGCCGGGCTGGCGTTGCGCTCGTTCACCAAGGGCGCCCATGCCGGTGACGACCCGTGGGACGGCCAGACGCTGGAATGGGCCACGTCGTCGCCCGCGCCCGTCGCCAACTTCGCCGACGTGCACACCGTTGCATCCGCCGAACCCCTGCTCGACCTGAAGCCACGGAGAGACCGCTGATGCTCGCTCTGCCATCCGCTGCCGCACCTGCACCACGACGCCAGATGTTCGTCGGCACCGCGCTCGGTTGCGTCGCCGCCGGCTCACTCGTGGGCGCGATGTTGGCGTTGTGGATGCGTTTGCGCACCGAAGCGCTCGACGCCTTCGAGGGCCGGTGGGTCCCCAAGGGCATCAAGATCCCGATGGTGCCCGCCAACACGATGCTGCTTGGCGTTCGTCCTGATCTTCGTGTTCGCCCAGTGGGCCGTGTACGCGGCGCGGCGTGATGCCCGCAGCCACACCGTGATGGCGCTCAGCCTCGTCGGCATCATCGGGCTGGCCGTGATCAACGCTCAGGCGTACATCTACGCACAGATGAAGCTGCCGGTCGCCGGCAGCGAGACGACAGCCTTCAACTCGATGTTCTACACGATCACCGGCACGTTCATCGCCCTGGTGATCGTCGGGATCGGGTTCAGTGCGATCACCGCATTTCGCTACTTGGGCGGACGAACGACGGATCGTGAGATCGTCTCGGCCCATGCGTTGTATTGGTACTTCCTCGGCGCGGTGTTCTTTGCGCTGTGGTTCGTGGTGTACGTGACGAAGTAGGCGAGGGGCACGAATGTTCACCACTGGATCCAAACTGTTCCTCGGGGCGACCGTCTTGTCGATCGTCGCCGCCGTGGTCGTCGGCCTCTCCAAGGGGGGCGCCGACGGTTGGCTCGGCGTGCTCGGCATGCTCAGCGCGGCACTGGTGTTCGCCCTGCTCTTCGGCGTCAACTACTACGCCCACGACGGCAACGTGTCGGCGATGACCGACAACGCCACCGACGCAATCACCGGCCGCCCAGCCGCCCGCCGAGCGCAGCATGTGGCCGGCACTCACGGCGGTGGCGGTCGCCGCCATCGCCGTCGGCGCGGTCTCCAAGCCGATCGTGTTCAAGGCCGGGGTCGCCCTGCTGCTCTGCGCCGCGGTCGAGTGGATGGTTCATGGCTGGAGCGAGCGGGCCTCGGCTGATCCGGCCTACAACGCCGGCCTGCGCAAGCGCATGCTCCACCCCATCGAGTTCCCCGTGCTGGCGGCAGCGGGCCTCGGCGCCGTGATCTATTCGTTCTCGCGGATCATGCTGTGGATCGACAAGAGTGGCGGCCCGGTCGTGTTCATCGTGGCCGGCGCCCTCGTGCTGTTCGGCGGCTTCTTGTTCGCGTCGAAGCCGAGCCTGAAGAAGAGCGTCGTCTCCGGCGTGTGCACGATCGCCGTGCTCGGCCTGGTCAGCACCGGCGCCGTGATGGCCGTCGACGGGCAGCGCACGATCGACCCGCATCCGACGACGCAATCCGACAACAGTGCTGCGTGCGCGTTGCCCGAGGAAGGCCCCGGAGACCAGGCGGAGATCGATGAGAAGGGCTCGCAGGCGGTGGCCTCGAAAGCCAGCATCGGGATCACCGTCACGCTCGAGAGACGGCAAGCTCACCGCCCACGAGCTCAGCTTGCCCGGCAATCAGAATCCGGTGACCGTGTCGCGCGGCAACATCGTCAACGTGATCTTCAAGAACCACGACACCGTCAAGCGCCGGCTCACGGTCAACATGGGCGAGTTCGAGACCGACGTCAACGGCACCGCGGTCAAGACCCGACCGAAGACGTGCACGACGTTGGTGCGGGAGAACGACGGCAGTCAGTTCCTGTCGTTCATCTTGCCGAAGCCGTCGATTGCCAGCTCGCAGCCGTACTCGTTCACCGTTCCCGGTGTCGACGGCGCCGAGATCGAGATCAAGGTTCCCTGAGAGATGAGCGGAGTCGACCAGCCAGTGAGTACGGTGCGAAATGTGAAACAGCGATCGGTCGTGGGTCTGGCCGTCGTCGCTGCGGCGGCGCTGCTCGGCGGCTGCGCCAGGAATGCCCCGCAAGACACGTTCCAGCCAGCTGGCGAGAACGCCCAGAAGATCCAGAACCTGCAGCTGCCGGTGTTCATCGTCGCCGGCGTCGTCGGTCGCCATCGTGTTCGGCGTCATCATCTTCGTGGTCATCCGCTATCGCGACCGCGGCCAGGAGATGCCGAAGCAGACGCACGGCAAGCCTGCCCTGGAGATCGCCCTCACCATCCTCCCGGCGCTGATCCTGATCGGTGTCGGCATCCCCACGGTCAGCACCGTCTTCTCGCTCGCCAAGTCCAGCGACACCCAGTGCGTCGTCAACGTCACCGGCCAGCAGTGGTGGTGGGAGTACGAGTACCCGGTGCAGAAGTGTGGCGATGTCGACATCGCCGAACCGTTGGTCACCAGTGGCGAGCTCGTCCTGCCGGTCAAGACGCACGTGTTGCTGCGCATCACCAGCAACGACGTCATCCACTCGTACTGGATCCCGAAGCTCAACGGCAAGCGCGATGCCGTTCCGGGTCGCATCCACCCGCTGCGGATGGAGGCCGATCATCCGGGCATCTATGCGGGCCAGTGCACCGAGTTCTGTGGGCTCAGCCACTCCCGAATGCGCATGGATGCAGTCGGTCTCACCAGTGGCGACTTCGCCACGTGGGTCGGCGAGCAGCTGAAACCCGCCGAGAAGCCGAC
This sequence comes from Ilumatobacteraceae bacterium, assembly GCA_963805445.1. Lineage (GTDB taxonomy): Bacteria > Actinomycetota > Acidimicrobiia > Acidimicrobiales > Ilumatobacteraceae > JAENVT01. The sequence goes on along the minus strand of CAWDUI010000047.1, from coordinate 545,749 downwards.
CGATGCCTTGGCGCTGGAGGGGGAAGACACGTTCCGCACCCAGTGCTCGCGCTGTCACCAGGTCAACGGCCTGATGGAGGAGAACCCCGACGGCACGAACTCCGACAAGCCGATCATCGCCTTCCCCGACCTGTACGTCGTCGCCGGAAACGCACCGAACCTGACCCACCTGATGTCGCGCACCACGTTCGCCGGGGCGACCTGGGACCTGTTGACCGATGCCTGCCGCAAGACGTTGCACGACGCCAGCCCGGAAGCCTTCGGCGCGCTCTACCTGAAGGGCGTGACCCCGGAGTGCTTCAACGAAGCCGACCTGCGGGAGTGGATCCGCAACGCACCGGCGAAGAAGCCGATGTACTCCAGTGAAGAGCAGAAGACCCAGAACGGCGGGAAGTACCGAGGCATGCCCAATCTCAACCTGACCGACGACCAGATCGACCAGATCGTCGCCTACCTGCTCGAGCGGAAGTAAGGAAGACCACAGATGGCCATCATCGAACGACCCTCCACCGTCCCCGCCCTGGCAGGCGGCGACGCACCGCAATTCGTCACGCCATCATCGTCGTACGGCGTGTTCCGCAGGCCCGTCGAACACCACCGGCTGGCGCTCGTGGCTGTTCACCGTCGACCACAAGAAGCTCGGCCTGATGTACGGCGCCGCGGCCATGTTCTTCTTCCTGGTCGGCGGCGTCGAGGCGTTGCTGATCCGCACCCAGTTGGCCGCTCCCGACAACACCGTGCTCAGCGCCGGCCTCTACAACCAGATGTTCACGATGCACGCCACGACCATGGTGTTCTTGTTCGTCATGCCGATGGCGGCGGGCTGGGCCAACTACTTCGTGCCGCTGCAGATCGGTGCCCGTGACGTCGCCTTCCCGCGACTCAACGCCTTCGGTTTCTGGTGCTTCTTGTTCGGTGGCATCTTCTTGAACACCTCGTGGTTCCTCGGCGGCGCGGCCGACGGCGGCTGGTTCATGTACCAGCCCAACGCCAACGCGTTGTTCTCGCCGACCCACGGTGTCGACTTCTGGTCACTCGGCTTGCAGATCACCGGCATCGCCTCGCTGACCGGTGCGCTCAACCTGATCGTCACGGTGCTCAACATGCGCGCCCCCGGCATGACCCTGATGAAGATGCCGATCTTCACCTGGATGATCCTGGTCGTCCAGTTCCTGCTGGTCTTTGCGATCCCGGTCATCACCGTGGCGCTGTTCCTGCTGATGTTCCAGCGGGTCTTCGGCGCCCAGTTCTTCAACGTCGATGCCGGCGCCGACCCGTTGCTGTGGCAGCACCTGTTTTGGATTTTCGGGCATCCGGAGGTGTACATCCTCATCTTGCCCAGCTTCGGCATCGTCAGCGAGGTGCTGCCGGTGTTCAGTCGCAAACCGCTGTTCGGCTACAAGTTCGTGGTCTTCTCCGGCGCGGCCATCGGCTTCGTCGGTTGGGGTGTGTGGGCCCACCACATGTTCGCCAGCGGTCTCGGCCCGGTCAGCGTCGCGGTGTTCTCGGTCAGCACGATGTTGATCGCCATCCCTACCGGCGTGAAGATCGTCAACTGGACGCTGACCATGTGGGGCGGCAAGCTGCACTTCACGACGGCGATGATGTTCGCCATCGGCTTGATCGTCGAGTTCACCATCGGTGGCCTTTCCGGCGTGACCCACTCGGTGTCGCCGTCCGACACGCAACAGACCGACACCTACTACATCGTCGCTCACTTCCACTACGTCTTGTTCGGCGGCGCGGTGTTCGGGATCTTCGCCGGGTTCTACTACTGGTGGCCGAAGATGTTCGGCAAGATGCTCAACGAGACCCTGGGCAAGTGGAACTTCTGGATGATGGTCATCGGCATGAACCTGACGTTCGGCCCCATGCACATCCTCGGCCTGCAGGGCCAGCCGCGGCGCATGGTCGTGTACCCGGAGAAGCTCACCGGTGAAGGGTTCTTCAACCTGCACTTCTGGAACACCGTCGCCAGCGTCGGTTCGTACCTGCTCGCCATCGGCATCTTCTTGTTCCTCGTCAACGTGTGGCACACGACTCGCAAGGGCGCCAAGGCGCCGCTCGATCCGTGGGATGCGCGCAGCCTCGAATGGCTCACCGCCAGCCCGCCGAAGGAGCACAACTTCGACGTCATCCCGCACGTGCACGCCCTCGACGAGTTCTTCCACCTGAAGTACGAAGAGGTCGACACCGACGACGGCCCACGGCTGGTCAAGGTGCGCACGGCCGAGGAGTTGCAGGCCGAGCAGGAGGCCAACGCCGACGAGCACATCCACATGCCGTCGCCGTCGTACTGGCCGATGGTCGTGGCCTTCGCCTTGCCGATCATGGCCTACGGGATCATCTACTCGAAGCTGCTGGCGGTCGCCGGCGGGGCGATCCTGTTGATGGCGATGTTTGCGTGGTCGCTCGAGCCGTCGGTCGCCGACGACAGCGACTACGACCCGCCCGCCGCAGGTGGCGAGTCCCCGAAGGAGTTGGCCAGTGTCTGACGCAACGATTGCGGAGATGCCCGTTGCATGCCGGACGATCACGGCGGCCATCCGGTCAGCTCGACCGGGCTCAGCAACAACAAGCTGGCGATGTGGCTGTTCCTCGGCAGTGAGTGCCTGCTGTTCGGCGGGCTGATCTCCACGTACATGCTGTACCGCGGCCGGCACACCGGCTCGCCGGGCCCGGCTCAGTTGTGGGACATCCCGCTGACGTCGGTCTCGAGCTTCGTGCTGTTGATGAGCTCGCTCACGATGGTGCTGGCGGTCAGCGCCGCCCAGCAACGCGACGATCGCTTGACCGTCATCTGGCTGTCGGTCACGGCGCTGCTCGGCTCGACGTTCGTCGGCGCCCAGGTGTACGAGTTCACGTCCTTCTACCACGAGGGTGTGGGCTTCACCACCAGCTTGTTCAGCTCGAGCTTCTTCACGCTCACCGGCTTCCACGGGATCCACGTGACCGTCGGGATCATCATGTTGATGTCACTGGTCGGCATCGTCTCGCGCAGCAAGGTGCCCGGCGACAAGGCCGAGGTCGTCGAGCTGATCGGGTTGTACTGGCACTTCGTCGACATCATCTGGATCGTCATCTTCACCCTCGTCTACCTGATCCCGGCATGAGGTTCCCACGATGACTACGACCGATCACGTCGAACACAACGAGCACGTCGAGCATGTCGGTGCGCACCAAGGCGGCCACAAGACCAACACCTTCTACATCAAGGTCGCCGTCAGCGTTGGCGTTCGTCACCGGCATCGAGGTGGCCCTGTACTACCTCGACCTCGGCAAGGCATACCTTCCGATCCTGTTGGTGCTCATGGTCATCAAGTTCCTCACGGTGGTGTCGTTGTTCATGCACCTGAGGTTCGACAACAAGATCTTCAGTTGGTTGTTCTACTCGGGCCTCATGCTCGCCCTGTTCGTGTACATCGCCGCGTTGATGACCTTTCGATTCTTCGACGGGAGCTGACCGATGCTCGGCGTGACGTTCGCCGATCCCTGGAGGTTCCAGGCCAACCCCGAGGTCTATCTGCTGGTCGCATTCCTGATCGGCGCGTACGTGTACTCGGTCCGGGTGATCGGCCCGCGCGCCGTGCCCGAGGGCGAGCCGATCGTGTCACGTTCCAACATCGGCTGCTTCGCGGGAGCCATGGCGCTGCTGTTCGCGGCCAGCACCTGGCCGATCCACCAGATCGGCGAGGACTACCTCTACTCGGTGCACATGTTGCAGCACATGATGCTGGCGTTCTTCATGCCGCCGCTGGTGCTGCTGGCCACCCCGACGTGGTTGTTGCGGCTGATCGTCGGCACCGGACGTGCCCTGCGAGTGCTCACGTTCATGACCAAGCCGGTGGTCGCCGCGGTGGTGTTCAACGTGGTCATCATGGTCACCCACATCCCGCCGGTCGTCAACGCCTCGGTGGTCAGCGCGCCCGTTGCACTACTCGTTGCACATGTTGGTGGTGCTCACCGCGCTGTTGATGTGGATGCCCGTCGTCGGCCCCTTCCCGGAACTGCGGATCAGCGACTCGGCCAAGCCCATCTACCTGTTCCTGCAGAGCGTGGTGCCGACGGTGCCGGCCGGGTGGCTGACGTTTGCCGAAGGCGTGGTGTACAAGCACTACAACCAGCCGGTGCGCGTCTGGGGCATCAGCCCGACCGACGACCAGCAGCTGGCCGGGGCGATCATGAAGATCGGCGGCTCGATCTTCCTGTGGACGCTCGTGGTCTTCTACTTCTTCAAGCGCTTCGCGACGAACTGGAAAGAAGAGAACACCTATCGCCGGTCGCCGCTGACCTTTGATCAGGTCAAGTCGCAGTTCGACAGTACGCAGGCACCGCCCGAGAAGGTCAGCTAGTCCCAGCGGAACAGGCGCGACGCCAGCAGTGGCGTGACCACAGCCCAGATGCCGAGCACGATCCACGAACGGCCGGGTTGGGTGCCGGCGTTGCTCAACGCATCGCGCAGCACGTCGGCGAGCGCGCCAGACGGCAGAGCGTGGGCTACGGCTCGGACCACGCCGGGCAGCTTGGCGAACGGGATCACCATCCCGCCCAGCAACAGCAGCACGAGGTACAGCCCGTTCTGCGCGGCGAGGTTGATCTCGCCGGGCAGTCGACCGGCGAGGGTCAGGCCGATGCCGGCGAAGGCCATCGTCCCGACGATGACGCCGAGCACCGCCAGCAACCAGTTCGGTGAATCGGGGTTCCAGCCGAGGGCGAAGGCGACGGGGATCAGCACCGCGAACTGCACGATCTCGACGGCGATCACCGAACCGATCTTGGCGATGATCAACCGCGGGCGTCCGAGCGGCGTCGTGCCGAGGCGCTTGAGAACGTGATAGCTGCGCTCGAAGCCGGTGCCGATGCCGAGGCTGACCATCGCCGTGCTCATCGTCGCCAGGGCGAGGATGCCGGGGGCGAGGAAGTCGACCGGGTCCTTGGTGCCGGTCGGCAACACGTCGACCAGGCTGAAGAAGACCAGCAGCAGCACCGGGATGCCGAGCGTCAGCAGCAGCTGCTCGCCGTTGCGGCCACGCGGCGCAGCTCGGAGCGCAGCTGCACGAGGGCGACCCTCATGCGTCGTCCCCGTCTCCGCGGGTGAGCCGCCGGAACACGTCTTCCAACCGCTGCCCGCCGGCGCGCAGGTCGTGCAACGGGTGCCCGGCCTCGGCCAGCCAACCGCCGAGCTGGGCCATCAGGCGCGGTTGCGGCGGGGCGTCGATCACGTATTCGTCGCGGCCGACCTCGGCGGCGACGATGCCGGTCGCCGCAGCGAGGGCGCGGAGATCGAGCCCCGGGTCGCTGCGGAAGCGGATCTCGTCGTGACCCTTGCGCAGCTCGGCCAGGGTCCCGTCGGCAACCAGCGAGCCGCGGTCGATGATCACCATCCGGTCGGCCAATCGCTCGGCCTCGTCGAGCTCGTGGGTGGCCAGCACCACGGCGCAGCCGTTGGCGGCCAGATCCCGGATGATGCCGCGGATCGTGTCGCGGCCGTTGATGTCGACGCCCGACGTCGGTTCGTCGAGGAAGGCGACATCGGGCTTGGCGGCCAGCGCCAACGCCAGCGACAGCCGCTGCTTCTCGCCGCCCGAGAGGCGGCGCCAGGTGGCCTTGCTCCGGCCGGTCAGGCCGACCGACTCGACGAGAGCGGCCGCGTCGGCGCCAGTGCCGTAGAGCGCCGCGTAGTGCCGCACCGTCTCCAGCACCGCCGAGCCGGGGTACACCCCGCCTTCCTGCAGCATCACGCCCATGCGCCGGCTGAGCTGGCGCTGATGGGTCGCCGGGTCGAGGCCGAGCACCCGGACACGTGCCCGCTGCGGCCCGCCGATATCCCTCGCAGACCTCGATGGTCGAGGTCTTGCCGGCGCCGTTCGGGCCGAGCACGGTGGTGACCTGGCCGGCCTCGGCGGTGAACGAGATGGCGTCGACCGCGACGAGGCTCGCCGTAGCGGACCGTCAGATGTTCGACCTCCACCGCGCTCACAGCGTGCGACCCTAGGCGAGCCTGCACGTCTCGATGGTGAATTCGCGATCAAGTCAGCGCCGATTCCTTCCGATCACAGGGAATGGCACGGTTCTCCGTGGTGGTGTCCGCTCTCGACGAGCAGGCCGATCTGGATCGCAGCTTGCGCGCCATCGCCCGGGCAGGCCACACCATCCGCACCGACCCCGAGGTGATCGTGGTGGTGGGGAACGGCGACCACGACGAGGCTCACGCTCGGACTGCAACCGCCGCCGGCGCAACCGTCGTGACGATTGCGAACCCGCGCATCTCCGTGGCCCGCAACGCCGGCGCGGCCGCGGTGACCGGCCAGATCATGGTGACGATCAACGCCGACCGAGTGATGTCGCCGGTTACGTTCGCCGAGATCGAGCGGCTGCTGGCGACCGGTTGCTACATCGGCGGTGGCGCCAGCCAACAGGCCGAGCGCCGCACTCTGGCCATCGACGTGGCCATGGCGATGTCGAAATTGACCACGTACCTCAACGGCCTCGGCGGTGGCATGTACTGGTGCCGTCACGACGACTTCGTCGCGATCGGCGGCTTCGACGAGCGGGTGACGACCGTCGACGATCTCGACTTCGCCCGCCGGCTCCGTGATCACGGGCTGCGCACCGGGCGCAAGTTCATCAACCTCCGCCAGGCGCCGGTGACCACATCGTGCCGCCACGGCGCGCCGCGACAAATCGCCCCCGCCCTCTCCCGCTGAGCACAGGTAGCCTCTGCGCTCTGTGATCGATGTTCGTCTGCTGCGCACCGACCCCGATGCCGTCCGTGCTGCCTTGGCCCGCCGCGGCCAGCCCGACGTGCTCGACCAACTGGAGCGGGCGATCGCCTTCGATGCGCTGTCGCGCGACATCATCGCCAAGCGCGATGCCATCCGGGCCGAAGTCAACGATTTGTCGAAGGCGGTCGGGCAACTGCGCCGCACCGGCGACACGCACGGCGCCGAGGAGTTGCAGTTGCGCAGCCGGGCGCTCGGTGACCACGAGCGGGTGCTCGCCAACGAGTTCGAGATCGTGCAGGGCGACCTGCGCGACGTGTTGCTGCGCATCCCCAACCTGCCGCACGTCGACGCTCCCGACGGCGCCGGCGAGACGGAGAACCCGGTCGTCAAGGGCCCGATCGGCCTGGCGGCGGACTTCCCCGAGTACCGCCGGGTGCCCCACTGGGAGACCGGCAAGACGCTCGGCATCCTCGACAACGAACGGGCGACGAAGATCAGCGGGGCGATGTTCACGATGCAACGCGGGGCCGGCGCCACGTTGTCGCGTGCGCTGTGCCAGTACGCGCTCGACCGCAACGTCGACGGGTTCGAAGAGATCCGCCCGCCGTCGCTGGTGACGACGGCGACCCTCACCGCGACCGGCCAGTTGCCGAAGTTCGCCGACGACGCCTACGCCATCGAGCGCGACGACCTGTGGTGCATCCCCACGGCCGAGGTGCCACTGACCTCGATCTACGCCGGCGAGGTCCTCGAGGCCGAGCAGATGCCGGTGCTGATGATGGCCTACACGCCGTGCTACCGCCGCGAGGCGGGCTCGGCCGGGCGTGACACGCGTGGCATGCTGCGCGCCCACGAGTTCGACAAGGTCGAGATCCTCGCCGTCGCTCCGCCCGAGCAAGCACCCGCCCTGCTCGTGGAGATGACCGGCCGAGCCGAGGCGTTGATCGCCGGTCTCGAGTTGCCGTACCGGATCATCGAGATCTGCACCGGCGACATGGGCCAGAGCCACCACCGCAGCTTCGACATCGAGGTGTACGCACCCGGCGCCGACGCCTGGCTCGAGGTCTCGTCGATCTCGTGGTTCAGCGACTACCAGTCTCGCCGCGCCGACATCCGCTTCCGCGTCGCCGGCCAGAAGGGCACGCAGATCGCCCACACGCTGAACGGCTCGGCGCTGGCGGTCCCGCGGGTGTGGGCGGCGATCGTCGAGAACTATCCGCGAGCCCGACGGCAGTGTCATCGTGCCGGAGGTGCTGCGGCCCGTACATGCGCGGTGTCGAGCGGATCACCGGGTGATGAGCGACCTGTCCTCGCGCCGAGCCGACTACGAGACGGCCGGTCTCGACGTCGGCGATGTCGACCACGATCCGATCGAGCAGTGGCAGCAGTGGTACGACCAGGCATCACTGGCCGGCTGCGTCGAGCCGAACGCGTTCGTGCTGTCGACGGTCGACCACGAGGGCTGGCCGCAATCGCGGTACCTGCTGGCGCGCGGCGCCGACCAGCGTGGCTTTTCGTTCTTCACCAACTACGAGTCGGCCAAGAGCCAGCAGCTGACTGCCGAGCCGCGGGCGGCGATGCTGTTCACCTGGCTGCAGCTGCACCGTCAGGTTCGCGTGGTGGGCGTCGCCGAGCGCTTGCCCGACGACGAGAGCGACGAGTACTTCGCATCCCGGCCGCGGGCGTCACAGATCGGGGCGTGGTCGTCGCCGCAATCGACGGTGCTGCCCGACCGCGCATCGCTGGAGGATCGTGTGGCCCAGTTCGAGCAGACGTTCGCCAACGTGACGAAGTGATCCCCCGGCCGGCGTACTGGGGTGGCTGGCTGCTTCGCCCGGTGATGTTCGAGTTCTGGCAGGGCCGTCCGAGCCGGCTGCACGACCGCGTGCGTTATCTGCCGCGTCGACGGCGGATGGGTCATCGAGCGGTTGGCTCCGTAGCCCACAGGGTCGCCGCGTCGACCAGGCCATCGATCAGCGAGGCCATCGGGGGGACCATCTCGGAGTGATCCCACTCGGCCCAGATCGGGCTCGACCCACGGATTCGCGGCGGCAACTCGATCTGCACACCCTGCTGGCTCGGCAGGTTGACCGGGTTGTCGGGGTGCAGGCCGCGGAGGTCTTTCGGGATGCGGTCGAGCTCGGTGACGATCTCGTAGTCCGGGAGGCGCGGCGTGAGATGACGGGCGACGTGGTCGGCAAGCTCGCGGTTCCGGCCGCCGAGCAGCACGGAGGTGAAGTGGTCACGGCGGCCGAAGCCGTGAATCGTCATCACGATTGCGACGTGGTCGATGAAGCGTTGCAGCTGTGGCGACGAGCGCGGGCTGACCTTGTGCGACGGGATGTGCCATTGCACGTCGTCGGGCTGCAGCACGGCGTAGTAGCTGGAGCCGCTGCGCTCAGCGGCGCGTGCGGCGATCACGTCGGTCTGCTCCTCCAGTGAACCGCCGTGGTAGGCCATGAAGCCGATGCGGCCGCGCAGTTCGCAGACCTCTTGCACGCCGTTCATCGCCAACAGCTCGCCGAACGGGTCGGTCATGACGTCGGCTCGCTGCGTTGCGTCGTGAACGCGGCGACCACCGCGGCGAGGATCACGATCACCCCGATCCACACGACAGGCGTCTGGTGGTCCTGCACGAAGTTCGCCAGCTTGTCGTTCCAGCTCGTGGCCTTGGCAAGGACTGCTCCTTCCGTGGCGTCGGTGATGAAGCTGTACCAATACCAGCACAGGTACATGCCGGTGAGGATCAACAGCACGCCGGCGAACTGCTCGAACCAGGCCATGCCTCGACGCAGCACCTTCAGCAGGGCGGTGTTGGCGAACGCCAGCGTGACCGTCAGCCCGGTCACGACCAGGGCCATGCCGACGCCGTACAGACGCGATCGCAGCGACGCCGGTCGACAACCCTTTCGTGCTGAAGCTGCCGAGGACGACACCGGTGAATGTCGGGATCGTGCAACCCAACGAGGCGACCGCGTAGGCGATCCCGAACACGTACATCGAGCGAACGCTGCGGTCTCGCTGGCCGACGTCGAGCTTGGGAGTCGTGAACGGCAGCCGGTACCCGAACAGCATGGCGACGCCCAGCACGATCAGACCGACGCCGATCGCCAGGGAGAGCCACTGCGCCTTCTCGACCAGCCAGTTCGTCGACAGCTTGGTCACCACGCCGATGACCACGAAGATGCTCATGAATCCACCGGACACAGCAAGGCTGACCTTGAGGGCGCGCAGCACCGAGGCCCGTTCTGCGCCGGGTCGGAGGTTCTCCATGCCCAGGAAGTACACGAGATAGGTCGGCAGCAGCACGAACCCGCACGGGTTGATCGCGGCCAGCAACCCGGCGGTGAACGAGGTCGCCAATCGACCGTCGAGCGCGATCACAGCAACTTGGTCCTGATCAGCGCTTCCAATTTGTCGGCGGTGAGTTCACCGGTCTGGTCGACGATCGTTCCGTCGCGCGTCGATGAACAGCGTCTGGGGCGAGTTGGCTATCCCGACTGCCGTCGTCAGTTCGCCGTTCGGGTCGTACATCAACTCGTAGTTCACCCCCCGGTCGCGGGCGAAGGCCTCCTCGTGGTCCGACGGTGGAAACGTGTCGACGCCGACGAAACGAACCTTGTCGCCGAGCTTGCTCTGCACGGCCGCGAATGCCGGGAGCTCACGCTTGCACGGCGCGCACGTGGAGTACCAGAAGTTGACGACCAGCGGCCGCCCGATCAGGTCAGCGGTTGCAAAGTTGTCGCCGGCCAGGGTCTGGATGTCGACGTGGGGGAGCGTGCGACCGGTGACGGCGGCGTTGGTGCCGATGCTCGGCGCAAGATCGTTGCCCGAGGTCAACGTCACGTCGTCGCCGGCCGCCGCTGAGTTGGTCGAATCGCTCCTGTTGGCGACGACGACGCCGACAATGACGACAGCGGCGGCAGCCACTGCCAATGAACCAAAGAGCAGTCGCTTGTCGATGCTCATCGGTCGAAGGTTAACGATGGCACGAGCGCAAGGCTATCCAGGGACCGCCCCCTGCCATCGTCGGGGGGAGTTCGATGGCAGGGGGCGCCGGAGCTCAGTCAGGGGGTCGCCGAAGCGTTGCCCCCGACCGGCGATCGGCCCGTCAGGCGACGAGGTGCGGGGGGATCGGCACCTCGTCGATCACCACGACCGGGCGGGGGTTCTTGGGGGTCGGCCACGGGGTCGCTTGTTGACCACGATCCGACCGTTCTCGATCAGCTCGCCGCCCCACACACCCCAGGGCTCGGCTCGCTCGATCGCGCCGGCAACGCAATCTGCGGCAAGCGAGCACTTGCTGCAGATGGCCTTGGCCCGGGCGATGTCGAGCGCGGTGTCCGAGAAGAACAGGTGGGTCAGGGTGCCGTGCCCGTCGGCGCAGCGCGGGCTTGGGGCGCGCACGGCGACCGGCTCGACCAGTTCGGCGAACTCGATGTCGATGTCGATGTGTCGGTTGATGTCGATTGCGTACATTTCGGGTGGTTCCTCTCGGACGAGTGGGAAGGCGGTGGAAAAAGCAGAAAGGCCGCCGGGATCGGATCCCGACGGCCTCGGAGCGGATGCTCTCGACGTAACTGTGGTTACGTCGGTTGCTTCCCGAGGCGTCGGGCTGGGCGCTTGATAGCGGTCTCCGTCATGAAATTGAGATTCATGTCGCACGAGGCTGCTGTACGCCACTGGTAGCCGTGGACGAGCCCGCTGGACGGGCGCGCGTCAACAGCCACCAAGGCTGCTTGCGGTGCGAACGTCATGCTCATGCTCTTCCAGACCTTCCGTAGTTCGTCGGCCCGACACAGATGTGCCGAGCCGAGACATAGGCAACCAGAAGTTGTTGCCGGCGTCAACTCATTTAATGTCACACCATGTTCGAGATGGTGGGCCGCCCTCTGGAGGGGCGGACGTTCGGCGGATCTCGACGTGTGCGGCTCGGCGACTGCTCGCCCGGTGGCCGGCTTCGGCTCGACGCCACGGCGCGCTACTTGCAGGATCTGTCCGACGATGACACCCGCGATGCGGGTCTCCCCCAGATGACGTGGGTCGTTCGCCGAACGGTCCTCGATGTGCACGACTTCCCGGCGTATCTGGAGCCGCTCGACATGGTGACTTGGTGCTCGGGAATCGGTTCACGGTGGGCCGAACGCCGGGTGGATGTCCGCGGAGCGGCGGATCGGTCTGCTCGATCAGTTCGGCGACGCTGTGGGTGCATCTCGACCCCGAGACGCTCCGCCCTACGCCTCCCGGTCCCGCCTTCGCCCGGACGTTTGCGGCGAGTGCCGGCGACCCGGGCGATCTCGTCGCGGTTGACGCTCGATGCGCCGCCCCCTGGCCTGCCCCTGACGCCCTTTCCGCTGCGATTCACCGACTTCGATGTGATGGGCCACGTCAACAACGCAATCGCCTTCGTTCTCGTCGAGGACGTGCTGGCCCGCCGGCGCGATCTGCGTGCCCCGCTGCGCGTCGAGGTCGAGTATCGATCCGCCATCGATCGAGGTGTCCGAGTGGGCGTCGGCGGGATCGATGGAATCGAGGGCGCGATCCACAACGGTTGGCTGGTCGATGAACACGCCCGTTGCCTTGTCGCCTTCCGAATCGGCCGCCTCCCCGGTCCATCGGGGCTGCGGATCTCCCGACCGCCTGAATCCGGGGCCCGGCAACCCCTGCGACCCGTTCCCGTTTCGATCTCGTGCCCGATCTCGTTCCCGCTCTCGTCCCGGTCCCGGTCCCCGTCCGGTCGGGTGCGACGGTCGTCGGACCCTGCGGAGGGCCATGCCCAGATCCGCCGGTGTCGGTTGGCCCGGTCGATTGCTCGGCCCGGTCCGCCATCCCCGCCGGGCTCAAACCCTCGTGAATCGTCCGTGACGAAACCCGACGCCCGCCTCGCCCGGCCCGGCCCCTCCTGAATCGTCCGTGACGAAACCCGACGCCCGCCTCGCCCGGCCCGGCCCCTCCTGAATCGTCCGTGACGAAACCCCGATCAGCGCATTCCGTCACGGACGATTCACGAGAGGCCGGGCCGGTTGATCGGCGCGAGTTTCGTCACGGACGATTCGGCAGCGGCCGACCGGAACGTGGCAGCCGGTTTCGTCACGGACGATTCAGGAGGGATCGGAGAGCGGGGAGGGACTCGGGGCAGGGATCCGACTGGCCAGGGCGGTCGGGGCCAAGATCGGGATGCGGATCAGGTGGGATCGGCGGGTCGGGCGGGATCGAGGCCGGGCGCAGCGACGGGCGCAGCGATCGGACCGGCCGACCGGCCGAGACACGACCGACCGCGAGTTCTCCGTGTGACACCCCGGGCGTAGAACGGCACCATGCCTCGAATCTCCACGATCCGCCCGACGCATCGCCCCTGTTCATGGTGTGCCACCGAATTCCCGATCGCCTGCCGCCCGGGCCGTCCTCGTCTCTATTGCAACCACGCCTGCCGCCAACGTGCCTATGAACACCGCCACGGCTTCGAGCATCAGCGAACGGTGCGACCGTTGCCCGGCCAGGTGACCGGCGACGTGTGGTCTGGCACGGGCTACGAGCGGGGCGGCACGATCGCTCCGTTCGGCAAGACCCACGCCCTGCGAACCAGCGTGCGACCCGAAGGTCGTCGTCGCGAAACGCTGTGCGGTGTGTTGACACCACCAATCGCCGGACAGCACTTCACCATGATGCATCCACGGGCGTGCCGCACGTGCACGACCGTCGCCGACAACAACCCGCTGCGGTACGGCATCAGCGCGTCGAATGAACTCGCCCGACTGCGGTCACTGTTCGACGATGTCGACGAGCAACGTGTTCACGCCGACAGTGCACTCAGCTGGATTCGGGCGAACTCTCCGTAGCCGGGCCTGCGGGTGCGATGTCGTGCACGAACACATGCTCGCGATAGAACTTCATCTCCGACACACTCTCCATCACGTCGTCGAGGGCACGGTGCGCACCGGCCTTGCGCGGCCGGCTGCTGTTCAACGCCGGATACCACCGCTTGACCAGTTCTTTGACCGTGCTGACGTCGACGCTGCGGTAGTGCAGGTACTCCTCGATCTCGGGCAGGTACGCGGCAAGAAATCGACGATCCATCCCGATCGAGTTGCCGCAGAGCGGAACCCGTCTGGCCTCCGTGACGTGCGTCTTGATGAACTCCAGCGTTTGCGCCCCTGCATCGGCCAGCGACATCGTCGACGTGCGAATCGCATCGAGCAGACCGCTGCGAGTGTGCATGTCGACGACCACGGGGTCCATTTCCGCAAGTGCCGCATCGTCCTGGTGCACGACGAGGTCCGGACCTTCAGCGATGATGTTGAGGTCGTCGTCGGTGATCAACGTGGCAATCTCGACGATCACGTGCCGGGAAGGCTCCAGCCCGGTCATCTCGAGATCCATCCAAACCAACACCGGCGCAAGACTACGCAACGCGTTACCGTCGCCCGTAATGGCCGATCTTCCGATGATTGCCAAACCGGCTGCAACGGTGATGTTGTTGCGCGATGTCGACACCGCCGAAGGCATCGAGGTCTTCATGCTGCGGCGCACCAAGTCGGCCGCATTTGCCGGTGGCATGTACGTCTTTCCCGGCGGAAAGGTCGACGCCGCCGACGGCGAGGGTGACGTCGGTTATGCGATCGCCGCGATCCGCGAGTGCTACGAGGAGGCCGGCGTGCTGCTTGCTACCGACGAACGCGGTGCGATGGTCCCGACGGCCATCCGGCCCTGGCCCACCGGCACGCGGTCCACGACGGCGACGACCGATCTTCGAGCATTGTGCGAAGAGCACCGACTCGTTCCGGCCGTCGACGATCTGGTGTGGATCAGCCACTGGATCACACCGGTCGGCGAGTCAGCCCGCCGCTTCGACACCCGCTTCTTCGTCGCTGCGGCGCCTCCCGGTCAGTCTTCGCGCCACGACGACAACGAGACCATCGCCAGCGAATGGGTCGGCCCGCGGGACGCACTCCAGCGCCAGGCTGCCGGCCTGCTGACGATGATGCCGCCGACCGTCAAGAACCTCGAGTTCGTCGCCGCTCACCCCGACACCGCCTCGGCGATGCGCGCAGCCAGGCTGCTCGATCGGCCGCAGGCGATCATGCCCAGGCTTCGTCGAGATGCGCAGGGCCGCATCCGAGGCGTCTCGCTGCCAGGCGACGACGATTGACGACCTGAGCGACGAGGGCGGCTAGTGTCCTGTCAGCTTGATGCGTTGTCTAATTTGTTCGTGGTGATTGCGGTGCAGTAGCCGGCGAGGCGTTCGAGGATCTCTTCGGCGGTCTTGTGCCAGACGAACGGCGTGGGGTTCTCGTTCCAGGTGGTGGCCCAGCTGTTGATGTCGGCGGCGAGTTCTTTGACGGTGCGGTGGGCGGAGCGTTGCAGCTTCTTGGTGGTGAGCGCGGAGAACCAGCGTTCGACGAGGTTCATCCACGATCCGTAGGTCGGGGTGAAGTGGAAGTGGAAACGGCGGTGGCGCAGCAGCCAGTGGTGCACGGTCGGGGTCTTGTGGGTCGACAGGTTGTCCAAGATGACGTGGACGTCGAGGTCGTCGGGGACGTTGCGGTTGATCTTGTTCAAGAACGCGACGAAGTCGCCGAGGTGTGGTGCGGGCGGATGTCGGTGATCACCTTGCCGGTGGCGATCTCCAACGCGGCGAACAGATCGCGGTGCCGTTGCGCTCGTAGTCATGGGTGGCCTTGGCCGGGGTGGTGGGCAGCATCGGCAGGGTCGGCGCGGTCCGGTTCAACGCCTGGATCTGGGGTTTCTCGTCGACCGCGAACACCGCCGCGGCGACGGGCGGGTTCATGTACAAGCCGACGAGGTCACGGATCTTCTCGACCAGTTGCGGGTCGGGCGAGACCTTGAACTCGTCCTGGCGCCACGGCTTGAGCCCGAACGCCCGCCAGATCTCGGCCACGGTCTGTGGGAGATCCCGTGCTTGGCGGCCAACGCTCGCGTCGACCAGTGCGTCGCGTCGGGCGGGGTGGTCTCCAACGTGTCGACCACGACTGCTTCGATCACGTCGTCGCCGATGGTGCGGGCCGCGCCCGGGCGGGGCGCGTCAACGAGCCCGTCGAGACGATCCTCCGCGAACCGGTGCCGCCACTTCGCCACCGTCACCGGGGCACAGCCGACCTCGGCGGCGATGTCGTGTCGACCCCGATCACGATCGGCGCAGGCCAACACGATCCGGCACCGCAACGCCAACGCCTGCGACGACGAATGCCGACGCGCCCAACGTTGCAGCGTCGTGCGTTCATCACCGCTCAAGGTGATCTCGACCGTCGGTCGTCCACGTCTTGCGGCCATGGTGTTCTCCCTTGATGTTGGTCGACAACACCAGGGCAACGCGCCCACCACGCGAAAATTCCCAAATCCCCAAATTAATTCACTGATCAACCTGACGAGACACTAGGCCGACTTGGACTGATCGGCGGCATCGAGCGCCGCGGCAACCAGCGACAACATGCGAGCCGAGCAGCCGGCCATGTTGACCGGCGGGGCGACCTCGTCGATGATCTTGTCGGCGATCGCCCGGAACTCGGCAGCCGCCAGCCCCGTGCCGTCGACGCCACCGGGCTCGCCGGCATCGCCCCCGGCGGCAACGGCCGGCTCCAGCGGCACCTGGCCGAGCAGCTGCGACCCCGATCTCGTCGGCCAAGCGCCTGGCCGCCGCCGATGCCGAACAGCGCGTACTCGTCGCCGTGGTCGCAGGTGAACGACGCTCATGTTCTCGATCACGCCGCACACCCGCAGGAAGCTGCGCCGGGCCATGTCGGCGGCGCGTGCGGCGACCTTCTGGGCGGCGATCGCCGGCGTGGTGACGATCAGCAGATCGGTGCGCGGCAGCATGCCGCGCCAGCCCCATCTGCACGTCGCCCGTGCCCGGCGGCATGTCGATGAACAGGTAGTCGAGCTCGCCCCAGTGCACGTCGCGCAGGAACTGCTCGACGGCCTTGGTGAGCATCAAGCCCCGCCACATCAACGCGGTGTCTTCGTCGACCATGAACCCGGTGCTGACCACCTTCAGCATGCCGCGGCCCGACGCGGCAGCTGTTGCGGGATGATCTTCGGCTTGTCGCGAGCCCGTCGACCGCTTCGGCCTCCAGGCGGTCGTCGATGCCGAGCAGGCGCGGCACCGAGAAGCCCCAGATGTCGGCGTCGAGCACGCCGACGGTGAAACCCTCGCCGGCGATCGCCGCCGCGAGGTTGACGGTGACCGAGCGATCTTGCCGACGCCGCCTTTGCCGCTGGCGATCGCCAGGATCCGCGTGGATGCCGAGACCTCGGTGTCGGGCGCGTTCTCGCGGGCGTTCCAGCGGGCCTTGATCATCACCTCGGTGCGCTCCTCGGCTGGTCATCTCGCCCCAGTCGATCGTGACGTCGGTGACGCCGGGGTGCACCGCGACCCGGGTCTCGACGTCTTTCTTGATCTGGGCCGCGCAGCGGGCAGCCGCCGATCGTGAGCTTGACGCCCACCGTGACGACACCGTCGGGGCCGACCTCGACCCGTGGAACCATGCCGAGCGAGACGATGTCGGCACCGAGTTCGGGATCGATCACCGACCGCAGCAGCTCCGTGACCGTCTTCCACGGAGGGCGATCGGGCGGGCTGGGAATCACAGCATCGATTGTACGGTGCGGGTCGTACAATGGCTTGCCGAGCCGCCGAGGAGGAGCCAACACCGTGATCACGCTCACCGATACCGCCGCCATCAAGGTCAAGGAACTGCTCGAGGCCGAAGGCGACGATCGACCTGGCACTGCGCGTCGCCGTGCGCCCCGGCGGCTGCAGCGGATTCTCGTACGAGATGTTCTTCGACGGCGACGTCGCCGCCGACGACGAGAAGGCCACGTTCGGCAATCCCGGCGAACGGTCAGCGTCGTCGTCGACTCCGCCTCGGCGCAGTTGCTGCAGGGCGCCACGCTCGACTACAAGGACGGCCTCAACCAGGCCGGGTTCGCGATCACCAACCCGAACGCCAGCCGCACCTGCGGTTGCGGGTCAAGCTTCAGCTGAACCGTCAGGCCAGGAACGCGGCGAGGTGCTCGTCGAGTTCGCTCTGATCCCAGATCACGTCGATCCGATCGACGACGATCCCGTTCGTGTGCGAAGTACAGCACGGGCTCGTACTCCAGCCCGAGGGCGTCGACA
Source organism: Ilumatobacteraceae bacterium (assembly GCA_963805445.1). Classification (GTDB taxonomy): domain Bacteria; phylum Actinomycetota; class Acidimicrobiia; order Acidimicrobiales; family Ilumatobacteraceae; genus JAENVT01. The sequence continues at coordinate 527,887 of CAWDUI010000047.1, read as the reverse complement.
GCCGGAGCGATCGTGGTGGCTGCGTCGTCTGAGTACACGTCGGCGTGCACCATCGCCACCGCGTCGCCGAGCCGGGCGTGGGACTTGACGAGGAACTCCAGCGCCGGGGCGCACGTGCCGGTCTGACAGTGAGCCGGCGTGCCGATCATGTAGGCGACAGGCTTGCCCGATGCCAACGCCTGCGTCAGGGTCTGGTCGTGCAGCGGGCACGGCTGCGGCGTCAGCGTGCAGTACGGCTCGACACCGCGGTGGTTGTCGACGGTCGGCGTGTCGAACGGCGGCAGCATCGACCCGATGTAGGGCACGGTCACCTGTGCCGGATCGCTGACGAGGAACGCCGCACCGAAGCCGTCGTCGCCGTCGAGGCGAATGGTGTAGGCGCCCGGGTCGGCGATGTCGACGTTGAACGCCCAGTACGGGATGACCAGATCGGTCGAGTGGATCGGCGGCTGATCGTGGCGATCTGCTTGTCGTTGCTGTCGAGCACTTGCCCCGAGAGCTGCGCCGGGCCCGTCGTGAGCAGGCTGTTCTTGTCGGCGATCGAGATCGGCAGGCGGATCTTGCCCGGCACGAACGTGTTGCTCGGGTACCGCTGGGCGATGGTGAAGCTGGTCCCTTTGGACGAATCGTCGCCGCACGCGGCGAGCGCCAGCAGTGCACCGGCGCCGCCGAGGAGGTGGCGCCGCGAGATTGACATCGTCGCCAGTGTAGGAGTTGCGACTTCGACGGAGGAGTCGCGGCATACGATGCCCACATGAGCAAACCCCTCGGCCCCTACACCCCTGTCGTTCGCGCCGGCGATTGGATCATCGTCAGTGGTCAACTCGGCCTGCAGGACGGGGCACTCGTCAGCGGGGGCGTCGCCGCCCAGACGACCAAGGCCGTGGAGAACCTGAAGGCGCAGTTGGCCAGCATGGGCGCCGAGCTCTCCGACGTCGCCAAGACGCTGTGCTTCCTGACCGACATGGACACCTTCGCGACGTTCAACGACGCGTACGTCGCCGGCTTCGGCTCCCACCGTCCGGCGCGCAGCACCATCGGCGTTGCCGCCCTGCCGGCAGGCGCGGCGGTGGAGATTGAGGCCTGGGCGCACAAGCCAGTAGGGTGAGCGCTGTGCCCGGCGCCGTCGCGATCCTCCTCGTGCTCGTGCTCCTTCCGGTGCTGGTGTGCATGGGTAGTGCGGTCATTGCCGTGGTGCTCGGTGTCGTGTTGAACCGCGACGCCGAGGTGCGCCACGAAGGCAGTGAGCTCATCGATCTCAACGTGTGAGCATGCATCACCACGATCGGTCGACCGAGGTGTTGACGCAAGCCGTCGTGCGCTACGCGGTCGACCGCATGCGGCTGGATCCTCCGCCGCTCGACGGACCCGCGCACGGCAGCCGAGCTGCGGGCGATGGCCGGCCAGACCGATCACCGCCAACGGGCATCGGCGGGCTCGAGGCGCTTGCGCGTGTTCGCCGACGTGCTCGCCCCGGCGTGCATCTCGGTCGACCACCCGCGGTTCCTGTCGTTCGTGCCCGCGGCGCCGACCGAGGCGGCGATCCTGTTCGACCTCGTCGTCGGGGCGTCGAGCATCTACGGCGGCTCGTGGCTGGAGGGCGGCGGCGCGGTGTTCGCCGAGAACGAGGCGCTGCGGTAGATCGCCGACCTCGCCGGGCTGCCGGCAGAGGCCGGCGGGGTGTTCGTCAGCGGCGGCACCGCCGGCAACCTGAGCGCGCTGATCGCCGCCCGCTGGCAGTGGCGGACCGCGCGCCGATGGCGCTCTACGACCGCACGCGCGGCCTGATGCGTCGCCGTCGGGGTGCGCACTCCGTCGTCGGCCACGGCGGCGCGGGCGATGGACGCCGACGTCGTGCTGGTGCCCGCCGACGAACCCGGGCGGCTGCACGGGGTCGCGCTGCGCGAGACCATCGCCGGCGCTCGTCGACGACGACCGCGCAGCGGCTGTTCGCGATCGTGGCGCACGTGCGGCACGACGAACGCCGGCGTGATCGACGACCTCGCCGGCGCGGCCGACGTCGTGCGAGAGCTCGGCGTGTGGTTCCACGTCGACGGTGCCTACGGCGGCGCGGCGCTGGCCGCGCCGAGCGTGCGCGATCGCTTCGTCGGCATCGAGCGCGCCGACAGCTTCATCGTCGATCCGCACAAGTGGCTGTTCGCCCCGTTCGACTGCTGCGCGCTGCTGTACCGCGATCCCGGATCGCCCGGGCGGCGCACACCCAGCACGCCGAGTACCTCGACGTGCTCCACGGCGACGAGGACATGCGCGACGAATGGAACCCGAGCGACTACGCCCACCACCTGTCGCGCGGGCGCGCGGCCTGCCGTTCTGGTTCAGCCTGGCCACGCACGGCACCGACGCCTACCGCGACGCGGTCGAGACCACGCTGCGACGTCACCCGCCAGGGCGCCGAGCTGATCGACGACGCCGACCACCTCGAGCTGATCATGGAGCCCGAGCTAGCTCGTTGCTGTTCCGCCGCATCGGGTGGACGCCGAGGAGTACCAGCGTTGGAGCGACGAGCTGCTCGACGACGGGCACGGCGTTCGTCGTGCCGACCTCGTGGAACGGCGAGACGTGCTGCGGCTGTGCATCGTCAACCCGCTGACGACCGTCGACGACATCGCCTCGATCATCGAGTCGTTGGCCTGAGTCGATGACCGATCTGCTGATCCGCAACGCCCGGCTGGTGGCCACCCTCGACGCGCGATCGCCGCGAGCTCGCCGGCGGCTGGGTGGCGATCGACCGGCGGCTCGGATCACCGCCGTCGGCACCGGCTCCGACGCCACCGACCGCAGACGAGACGATCGACGCCAGCGACTGCCTGGTCACGCCGGGCCTGATCAACACCCACCACCACCTGTTCCAGAACCTGACCCGGGCGTACCCGCCGATGACCGACAAGCCGCTGTTCGGCTGGCTGCAGTCGCTGTACCCGCTGTGGCGCGGCGATCGACGAGGAGTCGGTGTACGCTAGTCGACGTTCGTCGGCCTGGCCGAGCTGGCGCTCAGCGGGCTGCACGACGTCGACCGACCATCTGTACCTGCACCCGCAGGCGCCGGCGACCTGCTGACCGCCGAGATCGACGCAGCCCGCGACCTGGGCATGCGGTTCCACCCGACCCGCGGCTCGATGTCGTTGAGCGAGAAGGACGGCGGCCTGCCGCCCGACGACGTCGTGGCCGACGACGACGAGATCCTGGCCGCGTGCGAGGACGCGGTCGCCCGCCACCACGATCGGTCGGCCGGCGCGATGTTGCGCATCGCGCTCGGCGCCGTGCAGCCCGTTCAGCGTCACCGAAGAGCTGATGGTGCGCACCGCCGAGCTCGCCGAGCGCCTCGACGTGCGCCTGCACACCCACTTCGCCGAGAACGCCGAGGACGACGAGTTCTCGCCTGGCCACGTTCGGCTGCCGGCCGATGGAGTACCTCGAGCGCACCGGCTGGTGCACCGACCGCACCTGGGTGGCGCACTGCGTGATGCCGACGAGCACGAGATCGCGCGGCTCGGCGCAGCCGGTGTCGGCGTCGCCCACTGCCCGAGCAGCAACCTGATCCTCTCGTCGGGCATCGCGCCGGTCGTCGATCGCTGCGGGCCGCCGGGGTGCACGTCGGGCTCGGCGTCGACGGCTCGTCGTCGGCCGACTGCGCGTCGCTGTGGCTGGAGGCCCGCCAGGCGATGTTGCTCGCCAAGCTGCGCGACGGCGCGCCGGCCGGCACGGCGCGCATGGCGCTGGAGATGCGCGACGCTCGGCGGCGCCGCCTGCCTCGGGCGAGTCGGCGAGATCGGCGTGCTCGCGCCGGGCGCCGTCGCCGACCTGGCGGTGTGGCGCCTGACCGGCCCGGCGATTCGCCGGCGCGATCGCCGACCCGATCGAGGCCTGGCTGCGCTGTGGCCCGGTGTCGGCGTGGCACACGATCGTTGCCGGCCGCTTCGTCGTGCGCGACGGCGCCGTCGTGCATCCCGATCTCGACGGCATGCTTCGCCTGCACGCCCGGCACGCGGCGCGAATCCAACAACTCGTCGATTGATGCCCCAGGTTCTCCAGGCCTTCCTGGTCGCGTTCGGCGTCGTCTTCCTGGCCGAGCTCCCCGACAAGACGATGTTCGCAACCGTGGTGCTGGCGACGCGCTATCGGCGCCCGCTGGCTGTGGTCGTCGGGGTGACCGCGGCGATGGTGGTGCACTCGGCGCTCGCGGTCGCTGTCGGGGAGGCGTTGCGCCACCTGCCGCGCACACCGACCCAGCTGGGCGTGGCCGCCGTGTTCGTCGTCGGCGGGGTGCTGTTGCTACACGGCGGGAACGACGAGGGCGATGTCCGCGCCGCCCCGGTTCACAGTGCGTGGGGCGTGGTCGGTCGAACGGCGTTGATCATCGGCATCGCCGAATTCGGCGACTTCACCCAGTTGGCGACGATCGGGATCGTGGCCGACCGCGGGTACGCCGTCGCCGTCGCCGCAGGATCGGTGGTTGCCCACGTCGTCGTGGCGATCATCGCCGTGTTGGCCGGCAGATGGCTGGAGCTGCGGCTTCCGGTGCGCACGGTGCAGCGCGCCGCGGGTGGGCTGTTCTTGCTGTTCGGCGTGCTCACGGCGGTCTCGGCGATCCGCGGTTGACAAGGTTGACGCCGTTCTCGGTGGCCGATCAGCCAGAATGTCGTGATGCGGATCAGTCGTCGAGGCCTCTTGCGTGCCGGTGTGTCGACCGGTCTGCTTGCCGTGCTGGCCGCGTGCGGCGACAACGGAGTGCACTCGTCTGCGTCGAACAAGTCCGGCGCACCCTCGTCGCCGACGGGCGTCGGGCGGCTGCCGGCGCCGGAGGTCGCTCGCACGAAGTTCGCCATGGTCGGTGACTCGATCACCAAGGCATCGTCGAAGTCGCTGACGACAGTGCTCGAAGCCCGCGGCTACACCGACATCACCATCGAAGCCGAGGTCAGCAGGCGAATAGCGGTCGGCGACGGCAAGGGCGAGCCGTTGTCGGGCGTGAAGACGCTGTTCACGATGATCTCCGAAGGCGTGTCGCCCGACGTGTGGGCAATCGCCATGGGGACCAACGATGTCGGCAAGTACAAGAGCGTCGAGGACTACGCCGCACTGATCGATCAGATGATGTCGATGCCCGAGGCCGACGTGCCCATCGTCTGGGTCGACGTCTACAACCCGAACCAGCTTGCCGGTACCAAGATGTTCAACCTGGTGCTACGCGAACGGGCTGCGGCTCGTGGGAACACGATCGTGCAGTCGTGGTTCGATCTGGCGTCGGACCCGAAGGAGAAGATCCTGCGGACCGACCACATCCATCCCAACGAAAAAGGCACGCTGGTCTTTGCTGATCTGGTCGCAGCCGCGCTGACGTAGATCGCCCGAATTAGATTGCGGGAACTTTCGTGGGCGGTGGCGAGTCGAACGTCACATGATCACATCACGGGTTGCAATCACCTCGGTCTGTGTCGTCGTGCTCCTCGCTGGTTGCGGCTCGAACGTCACGCCGCTTGCCGATCCGCCGACGTCGACCACCGTGATATCGGCGCCACACGACGCCGGGCGCGGGTGGATCGGTGGCGAACCCGACTGGGCAGCAACGTCGGAGAGCGACGCCGGCACCAAGATGTACTCGGCGGGGCGGCGAGCACCGCCGCGCCGCTGCAGTTGATGCCCCGGCGGCTCTCCCTGACGACCGCTCGGCCCCGCGGCCGATCTCAACCGGTCGAGCAGCCCGGGTTGCGCGCTGGGTCGGTCGACGACAACGCCGACTTCGAGGACTTCCTCGCCTACCTGCTCGCATCCACGACCTGGGGATCGCCACCCGTGACTTCGACCCAACCGGACGCATCGTCCTCACGGTCACCGGCTCCAGCGGGCTGCCGGTGGCCGGTGCCCAGGTGACGGTCACGGCCGACGGCGCCGACATCGCCAGCCTCCGAACCACCGCCGACGGCACCGCCCGGTTCTTGCCGGCGCTGTACGGAGCAACCCAGGCAACCGAATTCACGTTCACCACCGGCGACGTATCGGCGCCGGCGCGCCCGGGCCGACGGTTGCACTGCGGGCGGGCGCCGCCGGCGGCAGCCCCGACCCGGTGGCGCTCGATGTGATGTTCCTGCTCGACGCGACCGGGTCGATGGGCGACGAGATCGGTCGTCTGAAAGACACCATCGACACCGTCGCCGCCCAGGTCGACGACTTCGATTCGAAGCCCGATGTGCGCTTCGCGATGACGCTGTACCGTGACCAGGGTGACATGTTCGTGACGTCGACATTCGACTTCACCTCCGACATCGCAGCGTTCCGCGGCCGCATTGAACGACGTGGTGGCCGAAGGTGGCGGCGACTACCCGGAGGCGCTCGAGGAAGGTCTGGCGTCGTCGCTGTCGGAGCCGTCGTGGCGTGACCCGGCGTCGACGCTGCAGCTGGTTTTCCTGGTCGCCGACGCACCGCCACACATCGACCGGCAGGTGCCGGTCGCCTACCCGGCGGCGATCGTCGACGCGATCTCCCGCGGCATCAAGGTGTTCCCCATCGCCTCGTCGGAGTCAGATGATCAGGCCGAAGTTGCGTTCCGCGAGATCGCTGCGGCAACCGGTGCGCGGCTTCGTGTTCCTCTCGTATGGCGCGTTGGGCGCGGCGACTGGCGCGTCGACCGACATCGCGTCCACCGACTACGAAGAACTGCCATTGGATGCGCTCGTGGTTCGTCTGATCGCCGAGGAGCTTGCCGCGTTGTCGGGCACACCGGTCGAGGTCCCACCCACCACCTTGCCACCGGCGACCAACCCGCCGGGGCAGTAGCGAGTCGGTGCAGCACGATCGCACTGGCGGCGGCCGAGGAGGCCGATCAGGCGCGCCCACTCGGGGTTTCGCCGACCACAGTGGTGCGATGCAGCAGTCGCCGGCTTCCGTCGTAGTCGTTGATGGCGAGATGCATCAGGCACCGGTTGTCCCAGATGGCCAGGGTGCCCGGGGTCCAGCGGAGCCGGCAGGTGAACTCGGCACCGATGGCATGGTCGAACAGGTACTGCAGCAGAGGTTTCGATTCGGCTTGGGTCATGTCGACAAAGCGCTGGGTGTACACCGGGTTGACGAACAGCGCCTTCTTGCCGGTGACTGGATGCACGCGCACGACGGGATGCACGATCTCGCGGTCCGCGGACGGGTCGTTGCGTGTCATCGTGATCGATCGGCTGACCGCTGCGGTTGCGTCGGGTCCCTCGGTGCCGTGCGGCCACGCCGTGTGAATGGCCTGGAGCGGGTCGAGCAGCCGTTTCATCCCGATCGACAACGAGTCATAGGCGGCGTACTGGCTGGACCAGACGGTGTCGCCGCCGACCTCTGGCAGCTCCAGTGCGTACAACAGTGTGAAGCTGGGCGGTTGGTCGAGGAACGAGAAATCGGAGTGCCACGTGCCGCCGAACGTCGAGATGCCTTGCTCGTCGGCCTCCTTCAGCACGGCGACGACGTCCGGGTGCCCGGCGAGCGGGGCGATGTACGGCACCCGCAGCACCTCGCCGAACCATCGGGTCAGTTCCACCTGTTGGGTTGGTGTGAGGTGCTGATCGCCCACGAACAGCACTCCGTGGTCGGCCAGCGCATCGGTGATCAACGTCATCGTCTCGGGTGACGGATCACCGAGGTCGATGCCGTTCACGTCCGCGCCGCATGCCGGCGCGACGGGGCGGATCGATGGGTGAACCGTCATGCCACCCAGGCTGGCCGCTGTGGTCTTCAGTGGTTCCGTTGGGGTATGTGGTGGTGAGGTTGCGGTTTTTGTCGAGGGTGAGGTGCCAGCCGCCTTCGTGGACGAGGTGGTGTTTGTTGCAGAGCGGGGCGAGGTTGTCGATATTGGTGTTTCCGCGGTTGCGGTACCAGTGGATGTGGTGGATCTGGCAGTGGTCGTAGGCGGTGGTGCAGCCGGGGATGGCGCAGTGGCGGTACATGGCGCGGCAGGGCGCGGCGTTGGGCGCGGTTGGCGATTCGTTAGGTGCGTCCGAGGTACAGCGAGATGCCGTCGGCGGCGGTGATGATCGGGGTGATGTCGGCCTGGCAGGCCCAGCGCCGCAACGTTTCCACGGGGAGGTCGATGGGGAGACCGCAGTCGAGGACACTGTTGGGGTGTTCGCCGTCGATGAGGGTGTCGATGTCGATGAGCACGGACATGTCGATCCGCCTCGACGATTTCGGTCCGCGGCTGTTGGTCAGTTCGTTCAACGCCAATGCTTGCAGGTGGTGGTGTTTGGCGAGTGGGTCGGTGGGACGCTTCTCCGCCCCTGCTCAGAGGCGAGAAATGGTCGAGGACTCGAATGATGAGGGCGAGACGTAGGGGCAGTAGCCGGACCTACGAACCCCACCGGCTCTGGCCGAAGCGGTAGCCGACCGATCGCACGGTCTGGATGAGGTTGGCGTGCTCCTCGCCGAGCTTGGCGCGCAGGCGGCGGATGTGCACGTCGACCGTGCGGGCGCCGCCGTAGTACTCGTAGCCCCACACCCTCGACAGCAGCATCTCGCGGGTGAACACCTTGCCGGGGTTCTGGGCGAGGAACTTCAGCAGCTCGTACTCCATGTACGTGAGGTCGAGCGGGCGGCCCTCGATCGAGGCCTGGTACGTCTCGAGGTTCAGCGCCAGACCGCTGTACTCGACCGTCTCGCGCTTGACCTGGCCGACGCCCTGGAACAGCAGGTGCCGCAGCCGGGCCTCGACCTCGACCGGGTGGAACGGGGTGAGGCAGAAGTCGTCGAACAGATCGTCGCGCAGCTCCAGGTCGCCCAGCTGGCCGCCGCTCGACGAGCAGCAGCAGCGGCGCATCGGGTTCGTCGCGCTTGCGCAGCGCCCGGCAGAACGCCCAGGCGCCCTCGGGGTCGACGTCGCAGGCGACGATCGCGCCGGCCCAGCCGGCGGCCGGCTCGTGGCTGGCGGCATCCTCGGCGCGTGGCCACGGCCTTCCACCGGTAGCCGCCCAGGTCGAGCGTGCGCGCCAGGTCGGGCGGCGGCGGTTCGGGATAGACGACCAGCATGCTCCATCACGTGTCGGCCTACAGCACCCGCAGGTATCGGTCGTGCTCGAACGCGCTGACGTGGGTCTTGTACGCCCGCCACTCGCTGCGCTTGTTGCGCAGGAACCACTCGAAGATGTGCTCGCCGAGCGCCTCGTGCACCAGCGACGACTGCTCCATCACCTTGCAGCGCATCGCTGAGCGACTGCGGCAGCTGGTCGATGCCCAACTTGGCGAGCTCGGCGTCGCCCATCTCGAACAGGTTGGCGTCGGCCTCGGGCGGCAGCTCGTACCCCTCGGTGATGCCGCGCATGCCGGCGGCCAGCATGACGGCTGAACGCCAGGTACGGGTTGCACGCCGGGTCGGGCGAGCGGTACTCGATCCGCGTCGCGCTGGGGTTGCCGCGCTTGGCGACCGGCACGCGGATCAGGCCGCTGCGGTTGTTGCGAGCCCAGCTGACGTGCACCGGCGCCTCGAACCCGGGCACCAGCCGCTTGTAGCTGTTGACCGTCTGGTTGGTGATCGCCGTGATCTCGGCGGCGTGGCGCAACAGGCCGGCCATGAACTGCTTGGCCACCGGCGACAGGTTGTAGGCGTCGTCGGCGTAGAAGAACGCGTTCTCGTCGCCGTCGAACAGCGACAGGTGCACGTGCATGCCGCTGCCCTGCACGCCCTCGAGCGGCTTGGGCATGAACGTGGCGTGCACGCCCTGGCTGGCGGCGACCTCCTTCACGACCAGGCGGAACGTCATGATGCTGTCGGCCATCGTCAGCGCGTCGGTGTGGCGCAGGTCGATCTCGTGCTGGCTGGGCGCATCTTCGTGGAAGCTGTACTCCACCGGGATGCTCATCGTCTCGAGCGTGCGGATGGTCTGCTTGCGCAGCGTGCCGGCGACATCGGTGGTGGTGAGGTCGAAGAAGCCGCCCTCGTCGAGTGGCACCGGGGGCTGGCCCTTCTCCGGCGGGGCGAAGTAGAAGAACTCCATGTCGGGGGCGACGTAGAACGTGTAGCCGCGCTCGTGCGCGGCCTGCAGGTTGCGCCGCAGCACCTGGCGCGGGTCGCCCTCGAACGGGGTGCCGTCGAGGTTGTGGATGTCGCAGAACACCCGCGCCTCGGTGGCCTTGCTGTCGCCCCACGGCAGCACCTCGAACGTGTTGGCGTCGGGCATGGCCAGCACGTCGCTCTCCTGCGTGCGGCTGAAGCCGTCGATCGACGACCCGTCGAACGTCATGCCGTCCTCGAGCGCGTTCTCCAGCTCGGCGGGGCTGATCGCGAAGCTCTTCAAGTTGCCCAGCACGTCGGTGAACCACAGCCGGATCAGCCGGACCCCGCGCTCCTCCACGGTGTGCAAGACGTAGTCGCGTTGCTGCTCGAGCATGACGGTTCTTTCTATTCGGCAAATCTAACCCCGGAAAAACGCGCGAGCCCGTCCGAGCAGGCGGAGTGCGGGCTCGGACGGGCTGGGCAAGGAACGGCGACGACTACGCGCAAACGCTCTCGAGGATGAGGCGGGTGACGGTGTACGGATCGCAGTTGGCGTTCGGGCGACGATCCTCGGCGTAGCCCTTGCCGTCCTTGGCGACCTGCCACGGGATGCGGATGCTGGCGCCGCGGTTCGACACGCCGTAGCTGAACTTGTTGTACGGGGCTGTCTCGTGAGCGCCGGTGAGGCGGCTTCTCGATGTCGGCGCCGTAGCCCTTGATGTGGGCGTCGACGCGCTTGCCGATCGCCTTGCAGGCCGCCTCGATCGCGGCGTAGCCCTCGCGCATCGCCTTGGTCGAGAAGTTGGTGTGCGCACCGGCGCCGTTCCAGTCGCCCTTCACGGGCTTGGCGGCGAAGCTGATGATCACGTCGTAGTCCTCGGCGATGCGGTGCAGCAACCAGCGGGCGACGTACAGGTGGTCGCTGACCGTCAGTGCGTCGGCGGCGCCGATCTGGAACTCCCACTGGCCGGGCATGACCTCGGCGTTGGTGCCCTCGATCATCAGGCCGGCGTCGATGCATGCCTGGGTGTGCTCCTCGATGATCTCGCGGCCGATCACCCGGCCGGTGCCGACGCCGCAGTAGTACGGGCCCTGCGGGGCGGGGAAGCCGTCCTTCGGGAAGCCGAGCGGCGTGCCGTCGGACTTCAGCATCGTGTACTCCTGCTCGATGCCGAAGATCATCTCGGCCTTGGCGTACTTCTTGGCGGCCTTCTCGAGCGAGGCGCGGGTGTTGGTCGGGTGCGGCTTCATGTCGCTGGCGTTCAACACCTCGCACAGCACCAGCACGTTGTCGCCGCCGCGGAGCGGGTCGGGACACGTGAACACCGGGCTGCAGCACGCAGTCGCTGTGCTCGCCGGTCGCCTGATTGGTCGACGACCCGTCGAAGCCCCAGATGGGCGGCGTCTTGCCGTCGCCCAGGATCTTGGTCTTGGAGCGCAGCAGAGGGGTCGGCTCTGTGCCGTCGAGCCAGATGTATTCAGCTTGGTAGGCCACGAAATTCCTTCGTTCTCGGGATCGCGGACGCGCCGCGATCGGGACTCGGGAATAGTGCCAGCGTCGCAGTTTCGAAGCCATTGCCGAACTGTGAACGCTGTGTGAAGTTGGCCGTGACGCAGGCCCGACGCAGGCCCGACGCGGACCCAGTTCAGATCGTGACGCGTTGGCCCTGGTCGAAGCCATGCACCCGTTTGATCGCCTTGTAGGCGTCGATGCGGGCTTCGGCCAGTCGGTCGGCAGCCGCGTGCGTGGCGATGCCCTCGGTCCGAGAGATCGTGAACACTTCGTGCATCCGCTCGTAGATCTTGGCCACCTTGGCGTTGCCACGCTCCTTGTTGACGCCACCCCAGAGCCGGTCGGTGTCGAACACCGTGCCGCCCGCGTTGGCGATGTAGTCGGGTGCGTAGATCACGCCGCGGCGGTGCAACTCGTCGCCGTGACGCGGCTCGGCGAGTTGGTTGTTGGCCGAGCCACACACGATCGACGCGTGCAGCACTTCGATCGACTCGTCGTTGATCGTGGCGCCGAGTGCGCAAGGGCAGTACACGTCGACGTCGGCCGCGACGACGTCGCCCGCATCGATGGCCGTGGCCCCGTGCGCGGCAACCATCGCCGCGACCTTGCCCGGGTCGATGTCGCTGACCAACACCGTTGCGCCTTCGCCGGCGAGGTATCCGACCATCGGGACCCCCACGGCCCCGAGGCCCTGCACCACGACCCGCTTGCCATCGAGCGACGGCGAACCGAACCGCTGCTCGACGCAGGCCCGCATCGCCTGCAGCACACCGAACGCCGTCGCCGGACCGATGGGCCCGGCGCCGCCCGCGGACTCGGGCAGGGTGATCACGTTGCGGGTCTCGACGCGCATGTAGTCCATGTCCTGCAGCGTGGTGCCGACGTCTTCACCGGTCAGGTACTCGCCGCCCAAGGAATCGATGAACCGCCCGAGGGCACGGAACAGCATCTCGCGGCCGTGCTGACGCTTCGGGTCGCCGATCACCACGATCTTGCCGCCGCCGAGGTTGATTCCCGCTGCGGCGTACTTGTAGGTCATCCCCTTGCTGAGCCGTAGTGCGTCTTCCATCGCCGCCAGGTCGTCGCTGTACTGCCACATCCGGCACCCGCCCGCCGCCGGGCCGAGCACCGTGGAGTGGATCGCCAACACGGCGCGCAGGCCGATGTCTTCGTTCTGGAAGCACAGCACCTTCTCGTGGCCGTTGGCGGCCATGTAGTCGAAGATCTCGGTCTTCTCCATCAGCGACCAACCTTCATCGGATCGTCCAGCCGCCATCGACCATCAAGACCTCGCCGGTGACGTACGACGACGCGGCCGACACCAGGAACACGACAGGTCCGACGAGCTCTTCTGGCCGGCCGCGACGACCGAGCGGGGTGAGGTCGCGCACGGCCTGCTCTTTGGCTTCGTCGTGCTCGGCCGCGGCGCCGGGCATGAACACATCCATGTACGCGGGCGAGAAGGCGTTGACGCGGATCCCGTGCGGCGCCCACTCGAGGGCCAGCGATTTGGTCAGCATGTTCACGCCGCCCTTGGAGATGTTGTAGGCCGAGATGTTCTTCACCGCCACCTCCCCGCAGATGGAGGAGTTGTTGGCGATGGCGCCACCACCGCCGTCGCGGATCATCACCTTCCCGACGGCCTGGGCGAAGAAGAAGTAGGCCTTCAAGTTGACGTCGAGCACGAAGTCCCAATCGGCCTCGGTGTAGTCGATGGCGGGCCCTGCCGCGTCGACACCGGCGTTGTTGACGAGGATGTCGATGCGTCCCCACTGACCGGCCACCTCGCCGACGACGCGGTCGATCTCGCTCTTGTGCGACGCATCGCCGGGAACCACGAGGCATTCGCGCCCGGCGCCGCGGACTGCCGCCGCAGTCTCGTCGAGCTCGGCGACGGTTCGACTGGTCACGGCCACGTCGGCGCCGTGTTGGGCCAGGCCGACCGCGATGGCGCGACCGAGTCCGCGTCCCCCGCCGGTGACGATTGCCTTCTTGCCGGTGAGATCGAACAGGGCTGACATCATCTGGGATAGTACGCAGCGCGGGAACCGCACGACCGACCCGTAGCGTCCGGGCGGGGCATGAATTGGTGCTCCCGGGCGATCCCGCCTGCTGAGGTGGGCGTGTTACGTTCGGGAGCGGGCGTGAGCTGAAGGGGCTCGATATGCGAAAGTGCGCAGCAGCCGCGTTGATGATCACATCGATCATCGTGCCCGTGGTCAACTCCGGAGCACCGACCGTCTCCGCGGCCACCGTGCCTGGTGGATTCACCGATGTGCAGGTGGCGGCCCCGGGTGCCTCGACCGGCATCGTGGGGTTGCCCGACGGCACGGTCATGGTGTTGGTGCAGTCCGGTTCGGTGCGCTTGATCCGCGGCGACGTGATGCTGCCGTCGCCGGCGTTGAACCTGAGTTTGTCGCCATGCAACGGCGGCGAGCGTGGTCTGCTCGGCGTCGCCGTCGATCCGCACTTCAAGGCCAATGGCTACGTGTACTTGTACTTCACGCATCCCGCCGCCGCCCCGGGTGGATGCGTCAACCGGGCCAGCCGGTTCACGATGACGGGCGACGCCATCGACCCCAACAGCGAGGTCGTGCTGGTCGACAACATCTCCTCGGAGGCCGGCAACCACAACGGCGGCGATCTGGAGATCGGCGGTGACGGGTATCTGTACATCTCCGTCGGCGATGCCGGCGCCGATCCGCGAACCAAGGCCAGCCCGAGCAACGCCGGCCAGGACCTCAGCTTGCTGAACGGCAAGATCCTGCGCGTCGTGCCGTCGACGGGCGACCCGGCTCCCGGCAACCCGTTCAGCGGGCGCCGGCACGGCCAGTTGCCGGGTGCGCGGCAACACCGCCGTCGACGCCGACGACTCCGTGCCAGGAGATGTTCGCGTGGGGGCTGCGCAACCCGTTCCGGTTCGCGTTCGACCCCAACACCGGGCCTGACCGGTTCTTCATCAACGACGTCGGCCAGAGCACCCGCGAGGAGGTCGACGTCGGCGGGATCGGCAGCGAACTACGGCTGGCCGATCCGCGAGGGCGTCTGCCCGCAGCGGCCGAACCCGCCGTGCCCTGCGCCGCGCCGGTACCCAGCATGATTCACCGATCCGATCACCGACTACCCGCGTTCCGTTGGTCAGGTCATCACCGCGCGGCGCGTTCATGCCCAACGGTCAGTGGCCGGCCGAGTTCGACGGCGGCTACCTGTTCGCCGACGCCGGCAGCGGGAACATGTGGCTTCGCCACGCCAACGGGTCGATCGACTACAACGCGCCGTTCGCCACCGGTGTCGGCGGCATCGCCGACATGGCGTTCGTCGACGACGGGTGCAGCATCGCGCTCTACTACACCCTCACGGGCGGCGCGGTCCGCAAGATCACGACACCGCCCGGCCGCGTTCGTGGCCCCCGGCGCGCTGGCGTTCACCGCCGCAGCACCCGGCACTCGGGTCCTCGACACGCGCCAGCCGCTGCGGGTGCCAAGCCGATCCGTGCCGGCACGACGAGGTACCAGCTGATGGGTGTCGACCCCGCCGTGACCAAGGCCGTCTGGTGAACTTCGCGTTCGTCGGACCCAGCACTCCCGGGTACCTCACGGCGTGGGCGGGTCGCAGCGCGCGTCCGTTGGCATCCAACCTCAACGCTGCGCCCGGGGAGGTGGTGGCCAACTCCGCTGTCGTGCCGGTCGATGCCAACGGCGGCATCTTGCTGTACGCGTTCTCGACCGCCGACGTCGTGATCGACGTGCTCGGCTACTTCAACGCATGCACCGGCCGCGGTCAAGGCCGGTCGGTTCGTCGCCGTGCCTCCGAACCGCATCGCCGACACGCGTGATCCGTTGTCGGCGACCAACCAGTTCAGCCGCGGCGCCGGCCCGCAGATCCCGTTCGTGCATGTGCACGGTAGCGGGCCGAGGGGGCCTGCCGGCCGCGGACCAGATGAATGCCGCCGTGCTCGTCGTCACGGCGGTCACCGATCCCGACAACGGTGGCGGCTATCTCACCGCCCAGCCCGGCGGGACTCCGTTCGCCGGCGCCTCGTCGAACCTGAACACCAGCGGGCTCGGCGACATCCGCGCCAACCTGGTCGTCGTCCCGGTTGGCACCGATGGCACGGTCGACTTCCACACGTTCTCGATCCCCGATGTGGTCGTCGACGTGGCCGGATATTTCACGTCGTCGGCTGTCCCGGCCGCCACGGCCGGCCGGTTCCACGTGATCCAACCGTTCCGCGAGGTCGACACGCGCGTCGGCGTCGGGTTCGGTCGCCTGCCGGGCCAGGCCTCGGGCACCATCGACCCCCTCAGCGTGCCGGCAAACGCGCAGGCCATGGCCCACACCATCACCATCGTCGACAACGCGGCCGCCGGTTTCGTCACGCCATACCCGGGCGGCCCCCTGCCGTTGGTGAGCGCCGGTAACACGAATGCCGCCGCGCAGATCCACGCGGTCCTGTCGTTCACCCAGTTGAGCGCCGCACCGGCCAAGATGAGCTACTACACGCTGATGCCGACCGACCTCGTCGTCGACACTCCTGGCTACTTCGAAGGTGGCTGATCGCTAGCCTTCACGGCGTGGCCAGCTTGCGCATCGCCCTCGCCCAGTTGAATCCCACCGTCGGCGACCTCGATGGCAACGTCGCCAAGATCGTGGCCGCCTACGACCAGGCAGAGGCGGCCGGTTGCGACATCGTCGCGTTCACCGAGTTGGCCATCACCGGCTACCCACCCGAGGATCTGGTGCTGAAATCCGGCTTCGTCGCCGACAACCTCGAGGCGTTGGCGAAGGTGGCTGCGCACACCGGTCGGTGCGCCGCGGTTGTCGGCTACGTCGCCGCCGACCGCGACATCTACAACGCCGCGGCGATGTGCGCCAACGGCGAGGTGCTGGGGACGTATCGCAAGCGCCTGCTGCCCAACTACGCCGTGTTCGACGAGGCCCGCTACTTCACACCAGGCGGCGCCAGCGATCCGTACGAGTTGTATGTGATCGGTGGTGTCAAGGTCGGCATCAGCATCTGCGAGGACGTGTGGAGCCCGACGGGTCCGCTGGCCGAGCAGGCCGCCGGCGGCGCCGAGCTCAACATCAACATCAACGGCTCGCCGTACCACGTCGACAAGGCCTCCGATCGCGAGCGGATGCTGGCGACGCGGGCGGCCGATGCCAGTTGCGCGCTGGTCTACGTCAACCAGGTCTGCGGGCAGGACGAGCTGGTCTTCGACGGCGGTTCGACCGTGTTCGACGCCGAGGGCCGCCTGGTCGCTCGCGCCGCCCAGTTCGTCGAGGAGTTGCTGATCACCGACGTGCACATCGAGCCGGTGTACCGCAAGCGGTTGCTCGACCCGCGTGGCCGCCGTACCGAGGTCGAGATGCCGGTGGTTCATGTCTCCGACGGTTCGCTCGGGCGCGACATCACGCCGCCCGATCGCCCGGATCGCGCCCAGCTGACGCCCACCGCCGAGCTGTACGAGGCCCTGGTGTTGGGCACGGGCGACTACGTCCGCAAGAACGGCTTCACCGACGTCGTGATCGGCCTGTCGGGCGGCATCGACTCGACCATCGTGGCCTGCATCGCCGTCGACGCGCTCGGTGCCGATCATGTGCACGGCGTCTCGATGCCGTCGCGGTACTCGAGCGACGGCTCCAAGACCGACGCCGCCGATCTGGCGACGGCGCTGGGCATCGACTTCCGCACGATCGCGATCGAGCCGGCGTTCGGCGCCTATCTCGACATGACCACCGAGGCGTTCGCCGGCAAGCCGGCCGACCTCACGGAGGAGAACCTGCAGAGCCGCGTGCGGGGAACGACCCTGATGGCCTTGTCCAACAAGTTCGGCTGGATGGTGCTGACCACCGGGAACAAGAGCGAGCTGGCCGTGGGCTACTTCACGTTGTACGGCGACTCGGTCGGAGGGTACGGCGTGATCAAGGACGTGTTGAAGACGCGCGTCTACGACACTGTGCCGGTACTACAACGACCGCGCCGGGCGCGAGATCATTCCCGAGAGCGTGATCACCAAGCCGCCCTCGGCCGAGTTGCGCCCCGATCAGCGTGACGACCAGAGCCTGCCGGCCTACGAGGTGCTCGACCCGATCCTCGAGCTGTACGTGGAGGAAGACCGCACCGCGTCGGAGATCATCGAACTCGGCCACGACGAGGCTCTGGTTCGGCGAATCACTCGCCTGGTCGATGCGATGGAGTACAAACGCCGCCAATGCCCGCCCGGTGTGCGCGTCAGCGTCAAGGCGTTCGGCAAGGATCGCCGCCTGCCGATCACCAACGCCTATCGCGGCTGAGGCCCAGCGTTTGTGAACTGACGCCCCGCAGAGGGGCCGGAGCCGTCAAACGCACCCCAGCGGCCGGCGGTCCGGCCCGTCCGGCCCGTCGGGCCCGTGCGGTCCACTGCCGCACCCCAACCCCTCCTGAATCGTCAGTGACGAAACAAGACCTGGCGCGAGGTCGGGTTTCGTCACTGACGATTCGGGAGGGTTGTGGGCGGGTTGGTGGGGAGGTCGGGTTTCGTCACTGACGATTCGAGAGGACTCGGCGCGCCGACATGACGATGGCGGCGACCCCGATCGTGGCCAAGATGGCGGTCATCGCTGCCGGCCAACCGATGCCGTGACTCGAGGTACAGCCGCGTCGCCGGGACCGACATCGTCGCCCGTCCGACCGTGTCGACGCCGATCAACAATCCGAGGCCACGCGCCGGCGAGCCGGGCACGAGCTCCGCCCCGAGGGAAATGGCGCTGACGACCGAGAACTCGAAACCGAGCACCACGATGACCAGGAGGAGGACGCCGACGATCAGATGGTGATGGATCATGACCAGCCCGGCGCTCGCCGGAATCATCAGGCACGCTCCGAAGGCGATCGAGCGGCGCTTGCCCCACGCATCGGTGAAGCGGGCGACGAACAGCGTGGCCGTCAGTTCGCCCGCGCCCGAGCACGAACGTGACGGCGGACAGGCCCGCCGGCGTCAGCCCGAACTCATCCTCCAGCCAACTGCCGAACGTGACGACCAGCGAATGGCTGGCCGCGGTGAGAGCGAATCCCGACACCAAGACCAGCCAACCACGCGAGACGAGGCGACCGGCGACTCGTGTCGCGGCGGCGGTCCGATGTTCTGCAGTCTGTGCCTCGATCCGGCCGACCACCACGACCGCCATGACGATCATGGCAGCCGCGCCGCTGAGGTACCCGGCGCGCCAGTTCGTTGCGGCCGTGACGAGGCCCATCGTGCTGACTCCGATCAGCAGCCCGAACGCCCACGACACCTCGATCAGGCCGATGACCCGACCGCGGCGCTCGTACGGCACGTGCTGGGCGATCCACGCCCCGATGCCGAGGTAGAACGTCGTGTTTCCCTGGCCGATCAGCACCAGCGCAACTGCCAGCATGGCCACGCCCTGGCTTGCCGCGGCCAGACACGTGCCGAGGATTGCCGCGCCGAGGCCAACAGACACCGCTCGTCGCGCGCCGAGCCGATCCACGACGTGCCCGATCACCGGCGAGGCCAGGCCGAACAGCTCCGACACAGCGATCGCCAGGCCGATGTCGGCCAGCTTGACGTCGAGACCGCGGGCGATCGTGGCAATGAACGGCCCGACGAATCGGTAGCACGCGTTGGAGGTCATTCGGGCCGTCGCCAGGGCGGTCAGGCTGCCGCGCACCTCCGGCGCATACGAATCGTCCAACGCACGGCCGAGCACGACGTGCGACGCTAACTCGCTAGCCTGTGGAACCCGTGGCCCTGATCGTGCAGAAATATGGCGGTACCTCCGTCGCCGACCCAGACCGCATGCGTGCCGTCGCCGAGAACGTCGCCTTCACCCGGCGCCACGGTCACGATGTGGTCGTCGTGCCGAGCGCCATGGGCAAGACCACCGACAACCTCATCAAACTGGCCAACGACGTGTCGAGCACGCAGCCGGGCCGAGAGATGGACATGTTGATCACGACCGGCGAGCGCATCTCGATGTCGCTGCTGTGCATGGCGCTGGCCGACCTCGGCATCGAGGCGGTCAGCTTCACCGGCAGCCAGGCCGGGATCATCACGGATTCGGTGCACGGGAAAGCCAAGATCGTCGAGGTCAAGGGCGATCGGGTGCGCGTGGCGCTGGCGGCCGGCAAGGTCTGTGTTGTCGCCGGGTTCCAGGGCATCAGCATCGAGAAGGAGATCACGTCGCTGGGGCGCGGCGGCAGCGACACGACTGCCGTGGCGTTGGCGGCGTCGCTGGGCGCCGACAGTTGCGAGATCTACACCGATGTCACGGGCGTGTTCTCCGCCGACCCGCGCATCGTGCCGCTGGCCCGCAAGCTGGCACACGTCAACTTCGAGGAGATGCTCGAGATGGCCGGCGCCGGCAGCAAGGTGCTTGCTCTGCGCAGCGTCGAGTTCGCCCGCAATCACAACGTCCCCGTACACGTCCGCTCGGCCTTCACTTGGGAGCCGGGCACCTGGGTCACCGATCAGGAGCCAAGCATGGAAGAGCCCATCATCTCCGGTGTCGTCACCGATACCAGCGAGTCCCGAGTGACGATTGTCGACGTGCCAGACCGTCCGGGGATCTCGGCGACGCTGTTCGAACCGCTGGCCGCCGCCAACGTCAACGTCGACATGATCGTGCAGAACACGTCGCACGATGGAGCGACCGACATCAGCTTCACCGTCCCCAAGGCCGACATGGTCGGTGTCGAGTCGATCGTCAGCCGTGTCGCCGCAGAGGTCGGCGCCCGAGGTGTCGACCACGACGCCGACATCGCCAAGATCAGCTTGGTCGGCGCCGGCATGAAGACCAGCCCGGGGATCGCCGCCAAGATGTTCCGCACGCTGGCCGACGAGTCGGTCAACATCTTGATGATCTCGACGTCGACGATACGCATCAGCGTGGTCACCGCCGCGGCGGATCTGGAGCGTGCGGCACGAGCGCTGCACACTGCGTTCGGCCTCGACTCCGGTCAGGCGTACTCCGCGCCGCTCCCGGAGCGGAAGTAGCGCTCGTCCCATGCGCCGCAATCACGTGCCGTGGAAGGCAGCCGGCACCACGAGCGAGCAGAAGCGCTCCGTCGACGAGGTCGTGCGCGAAACCGGATGGGTCTTCAACAACCAAACGGGCCGTGATCTCAACCTCGCCGAGTTCGTCGAGTCCGGCAATCACGAGACCCTGGCCTATCTGACTGCGTTCGGGCTGGGCGATGATCCCCTGGCCTCGCAGTCGCTGGTCGAGATCGGCTCGGGCATCGGGCGGATGACCGCCAGCTTCACCCGCATGTTCGCCCGGGTCGTGGCCTGCGACCTCGACGCTGCGTTCCTGGAACGGTGTCGCGAGACCGTGGCCCAGTTCGGCCGTCCCGAGCGGCTGCAGACCAGCCCGGTCGCCGACGGTCGCACCATCGATCTGCCCGACGCCACCGCCGACATGGCCTTCAGCTACATCACGTTCCAGCACTGTCATCACGACGATGCCCTGGGATTGACCGCCGAAGCGGTGCGTGTCGTGCGCCCCGGTGGGCACGTGGTGCTGAACTACCGCACCTGGACTGCCAGGGACGCTCTGCTGTGGCCGGCCGGCAAGGTCGTGCGTGGCCTGTGGCGGCTGCCCAAGCTCGGTCCAGCCATCTCCCGGCACCGTTCGCTCGCCCGCTTGGGTTGGCAGGCGAACCGTTTGTCGCCAATGGAGGTGATGGCGTCGGTCGGCAATCGATTGAGCGACGTCAAGCTGGTGCGATCCCCGAGGCGACGCAGCTTCGCGATCGCCGACACCACCGACGAGAGCTTCGAGGGTGTGAATCGCAGTCACTGGTGGCTGGTCGGCACCGTTCGTTGAGCCGGACGGAAATTGTCGATCGGCGGACGAGACCTGGCGTTAGCCTTTGCGCCATGAAAATTGGTGTCGTCGGCGCGACCGGCCAGGTGGGCGCGGCAATGCGTCAGATCCTCGCCGAGCGCAACTTTCCTGTCTCAGAGATCCGCTACTTCGCCTCGTCGCGTTCGGCCGGGACCACCTTGGACTGGAAGGGTTCGCCGGTCACCGTCGAGGATGCCGCGACCGCGGATCCCTCGGGTCTCGACATCGCCCTGTTCTCGTCCGGCGCAGCCTCGTCGCGCGAGTTGGCACCGAAGTTCGCCGCTGCCGGCGTGATCGTGATCGACAACTCGTCGGCGTGGCGCATGGATCCCGATGTGCCGCTGATCGTCAGCGAGGTCAACCCTGGTGAGATCGCCAACGCCCGCAAGCGAATCATCGCCAACCCCAACTGCACCACCATGGCGGCGATGCCGGTGCTGAAGCCGCTGCACGACGAGGCCGGTCTCGTGCGCGTGATCGCCTCCACCTACCAAGCCGTCAGCGGCTCGGGTCTTGCCGGCGTCGACGAGCTCGACAAGCAGGCCCGCGAGGTGGTCGACCGGGCCCGCGAGTTCACCCACGACGGCGCCGCCGTGGCGTTCCCCGCCCCCAACAAGTTCGTCAAGCCGATCGCCTTCAACGTGTTGCCGTATGCCGGCAAGTACGTCGACGATGGTTCGCTGGAGACCGATGAGGAGCAGAAGCTGCGCAACGAGAGCCGCAAGATCCTCGGCATTGCCGACCTTCGTGTCAGCGGGACCTGCGTGCGTGTTCCGGTCTTCACCGGTCACTCGCTGAGCATCAACGCCGAGTTCGAACGGCCCATCACCGTGGCCCGTGCCATCGAGGTGCTCGGCGACGCGCCGGGTGTCGCGCTGAGCGACATCCCGACCCCGCTCGAGGCGGCTGGGCAGGACCCCAGCTACGTCGGCCGCATCCGCCAGGACTCATCGGTCGAGGGTGGCCGTGGCTTGGTGTTGTTCGTCAGCAACGACAACCTCCGCAAGGGCGCGGCCCTCAACGCCGTCCAGATCGCCGAACTGTTCCTCTAGGCACAAGCGCAAGGGATCGAGGCGCAGCGGGGGCAGCCGTCGGCATACCGCTGCGCTGCCTCGGCGAGATCGACGCCGACCTGGTTGGCCAACGACGCCAGCCAGGCGAGCACGTCGGCGAACTCGTGCACGCGCTGCTCGTGCGTGCCCTTGCGCACCGCCTGAGCGAGTTCGCCGGTCTCCTCGGCCAGCCATGCAACCGAGCTCGGTATTCCGCGGGCCCGGTCTCGTTCACCGAAGGTCGCGTCGATCAACATCTGGAACGCATCGAGGTCCACGCCAGCGCACCCTAGCGGCGAGCGCTCTCGCGGAGCTCTCCGTTTCGTCTGCCGTCGGGCCCGGTCGCGAGGATGCAGCAACGACGCAGCAAAGGACGTGACGATGATCAACCAGATCTTCACCAGATGGCCCCTGGTCGAGGGATACGCCGATCGGCAGAGCTACCGGGCCGGTGAACTCGTCGAGATGCGATGCAGCAGCAGAGCACCGAGCGTCACCGCGTCGATCGCCAGAATCGGTCGAGACCGCGTCGAGGTGTGGCGCCGCGAGGGCATCGTGATCGACGAGCACCCGTACCCCGACGACGCCTACGCGGTGGGCTGCGGATGGCCGGTCGCGTTCACAGTGGACGTCGACTCGGCCTGGTCGTCGGGCTTCTACGAAGTGACGCTGCATGCCGAAGGCGAGCACGGTGAGTCAGCGACGTCGCAGGCCTTCTTCGTGGTGCGCCCTTCGGCCACGACATCAGCCGACGCGATCATCGTGTTGGCCACCAACACCTACAACGCCTACAACCAGTGGGGTGGGAAGTGCCTCTACACCGATGCTGTGAAGGTCTCGTTCGACCGGCCGTTGGAGCGCGGCTACCTCCGCCGCCCGGCAGCGCCCGCCGATGTCGCCTACGACGGCCGCGTCGCCAGCCTTCCGGTCGAGCCCGACGAGGAGCACCTGCAACTGCAGCGAGTACCTCGCCGAATTCGAGTATCCGCTGTGGTGCGCGTCGAGTGGATGGCACAACTGGGAACGTCGCTTCGTGCAATGGGCCGAAGGCGAGGGCCTGGTGCTCGACTTCGCCGTCAACTCCGATCTCGAGTTCCACCCCGAGGTGCTCGACGGCCAACGGCTGATGTTGAGCGTCGGCCACGACGAGTACTGGTCGTCTGGCATGCGCGACCGTGCCGACGCCTTCGTCGAGGGCGGCGGATCGTGGGCGATCTTGTCGGGCAACAGCTGCTTCTGGCAGGTGCGGTACGAGGACGACGGCCGCACGATGGTCTGCTACAAGGGTCAGGCCGAAGCGCGAGATCCCGTGGCGGGTACCGCCGATCATCGTTTCCTCACCTCGATGTGGCCGCTGCCGTCGCTCGGTCGCCCCGAGGCGCAGACGACCGGTCTCAGCTTCACCCGAGGCGGGTACGCGCGTGTCGGGCAAGGCCACTCCCCGCAGCTCCGGCGGATACACCATCCACCGTCCTGATCACCCGGTGTTCGCCGGCACCGATCTGCGCTACGGCGATGTGTTGGGCGCGGCGTCGAGGATCGTCGGATACGAGGTCGACGGGTGCGAGCTGACGATGGTCAACGGTGACCCGGTGCCGACCTATGCGGACGGCACGCCCGCCGGCCTCGAGGTGCTGGCGACCGCACCGGCGCGGCTGATCTCGATCACGCCGACGTACTGCGAGGCACCCGTTGCGCTGTGGGCCAACGCCGACCCGCCCGGCGACCTCGAGGGTGTCGCTGCTGGCCTGTTCGGTTCGGCATCGCCCGAGAACGTCGCCCGCCTTGCCCACAACCACGCGGTGGTGGGCACCTTCACGAAGGGCAAGGGCCGCGTGTTCAACGCCGGCACCACCGATTGGTGCTACGGCCTCGACACCGACCCGCTGGTGCAGCAAGTGACGCGCAACGTGATCCGCTGGCTCACCGGGACTGGCGGCGAGCCTCACAATGGTCGGGGTGAGAGGATTTGAACCTCCGACCTCCACGTCCCGAACGTGGCACGCTAACCAAGCTGCGCTACACCCCGAAAGTGCCTGTGCAATCTATCCGACGGGGGCGGGTTCTTCCTCAGGTGATTCCCAACCGGTCGCCTCGGCCTCCGGTTCGGCCGCCGCGGACGCGAGGATTGCCCGTGCGGCACGCTTCAGGACTCAGCGGGTTCAGCGGCTTGACCAGGTACCCGTCGGCGGCGCACCGCTTGGCCAGGTGGATGTCGGCCTGACGGTCGAGCAGCATCAACACGTTCACGTGCGGCAGCGCCCTCGAGCTCTCGTCGAGTCGCAGCGCCATGGTCACGGCCATGCCGCCCATCGAACCGATCTGCAGATCGAGCACGACCAGATCGGGCGTGCGGGCCCCGACGACGTCGGAGACGTCGCGGCCGTTGCGGCAGACGGTGAACGACACGTCGGGCCCGCCGAGCGCCGCGGTGATGTCGTCGAGGACGTAGTCGGCGTCGGTAGCGACCAGGATGTGCACGACGCCGACCCTACCGGCTCGGTTGCGTGGCCGCTGAACCGGTGAACAGCAGCGAACGGATGGTGTCGAGCGCCTCGAGCTCGTGCACGTCGCCCGGCAGCAGCCGCACCCACGTCGGCTGGAGACCGGTGTCGGCCACGAGTGGGGCGATCTGAGCGTGCTCGCCGACCGCCAGTGCGTGCAACTGGGCCTGGTTGTCGTAGAGGGCCGCGTCGGCGAGGCGACGCGGACGCTTGCCGGTCGGCTCGCCGAAGTCGGGCGTCGCCCGGTTGACGATGATCGCCCCGACGACGAGGTCCTTGTCTCTCAACCGGTCGGCGAAGTAGCGCGCCTCATCGATCGTGTCGACGCGCGGAGAGGCCACGAGGACGAATCGTGTCGTCTCGCCGTGCAGCAGTTCGATCACCTCGTCGGCGCGGCCTGCGGAAGCCGGTCTCCATCCCGTCGAAGGCTTGGAAGAAGGCGAGCGCATCGGCCAGCACCTCGGTGCCGATGACCTTGCCGATCGATCGAAGTAGCGGCTGGGCCGCGATGCTCAACACGCGCAGGCCGCGTACGCGTCGGCATCATCATCAGCTTGAAGACCGGGTGGTCGAGGAAGCGGGCGAGCGTGCGTGGCGCGTCGAGGAAGTCGAGCGCGTTGCGGGTCGGTGGGGTGTCGACGATCACGAGGTCGAAGCGCGCGTCGAGGTGCAGCGCCAGCAGCCGCTCGGCGGCCATGTACTCCTGCGTGCCACCCAGCGATCCGGCGATGTTGCGGTAGAACCCGTTGGTCAGGATGCGGTTGGCCTGCTCGGCGTTGGCGGCGTTGGCCAACACCAGGCCGTCGAACGTCGAGGCCGTGTCGAGCATCAGCGCCCACAGCTCGCCGGGGACCGTCGATCGGTAGTTGGATCGGGTCGTTGGTCAACCCGCCGGGCACTCCAAGGGCGTCGGCGAGCCGCTTGGCCGGGTCGATCGTCACGACCACACAGCGCCGGCCGTCGCGTGCCGCCTGCAAGCCGAGTGCCGCAGCGGTGGTGGTCTTGCCGACCCCGCCCGAGCCGCAGCACACGACCACATCGGCGGTCGAGATCAGCGCATCGAGATCGCTCATCAGCTGCTACTCCCAGCCGTTTCGACAGTTCCTGGATCGCGTCCGGATCGAGTGCCTGAGCAGCGATCAGCGGCAGCCGGATCTGCTCGAGATCGAGCGCCTCGGCCAGCCGCTGCGTCTCGTGTCGATGCAGCGCGCGTCGCGCGTTGCGGAACTCGGCGGCCTCGTACAGCGGGGTGCCGGCCGTGGCCCGGTCGAGCGGCAGATCGTCGCCCTCGTCGAAGGCGTTGACCACCACCGGCCCCAGCCGCAGGCCACCCTCGTCGCGCAGTGACGCCGCGGTCTCGATGACCTCGTTCACCGGTGTCGTCTCGGGCAGCGTCACCAGGATCACCTGGCTGCGCGTCGGGTCCTTCAACATGTCGGCGACGTCGATCTGCCTGACTGTGGATCGGGCCGCCGCGGACCAACTTCAGCAGGTTCGCCGGTGCCATCAGGAACGTGATGGCGTGCCCGGCGGCGGGACCATCGACCACGACCAGGTCGTAGCTGCCGCTCTGCTCGAGTTGTTTGATCTTGCCGAGCACGACGATGTCGTCGATGCCGGGAGCCGCCGTGGCGACCACCTCGATCACACCGCTGGTGGCCAGCCGTTTGGCAACGCGCCCGAGGCCGTGAGTATCGAGGTATTCGGCCAACGCGGCAGCGGGTGTGAGTGGCAGGCAAGCGATGTCGTCGCCGACCAGGCCGGCCAGAGGCCGGCTTGCCGTCGAGCTCGACGACGAGCACACGAAGTCCCGCGTCGGTTGCCGCGCGGGCCAAAACCGCGGTTACCGTGGTCTTCCCGACGCCCCCTTTGCCAGCAACGATGACAACACGGGAGTCGGTCAGGAACTGCAGCGGATTCTCGCTCTTCGGAGGCACTTGTGCGCAGGTTAGCGATCACCATTCTCATCGCGCCCCTTGTTGGGTTGGCAGGTCTGTCGCTGTTGTCACCGTCCGCTGCACGCATCGACCCCTCCGACGACGAGCGACACCGGTCGCGGTGCACCGATGCATCGCAACTGGCCCCGGTCGACGTGTTGCAGGTCTCGGGGATCTTCGACAAGATCGTGGTTCGCTCGATCGTCGAGGCCGTCGATCACGCCGAATCCAGCGGTTCGGAGGCGTTGATCCTGCAGTTGACCAGCCGCGGCGCCGTCGTCTCCGACGCCGAGATGTCTGCGCTGCTGGAGCGCGTCGCCCACGCCAAGGTGCCGATCGGCATCTGGGTCGGGCCGTCGCGTTCGTCACGTGCCTACGGGCTGCCTGCGCAGTTGATGGCCGTCGCCGACGTCACCGCAATGGTCGGTGGCAGTCGCATCGGCTACATCAGTTCCCCGTTGATCGTCGACGGCCAGCCGATCAGCTTCGGCGCGGCGACCACCGATCTGATCGGCGGCTCGATGAGCTTCAACGAGGCCCGCGCAGCCGGTGTGTTGAAGCTCGACACCACCGATGAAGGCGTGCCGACCGTGCGCAACATGGTGCTGGCGATGGACGGCAAGACGATCGACGGTCACGTGGTCAACACCGTGGTGAAGCAACTGAACGACAAGGGCGAGGAACAGAACATCTCGACCACGCCGGTGTTCAGCGGCCTCGGTCTGTTCGACGAGGTGTTGCACACAGTGGCCAGCCCTCCGATGGCCTTCTTGCTGTTCGTGATCGGAATGGCGCTGCTGATCTTCGAGTTCTTCACTGCAGGCGTTGGCATCGCCGGCGGCGTCGGTGCGATCTGCGCGGTGCTCGGTTGCTACGGGCTCAGCGCGTTACCGACCCGGCCGGCCGCTGTGGCTTGCTGGTTCTCTCGATGTTGGCGTTTGCAATCGATGTGCAAGTGGGCATCCCCAGGGCATGGACCGGGGTCGGAATCGTCTTGTTCATCATCGGCGCGTGGTACCTCTACCGGCCTGTGCCGGGCAACGATCTGCGGCTCGGATGGATCACGTTGATCGTCGCCGTGGGTGGTGTGATGCTGACCTTCATCGTCGGCATGCCTTCGATGGTGCGCACTCGATTCGCCACGCCGACCATCGGTCGCGAGTGGATGATCGGTCAGGAAGGAACGGCGACCACGACGATCGATCCCGAAGGCGTCGCGATGGTCAGCGGCGCGCGCTGGCGGGCCCGCACCAACCGCGCCACACCGATCACGCTCCGGTTCGGCGTTGAAGGTCGTGGCCATCGACGGCGTCACGTTGGAAGTGGAACCGGAAGAAGGTGCCGCTCGTGACTACCGTGAGCGGCGGGCGAAGCAGTAAGAGTTCTGACTCGTGATCGTCGTCAACCAACGCACCTGGGTGCAGGGCAGACCAGCGGCCTACAGCATGGCCGGTGCCGGTATGCCCGTGGTGCTGCTGCACGGTTGGGCGTTGGCGCAGCACGCGTATCGCAAGGTGATCGAGGAGATCGCCGAGCAGGGCTGCATGGTCATCGCCCCGTCGATGCCCGGCTTCGGCGGCAGCGGTGATCTGAAGGGCGACGCCTTCTCGATCAGCGGCTACGCCAAGTGGGTCGCCGACCTGCTCGATGTGCTGGAGATCGAGGAACCGGCGGTGCTGGTCGGTCATTCGTTCGGCGGCGGCGTGGCCATCAAGCTCGCCCACGACATGCCGAAGCGGGTGCGGTCGTTGGTGCTGGTCAACTCGATCGGCGGGTCGGCCTGGCGCAATGGGCGCACGCTGCGCAGCATCGGCGAACGGCCGCTGTGGGACTGGGGATTGCACTTCCCCGGCGACGTGTGGCCGGTGCGTCAGGCGACGCGCGTGTTGCCGGTGGTGTTCGAGGATCTGGTGCCGAACCTCGTGCGCAACCCGCGGGCGATCGTGCGTGTCGCCAACCTCGCGCGTCGCGCCGACCTGCGCGTCGAGCTCGAACGACTCCGTGATCGGGGCATGCCGATCACGATCCTGTGGGGCACCCGCGACGGCATCATCCCACGTGAATCGTTCGAGGCGTTGTGTGTGGCATCGGGTGTCGAGGGGACCGTGGTCGAGGGTTCGCACAGTTGGTTGTTGGCCGACCCGCAGCACTTCGGTGAGGTGATCACCAACGATGTCCGCGTCGCGCAGGCTGCTCGCGATCTCGAACGTGGGCTGCAGCACACCAAGCAACGTGGGCTCAGGCGGGTGCCGAGCCTGCGTCGGCGGAAGGCAACCGCGGTCCCGCCACCCGAAGGTCGCCCCGACGCCGTGTGATGCCGCGTGCATCGAGCTCGTTGACCAGCGGCAACGCATATTTCCGGGACACGCCGAGGTCCTCGCGCAGCTGTGCGACCGTGAACCCATCGGGATGTTCCTGCAGCAGGCGGGCTGCGGCACCGGCGACCGTCGCGATGGTCGCCGGGTGGAAGTAGATGTCGTCGCGCTCCACGATCATGCCGCGGCGCAGCAACTCCCGGAGTTGAGCCCGGTCGACGCCGGTCGGGTCCGGCGGTGAGACCCCGCCGGTCAGCAACGCAGCGACGTAGGGGTGGTCCTGGAGAGGGATCGCGGGCTTCGGCTCGCCGCGCCCGCCCCGCTTCAACGGTGACGCCGTCGAGGGTGTGCACGATCGCCCGATGGCGCTCGTCGAGCTCGGCGAGATCGAGCCCGATGTCTCCGGCTGACGCCGATTCGCTCGTCCGACGTCGTGTCGCGCCGAGGCCAACCACTCCGGTGACACGACCACGTGGCCGAGCGTCGGCTCGTGTCGCTCGCCGGTCAGTGCTTCGAGGTCGTCGACGTCGACCCATCCGCGCTCGGCGACGACCCGCTCGACCGAGCGATCGGGCCGGGCCTTCGACGCCGGCAGCACGGGTGCAACGTCGAGCACCTCGCCGCCGCCGACGGTCTCGTCGCGACCCGATTCGCGCAGGACGAACCGATCGCCCGGCACCAGAGGCAGTGGCTCGGTGAGATGCAGCCGAACCAACCCCGCGGCACCTGGTGCGATGGCATCGTGGCCCAGCACGCGGAGCTTCGCCGGAAATGCTCCCGACCCGATGTACGCCAAGTACGCGCCTCGCCTCGTCACCTGGTGCTGCAATGCGGACA
Source organism: Ilumatobacteraceae bacterium (assembly GCA_963805445.1). GTDB lineage: Bacteria > Actinomycetota > Acidimicrobiia > Acidimicrobiales > Ilumatobacteraceae > JAENVT01. The sequence continues at coordinate 497,898 of CAWDUI010000047.1, read as the reverse complement.
GCACGCTCAGCGATGCATCGAAGCGTTGCGTCGGTCGCCACTGGGCGGCGATCGTCACCGCGTTGCCGCGTTCGAGATCGGTGTGGTCGATGCCGGCGAGGTTGAGCGCGACGCGATTGCCCGGCCCGATCGCCGACTCGCTGCGACCATGGGTTTGCATCCCACGGATCCGCACCGCTCGACCGCCGGCGTGCACGTGCTGGTCGGTGCGTAGCTCGCCCGCCCGTCAGCGTGCCGGTGACCACGGTGCCACTTCCCTTCGCGGCGAACACGCGGTCGATCCACAGGCGGGGCCTGCCCCGGTCGGTCGCCGCCGGCGTTTCGTGCACCAACACATCGAGCGCGGCGCGCAGGTCGTCGACACCTGCTCCGGTGACGGCACTGACCGCGACGATGGGCGAGTCGGCCAGGAAGGAGCCGGCCAAACGGTCGCGGAGCTCCATCTCCTGCAGTAGCCGCCACTCGTCGTCGACCAGGTCGACCTTCGTCAGTGCGATCAACCCGTGACCGAGCCCGACCAGTTCGAGGATCCGCAGGTGCTCCTCACTCTGCGGTTTCCACCCCTCGGTCGCGGCGACCACGAACAGGCATGCGTCCACACCGCCGACACCGGCCAGCATGTTGCCGATGAACTTCACGTGACCGGGAACGTCGATGAAGCTGATCCCTTCGCCGCTCGGAAGCGTCGTGTGGGCGAAGCCGAGGTCGATGGTCAGCCCGCGGTTGCGCTCCTCCTCGAGGCGGTCGGGATTGACGCCGGTCAGCAGTTCCACCAGCGACGACTTGCCGTGGTCGACGTGACCGGCTGTGGCGACTACGCGCATCGTCGCAGGGCCGCGGCCACCGCCCCGTCGAGGCTGGGATCAACCGTGCGCAGATCGAGCACCGTCGACCCGTCGCGGGTGCGGGCGACGACGGGCGGATTGCATGACCGCAGCACCCCCAGGCGATCACCGGCGATGCGAATTCCGACGGAGGGGATGGTCGTGCCGGGCGCCGAACCGGCACCGGGAACTGCCTCGGTGGCCTCGATCTCACCGACACCGGCAGCGGCGATGATCTCGCCGGCTCGCACATGGAGGTCTTCGGTGGTCGCCGCGATCATTGCCCAGAAGGGGATGTCGGCAGTCGCAGTGCGGTCGAGGTAGGCCATCGTCGTGCGCTGCATCAACGACATCACGAGCGCGCCGGGACGCAACGCACGCATCAGCGGATGCTGGGCGCACTGGGCCACGATGTCGGCGCGTCCGGCGATGATGCCGGCCTGCGGCCCACCGAACAGCTTGTCGCCGCTGAACGTCACCAGCGCCGCGCCGTCGTCGAGCGATTGGCGAGCGGCCGGTTCGCCGTGCAGCCACGCCGGCGGCGGGCCGCTCATCCATGGGCAATTGGCGTCGATCAAGCCGCTGCCGATGTCGGCGATCACCGGCACGCCCAGGGTGGCCAGGTCGGCCACGCTCGTGTTCTCGACGAAGCCTTCGATGCGGTAGTTGCTCGGATGCACCTTCAAGATCGCGGCGACATCGGCGTGTCTTGCGGCCGATCGCCTTGCGGTAGTCGGCCAGTCGGGTTCGATTGGTCGTACCCACGTCGACCAAGGTCGCGCCGGATTGCTCCATCACGTCGGGGATGCGGAACCCACCGCCGATCTCCACGCTCTCGCCGCGACTGACCACGACCTGACGATCGCGGGCGACGGCAGCGAGCACCAGCAGCACCGCAGAGGCGTTGTTGTTGACGACGATCGCGGCCTCGGCCCCGCACAGCATCGCCAGCAGTCTGCCGACTGCCTGTTGCCGCGACCCTCGCCCGCCGGTCTGCAGATCGAACTCGAGGTTCAGGGCCGTCGGTGGCTGGGTGACCTGCAGCGGAGCGCGACCGAGGTTGGTGTGCAACAACACGCCGGTGGCATTGATCACCGGCCCCAGCAACGAGTCTGGCGAAGACGTTGGCGCGGGTGAGCGCCGCCGAGCGTTCGAAGCCGGCAGGGCCGGCGGCGACCGCCTCGCGTGCCAACTCGACGCACACCGCGTGGGGCAGGCCGCTCGCCGCCATCACTCGGGCCAGCGCATCGACGCTGGGCGGGTGCGGTGGGGTAACCATCGCTCGGAGCGTAGCCAGCCACCACCTGGGTGTGGCAGAGTCCCATGTTGTGCTCGCCGTGCCGATCGTTCGACTCGACCCCGATCTTCCGCTTCCGTCCTACGCGCATTCGGGCGATGCCGGCCTCGACCTTCGTGCCCGTGAACATGGCGTGGTGCCACCGGGCGGTGGGCGGCTGTTGATGCCGACGGGGATCTCGATCGCCGTGCCGCTCGGCTATGCGGGCTTCGTGCTGCCGCGAAGCGGCAATGCGTTGAACCACGGCCTCACACTGGCCAACACGCCCGGCCTGATCGACTCGGCCTACCGCGGCGAGGTCAAGGTGGTCCTGCTGAACACCGATCCGCAACAGCCGTTCATCGTCAACCGCGGCGATCGGCTGGCGCAGTTGGTGATCCAACGCGTCGAGGAAGTCGAGTGGCTCGTCGTCGACACGCACGACGGCGACGACCGCGGCGGCGGCTTCGGTCATTCCGGCCGCGACTGACTTCATCGGCAGCGGCGTGATCCTCAGCGCCAGGCGAAGACCGGTTGCTCGAACTCGTTGACTCGGGCGTCGGCTCGACCCTCCATCGCCACCCACCGGAACTGCAACAGCACGGCACCGGTTGGCGCGTGGATGAGGTCGCCCCCGATCGGCAGTTGCACGACCGGGCGATCACTCTCGGGGATCGACACGAAGCGAGGTGAATCGTCGCGGCACAGCTCGTGGAGCCCGATTCGCAGCACCGAGGCGACCTCACGCGGGATCAGGCACGAGATCGGTCGCGAGGCCGCCCCACACCACGATCGGAGTGATCACGAAGCCCGATCGGGTGGCATAGTCGTCGAGCCTGCCGAGCACGTGCGACGGATCGATCGTCAACCCGAGCTCTTCTTCGATCTCGCGAAGCGCGGCTGCCTCGGCGGTCTCGCCGGCATCGACCTTGCCTCCCGGCAGCGCCCACTGACCGGCGTGGCGTTCATCCTCGCCGCCCGCCGGCACAGCAAGAACGCGGCGCCTCCACCGACGCCGGCGATGCGCGCGTCGAAGTCGGTGAGATCACCCGGAATGTCGAACATCTCATCGGGCGAGAACTCGTTCGATTCGGTGGAGTCGGCGTCACTGTCGACCACGACCACCGCAACCGCGGCGCGGCGACGATCGTCCGCCGGGATCTCGGCGAGGTGATGGCGGGCAAGGTTGTCGGTCAGCGACTGCCGCAGGACGGGGCTGAACTCGATCATCTACCGAGCGGCTGCACCGGCCGGTTCGGGCTGACTGACCCGGTGCAGGAACTCCTTGAGGATCTTGTTGAACGTGCTGGCGTGTTCGACCATGAAGCCGTGTGCCGCGCCGGAGATCACGACCAGCTCAGCGCCAGGGATTCGATCGGCGATCTCTTCGCTGTCGCCTCGCGGCGTGAGGATGTCTTGGTTCCCCACGACCACCAGCGTCGGCACATGGACCTCGTGCAGCCGGTCGGCGAGGTCGTCGGCGGCGGCCAGGATGGCACGAATCTGGGCAACGAACGAATGGGTCGGGCGCCCCATGGCCAACGGCCCGAGCCAACCGAACGTGGGCACCAGGCGCCGGAACGAGCGCGGCGCCATCACCCACCTCGCGGCCTCGCTGGTCATCGCGCCCATGCCGCGTTCTTGCGCGGTCTGCATCCATCGCTCGAGCAACTCGCGTCGCCACGGCTGGTTGCGGCACGCAGTGCACGCCAGCGTCAACGACAGCACCCGCGTCGGGTGCCGCACGCACATCAGCTGGCTGATCGCTCCGCCCATCGACGCACCGACGACGTGCGCGGCGTCGACGCCCAAATGGTCGAGCACGGCGACGGCATCGTCGGCCATCTGCTCGATCGTGTACGTGCCGAACGGCTTGTCGCTGCGACCGGCGCCGCGATTGTCGAAGGCGATGACGTGGTAGTGGCGGGCCAGCGTGAACCGTTGCATGTCCCAGCCGTGCTTGTCCGCGCCAAGACCTTGGATCATCAGCACAGCCGGGAGATCGCGGCGACCGTACGCCTCGTAGTGGATCCGTGCGCCGTCGCTGGCGCGTGCGTAGCCCATCAGCCCTCGGCCAGCCAGTCGATCGGGGCGACGCCGGTGTGCAGGCCACCGAGGCCATCGATCAGTCGCTGGATGTGGAGTTGGGTCAGGTCGGCAAGCTCGAGATCAGCGAGTGGCCCCCGCCGCTTTCGTCGCGGCCGAACCACAGGCCCCACCTCGACGCGGGCAGCGCGGCCGAACAGCGAACTGATCGACGCCACGGGGTACACAGGGGTGTGGCTGGCGATGGCGGCGGCGACCAGCTTGGGATCGACCACGCCGGCATGGCGCGGATCGCGGGTTCCCTTGGCCGAGACAATCACCAACTCGCCGGCGCGCAGCGCGCCACCGATCTCCTCCGGGTTGTTCAACAATCCTCCGAGACGCTGCAGCAGCGGCCCGAACGGCACGATGTCGGGCCGGCCACCGAAGCGCACCGGTCGACCGATTTCTCTGCTGAGCGCCCACGCGGCGTAGATCGTGCTGAGCGAGAACGTCCGCGAGTTCGTCACCAGCAGCGCACCATCGCGCTTGGGCAGGTGGTGCACGCCGCCCACGCTGACGTCCCAGCGCATCGTCACCCACAGGTGACAGCAGTTCGATGAGGTGGGCGTCGCGGCCCCACTCGTCGACCGAGTCGGCCGGGTACCACGACCGCGGGAGACGGATCACGGGTTGCATATCAGGCTGCCTGCCGTGCTGGGATCCGAACGACCGCTTCCCATTCGAACAACCGGTCGATCACGTCCTGCGTGGTGACATGCGGTGCGATGCCGAGAGTCGACAGCAGCCGGGCGCCGTCCGCGAGGCGACCACGGTGGATCAGTTCCATCACGTGTTCCGGTAGGGGTGCGCCGAGCATGAAGCTGATCTGTCGAGCGATCCGCCACTCCGGTCCCACCAACGGCAACGGCAGCCGACGGCCACGCCGAATGGCTTGCATGGTCGTGATGGCGCCCGGCGCGACGACGTTGAGCGGGCCCTGCGGGCGTTGCTCGGCGGCGGCGACGAAGGCTCGAGCCGCGTCGGAGTCGAGGATGACAGCGAACGGTGAATCGGCCAACAGGCTGAACGGCACGACCGGTTGGCGCAGGGCGCGTCCCAGCGGGCTCGGCACGTGTGGGCCGAGCACCGGCGCCAGTCGCAGGGCCGCCACCGCCACACCGATGCGCTCGCCGACGCGGTGTGCCGTGGCTTCGATGTCGGCCACCATTCGGCCGTATTCGCTGGTCGGCCGGATCGGCGAATCCTCGTCGGGACGGGTCAGTGAGCCTCGACCGCGGCCGTAGATCTCGATGCCGCTGCGCACCACGATCGACTCGAGTGATCGACACTCCGCTGCGGCGGAGATGATCGAGGTGGCCGACTCCCCGGTGAGGCGCCTGGCCAACTTGGTGCCGGCGCGAGCGTCGGGCTCCCATACGGCCAGGTGCACGAGCACATGCGGATCGAACGCGGTGACGACGTCGACGATGCGCGAGCGATCGCTGGGATCGATCAGGTGAAACTCACTGAGGCGCAGCCGGCGACGAGGCGGGACGACGTCAATGCCAACGATCGAGCCCACCCAGGGCTCGGATTCCAGCAGTGACGCGACCAGAGAACCGAGTTCTCCGCCCATGCCGCTGACGAGCACTCGTTGCCCGCGCATGTTCAGCACGTTATCGGGTAGAAGGTCCCTCAAGTGAGTTGTCCAGCGTGCCGATATTCCTGGTAGGCGAAGGGAGTAGCGGATGCTGTCAGTGTCCGACCAACAAAACAGGGCAGGAACGCGCACGGCGTCGACCTCTGGACGTTGGCTTTTCGCCACGCTGATGTTCGTCGTCGGCATCGTGCCGATGACCGCAATCGCCAAGGCAGTCGGCCCGTCGAGCCCGGCATGCCCCGGCGCCACGTACTCGGTCGTCAGCGGCGACTCGTGGAGCCGGATCTCCTCGCAACACGGCGTGACGATGACGGCGCTGGTCAACGCCAACGGGGCCACCACGGCGACCGTGATCCACCCCGGTCAGACGCTGTGCCTGCCGTCGGCCGCGACAACCCCGACCACTCTCCCGGCCACGCCGGCGGTGACGCTTCCCGCGGCGCCGGCTGCCGTCACGATCGACGTGTTCCCGGTTCAGGGCGTGTGCTCGTTCTCAGATACGTATGGCGCCCCCCGAGATGGCGGTCGGTTCCATGAAGGTGTCGACATCATCGCCAAGGCCGGTCAATGGGTGTACGCGGTCACCGACGGCACCCTCACCAAGCAGTACATCGACGCACCAAGCTCGTTGTCCGGCAACGGCTGGCGGTTGACCGCCGCGGGCGGCACCTACTTCTTCTATGCCCACCTCAGCGCGTTCGCGCCGGGACTCACCGTGGGGTCAGCGGTCAAGGCTGGGCAGATCATCGGCCAGATCGGCATGACCGGCAATGCGCCGATCCCGCATCTCCACTTCGAGGTGCACCCCGGTGGTGGCGCCTCGATCGACCCGACGCCGGTCGTTCAGGCCGTCAACGGGTGCAAGATCACCGCAGTCCCGCCGCAGCCGGGTGGCGCAACTCCGGTGACCGTCCCGCCGGTCACGGTTCCCCCGAACACCGCGCCGCCGACCGCCCACCGACGACCGAACCAGGGCCCCCGACCACGGTGTATGTGCCGGTGCAGCACCGGCGTGCTGACCCGGATCTGCCGATCGTGATTCCTCGGCCGCGTCGGGTCGGACACTCGCTCGACGTCGTAGCGCCTGCTAGCCGAGGCCTCGGGAATCCTGCTTCAAGGCGGTGTCGACCGACAGCGCCGCAGCGACGACCAGTGAATTGAGTGGTTGCGGGATCTGCGTGTGGATCTGCACGACGTAGTTGTCGGCGGTGGTGAAGATGGTCTTGGCCACACCCTCGAAGGTTTTGGTGATCCTCGCCACCTCCACGCCGGTGTGATCCTCGATGCGGAAGTTCCAGGCCCGCCAGTTCTCGGCCTTGATGGCGCCGTACGTGTAGCCGCCGGCCTGCAGCGAGAAGTGGATCTTGCCGAACACGTTGTCCTGCACGATGCGGCCGATCTCTTGATCGTTGCCGTCGCTGATGACCACGGTGCTCTTCATCAACTTGGCCGGGCGGGTGATCCTCAGCAGCACGCGACCCGCAGTGTCGGCGATCTCCAGCTTGTGCGTCAGGAACTGATCGAAGCTGGTCAGCAAGCGCACCGCCTTCTTCGCCGCGCTCTGCCCAACCTCGTTGACCGAGGCGATCTGCTGGCCGTTCTGGTCGTAGACGCTGTACTGGTTGTTGAGCTCGATCAACTTGGCCTTCTGGTTCACGACCAGGATCGGCTCGGTGAAGATCGATCCGCCGCCGACGAACGCGGCCTCGCCGACGTTGGCGCTGCGGTACTTCGACTCGCCGTGCAGCTGCTCGTGGATCTTGTTCGGATCGCCCTCGTTCCCGATCGTCAGGGCCGAATCGATCTTGTCGAGGCCGCGGTGGCTTCAGCGGGTCGGTCGCCTGCACCCCGTTGTCGCTGACGTGATCGGTCCACACCTTGCCGTCCCAGTACCGCAGTTGATGACGACCCATGGGGTCTGGATGCCAGCTGGCGGGGTTCTCGCTCATGGGTGCCAGCATAGGTGGCGCCCGGGGACCGCTATCGGAGCTGATGCACCATCAGGATCACTTCGCGGGCGAACGGGTCGAGTTGTCGACCGGCGATGCGCTCGGTGATCGCAATCGCCTGCGAGGCGTCGTCGACCAGGCCGCTCCAGCGGATGTAGCCGCCCATGATGCCGATCAAGCGGTCGTCGACGGGCTCGTTGTGGACGATCACCTTGGTGCTGCCCTCCAGCAAGGCGCTCAGCTCGACGTAGAAGTTGCGCAGCCACTGCCCGAGATCGTCGACCCCGGTGAACGGCCGGTGCAGGTAGGGCAGGGCCAGTTCGTCATAGTTGTGGAGGTTGTGGGGTGCCGGAATGATGCTGATCAGGCACCCGAAACCGTTCTCGCGCAACCAGATGATCTCCTCTTGGCGGCGGACGCGGCGATGGTTGTCGCCGTACCCACCCGGACGCTCGCACACGGCGAGCTTGTCTTTCAATATCCAGGTGAAGTTGCGAGGGGTGATGCCCAGCGCCCACTTGCCCCGAAGCCTCGGCGGCATCAGCAATTTCCTCCATCGAGCGCGAACATGTCGAAAAGCGAGGCTAGCGGCTCGGTGTCGCCGTTGGTTCGCCGAGCAGCCGTAATCGTTGCCGTGATCGCTCGATGCGCCGGCCGCCACCGATGTCGCAGCCACTGGCCTGGCCACCGGCGACGCGCAGCACTCGCTCGACGGTGGCCGCGTCGGGTGGATGATCGGTGGTCAGCCAGCGTCGGACGGCGCGCCTGGCCAGCGGGACGGGCGCGGCTGCCAACTGCTTGGCAGACGTCGGGTCGATCGCTTCGGCGAGTTGGTCGACAAGGTCACCATCGTCTCGCAGCAGCCCGGCTTGCCGGGTCAGCACCGGCACGAGATCGCGCTGGGCGAGTTCGTTCAGCAGCGGCAGCAACTCGTGGCGCACCCGGTTGCGGAGGAACGCCGGGATCGTCGTTGCTGGGATCAGCGACGACGGTGATGCCCTGCGCATGGCAGAACTGGGCGGTGCTTGCTCGCCGAAGGGCGAGGATCGGTCGCCGCGGCCCCGGGCGCATCGCCGCCAACCCCGTGGTGGAGGCGCCGCGCATCAGGTTGATCAGCATGGTCTCGGCCTGGTCGTCGGCGGTGTGGCCGGTCATCACGTCGTCGGGCAGCACCGCATACCTGGCCTGGCGCGCTCGGGCTTCCAGGTTCGGGCCCACGGGTACGTCGATGGTCTCGCTGCGGAACGCCGCGCCGAAACGAGCAGCAGCTTCCGACACGATCGCGGCCTCCGAGCCCGACCCGATGCGCAGCCCGTGATCGACGTGCACGGCCGTGACCCTGCAGCCCGCGGCGATGGCCAACACCATCAAGGTCATCGAGTCGGCGCCACCCGAAACTGCGCACGTCACCTCGGTTCCGGGTGGGGGGAACGTGCACTGGGCGAGCAGGGTGGCGCTGGCCGGCGCGGCGTCAAGCAACGAGCGCCCCCATGCGGTCGAGCCAGAGCTGCGGGGTGCGAATCTCGTCCAACGACGGCAGGTTGGCGGGACCTCGCCAGCACACGTCGACGGCGCGGGCTCCACCCTCCTGCTCGATTGCGGCGATGAACCGCTCGCCGGCGGCGTACTGGTTGAGCTTTCCTTCGATCCCGGTGAGGCGCAGGGTGAGGCGGCTCAATGGGTTCGATCGTCGCCGACGGGCCTGCAGCACGGCGGAGAAGCGGGACGCCGATGGGACGAGGTCGCCGACTGCCCGGCTCATCGTCACGTCGCCGTGGCCTTCGAGCAGCGACATCAATCCGGCGATCTGGCCGATCACCTCGCGCTGCTCTGGTGAGGCGATCAACCCGAACACGCCGCTGTCGCGCACGCGCTGGCGGGCCTGTTGGCGATCGGTGAACGCCTCACGAATCGCCTCGAGCAGACGCCGGGGATCCGGGTTGGCCAGGCGCACGCTGGTGTCGACCAGCCCGGTGAAGTGATCGCGCATCCACGGCACACCGGTGAACTGGGCGCGGTGGGTCAACTCGTGCAGCAGCACCCATGTACGGAACTCCACCGGATCGAAGCCGAATCGCTTCTCCAGGCCCGCCAGGTTGGGACCGACCATGTAGACGGCATCGTCGGCGTCGTCGCGGCCGACCAGCAGGTCGTACTGGCCCAGCACGCGGGTGCTCATCCACCCGAGCAGCGCGCCCAGTTCTGCACCGGTCAACTGGCGGCTCATCGACGCCACTTTGCCCTTGGTCGGGATCTTCGCAGCCCACTGCTCGATCAGTGGCGCGAGCATGTGCTGGAACGAGGCGATGTTGGCGCGGATCCATCCCGGGCGATCGATCAGGCCCACTGTTGCCGGGCCGGCGAGCGAGCGCAGGCCCGTGGTGGCCTCGATCTGATCCTCCAGCCGGGGGATCATCGCCGTGAGGTCGACGACCTGTGCGGAGTGGTCGGCGTGGCGTGCCGCGATGCGCGTGGCGACCTGCTCGGCGCGGCGCCAGTCGATCGGCGACTCAGCGGCTGCCACGGTCGCCCGGTTACTCTTCGCGATTTCGCTTCGAGGGGAACTGCGGGGCGCTGACCTTCTTGAGGTAACCGCCGATCAGGCCGACGACAGCGAGGATCGACACTGCGAGCAGGAGGACGCCGAGCCAGAAGTGAAAGATGACCGCTGTCATGCCGGCCAGCGTAGCCAGCGGTCGCGGAACTCGTGAACTCTGTCAGCCGATGCGACCGTCGCCATCGAAATCCTCGTTGAAGCACTGCTCGATGCGTGACAACAGGCCCGGTGGCATTTCGTCGTTGCGACACTTGGCGGCGATGACCGAGCGCAGTTCGGCGTGGAAGTCGAATGCCTGCAGGCAGTCGGTGCATCCTGCGAGGTGGGAGTGGATCGCCTGGTGACCGCCTTCGGACAACGCGCCATCGAGAAACGCTTCCAGTTCACGGATCGTCTCGTTGCAATCAGCCATTGGTCGGTTCTTTCACGTGCTGTTCGTCGTCGGCGGCAAGAATGCCACGCTGTGCGGCAAAGTCGTACAACTTCTTGTGCATCGCTTTTCTTCCCCGGTGGAGACGCGACATCACGGTGCCGATCGGGACCTCCGTCATCTCGGCGATCTCCTTGTACGAAAATCCTTCCACGTCGGCAAGCAGCACAGGGATGCGAAATGCATCCGGCAACTCTTCCAATGCCTGTTTGACCTCGTCGTCAGTGAACAGTTCCAGCAGCGTGTCTTCCGCGCTGCTGCTCAACGTGCCGAGGTTGCCGACCCGGCGATACAGGTACAGGTCCTCGACATCGTCGAGGTCGGTCTCCACCGGGCGGCGCTGTTTGGCGCGGTAGGTGTTGATGTACTGGTTGGTCATGATGCGGAACAACCAGGCGCGCAGGTTGGTGCCTTCTTCGAAGCTGGCGTAACTGCGGTAGGCGCGCAGGTAGGTCTCCTGCACGAGGTCTTCGGCGTCGGACTTGTTGCGGGTCATGCGCAGCGCCGCGCTGTACAGCTGCGGGGCGTATTGCATCGCCTGCTCGGTGAACTGGGTCCGATCTGCCACGTGTTGACCCTAGCCGCGGCCATCTCCACCCCACCCCCGCCTCCCGGCCCACGTGCGTGACCCGGTCGGGCGCGATTCCGGTACTCCCAATACTCATATCGCTCCCAACCGATCTGGTCGGGCGCCATTTCGGTAGTCCCAATACTCACACCGCGCCCGATGCGGCACGCGTGACCAGGTGGAGGATTGGGTCGATCAGGCGCGGTGCTCGACGAACTCGTCGACTGCGGAGACGAAGCGCTCGAGCATGTCGGCGAGGATCGGGCGTTCCTCCGGCGTGAACGCGCCGAGCATGTGGGTCATCAGCAGACCGCGACGGGCGTGGACATCGGCGTGCCTCGACCGTCCTGCCTCGGTGATCTCGACCATCACGACGCGACCGTCGCCGTCGCTGCTCGAGCGAGAGGCCAGCCCGGCGCCCACCAGGCGCTGCACGGCGCGGGTCGCGGTCGATGGATCGATGCGCAAGGCTTCGGCGAGATCGCTCATCCGCCACAACGGCTGGCGGGCGAGCAGGTCGAGCGAATCCATCTGGCCTTGCTCGAGCGCCTCGTCGCCGCTACCCAACAGGTACTCGCGCAACGCGCCCATCGCCGCGCCGCGACGGATCTGCACCCACGAGGCCCCGATTCGCACGGCGAGGTCGTACATCTCGCGTTGGTGGAGATCGACCGAGGTTTCCATCAAGTCAGCAAGGGTACAAGCGAAGGTTGCTTGCCTCGGAAGTCGGAACCAGCGTTCGGGCCCCGACACCTCAGCCAGGCGCCGGCTGGGCGGCCCACGAGGCGATGAGGTCGGCGTAGGTCTGCTTCGCCTCGGCGGAGACGAGGTGAATGCCATCGCTCGACCATCCCGGAGAGCTTCGGAACGAAGTCGGCCCAGTAGCCGATCTGCACGTTGGGGTACTTGCCGGGCAACCCGAGGATCCGGGCGTTGTTGCCGTCGATCCAGTCGCGGTCGGCGCGCACGGTCAGGAACCACACGGATTTGACCTCGTCGGGCGGCAGGTTGGCCATGATCGCGGCGAACGTGTCGTCGGAGACCTCGCCGTTGGTACCGATGTGGATCACCACGGTGTTGCCCAGTCGCCCGGCGGCGCGTAGTTGGGTGAGCAACGTCACGACCTGCTTGCCCTGCCTGCTCTCGGCCGCATCGACGACGAATCCCTTGGCCTCCAACTGTGACTTGGCCCCGAGCATGACCGACTCGCCGATCGCGATCGGCGGGCGCTGATCGAGGGGAAGCGTCGTGCTGGTGGTCGACGACGAGGACGTGGTCGACGCCGTGCTCTGTGGCGCCACCGTGTCGCCGATCTCCGATCCGGTCGTCGCCTCGGGCAGCGTGGTGTCGGTTGGTGCGACCGGGTCTGTGGCCGCCGACGCAGCGGCGAGATCACACTCGACCTGGCCGACGCACTTGTTCGGTGCAAGCGCGATGCTGACACCGGCGAACCCGACCAAGCCGAGTGAGATCAGCAGCACGCCGACGAGGCGCCGCCGCCGGCGATATACCTCGGCAGGTCGCGGTTGGCGACGATTGCGGATGCTCTCGGCGATGCGGCCTTTGCGGATCGGCAGTTCGATGAATCGGTAGCTCGCCTCGGTGATCGGCACGGTGAGGATGATGGCGATGACGAACTGTGCCGGCGTGAGTGCCTTGCCCGCCTCGCGGCGCATGATCTGATAGATCGGCCAGTGATAGAGGTACAACCCGTAGCTGCGAGTGCCGACCCAGTTCAGCACCGGGATTCCGAGCACGCGACCCAACCTGCTGCGTTCGTGGGTGACGCCGGCGATGACCAACACGGTGGCGATGCCGGTCAGCAGGAAGCCACCCTGGAACAGTGCCGGATCGAACCGAATGCCGAACCGTCGTCCGCCCTCCGACAGCCAGATCGTCCAGGTCAACCATCCCATCAGCAACAGGCCGAACACGCCGACCCCATCGAGGAGGAGCGCCTTGTCGTGCATCGGCCCGCGCGCCAGGTCTCGCGGTCGCCATACGATCGCGAACGCCGACCCGAGCAGCAGTCCTCCGGCTCGACTGAACGTGCCCAGGTAGAGCGTCTCGTTGATGCTGATGCACCGACCGAACAACGACCAGTAACCCTCGCGTTGGTCCACGGTGCACGTTGCGGCGACGTCACCGTTGTGGAACAGCAGCGCCATCGCCGCCGCAACGATCAGGCTGGCGCCGGCCAGCCACAGCGCGACTCGGGGCAGGTCTCGCCCACCGCGACGAACGAGGATCGCCACCATCACGAGCGGCCACAGCAGATAGAACTGCTCCTCGACTGCCAGCGACCACAGGTGCCGCAGGGGCACGAACGCCTCGTTGGCGGTGTAACCCTGACCGACGATGATCTGGTACCAGTTGCTGACGTAGAGGATGCCGCCCGCGAAGTCGCCACGCGTGCGACCCATTGGCGTTCGGCGAAACGCCGTCATGAACACCGCGAGGCCGGCGAGCATCACGAACAATGCCGGCAGCAATCGGCGGAAGCGATGCAGCCAGAAGCGCCGAAGGTTGATCCGCCCATTGCGTTCGAACTCGCCGATCAACAGCAGCGTGATGAGGTAACCGCTGATGACGAAGAACACCTCGACACCGAGGAAGCCCCCCGACAGCCATTCGTGATTGGCGTGATAGATCATCACCGCGACCACGGCGACCGCCCGCAGTCCGTCGAGGCCAGGAAGATACGGCAACCGGCCGATCTGTCCCGGGGGAGTGCGCGTGACCGAGGTAGACATCGAACCCTCAGTATCGTTCATGGACCGACGCTCTCTGGGTCCAGACCCGGGTCCGACAGGTGGTGACGAGGAAGGGTCAGGAGCTCGCACCGGCGAGCGTGCGGGCGATCTCAGCCCGCGAAGAGACCCCGAGCTTGTTGAAGATGTTGCGGATGTGAGTCTCCACTGTCTTCAGGCTGAGGAACAGCTCGTTGGCGATCTCGCGATTGCTGGCGTGGGACTGGATCAGCGTCGCCACCTCGAGCTCGCGACCGGTGAGCGCTGTCAACCCGCCGCCGTTGCGCCCGCCCGAGCGCGTGCGCCGGTACACGGTGCGGCCGAGCCGCCGCAGTTCAGCGTCGACGCGATCGCGGTAGCGCACGGCGCCGTACGAGTCATACGTCTCGGACGCGATCTCCAGCGAGTTGGCCGCGTCGTCGGCCTTGCCGTCGGCCAGGAGTGCCTCAGCGAGCAGCTCGTGGGTCCAGGCGATCATCACCGGTGACCGCATCGCCTCGGCGTGTTCGAGCGCCGATCGCGCCAGCGCCACGGCGTCCGTGGGGCGTCCGGTTGCGATCGCGGTCAACGACTCGCTCCGATCGGCGGTCAGTCGGGCGATGTGGAGGGGGATCGCCTCGGCGTGTGCCCGGGCGCGGGCAGCGCCCTCGAGTGCCGAGGCGATGTCGCCGAGATCGAGGTCGCAGCGCACCAGGTCCTCCAGCCAGATGCCCCGCCAACCGCCACCGATCAGCGCCACCTCCGGCCCGCCGGAGCGTTCCAAGATGAGCTGCCGCGCCGCAGCCGGTTGCCCGGAGCTGCGCAGCGCGCTTGCATGCACCGCGGCCGAGAACCCCGAGATCAGTCCGTCTTCGAACGACTCGGCGATCTTCCAGCTCTCTTCGCTGAAGCGCAGTGCCAGGTCGATGTCGCCGACCACCAGGGTGGCGAGCGCCCGGTTGTAGAGGTGCCAAGCCAGCACTGCCGGGTTGTCGACGAGTCGGCACGCTTCGATTGCGTCGTCGAAGATCTCGAGCGACAGGGCGATGTCGCCGGTCACCCACGCCGACGACCCGGTGATCGGGATGAAGATCGGCACCAGGTGACCTTGGCCGGTACGGCGGGCGATGGCCATCGCCCGCATCCCATGGGCGAGGGCTGGCTCGTACAGGTCGAGGTACAGCTCGGCGGTGGCGAGCAGTGCGACAGTGTCGAGCTGGCGGGCGAGTTGGCGGTCGTCGAGCGCGTCGAGCCGCGGGGCGACGTCGGCTTGGAGTGTGAGCGCCAGCTCGATCCGACCGGTGAAGGCGGCACCGGCGAGGCTCGCCGCGTGGGCGGCGACGAGCAGGGCCTGGTCGTCGAGTCGAGTCGCCACGCGCACGGCCTCGTCGGCCCACTTCTGTGTCTCCTCGTACGCGCCGCGGTAGAACCCGGTGATCGCTCGGGCGACGCACAACCGAACTGCCTCCGCCGAGTTGCGATCTTCGAGCTGTTCGTAGGCGGCCCGCAATGTGGCCGCCGCCACGTCGGGCTGGCCGACCAGCCGTTCACCCTCCGAACAGGCGATCGCCACGGTGGTGCGGGCGCGATGATCGTCGGCCGGCACGATCGAGAGGCTGTGGCGGAGAGCGAGGAGGCCGCTGCGAAGATCGCCGACAGCGGCATGCGTGTTGGCGAGGATGCCGAGCATGCGGATTCGTTGGCGCGGGTGCTCGGCCGCCGGCAGGAGCGACAGCGCGGTCGTGATCCAGCGGGTTGCGCTGGCCGGCGCCTGCGCCGTCACCGCCTCGGCGGCCTGCCCCAGCACGCTGATCGCCGCCATGTCTCCGTGGCGGGCCGAGTGCTCGACGTGGCGTGCCAACTCGACCGGTTCTGCCCCGCGTGCGACGAGTTCATCGGCGATGCGGCGGTGGCGTCCGATGCGCGCTCCCGGCGGGGTCGCCTGGTAGATCGCCGAGCGCACGAGTGGGTGCCGAAACTCGAAGACGCGCGTGGAGTCTTGGTGGCGCGCACGGCACCGACCGCGCAGAGCTGATCGAGCCCGTCGAGGACGGCGTCCTCGGCGAGCCCGCTCCCGGCGACGGTCAGGTCGAGGTCGAACGGATCGCCGACGACGCGCGGCGGCTGCCGCCACCTCGCGCGCGATCGGGCTGAGCTCGTCGAACTCGACCCGGATCGCCCGCTGCACGACGCTGGGCACGGTCTCCCCATCGAGGTCGAACCCGCTTTCGAGGTCGGCGCGGGCGAGCTGGAGGGCGAAGAACGGGTTGCCCTGCGTGAGCGCGAACAGGCGGTCGGCGCGGTCGCCCTGCAGCCCGACCAGGGCTCCGACCGTCTCGCGGTCGAGCGGTTCCAGCACGATCCGTTTGACGTGGTCGGCGAGCTCGATGCTCGCCATCGGGCGCCGAGCGCTCGTCGGAGATCGGGCCGGACCGTACGCCGTAGGCGATCATCACGGCTCCGGCCGGCGGTCGCCTGGCGAGGTAGGCGGCGAGCTCGAGCGAAGCCGTGTCGGCCCACTGCAGGTCGTCGAGGACCATGACCACCGGTTGCCGTGCGGCGAGCCGCTCGATCGAGCTCGCCGACGGCGTCGGTAGACGCGGAACCGCTCGCCGGCGTTGACCGGCACGTCGACCGCCGTGCCGAGCCCGGCGAGCGCTGGGAAGACGGCCGCCAGCGCGCCGAGCCGATCGGTCGAGAGCCGTTCCACGTCGCGCTCATCGAGCGTCCGCAGGTAGCTGTCGACGGCGTCGATCACGACGCCGAACGGCATGTCGGCCTCGAACTCGGCAGCGCGCCCGGTGAGCGTGAGGCACTCGGCCGCGCTGCGCCGACCGGCGCCAGCTCCTCGAGCAGGCGCGTCTTGCCGATCCCGGCCTCGCCGGTGATCAACACGAATTGCGATCGCCCGCGGACTGCGTCGGCGAGCGCCACGCGAAGCATCTCCAGCTCGGCATCGCGACCCAGCAATGCGTTTCGTACTTGGGGCATCCATCCCCCTCCCGCCCCGGCGGCCCGAAAGGTTGAGGAAGAGGCTAGTACCCCCGCCACCCGGTGGCGAGGGGCACGCGGCCGGCGCCGCAGAACCGGTTGCGCAGGGCTCAGCCAGGTGGTGTTGCGGGAGCAGCAGCGCGTCGGTTCAGCATCGCAACTCGTTGCTGGTAGGTCACTTCGCCGACGATCGTGATCCCGAGCAGGGCAGCGAGTAGGACGAGGTCCATCGGGCTGGTCGTCGAGATGTGCACGATCAGTGCGACGAGTGCGGCGACGCACACGACGACACCGACCAACGAGAGCCATCGTCGGCTGTTGGTTCGATCGGCCATGCGGACGTTGGCCGCATTCGTGCAGGAGAAGATGATCAAGAACCCGGCACTTGCCAATGACGAGATGGCCGCGAGCGGGATCACGTTGGCGATCAACAGCGATGTCACCGCCGTGATCAGCAGACCGACCAGCGGTTTGCCGGCGACCTTCGTTCCAGCGCGCTCGGCAGCTCGCCATCTACCGCGATCACGACCGTCAGGCGGGAGGTGCCGTAGAGCGTGGCGTTGATCGCCGAGGCTGTCGACAGGAGTGCTGCGACCACGATCAGGTTGAATCCGACACCGCCCCATACGACGCGTGCTGCTTCGGCGAGAGCGAAGTCGGCCGAACCAGCGATCTTCGACAGCGACAGCAATCCGACGGTCACGATGGCGACGAGCATGTAGAGCACGATCGTGAAGATCACCGATGTGTACAGCGCTCTTGGGATCGTCTTGTTCGGCGAGCGCACGTCACCGGCCGAGTTGGCGATCAGCTCGAACCCTTCGTAGGCGACGAAGATCAACATGCCGCCCGAGACCAGTGAGACCGGGCTCGTCCACTCGCGGGGTTCGATCGCGGAGAAGTCTGCACGCAGGAGCGCAGCGAGCACGAACACGCAGAGGATCAACACCTTCGCGCCGACGACGTAGTCCTCCGCCGCTGCGATCAGCCGTGCGCTGAACACATTGAGGACGGTGACGCCGACAATCACCCCGCTGATCAGGACGTGCACGCCGACACGCCGAGCGGTGTCGGGCAGAAACGTCGATCCGTACGACCCGAAGGCGAACGCATACAGCGACGTCGTGATGACGTACGACAGCCACAGCAGCACGTTCAGCGAACCCGAGAACCGACCAGGCCCAAACGCCTGATTGAGGAACTCGACGGTCCCGCCTTTCGACGGGAAAGCGACAGCGAGCCGGGCATAGGAGTAGGCGGTCACCAACGCGACGAGACCAGCGACGAGGAACGCCATGAATGTGCCACCTCGCCCGACGCTGATGGCTAGTCCGAGGACGGCGAAGATCCCGCCGCCGACCATGCCCCCGACCCCGATCGACACCGCTCCGAAGAACCCGATCTCACCTCCGGATGCCTCAGGTTGAGCCATGTTCGCGTCGCTCGATCCCGGCATCCGGTCCATTGTTCACCACGACATCGTCGTCGTAGTCACCCGAGCCGGCGGCGAAGGGCGGTTGTCGCCACGGCTGTCGTCGCGAGTGTGGCGGTGGCGGTCGCGGTGGATTGCATGAGAGTGTTTGGCGAGGGAGGATGAGCATGAACACTGAAATCCCAACCTTGAGGACGATCTCACCGGATGGAACCGATCTCGCGGTCTGGGTCGGCGGTACCGGGCCGGCGCTCGTGATGGTTCACGGATCGATCCGGGACCACACGACCTTCGACCCGCTCGTCGCCGAGCTTCGAACGTCGATGACGACGTACGCGATGGACCGGCGAGGGTTCGGGGCCAGCGGCGACGCCGACGAATACCATGTCGAGTCGGAGTTCGACGACGTTGCCGCAGTCGTCGACACCGTCGCCGAGACCTCGGGTGGTCCCGTCGCTCTCTGGGGCCACTCGTTCGGGGCGAGCTGCGCGATGGGCGGCGCGGCACGCACCGACCACGTCGCATCGTTGATCCTCTACGAGCCGAGCCTCGGATTGACCTATCCCGAGGGATCGATCCAGGCGATCGACGCCGCCGTCGCCGCTGGCGACACGGCGGGCGCGGTCGACATCATCTTCGTCGACATCCTCGAGATGAACCACGACGAGCTCGACGCCGTTCACCGCGGCGAGGCGTGGCCGGCCATGATCGCCAACGCCCACACGATCGCTCGCGAGGCCCGCGTCGAGCAGTCATGGAGCTACGAGCCCGGCCAGTTCGCAGCAATCAGCGCGCCCACAGTCCTGCTCACCGGGACCGAGAGCCCACCCGACGTCGTCCTCGCGACCGAACGGGCAGCAGCAGCGATCCCGGGGAGCCGGATCCTCACGCTCGACGGCCACGCTCACACGGCCCACAAGTCCGATCCGGCAATGATCGCCCAGCTGATCTTCGACCTCGCCAACGACCACCTCCGCCCGTTGTAAACGGATCCGGGGACGCGAGGTGATCGCGGCCGGCTGGGGTCAACTGTCAGGGGTCGATCGCGTCAGGTCTTTGCCGTCGCTCGCATCGGCAAGAGGCCGAGTGACTGTATTGCCTGGACATTCGACCCTTTCGCGCCGACGTCGTGGTTTGGAAAAATCGGCAAAGCATCCATCAACGATCGCGGCAAATTGACGGCCCGATCTCTGGATTGCGGTTTGGGACTAGTGGACGGAGATGATGATGATCGATCGTCGAGCATTCTTGAAGCTCACCTCGATGGGCACCCTTGGGTTGTTCGTGACCAACGGTGCGCGGACGACGCAGCTGTGGGCGGCCCCGATTCCCGGTGGCGCGCTCGCCCCGGAGGGCATACCGAAATGGCAGACGCCCCTGTTGATCCCTCCGCAGATGCCGCGTGCCGGGCTGCTCGTCGACCACGGGAAGGTGGTGGACTACTACGAGATCGCCGTTCGCCAGTTCAGCCAGCAGATCCTTCCCTCTGGTCTTCCGGCTACGACGGTGTGGGGGTATGGCCCGGCGAAGGCGCTGAGCCCACTGGCGCCGCGGATCTTCAACGCCCCGTCGTTGACCATCGAGGCAAACTCCGGTCGACCGGTCCGAATCAAATGGATCAACGAGTTGAAGGACTCGGCCGGGCACTTCCTGCCTCACTTGCTTCCGGTCGACCCCACGTTGCATTGGGCCAACCCACCTGGTGGAACCGAAGGTCGAGATACGCGGCCCGCATTCGACACCACGCCGGAGCCGTATCGGGGGCCCGTGCCGACCGTCGCCCACGTCCATGGAGCTGTCGGTGTCGCCGACGACAGTGACGGTTACACCGAGGCGTGGTTCCTGCCCGACGCCGTCGACATCCCGGCCGGCTATGCCAAAGTTGGCACCTGGTACGACTTCTTCCGTGGCAAGGCAGAGACCAGCTACCGCGTCAACTGGGGACCGGGCTTCGCGACGTTCCAGTACCCGAACATCGACCGCGCCGGAACGAAGTGGTACCACGACCACACGCTGGGCATGACGCGAATCAACGTCTATGCAGGCCCGGCCGGGTTCTACCTGATCCGTGGCGGAGACCAAGGCGATTACAAGGTTCGTGATTCACGCACCGGGCGCTTGGCGATCCTTCCCGGACCCGGCGCCGGCGGAGATCGACCAGGTCATCCCCAACCGGCGGTTCCATGAGATCCCGATCGTCGTCCAGGACCGTGCGTTCAACTCGGACGGCTCCTTGTTCTATCCCGACTCTCGCTCGTTCTTCGACGGAATCGAGGGCCCGTACCTTCCCGAGACCGATCTTTCTCCGATCTGGAACCCCGAGTTCTTCGGCAACACGATGATGATCAACGGCAACACGTGGCCGTATCTCGATGTCGAGCAGCGTCGCTATCGGTTCCGTTTGTTGAACGGCTGCCAGGCACGGTTCTTGGACCTTGCTTTCGGCGAGATCCCCGGCGTCGAGGTGTGGCAGATCGGCAACGAGGGAGGCTTCCTGACTGCTCCGGTCGATCTCACGACCGGCTACGAGAACAGACTGCTCTTGGGTCCTGCCGACGCGCCGACGTCATCGTCGACTTCACCGCGGTGCCCGTCGGGAACTACGTGTTGAAGAACCTCGGGCCCGATGAGCCGTTCGGTGGCGGCCAGCCCGAGCAGGACTTCGACCCGTCCGACCCCGGCACACCGGTCAAGTCCTGCAATTCAGAGTCCAGCGCCGCCGCGGCATCGATGCGTCGACGCCGCCTCGGTTCTTGCGCCTTCCAGCGATCACGCCACTTCCGGCAGCCACCGTTCGGCGACCGCTGGCGTTGCTCGAGGAGATGTCGATGTCGTTCGACGATGCTCCTGCTGAAGCGCTGCTCGGCATCGTCGACGGTGATCCGAATGTTGGGCCGGCCTCGTTGATGAAGCACGCGTGGTCGGCGCCGATCACCGAGAACCCGGCAATCGGCGCGACCGAGATATGGGAGTTCTACAACACGACCGCGCGACGCCCATCCGATGCACGTCCACGAAGTGTTGTTCGAAGTGGTGGATCGTCAGCCAATCGGTTTCGACGAGACGAACGGGACCGTGGAAGTGACCCCGGGTTCCACGCCGCGGCCACCAGAACCATGGGAAAGTGGATTCAAAGACACCGTCATCTCATATCCCGGTGAGGTCACCCGCATCAAGGCCAGGTTCGATAGCCCCGGCCAATTCGTGTGGCACTGCCACATCGTCGAGCACGAAGACAACGAGATGATGCGCCCGTATCGCGTCGGACCCGAACAACCCGGCCAACCCACGGGCCACGCAGGCCACAGCATGTAGCGGCCTTCGCCTCTCTGTCGAGCTTGGGCGCGGCACCTGCCACAGCGACGAGTGACATCGTTCCCAAATCGCAAGGACTTTGGTCACTAGCGATGCCGAAGCGGTCGGAGCATCGTCGAGTCTCATGAACCTCGGTCGCGACGCTCACGGCTTTGTCATCCTGGATCGCCCGGCCTGTCTCCAGCGCCTCGCGATGCATCGTGTGGCCTCGATAGCGATCACTGAGCGTGCCTTGCCGATCGTTCTCCCGGCGCTGTACATGGTGCAAGGCGAGGACATCTTGGTTGGCGCATCGCGAACCGGGATCCTCGGTCGGTGCCTACCCGACAGCGTTGTCTCGCTGTGCGTTCATGATGTCGATGACGACCTGCTCAGTGGCTGGACGGTCACCGTCACGGGCTGGGCGCAGCCCGTAGACGAGGCCGCCGAATTCCGTCGCTGGGCCACCGACGAATTGACCCAAATCGTGGTGCGGATCAGCACCGAGCACATCTCCGGTCGTCAAGTGATCGGGGACCCCTCACTCGATGATCAAGGGCCACCCAGCGAAGATTCTCAACCGACCGTCGATCCGAAGTAGTGCGATTCCAGCACGTCACGATTCGCGTGGACCTCGGCAGCGGTGCCTTCCATCACGATGTGACCGTGGCGCATCACAAGGGCGCGGTCGGAGACAGCGAGTGCCATCTCTACCGTCTGCTCCACCAGCAGGACCGCGGTGTTGTGTCGCTGGGCGAGTTCCCTCACCATCGTCAGCAACTTCTCGGCGACAAGGGGAGCGAGTCCGTGGCTCATCTCGTCGATCAGCAGCACCTTCGGACGGAACAGCACGGCCTTGGCAATCGCGACCATCTGCTGTTCTCCCCCGGACAAGAGACCCGCTCGTCGGTGCATCAGCGGTGAGAGCGCTGGGAAGAGCTCAGCGACGTCGTTCATCGAGCTGCGCCACGGGTGAACGAGGCGAAGGTTCTCTGCAACCGTGAGTTGCAGGAACAGCCCTCGGTTGTCCGGAACGAATGCGATGCCCAGTCGTGCAGCCTTGCTCGGATGCCGGCTCGAAACGTGCCGGCCATCGACGAGAACTCGTCCGGTGCGCAGCGGCAATTGCCCAACGCATCCGAGAAGCAGCGTGGTCTTGCCTGCCCCGTTCGGCCCGAGCAGGCACACGATCTCGCCGGGTGGAACCATGATGTTCACCGAATGCAGCACGTCGATGTGCCCATAGCCGATACCCGCGTCGACGGATCTCGAGCCCGGCGGTCATGGCAGCGCGTTCGTCGCTGGTTCGTGCCAGCGGGTCCCGAGGTAGGCAGCGGCAACACGTGGATCGCGGCGGATCTCCGACGGCAGGCCGCTGGCGATGACGACGCCGAAGTCCAACACCGCAACGCGGTCGCATGTCTGGAGCACCAGGTCCACGTCGTGCTCGATCAACAGCACCGCAAGCCCTTGAACGGCAAGACTGCGCAACAGCGCGGCGAACTGCTGCCGTTCGGTCGCGTCCAGCCCGGCCGCGGGTTCGTCGAGGAGAATCGCGATGGGTGACCCTGCCAGAGCGCGCCCGACGCCGAGTCGCTTGCGCTGGCCGAGAGACAGTTCGCTCGGGTAGCAATCAGCGGCCTCCCGCAGTCCGACCGCCGCCAGTACGTCGTCGACATGGTCATCGCGCCTTGCACGCCGCGGATGGACGATGTCGCGCAGGAACGATGCGACCGTCATCGTGTCGTCGGCAACCGTGATGTTGGCGCGCACGGTGAGGTCGTCGAACAATTCGACCGACTGCCACGTACGCGCGAGGCCGAGATGCTTGCGTTGATGTGCTGCCAGCCCGTCGAGGCTGCGACCGCCCAGCACCACCTTCCCCCGATGCGACACGAAGCCCGACACGGCGTCGACCATTGTCGACTTTCCTGCGCCGTTGGGTCCGATCAACCCGACGACCTCGCCACGCTCGATGTCGAGCGTGACGCGGTCGTTGGCGAGCAGGCCACCGTATGCGACGGTGAGGTCGCGGATCTGGAGTCCTGGCTGTTCGCGGCTCATGTCGCCTTCTCCACCATCGCAGCGCCCACGATGCCTCTCGAACCGATCGGGGCCGCGCTGCTCGGTCGCGGGTGCTTCGTCAACCGCTGCCTGGCCAACCTCAGCTGGCCGGCGATGCCGATGGGGTTGAGCACGGAGGTCACCACCAGGCCGAGGCCGGAGATCAGCAGGTAGTAGCGGTTCATGTTTTCGCCGAGCAGATCGCTGAGGATGACGTAGCCGATGCCGAGCGGAGCCAGCGCACCCGCCAGAGCGGCACCGGCCACGCTGGTGATCCCGCCCAGGTAGGCATACGCCAGCAAGGCGACGCCGATCAGAGCGGTGAAGGACCCGACCGAAACTTGACCGCGGCTGTAGGCGAGGAGGCATCCGGCGAGGCCGGCGAGGAACGAGCTGACCGCGAACACGAGCACTTTCGTCGCCGTCACGTTGATGCCCGCCGCTGCAGCGGCGCGCTCGTTCGAGCGTATGGCCAGCATTGCCCGACCAGCGTTCCCGCGGGTCAGGTTGATGACCAGCGCCACCACCGCCAGCAAGATGAGCAGGACGAAGATTGCGAACGGAAGTCGGACCAGATCACCTTTGCGACGGATGGCGAGGTCGACCCCGGGGAGCCGCGCGTCCGGCACCGGGTTGCCGAGGAGTGGCGTGATTCCCGGGTTACCGAAGATGAACCGCTCGACAGCAACCGCAGCGGCCAGCGTGACGACAGCGAGCTGCGAACCACGAACCCGCAGAGCAGGAATCGCGATGACGACGCCGACGGCACTCGCCGCGAGCGCACCGAGAAGCATCGAGAACGGGAACGGGACGTGAGCGTCGGACGCGAGTCGCGACAACACGAATCCGCCCGTTCCGGCGAAGGCGGCTTGGGCCAGCGACACCTGGCCGGCGAACCCGGTGAGGAGCACCAGCGACAAGCTGATGATCGTCATGATCATCGACGTGATGATCCCGAATCGATAGGTATCGCCGGTGACGACGAGAGCGACGAGAACGCCCGCAACGGCGGTCGCTGCGGGTACCGGGCGCCACCGCGGCACGAAGGCAGGCGGAAGCTTGGGCGCCAGCTCGCCTGCGCGAGTCGGGAGGTTCTTGCCGAGGACGAACAGGGCCACGATCACGACGACGAGTGGCACGACGTCGTTGATGCCCGAGGCCGCCCAGTCGGGCCACCAAGCCTTGTTCACGACGTAGGTGAACTCCGACTGCAACGCGCCGAATGCAAGGCCGGCAGCGACCGCCACTGCCACCGAGGACAGCTGCCCGAGCAACGCGGCCGCCAGCGCTGGAACCACGTAGAGGGCGTAGCTCGTCGAGTCGAGGGTGGCCGACTGCGATGCGAGGATTGCGATCGCCCCGGTCAGCGCCGCGCTGGCCACCCAACTGGCCGCGGCGAGGATCTGCGGCGAGTAACCCAACACCTCCGCTGATCGTTCGTTCTCGGCTCCGGCCCGCAGCGCCGTGCCCCATCGAGTGAAGCGCAGTACGGCCCACACCGCTGCCCCCATCGCCACGACGAGCCCGGTCAGGTAGATGCGATCGATCCCGAACGTAAGCCCGGCGAAGTCGACTTTGCCGGTCGGCAACACCGGCCCGACTCTTCTCGGGGTGGCTCCGAAGCGCACCGAGACGAGTGCCTGCAACGTCACCAACACCCCGAGCGAGGCGACGACCTTGGCCAGCACCGGCGCCCGTCGCAACGGCCGGAACACGGCGAGATGGCAGATCCAGCCGAGCACTGCGCTGGAAGCGACTCCGAGCACGATGGCTACGGTCGTCGATGTGCCGACATGCACTCGACCCACGATGAAGACCAGGTTCCCCGATTTGCGGATCTCGTCGTAGACGAATGCGGCCCACATTGCCATCGCGCCTTGGGCGAAGTTGATGACTCCGGTGCCTTTGTAGACAACGACCAACCCGAGAGCGAGGGCAGCGTAGAGTGCACCGAGCCCGAGCCCGACGATGAGAAACAGGACGTAGACACTCACCTGTGTTCTCGAATCTCGATCAGCCGAGCTGGGCGATGTACGGCGAGGTGTCGATGAAGTCTGGAGTGATTGCCTTCTGCGACCCGTCGGTTTGGACCTTGTACAGCAACACGCGGTTGCCACACGCCGACTGGGTCGGCCAGGCACTGTGGTCGCACGAGATCGTCGGTCCCATGAAGCTGTCAAGGCCGACGGTCGCCTTGAACGCATCTTTCACGGATTGAGCCGTGACGTCGCCATCGATCGTCGACAGGATCGACGCCAGGTTCATCGTGTCGGAGAAGTAGTCCCACGCGAACCCGTTGGCGATGTCTGCGTGCCCAGCCGCGTTCATCGTGTCGAGATACAGCTGGAGCTGCTCGCGCTTGTCAGCGGGAGGCGCCGCCATGTCGGTCGGCTTCCACAGGTCGGACGTCGTGGTCACGCCTTTCGCATTGTTGGGATCGACCGCAAGGAACAAGGTGCAGGCACCCAGGAAGACCTCGCCGGTGTATCCGACGGATCGCACTGCGCCGAGCAGGCCGAGACAATCGGGGTCGGGGGCAATGGTCGCGACTACGTCGGGGTTCTCTGCGATCGCGGTGGTCGCCAGCGATTCCCAATTGACGGATGCCGCGTCGTAGAACCGTGTCTTGGTGTCGAGGCCGAGGATCTTCGAAACCGGATCCACGATCGTCTTCGCCGAATCGCGGAACGCTGGGTTGTCGGGCAGGAACATCATGACGGACTTGGCGCCCGACTTGGCGTAGTAGTCGAGGAAGCCTGCGGTGAACGATGGATTGGCCGTACCGAAGAAGTACGCGTTGTCGGACACCTGCTGCTGAGGGCCGAAGGCAGCGTGCCCGGTGAGCGCGATTCCAGCCGAATCGAGAACTGGGAGCATTGCGTCGCTGCCCGGGTCGTAGCCCTCGAACATCAGCGAGACACCCTGGGCGACAAGCTGATTGGCACAGTCGATCGACTTCTCCGGCGTGCCGTCGACGTTGCACGAGATGATTTGGAGTGGCCTCCCGTTTGCACCACCATGGGCGTTGACGTAGTCGGCAGCAGTTTCCACACCGATGCGCAGCTCCGGCAGCGAGATGGCCCCGCCCTCGAGGTTGACGAAGCCGATCTTGATCGGCTCCCCGGTGGCCGGCCCGGCCTCCGTCGAGACCGGCGCATCGGTTCCCGATGCACTGGCCACCGTCGTCTGCGCAGCAACGGACGTTGCGGACTGGGTGTCGACCGGTGCGGGTGTTGTAACCGCGGCCGGCGGTGACGAAGCGGTCGTCCCTCCAGCGCTGTTGTCGCTTCCGCAGGCTGTCACGAGCAGAACGGCGCAGGCACCGAGTCCCGTGGCGAGGTGGCTCTTCATCGACTCATCCCCCTGTTCTCGCCCGCGTTGGCGGGCGATGCCCTCACACAACCACGACCGGGGCCGAGGAGATAGTCCGGATTCCTCAACGACTTAGCGACGCGTACAGTGATGCGGGGATGAGTGCGCAACCGATTCGGCAGCCGGCACGCTGGCACAACGACGTCGCGTTCGTCGGACGCCACGCGGAGACCGCGCTCTTGGCGCTGACGCTGGGGCAGTCCCTCGGCGGTGGGACGGCGGTGATCCTGCGTGGCGAACCTGGTATCGGCAAGACCCGCCTGCTCTCCGAGGTCATCAATCGTGTGGTGGCGGGCGGCCGGAATGTGATCTGGGTTCGAGCCAGTGCGGTCGAGTCGCGGGTGCCGTTCGGAGCGGTGTCCGTCGCGCTCGACCGGGCGAAGTCGCTCCATCCGTCCGTGGCCCATGCAGCGACCGCGATGCGCGAGTTCATCGCCGGAGGTGGGGCCACCGATCCACGGATGTCGTTCGCTCAGCTTTGTGACGGCTTCACGCACATGCTCACGGATCTTGCCGACGAATCGCCGACCAGCGTCGTCGTGGACGATCTCCACTGGCTCGACCACGAGACGTTGGCCCTCCTCGCGGTCGCCCTGGGTCGTGTCGATCGGGCCGACGTCTCATTTGTATGTGCGACTCGCTCGAGCGGTCGAGACTTCGACGCTCACGGCGCGGATCTGCTTGCGGGACTGAGCGAATGGGCCGATGTGGAGGACCTGACCCTGGGTCCTCTCGGCGACGACGACGTCCACTCCGTCCTCCACCAGGTGCTCGGGCGCGATGTGTCTCGCTCGATTGCCGAACTCGTTCAGCGACGCAGCGGGGGAAACCCTCTGTTCGTATTGGAGATGGCCAGGTCGGTGTCGGAGCTCGATCTGCTGCCGGAGGATCTGCGCGCCGTCGCCGAACCCGGCAGCGGCGATCTCCACCTGACGCGGCACACCGCGGTTCTCCAGCGCCTCTTCCCGCTCTCACCCGAAGGCAGGCGTGTCGCCCAGCTCGTGGCGGTGTTGGATCGTGTCCGTCTCGACGATCTGGAACTGGTCAGCGACGTCGGCAACCTCGACCCGGCCGCTGTGTCGTCTGCATTCGACGAGTTGGAGCGGCGCGGGATCGTCAGCGCCGACACATCCGGCGAGTGGACGTTGTTCCATCCGTTCGTCGCCGACGCACTGTACGACGACATCGGGCCCGCAGAGCGGAGGCGGGTGCATCGCCTCGTCGCCACCCATCTCGACTCCCGCCGTTCTCGGGGCGAGCCGATCGACCTCAACCGTCTGGCATGGCATGCCGCGCAATCCGCGGTGGTCGGCGACGAAGACGCGGCGCGCATCCTGCGCGACGCCGCGGAGGCGATCAAGAACACCGGCCCGGGCTCGGCCGCCGACCTGTGCCAGCGCGCTCTGGCGCTCCTTCCGGAACAGTCGCCCCTACGCACCGAACTCCTGTCGCTGCGCGTGCGATGCCTCACGTTGGCAGCGCGTCCACGAGACGCAGTCGACGCCGGTCTGGCCGCCCTTGAAGAGATGGAGCGCAGCGAGGAGCGGGCTCGTGTCGCCGATGGAGTGATCGCGGGACTGTTCGACGCTGGGCGAGCGGAGGAGGCGCGCCACCTCGCCGATCGGGAGGTCGCTGCCGGCGGAGCCTCGGCGTTCCTCCTCGCGCAGCGGGCGATGTTGCTGGCGGCCGAAGGTGACGCACGCAGCGCCGCAGCGGCGCTCGACGAGGTGTTGGCAACACCGACGCTGAGCCGGGGCGAGGACGTCCTCGTGCAGTCATTCGTTGCCAGCGCGTGCGCAGCCCTGGGACGCCAGTCCGACGCATTGAGACACCTTGACATTCTCCGCGAAGTCGCCCAACTTGCCCGGCCGAGCATGAGGGTCTACGGGCTCACCAGACGGGCGTGGTCGATCGCCGCGCTCGGCTGCATTCGAGAATCGAAGGAAGCAATCTCTGAGGCTGAGGCTGTGATCAGCGATATCGGGCCAGGCGTTCACTCGACCGGCGTCCTGGCATCGAAGATCGCTCTCGAGTGGCTGACCGGGGAATGGGATGCAGCCCTGGCGGGAGCAGTGGCCGTTCGACGGTCTCCAGACATGTCGACCGTCGTGCGCCGCTACCTCCAGAGCATGGAGATCGAGATCCGTACCGTGCGAGGCGAGCTGCGCGAAGCGCTTGCACTCGTGAGCCAGCCGATTCCAGGTCCGTCGGCGACGATGTCCGCGTGGGCGACTGCGGGAGCGCTCGCTGCCGCCGGAGACACACCGGGGGCATGCACGCTGCTGCGGGCCGCGGCCCAGCGACCGCTCGACGGCGTGTGGCTTCCGCACGTGCTCAGTCGCCTCATCGAGCTCGAACATGCGAGCGGGAACCACTCGGCAGCGGCGGAGGCGCTCGATTCCCTCGAACAATGCATACTCGCCAATGAAGACCATCGGCCGTGGGTCGAGGCGATGCTGTTGCGTGGCCGGGCGATCCTTCGGAGCGATGTCGCCAGCGCGCGGGAGAGTGCCACGATCGCGGCGGATGAGGGCCTTGTCTACGATGCGGCCCTTGCCAACCTCGTCGTCGGCACGATCGACTTTGCCGACACGGAGTTCCTGCTCGCCGCGCACGAGACCTTCGGGGTATTGGGCGCCGAGACAGACCGTCGACGTGCAGCAGCGATGCTGCGCGACCGCGGCGCCAAGGTCCCCCAGGCGTCGTCGAGGCACGCCTGGTCAGCTCACCCGAGCCGAGGCGCAGATCGCTCGACTCGTGCAGAGCGGGATGCGCAACCGCGAGATCGCGCGCACTGCGAGTTACAGCGAGCGAACTGTCGAGGTGTACCTCTCGCGCATCTACGCCAAGCTCGGTGTTTCATCCCGCTTGCAACTGGCACGGCTGCTCGACGAGCACGGCCTGCCCGACGGTGTTGATCATGACGACGCCTGAGACTGCTGATCGACGCAGGTCAGGCCGGGTCGGCGACCAGACGTTCTAGTTCGTTGACGAGGCTCAGCCAGCCCGTGAACTGCCGCACCGTCCCGTCCTCGCATTCGAGCTCGCCTTCTACGGGCGAGCTCCCGCTGGCGTCGACGTGGCCGGCGGTGCGCAACAGCAGTGTCACTCGCCGAGAACGGTCCACTGCATCACCGTGACAGACACTCGTGGAACGCGTTGAACAGGGCCACCTGACGCGGGTCGAAGATGAGGTTGTTGCCCATGTGGTTCATGACGTAGCCGAGCGACGCTCCGGCATCGGCGTCGGCCACGCCGAAAGAGCCGCCGTAGCCGCCGTGCCCGAACGCCTTCGGGTTCGGACCCAGCACACCGTGATCACCCGAAAGGAGATAGCCGAGGGCCCATTCCGTCGCCAGGCCACCGGTACCGATCCCGAGTACGACATCGACGGCGGCACCCTGCCCCTCGCGAGCCTGATCGACGGCCTTCTCACTGAGCAGTCTGACGCCGGCATGCTCGCCACCGTTGGCGAGCACCGCGTACATCGTGGCCAGCCCGCGTGCAGTGGCATGGCCATTTGCAGCCGGGATCTCGGCACGGCGCCACTGATCGGTGCAACCGATGCTGGCTGCGTCGGGCGCGGCCATCGACGGGTTCATCAACGCAGCGACGGCGGCGGGATCGAGTTGGGCGAACATTGCTGCGTTCGCGCTGTCGGGTGGTGGGGCATCCATCGACAGTTGGGCACAGCGGGCGATGGCCGCATCGTCGAGGCCGATGCGGATGTCGGCGCCCAACGGGCCAGCGATCTCCTCCGCCACGAACTGGCCCACCGTGCGGCCCGAGACTCGGCGGATGACTTCGCCGACGAGATACCCGAACGTGAGGGCGTGGTATCCCGACTTCGTGCCCGGATCCCACCACGGCTCGGTCGCGGCGAGGATTCCCGTCACCTTGCCCCAGTCCGGCAGGTCGTCGATGCTGATCGGATCGCGAGCTCCGCACAGACCGGCACGGTGGCTGAGCAGGTAGCGGACAGGCAGGGTCGCCTTGCCGGCTGCTGCGAACTCCGGCCAGTAGGTGGCTACTGGTTCGTCGAGGTCGAGCAGGCCACGATCGATCAGCATGTGCGCGGCCAGGGAGACGGCACCCTTCGTGGATGACCACACATTGACGGTCGTTTCACGCTCCCACGGCTTTCCGGGCGCGGCGTCGCCGCCCCACAGGTCCACCACGGTGCGCCCTCCCGCCACGACGCTCACAGCCGCGCCGACGTCGCCGCGGCTGTTGAAGTTCTCGACGAACGCTGCTTTCAACGGCTCGAATTCACGGTCGCACGTGCCGTTGATCGATGCGCCGGTGTCCGCCATTTCCACCACTGTGTCCTCCATCATTCGACTGTCCCGCATGAGCGGTCGTGCGTCAATCTCGGGAACCACTACTGATTAGCTGTCGAGAGACCCAGAGCTTGCGCAACCGGTGCTGCTGTGGTGACGTTGTGGGATGGATGTAGCACAGTTCCGCACGTGCCCCTTGTGCGAGGCCACCTGCGGCCTCGAGGTCACCGTTCGAGACGGTGCTGTCCAGCGGATTCGCGGCGACCGTGACGACGTCTTCTCGCATGGATTCATCTGTCCGAAGGGCTCGACGCTCAAGCAGCTCTATGAGGATCCCGACCGTCTGCGCACGCCCCTCATCCGCCGCGGCGAAGGGCACGTCGAGGCGACGTGGGACGAGGCGTTCGCCGAGATCGACCGGCGGCTCAACTCGATCATCGCCGAGCACGGGTCGAACTCGGTGGGCGTGTATCTCGGCAACCCAAATGTGCACACCTTGGCGTCGCTGTTCTGGATACGACCGCTGCTCCACGCGCTCGGCTCGAAAAACATCTTCTCGGCGTCGACCGTCGACCAGATGCCGCGTCACGTGTCAACGGGCCTGATGTACGGCGATCCCAACGTGTTCGTCGTGCCGGATCTCGACCGCACCGATTACCTCCTGATGCTGGGCGCCAACCCCTACGAATCGAACGGATCACTGGCCACCGCCCCGGATTGGCCGGGGCGACTCGAAGCGATTCGAACGCGGGGTGGCCGGATCGTCGTGGTCGACCCGCGGCGCACGCGGACGGCTGAGGCTGCCAGCGAGCACGTCTCGATCCGACCGGGTAGCGATGCATTGTTCCTCTGCGCACTTGCCGGCGTCATCGCTGCGGAAGGCTTGGTGCACACGGGGTCGGCGGCGCCGTACCTGAACGGTCTCGACGAGGCACTCGCCGCAGTTGCGACGTTCACGCCCGAGGCGGTCGAGGGTCGAACCGGTGTCGCGGCCGACGACATCCGGCGCATTGCATGCGAGTTGGCCGCGGCCGAGCACGCTGTGGTCTACGGACGAATCGGTGTGCACACCGTGGCCGGAGGAACAGTCGCATCGTGGGCGACCGACCTGCTGACCACGATCACCGGCAACCTCGACCAGCCCGGCGGCGGGATGTGGGGTCTCGGTGCACACGCCCGCCCGCGCCCGCCAGAGGGAACCCGCCGCGGTTATGGGATCGGCCGTTGGCACAGTCGCGTCTCCAGTCTGCCGGAGGTCAACGGCGAGCTGCCCGTCGCCGTCCTGGCCGAGGAGATCGAGACGGAAGGCCCGGGGCAGATCCGGGCGATGCTCACGATTGCGGGGAATCCTGTGCTGACCACGCCCCATAGCGCACGCCTCGACGCTGCCCTCGCCTCGCTGGAGTTGATGGTCAGCGTCGACATCTACCTCAACGAGACCACCCGGCATGCAGACGTGATCCTCCCCGTCCCCTCGGCACTGGAGAAGAGTCACTACGACGCCGCGTTCTACAACCAGTCCCTTCGCCGAATCGCGAACTGGTCGCCTGCGGTATTTGCCACCTCGCAGCCGAGCGACAGCGAGATTCTCGGGCGGCTTGCTCTCGTCGTGCGCGGCGAAGGGCCAAACGGCGATACGACGGCAATCGATGAGGAACTGCTGATGGGCATCCTCGACCGCGCTGTCACGAGCCGGTACTCCAACGTGCACGGGCGGGATGCAACCGAGCTCCGTCAAATGGTCCTCGGGGATACGCCCAGGATCGCGTCGTCGATGCGCTGGTGCGCACAGGGCCATTCGGCGATGGCTTCGGGACGGAGCCCGAAGGCGTCTCGCTGGCCGTCCTGCAGGCGAATCCACACGGCCTCGACTTCGGCCCGCTCGAGCCTCGACTTCCGAGCGTTCTCAACACGCCGTCGGGCATGGTCGAACTCGCGCCTCCCGAAATCATCGAAGCCGTCGGCCGCATGCTCGACGAGTCGGCATCGCAAGAAGGCCTCGTGTTGATCGGTCGCAGAGACGTGCGGTCGGGCAACAGTTGGCTGCACAACGTCAACGTCCTGATGAAGGGCAAGGAGCGTTGCACTCTCCTGATGCACCCGAGCGATGCCGACGAGCGCAATCTCGTTACTGGTGATGTGGCAACGGTCGAGTCGCGAGTCGGCAAGATCACCGTGCCGGTCGAAGTGACGGACGCAATGCGACTCGGTGTCGTGTGCCTTCCCTACGGTTGGGGTCACGACGCACCCGGAGCGCGCCTTCGCGTTGCCGAAGGCCGGCCGGGTGTCAACACGAACATTCTCACCGACGGAGACGTGCTCGATTCGATCTCCGGTAACGCGGTGCTGAATGGGATTCCGGTGATGGTCACCGGCCCGATCCGCTAGGGCGACACCACCGCATTTCCACTTCTCCCAAGACCGCTGGCACCGAAATGGGCGCCGGCGGCCCATTGCGCGCCCTGCGTTGCCTGGTTCTTCGATCAGCGCGAGCGCACAAACAGCTCAGGGCATTGCGAAGAAGCGTCCCATGTCCTGCCTGCAGATGCGAGCCGCCTCTGTTGAGGTGCGGCCGTCCATCTGAAGTGCGTACTTTCGATGCACAGGGGGTCCATCGATAGTACACACTTCGCCCGGGGTGACGATGCTCGACGAGTCGCTTCATCACCTGCGCTACGACTCGAGCGCGGAGGACCTTCAATCATCGGGCTGACCCGTGCATTTCTGCTGCTCCGCTCGGTAGTCGTTGGGTCCGGTTCAGGAATGCCAACCGAGCAATACTCACGGCGTGTACCAAATGCTTTCCGTTGGCAGCGACTTCCACGAGGTCTGCGACGAGTGCGGATTCCACGGCGGCACACTCGACCCGTCTGCCGCCGTCGCTCGAATTCGCGCTCTCCCCGACCGATGGACGGAGGTGATGTCGCAGGATGAGGAGCAGCTGCGGGCGCGCCTCGAAGCCGACACGTGGCGTGCTGTCGAGTACGCGCAGCACGTAATCAATGCCATCGCCAGTATCGAGTGGGGTGCCCGTCTCTTCGCAGCGGGCCGCTCGCCTGACTGGGACGAGCTGTCGGAGGATTCACTCCCCGGTGTCTTCGAGCACGACACGCACGATTGCTGTCGTTTCGACATCGCCGACACGCTCGATTCGCTCGGTGCCGTAGCCAGGTCGATGGCGACCTTCGCCGAGTCACTCACACCTCAAGAGCAGGTCGTTGTCGCTCTCTCACGCCGAGGGGTGGGTGATCAACACGACCGCCGTGATCCGACACGCACTGCACGACGCCGAGCACCATCTGCTCGACGTCCGCCGCGGCATCGCCCGCCAGCAGCTCCGACGCTGACGACCACGCCTCCAGGCGGTGGGTACCTGCTCGAACTAGCCTCTGCCCGGTGAAAGGGCGACGAATCTGATGGGTCAACTCCGAGCGTTCGATCATGTCGGCATCACCGTGGCCGACCTCGACATCCCGTCTGTGGCATCCCAGACTCCCGCACCGAGATCGTCATGCTTCGCCCACCTGGTGGCGGTACGGCAGTGGAGCTGTCGAGCTTCATCGACCCGACCACGATCCGGGGTCACCGATCGCCATGGCCAACGAACTCGGGTTGCGCAGCATCGCATTCGAAATCGATGACCTTCACGCTGCGGTCGATCGACTCGCCGCCGACGGCTACGGCCTCATCGGCGGTATCGGTCAATACGAAAGCGCTTGGCTCATGGCCTACGTGCGTGGTCCGGACGGGATCATCGTGGCCCTCGCCGAGCGCCTGACCTGAGCGGCACAACGGCCGGCCGCGTAGATGCCGGAGGTCAAGTCGAACACCCTTGTTGGAGCCCAAGGTGGGAATCGAACCCACGACCTACGCATTACGAGTGCGCTCAAGGCCATGATGGGTGGTGTTGCTCGATATGTGTTCGTCCAGCTCAGAGGCACTTTCCCATGGGCGGTCATGCCGATCTTTGACGATCAATATCGGCTTCTTGTGACCAATCCGTGACCAATCTGTGACCACGAGGCCAGTGCGCGAGCGGCAGTGGTCGCGCTTCTGACAGCAACTCGAATGCGCCGCTCTGTGTGCGAGTGCACACGGTGAATTGGGGCGCGGGGAACGCGCCGAGTAGTCGACGTAGCCGTCGTCGGGACGGTCGATGGAGAGCAGCGTGATCGGCCTTGTGAGCGGCCGTGTACGGCACGGTGTCGATCATGGTTGCGACCGTCAGCGGAACACGTCCGAGGCTGTGATCTGGGTGACAAAGCGTTGGCCAACGTTCGGGAAGGCGCGCGCGAGGCGGCTGGCTGTGGGGTGAGGGCGTCGGGGGGTCGCAGGCTTGGGGGGCCGCTGGAACGGGTGGAACCGAATATTGCTGGTGTCCATTGGCCGCCGGCTTGTTCGGAGTTGGTCTTCAGTTGGGAAATGGACGCTGGCTGGAGTGTTCTCGCGAGGCGATCAGGTCTTGCTCGGAGGAGCCACGTGCGGTGATGTCGTCGCGCTTCCTGCCGCCGTCCAGCTCAGGTGGGCGTTGGAACCCGGGTACGCGGTGAACCAAGCTTGGTGACCGTCGAAATCTGCGCGTTGGATGGTCGTCGGAACTCCGTACAATCCGAACACCGCTGAGACATCGGTGCCTGGCGCCACCCACATGTGCGCTGGTATTCCGCCAATGGCGTTCTCGACGGTGTACTCGTAGCCGGTCACCAGCTCCGTGGTCTTGGCGACGACGGACCAGCCCGATGGAAGCACCACGCTCGTCTGTCCGCGTGAGGTCCAGCGGACAACAGCGTGACCACCTCCTCGTCCCAGGCTTGAGCGGTAACCGGAGCACGAGTGATCGTCATTGAGCAAACCTCGATCAACGTGTACGATTCGGTTCCGTCGATCCCAAGATTGCCGAAGACCTGTCCGTTGATGGTCCGGGTGGGGGTCCCCGACGGGAGCGAACCCCAGGCAATCCTCGAACAGGTCGACGACGTAGAGCGCACCGGTTGGAGACGACAGCAGCGTCGAGAACCGGCCGGGCGGAATTTCCGATGGACCTCCTATCGGTTCGGCACCAGGTGGGAACAGCAACGGTCCGGCCCTCGTATTCGTGTCTGACTCCTGCGCTGGCTCGCGCGACGTTGTCCGGACGGCGACGACGTATAGTCCGGCTAGCACGACGATGCCGGCGGCGGCGAGCACGCCCAGTGCCGTGCCGGTCGAAGAGCAGGCCTGGTAACAACGATTTGGCAGCCTCGCTGACGATCAGGTCTAGTTGGTCGTAGGGGCGCGCTGTATCGGCGCCGCTCGTGGAACAGCGTCGAGACTCGATTCTCGAATTCATTCATCACAACACCTTTCTCATCGTGGGACAGGCCGCGTTCGATCCATGGACCGACCGATCCAGGCGCGCGAGTCCAACGCCTCGGCGATCTCGTCGGTCGTATAGCCCGCGTAGTACCGCAGCACGACCGCAGCGTGGTGGTGGAACGGAAGACGCGCCAACACGTCGGCTAGCGATTCTTGCGCTACACTGGCCCCCGAACCCGCCCTCAATCGGTTCACCATCCGAGCCGTCGATGCTCGACGTCGTCCTGCATCGCGGCATCTGTTCAAAACGGCACGGTTCAGGTATGCGCCTGGCTGGTCGATCTCGTCCCAACGGCCGAACAAGCTTGCCATTGCGTCGTGAACCACATCGTTCGCAGCCTCATTGTCTCCGAGCAGCAGGCCCCCTCGACGAACCTGACGGTCATGCTCTGCCCGGTACAGGCTCGTGAAATCGGCGTCGATGTCCGCCACGTCGCTAACCTCTTCATTACCCACGCCACCTCGACGCACCAGACCCCCATTTCGATACACGTGCGAGGGAATTGTCCGTCTTCGATTTCATCCGGTCCAGTCGGTCAAAGTGACGCCCCCACGCATCATGGCTTCAACAGTCCTGAGTTAAGCCGTTACGTGCCCCCGCCACGCAACCCTGATCCAGCACATCGACTACTCAAGCGGCACGTGGACGTCGCCGACACCGGCTACTGATTTCTCGTCGTACTTGTTATCGAGGTGTCCTATAAATCGTCTAGCAGTTTCGTTTAGCAGTATGAAAGAGCGATGGTGAAGCAACAGTTGTCTTCGCTTGATCGGTCGGATTCGGTGGCTGGGTCGATGGAGATGGTATGCAATCAGGCTGAATCGCTTGGCAGCCGTTTTGGTTGGACCGTCGGACTGCCACGACCTCGTGGCTCGACGCCGTGATGAAAGCCGTGAGCGTGCCGGTTTGGCTCGAAGTTGAGTTCAAAGGCCCAATACCTCGACCCGGGCCGTGGTGCACCTGGCCGAGAACCTCCGACGGCAGTCGGACCGTCGACAGCGGCGCGAGCTCCGCGTCGGTGTGATGCGGCGGAACGCGGGCAGACAATTCGCTTGTCGACGTCGAACGGGTGCCCTGGTCGTTCTCGGTGCCGCGTTGTCGACGCTGAGCGCCTCTCAGTTGGCGGTGGTGTTTCTGCACTACTGGGAGGACCTCACAATGGAGCAGACCGCGACGCAGTTGGGGCTGGGCGTCGGAACCGCGCGAACTTGATCTCGTGTGTGCCAAGAGACGACTCCGCAGTGTGCTTCCTCTTGATCAAGGAGAATCGACATGAGTGTGCTCGATCCACGAGATCCGCGTCTGTTCGGGCGAGGCCCTGGAGAGATGAGCCGGCGCCATTGACTGCGCTCGAGGTGTCGCATCGATCGCTCGACATCCCGTGGCGCGGCTCCGACACAGCGCCACGAACTTTGCCGGAACGGCGCTTGACGCGGTCGACGTCGGTGGGTTGCGCCGGTCGTGGCGCTGGCCGCCGTCGCTGTGGTTGTCGTCGGCCTGATCGCCATCGGGACGAATCGCAACGAATCGGTCGGCAACAACCCGGCGCGTTGGCATTGGTTGCTCGCGACGTGCCGTCGGGATGGAAGGCGACCACGGTGTTCGACTCGACCACTGACCCGCCTCGGGGGTCGTCGTCAGACGGATTCGTGAGGAACTTCTATGCAACCGACGCTGAACCGCTCGGGCCCTTATCTCATCGTGGAGAGCACCAAGGACCCGAGCCAATCGGCTCACATCGGGTCGATATTCTGCCAACGCGCTCAGCTACGAGGAGTTCGATCTCGACGGCAAGCGTGCCGCATTCGCGACGCTGCCGGACAACGCCAAAGGGCTGTACGTCGAGATCAACTCGGCGTGGGTGTACATCTGGTCTCGCGGCGTCAGCGACGAATCCTTCCGCGGGCTCGGCAGAACACTCACGGCAGATGCCGCC
Source organism: Ilumatobacteraceae bacterium (assembly GCA_963805445.1). Classification (GTDB taxonomy): domain Bacteria; phylum Actinomycetota; class Acidimicrobiia; order Acidimicrobiales; family Ilumatobacteraceae; genus JAENVT01. Next base: position 459,152 of record CAWDUI010000047.1, on the reverse strand, counting down.
GGGTACTACGACGTGGCTGGCTCCGCTCTGCCCGACGGGATGCACAAGAGTCGACATGGCGGCCATCCAGGACCGTGACTTCGTCTCGATCGGCTACTCACCTTCCAGCGGCGACGGCTCGAGTATGTATCTTTCGATCGCACCCGCTGTCGCCAACGCCAATCGGGCGTGGAGCCTTCGGGTACGAATTCAAGGCCGTGTCAGTAGGCGGCTTTTCCGGCTTTCTCGGCAGTCTCACAGAAGGAAATGCAACGCCGCTGACAACCGGGTGGCTCGTGTTGTGGCGGCGCGATGGACTCGACTTCCTGCTCTCCGGCCGCGGTGTCACCAGCGACCAGATCCTCACCGCCGCGACCTCCGCCTCGCTGGCATCACCGGACGAATGGGCTCACCTTCTTGGCTCGCGAGCAACGTCGCGTCGAACGACACCGTCGCCGACGGGTACCGCACCTCCCGCGGCACCCGTCGACACCGAACCGGCCGTTCGTCGGTGCGCCTCGCGATCGTCGCCGATCACGGTGACGGTCGACGACGTCTCCAACACCGAGCAACAGTGGTCGGGCGTCCTGCCAACAGGCCAACCGTGGAGCGCCAAGGTCACGAGGGTCTACGACCACATAGAAATGCGTAGCTACTCCAGCGATGGGAACCCGTGCTAGGCCAGCCTTACAGGCGATCGACAGATCAGGTGACCGGTGGTGGTCAGGTCACCTGTTGCAGCCCGATGGCGATCACGAAGAACCCGAACGCTACGGCTATCCGCGTGCTCCTTTCCAACGGCGACCGGTACACCATCCCACTGCACGAACTGCCAGGCACCGACGGGCGTACGTCATCGCCTTCATCGCCATCCCCGACGCACGCTCGCTCGCCGAACTGGTCGACGCGAGTGGCAACGTCCTCGAGTCCTACGTAGTTCCGCACTGAGGGCACCGCCGTGGCACGAACATGCCGGACCGTTGTTTGCCATAAAGCCCAAATCGGATCATCGTTGATCAAATGGGTGGACGGGATGGAACGAAATCGATCCGTCCGCACTCAGGTCTAGGTGTGGAGAGCGTCTGATCCGGGTATCGCCGTGGCGCTTGATCCATTGCTGGGAACAAGGTCCGTGCCAACTGAATCAATCGCCGAACTGTTCGCTCGCCACCATCGTCGGCTCATGGGCCTTGCTGCCGCCGTGACACTCGACCGTTCGATTGCCGACGAGATCGTTCAAGAAGCATTCGCTGGTCTGACATCGCGGATCGCTCATGTCCGTGACCCGGATGCGTATCTGCAACGTTCTGTCATCGACCTTGGAATCGTTGTCGTCCGCCGCCGGGAAAGGGCCCGTTCCGCCCATACGTCGTGTTGAGCATGTCGGGATCCCTGAGGTCGATGGGCTGTGGGACATCGTGGCGTCGCTGCCGGCACAACAGCGCGCGTGTCGTATTGCGGTTCTGGAAGACCTCACGCAGCAACAGATCGCGTCTGTGCTCAACATGCCACTTGGCTCGGTCAAGTCGACCCTGCACCGAGCGCTCCTCGTCTTAAACAACAACTCGGTACCGAGGGAGAGAACCCATGAACGAACTGCTGGAACTCAACGCGGCCTCGGCCTCGAGTTCAGGCGCTTTCGACGTGATCATTCCGACTGACGCGGCTCGCTTCGCCGACCAACGCTATGCGGTATCGACGACCGACGCCACAACAGACGAGGTGGCCCTGACCGATGAGAGCCACAGCTTGACGACGCGAAGTATCCGACGTCGCATGCTCGGTGTTGCTGCCGCAGTTGTTGTCGTCCTCGCCGGTGGCGTTGCGCTTTCTCGTCGCGACGCCTCGCCGGCAACTGATCCCGGCAACAACTCATCGTCAACAGATGCTGGCCCGCCAGCGTGGTACGGCTTGATCGCACCGTCGCTGCCGGAACGCTTTCAATCCGTCGCGCTCACGTTCGCGACCGATGAACAGATGTGGTTCGTCGCGATCAACCCCATCGACGGTAAGACACTGGAAATCCAGCTCGCCTCCGGGGGATATTCCGCTGAACCCACCACGACGGTCGACGCGACCGGCGATTGGGTGGAGACTGCTCAAGGTTGGTCCGTGCGCACGCCCGCTGGACTGTTCGTAAGCGTCTCGTGCAACATTGGTCTCGGGGGACGCGACTTCGTTGGCACTACGAACTATTGCGACTTCACCAGTGGATCCCCCATTCACCAAGGACGACATACGGTGGTTGCCAACTCGCTGGCGACGACGTTCGACGTCTCGATCTTCGACGGGAACCTCGGCAAGCCGAGCGGCGACGCCATCGACACTGCAGAGGCCCGCTTCATCTTGTCGGATGCAATGGCACTGGTTGCGACCGCTTTACCGGGCCAGCAGATCAGCGCAACCGACCTGGGCAACGGAGCCGACCACATCTACAACGTCGGCCCTCCGCCTCGTCACCGTCGGACACGTTGCCAGCCGCCGGCACCGAAGCGGACGTCAACACGTCCATACGAATCCTGCATGGCGTCCGCCCTTCAGTGACCGTCGCCACTGAGCCCGTCATCAATGGGTACGACGACGCGACGGTGGGGTCAATGTTCGGAGCCGGCGGTGTCTACGTGCGAATCACCACGACCGATCCCAGTCCCGCATCACTGACAGGGCTCGAGCAACTCGCACGAGACCTCATCAGAGCAGATCCGACGGCCATCCAAGCTGGCTCGCCGACCATCAACCCGAACCTCGTCACAACGACGACAGCCGATCAGCCAACTGCGGCCAACACGCCCGCTGGCAACACCACGACCACTCTCGAGCCCTGTCCAGGGGACAGCAACGCGCCACTCGTCGTGGTCGTCAATTCCAGCCGCGTCGATGGCACAGCCAAGTGGTGGACCACTTGCTCTCGTCCAACTTGCCAACCGTGAACTTTGCCGATCCGATGAGCGCCATCGATCAGGCACCCACATCGCGTGTGTTTGGGTTGAACGGATTCGAATGCTCCATCGCTCTGGTCTCTGACCTCACCACCGGGACCGCCGACGCGGCGACGATCCATGACTCCAAGCCTTGGTTGCCGAGCCCCTTCCGAACGGAACATCAATTGTGGTCGTTATCGGCAACGACAATCTGTCCAACGCCACAACCGGCGTGACGACCACATCTGCCTCCTGAGCGAGCCGAACCGGCACAGCATTCCCCTCGAGATGGCTTCACCACGTCGACCAACGGGCGGCGTTACTGACTAGGGCTACCTAAACGAACGCAGCGTGGATGGCGACACCCGCATCGTGAAACGCTCGGGCCGTGAGCGGGCAAAGATGAGGTATGAGCCTGTCCGATGGAGCGGTGATCGTGGCATCGCTCCAGGACCGGTTCAGTTCGCTGTCATCTTCAATCGTCGCATCGATCCCGTTCGACGATTCGTGATCAGGCGGTTGGGTGAATCGCGCGCGACGATGTCATCTCAGAGGTGTTCAGGGTCGCCTTCGAGCGGCGCGAAACGTTCGACGTCGAGGCCCACTCGGCATTGCCCTGGCTGTACGGCATCGCTACGAACCTGGTTCGGCGAGAGCATCGCAGTCATGCTCGCCGTCTCGCGCTCGGTCAAGCGGACGGCCGTCGTGAGCTCGTGGGTGATCCGCTGCTGGAGGCGGCGCAGCGTATCGATGCGCGCTCCGACGTCCAGGATCTCGGCGCCGCGCTCGTTTCATTGAGCGACGGCGAGCGTGAAATCTTGCTACTGATCGCCTGGGAGGAATTGACGCCGACCGAGGCGGCAGCCGTGCTCGGAATTCCGCCCTAAACAGCGCGCACCCGTCTTCATCGCGCGCGTCTTCACATTCGCACCGAACTCGAACGCGACGGTCACAACAAGGAGGTCATCACAGATGCGAACCGATGAGCTAGCCGACGAATTCGATGTCGTTGCCTTCCGCGACCTGCTGCCGGCGATGCCACGATCACGGTCCTGGGAAAGCGCCAAACGAGATGAGCTTCTTGCGTACATCTCGCCTGGTACCTCTCTGTCGTCTGCCTTGACGGAAATCACAGATTCCGAGGTGGAGGTAGCGGTTCGCTCGGACGTCAGAAGGGCACGCTGTCCCCGAGCGATGAGGCACGTGGTCACGGCATCGCTGCCGCGGTGGTGCTGATCGCAGGACTCGTTCCGCGGTGGCTGAGCACTGAGCCGACCACCGAAGCCCCCGATGATTCAGGCGTGTCCGTAGAGTCCACGGTGGCCTTGGTCGCTGACCTACCGGCGACCCCCCTGAGTCCGGACCGGTTCCCGACGCTTCCTCCGACGACCCCCGAGCCGCTGCGTCGACGGCAAACTACGGCGGCCAACTCGGCTGGGACAACCGAGCGAGCGGGGGAGCGTGTCGCCTACATCAGCAGCGACACAATGACGGGGGCCATCAACTGCAGGCACTTGCCAGCTTCGACAGCAGAACGTACTCAACACCAGGCGCGCCGATCAACGTCGCTGGAACTGACATGACGGTCTACACCGAGTTCGGTACACCGTCACTGAAGACAGTCGTGCTTCCCGGATCGCCGGCGCTCGCGGTCACCGGTCTCGACCCTGTGACGTTCCTGGAGTCGGCGGGTGGTATCCCGATCCTCGGAGCGCGGACCGGCTCCGACGGTGAGGTGTCGTTCGTGGTCGGCCCTCTGCCTGACGGGTACGAGGTTGTCGTACCGCCGGCCAGACTTCCGCGTGGATCGTGGTCTGCCGTCACGAGCGCTCCCGACGGCGACGGCGGGGATGGCATCTCGGCGTGGGTTGACGTGCACAATCCACTCCCGGCCACGCGATGGTCGGTGACTTGAACCGTGTTGAAATCAACGGGGTGTCCGGCTGGATGCGTGACGAAGGCCGTGGATCCCCGGTGATTTGGCAAGTGAGTCCGACGACGTGGGCATAACCGGTGGAGCGAAGACTGCAGACGACGCCGCCAGCTTCGCCCGCTCGTTGACCTTCGTCGACGAAGCAACGTGGCGCACGCACTTCAACGTCGCCGAGCCCAACTTCCAAACCAAGGAACAGGCACTTCAACCGCCGCCCTCCACGCTTCCAGAACCGACGGAACTCATCGTCGACCAGCGAACCATCGATGTCGACACGCCGGAGATCACGCCAGCGGGCTGCGGCGACCGGCCATACACGAACAACACCGTGGCCGACCCGATCGCCTCAGCTGACCCGACCCAAGCACTGGCCACATCCTCAACACGCCCAGCGCACAGTTTCTGCTGAAGCTCGGCTATGAGGAGATCTCGATCGTCGACGCCGGCACCTACCGCTACGAACGCCGCAACAACATCGGTTCGCTCGTGACGGTCGTCTTCGTAGAGCCGGTCGGCGGCGGCTGAAACGGAAACCCACTGGCAAGCAAGCCCCTGCTGATCGACAGCGACCCGTCTCGTTCAAACCGAATTGACCGGTAGGGAATGACGACTCCGCTGAATGTGGTCGTCCGGTGGAGTCAAACGGACTAGAGGCCGAGTTCGATTTCGAGTCCGTGTTGTGGGGTGGGTCGGGCGTGTTCGATGGTCGTGGTGTGGATCGCTTCTGCGTGCTGGGTGATGGGAGCCCAGTCGGTGGGGCGGAGCTGGTGGTGGGGCTTGATGGCGATGTGTCGTTCGGCGATGTGGGCGAGGATGGGAGTGACGCTGAGATCGTCGACGAGTTGGTGCCATGTGGCGGGGTCGTTGGTGGTGTGGTCGAGGTGGTGTTCGAGTCGGTTGGCTTGGTGGCACCAGACGGCTCGACCGGCGCACCGGCAGGTACGGGTCCGAGCACGTTGAGGTGGAGGTCGGTGGGATGGTCGACGAGTCGCTGACCCGTTCGATACGGGTGTGGTCGAGCGCGGCGTCGAGTTGGCTGATGTCGAGACTGGGCGTGCCGGCGGTCCGGTAGCGGCGATTCGGTCGCCCGGGTCTTCTGGTGGCTCGAGATCGGCGAGGTGTTGTCGGGCGCTTTCTCTTGCTGTGGGTGTTGGCGAGGTGTTGGCGGGCGGCGAGGACTTCGTTGGTGCATTGTCCGATGGCGGTCTTGTCGCGTCGGGGCCAACGCCGGCCGAGTTGCTCGTCGAGGGCGGCTTGATGCGGGCGAGGCGATGTTCGGCGACGTACCTGGCCGGGTCGCGGTGCGCAGGTCGGTGCGGGCGCTGTTCTCGGTCATCGCTGCGATCGGGCGGGAGGGACGCTTCGATCGTGGCGAGTTGCTCGGTGAGGTGTCGGCGGCCGACGCGTAGCGGGTCGACGCCGTAGGCGAGGGTTGGTCGGCGCGGACACAGGCGAGGGCGACGTCGGTCCAGTGCTGATCGAGCGTTCCCAGGCGTCGTCGATGGCTTCGCGGCGCCAACCGTGGTCCTGTTCGTGGTCGTCATGGGCGGCCTGCTCGCCGGTGAGCCGCGCCACCACGGTTTCGGCGGTAGCGACCATGCCGGCGGCGTCGATCGCTGCGGCTTGTCGGCCGACAACTCGTCCTCGAATTCTCGTCGTTCGGCTCGCCCGCTACGGGTGAGCCCGGCGACATGCCGAGGCTGTCGAGGCGTGACGGGCGCGTCGATCGCGTGTTGGCGGCGGCGAGTCTTGTTCTGGCGGCCTCGAGGGCGGCCGGCGTGGTCGAGCTGCGTTGACGGTCGGGGGGTTGACGGTCGAGCATGTCTTGGTGGGCGGCGATGCGTTGGCGGAGTTGGGTGTCGAAGCGCCAGGGGTCGTCGACGGCGGCCATGGTGGTGTCGGGGACGCGGGCGAGCGCGACGGCGACTTGGTCGTCGGGGTCGGGATCGTGGGCGAGTCGTCCGCCGAAGTCGACGGTCGGAAGGGCGGCGGTGTTCCAGGTGTGGGTGGGTTGCCGGGAGCGGGATTGGGCGGTGTAGCCGCGGTAGGCGTCGAGCGCGGCGGTGCCGAGGAGATGGACGTGGTCCCAGGTGCCGCCTTGGGCGCCGTCGACGGTACGCGCCCACGCATGGGACACGTTCGGCGACCCTCGGCCCGGCCCCTTGCACGAAACCGGCCGGCAGCCGCACGGCTGGCCGTGGTCGGGTCGGAACAGGACACCCGTGGTCGTCGACGGCGGTGATGGTGCCGACGGTGCCGTTGATGAGTGGGGAGTGGCGGTCACCGTGGCGGGTGTGGAGCAGGACCCGGTCGCCGTCTGGTAGTGGCGGTCGGCTGTCCAGCCCGGACCGGTGATCGACGGGCCGGTGAGGCCCCGGCGGTGGTGAGGCGGCGGCGGATCCGGTCGGCGAGGTCTTCGGCTTGGGCGTGGGACACGACCAGGGCGACCGTGTTGTCGGGGCCGTGGCTGACGATGTCGGCGGTGACCGCGTCGGCCATCGCCCGTCGGGTGTCCTCCGGGGTGTTCGGTGTGTTCCCAGCCGTGTTCCCGGCGCATCTGTTGCGAGGCGTGCGCGTCCCCGCAGCGCAAGATCGAGTGCGTGGCGGTCGTCGGGGTCGACCTGGCGGCGGTTGACGGTCAACCGGGCAGCCGGGATGCTCGCGGCCTCGGCGCGGTGCTTCGATCTCCGCGGCGATCCCGCCGGCTTTGACCGCCGGTGCCTGGCGGGGGTCGCCGAGGATCCACAGCTGACCGCCGGGGCAGGCGTCGACCGCGGCGAGGACGGTGTGGGCGTCGCGGGTGGAGGTTTGGGAGATCTCGTCGAGGATGACCACCGTCCCGGCGGGGAGCGGACCGTCGGTGAGGTCGAGCGGAACGGGCGATCGTGCGCGCCGGAAGTCCGGCGGCATCGAGCTCGGCGACTGCTTTCGCGGTGGTGGCCACCGCCATCACCGGCCGGCCGTCAGCGGCGGCGCAGCCGGCGGCGACGTGGGCCATCGCGGTCTTGCCGTACCCGGCGGGGGCGAGCACCGCTCGCACCGACCCGCCCGGCCCGCACAGCGTCGACACCGCTTGCGCTGGTCGTCACCCAAGAACCCGGCCGCGCCGAGCCGCCCGGCGACCGTCGGCGCGGCGATCGGTCGCCGGCTCGGGCGGCGAGGCGGTCGAGGATGACGAGCGTGTCGTCTTCGAGGTTGCGTTGGGCGACGGTCGACCATCGCGCCGGTTCCCACCCCGACACGGCCGCGTTGGGGGTGAGACGGACGACCAGCTCCGACCCCAAGAACCGCTCGGCGATGTCGGTGATCTCGCGTGGTGAGCCGCCCGGCGGCGAGACCGGCGATGTGCTCGATCACGTCGTGTTCGGCGAAACGGGCGTCATGGGCGCACAGCCCGTGTCCTCGTCGACGAGCCATCGGGCGATATCGTCGAACCCGACCGACCGCAGCTCGGGGTCACGCCAACACACCGACGCTCAAGTCCCGGTTCCGACCGCCAGACCGACCTCGGCGGCCTCGGCTTGCCACCGGCCGGACAGCAACTCCGGTGTCGCGCTGTGGTCCTTGGCCGGCCGGGTCGCCAGCGACGCTTCGTCGTCGGCGCGCATCCGCAACACCGGCGACTCGTAGCTGGCGCCGGTCGCTTCGAGTTCGGCTTCGATCTCCACCGTCCGTTTCGAGAACGTGCGCAACGCCTGCGGGGTGAACCCGGCGATCTCGCGGGTGTTGTTCCGGTCGGCCTGCCACTCGACACCCAGCCGCAAGCAGAGCAGCCGTTGCAGCTCGGCCTGATAGATCGACCCGGCGGCGCGGGCCCACACGAACAACGGTCGCGCGGCGATCGCCACGCACCGCCCATCCTCCCGGCGCACGACGTTGGGCACCACGCAATGGGTGTGCAACTGCGGATCACCGGCGCGCGACGTGCGATGCACGAACCCGGCGACCGCCCACCCCTCGGTCGGGACGTGGCGGCGGATCCCGTCGACTTGCACCCGGGCCAACGCGGCGCGTTCCTCGAAGAACCCGAGCGCGGCAGCGACCGCTTCCCGGTGAGCGCCCATCACCACATCAGCGACCGGTTCGGATCCGAGCGCCCACAGCAGCGACGCCGACTTCGGCGCCGAGAACGTCAGATCGAACGCCTTCATCGTCCGCTCCCGCAACCCGACCAGCAACGACGCGCCCGACGTCGGATCGTTCCCGTCCATCAGCGCCCGCAACGCGTCAGCTTCGACCATACCCTGCAACACCGAGTCGCCGACGACCACGACCCATCCACACCCCAGGTGCCTCTCCGACACCCGTGTAGTACTCGTCGATCCCCAACGCCACCGACGACAACACGTACTCGGCGTTCGTCAACGCCGTCACCGTCAACACCCGACACCACCACAGGCACCGCAAAATTCGGACAGACACTTGCCAGCCCTTCGGGCAGGCGAACTTCCCGGCGCTCACGTGTTCCCGGTCCCTAGATCGAGCGTGCCCTGGGACCATTCCCGGTTCGACGCCGTCCGACGGCGGGGCTGGCGCGGCAGCAGGGCCTGTGCGCGCCTGCTCCGTGCACGACTGCTCCACATGCGGTTTCTCCGCGAGGGGTTGCTCCGTGTGCGGCTTGTCCCCATGCGGCGTTCCCGGCTGTGGTGGAAAGATCATCTCCAGACCCGGTGGCAATCGCAAGGTGTAGGAGGCGAGTCCGAAGCGTCCCGCCGCTCCCGACGTCTGGCACAGCTCGGCGACTCCCCGGTCGCGCAGCGCCCGCAATGCTGCGGCCGCGGTCCCGGGGTCGATGTGGAGATGTTCGGCGACCAGGCGTGCCGAGCTCGATGCGACGAGGCGATCGTCGTGCCACTCGGCGTCCAGGGCGAGGTCCTGGAGGACGACCCACATCTGCGGGCGGAAGGTGCGTAGCAGATCGCGGGCGTGCGACCAGACGACCACGCCGCGCTCGACGCCGACGGGTTCGGCGGCCATGGCTGTCCTACGAAAGCTGGGGGCGGTCCGGGACGGTCTCGGCGAGGCGGATCAACCAGTTCGTCGGGATCCGCTTCTGGTGGCCGAACCATACGAACGGCAGACCGGACCGCCCGGCCGTGCGTTCCCACTCGACCGTCAGCTCGTAGGTCTTCGAGCGACCCAGCTGCAACTCGACAGCAGCCTGTTCGACGGTCAGGAACGGTGGCAGATGATCCAACATGAAAAGCTCCTAATGCAGAACGGGTATGCATTATTGCACACAACGGAAAAGCTGACAAGGTCTGCATTCGCGTCTAGCGTGGTGTTCGTGGCCCGTCCCTCCGCCCGCAAACCAACGCCCGACGCCCTCACCGTCCACCAAGTCGTCGCCCACAACGTCTACCAAGCACGCCGCCTACGCGGCTGGACCCAAGAAGAAGCCGCCGCCGAGATCTCCAAGACACTCGGACGCCCGATGACCGCCGCCGGGCTCTCCGCCGTCGAAAAGACCTACACCTCCCGTCGCCAACGCGTCATCGACGTCGCCGAACTGGCCGCCTTCGCCCGCGCCTTCGGACTGCCCATCGCCTGGTTCTTCCTCCCCCCAGAGCGAAGAGAAGCCAGCCCGATCCCCGGTCTCTACGAACACGCGGCCACCATGGCCGTCGACGTCTTCGGTGACGAGGACGCCTGGCAGTGGTACCTCGCCCGCATCCTCGACCTACTCGGCGCACCCGGCTCGATCCTCCACGACGAACTCCTCGGCTCAGCCGGCTACCCGAGCGCCGACGAATGGGCGGCGATCGACCTGAAGCGAGAGGAGCTCCTCAAAGCAGCACTCGGCCAGTTCGCTTCGGAGAACAGCGACCTCGTTCAAGCACTCCTCGACGGCCTCTCCAAAGTGCGGCAGCTGACCACCGACGGCTACGCCGCGAATCATGCTCCCAAACCTGACGATCCGTTCGGGTACCTCAACGACCGCGTCTCCGTCCAGCGAGTGCAGATCGCTGGCGGCATTGTCGGAGGCGAGCGACCCCCGGTTTCCACCCGCTACCGACCGAAGAAACGCGCCAACTGATGCGCGGCTCGGTCGGTCAAAGAACAGTCCCGGATGGAGGGGCTTGTCGGTGCGGCGTTCCTACATCCCGAACGAATTGGAGAGAATGGAATGGCTGATTTCAGAATGACGGGTGGTCGGTAATGGCAAGCGGCAGCGTCAAGCGCGACGACGCTGGGTGGATGTTCGTCGTCGACGTTCCAGGTCCAAGCGGCAGCCGAAAGCAGGTTCGTAGGCGCGGGTTCGCGACAAAGAAGGAGGCGCAGGAGGAGCTGACCAGGCTCCGCGGCGACGTGCAGCGAGGTACCTTCGTGAAACGCACGAAGATGACTCTCGGCGAGTACTTGCACACTTGGCTCGACGGCCTGCCCGCCGCGGGTCGCCGGCCGTCAACCGTCGCCGGATACCGTCAGGTCCTCGAGTACAACGTCATCCCGGTGCTCGGTGCGATCGAGCTGCAGGCCGTGAAGGCGACGCACCTCGATGCTCTATACGCGCAGCTGCTCGGGCGCGGACTGGCGATGTCGACGGTTCGCAAGATCCACGTCGTCGTCGGCAAGGCCCTCGCCGACGCCGTGCGCAAGGACATCACCTCGCGCAACGTCGCACGACTGGCCACGCCGCCGGCGGCTTCGGCGTCGAAGGCACCCGAAATGAAGTACTGGACACCAATACAGCTGCGCACGTTTCTGGCCGGCATCGAGGGCCATCACCACTACCCGGTGATTCGTACCGCAGCGATGACCGGACTCCGACGGGGGGAGCTCTGCGGTCTGCGATGGGTCGATGTCGACCTCGACGCCCGCACCGTCTCCGTTCGCCACACAGTCATCTCCGTTTGCGGCAAGCCGGTACACGGTGACGTGAAGACCTCGCGGGTCGCGCCGTGTTGTCGACCTCGATCCAACCACGGTAGCGGTTCTGAGGGCTTGGCGCAGGACTCAGCTCGAGCAGCGGATGCTGGTGGGCGCCGGATCGACAGAGACCGGACTCGTTTTCACGATGCCGAGCGGCGAAGGTTGGCATCCGAACTCGATCTCACAAGCATTCGATCGATTGGTCAGCCCCGTCAGAAAGGCAACACGGGAGGAACTCGACCGGCGTCCGCCGCGAGTCCGCTTCCACGACTTGAGGCACACGCATGCCACCCAACTCCTCGCCGCAGGCGTCAACATCAAGGTCGTGAGTGAACGTCTTGGACACGCCTCGGTGGCCTTCACGCTCGACACGTACGCGCACGTGATGCCGGGTCAGCAGGCCGACGCTGCGGCTGCCGTCTCGGCGCTCGTTGACATCGTTTGAAAACCGAATCAGGGATCCGGCGGCGCGAAACCTGGCAGCACAGGCCATCAGTAGGTGGACAGAGCGACTCCGGATATGCAAGCTGGGCAGGCTAAACGTGATTCGACGCCACTCGCCGCTTCCCCTATCTCCGAAGTTCAACTCCCCTTTCGACACCAGATCTTGACTGTAAATTCCTGGCTCGTCCTCAGCCTTATGGATCGATGCTGTAGAGCAGTTGCTGGACCGCATCGACGGTTGGTAGAGCGTCGCCGGAAGGTGTTCGTTCGAGGGTGATTTCGAAGCGCCAGCCGTCATTGCTGTCGACTTCGGCGCGTAGCAGCAGGTCGGTTTGTTCGAGGACCGTGATCGGGACTCGGTCGTGGTTCTCCGGTTGGAGAACTGTTCCAGGGGTAATCGTAAGTGCCATGGTGCGTGTGTTGGTCTGATCGGCACCGGTGACGTGCGTGAGGCCCGTGGTCGGGTCGGTTTTGGCGTCGTCGTTGAGCGTGTAGCCGAGCTGGAAGAGCCCCTCGCCGAGAACCGTCAGCCGCCCTTGGATGTTCTCGTTCGGCTTGCTGGATGTGTCGGTCTGCGGAGGAACGGTGGGTAGTTTTTGGACCAATGGCGTCCAACCGGCGGCCAGGTCGTGTGTACCGTCGCTGATGACGGTCTCCGCGGAAAATCGCCATCGGATAGTCGGTGCCGATGTCCCAGTAATCGGACCGTGACCGCCGATGCCCGCAGCCCGTCGAAGTCAAGCTGCTGCACAGCCGGACCTTGTTCTGCCTGGATGGAGGGCAGCGGAAACGTCGACGATGCCAAGACTTGGCCAGTAGATGCGTCATGCACCGTGACAACGGTCCGTCCGCCGCTAACGACGCTGAACGAGCCGACCAGATGTCCGCCCGCGTAGCTCAGACTTGGAACGTCAAACGACCCGATTGCAGCCGAAGCGACCATCCAACCGCTTGCTCCTGTCGAGGATGTGACCCTGTCGGCCTGAAGAAGGCCGTCGCCACCGTCACTGTCGGTCTGCAGGGCGAAGGTGACCAGGGCGTGTGACTCGTCCAGCATCCTCACTTGACCAACTGTCGCCGATGCCGAGTAGTTCTCTGGAAGGTTCGTTGGCTGGGTCCGGTCCGTGAGATAGGCGGTGGCCACCGCTTCGGGAGTGATGTATCCGGCTGCGACGACTGCATCGGCGCTGCCGGGCGGAAATACGCCCAGACCTGCTGGCGTCGTTGAAATCACGGCTTGATCTGTTGTCGCCGGAGCAGCGTTTGATCCGCTGGGTGTCTCTCGAGAGATTCGGACAACCGCGAGACCAGCGACAACAAGCGTCAATGCGGCCGCCACAGACGGAAGCAGCCATCGTTGCCGCGAGCGGACTGGTGTGGGCTGGATGTCGATGAGCGGCGGATGAACATCGATGATTCGGTCGCTCACAACATCCTCGGCGGCGTGCAGCGACGGTTCGATCGGATGCAGCTTCGGGATCATCTCCTTGATCGCTGTGTTCAGTCGGCGCTCTAGCTCAGCATCGAGTGTGTCATGGCTCATTGGATTTCCTCCTTGAGGCGCTTCATTGCGCGATGCAATGTGGACTTGACTGAGCCAACTGGCCATCCGAGCATCTCAGCGATCCCTTCTACGGTTAGGTCGTCCCAGAATCTGAGTAGAACTACGGTGCGTTGTTTGGTCGGTAGATCCATCACCGCTGACCATGTCTCGTCGACTTCGGGTGAGCTTGGTGGCGACGAGGGACGCAGCGGATGCGAGGCGACAACGCGACGCCTCCGGATAAGGGTGATACTGAGATTGACAACCGAACGCTGCAGGTAGCCCTCCGGGTTGTCTACGCGATCGATGTGTCGGTGCAATCCCAAGAACGTGGTCCTGCACGACTTCCTCGGCCATGGGATAGTCCATCGTGATTGCTGCGGCGAGTCCGACAAGGCGACGGTGGTGTATCCGATAGAGGGAAGCGATGTCAGCGGACGCTGCTGTCACGGACGTGCCGGTACGTACGACTCGCAACAATGGATCGATGGGATCATTCATCGAAACAGTCGGATTCGTGTCCACACCAACAACCTGACGATCAACACCCCCCAAAGGGTTCCACTCCACGGAAGATTTCGTCCCGAAGTATCCGCCGGGACGTTCCGTAGTTCGTGGTCACCAGTAAACAGCCCTCGACGTTTGTAACCCCGCAGCGCCGGTTGTTATCACCGTGTCGCCGGCTTGAAACGGGACACCGTCGACATCGAGTGTCGGTCCGTGCAACCATCCAGCGTCGACACCACCCAAATGGTTGCTCACCGCTACAAGACATTCTGCGGACACCTCGATGCGGGACCCGGCGACCAAGGGTCTGGCTCGACTAGACACGCGTTTGGGGCGCACAGACGGTCAGCTGCACTTCAGCAGGCCGATGCAGTGACCCGGCTTTCTGCGGGGGTACGATTGCGACGTGACCAACGCAGCCGAGACACTCCTGGAGCAAGCACTGACGCTTCCAGCCGAGGACCGAGTGCTGCTCGCCTCGGGCCTGCTCGCAAGTCTCGACTCGGAGGTCCTCGACGAGGCCGAAGTTGAGCGACTGTGGTCAGCCGAGACCGAACGCAGAGCGGCACAGCTGGAGTCAGGCGACGCCGAACTTGTGACGTGGGATCAGCTCCTCCAGCGCATCGACGAACGTCGCCCGTAGCACCAGTCTGTGTGAGCCTTCCCTTCACCCTCCACTCGCTCGCCGAGCTCGATGTCCTCGGTGCATGGGAATGGTACGAGCAGCAACAACCGGGCCTGGGTGATCGCTTCGTGGTGGCCGTCGGCGCGGCGATCGTACGGGCTTCGCGGTGGCCGAACGCCGGAACCCCAGCAATCCACGACGACAACGGTGAAGTCGTCGAGCGAAGAGTCGCCACCGCTGGGTTCCCGTATGCCATCCGCTACCGAGTGACCGACGGGCAACTCGTCGTCATGGCCGTGTACCACCAGCGCCGCCGCCCAGACTTCGGAGCCGACCGACTTTCGTGACACGGTTTGCATAGGGCAAACATTCGCTGACGCGACACGTTTTCGAGGTTGAAGGCTCGGCGACAGTCAAGAGTTGGTGCGGCGCTCCGGGATTGCTGTGACCAAAATGTGACCAAACGGCAATTTCGCCTGCTGTGCGCTGGGCCGAAAACCTGCAAATCACCTGGTCAGAGTGGAGCCCAAGGTGGGAATCGAACCCACGACCTACGCATTACGAGTGCGTTGCTCTGCCGACTGAGCTACCTGGGCGCGGCGTGCATCGTAGCGGGTGACCCGCGACGATGGCATCTCATATCGCGACCGGACCCGGCGGTCTCCGGGACCCTCGGCGTGCGCCGCAAACTACGTCGTTGTTACTTGCTCAACCTTGAAGAGATCTTGCCGATCATTCCCTCGTGAAGTGGTGGCGGGTTGGACTCATGGTGTGCATCGGCATGGCCCTTGCCGTCTACGGGTACCAGGTTCGCACCGTGTGGATCCCCGGAAGTCGCTGGATGATCGGACCGCCGGTCGTTGCCGCGGTTGCCGCGATCGTCGGTTCGCGTTGGAGGCTGAACGGCGACAAGGTTGCGTGGGTTGCCATCGCCGGGTCGTGTGCGATGACGGCAGCGTCGTACGCCATGACGTTGTGGCAAACCTCGTTCGGCTTGCGCGACGCGGCTGAGCTCGCCAGCGTGATGCGCGCCCCGGATCGAACGCTCGTGGCGCTCGCGCTGCTGGCGATGATCGCCGATCGCTCACCGATCCGCGATCGCTACCTGGCCATCGAGTCGAGCATCGTGGCCCTCGCCACCGCGTTGGTGATGTGGGTCGCCGTCATCGAGCCGGCATTGACTCGGTCGCCGCTCGACTCATCGGGTCGCCTGCTGTCGCTCAGCCTGCCCGCCTCCGATCTCGTGCTCGTCGCCCTCGGGGCGCGGCTCTCACTCGGGTACCGGGCCCGCAGCCGATCGTTCGTGGCGTTGCAGTTGGCCCTCCTCACCCGCTTCGGGGCCAACATGATGAGCTACTGGGGCGAAGTCGGCACAGGACACGTATCGGCCACGATCACCAACTCGGTCACAGCGTTGTCGTTCGCGTTCTTGGTGTGGGCGGCGCTCGATCGGCATCACAGCGAGGCGGCCCACGTGGCTCACCACGCGGTCAGGTTGAGCCGCGTTCGGTTGCTGTCGATCGTGTTGTCGGCCGTCGCTCCGCAGGTCGTGTTGATCACGGTGCTGATGGATGACAGCGCCAAGCACTCCACGGTGCTCTTCGCCGCAGGCATCGCCGTCGTGGTCTCACTACTGGCCCTGACCCGCCTGTGGGGGCTGGCTGTCAGCGTGCGCAACCTCACGGAACGTCGTGGCAACGACCGGCTCGCTTCACTGGTCGAACGATCGTCGGATGTCGTCGTGCTCGTCGATGGTGACGGGCTGATCTCCTATGCCAGTCCAGCGTTGCAGACAGTGCTCGGTCACCAATGCGACGATTGGGTCGGTGCCCAGTTCGGAGACGTCGACATCCGCGCCAAGGTCGATCTGTGGAGCGACATCGCCAAGCTGCCACCGGAAGGCTCGCTCACGGTCGAGGTGTCGGCGCTGCATGCAGACGGTGAGCGCCGCACCATGGAGCTGTCGGCCGTCAACTTGATGTCGAACGTCGCCGTTGCCGGGGTGGTCTTGACCCTGCGCGACGTGACCGCCAATCGCACCCTCGAACGCCAGCTCAGCTACCGAGCCGACCACGATTCGTTGACGGGGCTCGCCAACCGGGCCAACTTCTTGACCCGTGTCAGCGACGAGTTGCAACGCGGGAACTTGCCCACGGTCTTGTTCCTCGATCTCGACGACTTCAAGGCGATCAACGACGGGCTCGGCCACTCGGCGGGCGATGTGTTGTTGCGCACTGTTGCCGATCGTCTGAAGGTTCGCTTTGCCAACGCCTCGAACCTGGTCGCTCGACTCGGCGGTGACGAGTTCGGGGTGTTGCTGCTCGACGTGTCGACGGCGGAGGCCGGCGTGCTCGCCCACCACGCCATCGGCGATCTCAAGGATCCCATCCAGGTCAATGACTTCCAGTCCGTTTCCGTCAGCGGTTGCATCGGGATCGCGGTCGCCGAGCCGAAGAACAGCGCGTCGGATCTCATGCGTCATGCCGACCTGGCGATGTATCGCGCCAAGCAGTTGGGCAAGGGTCAGGTCGAGGGCTTCGATGCCGATCTCGGGCGCCAGACCGAGCGGCGCAACGAGTACAAGCGCGACCTGATGGCCGCGCTGGGCCGAGACCAGCTGTACCTCGTGTACCAACCGATCGTGCGGTTGTCGGACGGACGCACGGTCGGAGCCGAGGCGCTGCTGCGCTGGGATCATCACATCTACGGAAACGTCCCGCCGAACGACTTCATCACGCTGGCCGAGCAGACAGGCGTGATCATCCCGATCGGGGCTTGGGCGATCGAGCAGGCCTGCATGTCGGCGGTCGGTTGGGCCGATGATTCGATGTTCGTCACGGTCAACGTGTCGGGCGTCCAGCTGCGCGAATCGGCGTTCGTCGATGGTGTGTTGCGCAGCTTGAAGTTGAGCGGTCTCGACCCTGATCGATTGGTGCTGGAGATCACCGAGTCCACGTTGATCGACGACAGCGAGATCGCCAGCTCGCAACTCAAGGAGCTGCGGGCCTGCGGAATCCGCACCGCGCTCGACGACTTCGGCACGGGCTACAGCTCGCTGGCGTATGTGCAACGCCTGCCGCTCGACATCATCAAGATCGACAAGGAGTTCGTGCAGTCCGTCGAGGAGCTGCGCAGTCAGGCGCTGGCCAACACGATCGTCAACATGGCCCGCAACCTCGGTCTGCGGACCGTCGCAGAAGGGGTCGAGACAGAGAGTCAAGCACTCGAGCTGGCC
The DNA here is from genome assembly GCA_963805445.1 of Ilumatobacteraceae bacterium. GTDB lineage: Bacteria > Actinomycetota > Acidimicrobiia > Acidimicrobiales > Ilumatobacteraceae > JAENVT01. Next base: position 441,092 of record CAWDUI010000047.1, on the reverse strand, counting down.
AGACTGGGCTGCGAGTTCGCCCAGGGGTACCTGTTCTTCAAGCCGCTCTCGGCCGTCGCGATGACGGCGTTGGCAGAGTTCGAGAACCAACCGGTGGAGGTCGTCGCCCCGGTGCGTGACCTGCCCGCCCAACCTGTCTCGGAACCCGATCCCGCGCCCGTGTTGCAACCGGCGCTGTCGGCGCCGACAACGCCACGGCTGCCCGCGCCGTCACCGGTGCTGGCGATGGCAGCATCCGAGGCGACGATCGAACTGTCGACGACCCCCCGTTTGCAAACGCCCGCACCAGCGGCCGTTGCCGGGCTCGCCCCGCCGACGGGTCAGCAATCTGCGGTCGAGCCGCGGCCGGCGCACGAGCCCACCGGCGAGATGTCTCACCTCCTGCGTCCGCTGCTGTCGAACTGAGCGCCGGCCTACAGCGACGGCAGGTCGAGCAACAACGCCTGCAGCAACAGCGTCTCGTTCGGATTTCGCTCCATTGCCTCGAGCGCAGCGTGGATGCGGGTGACGGCGTTGACGGCGGCGTCGGGCCGCGGGAGTTGGCCGCCCACCGAGCGCGTCACGATATGCGCCGGCCAACACGCTCAGCCCGCTGCGCAGTTCGTCGACGCGGTGGCGGCGTAGCTCACGCTTGTGGAGGTCTTCCAACTGCTTGCGACCACTGCCGCGTTCACCTGCTGCTGCGACCTTGGCCTCGAGCGCACTCAGCTCGTGCGCCTGGCGAGTGGCGAGCGGGGCCGCTGCTGCGTCGATGAGACCGAGCACCTCGGTGCACAGCGTGACGACCGTGGTGCCAGTGCCGTCGAGGCGTGTGGCGAGGCCGGCGAATGCGTCGCGTCGAGCCATCAACCCCGTATCGGTCGCCAGCACTCGTGCTCGGGTGAGGTTGCCCTCGGCGGCCTTTGCAGCGACGGCCGCGGCGGCCGGGTCGATCCCCGACTCGACGAGGGTGGCCGCAACCACGTCGTTCGACAGCGCCGCAAACACGATTCGAACGCACCGCGAGGCAAGGGTGACCAGTTCCGTCGTGACCTGATCGGCCAGCACGATGAAGACGGTGCTGGCCGGAGGTTCCTCGAGGGTCTTCAACAGGCGAGCTGCGGCGGCCGCGTCGAGCAGATGGAAGTCGTGCAGGATCATCACCTTGCGCGCGCCTTCCACCGGTGCCAGCGACGCACTACGGATGATCTCGGCAACTTGCTCGGCGGAGATCCGAGCGCCTTGGCGCACGACCTCGCGCACGTCAGGGTGCTCGCCGGCGAGCGCCAACCTGGCGTCGCGTTGTGTCGGGTCGTCGCTGCCGGCCATCAACAGTGCCGCGAACGCCCTGCTGGCCTCGTCCTTCGTGGAACCGGGCGGGCCGACGAAGAGGTAGGCGTGGACGGGATCGTTGGCGGCGTACGTCAGCCTGGCGACCGCCTGGGCCTGGCCGACCACGCCGGACCACACCGACTCGCTCACAGCTGCAGCCGTTCGGTGACGCAGCGCCGGATGTTGGTGCCGACTTCTTCCATGCCTGCGCCCCCGTCGATCACGACCCAATGGTCCGGATCGGCCTCGGCCATCGTGCGAAAGCCGTTGCGCACACGGGCGTGGAACTCGTCGTCCTCGCGTTCGAAGCGATCGAGTTGGCGGCCGCGCATTCGGCGTTCCAGCACCTCGATCGGCGTATCGATCAGCACGACCAGATCGGGCCAGCACGAGTGGATCGCCCACTCGTTGATCTGGCGGATCTCGTCGATCGGCAGGCAACGTCCGTATCCCTGATAGGCGAGTGTCGAGTAGACGCTGCGATCGCTGACGACATGACGTCCCTGCACGAGGGCAGGCCTGACGATCTCGTCGATGTGCTGGGCCCGATCGGCGGCGGTCAGCAGTGCCTCGGCGCGATGCGACAGATGGGTCAGCGACGTGTCGTGCAGGATCGTCCGAATGCGCGCGCCGATGTCGGTGCCGCCGGTCTCGCGAGTCAGGACCGCACCGAGATGCGCCGCCAGGCGGGCTGCATGCGTGCTCTTGCCTGTTCCCTCGGCGCCTTCGAGGGCGATGTAGCGACCCGTACTCATACTCGGCGCACCATACCTATTCGGATGTGGTAGCTTGTGTTTGAGAATTAAATCCCAGATACTGAGAGTCAGATGTGGATGATCGTGACGGTCGCTGCGGCGATCTTTCAAACCAGCAGGACGGCCATGCAGCAGAAGTTGCGCGCCCTCCTGTCGGTGAGCGGCGCCGGGTTCGTTCGCTACGTATGGGGTGCCCCGATCGCTCTCGCTGCCGTTGCCGGGATCGTCATCAGCGGCCGGCACGTGCCGATGCCTCCCGCGCGGTTCTGGCCGCTGATCGCCGGCGGTGGCGTGGCCCAGATCGTGGCGACGATCCTGCTGATCAGCGCCTTCGATGCCCGAGGGTTCGCTGTCGGCACGGTCTACTCCAAGACCGAGGTCGTGCAGGTGGCCGTGTTCTCGGCGGTGCTGCTCGACGAGACGTTGCGTCCGTTCGGGTGGTTGTCGACGGTGCTGTGCATGGCCGGTGTCGTGCTGCTGGCCGGTGGCCGTGCGCTGCTGCGCCACCCGGACCGGGCTGCGGTGCTCGGGTTGTTCGCCGGCACGGGCTTCGGCCTCGCCGCGGTCGGTATCCGAGCTGCGACCCAATCATTGGGTGATCAACCGGCGCTCGTACGCGCCATCGTGGCCTTGGCGGTGATGAACACCATGCAGACCGTGATCCATGGCGCGTACCTGGCCGTGCGCGAGCGCGGGCAGATCGGGTTGGCCTTCCGGCACTGGCGCTCCAGCTCGATCGTCGGCGTGCTGAGCGTGTGCGGGTCGGCGTGCTGGGCATGGGCGTTCGCCCTGCAGAACGCGGCGAAGGTCCGCACCTTCGGCCAGGTCGAGTTGCTGTTCACCTTTGCGGTCGCGCACTGGTGGCTGCACGAGCGCAACACGCGGCGCGAGTACGCCGGCGCCGCGCTGATCCTGGCCGGTGTGCTCGGAGTGATGATCGCGGGGTAGTGCCCGGCGGCTCAGGCCTGCTTCTTGGCGGCCGCTTTGCGCGGGGCGGCCTTCTTCTTGGTCGCGGCCTTCTTCGTGGCTCGCGCCTTCTTGGCGGGGACCCCGCCCTTTTCGATGATGGCCTCGCGTCGGACGGCCAGCAGCTCGTAGGCACGCTCCGGCGGCATGGCCTCCAGCCGGTCTCCCTTCGAGAGTGACGCATTGGTCTCGCCGTCGGTCACGTACACGCCGAACTTTCCGTCCTTGGCGACCACCGGCTTCCCGCTGATCGGATCGTTGCCGAACTCACGGAGCGGACCCTTGGCCGCCATGTTGGCGCCACCGCGGCGGAACACCTTCGGCTGCGAGAAGATCTCCAGTGCCTGGTCGAGCGTGATGGTCAGCAGTTGCTCTTCGTTGGTGATGTTGCGGAAGTCCTTGCCCTTCTGCACGTACGGCCCGTACCGGCCGTTGTTGGCCGTGATGGTCTCGCCATCGGCCGGATCGACGCCCAACGTGCGCGGCAGCTGCAACAACTCCTCGGCCTCTTCGACGGTCAGCCGTTCGAGCACCATCGTCTTGAACAAGCTGGCCATCCGTGGCTTCTCCAGCCCCGGTGGCAGGTTGTCGGGCGAGCCCCACTGCACGTACGGCCCGTACCGGCCGTTCTTGGCGAACACCGGGTAGCCGTCGAGCTCGCCGATCGGCTCGTCGCTCTTCGGCAGGGCCAGCAGCTTGGTCGCCATCTCGACGGTCAGCTCGTCGGGGGTGAGGTCGTCGGGCACGCTGGCCGTGTCGTCGCCCCGCTTCACGTAAGGCCCGTACTTGCCCGGCTTGACGACGATCGCGTTGCCGTCGGAGTCGTTGCCGATGGGGAACGTGTTGATCTCGGCGGCATCGATCTCGTCGAGGTTCTCCTCGACGAGCCGCTTGAGGCCAGGCAGGTTGTCGTCGGCGTCGCCGAAGTAGAAGTTCTGCAGCCAATCCTGCTTCTGGCGCTCGTTGCGGGCGATCGAGTCGAGGTCCTCTTCGATGCGGGCGGTGAATGCGTAGTCGACCAGCTCGCCGAAGTGCTTCTCCATCAGGCCGACCACGGCGAAAGCGGTCCACGTCGGCACCAGCGCCTGACCCTTCTTCCACACGTAGCCGCGGTCTTGCACGGTCTGGATGATCGACGCCCACGTCGATGGCCGGCCGATGCCGAGCTCTTCGAGCCGCTTGACCAGCGACGCTTCGGTGTACCGGGCAGGCGGCGACGTGGAGTGACCATTGGGGGTCAACGACTGGATCGGCACGACCGCGCCGACCGTCAGCGGCGGCAGCAACGCCTCGCGCTCGTCGTCGGTGACCTCACTGTCGTCGACCGACTCGACGTAGACCTGCCGGTATCCGGCGAAGCTGATGGTCGTGCCACTGGCGGCAAACACGGCGTCGGTGAGGGCGTTGTGGTTCGTCGGGTCGGCTGCGGCGGCTCCGAGACGAACCGTCACGGTGACGCCTGTTGCATCGGCCATCTGTGACGCCAACGTGCGCTGCCAGATCATCCGGTACATCGACAGCTCCTGGCCGTTCAACTCTGCTGCCAGCGAGTCGGGGCTGCGCAACGGGGTCGACGGCCGGATGGCCTCGTGTGCCTCCTGGGCGTTCTTGGTCTTCGAGGCGAACTGGCGCGGCGCAGGGGAGAGGAACTTGTCGCCATAGCCGCGCTTGACCTCGGCGCGCACCGCGGTCAACGCCTCGGCGCTGAGCGTGACGTTGTCAGTACGCATGTAGGTGATGTAGCCGCGCTCGTACAGCCCTTGGGCCACGCGCATGACCTGCGAGGCGCTGAGCCGTAGCTTGCGACCACCTTCTTGCTGCAACGTGGAGGTCATGAACGGCGCCTTGGGTGCGCTGCGATAGGGGCGTTCCTCGACCGAACGAACGGTGAACTCGGCCCCGGCCAGCGTGTCGGCCAACCCACGTGCCCGCGGCTCGTCGACGATCACGACACCCTTCTTGGCTTGACCGTCGCTGCCGAAGTCCTTGCCGGTGGCCACCTTGGCCTCGTCGAGGGCGACGAGTGTGGCCGTGAAGGCCGGCGACGTCGCGGTGAGCAGGTCGATGTCCCAGTAGCCGGCTTGCACGAAGGCGATGCGTTCGCGCTCGCGCTCGACGATCAGTCGAACCGACGGGCTTTGCACGCGTCCAGCCGACAGGCCGCGATTGACGCGGCGCCACAGCACCGGCGAGACCTCGTAGCCGTACAGGCGGTCGAGCAGCCGGCGGGTCTCGGCCGCGTCGACGAGCCCGTAGTCGATTCCACGCGGGTTGTTGACGGCGTGGTCGATGGCGGTCTTGGTGATCTCGTGGAACACCATCCGCTTCACCGGGATCTTCGGCTTCAGGTACTCCAAGCAGGTGCCAGCTGATGGCTTCGCCCTCGCGGTCTTCGTCGGTTGCGAGATAGAGCTCGCTCGCGTCCTTCATCAGCACACGCAGGTCTTTCACCACCTGCGCGCCGCGCACGGTCAGCTCGTATGTCGGCTTGAACCCGTTGTCGACATCGATCGACAAACCCTTGCTCGGCAGGTCGGCCACGTGGCCCACCGAGGCGCGCACGTCGAACGCGTTGCCGAGGAATTTCGAGATGGTCTTTGCCTTCGCGGGCGATTCGACGATGACGAGCGGTTTGGCCATGGCGTGCGTATCGCTACGTGATGGCGGGGGTCCTTGTCAAGCCGCCCTATGCGGCAGCGGGCGTTTCACAGACGCCGCGGGACCCGTCGATCACGACGTTGACCCGATCGCCGGGCGTCAGATGCGCTGCCGCGGAGCCGGAGACGTGCACGACACCAGCACGTCGAGAGCGTCGAGACGCACACGCGACAATGGTCGCCGCGCCCTGGAACGTGCGTGCCGTGACCGTGCCCGGCATGCCGTCTGCTTCGCCGTCGCCGAGCGACATGTCTTCGGGCGGACGAGAAAGAGCACAGCGTCGCCGACGCTGCGCTGGCCGATCGCGGGTGTGGCCACGACGCATTCGCCAACGGTGACCGCGTCGGCACCGTGGACGACGGCGGGCAGCTCGTTCATCGAGCCGACGAAGCGGGCGACGAACGCGGTCGACGGGTTGCGGTAGACCTCGGTCGGCGGGCCGAGCTGCTCGATGCCGCCCGTTCGACATCACCCCGATCCGGTCGCTGATTGCCAGCGCCTCCTCCTGGTCGTGGGTGACGAACAGGGTGGTGATGCCGAGCTCGGTCTGGATGCGGCGGATCTCGTCGCGCAGCGTGGCGCGCACCTTGGCGTCGAGCGCGCTGACAGCGGCTCGTCGAGCAGCAGCACCGACGGCTGGATCGCGAGGGCGCGGGCCAGCGCGACGCGCTGCTGCTGGCCGCCCGACATCTGGTGGGCGTAGCGGTTGGCCGTGGGACGCTGAGCTGCACGAGTTCGAGCATCTCGGCGACGCGCCGGTGCGCGCTCGCGGCTTCGGCAGCTTGCGTGTGCGCAGCCCGTACTCGACGTTGCCCGTGACGGTGAGGTTGGGGAACAGGCTGTAGCTCTGGAACACCATGCCCATGTTGCGCTTGTGCGCCGGCAGTGCGGCTGATGTCGTCGCCGCCGACGAGACATCGCCCGCTGTCGGCGACCTCGAACCCGGCGGCGATGCGCAGCGCGGTCGTCTTGCCGCACCCGACGGCCCGAGCAGGCTGATCAGCTCGCCCGTGCTCGCACCTCGAGGTCGAGCCCTTCGAGCGCGACGGTCGGGCCGAACGTCTTGCGGATCGGCGTCGAAGGTGAGGTCACTCATCGTGACAACATCCTGTCTGACTGCATCGAGAACGCTCGGCTCGGCGCTCTGTTGCGCTTCGCCCGTACCGCTTTGGGACGGGTCAGCAGCGTGAGCAGCCGCGAGCAGCGACGGTGGTGCGCGACCAGGGTGAGCAACGCCAGCGCGACGCCACCCTGCGGCTCGCGGCCGAAGTACTCGAAGCTGAAGGTCGGGAATGTCTGCTTCGAGCAGCGTTCGGGCGATCGTGAACTCGCCGAGCACGACGGTTGCGGTGAGGAACGACGCCGAGACGAGGCTGCGACGTCAGGTTCGGGAGCAAGCGCGCGCCGGAACGTCGTGGGCCAGCCGGCGCCGAGGCTGCGTGACGCGTCGACCAGCGTTCGGACGTCGATCGCCTTGATGCCCGGCGTCGATCGAGCGGTAGGTGAACGGCAGCGCCATCACCACGTAGAACGGGACGAGCGCGTAGTCGGAGTTGAAGAACCAGCGGGCGTTCGGCCCGATAGAACGCCGCGACGCCCGGCGACCAGCGCGATCGGGCGGCACGACGTAGGGCAGCACGGTCAGGAACTCGACGATCGGCCGGGCCTTGGGAAGCCGAGGTGCACGTACAGCGCCGTCGGCACGAGCAGGAGCGAGCGTGATCGATGACGGTCGCCGCGGCGAGCTTGAGGCTGTACTGCAGCGTGCGGCCAGAAGCTCGGCTCCTTGAACGCATCTGGCGAGCGCCGTCGAGCGACCACTTGTCGAACAGCGTCGACCAGTTGAGCAGCGGCATCGGCACCTTCTGGAGCGCCGACGCGGCCGTCGAGATGATCGGGGCGATGAAGAACACCGCCGCGGCGACAGCACGAGGTTCGGGCCGAGCCGGCGCGAGACGGCGCGCCGTCGCAGAGCTCGGGCTGCTCACGATCGCCTGCCATCGCTCGGCGCGCTTACGCAGGAGGAGGTAGCCGCCCATCGCGACGGCCATGACGACGATCATCCACGTCGCCAGCGCGTACGGCATCGGCGCTGCGCCCGCCGACGTCGCCCTGCAGGCAGAAGCTGATCTTCACCGGCACGAGGTTCGACTGTGTGTTGAGCGCGTACACCGTGGCGTAGGCGCTGAACGCGTTGGCGAACAGCAACAGGAACCCGCCGAGCATCGACGGCGCCAGCACCGGCAGGCCGACGCGCCGCCAGTACGTCCACGCTCGTGCCGCCGAGGTTCGACGACGCCTCACGCCACGCCGGCTTCAGACCGTCGATCGCGGGCAGCGTGACCAGCACCATCAGCGGGATCTGGAAGTACATGTAGACGATGACCCAGCCCCAGAAGTCGCTGAGCGTCGAACCAGCTCGGCTCGGTACAGGTCGTAGCCGAGCCGTCGTTGATCGATCTTGGTGCCGAGGCCCTGCCGGCCGAGCAGCGTGAAGAACAAGAACGCCAGCATGACGCCGCCCATGTTGGCGGCGACGCCGCTGAAGGCCGCGACCAGCGATCGCAGCCACTTCGGGCGCGTGCGCCGTCGCCGCCGCGTAGGCGAGCGAGGTGCCGAAGACGACGCCGAGCAGCGCGGTGACGAACGAGATCTTGAACGAGCCCCAGAACGCCTGCGCGCTCGTCGTGTGATCGCGTCGAAGAGCGTCGAGGTCGAGAAGCCGCCGTCGTTGCCGGTGAAGCGCCTTCTGGATGACGCCGTAGGTCGGCAGCAGCAGGAAGAGGAACAGGAAGCGCGAAGAACGGGAGCAGCCCGACCCACGCCCGAGCTCGCGCGCGGACGGATCCTGCGGCGCCGGGGGCCGCGCCGGTGGCGCGAGCCCCCGTCGGCCGTCGAGTCGACGTCGATCAAGGCCACCAGTACCGATCAGGCGTCGGCGACCATCGGGCCCCAGTTGTCCTCGAGCATCGGCCGTCTTGGCGGCGTCGATCTGGGCCTGGGTGAGGAACTCGACCTGGGCGAGCAGATCGGCCGGCGGCAGGTTCGCCTTGTCGTCCTCGGTGATCTTGCCCGGCAGCGTCGAGCGCGGCGATAGCGGGCCGGCATGGCGCCGCCCTGCGAGGTAGCCGAGGGCGCCCTCGTCGCAGAGGATGTGCTCGACCCACAGCTTGGCGCACGCCTGGTGCGGCGAGCCCTTGACCACGCCCTGGCGGTAGTAGCCGCCGTAGACGCCGTCGCTCGGGAAGTTGACTCTCGACGGTGAAGCCGGCGTCGTTCGATCGGCCTTGACGAGACCGGGGTAGTTGTAGCTCCAGTCGAGGGCGATCGGGGTCTCGCCCGAGATCACCGTGGACTGGTCGACCGAGGTCGGGATCAGGTTGCCGGACGCCTTCAGATCGGCGAAGAACTGGATGCCGGGCATGATGTCGTCGGCGCTGCCGCCGTTGGCCAGCGATGCCGCCATGACGGCGGCGAAGGCCGAGCCCGACGTCCGCGGGTCACCGTTGAGGGCGACCTGGCCCTTGTACTCGGGCTTCTTCAGGTCGGCCCACGTCTTCGGAGCGTTCGGGACGATCGTCGTGTTGGTGCCGATCGAGATGATGCCGTAGTAGGCGGCGACCCAGTTGCCGGCCGGATCCTTCAAGTTGTCGGGGATCTCGGTCCGACGTGCTCGGCTTGAACGGCTCCCACAGGCCTTCGTCGACGGCGATCTGGGCCTTGGCCGGGCTGACGTCGATGGTGTCGGGCATGTCGTTCTGGCCGGCCAGGTTCACGACCGCGTCGAGCTCCTCCTGCGACGAGCCGTTCGGGTTGGCTGACCGGGTGTCTCGACGCCCGGGTACTTGTCGCGGAAGCTCTGCAGGATGCCCTTGTAGTTGGCCCACTCGTCGGGCAGGGCGATCAGGTTGACCTTGCCCTCGGCCTTGCACGCGTCGGCGAGCGCCGACAGGTCGCTGCCGCCCGCTGCAGTCGTACCCGGCGCCGCCGTGTCTGCGGGTGCCGCCGTGTCTGCGGGTGCCGCGGTGTCTGCGGGTGCCGCGGTGGTTTCGGCAGCCGCTGTGGTGGGTGCTGCGGTATCGGATGAAGCCTTCTTGTCATCGCCACATGCCAGCAGCACGATGCTGAGCACGGCAAGCGACGCAAGAGTTTTTCGGGTCGTCCTTGATGTCATCATTGACCTCCAGTTCACGGATTGGGTGGGACGGTCGGGAACCGTAGCAGCCAGTCGTCAGTCCACGATCAGGCGGCGTGAACGGCGTGTGAACCAGGGATGGCCCGGGGGTGACCGGGGCCTGAAACGTCAGACGAGAACGCTCTCGGACTCCGGCTCTTCCTCGGGCGCGTGGTGGCCTTCGACGTTGATCTTCGGCAAGAAGCGGTCGAGCGACTTCGGGAACCACCAGTTGCGCGCGCCGAGCAGTTCCATCGTCGCCGGCACCAGGACCATGCGAACCAGGGTTGCATCGACGAACACCGCTGACGCCAGCCCGAGGCCGAACAACTTCAGGTTGCGGTCGTCGCCGAGCACGAAGGCCGAGAACACGCAGACCATGATGATGGCTGCGGCCGTGATGACCCTGGCGGTCGCCGCCAGGCCATCGGCCACCGCGGTGCCGTTGTCGCCGGTGCGAAGGAACTCTTCCTTCATGCGCGACAGGAGGAAGACCTCGTAGTCCATCGACAGGCCGAACACGATCGCAAAGAGCATCATCGGCACCCATGGCTCGATCGGGCCGGTTTGCTCGACACCGATCGCGCTCTTCAGCCAACCCCACTGGAAGATCGACACGATCACGCCATACGACGCGCCGATCGACAGCAGGTTCATGATCACTGCCTTGATCGGCACGAGGATGCTGCGGAACACCGCCATCAGCAACAAGAAGCTGAGGATCAGCACCGCACCGATCAGGATGGGGAGTCGTCCGGCGATGTAGGTCGAGAAGTCGATGCCACCGGCGGTGAACCCACCGACCAGCACCGTGGCGCCCACGTTGTCGAGCTCGGCGCCACGAAGCCGCTGGACCAGGTCGCGTGTCTGCTGATCCTGGGCCGACGTCGTCGGGAAGGCCACCCACGTCCAGGTGGCAGGCGAGACGGGCGAGCCGTCTGCGCCGACCAGTTGGCGGCCCGGCGTGGCGAACGCGACGCCCGGATCGCTCTTCATGACACCGTCGACCTTTGCGGCGATGTCGGCGGTCATCGCCGGGTCGTCGCTGATCAGTGCCAGGGGACCGCTGAACCCGGGTCCGAAGCCCTCGGCGATGAGGTCGTAGGCGCGGCGTGTCGTCTGGTCCTTCTTCAAGACGCCGGCGTCAGTGAACCCGAGGTTGATCGACAGCAGCGGCGAGGCGAGGACCAGCAGCGTCACGGCACCACCGAAGAACGCAGGCCACGGGCGATGCTGGATGACGCGGCTCCACCGATACCAGAACCGCTGGTCGCGCGGCTTTGGCGCGCGGTGCTTCAGTGGGCGGCGCAAGGCGTGGGCGAAGGGGAGGTAGCCGGCACCCATGATGAGGATTGCAAGCAGCGCAGCGATGCCGAGCGCCGGACCGAGCTTCTTGGCGAACACACCGATCAGGGCGATGCCGACGAACGCGCCGACGGCGATGCCGGCCGACCGTGACGTGTTGTCGATCTTGGTGCCGACGAACCCGAGCAGCGCCGGGAGCAATGTGAGCGCGGCGACCATCATCACCAGGACGGCGGCGGCACCGGAGATCGCCAGACCGTTGACGAACGCCAAACCCATCGCCATCAGACCGAGCAACGAGATCATCACGGTGATGCCGGCGAACAACACGGCGCGGCCGCTGGAATCGATCGAGTCCATCACGGCGGCCTCTGGGTCGAGGCCATTGTGCAGACCTTCGCGATAGCGCGAGACGATGAACAACGCGTAGTCGATGCCGACACCGAGGCCGATCATCGCCGCCATCTGCGGTGCGAAGTCGGGCATGGAGAACCCATGGCTGGCAATCCCGATCAAGCCGATGCTGACGCCGAGACCGAAGATCGCCGTGCCGACCGGTAGCCCCATGGCCAACACGGACCCGAACGCGATCAACAGAATGATCACCGCCGCGAGCAAACCGAGCAGTTCGCTCTCGGGGAACTTGATGGCATTGAAGATCTGGCCGCCGTACTCGATCGTCAAACCGGGCACGTTGACCTGCTCGCCGCGTGCCTTGATGTCGTCGGCGAGCGCCATGAACTCGGTCTGGGTGCGCTTGCCGACGCTCAGGTCGGCGAAGGCGATCGTCCCGCTTTCGCTGATCTGGGCCTTGCCCAGTTCGTCGTAGGGGCTCGTCAACTTGACTCCGGGGTATTTGGAGATATCGGTGAAGAACGACGACATCACTGCCTTCACCGCCGAGAACTCGACGCCCTGAGGAGCAGTGAACACGATCTGCGCAGGGATGCCGTCGGCGGTCTTGTCGCCGGCTCTGGCAAAGGCATCTTGCACCTGCTTCGACTCGCTGTCGGGCTGGGTGAAGTCGGTGTGATAGTCGGTCTTGAGTGCGCCACTGACGACCGAGAGGCCGATCAGGAGTGGCAGCCAGATGGCAAAGACCATGATCCGTCGTTTGCGAAAGCTGAAACGAGCAATACGAGCGAGCACGTGGGACCCCTCCGGTTTCGTGCGACGAGCCATGGGCCGTCGGCGGTTGCCTCGCACGCGACGCTACCCTCGGCACCATTGACGAACGGTGTGACATTCGACTCGGGTGGAGCGAGGAGTTGGATGCATCGTGGCGTGCCCTCGGCCTGGCCGAGTCTCCCGGGCGCGTCACTCGCCTGGACCGCGGCTGGAGCACGGTGCTGCGCGGCCTCGATGCCGAGCCGCTGCGCATTCGCAACATCGGCGCCGATGTGGCGGTCGGTGATTGGGTGGTCCCGTCAGTCGAGTTGGATCGTGTCGAGGCGGTGCTGCCCCGGCGCAGCGCATTCGTGCGCCGCGCCTCGTTCGAGGGCAGCCGCGCCGAGTCGCAGACGATTGCCGCCAACATCGACGTCGTGATGTTGGTGCACGCGCTCACGTCGCCTCCGAACCAGCGTCGCCTCGAGCGTGAGCTGGTGCTGGCGTGGGACAGCGGCGCCCGGCCCGTGGTCGTCCTGACCAAACGCGACCTGGTCGACGACCCCGCTGCGTCGGTCGAATCGCTGCACGCTGCTGCCCCCGGCGTGACGGTTCTCACCGCCAGCGGAATCACCGGCGAGGGTGTCGATGCGTTGGCGGCCTTCGCTGCGGGCAACGCCACGATCGCGCTGCTGGGTGCCAGCGGCGTGGGCAAGAGCACACTCATCAACGCGTTGGTCGGTAGCGGCGCACAGGCCACCGCGGCCGTGCGCGAAGGAGACGGGCGGGGCCGGCACACGACGGTCGCGACCGAACTGGTACGCCTCCCCGGTGGTGGTTGGTTGATCGACACTCCGGGCGTGCGCGCGGTCAGCTTGTGGAGCAGCGGCCGCGGGATCGAGCGGGCCTTCGCCGACGTGTTCGAGCTGACGGATCAGTGTCGCTTCCGCGACTGCAAGCACGAAGATGAACCAGGTTGCGCCGTGCAGGCGGCGATCGCGGCCGGGGAGCTCGACCCGTTGCGCCTGGCCAGCATGAAGCGGCTCGTCGCCGAGGAGTTGGCCCTCGAGGAAGAGCAGCGCGCCCAACTGAAGTCGCAGGATCGTCGCGGGTTCCGCAAGGCCCGGAGCAAGTAGGTGCTGATGCAGATCCCGATCATCGATCTCCGTGGATGGTGGGGCACCGACGCTGACCGCGCGGCCGTGGCGGGCGACGTCGATGTCGCGGCACGGGAGTTCGGCTTCTTCCAGGTCGTCGGCCATCGGCTGCCGCGGCAGCACATCGATGCGATGCTCGACGCGAGCACGCGGTTCTTCGCCCTGCCGATCGAGGTCAAGCGACGCTGCACGCCGTCGGACCCGGCGATCAATCGCGGCTACGCGGCTCAGGGCACCGAAGCGTTGTCGTACAGCATCGGACGCGATGCGCCGCCGGACCTGTTCGAAGCGTTCAACATCGGCGAGGACGACGTCGACTACTCGGATCCGTTCTACGGCGCGCAACAGCACAGCGTCTTCGCCCCGAACATCTGGCCGGACGAGCCCACCGATCTGCATCGCGCTCTTGTCGACTACTTCCGTTCGGCGCGTCAGGTGGCGCTCACCATGACCGAGATCTTCGCGGCCGCGCTCGGGCTTCCCGACAAGTGGTTTGCACCGTACGTCGATCGGTCGACCACGACGATGCGCGCCATCCGCTACGAGCGTCGGCCTGGCGATGCGGCCCCGTTGGAAGGTCAGCAACGCATGGGTGCCCACACCGACTACGGCATCGTCACCGTCCTGTACGCGGAGGCCGTCGGCGGTCTGCAGATCGTCGGGCCCGATGGCAGATGGATCGATGTGATCCCGGCCGACGACGCATTGGTCATCAACCTCGGCGATCTCACCGCGCAGTGGACCAACGACCAGTGGCGTTCGACCGTGCATCGGGTGGTGCCGCCGACGGCGACTGATGCGCCGGCGGTGCGTCGGAGCGCGGCTTTCTTCCTCGACGGCAATTGGGACGCGCTGGTCGAGTGCCTGCCGACGTGTTGCAGCGACACTGATCCACCGCGATATCCACCTGTCACCGCCGGCGAGCACCTCGTGGCCAAGTTGATGGGCCCGCGCCTGCTGCGCGCCAGCGACGCCGTCGACACGGCCGGCGACCGCGGCCGATGAGGCAGCGCCGGTCTACGTTTAGGCCATGGATCGCAAGATGACGATTGCCCGGCGCGAATTGCGCCACGATCCCGACTTCCGAATGTGAGGATCCCACGATGGACGCCACGACCCGACCCCGCTTTCACCTGGCGATGCCCGTCGACGACCTCGATGCGGCGCGCCGGTTCTACGGGGGCACGCTCGCGTGCGAACAGGGCCGCAGTGCGGAGACATGGGTCGACTGGGACTTCCGTGGTCACCAGATCGTGACCCACCTGGCCCCGTCGCGGGCGCAGGAGACACACAACCCTGTCGACGGTCACGACGTGCCGGTGCCTCACTTCGGTTTGATCCTGTCGATCGACGAGTTCCACGAGCTTGCGGCCCGTCTCCGCGCGGCAGACACCGCGTTCGTGATCGAGCCCTACGTGCGGTTTGCAGGCGAGGTGGGCGAGCAGTGGACGATGTTCTTCCACGATCCGGCCGGCAACGCGTTGGAGTTCAAGGCGTTCGCCGACGAGGGGCAGATCTTCGCGGTCTGACGCTCACACCGCTGCAGTTCAGTTGCTGTAGATGCGTGAGGGAGCGACGAAGACCGCGGTGCGACCCTGTTCGAGCATCGTGCGGTCATAGGCATCCCAGTCGTCGTGCTGGCCGCCCGCCGCGGTGAAGATCTCGCGGAGCAGCAACCGCAACCGTTCGGCATCGACCTCAGGATGCGGGTCGTCAGGCCCGATCAGTTCGGCGCTGCCTTCGATCGTCGCCCAGGCCCAAGCGGATCGGAACGTGACGGTCGCTTGCGGTCGGGCTCGGAGGTTGCGCAACTTGGCCGGGCCGTACGTGACGAAGGCCAGCACGGGCAGGCCGGTGAACGGATGGTCGACCACGCCGGCATTGACCAGCGAGGCCTGGATCGTCGAGTCGGCGCGCAGGGTCGAGACGACCGCCAGGAACTGCTCGCGGCCGGCGAGCTCCATCACCTCATCCAGTGTCATGGCGGTCTCCCCTCAGGCGGTCACGGACTTCGACGGCGCGGCTGAACCCGGTGCGATCCAGCCGCTCGCGGAGCCGCATGTTGTTGCACACGACGGTCATGTCGGCGCCAGTCTGTCGCGCCGAACCGGCTGCGCCGAGCAGCACGCCGAGACCGAGGTCGTCGAGCACCGTGACGCCGTCGAGGTCGATCACCAGCATGCGCCCGGGGTGGTGGGCGAGCGCTTTGGTCAGCGCGTCGTGCAGCAACGGGATCGTGCTGAGGTCGACCTCACCGGAGAGGCTGATCACAGCGTCGCCGCCGACCACGATGGTGCTCGTCGACAGATTCATGTCTCCATAGGGTACGTGTCAGGGCGGTTCGAGCATCATTGTCGCCTCGGCGCTGACGGTGATGTCGGGCAGCAAGGCGCCGATCATGGGCACGTCGGTGTGCGTCACGTGGCTGACGGTGACCGTTACGGCATCGATCGCGACCGCGCGTCGCGACCGCCAGCGGCCGCAGGGCGATCGCCCGGTTGGCAGCGCGTTCCGCCGCGGGAGCCGACGGCGCTGCCACCGCCGCGGCACGTGCCGCCTCGCGGGCGGCAAGCTGCACTGCGAGCTGATCGCGCACGATCACCACGAGCTGCACGATGCCGAGCAGGAACACGAACAGCAATGGCAGGCACAGGGCCAGTTCGACCGTGGCCTGGCCTCTGTCGCCTCGCGTGCTGCCGTCAGAGCTTGTCGGTGACCGCATCGATGACCCGATCGAAGAGATCGCCGATCTTGCCCGCGCCGCCGCCACTGGTGGCCCAGCCGACGACGAGCAGGGCGATGACCGCCGCGCCGAGCATGACGAGGGCGTACTCCGTGGTCGCCTGGCCGCGATCGTTGTGGAGGCGCCACGTGTGCCATCGCAGGAACAGTCGTCTCATGATTGGCTCCATTCGGTTGTCGGGGTAGTCGGGACGCTCAGGTGTGCAGCGACGACAGGGCTCCGAGGAGCAAGGGCACGATGGCCAGCAGCACAAAAGACGGCAGCGTGCACAGGACCAGCGGCAGCGCCAGCCGAACGGGCAGCTCCCGAGCAGCGGCGTCGGTGTCGCGTCGGCGTTGTTGACGTGCTTCGAACGACAACCGCTCCAAGACCGGTGCGAGCGGCAAGCCATAGCGATCAGCGGCCGACAACGAGTCGACCAACGGCTGAGCAATGGGACCGATCCGACCGCACAGCTCGCCGAGGGCATCGGCGAAGCGGCTGCCGCGTCGCATCGCCTGGCCAACGGCGGCGAACGCGGGTCGCAGCGAGGCGGAGAGGAACGGTTCGATCTCCTCGATTGCCTGTGCGGGGAGGTAGCCGGCGCGGATCGAAAGCACCAACAGATCGAGCGCGTCGGGGTAGTCGGCGGCGCATCGGCGGCGAGCCCGCGAAACGCTTCGCGACTCGCGACCACCGGTGCACCATCGCGATGGCGATCACCGCAATCGGTCCGATGGGCGAGGCGACCACGGCGGTCAGGCCGGCGATGACGATCCACGGCCATCGGTGGGCGCGCCGCGTGGAGGCCGAGCGGGCTGGCGGTCGTGGTCGGAACCGCGCCCCGGTCAGCACGGCGAGGGCCAGCACGCCGATCGGCGCGACTGTCGTGCTGAGGTTCATGACGGCCCGATGATCCGCGTCATCCATCGCCAACCGGCGACGTTCAGTGTGAGACCGACCACCGCGCTGACGCCGCCTGCCGCGGTCGACAGGTAGACGTCGCGCGTGCGTTGGCTGGCGACGGCGCTCCACACTGCGAACACCACTGGCACCACAGTCAGGACGCGGGCGCTGAGACGGGCCTGCGATCCGTGCGCCCGGCGCTCGGCCCTCGCTGCGGCGCGTTCGCGCAGTACTGCGGCGGCTTCGTCGAGCGTGGCCGCGATCGGGCCACCGAGGTGAGCGGTCGCCGACAACGCTTGCACCGTCAACGCCAGGTCGGGATCCGCTGTGACGACCGCGGCGAGCGCGTCGACCAGCGAGTCGCCGTCGGTGAGCCGATCGACCACCCCCGACAGCGGCGTCCCTGGCCCGATCTCGTCGAGAGCTGCGCTGGTCAGGCTGCTGCCAGTGCGGACCTGACGAGCGATGCAGTCGAGGAGTGCCGCATAGTCGTGTGTTGCCCGCCCATCACGAGGGCCCTCGCTGCGCGCCGGGCGACCACGCGACGGCGGGCGAACCCGTCTCTCGATCGGCACCGCCAACAGCACCGTCAGCAGACCCATCATCACGCCGAAGGCCAGTGGGTTGTTCATTGTCGTTGCCGTCTGAGTGGCGCGACGACGGCTGTCTGCTCGACCAGAGGTCGGAGTTGCAGTCCGCCGGCCGCGGCGTCGGTCTCGCCGACCTCGATGACACGGCGGTGGTGTTCGGTGGAGCGGCCGACGTGGATGACGACATCGATCGACCGTCGAACCTGGTCGTGGATCGCGGCAAGTGGCCACCCCGGCACCGCTTGCAACACCAGCGAGCACACCCGCGCCAACGCATCGATCGCCGAGTTGGCGTGGACCGTCGACATCGATCCGTCGTGTCCGGTGTTCATGGCTTGCACGAGGTGCACCGCCTCGGCGCCGCGGACCTCCCCGAGTACCAGCCGATCGGGGCGCAGCCGCAACGCCGTGCGCAGCAGATCCGACAGCGTGATCTCTCCGGCTCCTTCTGCGCTGACCGGGCGCGTCTCCAGTCGCACCACATGGGGGTGGGCGAGGCGGAGTTCAGCGATGTCTTCGAGCGTGATGATCCGCTCCGTTGGCGGCACCAGCGCGGCGAGGGCGTTCAGCATGGTCGTCTTGCCCGACGACGTCGCCCCGCTGATCAGCAGGTTGCACCGCCCGGCGACGATTGCCTCGAGCAACGCGACCACATCAGGTGCGGCGAAGGCCGAGAGGGGCAGCGGGCGCAGCGCGAAGCGTCGAATGGCCAAGCACGGCCCGTCGACCGCGATCGGCTGCAGCACTGCGCAGACCCGTGAACCGTCGGCCAGTCGGGCGTCGACAGTCGGGTTGGATCGGTCGAGCCGACGCCCGATCGGGCGGAGGATGTGCTCGATCGCCGTGGTCACTGCCGAGGTGCTCATGGTGCCGACGCGTACCAATGCTCCGGACCGCTCGACCCATACGTCACCGGCGCCGTTGACGATCACCTCGTCGATCGCCGGGTCGGTGAGCCATCGCTCGAGGCCGCCGAGCGGTGCGCGTTCGGCGATCGCGTCGATCACGCCGCGCCGCGCAACGAGACGATCAACGACTTCGGCAATCGAGCGATCAGCAGCCCGGCATCGACGGCACGGGCCACCGCCGGGTCCAGCCGTACCTCGGCAACGACAGGCACACCGAGGGCGTGTTCGATGTCGCCCGACGTCAACGCTCGACCCGGTTCGTCGACCAGCACGATGCCCGTCGGGCGGATGTTCAACTGCTGCGCCCGGCGAATGGCCATGAAGCACGGCCGTGTGACCAGCAGCGATTGCTCGGCGGCATCGTGCAGCGCCTGCGGTGGGCCGCCGGTGCCGGCGTCGACGACCACGTTGCCCGACGCGCCCAAGGCGGTGGCGAGACGCGGCCATTGATCGTCGGGTGTGACGGCCAGCCCTGGCGAGATCAGGCGGACTTCGTCGCGGATCGTCACCCCCAGCCGAAGAAGGTCGGGGGCCCGTGCTGTCGGCGAGGCGAGCCAATCGACGACGCCGGGCCCTGTCGGTTCGCTCAACCCGAGCGCGGTCGCGCAATCGCCCCCGAGGTCGACGAGCGTGACCGGTTCCGTGCGTGGCCAGCCCAACGCCAACGCACAGGCCACAACCGTGGCACCGCTGCCGCCTTTGGCGGCCCAACAGACAATCACGTGACTGCACCCCCGAATGAACGAGCACGATTCGATTGGGGGAAGCCAAGGCGGAACCTATCGACGACGCCCGGCCATGCCAACGCGCCGACGGAGTTCCACATCGCTGTATCGGGCGCTAACGTCGCTGCCGGAGGTGTCTGGGCACCTGGTGGGCTCCACCGCCTTCAAAGCGGCCGAGACGGGCGATCCCCGTCTGGCGGGTTCGATTCCCGTCCACCTCCGCCAAACGCCTACCCGGTCGGGCGCGATTCCGGTACGACCGCTACCGAAACCCAATGAGCCCGGTCTGGCGCGGTATGAGTACGGGCAGTACCGAAATCGCACCCGACCGAAGACGCCGACGACAGCCGGTTCGGAACGCTCCGCAATCTCACCGGGCGGGGAGAGTTGAGGTTCGGCGGTCAGATCAAGTCGATCAGGGCGCTGAGACACCAAACAAGGTTGTGGTCTGAGCCTTCGTCAAGAACTCTGCGTATTCAGTGGGGCATGTCGCCTTCACGGCTTCTTCGTCGACTCCGCTGTTCATTTCATCCTCGGTCAGGAGGCTGGAAACCTGCGTGAGAAGTTCCGAGCCGTACATCTCAGCGACAGCGCCGGGGGTGGCGGCCATCTCACCCAACGCCCTGCCGATGCCGTCACAGACACGCTGGGCGACATCGCTGTCGCCGCTCACCGGAATCGTCACGACATCGTCGGTAGCGGGTGTCGCCGGGCTCGTCGCGGGTCCGGCAGCGGACGTTTGAACCGTGCTCGCTGCGCCGACGGCAGACGAGTCTTTCGCGTCGCTCCCACACGCGGACAACGACATCCCGACCAAAGCGATGCAAAGCAGATTTCTTCTCATGCGTCACCATACTGTGGTACTTGGTTGCGATCCGCGATCCCCGCGAAGCGGATCGCTCGGGTCCGAAATTGCGGTGATCTCCCTGATCACGCCGCCGACTTGGGCACGCCCAGAACGCTACGTACGGTTCCGGGGCTGCCCAGTTCGTCCGCCAGTCCTCGTGCCGGAAGTGGCGCCCGCGTGGATGCCTCGAAGCACGCCGGGCTTGGCCGCGTCGAAATAGTGACCTGGCGTGACCGACTCAGTGGATGGTGACCGTGCCCGCGTTGCCGTCGACGGTGACCATCGCCCCGTCGGGGATGACCTCGGTGGCGTCGACGACAGAGGCGACGCAGGGGATTCCGAGCTCGCGCGACACGATCATCGCATGGCTGCCCATTGCGCCGACGTTGACCACCACGGCCGCCGCCGGCACGAACAACGGCACCCATGACGGATCGGTCTGCGGGGCGATCAGCACGTCGCCGGGCTCGAGGCCCTCGGGGTCGGCGGCGTCGAGCACCACACGGGCCCGTCCGGTGGCGACGCCACCCGACCCGGCCACGCCGTGCAGCACCGCGCCGGAGACGGCCTTGGTCAGGTGCTTGTCGCCGCGGCGTGTCATCTCACTGAGGAGGGGAACTCGACCGTTGACGACGAAGACCGGCTCGTAGTCGAACAAGGTCTGGTACTGCGCCCACCGCTGGGCGATGACCGGTTTGAATGCGTCCGGGTCGAAGCGGATCTGGTCGAGCTCGGCGTCGGTCAGCATGAAGATCTGTTCGATCTCGGTCATCACGCCCGCGGCGACGAGACGCCTGGCGAATTCGCGCAGCGCCATGCGCATCTCGTTGATCACACGCACGACATTGGTCTTGGCGCGCTCGCGGCCGGCCAGGAAGAGGTGCGCGGATTTCAGGCCGGCTTCGAACAGGCCGGCCGTCTCGGCGTCTCCGGCGATCTTCGGCCGCACCTCGGCGAGGATGCGATCGCGCTCGATGACCGATTTCGAGTGTCGGGCGACCGGTGACTGCGACTCGTCCGACTTGCGCATGAGGTTGATCGCGGCAAGCGCGATTCGCGGGCTGACCTCCCACGACGCCGAGCGCAGGTCGTACTCGTTCTGCGCCCGCGAGCCGTGGTCGAACAAGAACTGCTCGAACTGCTCGAGGAACGCCGCCGCAGCGGGGTCGTCGGAAGCGCGTAGCCGATCGAGCACGTCATCGCCGCCGGCCTCGAACGCCGCATCGACAACCGCGGCGTTGCGGGCGCTGCGACCCAGCACCCACATCGCGTGCGACGGCGCCGCCGAGTCGACGTCGATCCCGGCGAGCAAGCGGATCGACAAGGTGGCGTCGCCCAGCCCCTCGCAGATCGCCGCGAGGGCACCCGTCCCGAGTGGCGAGAGCGACGAGATGCGCATCGCGTTCTCGAACGTCTGCTGCACGTACGGCACCATCGATCGAGCCCTGGCGATCAGCGCAGCATCGGTGAGCTCGCCGAGGTTCGGGCGGTTCTCGCGCAGGCTCTGGGCGAGGGCCTTGTCGGAGTCGAGCTCGGGAAGCGAATCGGTCGACATCGCCCATCCCATCGACGCCCCGAGCCGTGCTTCGTGCTTGGGGGAGTCGTGCCACGGCTGGTGCTCGTAGGGCGGCACCTCGTCGCGCTCGTCGAAGAACGCTTTGTCGATCATCTCCGGCGACGCGCCGGGCATGCGCGCCCCGAGCACGCGGGTCATCGACAGCGGGTTGTACGGATAGCCGCCGAAGACCTTGAACAGCTCGGGCATCTCCGGGTCGACGAACTCGTCGTAGTCGAGGGCGCCGATCGAGATGTAGCCGTCACGCAGCCCTCTGCACATGCCCTGCCGCAGCACGAGGCTCTGGGCGAGCGGGCTGAACGGCTCGGGGAAGACGTCGGCCGCGTTGCCCCGCGTCCACGCAGGGAATCGATCTTCGAGCGTCGAGTCCCCGAACCATGTGCTTGCGTTGCTCACGAATGCTCTCCTTCGGTCGCGCGGTCACGGAACGATGCCACCTCTGCGGTCCCACTGACGACCCGGTCGGGTCCGCGCTCGAGCCACACCGCGCACGTTGCCGTCCAGCCTGAGTCGGTCGTCGTCACCGATTCGACGACGCCGTGCGCTTCGACGGCATCGCCATCGAGCACCCGGCCGTGGAACCCGACGGTGAGACGGCGAATCGCATCGTCGCCGGCCCAGGCCATCAACATGTTGGCGATGTACCCGAGGTTGAGCGGGCCCTGGTTGACCGTGCGACCACCGAGCCCCAGAGCAGTCGTTGCCTGGCGATCCCAGTGGATCGGGTACGGGTCGCGCAGGATTGCCGCCATCGTCTTCATTCGCTGCGCGTCGACGGACGAGACGCGGAACGGCGGGACCTGGTCGCCGACCCGCGGTGCCGGCGTCATCGCAGGAATCGCCAGCGATTGGTGACGCGAGCCGCGAGCTCGTCGTCCGGTCCGCGCAATTCGATCGAGAAGGCGATGTCGTCGTGCACCGCGTGCGCCGGTCTCGTCGTGTGTTCGTTCGGCGCTGACGATGCCGCCTTCGACGCGGTACCGGCGGTGTTCGCGCAGTGGGCGCAGGTACTCCCAGTCGTAGCCGAGGAGGGTGACCGACCCGGCGCGACCGTCGCCGCCACCGAGGGCGAACAGCTCGGCGATCGACGTGCCGGCACCTTGGATCGGTACGTGGAAGAGCACGATCGGGTGAGCCAGGTCGCCCGACATCGGCGGGCGCTCGGTGCAGTCGGTCAGCAATGCGTTCTCCCAGTGGGCGACCGTGTACTCGCCGCCGGGAAACCGCGCTCCGACCAGCGCGGCGAGTTCGGCGTCGGTCATGTCGGCGCGCCCCACCAGGTTGCCGCATCCAGCGGGTACCGCTCGCGGTAGTGCTCGCTGCGCGCCGCCAGCACTGCGTCGTCGACGGATCCGAGCGCAGTCGGTTCGACGGCCGCATCGGCGGGACCGGCGAGCGGACGAGCGGTGAACAGCCGGGCACGGGATCGACGCGCTCCAGTCGGATGGTGGCGATCATGTCCTTCATCGCCCCGGCGAGGACGAAGTGATGCTGACTGGCCTGGTGGGCGATGAAGGCCGCGTAGTCGTCGAACGCGAGCGTTGCCTGGTAGCAATCCGGTTCGGACATGCGGAGGTACTCGTAGCGGCGGATCCCTGGCTCTCGTGCCAGCGTCGCCTCGGCGAGCTCGACGAGCCAGCTGCTCGAACATCGCCTGGCGACCAGGAACGATGGTGATGTGGGCGAGCACGACGACCATTCGGCAGAAACTAGCCGACTGGTATGTTCTTGGGATGCACGTCGACTTGTTCAGTGCCGAGACGCAGGAGGACTGGTACCCGACGTACCAACACCTGCGCGACGATCAGCCGGTGTACCTGGTGCCAGGCACCAACGACTACGTGATCAGCCGCTACGACGACATCATGCACGTGCTGCGGCACCAGAAGACCTTCCCGACCGGCGCCAGCAAACGTCGCTCGCCCGCCGCGCAGCAGGTGTACGACCGGGGTGGGTGGGAGCGCATGACCCCGCTCGGCACCAACCCCCCGATCCACCGCCACTATCGCGACCTCGTCGATGGCTTCCTCGGCGGTGACGGGCTCGATCAGTGGCGGCCGTTCATCGAGCAATCGATCGACGGGCTGTTCAGCGAGTTCGAGGGCGACGGGCACGTCGAATGGATCACGCAGTACGCATCGAAGCTGCCGTCCCGCGTGATCACCCACATGCTCGGGCTGCCGCTCGACGACCTCGACCAGCTGCGGGCCTGGAGCTCGGCGTGGGTGCTGCCGTTCATCCGCAAGCTCGAACCCGACGAAGACGTGTGGGTCGCCGAGCAGGTCGTCGAGTTCTACGACTACCTGGCGACGGCGATCGCCGGCAAGCGATCGACCCCGGGCGACGACATCATCACCGCGCTCACGCAGGCCACGTTCGCCGGTCAGCGGCCACTGACCGATCAAGAGATCATCACCATCGTCGACCACTTGTTCATCGGTGGCAACGAGACCACGACGTTCGCGATGGCGTCGGGGCTGTGGATCCTGCTGCGCGAGCCCGGTCTGTACGACCGGCTCGTCGCCGACCGCGCTCGCGATCCCCGACTTCGTGGAGGAGGTGCTGCGCATCGAATCGCCCGACGCAGGGCCTGTGGCGGGCCGTTGCCGAGGACACGGTGATCGACGGCGTCACCATCCCCGCCGGGTCGACGGTGCATCTGCGCTACGCCAGCGCCAACCGCGACGAGCGGGTCTTCGCCTGTCCGGCCGACGTCGACCTCGATCGACCGAACTCGCGTCGTCACATGGCGTTCTCGCTCGGCGAACACCACTGCCCTGGCGCCGACCTGACCCGGCTGGAACAGGCCCTGACGTTCGAGGCGATCTTCGATCGCCTCGCCAACCCTCGCCTGAGCGTGCACAACGACTTCACGCACGTGCCGATGTTCACCATGCGGTCGTTGCGCGAGTTGAACGTCGACTTCGACCCGAGGCCGCTGCCGGTGGCCGAGAACACGATCGAACAAGGAGCCTCATGACGATCTTCGACCGACTACGAATGGACGGCCGCGTCGCGGTCGTCACCGGGGGCGGACAAGGCATCGGTCGGGCGATCGCCGTCGGGCTGGCCTCGTGCGGGTGCGATGTCGTGATCAACGCCCGTCGACTCGATGACCTCGCCCAGACCGCGGCGGCGATCGAATCGTTCGGTCAGCGTGCCCTGATCGTCGACGGCGATGTCCGCGACCTCTCGGAGACGATCGCCGATCGCACGATCGAAGAGCTCGGCCGCCTCGACGTATGGGTCAACAACGTCGGCGGATCGGATGACAAGACGACCCTTGCGTTGATCGACACCCCCGACGACGTGTTCCGCTCGCAGCTCGAGCTGAACCTGACAACCGCTTTCCAGGGGTGCAAGGCCGCGGCGAAGCGGATGGGCGATGGCGGTTCGATCGTCAACATCTCGTCAGGTGCAGGAACCAGGGGGTCGCCTTTCACCGGGCCGTACGCGGCTGCCAAGGCCGGGATGAACAACCTCACCCAGACGCTGGCCTTGGAGCTCGCACCGCGCATCCGGGTCAACGCGGTGGCGCCCGGACCGGTCGCCACCGAGGCGTTCTTGGAGATCCTGAACGTCGGTGACCAACTCGACCAACTGGCAGCAACCATTCCACTCGCCCGACTCGGCGCCCCCGACGACATCGCCGACGCAGTGGTGTTCTTGGCCTCGGACGCAGCGAGTTGGATCACCGGCCAACTGCTCCTCGTGGCCGGGGGCCGAACGGAACGCTCGTATCAGTACCGCCCGAAGGACGGTACGTGACCGATGTAGCGCCTGCTCCGGCGCGGATCGGACGCCCGCCCGACACGGACCCCGCCGAGACTCGGCGACGGATCGTCGACGCGGCCCGGCACGAGTTCGCCCTCCGCGGATATGTGGCGGCCACCAACAGAGCGATCGCCGCGCTCTCCGGGGTCACCACCGGCGCCGTGTACCACCACTACAACTCCAAGGCCGAGTTGTACCGCGCCGTGAACGCAGACGCCCATGACCGCGTGTACGCGCGATTCACCGACGCCGTTCGCGGGTCGAGGTCGTTCATCGAGATGTTCGACGCAGTGCTGGACGTGGCAGCTGAGATCAACGCGGACGACCCGAGCCTGGCGGCGTTCATCGGTGCGGCGCGTGTCGATCGGCGCCGGCACCGGGAGCTGGCGGCTGTCCTGCCTGACGATCGCATCCGCCGTGGGGCATTCTCCGACGGTTTGATCGAGGTTGGCGTCGCCTCAGGCGAGATCACCGAGCGCCGCCGTGCGGAGGTCGCTGCGTTCGTCGACGTCGTGCTCGTCGGGCTCAACGACGCGGTCTCCGACGACCTGCGCCAGCAACGCAGGGCGATCGCATCGGTCAAATCAGCGATGGCGGGCCTGCTCGCGCCAGGTGCGGGGGCGGCGAGAGAAATTTCCTGATTCCGATGTTTGACGACGATGTGCGGCGGGTATGCGTGGTCGCAACCCCCGCGACACCCGAGCCCCGCAGTCACACCCGTCCCCGGCTGCGGGGCTCTTCGCGCTCCGCGATCATGCTGCGGGTCGGTGTCAGCTGGTGGGGGAATGCCGGCCGGTGACTCGTTTGCCGTTGCGGTAGCGGAGTTGGTGGCGCAACGTGCCGTCGGCGCGCCACTTCGACACCGCCGGGTTGCCGTTGGCGGCGTCGCTGCGTTTGCCGTCGCGGTAGTGCTCCTCGTAGTGCAGCAGCCCGTTGGCGAAGTAGCCGCGCACGGCGGGGTCGCGATCCGTCGGGTCCTGGAGCTGGCCCGCCTCGTAGAACATCTCGTACTTGACCTGGCCGTCCGCCCGGTAGCGGCGATACGCGGGATGGTTCCGCCCCGGGTTGTCGAGCAGCCCGCCGGTGAACCACGCCACATACGACTCGGCCGCGTTGAACGAGCGACGGACGCGGCCGGTGAAGTCCGCCGGTATCTCGCTCTCGTCGTCGATGTCGAGCGTCGAGATGACGCGAAACGACATCGAATTGGGCAGCAGCTCCACACAGTGATATCGAACGAATCAAGGCCGAACTTGAGCTACAGCCTGACCTCGTACTGCCTGACGACATAACTGACGCGTGGCAGCGGTGAGTCGGGTGGATCCCATGGTGAGAACATCTTCTCCTCGCCCGTGAAGTGCCATCCCGCCTTCTCGTAGAACGACAGCGCCCTCGGGTTGTCGCGCAACACCCACAGCACGGCGCTGGGGTAGCCCTCGTCGCGGAGGAACTCCTCGCAGCGGCTCATCAAAGCCGGTGCTGCCCCGCTGCCCCATGCTGTCGGGTGTACGTAGAACCCGTACACCTCGCCGCGCGATGACTCAGCTGCGCCGGGCGGCGGCGCCTCTGTGCCAGGCCCGACCAGTGTCGGGTCGTCGTGTTGCGGGCCTGTGTGGCCGAACCCCACGACGCGGCCTTGGATCGTCACCACGAACATCCGGCTGTCGGGCATCGATTGCCAGGACCACTGGCGCCACATGTCGCGACGCGAGGTCGCGAACGCCTCGGAGTCGAGGTACTCGTCGGGCACGACACCGCGGTACCCGACACGCCACCCGTCGATGTGGGCCGTGGCCAACGCATCGGCGTCGTCGATCACGGCGTCGCGGACTTCGATCACGGCGTCGTGGAGGAACCGTGTTCAGACGGCGAGCAGGTCGCGAGCGCCGGTGTCGCTCGACGGGTGACGCAACTTGCTCATCGCCCGCGCTTCGATCTGGCGGATGCGCTCGCGGGTGAGGTTGAAGTGCTCGCCGACTTCTTCGAGCGTGCGCGGCTCGCCACGGTCGAGACCGAAGCGCAGCTTGAGGATTTCGCGCTCGCGCTCGTCGAGTGGGGCCAGCAGCCGAGCGATCTCCTCGGGCAGCAGGGCGGTTGCCGCAACCTCGAACGGCGACTCAGCCGAGCGGTCTTCGACGACGTCGCCGAGCTCGGCATCGCCGTCTTCGCGCAAGGGCTCGCTGAGTGACAGCGGCTCGGCGGCGAAGCGCAATGCCTCGGTGACCTTGTCTTCGGGCATCTCGACTTCTTTGGCGAGCTCCGACAGCGTGGCCGGGCGACCGAGCTTGAGCTCGAGCCTGCTGCGTGCCTTCTGCAGCCGGGCCAGCGTGTCGCCGGCGTGAACCGGCAGACGGATGGTGCGACCGGTGTTGGCGATGCCACGGGTGATCGCCTGGCGGATCCACCACGTGGCGTACGTCGAGAACTTGAAGCCCTTGCGCCAGTCGAACTTCTCGACCGCGTGCATCAGACCGAGGTTGCCCTCCTGGATCAGGTCGAGCAACGGCAGACCCGATGCCTGGTACTTCTTGGCGATCGACACCACCAGACGAAGGTTCGACTGCACGAACGCTCGTTCGGCATCTTCGCCTTCGCGGGATGCACGGCGCAGCTCACGCTTCTTGGCCGCAGTCAGGTCCTTGCCGATCTGATCGAGCTCTTCGATCGCTGCCTTGCCGGCCTCGATCTGCTTGGCGAGTCGAACCTCGTCGTCCTTGGTGAGCAACATGTACTGGCCGATATCGGTCAGATACAGGCGGACTAGGTCTTCTTCGTCGCGCTCTACTCGATCTTTCGCCACGAATGCTCCTCGAACGGTGAGTTTGTTCACCTCCCGGTAACCCGAGCGGCAGATGCCTCACGATACCCACGTGGTCAAGCACCTCCCACCCCCTGCTGTCAAATCACCCCGCATCAAGGATTCTGATACAGACGTACCGTGTATCGTTCGCGGGCATGGCCAGTACGGACGTCGGTCCAGAGGTCGGCCCGGTCGAACTGGCAATCGTGACGATGCGGTTCGATGCCGCCGACGTGGCGTTGCTGTTGTCGGTGTTGTCGAAGTACGTGGTGCTGACCCGCATGCAGCCGGGGTGTCGCAACGTCGATCTGTGTGCCTCCGTCACCCAACCGGGTCGGTACCTCGTCGTCCAGAAATGGGAGTCGGTGGCCGCTCAGCGCGCCCACTTCGACAGTGCCGACATGGTGGAGATGGCTGCGGCGTGCAACGGGTTGTTGACCGCGGCCCCCGACATCGATCTGTGGGACGGGGTCAGCGCCCACGACCTGCTCTAACCAAGATCACACGCGCGACGGTTGGAGGCGGCTGTAACGTTCGATTCGTAACTCGTTCGCCCAAGGAGGCGTCCATGGCAAACCCGATACTCAACGAGCGCACCTGGAACCAGGCCGCGCGCAACCCCGGTTGGGCAGCACCCGACCCGTCGACTCGTAACACACCGATCAATGACGGTCCGATCAGTGGATGGCATTCGCAGGTCATGACCGTCGGCGGCACGATCAGCGCGACCGGCGTGTTGATGGTCGTGCTGCTCGCTGCGGCAGTCGTCGGATGGCAGACCGGGCCCGACAACCAGGGTGAAGTTCGCGGGTTCCCTGCGCTGGCGCTGGTCGGCATCCTCGTCGGTTTCGCCTGTGCGATCGCGGTGTACTTCCGGCCGATGTGGGCCAAGTTCCTGGCACCGATCTACGCCATCGGCGAGGGCTTCTTCCTCGGCGTGATCTCCAAGGCGTACGAGGGCTACCAGAACGGCATCGTGGTGCAGGCCGTCGGGGCCACGCTCGGCGTGTTCGCCGTCATGCTGGTGCTGTACCGCACCCAGATCATCAAGGTCACCGACAGGTTCCGCAAGGTCGTCATCACGGCCACGATGGGTTTGATGGTGTTCTACCTGTTCTCGTTCATCATCAACCTGTTCGGTGGCGGCGTCTCGTTCCTGCACTCGACGAGCCTGCTCAGCATCGGCTTCAGCATCTTCGCCGCCGGGTTGGCGGCCATGAACCTGGCGATCGACTTCGACTTCATCGAGAAGGGCGCCAAGCAGGGCCTTCCCAAGGGCATGGAGTGGTTCGCCGCCTTCGCCCTCGTCATCACCCTCGTGTGGTTGTACCTCGAGCTGTTGCGCCTGCTCAGCAAGCTGCAACGGCGATAGGGATCTAGAGCGTTCGCAAGAACCCCAGCAGTGCGTCGTTGAACGCTGCTGGGGCTTCTTGCTGCGTCCAGTGACCCACGCCTTCGAGCACGGTCGATCCACGAAAGTCGGGCAACTGGTTGGCCATCCGCTCGATGCCCGATGGATCCATCATGTTCACCACGTCGCCGGTTCCACCGATGAAGTACGTGGGCATGGCGACCCGCTCCGGTCCGAACCTGTTGACGATCTCGAAGTTGGCGTCGAGGTTGCGGTAGTAGCTGATCGGCCCGAAGAAGCCACTGTGGGCGAACTCGTCGGCGTACGTCTGCAGGTCGGCCTCCGTCAACCACGGGCCTTCCGGCCCCGTCAGCGGTCTGGCCGGTGCTTCGCGGATCATGGTCAGGAAGCCGGTGCCCTCCATCGGTGGAACCTCGACCGAGCGGTCCCGCCCGGCGAACCCTTCGCCGCCGGCGCTCCACAGCACCTTGGCCATCGAATCGTAGGGGTCGGCGTCGAGCTCGGCCTCGGCAACACCCGGCGTCTGGAAGTAGAGGATGTAGAAGAAGCGATCACCGTAGAGCATCTTCATCAGCGTGGTCGGCGGCGCCGGCCAATTGGCGAACGGCACACTGACGCCGACGACCGACCGCACCCGGTCGGGGTGGAGCCGCGCCAGGTCCCACACGATCAGCGCGCCCCAGTCGTGACCGACGAACACGGCGTCGCGCTTGCCGAAGTGATCGAGCAACCCCAGCAGGTCGTCGGTGAGCGGACCGATGCCATAGGCGGTGATTTCGGCCGGCGCCGACGAATGTCCGTAGCCGCGCTGATCCGGTGCCAGCACGTGGTAGCCGGCTTCGGCCAGGGGCTCCATCTGGTGCCGCCACGAGTACCCGAGCTCGGGAAACCCGTGGCACAACATCACCGTGGGGTCGGCAGGGTTGCCGGCCTGATGGACGCGCAGGGTGACGCCGTTGACATCGATGTCGCTGGTCGAAACCGCCGTCATGCGGGCGTGCCTTGGGCGCAGATCGCCTCGAGCTCACCCCACGTCAGGCCGTCGCTCGACCACAGGTGGTTGAACGCCAGATCGGCGTCGTCGGTGAACCCGTGCCGGTTGCGGAAGTTGTACCGCCAGCGCTGCTGGTTGACCTCGACGCCGAGCCGCGACAACCGACCGACTGAATAGGTCTCCCACGCGGCGACCTGTGCCAACGTCAACTCGTCGTCGGGCGGTGCTTCTCCGAAGCCACCGCTCAGTCGGTCGCGGACGCGCAACAGCACCCGCCCGAGCGACGTGGCGGTGGCGACCTCGCTCTGTTGCCGCGGTCGCTTGGTGTCTTCGAACGCACCACTCTCCGCCCGGATCTCGATCGTCTCACCGATCGCAACGCGTGTCCGAGACAGCGGCGTGGTCTCGTCGACCTCGATGCGCACGGCGTGGTCGCTCATGCCCAGTGAAGCCAGTAGTTCCTCGGCGACGCGTTGGATCAAGCCGGCGTCGTAGGCGACGAAGTTGAAGGTCTGCGGGGTGACCGTGACGCTCATGACGCGGCGTGTGCCTTGGCGACGAAGGCCTTGCGCTCGTTGAGCGCCGCCAAGCTCACGTCGGCGATCTCCTCGACCTCGTCGTCGGTGAAGCCGGCGAGCTCGCGGAACCGTCGCGCCAGACCGATCGGCGATTCCTGGCTGTCGCTGCGCGTGCCGCCGTAGCTGAACAGCTTGTCGACGACGCTCTGGAACTCCAGTGCCTTGGCACGTCGCTGCGGGTCGTTCTCGGTGACCTTGCGCAGCCAGTCGCTGCCCATCTTCACGTGGGTCACCTCGTCGGCCAGCATCCAGTCCTCGCAGAACTCGAGGTACGGGTCGCCGGCCAGGTCGCCGAACTCCTTCATCGTCGTGAAGACGTCGATGGCCAGGCCTTCGAGTGCCCGGTTGACGCCGGCCAGGCGCAGCACCGGGTCGCTGCTGCAGGCCGCCTCGAACAGGACCGTGTTCTCGGCGAACTGGCCGATCTCGGTGCCCATCCAATCGCTGAGCATCACGCTGATCTCGACGTGGCGTGCCTCGTCCCACGCCTGTCGAGCCATGTCCATCTTCAACGCGAACGGCACCGTGTCGATCGCCGACGCGCCGTCTGGTTCCCTGGCGGAGGAGGTGCTGCTGGCGCCGGTGTCGAAGTCGTGACAGGTGCGCCCGGCGCCCTCCAACGCCTGGATCTCCCCGACGAAAATGGCGTGCATCAGGGCTCTG
This sequence comes from Ilumatobacteraceae bacterium, assembly GCA_963805445.1. GTDB lineage: Bacteria > Actinomycetota > Acidimicrobiia > Acidimicrobiales > Ilumatobacteraceae > JAENVT01. The sequence goes on along the minus strand of CAWDUI010000047.1, from coordinate 409,204 downwards.
GCTGCGTCGCTGGCATCGCGACGTGACGGCGTGAGGCGGTTGCTGTTGCGCGACTGGGCGCCGGTTTGAGAGACCGTCCGAGGGTCGCCCATCCGCTCGTCGGTTGGTGAAGGTGTGGAAGCGCTCGTCGCGAGCCAACTCCTCGACCGGGAAGAACTGTCTCATCTGCGATCCCTCATTCCTGAGCACCGATGGTGCCGGGTCCGGCGATCCCGCCGGCCTCGAGCATCAACTTCTCCAGCCGTGCCTGGTGGGCGGCGGCACGGTCGACTTCCTCGGGAGTCTCGATCAACGACTGCAGCAGCATCTCGCCGTCGCGCCAGTCGTCGAACTCGTCCTGCAGGATGAAGTTGATCGAGCGGATCGTCGGGGCGTCGGTGATCTGGCTCGTGTTGTTGCGGTGGTAGGTGTACGCCGAGATGAAATGCGGGATGTACACGCGGTAGACGCCGACGAGTTTCTCGATCGTCATGTCCGCGGCCTCGGGCTCGGTCATCGCTTCGACGAACCGCACCATTGCGTCGTTGGCCGGCTGGGTCAGCCGATCAGGGTTCATCTCGCGCAGCTCGGGCAATCGCTTGTGCCACAACTCGGCATGCCATGCGTGCTTGTAGCAGTGGGTGCCGAGGCGCATCTTGACGTCGAGCTCGGGAACGGTTGCGACCCAGCCGCCGAGCGCCTCGAACAGCTTCATCTCCGCCCACTTGTAGTTGCCGACACGCCGTGCCGATTCCTCGACATCGAACGCACCGGGAAGCTCGCGGCGATCCCACGGCGCGAACGGTGCCCTCGGCTTGTGCGGATCGGCCACGTTGCCCCCTCTGACGTTTGGCGAATAGGTCACCGTCGCCGTACCGACGGCGGTCTCCTCGTGCCGGACAGTAGCGGGCGCGATTCCTCCCGGGTCAACGCGGGTGGTGTTGCGGGTCCGGTCGTCGCCGACGCGAGCCACGCCTGTTCCGCCTCGCCGAGTTTGGTGGCCGGCGGCCCACCGTCTCGGTACTCGAGCAGCATCGAGCGCCATGGTGCGGTCACCTCGAGCTTTCCGAGGATGGCACTGACACCCCACACGACCCGGTCGAGGATCACGAAGCTCGGCGGCATGTTCAGCTTCTCGATCACCGCCGCGTGGGGGCCGTTGACGTCGATGATCGTCGCCATGGCGTCGCGAACGAAGGCCCGGGTGAACGTGAAGGTGTCGGTGAGGTAGGGCGTGTACGGCGTGCTGACGTAGTCGTAGACCTGCTGGGCGGCCAGCCCGTGACCGGCGGAGAGAAAGCCGATCTCTTCCATGACCGACACCAGTTGCTCCGGGTCACGATGCACGACGATGGCGTCGAGGCTGGGTGCCAGCTGGCGCCACTCGCCTGGGGTCCACCGCTTCACCAGCCCGAAGTCCAAGAACGTCACGTCGCCGTGGATGCTGAACCGATAGTTCCCCGGATGCGGGTCACCGTTGAAGGCGCCCAGGCGGTGCACCGCGTGCTGGGCGAACCGCCAGATCGACTCGCCGGCACGGTGGCGGGCCGCCGGGCCGGCGGTTGCCTCGAACTCGGCCCACGACATGGCCTCGACCCACTCGGTGGTGAGCACGCGCTTCGTGCTGGTGGCGCGGTCGACGGCCGGGATCGAGATGAACGGGTGACCGGCGAAGTACGCGCCGAACTCGGTCTGGCTCGCCGCCTCGATCTCGTAGTCGAGCTCGTCGCGCATGCGGGCGCGCAGCTCGTCGACCAACCCCTTGGCGTCGAGGCCCTTGAGGACGAACGCCGTGCCGAGCCGGTAGAACGCCTCGGCGTTGTCGAGGTCGCTCTCGATCGACTCGGCCACGCCCGGGTACTGCACCTTCACCGCGACATCGCGTCCGTCGTGAGTCACGGCGCGATGGACCTGACCGACACTGGCCGCGGCCACCGGCACGACCTGCCAATCGAGGAAGACCCGCTCCGGCGGCCGGCCCGAGCTCGTCGGTGATCATCTTGGCGGCGAGCGACGGAGCCATCGGCTGGGCGTCGGACTGCAGGGTGGCGAGTGCCTTCTGGGCATCCTCGGGCAGGGCCTCCATGATGAAGCTCAGCAGCTGCCCGAACTTCATCAGCGCGCCCTTCATGTTGCCGAGCTCGCGGGCCACGTCTTGCGATGTGCGAATGGCGAACTGCTGGTCGAGGTCGTCGCGTCGCTGCGCCGCGGTGACGCAGCCTGCGTACCCGGTGCACCACGTAGCGCCCGCCGTTGCGAGCAGTCAGTCGCCAGACGCGTGCCGTGCGACGCCAGCGAACCTGTCGGCTCACGCCAGTCGGCGCGCCGTCGGGTTGGCTGCGAGCTGGTCGTGCGGCAGGTCGGCGCCGGTGAGCTCGTCGGTCCAGTAGGTGCCGGCATCGAGCCGGGCCAGGGCGATCTCGACGTCGGCGAGGTCCTGCTCGATCCCGTCGAGATCGAGTGGCTGGTCGTCGGCGTTGGTCATCGCCACGATGGTACCGCTGGCGCCCACCCCGCGCCCCGCGACCGATCCGGCGGGGATGGCCTACGGTTGAGGCGTGGCCCAGGTACGACTCGAGCACATCACCAAATCCTTCGGCGAGGGTGCTGCAGCGGTGCTGGCGGTCGACGACGTGACTCTCGACATCGAGGATCACGACTTCATGATCCTGCTCGGCCCGTCGGGTTGCGGAAAGAGCACGCTGCTGCGAATGGTCGCCGGGCTGGAGACGCCGACGAGCGGAGACATCTACATCGGCAGCACGCGGGTCAACGACATCGAACCGAAGCTGCGCGATGTGGCGATGGTGTTCCAGAGCTACGCGCTGTACCCGCACAAGACCGTGCAGGCCAACATCGAGTTCCCGCTGAAGGTTCGTGGCGTGTCGAAGCCGGATCGCGCCGCACAGGCCCGGACCGCAGCCGATGCGCTGGGCCTCGGCGACTACATGGGTCGCAAGCCCGGCCAGCTCAGTGGCGGCCAGCGGCAGCGGGTGGCGCTGGCGCGGGCGATCGTCCGCCAGCCAGCCGTGTTCTGCATGGATGAGCCGTTGTCGAACCTCGATGCCAAGCTGCGCGGCGAGACGCGTGCCGAGCTCGTCGACCTCCATCGTCGCCTCGACGCCACGATCATCTACGTCACCCACGACCAGGTCGAGGCCATGACCATGGGCACTCGCGTGGCGGTGATGAATCGCGGTCGGTTGCAACAGATCGGCACGCCGCAGCAGGTCTACGCCAAGCCCGAGACGGTGTTCGTTGCCACGTTCATCGGCACGCCACCGATGAACGTGATGCCCGCGGGAATGTTCGAACGCAGCGACGCGCTGGTGGGGGTTCGGCCGGAACACCTGGAGATCACGCCGGACGGAGGCCTTCCCGCGACGGTCCGAATGGTCGAGCAACTCGGTCATGAGACGTTGCTGATCTGCGACGCTGCGGGCACCCGCATCGTCGTGCGCCAAGATGCCGAAGCCGACGTGCCCTCGATCGACGCCGAGATCCACCTCGGCGCCACCGAGGCACATCGGCATCGCTTCGATCCGCAGACCGAACGCAGGGTCGACGGATGAAACGCAAGTGGCGCGACGTTCCGATCGCGGCGGGGATGTTGGCGCCGTCGGCCGTGATCCTCGGCGTGTTCGTGGTGTATCCGCTGGTGCGCGCGATCCAGCTCGGCCATCTCCGGTGTGATGCCACCGGCAAGCGCTGCCGGGAAGGTGGATGGGGTCAGTACATCGACGTGTTCCGCAGCGACGAGTTCCAGCACGCGCTGGCCAACACGGCGCGGCTGGCGTTGATGACCGTTCCGATCGGGCTCGCGTTGGGCATCGGGCTGGCCGTGCTGGCCGACAAGCAGATCCGCGGCATCGGCTTCTTCCGAACCGTGTTCTCCTCGACCGTCGCGACCAGCGTCGCCGTCGCCAGCCTGGTGTGGTTCGTATTGCTGCAACCGCAAGTCGGGGTACTGCCGGATCTCTTCCACAGCATCATTCCGTCGTTGAAGCAGCCGGGGCTGCTGCAAGACCCGGGCACCGCGTTGCCGGCGGTCGCCCTCAGCAGCATCTGGGCCAGCCTCGGGTTCACGTTCATCGTCATGACGGCGGCACTGCAGGGCATCCCGCGCGAGTTGTACGAGAGCGCGTTCGTCGACGGCGCCGGTGGCTGGATGCGCTTCACCAACGTGACGTTGCCGATGCTCAGCCCGACGATCCTGTTCACGTCGGTCGTGCTGACGACTCGGGCGTTCCAGGCCTACGCCGAGGTCGCCCTGCTGACCGGTGGTGGCCCCAACCCGGAGCGCCCGACCGAGTCGGTGGCGTACCTGATCTACGGCAAGACCTCGTTGGTGAAGAACGACATCGGTCTGAAATCGAGCGCCGCCGTCCTGCTGTTCTTCGTGCTGTTGGTGTTGGCCTTGGTGCAGTTCCGCGGCCTCGACAAGCGGGTGCACTATGGCACGTAGGCTCGGCTCACCGCAGCAGAGCACCGGCGGCGCGACCGAGACGCTGCACGGCGCCCGCAAGTTCGGCCGCTACGCACTGCTGATCTTCGTCGCCTTCATCGTGTTGTTCCCCATCTATGCGGCGCTCATGCAGTCGCTGAAGAGCGGCCCCGACGCGATCGACCATCCCAAGTCGCTGCTGCCGATCAACTTCACCCTCGACACCTTGCGCGCAGCATGGCGGATCGGCCACCTCGGCAGGCTGATGCTGAACAGCACGATCGTCGCTGTGGCGGTCACGCTCGGCGTGATCATCACCAGCGTGCTCGCCGCCTACGCGTTCGCCTTCCTCGAGTTCCCGGGCAAGGGCCCGACGTTCGTCTGCTTCCTGGCGACGCTCCTGGTGCCCGCCGAACTGACCGTGGTGGTCAATCAACGCACCATCGATTCGCTCGGATGGATCAACAGCTACCAAGGCCTGATCGTGCCGCTGCTGGCGACGACGTTCGGCACGTTCCTGGTGCGCCAGGTGTTCCTCACGGTGCCGACCGAGTTGCGTGAGGCCGCGGCACTCGACGGTGTCGGGCACCTCCGGTTCCTCTGGGAGATCGCCACGCCTCTGTGCCGGCCGACCCTCGGAGCGTTGGCGCTGTTCACGTTCCTCGGTACCTGGAACCAGTACCTCTGGCCGCAGGCCATCACCACCGACAATGCTCACCAGACGATCCAGATCGGGCTCGAACGGCTGAAGATCGGCGACATCTCGCGGCTCAACCTGGTCACTGCCGGCGCGGTCATCGCCGCGTTGCCGATCTTCGTCGTGCTGGTGCTGTTCCAGCGTCAGTTGGTGCGCGGCCTCACTGCTGGAGCGGTGAAGGGATGAGGCGACTCGCAGCGCTGATCGCGGCGGTGCTGGTCGCTACGTCGTGCGGTTCGGGGAAGTCGATCATCAGCGCCGGACGCCAGCCGACGGTCGTGACGCAACCTCCTCCGGTCACGTTCGCCCCCGGCGACACCGTGGCTCCCGGTGAGACCCGGCCTCCGGCCGACACCACGATTGCGCCGACCACGACGGCTGCATTGCTCGACACGTTGCCGGCGTGCCCGACCGGGGCGTTGGCCGCCGCCACGAGCCCGGTCGAGTTGACGTTCTGGCATGGGATGAACGGCCCACTCGCCACCGAGTTGCAGGCGCTGACCGACGCATACGACGCCAGCCAATCGAAGGTCCACGTCACCCTGGTGGAGGGCAGCTACGAGGAGACCATCGACAAGTACCTGCAGGCCGGGCAGGGCAGCCGACCCGACCTGGTGCAGATGCCCGAGTACATGGTGCAGACGATGGTCGACACGCAATCAGTCGTTCCCGTCGGCGCCTGTCTGAAGTCGAGCGGCTACGACACCAGCACGTTCTTGCCGACGGTGATCGACAACTGGGCGACACAGGGCGTGCAGTGGTCGATGCCGTTCAACATCTCCAACCCCGTGCTGTTCTACAACAAGAAGATGTTCGCTGCGGCCGGACTCGACCCGGAGAAGCCACCCATGTCGCTCGAAGAACTGCGAGCAGACAGCGAGGCGATCGTCAGCTCGGGCACGGCGAAGTACGGGTTGGCGCTGGACTCCGGCTTCGACAGCGGTGGCGGCTGGTACATCGAGCAATGGTTCGCCAAGGCGGGCGAGTTCTACGCCGACAACCAGAACGGACGCTCGGCGCGGGCGACCAAGGTGCTGTACGACAACCCCATGGGACAGTCGCTGCTGACGTTCATGCAGTCGCTGATCAACGATGGGCTTGCCGTCGACGTCGGTGACAACAACGGAGGGATCGACAACCTGCTGAAGCTCGCCGACACGGCAGAGCCGGCCGCCATGACCATCGGAACCTCGGCGGCGATCGGGGGGATATTGGCAGTGCTGGGCGGGTGGCCAGTTCCCGCAGATCGCCGCCGACGATCTCGGGGTCGGTGCAATGCCCGGGCCCGACGGCAACCCGGGCGTGCTGGTCGGCGGGGCCTCACTGTGGATCGTGAACTCCGGCGACGACGCCCGCACCGCCGCAGCGTGGGATTACACGACCTACCTCACGGCAGCCCAGCAGCAGAGCGAGTGGTCGTCGGCGACGGGGTACGTGCCCGTGCGCACCGATGCGTTGACGCTCGACCCGTTGAAGACCACCTTGGCGACCGACCCTCGCTTCCGGGTTCCTTACGACCAGTTGTTGGCGGCACCCGATGCGCCGACGTCGGTCGGCCCCATCCTCGGGCCGTTGCGCGAGGTGCGCACCGTCACGGCGCAGGGCGTGGCCGCCATCTTCGGTGGCGCCGATGTGGCCAGCACGTTGGCGAACTCGGCTGCGCAGGCCGATGCCCTGATCGCCGACTACAACTCACGCAACGGCTGACCCGATCCGTCGCGCCCGTCAGTGGCCGGTGTACCAGCCGCTGACGTCGATCACGAGTTGTGCCCCGGACTGGATGTAGACGGCCAGCCGGTCGGCGCCGAGCGGCACGATCGCCGCGTTGGGGACGGTCTGGCCGGTGCCGGTGGTGTTGAGGTTCGAGGCCAATGGCCGGGGCGTGCCGGCGGGCCACGCTGTGACGAAGCCAGGGCCTCCCGATTCGGTCACGGTGATGTTGGCGGCGATGGCCATCGTCGACTCGGGTGGAATGAGCATGGTCGAGCCGATCTGTCGGCTCCACGAGCTCTGTGATGCAGTCGGCGCCGCCGGCTCCTGGCGCGTGTCGAGCACCCGCGTCGGTGTGATCGGCACGAACAGGCCCACACCGCTGCTCGCCGCAGTCGAATCGGTGAACCACCCGGCCACGTCGGCGATCAGGTCGGCGCCACCAGAGGTGAACAGCGACACCGCTCCGGTCGGGCCGACGGGCACGATGACCAGGTTGGCTCGTGTGCCATCGGCGACGAGGTTCAAGTTGGAGACAAGCGGGCGTTCGCTCCCCGCCGGCCACACGGTGACGTACCCATCGGCAGATGCCCGATCGCCGGTGACGTTGAGCACCACCGCCGACACACCGCTGGGTGGCACGGGACCGCGTCCGGTCACCTGCAGGTCGACCTGCCCACCGGTCGGCACTGCGCCGAGACTCACACGTGTGTCGAGGATGCGGTACGGGGTCGTTGCCTGCAATCGCCCGTCGGCCGATGTCGATGCCGCGGTGTAATAGCCGGCAACATCGGCGACGAGGTGGGTGCCACCCGAACTGAACAACGTGACCTTGCCGTTGGTGCCGACCGCAACAGTGACGAGGTTTGCAACCGTCTGACCCGGTGAGTCGACGTTGAGGTTCGACACCGTCGGGCGTCGACCGCCCGCAGGAAAGGCCGAGACGAAACCAGCTCGCGTCGCCTCGGTGGCGGTCACGTTCAGCACGACGGCCGAGATCTGCCCGCCGGGCACGCCGCCGCGACCGGCGATCTGCACGTCGATCTGACCACCGGCGGAGATCAACGCCGCGGGTGCACCGATACCCACACGAGTGTCGAGGATGCGCGTGGGAGCCACCGGCACGAACTTGGAGGTGTCGATCACCGGCGGCTGCGGTGCGGTGCCGATCGATGCTCGGATCAGACCGACGGCGAGCGTGGTCGGATCGCCGACGCCGTTGCCCCACGTCACGATGTTGCCGGAATCCAGCACCGCGAACCCGTCGATGGTCATCTCGGGCAACGTGGCGAGGCCGCCGACGCCGAACGTCGGATCGAGGTTGCCGGCCGGGTCGACCGCCGCGATCGAATCCGGCCCGCTGTGCACGTACAAGCTGCCGGCGCCGTTGACAACGAGGTCGGGTGCATCGAGCGGCGCCGAGACGACGCCCATCGCGGTTCCGTTCGGCGAGAAGGTCAGTACCGGGTCGGCGAAGTCACCCGTGACGCGGATCGTGTCGTCGGGGAAATGATCGAGCCTGCACAACGGCTGTGGCAGCGAGACGAGCCCATTGCTTCCGAACGCGGTGTCGGGACGACCGTCGTCGAGCAGTGCGACGAGGCCGCAGAACACACCGATCGGTGCCGGAGTCGAGTAGGTGAACGCCACGGCCAGTCGACCGTCGGACAGCAGCGTTGCATTCGGCGGGGAGTAGGCGATCGCCGAGGCACCCAGGTGCGAGCCTGGCGGCAGCAGCGCGCTGATGTCGGAGTTGAAGGCGCGGTCGAGTGATCCGTCCGGCCTGACCAACGACGCGACCCGGCCGCCTTGTTGCCGGTCGCCCATTGCATAGATTGCGCCATCGGGTCGTGGCACCAACTGGCCCGGATCGAGGTGGACGGGGAGCGGCGTCAGCGAACCGTCCGGGCCGAGCACGGCCATCCCCCCGAGCGATGAAAAGGCGGTCAGCATCACTCGCCCGTCCTGCATCGGGATGAGGTCGCGAACCACGCCGGGCACGTCGATCACACCGCCGTTCCCGAAGGCCGGGTCGAGTTTGCCCGCCGAGGTGTACCGGGCGACGAACTCCTGAACCGTCAGTTGCCCCGGGACCTGGAGGAAGCCGCGAACGACGAACGCGCCGTCCGCCAGTTGTACGACCTGCTCGGGCCTGACGTGCATTCCGGCGCTGAAACTCCCGTCGATCATGACTCCGTCGACCCCGAAGCCGGCGACGGGTTGACCGTCGGCGGCGACCGTGGACGACCAGCAGCACGATGTGACGAGCGCGACTGCCATGACCAGCCGTCCCCTTGGTTTCACCGTCCGCACACTAGGCGTGCGCGGATAGCGTGTCGATCCATGGCTACCCCCTTTCCCGCCCTCGATGGTTCCGCGCCCCGCAAGCAGCAGTTCGACTCCGCCCCCGAGATGGGCATCGACACCAGCAAGCGCTACACGGCCACCATGGAGACCAGCATGGGCACGCTGGTCATCGCCCTCGACGCGATCAACGCTCCGCTCAGCGTCAACAACTTCGTGTTCCTCGCCGCCCACCACTACTACGACGGCGTGATCTTCCACCGCATCATCAACGGCTTCATGTGCCAGGGCGGCGATCCGACCGGGACCGGTCGCGGTGGCCCTGGCTACCGGTTCAACGACGAGCCCGTGAAGCAGCGGTACCAGATCGGCTCGCTGGCCATGGCCAACGCCGGACCCAACACCAACGGCAGCCAGTTCTTCTTGATCAGCGGTCCCAGCGGGGTCGGCCTCCCGCCGCAGTACAACCACTTCGGTCAGGTCGTGAAGGGTCTCGACGTCGTCGAGGCAATGCACAAGGTCGCCACCGATCACAGCGATCGACCGCACACCGATGTGGTGATCAACTCGGTCACCATCACCGTCGCCGACTGACCTTCGGTGCCCGCCGAGAAGGTCTCGCTCGCCGCGGCGCGCCGGATCGCCCTCGGCGCGCAAGGATTTGCAGACCAGCGCCCGCGAGGGAGAGTCGATCGTCGTCACTTCCGTCGCGTGCTCGATCGCATGGGCGTGATCCAGATCGACTCGGTCAACGTGCTCGTGCGCAGCCAGGAACTGCCACTGTTCGCCCGACTCGGTCCGCATCCGCGCAGCATGATCGGCGACGCCACGCGAAACGGCGAGCTGTTCGAGTACTGGGTGCACGAGGCGTCGCACGTCGACATGGCCCACTACCACCTGCACCGCTGGCGGATGGCCGGCGATCACAAGTGGGCGCGGTACTGGACGCTGGCCAATCGGCGCCCGGGGTTCGTCGAGGAGGTCTACCAGCGGATCGCCGATGGTGGCCCGGTCGCCTCTGGGGACCTCTCCGAACGGGTCGGCAAGAAGGGCACGTGGTGGGATTGGGACGACGGCAAGATCGCGCTCGAACACCTCTTCTGGAACGGCCAGATCACCGCGACGCGTCGCCCCAGCGACTTCGCCCGCATCTACGATCTCACGGAGCGGGTCATCCCGGCGGAGGTGCTGGCCCGCCCGGCGGTGCCCGAGCGCGAGGCGCGCAAGCAACTGCTCGAGCTCGCCGCTCGCCACCACGGAATCGGCACCTTCACCGATCTCACCGACTACCACCGGCAGAAGAACCCGCCGTGCAAGCCGCTCGTCGCCGAACTGGTCGAGGAGGGAGCCCTACGCGAGGTGCAGGTCGAGGGGTGGACACAACTGGCCTACGTGCATCGCGACGCCCGCATCCCTCGGCGAATCTCCGCGTGTGCGTTGTTGAGCCCGTTCGACCCGGTGGTGTGGAACCGGGAACGCACTCACCGGCTGTTCGGCTTCCACTACCGCATCGAGATCTACACGCCGCAACCGAAGCGAATCTTCGGGTACTACGTCTTGCCGATCCTGTGGGGCGACAGCGTGGTCGGTCGTGTCGACATGAAGGCTGACCGCCAGGGTGGCGCCTTGATGGTGCAGGGTTCGTTCACCGAGCCCGGCGTGCCGGCGGCTGCTGTCGCCGAGGATCTGGCGCCGGAACTGCTCGATATGGCGACGTGGTTGGGGCTCGATCGCGTCGAGGTGTTGCTGCGCGGGGATCTGGCCTCCACCCTTCGCGACGCAGTCGGTCACTACGCTCGGCACTGATGTCCGAACCCCAGCCATGGTCGCCTCCCGAGCGCTTGCCGCGATGGATCTGGAGAGCCGTCGCCATCTTCTGGCTCGGCTACATCGTGTCGATCGTCACCCGGTCGGTGTGGGCCAGTCTGTCGGGCCTCTTCTTGCTGTTGCTGGTCTCGCTTTTCACGTCGCTGGCGATCGAACCCGGAGTCAATCGGTTGGCGGCCAGGGGGTGGCGCCGGGGTACGGCGACGGCGGTCATCCTGATCGGAGTGTTCCTGGCCTTCGTCGTGTTCGTGGCAGCGATCGGCACCCTCGTCGGCCAACAGATCGCCGAGCTGTTGGGCAACTCCGAGAAGTACGTCAACCGCACGGTCAGCTTCCTCAACGACACGTTCGACACGAAGATCAATGCGTCGAGGGTGATCAGCTCGATCAACGACCAGAACGGTTCGGTGCAGAAGTTCATTCGCAGCCAACAGGGCAAGGTCGTCGACCTCTCGGTGACCGCGCTCGGGGTGTTGGTGCAGGCGTTGTCGGTGCTGCTGTTCACGTTCTACCTCGTTGCCGATGGTCCGAAGATGCGCCGTGCGATCTGCAGCAGGTTGCGACCCGACCGTCAGCGGCGGGTGCTCGACGGCTGGGAGCTGGCGATCGACAAGACCGGCGGCTACCTGTACTCCCGGGCGTTGCTGGCCGGCCTGTCGGCCTTCTTCCATTGGGTGTTGTTCCAGGCCATCGGGATCCAGGCACCGGTTGCGATGGCGTTGTGGGTCGGCCTGATCAGCCAGTTCCTCCCCGTGGTCGGCACCTACATCGCCGGTGCGTTGCCGGTGCTGGTGCAGTTCGTCGATTCGCCACCGAAGGCGCTGGTGATCTTGATCTTCGTAGTTCTCTACCAGCAGGTCGAGAACTACCTCTTGCTGCCGCGCATCACGGCGCGCACGATGGACCTTCACCCGGCGATTGCGTTCGGTTCGGCGATCGCCGGCGGCGCGGTGCTCGGCGCAGTCGGCGCCGTGCTGGCCATCCCGGCTGCGGCAATGGCCCAGGCCGTGCTCAGCAACATCGGCGAGCGCCACGAGGTGATCGACAGCCATCTCACGACCACGCTGCCGCGCCGACGAGTGAACCGCAAGACGAGGATGAAGCGAGTCGAAGCCGGCACCGTTGATGCCGACCCCTGAGTCGTTCGCGCCGGTCGCTGTCACGCGTCGGAGCGGATTCGACGAGTCGGTTCACTTCGGTGCGGTCGTCGGGCTCGCATCGAGCGGGGCCGTGGCATTTGCCGTCGGCGATCCCGGCGCCGCCATCTACCCCCGGTCGTCGAACAAGCCGATGCAGGCGCTGGCGATGGTGCGCGCCGGGCTGGAGCTGCCGCCGCAGCTCCTGGCGCTGGTGTGCTCCAGCCACGACGGCACGCCGATGCATGTCGAGGCGGCCAGGAGGATCCTGGCCGTCGGCCGGGCTCGACGAGCGATCGTTGGCCAACACTGCCGGCCTGCCACTCGACGAGGCATCCGCCGAGGTGATCCTGCGAGCCGGTGGCGGCCCGACGCCGTTGCAGATGAACTGCAGCGGCAAGCACAGCGGCATGCTGCTCACCAGCGTGATCAACGGCTGGCCGATCGACGCCGGGTACCTTGCGCCGGACCACCCGGTGCAGCAACAGATCACCGCCACGATCGACGACCTCGCCGCCGAGCCGCACCGTCACATCGGCGTCGACGGGTGCGGCTCGCCGGCGCACGTCATCTCGCTGATCGGGCTGGCTCGCGGCTTTCGATCGATCGCCACCGGTGCTGCCGGCGCGGCCGGCGAGGCTGTGTACCGGGCGATGACAGCGCACCCCGAGATGGTCGGCGGCGAGGATCGTGACGTCACCCAGTTCATGCGCGGGGTGCCGGGGCTGATGGCCAAAGACGGTGCCGATGGGGTGTTCGCCGCGGCGCTGCCCGACGGTCGGGCCATCGCGATCAAGATCGCCGACGGCGCAAATCGGGCTCGTCCGCCCGTGATGGTTGCCGGCCTGCGCGCCCTCGGCATCGACACGTCGGCTATCGAGGCCGGCGTCACGCAGTGGATCCTGGGTCATGGGGCCCACGTGGGCGAGGTCCGGTCCGTTGCGCCTCTAGGGTGACGCGATGAGTGCGATCCCGTTCGTCACCCTCGGTGAGCCGCGGTACGGCACGGCCGTGCAGGTGTCACCGCTCGTGCGGCGAGTGATCGCCAACAACCCGTCGAAGTACACCTACCTGGGAACGGGCACCTACATCGTCGGCCACGACGACGTCGCCGTGATCGACCCGGGGCCGATGCTCGATGAACATCGCGACGCCCTGGCCGCCTGCCTCGAAGGCGTGCGCGTCCGGGCGATCCTGGTGACCCATTGCCACTCCGACCACTCGCCGCTGGCCGCATGGCTGCGCGAGCAGACGGGTGCTCCCACGATCGCCTTCGGTCCGCACGGCAGCGTCGAGACCGACGCTGCGGATGCGGGCGAGATCGAGGAGGGCATCACTCTGGAGGAGACCACCGACCTCGAATTCGACCCCGACGTGCGTGTCGGCGATGGTGAGGTCGCGGCCATGGGTGACGGATGGACGATGCGTGGGGTGCACACCCCGGGCCACACCTCGAACCACATGTGCTTCGCGCTCGATGAGGAACAGGCCTTGTTCACCGGAGATCACGTGATGGGCTGGAGCACGACGGTGGTGTCGCCGCCGGACGGCGACATGCGTGACTACATCGATTCGCTGCGCAAGGTGATGGCGCGCAATGACCTGTCGCTGTGGCCGACCCATGGGGCACCGGTGACCGACCCGAAACCGTTCCTGCACGCGTTCCTCGAACATCGGCTGGAGCGCGAGGCCCAGGTCGTGGCTGCGGTGCGATCCGGCTGCTCCGACATCGAGGGCATGGTCAAGCAGATGTACGCCGACGTTCGCGAGGAGCTGCACAAGCCGGCGGCGCGCAGCGTGCTGTCGCACCTCGTCAAGTTGGTCGACGACGGTGTGGTCACCGTGGAAGGCAAGGGCAAAGACTCCAGATACTTCCCCACGTGACCCCGTGGGCTCACGCGATATTGGTCGAGGATGCTCGTCTCGGTGATTCGGTCGAGGGTCTCTTTCACGGCCGCCGCCAGTGCGCCATCCATGCCGTCGACTTCGGCGATCTCCGCGGCGGTCGCCCGCTGGAGCTTGGCGAGATCACCGAAGTGGTCGACGACTGCGTTGGCGAGCGCCGGCGTGATGCGCGACACCCTGGTCAGAAGTCGCAGGCCACGAGGGGAGGCTGGCGAATCGCCGTCGAGACCGTGGCCCGCCCAGTTGTTGGCGATGCGCGGGTAGTCGGCCAGCACCAGTTCGAGCTCGTGGTTGATCTCGCCGTTCACTTCGTCGACCTGCAGCCGCAACAGCCGGGCGTCGACGCCGAGCTCGACGATCATGGTCTCGATCTCGGCCGAGATCCGCCGCACCATCTCACCGCGTTGTACCACCGAGGCCACGTCGCGAATGGTGGCCGCGTTCTCCAGCTCCAGCGCGGTCAGGTTCGCCAGCGTGTCGTCGAGACGCACCTTGTACCGCTCCAGCGTCTGCAGCGCCTGGTTGGCCCGGTCGAGCAGACGGCCGATGTCTTGGAGTTGGTGGCGCATGCCGCCGGCGTAGACGCTGATCACACCCATCTCCTCGCTGACGCTGACCACCGGCACCGGGATCGAGCGGGCGACGCGTTCGGCGGTGCGATGCCGCGTGCCGGTCTCGGTGGTCGGCACCGAAGGATCGGGAACGAGGTGCACGTTGGCCCTGGCCAGCCGTTGGCCGTACGAGCCGAGGATGATCGCGCCGTCCATCTTGGCCAGCTCGCTGAGTCGCTGCGGGCTGAACGGGGCGTCGAGCATGAAGCCGCCACTGCAGATCGCCAGCACGTCGGGTCCGTCGCCGACGATCAACAATGCGCCCGTCTTGGCCCGGACGATCCGCTCGATTCCGTCGCGCAACGGCGTGCCCGGCGCGACAAGTGCGAGTGCCTCGTGCAAGGCGTCGGAGGGCGGTCCGGACGTCATGGACCGATTCTACTTGGAGCCGACGTTGTGCAATCCCACGGCGAGCAAAGCTTCGGTAATGGTGGCGACGCGAATCAGTGAAATGCCATCGACGCCGTTGGCCGAGTTGGCCGGCACGATGGCCCGGGTGAACCCGAGGCGCGCCGCCTCGGCGAGCCGGCGGGAGGCGTGCACGACCTGACGCAGCTCGCCGGCCAACCCGATCTCGCCGAAGGAGATGACATCGGACGGCAACGGACGGTCGGCCAGCGCACTGACGATGGCGAGGCACATCGGCAGGTCGCATCCCGGTTCGGTCAGCCGCACGCCCCCGACGGCAGAGGCGAACACCTCGTGCTGGGCCATCGGGAGTCGCGCTCGCCGTTCGAGCACCGCCAGCAGCAGTGCCAGGCGGCCGGGGTCGAGGCCTTGCGCGCTGCGGCGCGGTGGCACGCCGGAGTTGACCTTGTTGGTCAAGTGCCTGGACCTCGACCAGCAACGGGCGATGGCCTTCGAGCGTGGGCGTGACCGCCGAGCCCGCCACCCCCGTGCGCCGATCGGTGAGGAACAAGCTGCTGGCGTCGGGCACCCCGACGAGACCGCGCTCGACCATCTCGAACACGCCGAGCTCGTTGGTCGAGCCGAACCGGTGCTTGACGGCGCGGAGCAACCGGAGGGCGTGGTGCCGGTCGCCTTCGAAGCTCAGCACCGTGTCGACGATGTGCTCGAGCACCCGCGGCCCGGCGAGGCCACCATCTTTGGTGACGTGCCCGACGAGCACCATGGGTATGCCACGACTCTTGGCCTCGGCCACCAGGCGATGCGTGCACCCGCGTACCTGCACGACGCTGCCCGGCGCCGAGCCGAGGTCGGCGTCGGCCACGGACTGGATGCTGTCGATGATCACCAGCTGCGGCTGCACCGTGTCGAGCGCCGCGACCACGTGCGGCAGCGACGTCTCGGCCAGTAGCCAGAGGTTGGGCCCGAGCGCGCCCAGCCGTTCGGCGCGCAGTCGTACCTGCTGGGCACTCTCCTCGCCACTGACGTAGAGCGTGCGCGCCGGCCACGCTGCGGCCAATTGCAGCAGCAGCGTGCTCTTGCCGATGCCTGGCTCGCCACCGAGCAGCGTGACGGCGCCGGGAACCAGCCCACCCCCGAGCACGCGATCGAGCTCGTCGATGCCCGTTGGCTGCGGACCACCGACGAGCGAATCGATCTCGGCGATCGGCATGGCCGTTGCCGTCGAGGTGGCCGACAGCAACAGCGCCGTGTCGGGATCGGGACCTTCGACGTCTTCGACCATCGAGTTCCACGCCTCGCACGACGGGCAGCGGCCGGCCCACTTGGGATATGCCGTGGCGCAGGCGGTGCAGCGGTAGACGAGGCGGATCTTCGACATATGGGGCACCCTAGAGAATGGGTGTTACACGGCCCTGGAGCTGCGACGTTGGGCGCGACGTTGGCGTTGTCGGGCGACCCAGAAGATGAACGCCGCGGCGATCACGCACCAGGCCACCAGGGCGATCAGCACGGCGTTGGCTGCAACACCCCAGATCTTGGCGGAGCCGTGGTCGTCGAGGGCGCTGGTTGACAGGTCGAGCTGCGAGCCGTCGAGCGGCACGATCCACGTCACGGTGCTGCCGTTGATCGTGCCGGTGGCCGAGCTGAGCTTGCCCGGCAGCGTGGCCCGGACCGTCACACCAATTGCCTGGGTCGGACCCTGGCTCGACGCGGCGATCTCGTCTGCGTAGGGGGTCGCCCCGACGGCAGCGAGCACTTCCGGGTCCGCGAAGGCGGTGAGCCCGTCGATGCGCAGCGAACCGACCAACGACACGGTCGTACCGTCCGTGGCGACCTGCCGAGACAGGGCGACGCTGTGCAGCGGGCCACCCGGACCGTTGATCGACTGCAACAACGCCGACGCCTCCTCCGGGTTGGCGAACGTGTGGGTGAGTTCGGCGCGCAGGCCGCCGTCGGAGGTCGCGGTCGGCCCGGTGACCTTCCACCCGGCTGTCTGGGCATCGTCGAAACGGAGATCGTCCGCCAGGCCGGGGGCCTGCGTCACCACGTCGGCGTCGGCAATCGCGGTCAGCGTGATGCGGCCGCTGCCATCGGCCTTCATCGAGATGTCGAGGGTCGTGTCGACATGACATCCGGCCAGGACCATCACGGAGATCACGATGAGGGCCCGGCGCATAGTGTCCCCGATTGTGGCATGTGGAACCTCGCGGACGCCGGAGGTGTCAAGACAGACGACACATCGATCATGACCACTGACCGAACACAACCATCCGACTCGGAACTCGTCGCCCGCGCTCGCGCCGGCGATGCCGCGGCCTTTGGCGCGCTCGTCGGCCGGTACCAGACAGCCGCACTTCGCTTGGCGGCGGTCGTCAGCGGCTCGGTCGTCGATGCCGCAGACATTGCTCAGGAGGCCTTTGTGAAAGCACATCGATCGTTGCCGAGATTGGCCGATCCGGCGATGGTCCGTCCGTGGATGCTGCGCATCGTGGCCAACGAAGCCAAGAACCACCTACGCGGCCGTGACCGGCAGCGCAAGCGTGATGCACGCTACGGATCTTGGGTCGTCGCATCGGCACCCGACCCTGAACTCAGCGCACTCGGCACCGATGCCGCACGCGAGTTGGGAATGGCGCTCGGGCGCCTCGGCGCACGAGATCGACAAGTGCTCGGCTATCGATACTTCGCCGGGATGTCGGAGGCCGAGACGGCACAAGCGGTCGGAGTCGCCGTGGGCACCGTGAAATCGCGGACGGCGCGTGCGCTCGATCGACTGCGCATCGAGATGGAGCGACCATGATCGATCTGGAACGCTCGCTCGGTGAGCTTGCCGAACGCCTGGAGATCCCCGGCGGTGATTGGCTGGTCGACGATGTGCTGCGCCGCATCGATGTGCCGGCCAAGAGCCCGCACCCTCGCCGTGGGTTGCGTCTCGCCGTTGCGGTGGTCGTGGTGCTGGCTGTCGCCCTGATCGTCGTGCCGGGACCACGACGCGTCATCGCCCGGTGGCTCGGCTTCGACAGCGTCCGAATCGAGCCCGGTGTGGTCACCGTTCCGACGGTGGCGACCTCGGTCGCCCCGACGGTCGTTGCGACGAGCGCACCTCCCGTGCCCGATCTCGGTCTCGGTCTGCCGATGTCGATCGACGAGGCAATGTCTGACACCGGGCTGGCTGATCCCACACCGGCGTTGCTCGGAGATCCCCGATCGGTTCACGTCGTGCAGCCGCCGGCGAGCGGCCAGATCGTGCTCGTCTACGCCCCATCTCCGCTCCTCCCCGAATCGAGCGTGATGGGTGTCGGCGCCCTCGTCTCGGTGATGCCCGCACACATCGAAGAGGGCTACTTCCAAAAGACGCTCGGCGATTCGACCGTGCGTTCCGTCGACGTCGGCGGCGCCACGGGGTATTGGATCGAAGGTGCGCCGCACCAGTTGATGTTCACGTTCGGCAACGATGTGCTGCCCGACTCGCTGCGGCTGGCGACCAACACCTTGCTGTGGCAACGCGGCGAACTCGTCTATCGCCTCGAGGCCGGCATCACCTTGGAGACAGCGCTGCGCATCGCGGCCTCCGTGCCGTAGCGGCGGCAGGTCGCAACGAAGTGTGCAGGTTCGATGCGCACACCCTCGATCGAAGTTGCACACTTCATTTTATGCAACCCGGGAACGGCATGGCGAGCGGTGGTGTCAATGGGGCATGTGGATCCACACCAAGCTCACAGCGGTCTCCCTTGCCTTGCTCCTGACGTCGTGCGGCTCGGCAGCGGTGTCGTCGTCCAGCGACGTCTCGGCTCCCGGGGCGAAGACCTCGTCGACGTCCCCCGCGATCGTCGCCCCGCAAACCACCGACGCAGGCCCGGTTGCCGAGATCCAGGCAGCGTTCCCGTCACGGCTCGCGTTGACCGCCAAGGACGGCCATGTCTTCACGTTCTCGCCTGGCACGGACCCGGTCGACACGCCGGGGGTGATGGACCCCACCGGCCAGGTCGTGGTCAGCTCCGACACCCTCGCCGGGGTCTCGACGATCGAGTGGCACCATGTTCGCAACGATCAGATCTCGGCCTCGGTTCAGATCAAGGGCGAATTCCGTCCGACAGCGATCTCGCAGGACGGCAAGGTGGTCGCCCTGATCGGCACCGCGGGCAAGCGGACGACCGTCGTGTTGGCGACACCTTCGGCAGGTGAAGTGCGCCGATGGACGTTCGACGCCGTCCTGGTTCCCGAGGCGTTCTCCAACGTGTTCGCAACCGGATCCGATTTGCCCATGGGTGTGTTCGTGATCGAGTACCTCGGCACCGACACCTATCGGGTGAGAGTGATCGACACGACCACGGGGGAGCTGGGCCTCCCGCTGAACCTTCGCGACAAGAGCCAGACCGTCGATGAGGTGATGACCGCCGTCAGCCGTACTGCGGTGTTCGAGCCCAACAACCAACTGTTGTTCACCCTCTACCAAGGCGCTGGTGAGGCCGGCGAGACGATCGGCTCGTTCATCCACACCCTCGGCCTGTTCAACGGAGTCTGGTGCCTCGACGTGCCGTCGCAGCTCGGACTGTCGGACCATCCCGGCGCGTTGGCCGTGAACCCCGCAGGCTCACGGCTCTTTGCAGCGTCGAGCACCGGCGGCATCGCCGGCTACGAGGTCAACGACATCACCAACTCCGGGCCCGAGATGCCGGCGGCGCGGGCGACGGCAGAGGTCAGCGCCACAGCGGGCCGCGTCGCGATCGGGGCCTCCCAGGACGAAGTGGTCCTCGCCCTGGGAGGCTCTCTTTTCCGGCTCGACCCCGTCACGCTGGCGGTGCGCGATTCGTTCACGTGGGACATGGACGTCGAGGCGCTGACCGTGCTCGACGACGACAGCATCGTCATCGTCGGAACGGGTCGGATGACACTGGTGTCGCCCGACGATCAACTCCTGGCCGAACGCGCGCTCCCGACGACCGGCGAGATCACCCGGGTCGCGGCGCTCGACTGAGCGGGAGGCGGCTCAGGTCAGTTCGGTCGGAAGCGTCGGATCGGGCAACTCGGGAGCGCCCGTGGCCGCCAGCTCCACTGCAGCCGGGGGCAGGAACCCCTCGACCGAGGTGAACTTGAGCTTCTTCTCGCCCGGCTTGTCGGGATCGTCCTCGGTGTCGACGACGATGATGTCGCCGGCGTGGAACTCCTTGTAGAGGATCTTCTCGCTGAGCACGTCTTCGATCATCCGCTGGATCGCCCGACGCAACGGGCGGGCACCGAGTTGCGGGTCGTAGCCCTTCTCGGCCAACAGCTCCTTGGCGCTCTGCGTCAGTTCGATGCCGAGGCCCTGACCTTCGAGTTGCCCGGTGAGGCGCTTCGTCATCAGGTCGACCATCTCCATGACCTCTTCGCGGGCCAGTTCGTGGAACACGATGACCTCGTCGATGCGGTTGAGGAACTCGGGACGGAAGTGCGTCTTCAACGCCTCGTTGACCTTGTCCTTCATCCGCTCGTAGCTCATTGCCGAGTCGATCTTGGTGAAGCCGACGTTGGCCTTGCGCAGATCGGCGGTGCCGAGGTTGCTGGTCATGATGAGGACCGTGTTGCGGAAGTCGACCGTGCGTCCCTGGCTATCGGTCAGACGGCCTTCCTCCAGGATCTGCAGGAGCGTGTTGAACACGTCGGGGTGCGCCTTTTCGATCTCGTCGAACAAGACGACGCTGAACGGCTTGCGGCGAACTGCCTCGGTGAGCTGGCCACCCTCTTCGTACCCGACGTATCCGGGGGGCGCACCGACCAGCCGGCTGACCGTGTGCTTCTCCATGTACTCGCTCATGTCGAGGGCGATCAGCGAGCTCTCGTCGCCGAACAGGAACTCGGCCAGGGTCTTGGCCAGCTCGGTCTTGCCGACGCCGGTGGGCCCGAGGAAGATGAACGAACCGCTGGGGCGCTTGGGGTCTTTCAGGCCGGCGCGCGTGCGCCGAACGCTCTGGCTGACCGCCTTGATGGCGTTCTCCTGGCCGATGATCCGCTTGTGCAGCTCGGCTTCCATGTTGAGGAGCTTGGCGGTCTCTTCCTCGGTGAGCTTGTAGACCGGGATGCCGGTCCAGATGCTGAGCACCTCGGCGATCGCTTCCTCGTCGACCTCGTCGAACAGGTCGACACCGCTGGCTTTGACCTCGGCCTCTTTGACCGACTTCTCGTCGAGCAGCGACTTCTCCTGATCGCGGAGGCGACCCGCTTCTTCGAACTGCTGCTCTTCGACGGCGCGCTTCTTGGCCTCCTGCACCTCGGTGAGCTTGCGCTCGATCTCTTTGAGATCAGGTGGCGTACCCATGCGCTTGATGCGCAGGCGGGCGCCGGCCTCGTCGATGAGGTCGATGGCCTTGTCGGGCAGGTGACGGTCGCTGATGTAGCGGTCGGAGAGGTTGGCGGCAGCAACGATGGCCTGGTCGGTGATGGTGACCCGGTGGTGGGCTTCGTACTTCTCGCGCACACCTTTCAGGATCTCGATCGTCATGGCCAGCGTCGGCTCTTCGACGCGCACCGGCTGGAAACGACGTTCGAGTGCGGCGTCCTTCTCGAGGTGCTTGCGGTACTCGTCGAGCGTCGTGGCGCCGATGGTCTGCAGCTCGCCGCGAGCGAGCATCGGCTTGAGGATCGATGCCGCGTCGATCGCGCCTTCGGCTGCGCCGGCGCCGACGAGCGTGTGGATCTCGTCGATGAACAGCACGATGTCGCCGCGGGTCTTGATCTCCTTCAGCACCTTCTTCAGGCGCTCCTCGAAGTCGCCGCGGTACCGGCTGCCGGCCACGAGTGCCCCGAGGTCGAGGGTGTACAGCTGCTTGTTGCGCAACGTGTCGGGGATGTCGTTGCTGACGATCTTCTGGGCCAGCCCTTCGACGATCGCCGTCTTGCCGACGCCTGGCTCGCCGATCAGCACCGGGTTGTTCTTCGTGCGGCGGCTGAGGATCTGCATCACGCGCGTCGAGCTCTCGGGCGCGACCGATGACCGGGTCGAGCTTCTTCTCGCGAGCGAGCTGGGTGAGGTTGCGACCGAACTGGTCGAGGATCTGGCTGTTGCCCTTGTCGCCGGGGGTGTCTTCCTTGCCCTGCGTGCCGGCCGCGGCCGCTTGCGGCTCGCCCTTGCCCGGCGCGCCACCTTGGTACCCGCTGAGCAACTGGATGACCTGCTGGCGCACCCGCGACAGGTCGGCGCCGAGCTTGACGAGCACCTGCGCGGCGACACCCTCGCCTTCGCGGATGAGTCCGAGGAGGATGTGTTCGGTGCCGATGTAGTTGTGGCCGAGTTGCAGTGCTTCGCGCAGCGACAGCTCCAACACCTTCTTGGCGCGCGGTGTGAATGGGATGTGACCCGACGGCGACGTACCGCCTTGTCCGATGATCTCTTCGACCTGGTTGCGGACGGCCTCCAACGAGATGCCCAGACTCTCGAGCGCCTTCGCAGCGACCCCTTCACCTTCGTGGATGAGTCCGAGGAGAATGTGTTCGGTGCCGATGTAGCTGTGGCTCAGCAGCCGAGCTTCCTCCTGAGCCAGCACCACGACCCGCCGGGCACGATCGGTGAAGCGTTCAAACATGGCAGAAGTCTATCGGCCGGGCGCACATGCAACATGCTGTCGGGCGCGCTTGGGTCGCGCGACCTACTCGGCAATCTTGAGGCAGTGGGACGGATGGCTAGCCTTGCTGCGTGGCGCCCTCGCCGTTCTTCTCCGTGGCCGGCATGGTCGACGATGTGCAACGCATCGAACAGGCGCTCGTCGAGTCCGTGCACACCCCGGATCCGTACCTCAACGAGATCGCATCGCACCTGATCATCGCCGGCGGCAAGCGTCTTCGCCCCGTGCTGACGGTGGTCGCTGCGCAGATCTGCGGCCCGTCGGACGCCGAGCTGAGGGAACGCTCGATCCAGGGCGGGATCGCCTGCGAACTGGTGCAGACCGGCTCGCTCTACCACGACGATGTGATGGACGAAGCCAGCACCCGACGGGGCGTCGACACCGTCAACGCCAAGTGGGGCAACTTGCAGGCCATCCTGGCCGGCGATTTCCTGCTGTCACGGGCCTCGGAGATCGCTGCCTCACTCGGCACCGAGGTCGCCGGTCTGCTCGCCCGAACCATCGGGCGGTTGTGCGAAGGCCAGATCGAGGAGCTGCGACACACGTACAACTCGGCGCGACCGGAGTCGAGCTACATGGCCTCGATCAGTGGCAAGACCGCGTCGCTCTACGCCACAGCGGCGCGTATCGGTGGTCTCGTCGCCGGGTTCGACCCGGCGTTGACCGATGCGCTCACCGAGTACGGCGAGGCGTACGGCAACGTGTTCCAGATCGTCGACGACTTGCTCGACATCACCTCGACCGACGACCAACTCGGCAAGCCGGCGGGCCATGACATGGTCGAGGGTGTCTACACGCTGCCGGTCATGCGCACCCTGCAGGCCGGTGGGGTGCCGGCGATGGAGTTGCTGGCGTTGCTCGGCAAGCCGCTCGACGCTGCCGAACGCGAGAAGGCGCTCGGTATCGTGCGCAGGAATGGCGGCGTCGCCTCGGCGTTCTCGACGGCGCACGATTGGGCAAGGCGCGCGGTCGCGGCGTGCGACGCCCTCCCCGACTCCCCGGCGACCGAAGCCCTTCGGGCCGCCCCCGCCAACCTGATGGAAACGGTGGCCTGACTTCAGTCACAACTGGGCCAGAGATTGGTCACGCATTGGGGGCGAGGCGCACGAGCTTGGCGGCGGCCTTGTAGGCCAGTTCGGCGGGGCCGAGCTCGTCGGGCCGCAACAGGTTCGCCATGATCCGCAGCACCCATTCCATCAACGTGCGGCTGTGCATGCCGGCGCGAGTCAGCTCACGCATCAGCGCCGGGCGACCGATCACCCGGGCGAACAAGCGGGCGACCTTGAAGTACTCGCCGTACTCGTCGTCGAGCAGCGACGGGTAGCGCTGCAGCGCCGTGGGATCGCCGCCGTCGATGGCCTCGTGCAGCACCTGCGCCGCCATCCGCGCCGTCTCGTACGCATAGTCGATTCCTTCGCCGTTGAACGGGTTGACGCTGCCGGCGGCGTCGCCGATCACGAGGTACGACGGGCCGGCCTTCGGGCCGACGGAGCCACCCATTGGGATGCGCCCGCTGGTGGCCTTGCATTCGGGTCGGTCGGGCGTGATCTCCCAGCGGTCAGCGACCTGGTGAGCGTACGCGTCGAGCAAGTGCGTGGTGTTGACGCTCTTGAACTCGCGAAACGTCGACAGCAGGCCGACGCCGATGTTGACGGTGCCGTCGCCGACCGGGAAGATCCAGCCGTAGCCGGGCATCGGGTTGCCGTTGCGATCCTTCACGTCGAGCGCGGATTCGATCCACGGCTCGGCGTGGCGTGGCGTCTCCCAGTAGGTGCGGATCGCTGTGCCGTACGGCCACTCGCGTGTGCGGAACGTTCCGAGCGAACGACCGAAGCGGCTGTTGGCGCCGTCGGCGACGACGACGTACCGCGCTCGGATCTCGATGGGCTCGCCGGTCGGCGGCTGCACCACCGCCCCGCGGACGAAGCCGCGATCGACGATCGGCTGCAGTGCCTCGTGTCCCTCGAGCAGCGTCGCCCCGGCAGCGACGGCGTTGCGGGCGACCATCGTGTCGAGCTCGCGCCGGCGCACGACGTATCCGTACTGCGGGTACACCGGGTGCGACGGCCACTGCAGCTCGAGCTGGCGACCCATGCCCGTGGCGCGCAGCCCGTTGTACTTGTGGAACTTGGCCAACTGGTCGCCGAGGCCCATCTCGTCGAGCTGATGCACGGCGCGCGGCGTCAGCCCGTCGCCACAGGTCTTCTCGCGAGGGAACGACTTGCGTTCGACCACGGTGACCTGGTGGCCGTACCGGGCCAGCCAATACGCTGCTGAGGCGCCAGCGGGGCCGCCCCCGATCACGAGGACGTCAGTCGTCGACGTCACTCAGCCGCCGGCGGACGAGCCGGCCTTCGGCTCCTTGCCGACCTTGATCGCCCCGGGGACCTTCGTGTCGATGTTGTCGAACGTCGCCGAACCGTCTTCCAGTGCGGTCCACGCCGGGGAGTCGGCGGCGCACCAGTTGTCGTACTCTTTCAGGTATTCCCCGGACGGGTCGGCCCCGCCCAGGGTGTACCGCTCGTGGCACACCACGGCGAGGATCTGTGCCTCGGTCAGCTGCGCCGACTGGCCAGGCATGATGCCCTTGGCACGGGTGATGTGCGCACCACCGGGTCGCTTCGGGTCGCCGTAGATCTCGATGCCGGCAGCGACGTACGCATCCGTGCCGTTGTACACCCAACGCAACTGATCTTCGATGTGCGGGAAGGTCTGGAGCACCTCCTGCTGCGAGAACTGGTAGCCGACGCCACCTTCGCCCTTGCTGCCGTGGCAGCTGGAGCAACCGGTGAACACCACGGCGCCTTCGCCGAGCGGACCGGCGACCTTCGCGGTCGACGGGGTCAGCGCCCGCACGTACATGAACGCCCACAGTGGCAAGGTGCTGAGAGTGGCGAACGCCCAGAACGGAATCTTCTTGCGCGCCTTGGCGGCGGCCACGACGGGAATGTCGGGCTTCGGTGGTGGCGGCCCGGCCGGTGCCGCGGGCGCGGCGGCCGCCGGACTCTTCGCCGCCGGCGCCGTCGTGGCCGCAGCGGTGCCGGGCGTTGCTGCTGGGGCGTCGGCCGCGGGGGTTCCGCCTTCGGCCTGCGTTCGTGCGGCCTTGCTGCGCTTCAGCAGGTGCTCGGGAATCTCGGTCACGGGTGCCCACGATAGACGCCACGACTGCGAGATCAGGAAATCCTCGCGACGAATCGCGAACTCGGCGTGCACGAATTCACAACCGGTCGATTGTCGCTATCGGGCGTGGTAGACCGAAGACCGAATGTGCACGTCGACTCGCAGGGAATGGCACTCGCCGTGACGTCGGTGACTACAGTTTGTGCAGCAGTTCACGAGGAAGGACAGCCGAGGTGCTGATCGCATACGACTGGTGGAGACCGTCAAAGTTTCCGTTCTTGAATGAGGCCTTCCTCTTCTCGTTCGCGCTCTCCACGATCCTGGCCATGCTGGCGATCCCCTACGCCAAGCGTCGGCCGAAGGGCACGGCGGTTTCGTGGGGTGAGGCCATGCTCGCCGCTGTCTACGTCTTCGGGGTGATGTTCCTCGCGTTCGGCGTCGTGCCTCACCAGTGGATCGCTCACTCCGACGCGGATCTCCAGTGGACCAAGAGCTACATCATCTACGGCCCTGGCGATGTGCTGAAGCCCAAGGCGCTCGGCGGGCACTTCCCCTTCACCGCCTCGTACGAAGCCGTTCGCGACATCGTCGTGGTGGTGTTGCACGTCTGGTACTTCGGCCTCATCCTCTTCCTCTGGAAGGTGTGGCAGGGTCGCGGCGACACCAAGCCCAGCACCGACGTCGCCACGAGCACGTACGGTCGACCACTGGTCAAGAAGGGCTAGCGCGTATGGCACGTACTGACGCCAACCCCCCGATGATGCCGTACACCGACGAGTACCAACTCGTCGAGGTCGACGCTGACTACCTCTCGAAGGCGGTCAAGCCGAAGCAGTTCATCCACATCGACCAGACCGAGTGCATCATGTGCGAAGGCTGTGTCGACATCTGCCCGTGGAAGTGCATCCACATGGTCACGCCCGACGCCATCGTCGAGGCCACGGGTACCGAGTTGCCGGGCGAGGACCCGAGCGACAAGGTCTTGTTCATCATCGACGACGACATCTGCACGCGGTGTGCGTTGTGCGTCGATCGGTGTCCGACCGGCGTCATCATTTTGGGCAGGGCCGGTGCGCCCGACAAGAGTGGCGACTCGCACGTGCGCACCAACAACCATGGCTATGCCTACGGCATGCGGCTCTAGGGGTATCGACCAATGGCAAACATTCTCGACGAACGACCGAAACTGACCATCAAGGACCGTCTGTCCAAGGTGTGGGGCGGCACGCAGGGCAGCCAGGCGTGGAACTCGATCTTCCGACCCGGCTCGATCTTCCGCAAGGGCTACACCGATTCGCCGCGCAACCGCAGCTACGTCGTGATGAACTCCGTGCTCTACCACCTTCACCCGGTGAAGGTGAAGCGTCACGCAGTCAAGGTCAGCTACACGCTCTGTCTCGGTGGGTTGAGCTTCTTCTTGTTCATCTTGTTGACCGTCACCGGCATCTTCTTGATGTTCTTCTATCGACCGACCGACGTGGCCGCGTGGAACGACATCTCCAACCTCCAGACATCGGTCGCGTTCGGATTACTTGTGCGCAACATGCATCGTTGGGGCGCGCACCTGATGGTGCTCAGCGTGTTCCTGCACATGGCCCGCGTCTTCTACCACGGCGCCTACAAGTCGCCGCGTGAGTTCAACTGGGTCATCGGCGTCGTGTTGTTGATGCTCACGTTGCTGCTCAGCTTCACCGGCTACTTGCTGCCGTGGGACCAGTTGGCGTTGTGGGCCGTGACCGTCGGCACCAACATGATGGGCTACACCCCGGTGCTCGGCACCCAGGTGCGGTTCGTGTTGCTCGGCGGCAAGGAGATCGGTTCCGAGACCTTGCTGCGCTGGTACGTCTTGCACGTGCTGATGCTGCCCTTCGTGATCGTCATCTTCATGGCCATCCACTTCTGGCGAGTCCGTAAGGATGGCGGAATCAGTGGACCGTTGTGAGCCTTCATGTTGGGAGCGAGTTGAACTGTCATGACTGAGATCCCAGAGCACCTCCTCAAGCGGGCTCAGGAGGCTCGCGAAAAGGCCGCGGCCGACGCTGCACCTGCCGCGCCTGCGGCCGGGGCCGAGTCGTCGGAACCGGCATCGGATCCCGCGCATCCCCGCCCATCTGCTCGAGCGCAGCCGGGCCGCCAAGGCGCAGACGGAAGGCGGCGGTGATTCCGGCAGTGCCGGCGGCGGCGCCGTCGCCGTGCAGGAGAAGGTCGCCAGCGTCGTCGCCGGTGGGCCGAGCGCGGGCGGGGTGCCGATCGGCGCCGGGCCCGGCGGGCACACGCAGCGCCTGCTCACGGTGGTCAAGAGCGGTTCGATCCAAGACGTCAAGGCCTCGCCGATCGACAAGGTGCACACCTGGCCACACCTGCTCGCCGCCGAGTTCGTGGCTGCGCTGGCGTGCACCGCATTCACGTTCTTCTTCTCGATCTGGGTCAACGCGCCGCTGTTGCAGGAGGCCAACCCCAACCGCACGCCGAACCCGTCGAAGGCCCCGTGGTACTTCCTCGGTCTGCAGGAACTGCTCACCATGTTCCACCCGATGATCGCCGGCGTGACACTGCCGGGCGTCGGCCTGATCGTGCTGATCTTCGCCCCGTACATCGACAAGAACCCGTCCAACAAGCCGGAGGATCGCAAGTTCGCGATCTCCCTCATGACCGTGCACATCATGTTCTGGTCCGTGCTGGTCATCATCGGATCGTTCTTCCGCGGTCCGGGCTTCAACTTCACCTTGCCGTGGCGCGACGGCTTGTTCTTCGATCTGTGAGGTACCCACGATGAGTTCTGCAGCCATCATCACCATCGCTGTCGTCGCCATCGTCGTCCTTGCCGCCATCGTGCTCGTCACCGCGGCGCGGCGGGCCGATGTCCGCGGTGCAGGTGCACTCAGCCGCGAGACACGCCGACGCGACCGTGATGCCGACATCGACCTGCCCACTGCGCAGACCGGTCGAGCGGTCGAGCGGGCGGTCACCGAGGCGCGTGGCACGGGCCTGGCCCCCGCTGCGCCGGTGACGCCCCGAGGTGTGGGTGGCGCCCGACGACGACGCCATCGGCGTCAGCCGCCGCATGTTCTTGAACAGGGCGACCGTTTCGCTGACCGGCGCCGGTCTCACGACGTTCGCCGCGGCCGGGTTCGTCGCCTTCTTGTGGCCGACCGCCAAGGGCGGCTTCGGCGGCAAGATCACCGTCGGCAAGATCAACGACGTGATCTCCAGCATCAACACCGGTGGCGGGTTCTTCTACAACGCCACGGCGCGCTCGTGGGTCACGCAGTACCCGGTCGACGCCCTCCCGAAAGCGGAGGGCGTGGCCAACTACAAGCCGCTCATCGACGGGATGAAGAACGGGATCGTGGTCCTGTATCAGAAGTGCCCGCACCTCGGCTGCCGTGTCCCGTCATGCGTCAGCAGTCAATGGTTCGAGTGCCCGTGCCACGGCTCGCAGTACAACCGAGTCGGTGAGAAGAAGGGTGGCCCTGCGCCGCGCGGTATGGATCGATTCCAGTTCGTCGTCTCGAACGCCGGCGATGTCGTCATCGACACCGGCACGGTGTTCCCCGGCCCGCCGATCGGTACCAACACCACCGGTCAAGAAGCAGAAGGTCCTCACTGCATCGGTGGCGGAGGTGGCCACGGATGATCGCTCTTGGCGACCACGGCAATCGGTTGGGTCATCCTCGTCCTGAGCCTGCTCGGGTGGGTGTCGTACTACCTCGCCAACCGCAGGGCCGCTCGGCCCGAGCTCGGCTCCGAGATCGAGTTGGCCCCCAACCGGCGGCCGTACTACGACGACGAGACGCTGGAAGGGTCCCGGCTGACACGGGTCAACGCAATCGGCGTGCTGCTGCTGGTGACCATGGTCATCGGTCTGCCCCTCTACTGGGTGCTCGAACCCGGCCGCCAGGCGGGTGCGGTCAGCGCCAAGGAAGACACCTTCGTCGGCTGGGGTCGCGGACTGTTCGAGACCACCGCCAACGGTGGCTTCAACTGTGCAGGCTGCCACGGTGGCATGAAGGCCGGCGGCGGGCAGGCGCCCACCGCGGTGACCGACCCGAAGACGGGCGAGGTGCGCGCCGTCAACTGGTACGCCCCGGCGTTGAACACGGTCCTCTATCGCTTCACCGGCGACGAGGTGCGGTTCATCCTCAACTACGGGCGAACGTTCTCGCCGATGTCCGCATGGGGCACGATCGGCGGCGGCCCGATGAACACACAGCAGATCGAGACGATCATCGCCTATCTCCGCAGCATCCAACTCCCGCCGCAGGGCTGCCTCACCGATCTGGCCTTCGAGCCGGTGTCGGCGTTGACCGACCTGACGAAGTTGAAGCTGTGTGACCAGGGAACGCTGCCCGACGATGAGAAGACCAAGATCGACAAGGCTGCCAAGCAGGCCGCACAGAGCCTGGTCGACGCCGGCAAGTACTCCACCGTCGACGCGGCGATGGGCGAGGCGCTGTTCAACCTCGACATCAACAGTGGCGCGTACAGCTGCGCCCGCTGCCACACCCAGGGCTGGAGCTACGGCAGGATCCCGGAGTACCCGGGCAGGGAGCCTTCGGCTGGAACCTGACCAGCGGCGCGACGCCTTCCCACTTCCCGAACGAACAGGACATGATCAACTTCATCAAGAACGGTTCGGAGCTCGGTCAGCGATACGGCAAGCAGGGCCAGGGCAGCGGCCGCATGCCCGGCTTCGGCGGCCTGTTGACCGACGCGCAGATCAAGGCCATCGTCGAATACGTTCGGAGCCTGTGATGAGTGCAGTCCTCGCCATTGGCTGGCAGCCCGAGCTGCGCGGCATCCTGATCACGATCATCGCACTCGTCACGTTCTGCGGTAGCTGCTACTTCGTGCTCAGCACCAACCTCGGGGCGCGCCTCGGCTTCCTCGTCGCCTTCGCGGCGCTCGCCGGTTGGATGTTCCTGATGGGCGCGACGTGGTGGTCGTACGGCAAGGGCCTGCTCGGCCCCGACGCGTCGTGGGCGCCGATCAGCGGCCGCACGGTGCTGACGGCCGACACGATCGGCAACTCCGGGGCGCTCGATGCCCCGGTGGTGGTCGACGACAGCGCCGACCCGACCACGACCGCTTCGGTGGTCGATGCATCAGTTCGTCAAGGAGGGCTGGAAGAAGCTCGAGAACTCAGTGCCGGCGTACCAGCAGGCCGGCGCCGCCGCCGGCGTGCTGGTCGAGGAGGCCGGCGCGCTGGCCAACGGCGAGTTCGAGGTGGTCAACGTGTTCGACAAGGGTGGCCAGCGTTCGCCGCAACTGTTCGACGGCAAGCTCGACTTCCTCGCCTTCTTCCACAAGCCGCACTACTCCGTGGTCGAAGTCGCCCCGCTCGTCAAGCAGCGCGACGAGCCCGGTCGAGCGCCGGCGAAACCCGAGATCGACACGACACGCGACCACCAGTACATCTACATGATCCGCGATCTCGGTGCGAAGCGAAAGCCGGCCGGCTTCATCACCGTGGGCTCCCTCGCCGTGTTCTTGATGCTGTGCTACCTGTTGCACACCCGCGACCGAACGGTGATGGCCAACCGAGCCGCCAAGGCGCTGCCCGTGCAGACGTCGCCACCCCAGACCCTCGGCAGCCCAGGCGACCTGATGGGTCAGTACCTGCCGGTCGTGTGCCTGTTGGTACTGGCAAGCCTGTTCGGCGCGCTCAGCTTCTTCGCCTCGCGACTGCTGGCCCCGCGTCGCCCATCGTCGGCGAAACAAGCGCCGTACGAGTGCGGGATCGTGCCGAGCCGCGAGCCACCCGAGCGCTTCCCGGTCACGTTCTACGTCGTTGCGATGCTGTTCGTGATGTTCGACATCGAGCTGATCTTCATCTACCCCTACGCCGTCGACCGGGCGTTCCTCGGGAGCTACGGATTCTGGGAGATGCTCTCGTTCAGCGTCGTGTTCTTCCTGGCCTTCGTCTACGTCGTCGCTCGTGGCGCTCTGGACTGGGGCCCGGTGCAGAAGCACCGCCGCCTCGACGGCGCCGTGTCGGCCGAGCGAACGCTGGGCACCACGATCCGACGCGTGGGCACCGAGGGACGCATCGAAGAAACGACTGCGGCATGAATCTGATTCGCAACATCCAAGACGACGGTCTCGGCGGGATCCAACACAACGCGATCACGGCGCGCATCGAGGATCTGGTCAAGTGGTCGCGTAGCCGCAGCAGCTGGCCGGCTTCGTTCGGGCTGGCATGCTGCGCGATCGAGATGATGGCCACCGGCGCAGCGCACTACGACCTCAGCCGGTTCGGGATGGAGGTCTTCCGCGCCTCGCCGCGCCAAGCCGACATCATGATCGTTGCCGGCCGGGTCAGTCAGAAGATGGCCCCGGTGTTGCGCCAGGTCTACGACCAGATGATGGAACCGAAGTGGGTCATCTCGATGGGTGTGTGCGCATCGAGCGGCGGGATGTTCAACAACTACGCCATCGTCCAAGGTGTCGATCAGGTCGTGCCGGTCGATGTCTACGCACCAGGTTGCCCGCCGACACCCGAGACGCTGATCCATGCCATCGAGACACTGCACCAGGCGATCGAGGACGGTCACCTGATGAGGCGCCGTGCCGAGACCGGCGCGGGCGCCAACGTCCATGTCCAAGAGATCCCCTCCGGAGCGGAGTCGATCCCTGTCCTGCTGGGAACGCGGTGAGCCATGAGCGACACACCTGCCGAACCGCCCGACGAGGCCGTCCCGACTCCTGAGCCGCCCTCGATGCACGGGTGCCCCATCAGCGACAGCCGCGGGCAGGTCGTGTTGCACCCGAGCCGCGAGCAGTACTTGGGAGTCGTGCGGGCCTTGCTCGACGAGGGCTACGAGATGTGCGTCGACGTCACCGCGACCGACTATCTGCTGATGCCGCATCGGGCGCTGCCCGATGGCGTCGCCGCAGAGCGATTCGAGGTCGTCGTCAACCTGTTGTCGATGTCGGCGCACCAGCGCATCCGGCTCCGGGTCCAGGTGCCCGCCGACGATGTCGCGATCGACTCGCTGTTCGATCTGTACCCGGGTACGGAGGCGATGGAGCGCGAAGTGTTCGACATGTTCGGTATCACCTTCACCGATCATCCCGACCTCACCCGCATCTTGATGCCCGAGGATTGGGAAGGTCACCCCTTGCGCAAGGACTACGACACCGGCGAGATCCCTGTGCAGTTCTCCGCCGACTTCGGAGCCCGCACATGAGTGGCATCGTCGACACCATCCGTGCCGGGAACGAAGCCGAGCAGGGGCTGAAGCCGCGCAGCGAACTGACGGCACGCGAGCTCTTGCGCGAAGTCGGTGCGGTGCTGCGCATGAGCGAGGCAGAGGCGGCCAAGCTCGGTGATCTGCCGGTCGACCCGAGCGAAGATCAGACGATGATCATCAACATGGGGCCGCAGCACCCCAGCACGCACGGCGTGTTGCGGTTGATGCTCGAACTGCGCGGCGAGGAAGTGCTGCGCAGCAAGCCGATCATCGGCTACCTCCACACCGGCATGGAGAAGACGGGCGAGAACCTCACGTACATGCAGGGTGGCACCAACGTCACCCGCATGGATTACGTCAGCCCGCTGAACAACGAGTTGGTGTTCTCGATGGCAACCGAGAAGTTGCTCGGCATCGACGGCGACATCCCTGAACGCGCCACGTGGATGCGCATGCTCCTCAGCGAGTTGAACCGGATGAGCAGCCACCTGCTGTTCCTCGCCACCAACGGCATGGACATCGGCGCAGTGTCGATGATGATCTACGGCTGGCGCGAACGCGAAGAGGTGCTGCGGTTCTTCCAGAAGGTCACTGGCCTGCGGATGAACCACAACTTCATCCGTCCGGGTGGGGTCGCCGCCGACCTGCCCGCCGGCTGGCGCGACGACGTGCTGCGACTGCTCGACCTCATCCCGCCTCGGCTGGTCGAGTACGACACCTTGATGACCGGCCAGCCGATCTGGCGCGAGCGCCTGCAGGGCGTCGGTGTGATCACGGCGCAAGAGGCGATCGCTCTCTCCGCAACCGGTCCGATCCTGCGCAGCACCGGAACCGCCTGGGACCTGCGCCGCGACATGCCGTACCTGCACTACCCCGAGGTCGAGTTCGACGTGATCGTCGGCTCGTACGGCGACGCGTTCGACCGCTACGCGATCAGGCTCAACGAGGTGCGCGAGAGCATGAAGATCGTCCGCCAGATCCTCGACCGCATGCCCGGCGGCGACTACCGGATCCAGGACAAGAAGGTCACGCCGCCACCGCGGGCCCGCATCGACGAGTCGATGGAGGCGTTGATCCACCACTTCAAGATCTTCACCGAGGGCTTCAAGGTGCCAGAAGGCGAGGTGTACGTGGCGATCGAGAGCCCGCGTGGTGAGATCGGGTGTTACATCGCCAGTGACGGATCTGCTACGCCATACCGCATGCACGTGCGTGGACCCAGCTTCGTCAACATCCAGTGCATGCCGCACATGCTGCGCGGCGGCTTGATCGCCGACGCCGTCGCCGTGATCTCCAGCGTCGACCCCATCCTCGGCGAAGTGGATCGTTGATGGCACGTCTCAACGAGGCCAACGTGGTGTACGCCAAGGAGATCATCGGGCGGTATCCCGAAGGCTCGTTCGGCCACCATCCCGCTGCTGCACCTCGCCCAGCAACAAGACGGCTACGTCACCAACGAAGCGATCAAGCACATCGGCGAACTGGTCGGGGCGACGTCGGCCGAGATCCTGGGCACCGCCACGTTCTACGAGATGTTCAAGTTCGAGCCGGTCGGCAAGTACCTCGTCAACATCTGCAGCACGATGTCGTGCGCCCTGATGGGCGCCGACGAGTTGATGCACCACGCCGAGCACAAGTTGGGGATCAAGGCCGGGAGCACGACCCCCGACGGGATGTTCACCCTGGAGCACGCCGAGTGCCAAGCCGCCTGCACCGAGGCACCGTGCCTGCAGGTCAACTACCGCCATCGATATCGCGTCACACCGGCCGACCTCGACCGGTTGATCGATGATCTCAGTCGCGGCCGTCTCGACGGCGAGGTGCCGCCGCACGGCACGGTCGCCCGTGTGCGCCAACAGATCCCATCCGAGCGTGCAGTCGGCGCGGTTGCGCCCGACGACGTGACCGCCGCACCGGAGTGGATGCCCGCACCTGCCGAGGCGCAGAAGTGAAGGGCACGACCTACCCCCACGCCGCCGGATTCGTGGCGGGCGACCGGCCGCGCATCGTCACATCCCGCTTCGAATACGACGACTCGTACACGCTGCAGCGGTACCTGGCGACCGATGGGTACAAGGGGCTGCAGGCCGCACTGGCGAAGTCGCCGGTCGACGTGCATGCCGATGTCAAGAGCGCCACGGTGCTCGGCCGCGGCGGCGCGGGCTTCCCGGCCGGCGTCAAGTGGGGCCTCACCCCGCAGGCGGTCTGGCCGCGCTACCTCGTGGTGAACGGCGACGAGAGCGAGCCGGGCACCTACAAGGACCGCCTGTTGATGGAACTCGATCCGCACCAGCTCATCGAGGGCTCGCTGATCGCCTGCTATGCGGCCGGGCTGTCGCAGTGCTTCTTGTACATCCGCGGGGAGATGGCCGTCGCCCAAGAGCGCGTCGCTGCTGCACTGAACGAGGCATATGCCGCCGGGTACGTCGGCAAGAACATCATGGGCAGCAACTTCAGCGTCGACATCGTGTTGCACTGGGGTGCAGGGGCGTACGTGGTCGGCGAGGAGACCGCACTGATCGAGAGCCTCGAGGGCAACCGTGGCATGCCCCGACTGAAGCCGCCGTTCTTCCCGGCAGCGATCGGCCTGTACGGCAAGCCGACCATCGTCAACAACGTCGAGACGCTGGCCAACCTGCCGTGGCTGATGCGCAACGGTGTCGAGGCGTACACCGCCATCGGCACGCCGACATCGCCGGGCACGCGCATGGTCGCTGTGTCTGGTCACGTCAAGCGCCCCGGCGTGTACGAGATCATCAACGGCACGACGACCTTTCGCGATCTGCTCTACGGCGACGAGTTCTGCGGTGGAATTCGCGACGACAACCAACTGAAGACATTCGTGCCCGGCGGTGGGTCGGCACCGTGGTTCCTCCCCGATCAGCTGGACCTGCCGTTCGAGGCCAAGTTGGTCAGCGCGGCCGGCTCGATGCTCGGATCCGGAGCCGTGATCGTCATGGACGAGACCACCGACATCCCGGCCGCGGCGTACAGCCTGGTCCGCTTCTACGCCCACGAATCGTGCGGCAAGTGCGTGCCCTGCCGCGAAGGCGGCACGTGGCTGGAGCGGATCATGAAGCGCCTCGCCGACGGTCACGGCACGATGCAGGACCTCGACCAACTGTTGGAGATCGGCCAGACGATCTGCCCGGGCGATTTCCCGCACCCTTCCAGTGAACGCCTCGGTCTCGAGGCCACGCCGTTCCCGTTCAAGATGACGACGATCTGCTTCGTCGGACCCGTCCGCCTACACCGCGGTCGATTCGGCGCTGACCCTGTTCCGCGACGAGTTCGAGGCCAAGATCGTGCAGCGCAACCTGATTCCTGTGTCGGTCGGAGGACCGTCGTGACGACCACCGACACCACCGCCGAAGCAGCCGCCCCACCGCCCGATCCGAACGAGGTTCGCCTGACGATCAACGGCCGCGAGGTCGTGGCGCGCAAGGGCGATCTGGTCATCGCCGCGGCGCAGCGGGCCGGCGACTACATCCCGCGGTTCTGCTACCACGAGCGAATGAGCTCGGTCGGCATGTGCCGGATGTGCCTCGTCGACATCGACAGCGGCCGCGGACCCGGTTTGCAACCGTCGTGCATGGTCACCGTGGCTCCCGGCATGGTCGTCAACACGCAGAGCCCGGCAGCATTGAGTGCACAAGAGGGCATCATCGAGTTGTTGTTGGCCCAGCACCCGCTCGATTGCCCGGTGTGCGACAAGGGTGGCGAGTGCCCGCTGCAGGACCAGTCGTTCAGCTACGGCCCCGGCGAGAGCCGGTACGTCGAAGAGAAGCGTCACTTCGAGAAGCCGATCCCGATCAGCGACCTGGTGCTGCTCGATCGCGAGCGTTGCATCCTGTGTGACCGCTGCACCCGCTTTGCCGATGAGGTGGCCGGCGACGCGCTGATCCATTTCACCAGCCGTGGCAACGACACGCAGATCACCACGTTCCCGGACGAACCTTTCGTCAGCTACTTCAGCGGCAACACCGTGCAGATCTGCCCGGTCGGTGCGCTGACGGCCAAGCCCTACCGGTTCAAGGCCCGTCCATGGGACCTCGAGCAGACCGAGAGCACTTGCACGACGTGCGCCGTCGGTTGCCGCACGGTCGTGCAGTCGAGCCACGACGAACTGCTGCGATACCAGGGCGTCGACAGCGATCCGGTCAACTGGGGTTGGCTGTGCGATCGCGGCCGTTTCAACTTCGAGTCCGTCAACAGTGCGGATCGGTTGAGCGCGCCGCACGTGCGAATCGGCGACGAGTTGCAACCAACCACCTGGAACGCGGCGCTGGCTCGAGCTGCGGAACTGATCACCGAGGCCAAAGCGGTCGGCGGTGCCGGATCGATTGCCGTGATCGGCGGGGCGCGCGGCACCAACGAGGACGCCTACGCATGGGCGCGTCTGGCCCACGACGTGATCGGCACTCCGCACGTGTATCCGCAAATGGGCGACGGTGCTCAGATCAACCTGCTCGGCTTCGAGCGGGCGACGATCGACGAGACGGCCAACGCGGCGACCATCATCCTGCTCGCGCCGGATCTCAAAGAAGAGCTGCCGGTGCTGTATCTACGGCTGCGCGACGCAGCCCAGAAGCGGCGCAGCCGAATCATCGAGTTCACCCAGAAGCGCAGCGGCCTCTCGGCGCAGGCGTGGCGGACGATCGAGTACCACGCCGGCGGCGTCACCGAGGCCGTCGCCGCATGCAGCAATGATCCCGACATCGTCCGGCAGCTCGCCACCGGCAACGTCGTGATCGTCGCCGGCCGGGCCAACCTTGCCGAGCACCCCCTCGAAGTCGGCAACGGCGTCGTGGCCGCACTGCAGCTGGCGCCGGACGCCAAGGTGCTGCCCGCTTTTCGGCGCGGCAACGTGATCGGTGCGATCGAGATGGGCCTGCGCCCGGGTGAGGGCGGCATGCAGGTGCTGGAGATCGCCCGGGCCGCGGCCGCGGGCAACGTCGAGTGTCTCGTGCTGCTCGGTTGCGATCCGCTCGCCGACTTCCCCGACACCGATCTGGCTCGACGGATGATCGCCGGTGCGCCGCGCATCATCGCCATCGACACCTTCCTCACCAAGTCCAACTCGTCGGCGGATGTCGTGCTGGCCGCTGCCGCATACGGCGAGAAGAGCGGCACCACCACCAACATCGAGGGCAGGGTCACCACGCTTGTCGGAGAAGGTCACGCCGCGTGGCACCAGTCGAGCCCGATTGGATGATCGCCACCGAGCTTGCCGAGTTGCTCGGCGGGGATCTCGGTGTCTCGTCGGTCGACGATCTCACCGAGGCGATCGCGGCCAACGTCGCCGGCTTCGGCGGGGCGACCGTTGCTGCGCTGCGCAGCGCACGCGACGGTGTGGTCTGCCGCGGTGCGTTGCCGCCCGCCACGGCTCGCATCGCAGCAATCGACGATCGCAACAGCTACGACTATCGGCTGGTCGTCAGTCGCAAGCTCTACGACAACGCGGTCGGCACGGCCAACTCCCCGTCGCTCGCGCACCTGGCGATGGGGTCGGAACTGCACCTGCACCCGTTGGATGTCGAGCGGGTCGGTACGACCGACGGTGCCGATGTCAAGGTCACCAGCAAGCGGGCGTCGATGGTGTTCAAGGTCGTGGCCGATGGCAGCGTTGTGCCGCGGTTCGGCGTGGGTGCCGTTCAACCAACCGGGCCCGAGCATCGGCGAACTGATCGACGCCGCTGACGTCGTCACTGACGTGAGGGTCGAGACCTTCTGATGTTGAGCCTCGACGACCTCCTCGACGACCTCACCCTCGGCGCCGTCGCGATCGTGCTCATGAAGGTGGTCATCGTCTTCGTGATCGGCCTTGTCGCGACCATGCTGATGGTTTGGTTCGAACGCAAGGTGATCGCCGGGATGCAGAACCGCATCGGTCCCAACAAGGCCGGTCCATGGGGCATCCTGCAGACACTTGCCGACGGCGTCAAGCTGTTCTTCAAAGAGGACCTGATCCCCGACAAGAGCGACCGCTTCGTGTTCAAGCTGGCGCCCTACCTGGCGTTCGTGCCGGCGTTCCTGGTGTGGAGCGTGATCCCGCT
This sequence comes from Ilumatobacteraceae bacterium, assembly GCA_963805445.1. Lineage (GTDB taxonomy): Bacteria > Actinomycetota > Acidimicrobiia > Acidimicrobiales > Ilumatobacteraceae > JAENVT01. The sequence continues at coordinate 370,252 of CAWDUI010000047.1, read as the reverse complement.
GGGCGGCGACTTCAGCGCAGGCAAGACCGGCAAGGTCGTGCTGTTCGATCACGTCACCCGGCTGCAGCTCGCGGACCCGTCGATCGGCGTGCTGTTGTTGTTGGCCCTCAGCTCGATCTCGGTGTACGGGATCATGTTGGCCGGGTGGGCCAGCGGCTCGAAGTACCCGCTGCTCGGGTCGGTTCGTGCCTCCGCCCAGATGATCAGCTACGAAGCCGCGCTCGGCCTCAGCCTGGCGGCTGTGATCCTGGTCTCCGGCACGCTCAGCACCAGTGGCATCGTCTCCGACCAGTCGAGCTTCACCCGGTGGCATGTCGCCAGTACTGCGTTCGTGCCGTTCGTGATCTTCATGATCGCCGCGACCGCCGAGCTGAACCGGCCACCGTTCGACCTCGTCGAAGCCGAACAGGAACTGGTCGGTGGGTTCAACACGGAGTACTCCAGCATCCGCTTCGCGTTGTTCTTCCTGGCCGAGTTCATGAACACCGTGACGATGAGCGGCGTGATCGTGACCTTGTTCTTCGGTGGCCCGCAGCCGCTGAAGATCGCCGGCAACGACAACATCTTGTCGTTCTTCGGCCCGTTCTCCGGCACGGTGTGGTTCTTCTTGAAGCTGCTCGTGTTCCTGTACATCTACGTGTGGTTCCGGGCGACGCTGCCACGTCTGCGCTACGACCAGTTGATGGATCTCGGGTGGAAGGTGCTGATCCCTGTGGCGCTCGGTTGGTTCTTGTTGTTGGCGCTGCTCCGCGTCGGTGGCGACCACGGCTGGACGAGGGCCCACAAGACCGGGATCGGCCTGATCGGTCTGGCCGTGCTGGTGCTCGCCGGCTTCTTGTTGAACTTGGCCACCAAGGTCAGCGCGCGCAATCGTGAACGAGAGGGGGCGATGTTCTGATGGGATACCTCGAAGGATTCCTGGTCACCGCAAGGCAGCACCGACTGTTCGGTGGGAAGAGAGTCACGACGTCGTACTCCGGTGGGCGCGTGGCCAAGAAGGGCGGCGAGACCGAAGGCCGCGACGAGAAGATCGACAAGCCCGAACGCATGCACGGTCGACATGTGCTCAACCGGTACGAAGACGGCATGGAGAAGTGCATCGGATGCGAGCTGTGCGCCGGGGTGTGCCCGGCGAAGTGCATCCACGTGCGCGGCGCCGACAACGATCCACAAGATCCGACTTCGCCGGGCGAGCGATTCGGTTTCGTGTACGAGATCAACTACCTGCGCTGCATCCACTGCGACCTCTGTGTCGAGGCGTGCCCGACCGAAGCGATCACCGAATCGAAGTTGTTCGAGTTCAGCTTCACGAACCGGCGCGATGCCGTGTACACCAAGCAGGAACTGGTCGTCGACGACGACGGCAGGCCGAAGCACCTGCCGTGGGAAGACTGGCGGCCGGGCGACGACGAACAGACCAGCGGATGGATGCGGGCGACGTCGCCCGGCGGCGACGCCGACTTCGTCGGTCAGGTCGCCTGGAGCGCCGAGCTCGGATATGGGGTTCGCGATCCCGAGGAGAACGCGCCGTAATGCAACTGTTCGTCTTCATAGTCGCCGGCCTGATGATCCTGGCCGGCGCGATCGGGGTGGTGACCCGCTCGCACCCGGTCCACGCCGCGCTCAGCTTGATCCTCACCTTGTTCGGCGTGGCGGTGCTGTACGTCTCCCAGGAGGCTCAGTTCCTCGCCGCGGTGCAAGTCATCGTGTACGCCGGGGCGATCGTGGTGCTGTTCCTGTTCGTCATCATGTTGCTCGGCGTCGACTCGGCGGAGGACCTGCGCATCGAGCCGTTCAAGTTGCAACGCAAGGTCGCCGCGTTGGTCGGCGGCGGTGTGATCGGCCTGATCGCGTTCGCGGCCATCTCGTCGCGTGACAACATCGGCATCGTCGCCAAGACTGCGGTCGACACGTCGGCCGATCCCGACAGCAACATCCGCACGCTCGCCCGCGACCTGTTCAGCGATCACGTGCTTGCGTTCGAGCTCACCTCGGTCCTGCTGGTGATCGCGGTGGTCGGCACGGTGCTGCTGGCCCGCCGTGCGCCGAAGACACCATCGGACACGCAGTCGTGATCGCCTCGGTCGCAGTTCCCACGACAACGTGGTACCTCGTGCTGGCATCGGTGCTGTTCGGCATCGGCACCGTCGGCGTGCTGGTGCGTCGCAACCCGTTGATCATGCTGATGTGCGTCGAACTGATGCTCAACGCCGTCAACCTCTCGTTCGTCGCCGTCGCCAAGAAGCTGAACGACATCGGCGGCCAGACCACGGTCTTCTTCGTGATGGTGGTCGCCGCGGCCGAGGTCGTGGTCGGCCTCGGCATCATCGTGGCCATCCTGCGTCGCAAGCCCAACGCCAACGCCGACGACCTCGCAGAACTGAAGGGCTGACCCGATGCTCGACGTCATCTGGCTGATCCCCGCGCTCCCGCTCGCCGGGTTCGTCCTCATCTTGTTGTTCGGCCGCCGACTGGGCGACCCCAAGGCCGGCTACCTCGCCACGTTGATGTGTGGTGGCGCATTCGTCGTGAGCGTGGGTGTGTACCTCGACCTCGTCTCCAAGACGGCCGAGGAGCGTCACCACGTCGGCAAGGTGTTCTCATGGGTCCCCGTCGGCTCATTGAAGGTCGACCTGGCATTCCTGGCCGACCCGCTCAGCATCACCATGTGCCTCTTCGTGACGGGGATCGGCACGCTCATCCACCTGTACTCGATCGGCTACATGCAGGGTGACCCGAAGTTCTCCAAGTACTTCCTCTACCTCAACCTGTTCGCGGTCAGCATGTTGCTGCTCGTACTCGGCGAGAACATGCTCGTCACGTTCCTGGGGTGGGAGGGCGTGGGGACCTGCAGCTACCTGCTGATCTCGTTCTGGCACGAGCGGGAGAGTGCCGCGACGGCGGGCAAGAAGGCCTTCGTCACCAATCGTGTCGGCGACTGGGGCTTCATGATGGCGATGTTCTTCGCCTTCCAGGCCACCGGCACGTTGAGCTACGCCGGCGTCAACGCGCAAGCGCACAGCATGGCCCAGACGACGGCCACGGCGATCGCCCTGTTCTGCTTCATCGGCGCCTGTGGCAAGAGTGCCCAGCTCCCCTTGTACCTGTGGTTGCCCGACGCGATGGAAGGCCCGACGCCCGTCTCGGCGCTGATCCACGCGGCGACCATGGTCACGGCGGGCGTGTTCTTGATGTGTCGCATGAGCCCGATCCTCGACGCAGCGTCGTCGTACGCGCCGAACTTGATCGCCATCGTCGGCGTTGCAACAGCGTTTTCGCGGCGACCATCGCCGTCGCCCAGAACGACATCAAGAAGGTGTTGGCCTACTCGACGGTCAGCCAACTCGGCTACATGTTCTTGGCGGTCGGCTCCGGCGCGTACACCGCCGCCATCTTCCACATGGTCACGCACGCCTTCTTCAAGGCGCTGCTCTTCCTCGGCTCCGGCGCAGTGATCCACGGGATGCACCATGAACAAGACATGCGCCGCATGGGCGCCCTCCGCAAGGTGATGCCGATCACCGCCGCCACGTTCATCATCGGGTGGCTGGCCATTGCCGGCGTGCCGCCGTTCGCCGGGTTCTGGAGCAAAGACGACATCTTGCTGGCCGCCTACGACAAGAGCCCGGTCCTGTGGGCCGTCGGTCTCATCACGGCACTGCTGACCGCCTACTACATGACCCGCCAGGTGATCATGGTGTTCTACGGCAAGGCTCGGTGGCACGACGCCCACGAAGAGCATGGCGCGCACGGCGACTTCGAGCCGCACGAGAGCCCGGCGATCATGCTGCTGCCGCTCGTGGTGCTGGCCGGGTTGTCGATCGTCGGCGGCGGTCTCAACCTGCCGTTCAAGGCCAGCACGGAAAAGTTGGCGCAATGGCTCGAACCGGTTGTCGGCGCCCACGAGAGCACCACGGCCAAGCTGCCGCTGGCAGTGATAGCGACGGTCGGTGCGCTCATCGGAATTGCCGCAGCGGTCATGATCTACGCCAAGCACAAGGCCAAGGCGATCGAACCACGCGTGCTGGCCGAGGGTTGGTACTACGACAAGGCCGTCAGCGCGTTCATGGGAGGCCCGGGCCGGGAGACCTTCGATGCCGTTGCGTGGTACGACGCGACGATTGTCGACGGTGCCGTGAACGGCGTCGGCCGCCTGGTCCGCGGTACTGCGCAACGGATCCGAACGGTGCAGAGCGGCAACGTACGCAACTATGCGGCTGCGATCGGTGTCGGTGTCGTGGCGTTGCTCGCCTGGTTCGTGATCGTTCGGGGCAACCTGTGATCTCGTTCCCGATCCTCACCATGCTCGTGCTGGTCCCGACCGCCGGGTCATTGCTCGTCGCTGCGTTCTCCAATCGCCGACCCGAATGGGTGAAGCTGACCGCTCTGCTGACCAGTGTCTTCACCGGCGGTCTCAGCATCTGGGTGGTCGCTGCGTTCGACAAGGCCAACGCGGACTTCCAGTTCGTCAGCAAGCATGCCTGGATCAAGCCGTGGGGCATCTCGTGGCACCTCGGGATCGACGGGATCTCGCTGTTCCTCGTGCTGTTGACCGGCGTGATGTTCCCGATCGTGATCGCCGGCACCGACCCCCATCACGACCACAAGCGCTACCTGTCGTGGATGCTGCTGCTCGAGGCCGGGCTGATGGGCAGCTTCATCAGCCTCGACCTCTTCTTGTTCTTCGTCTTCTTCGAGATCGTGCTCGTGCCGATGTACTTCCTGATCGCCGGCTGGGGTTACGAGGGCCGGGTCTACGCGGCCACGAAGTTCTTCTTGTTCACGATGGTCGGCTCGGCGTTCATGCTCGTCGGCATCGTCGCCACCGCCTTCTTGGCGAAGGGCAGCGGCCCGCTGACCTTCGACCTCATCGAGTTGGCCAAGGCCGACTTCGCCGCCAGCACCGGCCGCTGGTTGTTCTTCGCGTTCGCCGTCGCGTTCGCCGTCAAGGTGCCGATCTTCCCCTTGCACACGTGGCTGCCCGACGCCCACACGCAGGCGCCGACCGGTGGTTCGGTGATCCTCGCAGGTGTGATGTTGAAGCTCGGGACCTACGGTCTGCTGCGGTTCGGGGTGTTCTTGTTCCCCGAGGCGGCCCGCTGGAGCCGCAGCCTGTGGTTGACGCTGGCGGTCATCGGCATCATCTACGGCGCCATTGCGGCGACGATGCAGAAGGACCTGAAGCGCTTGGTCGCCTATTCGTCGATTGCCCACCTGGGCTTCGTCGTGCTCGGCATCTTCGCCATGACCACGCAGTCGGTCACCGGCGGCGTGATGCAGAACATCAATCACGGTGTGTCGACCGGTGCGCTGTTCTTGCTCGTCGGCATGATCTACGAACGTCGCCACACCCGACAGATCTCCGAGCTGAAGGGCTTGCAGAAGGTCGCCCCGATCTTCGCCGGCGTGTTCATGGTGGTGATGCTGTCCTCGATCGGCGTGCCGGGCCTCAACGGGTTCGTCGGCGAGTACCTGGTGCTGATCGGCTCGTTCCTCACCGCTCGGTGGTGGACGGTCGTCGCCGCGACCGGCGTGATCCTGGCGGCGCTGTACCTGCTGTGGGCGTACCAGCGGGTGTTCCACGGCGAGCCCGACGAGGCCAACAAGGGCTTCGGCGAGTTGAAGGTTCGCGAGGCAGCCGTGCTGCTGCCGCTCGTCGGCGTGATCGTGTTCACCGGCCTGTATCCCAAGCCGATGCTCGACCGCATGGAACCCAGCGTGAAGAAGTTGATCGAGCACGTCAGCGACAAGACGTCGTACGTCGAGCCACAACCTGTTGAGGTCGCACCGTGATCGCCGCCGACCCGATCCTGCTCGGGCCTTCGGTCAACTGGTTCGCGCTCAGCCCTCTGTTGGTGCTGCTCGGCGCGGCGATGACGTTGCTGGTCGTCGGCGCCATGGCGCCACGCGTGCCTCGCCACGCCTACGCGTTGTTCACGGCCGCCGCCGGCCTGGCAACCATGATCCTGTGCTTCTTCTTGTGGGACGACATCACCGACGACGGCGCCTCGACGCTGGTCGGCGGGGCGCTGCGGTTCGACGTGTTCACGATGTTCATCACCATCACCATCGCCGCATCGGGTGGTGTTGGTCGCGTTCGTCACCGACGACTACCTGCGGCGCGAAGACCTCGATGGCCCGAGGTCTACGCCCTGTACCTGCTCGCCGCGCTCGGCGGCGTGGTCATGGGCTCGGCCAATGACCTGATCGTGCTGTTCCTCGGGTTGGAGATCTTGTCGATCGCCCTGTACGTGATGGCCGCGAGCCATCGCAACCGCATCGAGAGCCAGGAAAGCGGCATCAAGTACTTCATCCTCGGCGGGTTCTCATCGGCGTTCTTCCTCTATGGCATCGCCATGGTCTACGGCACTGCCGGCAGCACCAACTTCTCCAAGATCGTCGATTCGTTCAACACCACCATTCCCGCGGTGCGCCACGACGCGTTCATCCTCGCCGGTGTCGCCATGTTGCTCGTCGGGTTGGGATTCAAGACCGCATCGGTTCCGTTCCACTACTGGACACCCGACGTCTACCAAGGGGCACCGACCCCGGTCACGTCGTTCATGGCCTCGGTCGGCAAGGTCGCGGCCTTCGGCGCAATGCTGCGGGTGTTGATCTACGCGCTCCCGCACTGGCGCGACGACTACCGCCCGATCGTTTGGGTCCTGGCCGTGCTGACGGTCGTCGTCGGCTCGGTGATGGCGGTCGTGCAGACCAACGTCAAACGCATGCTGGCGTTCTCGTCCGTCAGCCACGCCGGGTTCATCATGATCGGCGTCGAGGCCGCCAGCCACCGGGCCGGTGAGCCTGCTCTTGGCAATGGCGTGCCGGCGGCGTTGCTGTACATGCTGCTGTACTCGGTGCTGGTCATCGGCACGTTCTCGGTCGTCACGGTGGTCGCCCGCACCGGCGACAATGCCACCGATCTGGCGGCGTTCCGCGGTCTCGGAAAGTCGCACCCTGTGCTGTCGCTGGCGATGACCGTGCTGCTGCTGGCGCAAGCCGGTGTGCCGTTGACGTCGGGGTTCGTGGCCAAGTTCGGTGTGATCCAAGCAGCGGTGGAAGAACACAGCTATGCGATCGCGATCATCGCGATGGTGGCCTCGGTGATCGCTGCGTTCTTGTACCTGCGGATCATGGTGTCGATGTGGGTCACCGATCCCGAACCAGACGACAGCGCACGCGAACGCATTCGAGTGCCGCTGTGGACCGGCGTCGCTCTCACGCTGTCGGTCGGCTTCACGATCGCCATCGGGATCTACCCCTCCTGGCTGATCGACGCCGCCAGAGCCGCCGTCGCCGCCAAGTAGAGCCCACCCAACCCCTCGGGTCAGGCGCGCGATTCCGGTACGGTGGTACCTGTGTCGCGCCCACACCGCCCAGTCGGGGGCGGTGTGAGTACAGCAGGTACCGGAATCGCGCCCGACCGAAATGCCGGGTCAGGCCGCGCCGGCGGTGAGGCGGCGGAGGATGATGCCGATATCGGCGACGGCGCCTCGGAGACCTCCACGCACGTCGATGTCAGTGATGCGCGCCGAGGCCCAACCGATCGTGGCGAGCTTGCGATCTCGACCCTTGTCGGCGTGCGAGTCGGCCGCGCCGTCGTGCCAAGCCGGATGGTCGACCTCGACGGCCAGTCGCACAGTTGGCCAGGCGAAGTCGATCGAGATGTCATGGTCGCGACCCGGAAGGCGGATCGGAAACTGGGGCACCGGGGCTGGCAGCCCTTGCGCCGACACCTCCTGCAACACCTTCACCTCGAGATCAGACTGCAACGCCGACCGCCACGCGGGTCGGGACTGGATCACCGTCAGCATGGTGGCAGCGCCAGGCCGGTTCGGATGGTAGAGCCGGTGCACCGTGTCGCTGATGGTTCCGAAGGTGACCCTGTTCTCGTTGAGGAGTTGCTCGAGCACGGAAGTCGTCGCCTCGACACCGATCATGTCGGCGCTGTCGAACAGCGTTCGTGGTGGGCTGGTGAGGCGGATGCCATCTGGCCGTTGGACCATGTCGACCGGATCGATGCAGCGACAGCGGTGCACGACGACGCCCTTCATCTGCGGAGAATGCCCGTGAGGCACGAGCACATGGATCATCGGATCGGTCATCTTCCGGAGGCTCCACTCCTGCCCTGCCGTGGTGAAGCCGATCATCGCTGCGAGGTTGCGGGCGCAGACGGCGGCCAGGACTTGCTCACGGTTGCACGGCCATTGCGCACTGCGAAACACCCCCGGCAACATGGTGATCAGCCCCCGTCGGTTGACCAGATTGGCGAGTGTTGCGGTCGGTGCAGCCCAGCCCGACGAGCTCGATCCGGAGATGACTCCGAGATGAGTGCTGAACCACGAATCCACTGCGACTCCAAGGCCGACATGAGGACTCCCTGTCTTTGGGGAATGGATCAGGGGAGTCGCCTTGTGGCACCCTATCTCCGGCCGAGCCACTCCCCTCTCGACCAGGGTCTGCTGGCGCGCGGAGACTGAGCGTTGGTGCCGTGATCACGGTGATCGCAGTCTTGCCGGCGTGAGCGGTGCCGATGCCAACACGGGTGCGGGTGGCGTGATGATCCCACCGTCGCGGTGACCAGGGTGTGTGGGGTGGTCGCGGTGCTGAGCGGGTGTTGGCGGGGCCTGAGCGTGGTATCGGCGTGCCCGACGTCGGCGGGGAAGCGGCGTCCGATGGCGCGGTGTGGGCGGTGGTGGTTGTAGATCTCCCGGAACCGGTCGAGGTCGGCTTGCAGCTCGGCGAGCGTCGCTGTCAGGTCGTGCCGGTTGAGGTGGAGTTTGAGGGTTTGGTGGAAGCGTTCGACTTTGCCGCAGGTCTGGGGGTGATACGGGCGCGAGTGACGGTCCTCGATCCCGAGTGCTGCCAGTGCCGGCAGCAGTCCGCCGTTGCCGGCGGGACCGCGGAACGCCATGCCGTTGTCGGACAGCACCCGTTCGGGCCATCCCCATTGTTGCGCCCCTGCACACAGGGCATCCCAGGAGTTGGCGGTGGTGCACGTCGGCACCGCCATCGAGGCGATCAACACCCGGGTGCAGTCATCGATGACGTTGATGATCTCGACCAACGTCCCATCGGTGAGCGACCATTTGGTGGCGTCGATCTGCCAGCACTCGTTGGCCCGCTCGGCGGCGAAACGCCGATAGGCTGCTTCGGTGCCTTCCGCGGTTCAGGATTGATGAACCCGCGTTGTCGAGGACCCGCCAGATCGTTGCCTCCGACGGTGCCCAATCATCGAGGCGTTGCAGATGGAATCGGATCGTCGCCAGCCCGTTGTCCAATCCGTCATCGGCAAGCTGTTTGCGTAACAACACGATCCGATCCCCGACCGCGACCAGGGTCTTGTTGGCGACACGCTTCGGGGCCCGAGACAACGGCTCGAGCGCCACGTCACCGCCAGCAGCGTGGCGGCGACGCAAGTTATAGAACAGCCAGGTGCTGATCCCATGAACACGACAGAACTCCGACACGTTCAACATCGACACATCGGCATCGACAATCGCACGACGAACACTCATCGGAACACCCCTTGATCCCATGAACCAACAGGTTCACCCAAACCATGAGGTATGTCCGCGACATCCATGAGGGATGTGCTGAAAGAACACGCGGTACGTGGAGTACCGGAATCGCACCCGACCAGGGTGTGTGGGCGAGGTGTGAGTACGCGGGGTACCGGAATCGCACCCGACCAGGGTGCGTTCGACCTGACCGGCGGCGGGCGATGCCGTGGTCAGCTGGCTTGGCGGATCAATTCGTCGAACAGGGCTTGCTGCTGCGGATCCTCGTGAGCCGAGTCCTCCGGGTGCCACTGGGTGCCGACGATCCACTGCGAGCCGTCGAGCTCGACCGCATGCACGATCCCGGACTCGTGTCGACCGACGATGCGTAGCCCGTCGCCGACGCGATCGAGAGCCTGGTGGTGCACGCAATAGCACCGCTCGGGCCGATCGGTGCCCATCGCCTTGGCGATCCGCGACCCGGGCTCGAGTTCGTTGACGGTGAAGTGATGCCAGTGATCCTCGCTGCCGATGTCTTGCACCAGCGTGCCCCCGAGGGCGACGTTCAGCACTTGCAGACCACGACAGATCGCCAGTACCGGCGTGTTGGCGTCGATCGCCGCCGACATCATCGCCAGTTCCATCTCGTCGTGTTCGGGCACGATGCCGTAGAACGATTCGGCCGTGGCATCTTGGCCGTAGTGACGGGGGTCGATATCGCCGCCGCCGTGGAACACCACGGCATCGACCCGGCGCAACAGCGCGGGGATGTCATCGATCAAGCCGGGGATCGGTGGCACCATCAGCGGCGTCCCGCCGGCGCGTTCCACCGCACTGAAGTACGCCTGCGCTGCGGCAAACGGCTTGCCGCGCACGCCCGGTGCCTCGGTCGACGGGCGGCCGATGATCACGACGAGTGGATTCACGCCGTCAGTGTAAGCCCGCTCGTCTGACGAGCTCGTTGTAGATCGCTTGTTGCTGTGGCTGTCGTGTTGCGGTGTCTTCGGGGTGCCATTGCAGACCGACGACCCACGATTTCGACGGCAGCTCGACGGCTTCGAGTTGCCCGTCTTCGGAGTAGCCGATCGGCACGAGTCCGGCGCCGAGCTCGCCGATCCCTTGATGATGCACGGAGTGGCAGTGGTCGAGGTGCGTGTCGCCGACCAGCTCGGCGACGATCGAGCCTTCGACGAGCTTGACCGAGTGCTCGCGCATCCAGTGCTCGTCGTTGCCGATGTCTTGCATCAGTGTTCCGCCGAGCACGATGTTCAGCACCTGCATGCCACGACACAAGGCGAGCATGGGAAGGTCGAGCTCCAATGCGGCGCTGGCCACCGCCATGTCGAGCTCGTCGTTGGCGGTCACGATGCCGTAGAGGGACTCCTCGGTGGGCTCCTGGCCGTAGCACCGTGGATCGACATCGCCGCCGCCCGGCAACAGCACACCGTCGAAGTGCTGCAGCACCGTGAGGGCGTTGACCGTCAGTTCGTGGATCGGCGGAACCAGCACCGGCACGCCGCCGGCACGTGCCACGGCTCTGCTGTACGGCTGGCTACTGGAGAATGCATCGCGTTTGCCTTCGTCGCTGAAGGTCAGCACTCGTGCACACACGGCGATCAGCGGCGGCGGTTGACTCATGGCAGCAGCAATTGTAGATGCCAAGATGTCGGCCAGGTCACAGTTGTACTCAGCAGGTCGCGTTGGGAGTCGGGGCGTACGTGGATTTCATCTTCATGCTCACACGGTCCGACGAGACCATCGTCGACTGCCTCGACACGTGGCACGCCGTCGAGCACGTCGGCGTTCGCCACGCCGGGTTCAAGGATGTGGGTGTCGACACGGCAACGCTCGTGGAGCTCAATCGACGTATGCAGGCAGGTGGTGTCACGACCTACCTCGAAGTGGTCAGCACGTCGGTCGACGCCTGTCTGCAGAGTTCGCGCGCCGCGGTGGAGATCGGTGTCGATCGCCTGATGGGTGGCACCCAGGTCGACGACATCATGCGGATCATCGAGGGCTCCGGGATCGAGTACCTGCCGTTCCCCGGTCTGCCTGTCGGCCATCCGACCACGTTGGGGGGCGACGCCGCATTGGTCGAGCAGCAGTGCAAGTGGTTCGACGACCGTGGCTGTGGTGGCGTCGACCTGCTCGCCTATCGGGCGACCGATGCCGATCCGCTCGACCTGGTCCGCGCCGCCCGCCGCGGCACGTCCGGCTACCTGGTGGTCGCCGGAAGCGTCGCCAGCGCCACCCAGATCGACGATTTGCGCGTCGGCGGGAGCCGACGCGTTCACGATCGGATCGGCGGTGTTCGACGGGTCGTTCTCACCGAGGAAGGGTTCCGTCGTGTCGCAGCTGCGTGACGTACTGGAGGCCGCGGCAGAGTGAGTGGACTGCTGATGGGTGTCGATCTCGGCGCCGGGGGAGTGAAGGTGTCGATCATCGACGCCGATGGCACCACCGTGGCCGACGGTTCCGCAGCAATCATCACCCACACGCCGCATCTCGGTTGGGCGGAGCAGGACCCCTCCGACTGGTGGACCGCGGCGTGCGCGGCAATTCAGAGTGCGACCACCGTTGGTGGAATCGCCGCGGATTCGATCGCGGGGATCAGCGTGTCGGGTGGCGCCCACATCGGGGTACTGACGGACGTCGCCGGGCGCCCGCTGCGTCGAGCGATCCTGTGGAGCGATTCACGGAGCGCTGCGGAGGCCACACAGCTTCGCGAGCAGGCCGACGCGCGGATCCTCGAACTGTCGCTGAACCGCGTCAATCCGACCTGGCTGCTCCCGCAGTTGTTGTGGATCAAGCGCCACGATCCCGATGCGGCGGCCGCAACTCGTCGTCTCTTCCTCGCCAAGGACTGGCTGCGGTTCAAGCTCACCGACGATTGGCACACCGACTACAGCGACGCCATCGGGGCCTTGCTGGCCGACTCGGCGACGCATGGTTGGTCCGACGAGCTCTGTGCCCTGGCGGGGTGGTCGCCGGCAACGCTCCCCCCGATCGTCGACGCGACCACGACCGTCGGCAAGGTGACTCCGATCGCGGCCGACGAGTGCGGGCTCGCCGCCGGCACGCCCGTCGTCTGCGGCAGCAACGACACGACCGTGGAGTTGTTCGGTGCCGGGGCGTGCACCCCAGGCGATGGGGCGGTCAAGCTGGCCACGGCCGGCGTGATCTACCAGGTCACCGATGGTCCGCTGGTGCGCCCGCCGGTGTCGTGCTACCCGCACGTCGTCGCTGGTCTCTACTACACGGCGACCGGCATCAACTCGTGCGCATCTGCACATCGCTGGATGCGTGACGAGTTCTTTGCCGCGGACGGTTTCGACGGCATGGACGCCCTGGCGAGTTCCGTGTCGATCGGCAGCGACGGCCTGCTGTTCCACCCCTACCTCCAAGGTGAGCGGGCGCCGCACTGGGACCCGCAAACTGCGCGCTGATTTCATCGGTGTCACGATGCAACACGGGCGGGCCCACTTCGCCAGGTCGCTGTACGAGGGCATTGCCTACGCAATCCGGGACGCGATGACGGTCGCGGAGGGGCTTGGCATGCAGTACGAGACGATCCGCCTGATCGGCGGCGGCGCACGCAGCGCCACGTGGCGTCAGATCATGGCCGACGTCTTGGGGAGACAGATCACTCTGCCGGCCAACGGTGATGCGTCGTTCGGCGCGGCGGTGGTGGCGGGGATCGGGGTGGGCGAGTTCACCGATACCGACGATGCAGTTGCCCGGTGCTGCCGATCGACGTCGACCCACGAACCATCCGCCGCGGCACACGATCGGTACACGGAGTTCTTCGAGGTCTACCGCGACGCCCAGCGACACCTGGTGGCGATCAACCATCGGCTGCACGACCTCACCGCCGTGCCGCCGATTTCCGCCCGGTGACCCAGGTTGCGTTTGACGGCTCCGGCCCCGTAGCGGGGCGCCAGCTCACAAACGCGGGGGTCGGGGTGCGCAGAGCGGAACGTGGTCACGACCTGGGCCCGGGCACCAGGGCTACTTGTCGATCACCTCGATCGAGTAGCCGGCATCGGTCGCGGCGCGGATCACGGACTCGGCGTGACCGCGGCCGCGCACCTCCAGCACCGCCTGCACGCCGGTCTCGCGCACGTGCAGGTCGACGCCTTCGCGCACGTGCTCGACCTCGACCAGGTTGGCGCCCCGTTCGGCGAACAACGTCAACAACCGCGCCAGCCCGCCGGGTCGATCGCTGATGCGGGCGAACAGGATCAACCGTCGCCCGGCTTGGGTCTCGTGGCGGCGGATCAGCCCGGGGAGCAGTCCGAGGTCGACGTTGCCACCGCTCAGCACCACGCAGGTCGTCCCCATCGGCGCCGGTGCGATTCGCTGCGACATCAGGGCGGCCACGCCGACGGCGCCTGCACCTTCGACGAACAGCTTCGCCCGCTCCATCAACAACACCATCGCGTCGGCGACGGCGTTCTCCTCGACGACCACGACATCGTCGAGCCACTCCTCGACGAGCGGCAGTGTGATCTCGCCGGGTCGCTTGACGGCGATGCCGTCCGCCAGGGTCACGACCGGGCCGGTCGGCGCGGCACGATGGGCATACGGGGCGCATGCGGCGATCTGTACGCCGATCACCTCGATCGTCGGGTCGTGCGCCTTCACGGCGATCGCCAATCCGCTCGCGAGTCCGCCGCCACCCAGCGGCACGATGACACGCCGGAGACCGGGCAGGTCGCTGACCAGTTCCCGGCCGAGCGTCGCTTGCCCGGCCACCACATCGACGTCGTCGTACGGATGGCAGAACACCCTGCCGACCTCGGCTGCGTGGGCCCGAGCTGCGAACACCGCTTCATCGAGGGAATCGCCGCCCTCGATCAGGGTTGCGCCGTAGCCGCGGCATGCCTCGATCTTGGAGATCGGCGCGCCGGCCGGCACGAAGATCTCGCAGCGAACGCCGGCATGGCGGGCCGCGAAGGCGATCGCTTGGGCGTGGTTCCCGGCGCTTCCGGCGGTGACTCCGTTGGCCGCATCCTCGCCGAGGGCGGCGAGCTTGCTCATGGCGCCACGGATCTTGAAACTGCCCGTCCGTTGGAGGTTCTCGGCTTTCAACACGATCTCCCCGCCGCACCGATCGCTGAGTGCGGCCGATCCGGCGATGGGCGTGTGGGTGACCACACCACGCCCGGCCTCGGCGGCACGGTCGATCGCCGCGCTGGGAATCTTCGGGGCAGACATCTCAGCGCGTACCGTAGTGCGCATGCGCGCGCTGCTGATCGCCAACGCCTCCGACGCCGACGGAGGTTTCGTCGCCGAGCGGTTCCGAAGTCATGGCTTCTCGTTCGTGGAATGTCATCGCGAGAACGTCGGCGAGTGGCCATCGCTCGACGGACACGATCTGGTGCTCACGCTGGGCAGCGAGTGGAGCGTGTACTGGCCGCACGTCGCCGATTCGGTGGCCGCCGAGGCCGACGTGGTCCGCGCTGCTCACGAGGGTGGCGTGCCGGTCTACGGCATCTGCTACGGCAACCAGATCATGGCGCACGCGCTCGGCGGCTCGGTCGAGCGGGCAGGCCAGCCAGAGATCGGCTGGCACCAGGTCACCAGCGACATTCCCGAGGCGATCGCCGAGGGGCCGTGGATGCAGTGGCACTACGACGTGGTCACCGTCCCGCCAGGCTCCAACGAGCTGGCTCGCAGCGCTGCCGGCCCCCAGGCATGGAGCATGGCGCGCAGCTTCTGCACGCAGTTCCATCCCGAAGCGACCGAGACGATGATCCGCCGGTGGGCGCTCAGCGAGGGTGGCGGCGCGGAGCTGTTGAAGCACGGGATCAAGCCCGACGGGCTGATCGAGCAAACCCGGCGCAATGTCGCTGAAAGCCAACCGGCCGCCGACCACCTCGTCGACTGGTTCCTCGACTGCGTCGCCGGTGCCGCAGGATGAATCGCTAGCCGGCGCCTTCGAGCGAATCGATGGCATCGAGTTCGACGCGGAGCTGATCGAGCCCCATCGCCCCCATGTCGAGGACGACCTGGTGGAACTTCTTGAGATCGAACTGCGCGCCGAGCCGCCGACGGGCGCGCTCGCGACCATCCAGCCAGACGCGCTCGCCGACCTTGTACGAGATCGCCTGCCCAGGCATTCCGAGGTAGCGATCGATCTCCGAGGCGAGGTGGTCCGCGGGGTAGCCGGTGTGCTCGAGGAGGAACGGCAAGGCGAGATCCACCCGCCACCGCTCGCCCGGGTGGAACTGCTCGTCGTTGGGAATCCGCATCTCGCAGTGCAACCCGATGTCGATGATCACGCGTGCCGCGCGTAACGCCTGACCGGCGAGCCAGCCGAGCTCGTACACCGGATCGTCGAGGTATCCGAGCTCGTGCATCAACCGTTCGGCATACAAGGCCCAGCCCTCTCCGTGACCCGAGACCAACACACCGAGGCGCTGGAATCGCGTCAGGGCCTCCGCCTGATACATCATCTGCGCGAGTTGCAGATGATGCCCCGGAGCGCTCTCGTGGTACTGCGTCGACAAGGCCTCCCACAACGGGAAGATCTCCTTTCCCGCCACCGGATGCCAGATCTGGCCGGGTCGGCTGAAGTCTTCGCTCGGCGGTGTGTAGTACGTCGAATCAGTGCCGCCTGCGGGCGCGGCCATCGCCTGGCATCGGCGCAACGGTTCGGCGATCTCGAAGTAGCTGCCGTCGAGATCGGCGATGGTTCGATCGATCACATCCTGGCTCCATGCCAGGAACCGATCGGAGCCTTCGATGAGATAGCGACTGTCGCTCTTCAACCGCTCGATGCACTCGTCGCGCGATGCGCCAGGGAGGATGAGTTCGACCAGCGTCGCCATGCGCGCCTCGATGCTGCGCAGCTCATCCCACCCCCATCGATATGTCTCTTCCAGGTCGAGGTCGGTGCCGTTGTGGAACCGGGCCAGCAGTCGGTAGCGCTCCGTGCCCACCGGGTCGTGGGGTGTGGCCATCGCGCCGTAGTCGTTGCGCAACCAGCTGCCGAACTCGATGAATGCATCGGCCGCCCCCGCCGCCTCGGTGGTCAGATCGATGGACTTGCACGCGGCGACCATCTCGGTGAAGTAGCCGTCAGGACGGCCCCACACTTCGCATTGCTCGGCGCACGCGACCGTTTGGCGGCGAGCCGCAACCTGCCCGTTGGCGGCGGCGTAGAGGAAGCTGGCGCGCAGCTTGTCGAGCGCGTCGGGCACCGCGTTCAACCTGGTCTGCACGTTCCGCCAGTCCTCATCGGATTGTCGTGGCATGAAATCGAAGATTCCACGGACGTATTCGTGGTGACTGTTCATCACGCTGAGCCAGCGGTGGTACTCGCCCGATTCGATCAGATCGTGTTCTGCCTGGACCCGCTCGCGCATGACCTCGACGGCGATCCGATCACTGCGGCTGCCCGGCTGGATCCGGGCGAGGGCGCCAAGCGTGGTGCGTTGCAGCTCGAGGCGAGAATCCCATCCCTCTGGTGAGTAATCGGTCATCTCGTCGTCGTGGCCGGGGATGCCCCAGAACGACGCAAGCATGGGATCGAGCGCGGCACTCTCGACGATGTAGCGATCCGACAACGCGAAGATCTCGGGCGTGTGGCGGCCGTTCTCCGCGGATTCGTTCTCAGTCACCCTCGCGCCCACCACCCAGCATTGGCACCCCTTGCCCGTGTTGATTCTCGCAGGGCCGGCGGTGATACGGCAATTGAAACCTTGTCTCCGCTTCGCCGTGCGGGAGCCCCGAGTTCGCGTCTACGGTGAGCCGCATGGACCTGCATCCTGAACTCGCGTTTGCCGTCGACGTGGGCGTCCACGGCCACCTCGTCACGCTCAATCCCGATGGGTCGCCGCAGGTGACGTTGATCTGGGTCGGGCGTGACGGCGACGAGCTGCTCGTTGCCCATCTCGGTGCCGGCCAGAAGCTGCGCAACATCGAACGCGATCCTCGTGTCGCGTTGAGCATCGAGCTGCCCGGCTCGAACCCCATGGGGCTGCACAACTACGCGGTGCTGCATGGATCCGCCCGGGTCACGCCGGGTGGCGCCCCCGAATTGTTGCAGCGCCTGGCCGCGTTGTTCCTCGGCGAGGGCGTGAAGTTCCCGCCGATGGACGATCCTCCGCCCGGGAGCATCATCCGGATCACCGTCGACCGGGTCTCCGGCTCGGGGCCCTGGGTCAGCTGATCGGGTTCGCCGAGTCCGCCAGCCAGCCCTCGAACTCGGGGCGGCCGGCAAGGCGTTCGCAGTTGCTGAGGCGTTCGTTGGCGTACGACACGAAGTCCGTGTCGAGCGTGCTGATGGCCTGCTGCACCACGGCCCACATTCCCTCGCGGAACTCGCTCATCATCTTCATCAGTTGCAGTCGAGCCCACGAGGACTTGGTGACCTGTCCGAAGTAGAGGGTCAGCAGCCGCTCGTCGGCGTCGTGGTTGAGCTCGCTGTTGACGCTGAGGTTGCCGAGGTCGAAGAACACGTCGTTCATCCCGGCGTACTCGAAGTCGACGAGCCACACGCGGTCGTCGGCGAACAGAACGTTGCCGGGCAACAGATCGTTGTGGCACGGCACCAGCGGCGTTGGCGCCCTCGAAAACGCCGCTTCGATTCGTCGGCTCAACTGGTGGAGACGCTCGTAGGCCCGCGGCGGCATGACGCCGCGGGCCGATGCGTCACGAGCGTGCCACTCGACGACGCGATGGATCGGAAATGCGCCACCGAGGGCACCGCTGACGTGAAAGCGGCGGACCAGGTCGACAACGTCGACGAGCCGCTCGGTGAACGGCGTTGGCTCCAGGTGGTGGCCATCGATGAGCTCGGTGACGAGGGTCCCGACCCCCTCGAGCGTGCCGAGCACCGCTGGCCCGATGCCGAGCTCGGCTGCGCGCTGCGCGGCTTCGGCTTCGTGGGCGCGATCGATCCCCAACAGCTCGGTGCGTTCACCGGGGATGCGAACGACGTATTCGCCATGGTCGGTCGATGCCACGAAGTTCCGGTTCGTGATGCCGCCGTTCAGTGGACGGATGTGGACTGTTCCCCCGGCGAAGAGGTTGCTGGCGCGCACGAACCCTTCGACGTCAGCCCTCTCGTTCACAACCCACGGTGTAGCACGTCGTAACCTCGCCGCGTGACGTCCGAATGTGTGCTGGCGATCGACCTGGGTACCGGCGGTCCGAAGGTTGCGCTCGTTTCCGCCGACGGCACCACGGTTGCGTGGTCGAGCCGGCCGGTCGCAACGCGATTCATCGAGGGCGGTGGAGCCGAGCAGGACCCGCAAGAGATGTGGACCGCCATCGTCGCCGCGACGCGCGCAACGATCGAGTCCTCGACGCGACCAATGCCACCGATCGTCGCCGTCGCCGTGACGAGTCAGTACATGAGCACCGTTCCCGTGGCCGCCAATGGGATGCCGACCGGGCCGTGTGTGATCTGGATGGATACCCGTGGGGCCGAACACAACCTCTCGTTGCTGACCGATGAATCGTTCGCCCTGTTCGTCGGGCGCCATGGCCTTCTCCCCTTGCCGAGCGGCAACGACAACGTTGCCCACATCCACGTGCTGCGAACGCTGCATCCCGAGGCGTACGCGGCGGCCGCAGCGTTCCTCGAGCCGATGGACTACGTCAACGCCCGGCTGACCGGCACACTCGGCGTGACGCAGTCGACGGCGTTCGGGCAGATGGTGTGCGACAACCGCACGTGGGGGGTCACCGAGTACGACGCTGAGCTGGTCGCGGCGACCCGTCTCGACCCTGACAAGTTGGCGCCACTGATGCCGATGAACGGAATCGTCGGGTCCGTGACGACTGCTGCTGCTCGAGAACTGGGCATTGCCGAGGGTCTGCCAGTGACGACGGGAACGATCGATTCGATCACGTCGGCGATCGGCAGCGGCGCGCTGACGGCACGCGACGCCTCGATCATCGTCGGCACGACTTCGGTGGTCGGCGCGCACATCGACGAGCACCGCACCGATCTGGGCGCGGGGATCTTCGTCGTGCCCAGCCCGTTGTCCGGGATGTACTGCGTGATGGCCGAGAACGGAGTCGGCGGTCGGGCGTTGGAGTGGGCGATGAGGCTGTTCGGCTACGGCGAGGATTATCGGGCGGCAACGAGCGATGCTGTTGGCGTGGCGGCCGGAGCCGAGGGCGTGGAGTTCATGCCGTGGCTGCTCGGATCGCTGGCGCCCCAACCCAACGACGATGTTCGCGCCGCCTTCACCGGCTTGTCGTTACAGCACGATCGGCGACACATGATCCGCGCTGTGATGGAGGGTGTCGCCGTCAACCTCGCCTGGTTGCTCCCGGCGGTCGAGTCGTTCGTCGGGCACGACTTCGCCAACGTGCAGTTCGGTGGCGGTGGCGCGCAGAGCGACCTGTGGGCCCAACTGCTGGCCGATGCTCTCGACCGCTCCGTTCACCAGTTGGAGGATCCGCGAGCCACCAACGCGCGGGGTGCTGCCTTCCTCGCGTTCTCGATCCTCGGCACGCTGGAGATCGACAACGTTCCGTCGTTGTTGCGCACTCACGCCGTACGCCACCCCGATCCGGGCAATCGCGACGGCATGGATCGGGCCCTTCGGCGCTTGGGCCATGTTCACCGAGCGCTCGCCGACTTGACCAACTGCTGAACCTTTGTTCGTCGAGACTTGAGTCAACTTGCCGCGGCGTTGCGCCGATTTCATGACTGGAACGGGCGGGCGCCGATCAGGCGCCTCGTAAGGGCAAGGGACGAAACATGAAATCTCGATTGGTTCGGTTGGCTGCTGCATTGATGGTGGCCGGTTCACTCGTCGGCGGGTTCGACCACGGGTCTGTTTCTGCTGCGGCGAACCAGGCTCCGACGGTCACCAGTGGTTCGCTCACGGTGCGCTACGAGGACGTGTACACGGTGCACTTCACGGCATCCGATCCGGAGGGCTCGGCCCTCACGGTGGTGATGCCACCGGTCAACGACGACTGGATCAGTTGCGACGCGGGCCCGGCGACCGACTTCACCTGCGAATACTCGTCGAGTCGCTACTACGACCCGGCGCCACTTCCGACCGAAGCGTTCCAGCGCACGATCACCTACAGCGTCACCGATGGCACCAACACGTCGACCGGCGTGTGGACCATCACGGTGCTGCCGCCTCCGACCATGGAGATCGTCGGGCGCCCAACGGTGACCGAGGGCGGCACTGCAGTGCTGCAGCTGAACCTGTCGTCGAACACGTACGGATCCATGGTGGTCCCCGTCCACGTGATTGCGGTCGATCGGCTGACGGTGCGGTTTCCCGCGCATCCGACCAGATGATCGAGATCGCCGACGAGCAGACCACCGCCGAGGTTCGCATCCCGATCGTCGACGATGCGATCGACGAATCGACGGAGTACTTCGCCGTGTCCGTCGATGCCGGTGACGCCATCCCGTATCGGTTCGTGTCTGGTGGGAACCTGGTGACGGTGCTCGACAACGACGGGCCGGTGTCGACCGACACCACGCCTCCTGTCGTCGCGCCTCATCGCAACGTGATCGTCGAGCGCGGCGGCTCGCGCCCGGCATGGGTGCCGTTCTCGGCGCCGGCGGCGACCGACGAGGTCGACGGTTCGCTGCCTGCGCTCTGCAATCCGGCGCCGATGTCGGCGATGCCGATGGGCAAGACGCAGGTGACCTGCACGGCAACCGACTCCTCGGGCAACGTGGCCACGGGCACGTTCCAGGTGACGGTGCGGAATGCGAAGACGAACGGCTCGGCGAAGGCGATCGGTGGCGACGAGCGCTGCGTCGTCCCGGGTCAGCTGGCCTGGGTGACGGCCGATGGCTTCACCCCCGGTTCGCAGATCGTCATCCAGCTGCAGTCGTCGAGCGTGGAGGTTGCTCGACTCCAGACGATGCGTGCGGACCGCAAGGGCCGCGTCCGGCAGATCGTCAGGATTCCGACCAGTGCGATCGGCGATGCCGACATCGTCGTGATCGGACCGTCGGGCAACGACGACCTGGTGCGCATGCTGCCGATCCGGGTCGGCCGTGATCATCGTCATCACGGCGGCTCCGTGATGGCATTGCTGCGTGGGCGGGCGTGCGACTGAGCGTCGCTCAGTCGTCGTTGTCGAGCTTGTCGAGCACCTTGTGCGCCGCCTCGGCGATCGCACCTTTGATCCCACCCTCGTCGGCGATCTCCTCCAGCCGGGCGTCGACGAGACCGAGCCGTGCCCGTTCATGATCGATCACACCGATCTCGCCATCGCCATCGAGATCGTAGGTTTCCAACTCGAGCTCTTCGGCCGTTGGCTCGTCGTCGGTGGGCCCTGTGGAGATTTCGCTTTCGTCAGGCATGGATCCAGTATGCCCGCACCGGCGAGTCGATCGAACCGGGTCGCGAGATCCACAGCGTTGGCTGGCCGGTCACCGAAGCGATCAGATCGAAGTCGGCGTCGTAGTGCAGCACTGTCAGGCTCGAGACCGGAGATCGGCGAGTAGAAGAGCCGTCCGAGCCCCAGCAGCGTGGCGCCGATGGTCGGCACCGAACGCGCCGCGCTTTTGCGGTGCCATTCATGCCGCGTAGTAGCGTCGGCCGCGATGTCAGACTTCTTGCGCGACTACCTCACGGTCGTCTGGTTCGGGGCGATCGCCCTGCTACTGGCCGGATTGTTGTTGGGCATCTCGGCACTGGTGCGGCCCGACAAGCCGTCGGTCGAGAAGTTGACCGCCTACGAGAGCGGCGTCGACCCTGTTGGCGACGGCTGGTCGCAGAGCCAGGTCCGTTACTACATCTTCGCCTTGCTGTTCGTGGTGTTCGACGTCGAAGCGGTGTTCATCTTCCCGTGGGCCACCCAGCTCGAGCGCTATGCCGGGTTCGGTCTCGCCGAGATGGGAATCTTTGTGCTCGTCCTGCTCCTCGGCCTCGTGTACGCGTGGCGCAAGGGCGTGTTGCGTTGGGTATGACCGCATGGGATTCGTAGACAAGGGGCGCATGCCCAAACCGCTCACGTCGCTGTTCAACCTCGGCCGGTCGTACAGCCTGTGGGTGTACCAGTGGGGCCTGGCATGTTGCGCGATCGAAATGGGCGCAGCATTCGGTTCGCCGCGCTACGACGTCATGCGCCTCGGCGTGATCCCGTTGCCCGCCAGCCCGCGCCAAGCCGATCTCGTCGTGGTGTCGGGCACCGTCACCGACAAGATGGCTCCGGCCGTCAAGCGCCTGTACGAGCAGATGCCAGACCCCAAGTACGTCATCTCCATGGGCTCGTGCGCCAACTGCGGCGGCCCGTACTGGGACAGCTACTCGGTCACCAAGGGCGTCGATCAGATCATCCCGGTCGATGTCTACGTGCCAGGCTGTCCACCACGCCCGGAGGCTCTGCTCGAAGGCATCGTCTTGTTGCAACAGAGGATCAAGAACGAAGACATGGGCGCACGTTGGCGCGGCGAAGGCACCAAACCGATGGTCAAAGACGTCTCGATCCGCGAACCAATCGTGGTCGGTGGTGGTCGCATTGAGTGACGCCGGTACCGACACCGAAACGCTGGCACTGCCCGGCGACGGGCTGCGCGAGGGCATCGTGCAACGCCTCCGTGACGTGTTGGGCGACGGATTGCTCGACAGTCTGGTGAAGCCGGGCGACGACGTGTGGGTGCGGGTCAGTGCCGGCTCGTGGCGCGCTGCCGGCATGGCGCTGCGCGACGTGATCGGCTGCGAGTACTTCTGCTTCCTGTCGGCGATCGACTGGATGCCCAGTCCCTACGGCCGCGGCGAGGACGACCCCACGCAGCCTCCCGTCGAGCGCGACGACACCATTCGTCAGGGGTATGCAGGCGGCGAGACCCGAATGCAGATCTTTGCCAGGGTCACCAACATCGATCAGCACTTCGGTGTGACGATCAAGGCCGACCTCGCCGATGACGATCCCACGATCGACAGCTGGATCACGGTGTACGCCGGTGCCAACTGGCACGAGCGCGAGGCCCACGAGATGTTCGGAATCGACTTCGCCGGTCACAACGATCTTCGCAACATGTACCTGCCGATGGAGTTCGAGGGCCATCCGCTCCGCAAGGACTTCCCGCTGCTGGCGCGGATCGTCAAGCCGTGGCCCGGCATCGTCGATGTCGAGCAACTGCCAGGTGACGACGAAGCGGGCGACGACGACAGCGAGGCAACCACGTGACCGACCTCGCCGATCGTCAGAAGCTCAGCTACATCGCCGCCCAGGCCGCAGACGCGCGCCTCAACGTCGAGCTCGAGACCGAGGGCATGACCCTCAACATCGGGCCACAGCACCCGGCGACGCACGGCACGCTGCGCATCATCGTGCGCCTCGACGGCGAGCAGGTGATCTGGGCCGAGCCCAGCGCCGGCTACATGCACCGCGGCTACGAGAAGCTCACCGAGGTCCGTACCTTCCCGCAGGTCACCACCTTGATCAACCGCATCGACTGGTTGGGCAGCTTCGCCAACGAGGTGCCCTTCATCCTCGCCGCCGAGAAGTTGATGGACATCGAGGCACCGCCTCGTGCCCAGTGGATCCGTACGATCCTGTTCGAGCTCAGCCGCATCGCCAACGTTGGCCTCTTCCTCGGCGATCTCGGCGTGCAACTCGGGGCGATCACGCCGGTGTTCATGGCGTTCCGCGATCGCGAGTACGTGCTCAACCTCATCGAGGCCGCGACCGGCGGCCGATTTCATCCGAACTTCGACCGCATCGGTGGCCTGAAAGACGACCTCCCCGCCGGGTGGATCACCGAGACCAAGCAGGTGATGAAGAAGCTGCGCACCTTCTGCGACGAGATGGACGATCTGCTGTTCGGCAACGAGATCTTCCAGAGCCGCCTGCGCGGCATCGGTGTGATTCCTGCCGATGTTGCCAAGCAGTACGGGCTCAGCGGCGCCAACCTGCGGGCCAGTGGCGTCGACTGGGACTTGCGACGCGACCAGAAGCTTCCCATGGCGTGGGACAAGGTCGACTGGAAGGTGTGGACGCACCCGGACGGCGACTGCTTCGCCCGGTGCTGGGTGCGACTGCAAGAGACACGCGAGGCGACCAAGATCGTCGACCAGTTGCTCGACGGCATCCCCAGTGGCCCGGTGATGGCCAAGGTGCCGCGCATCATCAAGGTGCCGGAGGGCGAGGCATGGGTCAGCACCGAGAACCCGCTCGGCGAGATGGGCTACTACGTCGTCAGCAAGGGCGATCTCGGTCCGTTCCGCGTCAAGATCCGCTCGGCCAGCTTCAACAACATCTCCATCGTGCCGTGGGTGCTGCGCGGCGTCTACGTGCCCGACGTGATCTCGATCCTCGCTTCGCTCTACTTCATCCTCGGAGACATTGATCGGTGATGTTGGCAGTCGATCTTCCGTACTGGGCGCAGTCGTTGCTGCGCGTCCTGGGGGGCACCGTCGCGGTGCTGCTGCCGGCAGGCACGATCGTCTATCTGTTCCTGTTCAAGATGATGAGCTTCATGCAGAGTCGCCTGGGCCCGATGGAAGCCGGGCCGTACGGGTCGATGCAGCTGTTCGCCGAAGTGGGCAAGTGGCTGCAGAAAGAAGACATCCAGCCGGAGAAGGCCGACAAGCGGATCTTCAAGATGGCGCCGCTGATCGTGTTGGTCAGCACGTTCCTGCTCGTCGCCGTGGTGCCGTTCGGCCCCGACGCGTACTTCACCAACTTCGACGCCGGAGTGTTCTACATGCTGGCGGTCAGCAGCATCAGCACGCTGGGCATCTTGATCGCCGGCTGGTCGAGCGCCAACAAGTACTCGCTGCTCGGTGGCCTGCGCGCCGCCGGTCAGTTGATCGCCTATGAGTTGCCGATGGTGCTGGCGGTGCTCGGTGTGGTGATCCAGGCCGAGACGATGAACATGCAAGGCATCGTGTTGCGCCAGAACGCCGGCGAGATCTTCGGGTGGAACGGGCTCGGCAACCCCTACATCCTCACCCAGTTCATCGGCTTCGCGATCTTCATGATCTCCGTGCAGGCCGAGCTGACCCAGACACCGTTCGACATGCCGATTGCGGAGTCCGAACTGGTGTCGGGCTACATGACCGAGTACAGCGGCTTCCGCTTCCTGATCTTCTTCATCGCCGAGTTCGCCACCGCCGGGGTCTTCGCTCTGATCGCCAGCGTCCTGTTCCTCGGTGGGTGGGGCGTCCCGTTCAGCTGGTTCGGCTGGCATACGGTCGACGATGTCGACAACTGGATGAACGTCGCCGGTCCCGTGATCATGCTGACCAAGATGTTGGTGCTGACCTTCCTCATCATGTGGATCCGCTTCAGCTACCCACGTTTCCGCGAAGACCAGCTGCAACGCTTCGCATGGAAGGTCTTGATCCCGGTTGCGCTGCTCAACATCATGGTGACTGCAGTCTTGAAGGTGGTGTTCTGATGGCGGGCAAGCCTCAGGTCCCCGGGCTGATGAAGGGTCTCGGCGTCACGTTCA
This sequence comes from Ilumatobacteraceae bacterium, assembly GCA_963805445.1. Classification (GTDB taxonomy): domain Bacteria; phylum Actinomycetota; class Acidimicrobiia; order Acidimicrobiales; family Ilumatobacteraceae; genus JAENVT01. Next base: position 344,344 of record CAWDUI010000047.1, on the reverse strand, counting down.
AGACGCTGGCCCACACGATGAAGCCCAAGAGCATGGGCGGTGGTGCCAACACCGTGCAGTACCCGCACGAGAAGGAGGCACCTCCCATTCGTTCGCGCGGGGTGATCGCTCTCCGCGAAGACAACTGCACGTCGTGCATGTTGTGCGTGCGAAGCTGCCCCGACTGGTGCATCTACATCGAGGCCCACAAGACCCTGGCCCCGCCGCGCCGCGCCGGTGGTGCACCGCGCAAGGTCAACATCGTCGACCGCTTCGACATCGACTACGCGCTGTGCATGTACTGCGGCATCTGCGTCGAGGTGTGCCCGTTCGACGCCTTGTTCTGGAGCCCGGAATACGAGTACAGCGAACCCAAGATCGCCGATCTGCTGCACGACAAGACCAAGCTCGGGGAGTGGATGGAGACGGTGCCCGAGGCACCCGAGCTCGAAGTGGGCGCCGACAAGAAGGGCAAGAAGTGATGCTTGCCGCCGACCTCAACGTCGCCCAGAACATCGGCTTCGGGATCATCGCCGCGGTCATGATCGTCGCCGCGGTCAACGTGGTGCGCAGCAGCAACGTGGTGCATGCCGCGCTGTCGCTCGTCGCCGTGATGTCCGGTGCCGCGGCGCAGTACCTCCTGCTGGCTGCCGAGTTCGTCGCGGTCACGCAAGTACTCGTGTACATCGGCGCCGTGATGATCCTGTTCCTGTTCGGCGTCATGCTGACCCGCGCCCGTGTCGGCAAGGAGACCGACCTGAACAACAAGAGCTGGGCACTCGGCATCCCGGTCGCGCTGCTGATGCTCGGCATCATGTCGTATGTGTTGATCAAGGGATTCGGCGACGACCATCTCGAGCCCGCTACGCAGGTCTCGACCGCTGCCCTCAGTGACAGCATCTTCAAGCCGTTCCTGCTGCCCTTCGAGGCGCTGTCGTTCGTCCTGCTCGCTGCTGTCATCGGGGCCATCGTGCTGGCCCGGAAAGATTGATGGGGAAGGACTAGTCGTGTTGGTCAATGAGTTCCTGTTGCTCGGCGCTGTCGTTGTTCTGCATCGGCGTGTACGGCGTGATCGCCCGCAAGAACGCGGTGATGGTGCTGATGTCGATCGAACTGATCCTCAACTCCGTCAACATCAACCTGTTGGCGTTCAGCCAGCTGCACAACAACCTCGACGGCAACGTCTTCGCGCTGTACATCATCGCCGTCGCCGCAGCAGAGGTCGGCGTCGGCCTGGCGATGGTGCTGCTGATCTACCGCAACCGCAAGAGCATCTCGCTCGACGAGCTCTCGGAAATGAAGGGCTGAGCGAATGCTCGCTGCAGAATCCGCAGGCTGGTTCCTCGAACACGCGTGGTTGATCCCGTTGATCCCGGGCATCGCCTTCGTCGTGATCATCCTGTTCGGCAAGTTCGAGGTCAACGGCAAGCGGGTGTTCCCGTGGTCGGGCGCCGAAGTCGGCGTGGCCAGCATGGTTGCCGGCCTGGTGCTGGCCATCGGCACGACCTACCAGTGGATCCATCACGTCCGTGGCGTCGCCGAGGCCGAGCCGGTGATCAAGACCTGGACGTGGTGGCAGAGCGGAGGGTTGCGCTTCGGGTTGGGCGAGCACATCGACGGCCTGGCAGTGATGTTGCTGCTGCTCGTCACGTTCATCTCCACGTTGGTGCAGATCTATTCGCTCGAGTACGTGCGCGGCGATCGGCGCTACACGCATTTCTTCGCTGCGATCACCTTGTTCAGCGCCGGCATGTTGACGATGGTCCTGGCCGAGAACATGGTGCAGCTGATCCTCGGCTGGGAGATCATGGGTCTCTGCTCGTTCTTGCTGATCGGGCACTGGTGGGAAGAGCGAGCCAACAGCGAAGCTGCGCTCAAGGCGTTCCTCACCGTGCGCGTCGGCGACATCGGCCTGATGGTCGGAACCGCGATCATGTTCGGCGCCTCGGGCACGTTCAGCATTCAGCAGCCTGCACGAGTGGGCCAACGATCCGGCGACCAGCCACACCGTGCTGCTGTGGGCGGCGGTGGCCCTGTTCATCGCCTGCATCGGCAAGAGCGGCCAGTTCCCGCTGCACACCTGGCTGCCCGATGCAATGGCCGGCCCCACGCCGGTCAGCTCGCTGCTGCACTCCTCGACCATGGTCGTGGCCGGCGTCTTCCTGGTTGCCCGCCTGTACCCGGTGTTCCACGCCGGGTTGCTGATCAACGTCGCCGGCCAGCACTTCAACCTGATCGCCGTGATCGGCGGCATCACCGTGGTGATCGCGGCCGCGCTGGCGTTCGTGCAGAACGACATCAAGAAGGTCCTGGCCTACTCGACGGTCAGCCAGCTCGGCTACATGATGCTGGGCCTCGGCGTCGGCGCTTGGGTGCCCGCCGTCTTCCACATCTTCACCCACGCCTTCTTCAAGTGCTGCTTGTTCCTGTGCGCCGGCTCGGTCGCCCACACCGGCAGCCATCACAGCTTCGACATGAAGAAGGACATGGGTGGCCTGGCGCGCAAGATGCCGATCACCTTCGTCACCTGGATCCTGGCCAGCGCGGCGCTGTGCGGCGTGCCGTTGTTCAGTGGGTTCTTCTCCAAGGACGAGATCATCGATTCCGCGGGCCACTTCCATTACCCCGTGTTCATGATCCTCGGCCTGGTCGGCGTGTTCATGACCACCGCGTACATGACACGGGCGACCTACCTCACGTTCTTCGGCGAGCCCCGCGGTGCGGCGGCCCACTTCGTGCACGGCGATCACGGCCACGAGCCGGCGCACGCTGATGCCCACGACAGCCACGACGCACACGAGGCCGAACCGGTGCACGCAGCGCCGCTGTCGTTCGCCAAGACCGACTCGCCGGGGCTCATCGTCGTGCCGCTGATGATCCTCGGCTTCCTGGCGGTGGTGTCCGGCTACATCAACGCCGCGCCATTCAAGATCCACATGTTCGAGCGGTGGATCGAATCGTCGATCGGTCTCCCGATCGGTGAGGGCGGCATCCCCGAGCCGGCCGCGTTCGAATGGGTCAAGGCGCTGCCGTCCATCCTCTTGCTCCTTGCCGGGTTCCTCGTCAGCCTGGCGCTGTGCAAGCAGGTCTACGGCGCTGCGGCGTCGAAGCTGAAGGGCCTGACCCAACGGAACCCGGTGCTGGGCGCCGGTCATCGCTTCTTGGTCAACAAGTACTACCTCGACGACCTGTACGAGAAGGTCATCGTCTACGGCATCGCCCACCCGATTGCCGCGGCGGCCTACTGGATCAACCAACATGTGATCGACGGCATCGTCAACGCCGTCGGCATCGGCGGTCGTAAGACCGGCGACTGGGTCTACAAGAACATCGACCAGCGCTTGGTCGATGGTGTCGTCAACGGAAGTGGCACGGTTGCACGCGGCACCGGCGGTGCGCTGCAGCCGGTGCAGTCAGGCAAGGTCAGTCTGTATGGAGCGCTGCTGTTTGGCAGCGCGGCCGTCGGTGCGCTCGTACTCGTACTCGTCAACAGCTAGAGGAACCCATGGAAGTACTCCAAAACCAACAATGGCTGCTGAGCCTCGGCACGTTCCTGCCGCTGGCCGGCGTGCTGGTGATGCTGTTCATCCCGAAGCGGGAAGAGACCTTGGTCAAAGGCACTGCCATCGTGACCGCGGTGGGCACCCTGCTCGTCGGGATCTACACCTTGGTGCAGTTCGACTACGGGCAGAGCGCCAAGCAGCAGTTCTTCACGACCAACAGTTGGATCAAGCCGATCAAGGCGACCTACACCATCGGCCTCGATGGCATCAGCTTGCCCTTGTACCTGCTGTCGATGGTCATCACGCTGCTGGTGATGGTCTACTCGTGGGACCACGTTCCCTCGCCCGGGAATCCCAAGGCCTTCTTCATCCTCATGCTCGTGCTGCAGACCGGCATGGCCGGCACGTTCGTCGCCCAGGACCTGATCCTGTTCTTCGTCTTCTTCGAACTGGTTCTGCTGCCGATGTACTTCATGATCGGTGTGTGGGGTGGCGAGAACCGCCAGTACGCGTCGCTGAAGTTCTTCCTCTACACCATGTTCGGTTCGGCGCTGATGCTCGTGTCGTTCATCGCCTTGTTCGTCATCACCAAGAACAACAGTGCGACGCCGGAGTTGGCATCGTTCAAGTTCCAGTGGTTCCTCGAGAACGGTGGCGGCATCGCCAAGAACACCGCAATCTGGATCTTCGCCGGCATGTTCATCGGCTTCGCCGTGAAGGTGCCGATGTTCCCGTTCCACACCTGGCTACCCGACGCCCACACTGAAGCGCCGACGCAAGGCTCGGTCATCCTCGCCGCCATCTTGCTGAAGCTCGGCACCTACGGCTTCGTGCGCATCGCCTTGCCGTTCCTGCCCCAAGCAGCGGTGAAGTGGGCACCGATCATCGGCGTGCTGGCCGTGATCGGCATCATCTACGGCGCGCTCGGTTGCCTGGCGCAGACCGACATGAAACGACTGATCGCGTTCTCGTCGGTCGCCCACATGGGTTTCGTGATGCTCGGTATCTCCACGCTGACCACGCTCGGCATCAACGCGGCGCTGTTCGGCATGGTGGCGCACGGCCTCATCACCGGCATGTTGTTCTTCCTCGCCGGGTCGGTGAAGGAGCGCTATCACACGCTGCAGATCAGCCGCCTCAGCGGCATGCTGAAGCAGATGCCGAGGCTCGGCTGGATCCTCGGATTCTGTGCGATGGCGTCGCTCGGCCTGCCCGGGCTCGCCGGGTTCTGGGGTGAGTTCCCCGCAATCCTCAGCGCGTACAGTCCGGCCCAAGGCCTCAGCCTCGCCCTCTTCCGCACGTTGATGGTCGTCGCCGCAGTCGGCACGGTGCTGGCCGCCAGCTACCTGCTGTGGCTGTATCAGCGCACCGCCTTCGGCGAGCCGACGAAGGAGTTCAGTGGTCACGGCGGGCCTGCTCACGCCGCTGGCGCAGCCGCCAACGACGAACACCATGACGACATCCACGACGTGACCATCTTCGAATGGATCGCCTGGACGCCGCTGCTGATCGCCATCGTGGTGTTCGGCGTCTATCCGCAGCTGATGTTCAAGATCATGGATCCCGCTGTCAACCAGCTCACCGCGGTGTTCAGGAAGTAAGCGGATGCTCTCGTCGCTGCTCGCCGCCGGTGGCTTCGTGTCACCGAAGGTCGACTACCACGCCCTCGCGCCCGAGTTGGTGCTCGGCGCCGGCATCGCCCTGGTGCTGATGGTCGATCTGTTCATCGCGGACAGCAAGCGGTGGATCTTGGCGACCTTGTCGGGTTTCGTGCTGCTCGGTGCCCTGCTGCCTGTCGTCACGCTGGGGGTCATCGGCAGTGATGTCCGCTCGATGTTCGACGACCGCTACGTGGTCGACCACTTCAGCCTGGTGCTGAAGGCGCTGTTCTTGATGACCGGGTACGTGGTGGTGCTGCTGTCGACGCACGAGATCGAAGAGGGTGGCTACCACCAGGGCGAGTACTACGTGATGCTGCTCAGCAGCATCTTGGGCATGGTGATGATGAGCTCCGCCCGCGACCTCATCAGCGTGTTCGTCGCCCTCGAGTTCCTCTCGATCCCCGCCTACATGATGGCGGCGTGGCGCAAGCGCGATCGCAAGAGCAACGAGGCCGGCGTGAAGTACTTCCTGCTCGGCGTGTTCGCCAGCGCGGTGATGCTCTACGGCATGAGCCTGCTGTACGGCGCCACCGGCAGCACCAAGCTCACCAAGATCGGCGAGCTCATCACCGGCAAGGGCAAGCTCGGGGGCATCGAAGTGATGGGCATCGTGTTCGTCATCGTCGGCTTCGCCTTCAAGGTCAGCGCGGTGCCATTCCACACCTGGGCGCCCGACACCTACGAAGGGCGCGCCCACACCCGTGACCGCGTTCTTGAGCGTGGCGTCGAAGGCGGCCGGGTTCGTGGCGCTGATCCTGATGGTGTACCTCGCGTTCCCGCACGCCACCGACGTGTATCGCCCGTTCATCTGGGTGCTGTCGGCACTGACGATGACCGTCGGCAACGTGCTGGCGCTGAAACAGACCAACATCGTGCGCATGCTCGCCTACTCGAGCATCAGTCAGGGTGGCTTCATCCTGATGCCGCTGGTCGTCGCCGGGTCCACCCGTTCGGCAGAGGCATCGTTGCGGGCGATCGTCGTCTACCTCATCATCTACGCGGCCACCAACCTCGGTGCGTTCGCGGTGATCATCGCAGTCAGCCGCAAGACGCGCAGCGGCGAGATCGCCAGCTTCGGAGGCCTGTTCGGCTATGCGCCGGGGCTGGCCGTGCTGATGACGGCTTTCCTCGCCTCTCTCGCCGGGATCCCGCCGCTCGGCGGCTGGTACGCCAAGTTCGGGGCGTTCAACGCCGTGCTCACCGCCCGCAGTGGGTGGGGCTACAGCATTGCGGTGATCGGCGCCGTCAACGCGGTGATCGCGACCGCGTACTACGTCACGGTGATGCGCGAGATGTGGATGAAGCCGGCCCCGCTCGGCGATGTCACACCTGTGCGGATTCCCGGCTCGATCAAGGCCGCACTGGCGATCACCGGCATTGCCACCTTGGTGTTCGGCGTGTTGCCCGGGATCACCGGCTACGGCGGCATCACCGAGCTTGCTGGTGCATTCGGCCTCTGACGAGGTACGGGCGGCGATCGTCGCCGCCGGTGGTGCCATCCCTTTCGACGAGTTCATGCGCATCGCGCTCTACGGCGATCACGGTTTCTACACCTCGGGCGGCCAGGCCGGCCGCCGCGGCGACTTCATCACCTCGCCGGAGGTCGGGCCCTTGTTCGGGGCCGTCGTGGCCCGATGGATCGATGCGGAGTGGCGTCGCCTGGGTGAGCCGGCGGACTTCACGATCGTCGAAATCGGGGCCGGGCCGGGCACCCTCGCGCGCTCCGTGTTGGCCGCAGCGCCGCGCTGGCGGGATCGCTATGTAGCAGTGGAGGTGTCGGCGGTGCAGCGGCAGCAGCACCCCGCCGGAGTGTGTTCGATGGCCGCGCCTCCCGGGCACGCACTCGCCAGCGGAGTGGTGATCGCCAACGAACTGCTCGACAACGTTCCGTTTCGGCTCGCCGTCTTCGATGGCGCCTGGCGCGAGGCGATGGTGTCGCTCGGGAGTGATTCGCGGTGTGTCGAGACCACGCTTGCCGGGGACCCCGCATGGGTTTGGTTGCCTGAGACGGCCACCCTCGGCTCGCGGTTGCCCGTGCAGGATCGTGCTGCCGTATTGGTCACCGAAATGAGTGCAATCGTTCGTCAAGGCAGTGTCTTGGTTTTCGACTACTGCACCGCGACGACGACACAGTTGGCTGGTCAGCCGTGGCGCGCTTGGCTGCGCACCTATCGTGGCCATGGTCGTGGCGAGCACTACCTCAGCGACCCTGGCGAGCAAGACATCACGGCGCAGGTTTGTATCGATCAGCTGCCTGGACCCCACGTCAACGAATCACAAGGCGACTTCTTGCGTCGATGGGGGATCGACGAGCTCGTCGAGGAGGGACGCCGTGCATGGACCGCTGCGGCCGCCCGACCCGATGTTGCCGCGTTGACGATGCGCAGCCGGGCGGGCGAGGCCGAGGCGCTGCTCGATCCTCGTGGCCTTGGCGGGTTTTCGGCGCTTTCGTGGCTCGTACCGGCCCACCGCGACCGCGCTGCGTGCGTGATTTGAGAGAAACCACACAAAGTAGTGTAACTAGCACTCACTGTGAGTGAGTCGAATGGCTCATCGTCACGGAACGTGGCGATCACTTATTCTGGCCCCCGAGCGAGGCGGGCAATCCGACTGATCGGGCCCGGTTGGAAGGACAATTCATGAGGTACGTCATTCGAGACGGCGGTTCGAATGCAAAGCGACGGAGCGGGCGGACGCGGGTCGCGGCCTTGGCAGGAACCTTCCTGCTGTTGGTGGCCGGCATCGTGGTTGCCGCACCGGGGCTGATGAGCGCGAGTGCGACGGGCACGGCGAACTACGGCAAGAGTGACGACGGCAAGCACGACGACGGCAAGGACGACAGCCACGACGACGGTCAGGGCGACGACGGCCACGACGACGGCACGCACGACGACGGCAAGGGTGACGACGAGTGCCAGAACACTGACGGCCACGAGCACGACGATGACGGCGACGACCAAGATCAGCACAGCCACCACGACAGCCAGACGACGGCAAGAGCGACGACGGCAAGCAGCGACGACGGCAAGCACGACGACGACGACGACGGCAACAGCGACGACGGCAAGACACGACGACGCCACGCACGACGGCAAGTACGACGACGGCAAGAGCGACGACGGCAAGAGCGACGACGGCAAGAGCGACGACGGCAAGCACGACGACAGCCACGACGACGGCAAGAGCGACGACGGCCACGACGACGAGGGTGACGACGACGGCCAGGGTTGCAACGGCCCCATCGCCCCGACGGTCACGGTGCACAAGGTGGTCATCGGTGGCCCCAAGGTTGCCGCTGACTTCCAGATGACGCTTTCCGGCGACCCAGTGCCGCAAGACACTGCCACTGACACGCTCTCCAACACTCCGATCGAGGTCGCCGAGGTTGCTGATCCCGACTACGAGCTGACCAGCGTGGTGTGCGTCGACAGCGACACCGATGCGCCACTTGCCGAGCCGTTGGTCCTCGGCGACGGCCAGAACGCGACTTGCACGCTGACCAACACGTTCAGTGCCGTGAGCACCATCACGGTCGTCAAAGACGTGACCAATGCGTGGGGCGGCACGTTGCAGAGCCCCGACTTCCAGTTGCGCATCGATGGCGCCGGTGTCAGCCAGAACGTGGCCCACGAGGTGGCGCCGGGTGCTCACACGATCGACGAGCTGGCTCGTCCCAACTACGACCAGACCGGAATCACCTGTGTCGACCTGGCCGACGACGCAACCGTCGGTGACGGCGGCGCAATCGATCTGGCCGTCGGGCAGAACGTGAAGTGCACCGTGTCGAACGCCGACAAGGCGCCGACGTTGACGGTGATCAAGCACGTCAACCCCGACAGTGTCGAGACAGCACCTCCGAGCGCCTTCCAACTCCAGATCGATGGCTCCGATGTTCCGCAGAACGTGGCCCAGAACGAGCACAAGGGATCGCACACGGTGTCGGAGGTGCCGGTCGCGGGCTACCGCCTGGTGGGCATCGATTGCACCGATGCCAACGGTCCGGTGGTGTACGACGTCAACACCGGTGGTGTCACACTGGCCCTCGGCCAGCACGTCACCTGCATCCTGACCAACGAGCACGATCCGATCGATCTGGCGATCACCAAGACCGATGACGGTCAGGTCAAGGTTGCCGGTGGTGATCCATTCGACTACACCATCACCGTCGACAACCTCGGGCCTCGCGATGCTGAGGTGGCCGACAACGTCATGGTCACTGATCAGTTGCCGGCCGGTCTCGAGTTCGTGTCGTTCCCCGACAACTGCACCGCCGCCGGTCAGACGCTGACGTGCTCGATCGATTCAGCGGATCTGGAAGTCGCCGACCCGCCGGTGATCCTCACCGTGACCGTGCTTGCCGGGCCCGATGCGGACAGCGGCACGTACACCAACATGGCATTCGTCGATACGCCGGGTGATCCGGCCTGCGTCGGCGACGGTTGTGTCCCCGTGTGCGATCAAGAGAGCAACAACGTGGCCTGCGCAATCCACAGACGTCATCCGCGACGCGGTCCTGACGATCGACAAGGTCGACGATGTCGACAGCGTTCATCCGGGGGGTACGTACCACTACAACATCACGGTGGCCAACAACGGTCCGTCGTCGTTCCAGCCGAACACGACGGTGACCGACGACCTTCCGGCGTCCCTCAGTCTGGTCAGTGTCACCGCGCCGGCCCCGTGGACCTGCAACGACTCCGACCCGATCGTGTGTACCTTCGGCGACTCGCTGCAACCTGGTACCTCGGCTCCGGCCATCACCGTCACGGTCACCCTCGATGCCTCGTACCTCGGTAACAGCGTGGTCAACACGGCGCAGGCGGTCGGGACGATCGATCCTTCCCACGCTGTCACGACCATCGACACCGAAACGACGCCGGTGGTCCGTACGGCTGACCTGTCGATCGACAAGTCGGTCACCACGTCGCCGGCCGTCATCGGGGGCACGATCGACTGGTTGCTGGTTGTGGCCAACCACGGTCCCGACACGGCGACCGACGTGGTCGTCACCGACGTGCTGCCGTCTGCGTTCACCGTTGTCTCGGTGACTGCTGTGGGCGTGTCGTGCACCACCACTGCGCAAACGGTGGAATGCACGACGCCAGCCCTCGCCAATGGTGCAACGGCCACGATCACCGTGCACACCAACGTCGTCGGGCCGGTCAACCCACAGGTCACCAACACTGCGACCGTCGGATCGGGAGCCACTGATCCCGATCCGAGCGACAACACCGACTCGGCTTCGGTTCCCGTGGTACCGCCCCCGGCAATGTGGCCAGCGAAGCTCCTGTGCCGCCGGCGTCCGGTCCGGGTACCGGCGCCACGCAGCCACAGTTGCCTCGCACCGGAGGGAACTCGCCTGTCGGGCCCTTGACGCTCGCCTCGATCATGATGGCCGTCGGCGCTTGCGGCGTTGTTGGTCGGCCGGCGTCGCCGCACCACGACGGCGTAACCAGATGTCAGCCGTGACGTTCCCGCCCTGTAGGACGGCGGGCGGCACGTCACTGCTGCGCAAGGTGGTGATGATCTGGTTTCGCTAACGTGACCGTGGGGGTTACGACATGAGCGACAACCACAACACCATCGACGACCTGATGTTGGAGAACCGCAAGTTCCCACCATCCGCCGACTTCAAGCGGCAGACGTTGGTCGCGGACACCTCGCTGTACGACGACGCCGCCGAGGACTACCAGGGCTTCTGGGCACGGCAGGCTGCCGATCTGTTGTCGTGGAGCACCGACTGGCAGACGATCTGTGAATGGGAGCTGCCCTATGCCAAGTGGTTCGTCGGCGGTCAGCTCAATGTCAGCTACAACTGCCTCGATCGGCACGTCGAGGCCGGCCGAGGCGACAAGGTGGCGTTCTACTGGGAGGGTGAGCCGGGCGATGCCCGCGTCTTGACGTACGCCGCATTGCTCGACGAGGTGCAGCGCTTCGCCAACGCATTGAAGGGTCTCGGTGTGCAGCGCGGTGACCGCGTCAACATCTACCTCCCGATGATTCCCGAAGCGGCGATCGCCATGTTGGCGTGTGCTCGCATCGGCGCGCCGCACAGCGTGGTGTTCGGTGGCTTCAGTGCTCAATCGCTGTCGGATCGCATCAACGACGCCGAAGCCAAGGTGTTGATCACCGCCGACGGCGGCTACCGGCGCGGCGAGGTGTTCGCGCTGAAGCCGGCAGCCGACGAGGCGATCGCCTCGAGCCCGACGATCGAGCACGTCGTCGTCGTGCGGCGTGGCGGGAACGACGTGACGATGATGCCGGACCGCGACCTGTGGTACCACGATCTGATCGCCGCCGCCGATCCGGTCTGCCCGGCGGAACCGATGGATTCCGAGCAGTTGCTGTTCCTCCTCTACACCAGCGGCACGACGGGCAAGCCGAAGGGGATCATGCACACCAGTGGTGGCTACCTCACGCAGGTCGCCTTCACCCACAAGTTCGTGTTCGATCTGCATCCCGAGACCGACGTGTTCTGGTGCACTGCCGATGTCGGCTGGGTCACCGGCCACAGCTACATCGTGTACGGGCCGTTGGCCAACGGTGCGACCAGCGTGATGTACGAAGGCGTGCCGAACTACCCCGGCAACGACCGCCTGTGGTCGATCATCGAGAAGTACAAGGTCACCAAGTTCTACACCGCGCCGACAGCCATCCGAACGTTCATGAAATGGGGTGCATCCGAGCCCCAGAAACATGACCTGTCGTCGCTGCGCGTGCTCGGGTCGGTGGGCGAGCCGATCAACCCCGAGGCGTGGATGTGGTACCGCGAGAACATCGGCGGCGGTGCCTGCCCCGTGGTCGACACGTGGTGGCAGACCGAAACCGGTGGGATCATGATCAGCCCGTTGCCGGGCGCCACCACGACCAAACCGGGCTCTGCCACCTTCCCCCTGCCGGGCATCAATGCCGAGGTGGTCGATGACGAGGGTCACCGTGTCGATCAGGGCGGCGGCTACCTGACACTGACGAAGCCGTGGCCCGGAATGCTGCGCGGCATCTGGGGCGACCCGCAGCGCTACTTCGACACCTACTGGAGCCGCTACGAAGGTCGGTACTTCGCCGGCGATGGCTGCAAGCTCGATGAAGAGGGCTACCTGTGGTTGCTGGGCCGTGTCGACGACGTGATGAACGTCAGTGGTCACCGCATCTCCACGACCGAGGTCGAGTCGGCGCTGGTCTCGCACCCGGCCGTGGCCGAGGCGGCTGTCGTCGGGGCGCTCGATGACACGACCGGGCAGGCGATCATCGCCTACGTCACGTTGCGGGGTGGTCACGATGTCGACATCGCCGAGCTACGCAACCACGTAGCGACCGAGATCGGGGCCATCGCCAAGCCGAAGACGATCTATTTCACCAACGACCTCCCGAAGACCCGGAGCGGCAAGATCATGCGCCGGTTGCTCCGCGACGTCGCCGAGGGCCGCAACCTGGGCGACACAACGACCTTGGCCGACGCCTCGATCGTCGGCGAGCTGCAACGACGCGCCGCCGAAACCGCACCCGACGACTGAGCCTCACTGTCGCTGTTTTGGCTGTTAAGGCTGTGCGGCCACCTGCCGATAGACGGTAGGTGACGGACGAGGAATTGGCGGGCCAGCCGGGTGCTGTGGTGACGCGTTCGGCGGATGAGCCGGACGTGCAAGCTGCTGAGCCCGTGTTCACGCCCAAGGACTTCCGTCTCGATCTTCGTGCCAAGTTGGCCGTCGCAGACGACGACGAGCCGCTTCCCAACCTCGACAGCCCGGCGATACGCAAGTTGACCTGGGAGCACGTTGTACCCGACCGGCCGGCGTCGTCCGCGCCGAGTGCGGCAACACTCGTCCCGTTGCCGCCGCCGCGTCGGGTCCCTCCTCCGCCGCCAGCACGATCGGCCGCGCCGTTCGAGCCGCCCGCCCGCCGTGCCCGAGCCGGTCGTGGCGGTCGTTGCCGACGATGATGTCGCCGTCGAACCGGCGGTCGATGAAAGCGCCAACGCACTGGTCGTCGTCGAAGAGAGCCGACGACGCCGGACGAGGTCGAAGTCGAGATCGATAGAGATCGAAGACGTTGCTGAGATCCTCGAGCCGAATGTCGTCGAGGCCGTTGTCGAGGCTCCTCCGGTCGTCGAGCCCGTCGTCGAGCCGGTCGTCAATCGGCTTGCTTCGGTTCCCGATCTGATCGACGACGACTCACCGATCGAACTCCCCCCGATCACGCCGTCCGGGCCGGTCGTGACGTATGTGCCGAGCGTGTACGCGCCGGTACTTGCCGAATCGTTCTACGTCGCCCCGCCACGGCCGGCGACGACGATGGTCGCTGCCGTTGCCGCCCCGGCCAATGTCCGGAAGAAGAGCAAGAGAAAGCCGAAGCGGCATCTGTTCCGCAGCTTCGTCACGCTGGTGCTCCTGTTCGGTCTCCTGGCGGGCGGCGCGTTCGCCGCCAAGAAGTACCTGCTGCACCCACCGGCGTGGTCTGCCGAATTGAAGCCGCTGGCCGACGCCGTCGCAACGGCACGCGGTCTGGAGTTCGAACAAGCCGTCGACGTCACCCCGCTGCCGGTGGCCGATTACGCCAGGCGCCTCGCCGAATCAGCGATCGGCAGCGGCACCGATCGTGCGCCGACGTGGCGTGCACTCGGAATCCTGAACGGCGACCTCGACTTCGAGGCGATCGGGCTCCAGGCACTGAACGACAGTCCGGCGTTCTACGACCCGACCACCAAGACCATCTACGTCAGCAACGACCTTCAGGCCCACGCGCACCTGTATCGATTTGCCATGCAGCGCGCCATGACGATGGCGCTGCTCGACCAGCAAGTCGATTGGGGCGCCCGAGTGGCGACAGCGACCCCGGCTGCCGCACTGGCGATTCGAGCGACCATCGATGGCGATGCGTTGGCCGTGGCCAACTCGTTGGCAGCAACCGACAGCCCCGAACTGTTGGCCCAGGAGCTGTTGGACTTCGTGCAGGGTCACGGCAACACGGTCGCCCCATCGCAGTATGCGGCGACTCTCGCCGGTCGAGCCGGTGCGGCAATTCGGCCGATCATCGTCTCGATGGCCGGCGACTCGGCCGGGATCGCCGCGCTCGAGAAGGCGACGCCCAGCGATGACTCCCTCCTCGATGTCGGTCGCCCGGCCGCGACGATTGCCTCGCCACCAGGGACGCAGGGGATCATGTTCTGGTACTACGTGCTGGCCAGCCGGATCGACGACGGTCAAGCATGGTCGGCAATAACACACTGGACCGGCGATTCGATCCTCACGTCGACCGGCTCGGCCAATCAGTGTGTCGATGCCAAGGTCGCCGCCAACGACGCCGACGGCGCAGCGTTGTTGCTCGCTGCGTTCGAGGGTTGGGCGGCCGCCGCGCCGGCGGAATCCACCACGACCGTCGTGCCGGTCGAGGGCAATCTCGTCGCCATTCGTGCTTGCGACCCCGGCGCCGCCATAGCGGCCCAGGCCGCGCCAAAGGTCCCTGTCATTCTCGGCGGTGCCGCGGTCGAGCGTGCGCTCGTCCAGGCCGCCGTCAGCGCGGCCGGCGGTGCCACGGTCGACCCGGCATGCCTGGTCACTGCCGTCCGTCAGCGGGGGGTCGTGTTGACCTCACCAGCCGACGATGCGCCGGTGCTGGCCGTCGACTGGCAGCCTGCGTACGTCGCTGCGAACCTCGACCTGGCCGCCGGTTGCGTGGCCGCTGCACCCGAAGCCGCCACGACGCCGACGCCCTAGTCGCGGAAGTTCTGGAACTGCAGGGGGATGCCGAGATCGGCGCCCTTCAGCGTGGTGATGATGCTCTGGAGATCGTCGCGCTTCTTGCCGGTGACCCGCACGGTGTCGCCCTGCGTCTGGCTGCTGACCCCCTTGGGCCCCTTCTCCTTGATCATCCGGTTGATCTCGCGGGCCTTGTCGGACGAGATGCCGACGGCGATGGTCAGGACCTGACGCACGCTGTTGTGCGTCGCTTCTTCGATCTTGCCGTAGTCGAGGCCTTTCAATGACACGCCCCGCTTCACCAGCTTCTCTTCGATGACGGTCCGCAGTGCTGTCAAGCGATCCTCGCTCTGGGTGCGAAGGGTGAGGATGAGCTCGTTCTGATCGATCGACGAGTCGGTGTTCTTGAAGTCGTACCGTGTGGCGATTTCGCGCTGGGCCTGATCGATCGCGTTCCGCAACTCTTGCCGGTCGACCTCGGAGACAACATCAAAGCTGGGCATGTCGTCAGACTAGTTGGGCCGCTAGCCTCGATTCCCGCAGATGGGTCGGTACCCGAGTGGCCAAAGGGGGTTGACTGTAAATCAACTGGCATAGTCCTACGGAGGTTCGAATCCTTCCCGGCCCACCACCTGAATCGCCAGGTCCCCACCGGGGCCTGGCGATTGCACTTTTCTCGAGCACACACTTCCCATGATCCTCATCGACGCCGAACGACTCGCCGCCAGCCGGCCGAACCGACCGCTGTTCGCCGACGTCTCGGTGACGATCAGCGACGGCGATCGGCTCGGCGTCGTCGGACTGAACGGGTCTGGCAAGAGCACACTGCTGCGGATGTTGGCCGGCGAGCTCCGGCCCGAGACAGGCGAGGTTCGATGGGGACGCGGCGCCCGGGTGGGCTTCTTGCTGCAGAACCCGGCGTTGCCCGCGGGGAGCGTGCGCGACGCGGTCGGTGGGGAATGGCAGGGCGAGGCGATGCTCGACCGCCTGGGAATGACACCCTTGCTCGATGCGCCGACGACGGAGTTGTCGGGCGGCCAGGCCAAGCGGGCCGCGCTGGCGCGCCTGCTGGTCGGCGAGTACGAAGTGCTGATCCTCGACGAGCCGACCAACCACCTCGACCTCGACGCCATCCAGTTCCTGGAGGAGTGGCTGGCGGCGTACCGCGGCGGATTGGTGCTGGTCACCCACGACCGGCACGTGCTCGACAAGGTCACGACCAAGGTGCTCGAGCTCGACCGTGGCACCGCCTACCTCCACGTACCAACCGGATGGAATGCGGGGTCGGGCTATGCGGCGTATCTGGCCGGTCGCGCCGAGCGCGAGGAGCGCGCCGAAGTGGCCGAACAGGTGCGCAAGAACCTGGCCACGCGTGAGCTGGCATGGCTGCGGCGCGGCGCCCCTGCACGAACCTCGAAGCCGAAGGCCCGCATCGCCACCGCGACCGCGTTGGTCGAAGGTCGGGCGCAGGCCGCGGCACGCGACGGAGAACTCGGCCTGTCGATGGGGTCGAAGCGGTTGGGGTCGAAGGGGATCGAGCTCACCGACGTGGCGTTCGCCTGGCCCGACGGCACCGCCGTGATCGACCCGTGCACGTTGGTCTTCGAACCCGGCGACCGGGTTGGGGTCGTCGGCGCCAACGGCGCCGGCAAGTCGACGCTCCTCGACCTCATCGCCGGACGCCTCACCCCGACCCACGGCAGCGTCGACCGCGGCGCCACGGTGCAGATCGGTTACTACGACCAGCTCGGACGCGACCTCGACCTGACGCAGCGGGTGCGCGAAGCCATCGCCGGCGACAAGGGTGAGCCGTCGCTGGCCGACGTGGCGCTGATGCGCCGGTTCTGGTTCGACGGCGATGCGCAGTTCGCCCCGATCGGCACGTTGAGCGGCGGTGAGCGCCGCCGCCTGCAACTGCTGCTCACACTCGTCCCGCAACCGAACGTGCTGCTGCTCGACGAACCCACCAACGACCTCGACCTCGACACGCTGCGGGCGATGGAAGACTTCCTCGACGACTGGCCGGGGATCGTCGTGACGGTCAGCCACGACCGCGCCTTCCTCGATCGGGTCACCGACGAGCTGTTGGCCCTCGACGGCAAGGGTGGCGTGCGGTGGATCCGTGGGGGTGTCGCCGCCTGGTTGGTGCAGCGCGAGGCCGCCGACGCTGCACCGATGCCGCAGATGACAGCGCGCGCGCCGGCGCCGGCGCGGCCGAAGCCGACATCGGGCCGTAGCCCGTCGACCGTGCGCCGTGACCTCGGTCAGGCCGAGCGCAGGGTCGCCACGGCGACCGCTGCCCGAGACAAGGTGGCGCAGGCCATGGCCGGAACCAATGCCCACTGGGAACTGGCCACGCTGGGCGAACAACTCGCTGCTGCCGAGGCTGATCTCGCGTCCGCCGAGGAGTCCTGGCTGGCACTGGCGGCCGAGGCCGAGTCCCTCGGCCTCACCCCGTAGCCCGGCTGCCCCGCGGTCGGGCGCGAGATCGGTACTGCCGGTACCCGAATCGAACCCGCGTCACCGGGTTGGGTGCGCTGTGAGTACCGAGCCTTCCGATAACGCGCCCGACCAGGGTCAGAGGAGGGCTTGCATGAGGGCGACGTCGAGCCACTTGTTGAACTTGCGGCCGACCTCGCGCTCGATCCCCACCAACTCGAAGCCGCACGATCTGTGCAGGGCGATCGACGCGGCGCTGGCCGCCGAGATGCGGGCAAAGACGGCGTGGAACCCCGAGACCGATCCGACTCGCAGCAGTTCGGTGACGATCAACTTGCCGATGCCTTGGCCGTTGCGGTCTCGGCGCACGTAGACCGAGTCCTCGACGCTGGTGCGGTAGGCGGCCCGCTCCTTGTACGGCGACAGCGAGCCGAAGCCGACCACGTCGCCGTGCCGGTCTGCCGGGTCGATCGCCACGATCGCCGCGAAGGCCCCGTTGCGGTCGGCGAGCCACTGTTGCTGATCCTCGAGTGACCTCGGCACGAGATCGAACGTCGCCGTGGTGTTGGAGACCTCGTAGTTGTAGATCTGGCGGATCTGCTCCGCATCCCCCGACGACGCCAATCGCAGGCTGATCGATTGGATCCGGCCCTCGCTCACGGCGGCCGAGCGTAGTGCCGAAAGCAGGAGAATCCCGTGGTAGATGCCCCGCAGGGGGCGCTATGCTTCTCGGCTGGCTTGCGGTAGAACCCGCGCGTCAGCGATCGCCCTTTTAGCTCAGTCGGTAGAGCAACGCCATGGTAAGGCGTAGGTCGTGGGTTCGATTCCCACAGAGGGCTCGACCAGACGGTCCGGCTGCCCTCGGGCAGGCGGTACCGGTTCGGCAAAGCCCTGGCGGCGTAGCTCAGTTGGTCAGAGCATCCGGCTCATAATCGGAAGGTCATCGGTTCGAGACCGATCGCCGCTACAAACAACGAACATCAATAACACAAGTATCACTGGAATCAAGACACCACAGGAGAGGGTCTCCCATGAGCAAGGCAAAATTCGAGCGGACGAAGCCGCATGTGAATATTGGGACGATGGGTCATATTGACCATGGGAAGACGACGTTGACTGCGGCGATTTCGAAGACGTTGGCGGGGAAGGGGTTGGCGCAGTACACGCCGTTTGATCAGATTGATAAGGCGCCGGAGGAGAAGGCGCGTGGGATTACGATCTCGATTGCGCATATCGAGTATGAGACGGCGAATCGTCATTATGCGCATGTGGATATGCCGGGTCATGCGGATTACATCAAGAACATGATTACGGGTGCTGCGCAGGTGGATGGGGCGATTTTGGTGGTTGCGGCGACGGATGGTCCGATGCCGCAGACGCGTGAGCATGTGTTGTTGGCTCGTCAGGTGGGGGTGCCGTACATCGTGGTGGCGTTGAACAAGTCGGACGCGGTGGATGATGAGGAGTTGCTCGAGTTGGTGGAGCTCGAGGTTCGTGAGTTGTTGAATGAGTATGAGTTCCCGGGTGATGATGCTCCGGTGGTTCGTGTGTCTGCTCTGAAGGCGTCTGGAGGGGGATGAGAAGTGGCAGGACCAGATCATGGCGTTGATGGATGCGTGTGATGCGTCGATTCCGGAGCCGGTGCGTGAGTTGGATAAGCCGTTCTTGATGCCGATTGAGGATGTGTTCACGATTACGGGTCGTGGGACGGTGGTGACGGGCAAGGTGGAGCAGGGCAAGGTGCACACGGGTGACGATTTGGAGATCGTTGGGTTGAAGACGACTCAAAAGACGGTGTGTACGGGTGTGGAGATGTTCCGCAAGATCTTGGATCAGGGTCAGGCGGGTGACAACATTGGTGCACTTGTTGCGGGGGACGAAGAAGGAGGATGTGGAGCGTGGGCAAGTTCTCTGCAAGCCGGGCAGCATTACGCCGCACACGAATTTTGAGGGTCAGGTGTATGTGTTGTCGGCGTCGGAGGGTGGGCGTCATAAGCCGTTCTTCAACAATTATCGTCCGCAGTTCTTTTTTCGGACGACGGATGTGACGGGGACGATTCAGTTGCCGGAGGGTACGGAGATGGTGATGCCGGGTGACAATGTGGCGATCACGGTGGAGTTGGGTAAGCCGATCGCGATGGATGAGGGACTCCGGTTCGCGATCCGTGAGGGTGGCCGTACCGTCGGCGCCGGCCGCGTCACCAAGATCACCAAGTAACCGAATCATCGAGCAATTTCGCAGATAGCGATCAGAACAAGGAGCCGGCCCAATGGCCAGAAACGACAAGAGGGTGAAGATCACCCTCGAGTGCACCGAGTGCAAGCGGCGCAACTACATCACGATGAAGTCCAAGGTCAACGATCGTGAGCGCTTGGAGATGAAGAAGTACTGCTCCAACGATCGTCGGCACACGACACACAAAGAGACCCGTTAACCCGCTGGCCGCGGGTCGAACCTCGTGGGGTGGCTGGTAGCGTTACCAGTCGCCCTTCCGAGGGCAGTAGCTCAGTTGGTAGAGCATCGGTCTCCAAAACCGACGGTCGGGGGTTCGAGTCCCTCCTGCCCTGCCCACATCCCTATGGGAGCAATCAATGTCATTGGATGACCTCAACCGAGAGCAAAAGCGTTCGCTGAAGAAGATGGGCGCGCTTGACGACCAGGGCAGGCCGGCTCGCGCCCCGGCGCCGCAGGTCCGTCGCAAGGAACGCACCACCCCGGCCCAGTACCTCCGTGAAGTTCGCGATGAAATGCGCAAAGTCGCCTGGCCCAAGTGGCCAGAGGTTCGCCGTTTCTCGCTGATCGTGCTCACCACGGTCATCATCTACACCATGTTCATCTTCGGCCTCGACTCGCTCTTCGGCGTGCTGTCGGGCTGGCTGTACGACAACTGATCATGAACGACGACCTGCTCACCCAAACTGATCCAGAAGCCACTCCTCTCGAGGAGCGTGCCATCGAAGACCCTGCCGACGCGCCGACGGCGGTGGTTGAGACCACGGAGACCGAAGACACCGACGACACCGTCGATGCCTCGTTCGATCTGTCGGCCGAGGCTGACGCCGACCATCCCGACGGCGAGGCCGGCGACGACACCGCCGTCGAAGAAGAGATCATCGACGACCCGTGGACCCGGCCGGGCGCCTGGTACGTCGTGCACACCCAGTCGGGATACGAGAAGAAGGTCACCGCCAACCTGCATGCTCGTATCCAGAGCATGAACATGGAGGACAAGATCTTCGAAGTCGTCATCCCGATGGAGGAAGTCGACGAGTTCAAGAACGGTCGGAAGCAGACCGTGCAGAAGAAGGTCTTCCCGGGCTATCTGCTGGTTCGTTGCATCATGGACGACAACAGCTGGTACTGCATTCGCAACACGCCCGGTGTCACCGGCTTCGTCGGCCAGAACAAGCAGGGCCAGAAGCCCACGCCGCTGTCGCGCCGCGAGGTGCAGACGTTCCTGGCCGCCAAGGGTGACGGCACGGGCGGTCTGCCGAACCGCAAGAAGCCCAAGCTCGACTACGAGGTCGGCGAGAGCGTACGTGTGAAGGAAGGCCCGTTCGCCGACTTCGCCGGCACGATCGCAGAGATCAACGCAGACCACATGAAGCTCAAGGTCCTCGTCAACATCTTCGGTCGCGAGACCTTGGTGGAGATGGATTTCAGCCAGGTCTCCAAGCTGTAACCCGCAGCACACGCTCGAATCACACCCAAGAATTAGGCAGGAAAATCAGTCATGGCAAAGAAGAAGGTCAGCGCGATCGTCAAGATCCAGATCCCCGCGGGCAAGGCCACCCCGGCCCCGCCCGTCGGTACGGCGCTCGGGCCGCACGGTGTGGGCATCATGGACTTCGTCAAGCAGTACAACGCGGCCACCGAGTCCCAGGTCGGCACGATCATCCCGGTCGAGATCACCATCTTCGAAGACCGCACGTTCACCTTCATCTTGAAGACGCCGCCGGCGCCGGTGCTGCTGCGCCAGAAGGCCGGCTTGGCCAAGGGCTCGACCGAGCCGGGCAAGACGATCGTCGGCACCGTCACCGAGGCCGACATCGAAGAGGTCGCCAAGATCAAGATGCAAGACCTCAATGCCTACGACCTGGAAGCTGCCAAGCAGCAGATCCGCGGCACCGCCCGTTCGATGGGCCTCAAGGTTTCCTAACCACACCAACCGCTCGACCGGGACGACCTCGCCCGGCGGCGCTATCACCGAGGGAGACAGACAATGTCAGGAAAGAAGTTCGCAGATTCCGTCAAGGCCTTTGACCGGGACCAGCTGTTCACGCCGACCGAGGCCGTGACGCTGGCCAAGAGCCTGGCCAAGGCGACGTTCGACGAGGGAGTCGATGTTGCGATCCGCCTCGGCGTCGACCCACGCAAGGCCGATCAGATGGTCCGTGGCACCGTGGCCCTCCCGGAGGGCACCGGCAAGACCATCCGGGTCGCCGTGTTCGCCTCGGGCGAAGCCGCACAGGAAGCCCGTGACGCCGGCGCCGACATCGTCGGTGCCGACGACCTGGCCGAGGCGATCCAGAAGGGCAACATGGACTTCGATCTGGCCATCGCCACGCCCGACATGATGCCGCTGGTCGGTCGCCTCGGGCGCGTGCTCGGCCCTCGTGGTCTGATGCCGAACCCGAAGACCGGCACCGTCACCCAAGACGTCGGCCGGGCTGTCGCCGAGTTCAAGGGCGGCAAGGTCGAGTACCGCACCGACCGCTACGGCAACGTGCACGTCACGATCGGCAAGTCGAGCTTCGAGCCGGCCGCCCTCGAGCGAAACTTCCGCGCCGTCCTCGACGAGTTGCAGCGTGCCAAGCCGGCCTCGGCCAAGGGTCGCTATCTCAAGAAGATCTCGGTGTCGTCGACCATGGGTCCCGGCATCAAGGTCGACACCAACCGTCTGCGGCCCGAAGTCGGCCACCCCGACTTCCGGGCGTGACGTACCGGCGGAATCCGCCGGTAGTCTTTGCCGCACAGTTCAAAGCAATCGCTCGCCACAGACCGCTGGTCCTTCACGGGATAATGGGTTCGCCCCACCAGCCGAGGTGAACTCGTGATCCGATCGTCTGGCACTCCTGCCCTTCGCTCCTCGCGGTGTTCGCTGCAAAGCGAGCACCCGAGTAGAAGCGAGAGGAGGTGTACATGACAACTGAGAACCCCCGTGCAGAGAAAGTCGCCGTGGTCGACGAGGTCTCCGCCAAGCTCACTGCAGCTGACGCGGCGATCATCACCGAATACCGCGGCATGAGCGTCGGCCAGCTGGCGACGTTGCGTCGTCAACTGCGCAACAGCGGTGGCGAGTACAAGGTGTACAAGAACACGTTGGCCCGCTTCGGCGCCGAGAAGGCAGGCATCGACGGACTCGCCGAACTGCTGATCGGCCCGAGCGCCATCACGTTCGTCAGCGGCGATGCCGCGGGCGTGGCGAAGGCGTTGAAGGACGCAGCCAAGGCCAATCCGTTCCTGATCATCAAGGGTGGAACGATCGGCGGCAAGTCGATCTCGTCCAAAGACATCGAGGCCCTCGCCGACCTGCCGAGCCGTGACGTGTTGCTGTCGATGCTGGCCGGAGCCTTCCAGGCCCCGCTGGTGAAGACCGCCGGCCTGCTGCAGGCGCTGCCACGCAACTTCGCACACGGCCTCAAGGCCCTCATCGATCAGAAAGAGGCTGCGGAAGCAGCCTGACCATCAACCCACCATTCGTCATCACACACATTCGTAAGGAGAAATCATCATGGCAACACTCAGCAAGGACGATGTCCTCGACGCCATTTCCGGTATGACCGTCATCGAGCTCAAGGAACTGCTCGATGCGTTCGAAGAGAAGTTCGGCGTCACCGCCGCCGCCCCGGTCGCCGTTGCGACCGCCGGCGGAGGCGGCGCCGCTGCAGCACCAGCCGAGGAGGAGAAGGACGAGTTCGACGTCATCCTCAAGGAAGCCGGTGCCCAGAAGATCCAGGTCATCAAGGTCGTGCGCGAGCTGACCAGCCTGGGCCTGAAGGAAGCCAAGGACCTCGTCGACGCGGCCCCCAAGCCTGTCCTCGAGAAGGCCACCAAGGAAGCCGCAGAGGCTGCCAAGGCCAAGCTCACCGAAGCCGGCGCGGTCGTCGAAGTCAAGTAACCCGCTGCGGCTCACGTCGCATCTGCGTTCGAACGGCCCGGGGTGATGCCCCGGGCCGTTCCGCGTGAGCGGGGGTGGGCGAGGCACTTCACTATGGTGTCGCGCTGTGACGCCACGACGTGTCGACCCCGTGGCCGAGCCGGCGATCCTCGCTGCGATGGACGAGGTCATGCAGCACGCGTATGGGGCATCATCGTTCCGTGCCGCGATCGATCGCTTCGCCGCTGTGCAGCCCGATGGGCTCGTGGTCGTCGAGGCCGACGGGGCGGTCATCGGCACCGGATGTTGCGTGGCCTACCCCGACGCTGGGTTCGGCTGGATCGGCCTGGTTGCCACCGACCCCGGATTCGAGCGGCGCGGAATCGGGACGGCGATCACCGAGCACATTGCCACCGTGCTGGCCGGCCATGGCTGCGCCGCGGTGCTCGACGCCTCGTCGAAAGGTGGCCCCGTCTACGAGCGCATCGGCTTTGCGGACCACGGATCGACCAAGGTGATGGGATTCGTCGGCACTGACTCGACTCCCGCCGACACCGACGAATGCTCGCTGTTGACCGAACACGAACTCGACGAGGTCGTGCGGTTCGATACCCCTCGATTCGGTGCTTGTCGTCGCGAACTGCTGGCGAAGGTGGTCGCTCAGCACCCCGGCCGGGCCATTGTGTTGCGGCGCCGCGGCAAGGTCGCCGGCTACCTCGTTGCCCAAGACTCCACCTTGGCCCCAGTGGTCGCCGATACGTCGGAGGCATTGACGAGTCTCGTCATCGCTGCCCAGCGCCTCGACTGGAGCCACCCGCCGCGCATCAACGTCCCGCCCGAGAGCGGCCACATCGCCACCCTGCAACGGCTCGGCTTCCAGCAGACCCGTGAACTGCGCCACATGCGCCGCGGTATCGGGACCCTTCCGGGTCGCCGCGAGAGCATCGCCGGCATGACCAGCCTCGGTGAGGGCTGACGACGACCCCGATCCGTTCGGACCTGAGCGTCGAAACGTCACTGACGATTCGGGAGGGGTGGACGTCAGGACCCGGGTTGGATCTCTCCAGACCTGGCGACCTCGGCGAACCACAGCGCACTCTTCTTCGGGGTGCGGTGCTGGGTGGCCCGGTCGACTGCGACGAGGCCGAACTTCGGCCCATACCCGTGGGCCCACTCGAAGTTGTCGAGCAGTGACCAGGCGAAATAGCCCTCGACGGGCACACCGTCTTCCATCGCCTGATGCACCTGGGCGAGGTGGGCGGCGAGGTACTCGAGGCGGTCGTCGTCGATCACGCGGCCATCGATCACCAGGCCGTCGGGCATTGCCGCGCCGTTCTCGGTGATGAGGTATCTCGGGAAGCCGTGGGCACCGTGCAGCCCGCGCAACAGATCGCCGAGGGCCGGCGGGTGGACCTCCCACCCCATCGCGGTCAGTGCCCCACGACCCTCGCGTTCGCCGTCCAAGGCACCGATCATCTGGCGGGTGTAGAAGTTGATGCCCAGCACGTCGATCGGGCGGGCGATCAGTTCCATGTCGCCGTCGTGGATCTCGGCCTGCGCCCAGCCCAGGCGGTCGACCGTGTACTGCGGGTAGCCGAGCCCGCCGATCGGGTCGACGTACCACCGATTCTCGAGATCGTTGACCAACTGCTGTCGGTCGACCGCTGCTGGTGAGACGCCGATCGGCGTGACCGGCGTGAAGTTCAACACGATGCCGACGTTGGCGCCCGGTGCTGCGGCGCGGATCCGCTCCATCGCCATGCCGTGGCCGAGCAGCAAGTGATGGCTGGCGGCCAAGGAGTCGTCCAGGCAGGTGCGGCCGGGGGCGTGCTCGCCGGTGAGGTACCCATGGTTGGCACTGACGAACGGCTCGTTCAGCGTCATCCAGTTGGTGACCCGGTCGCCGAGGCGCGACACGACGACATCCGCGTAGTCGGCGAACGCTTCGGACGTGGCTCGCACCGGCCAGCCGCCGGCGTCTTCGAGGACCTGCGGCAGATCCCAGTGGTACAAGGTGGGGAAGGGCTCGATGCCGGCCGCGAGCAGCGAGTCGACCAGCCGGTCGTAGAAGTCGAGCCCACGTTCGTTGACGGCTCCCGTCCCGTGGGGGAGCACCCGCGGCCAGGCGATCGAGAAGCGGTAGGCGTTCAAGTTGAGGCGCTGCATCAGGGCGACGTCGTCGTCGGCGAGGTGGTAGTGATCGCAGGCGTCGGCGCCGCTGGAGCCATCCGTGATCGTGCCGGGCTTGGCGCAGAAGCGGTCCCAGATGCTCTCCCCGCGGCCGTCGACGTCGACGGCTCCCTCGATCTGGTACGACGAGGTGGCCGATCCCCACCGGAACTCGGTCGGGAATCGGCGCCCTGCTTCGACGGTGGACGCGCTCTGTTCGTGTGTGCTGAGCAATGGTCACCGGTACGATCCCTCCAAGTCGAGTCATCCTTGTCGCCGATGTGCGGGCCAGTCTAGTGACTGCGACGCCTCCGTGACCTGCGGTTTCGTCTGAAATCCTTGACATGGGCGGGTTTCGGGCTTACCGTTCGCCCTCACGAAATCCCGTCTGGCAGAAGTGCCAGCTGCGGTTGACGTTGCGTTGTCCCGCGGATAGTATCGAACGTTGCCGTGCGTCTCGTCTCTTGCTATCGCTATGCCCACTTGACCTTGCGCGCCCCAGTTCTGCTGTTCGCCGTCTCACCGCCTGCTGCCAAGGAGTAATTGTGGCCTCTCGATCCACGTCCCGCGAGCGTTACTCGTTCGCCAACCTGTCTGAGCCGCTGGAGTTGCCCGATCTGATCGCGGTCCAACGGGAGAGTTTCGAATGGTTCTTGAACGAGGGCCTGGCCGAGACGTTCCGCGACATCTCACCGATCAAGGACTTCAGCGAGGCCCTGCAGCTCGAACTGGAGTTCGAGCCCGACGACGAGGACCTGCGGCCACCGCCGAAGTTCTCCGTCGACGAGTGCAAGGAAAAGGACATGACCTACAGCGCGCCGATCTTCGTGCGCGCCCGGTTCATGAACCGCAACACGGGTGAGATCAAAGAGCAGACCGTGTTCATGGGCGACTTCCCGATGATGACCGAGAAGGGCACGTTCATCATCAACGGCACCGAGCGCGTCGTCGTGTCGCAGCTCGTGCGCAGCCCCGGCGTGATCTTCGAGCCGGGTGAGCGCTTCCGTCTGCGCAACCTCAGCAAGCACCAGCTCGTCAAGGGCACGGTTCACCCGTACCGCGGCGAATGGCTGGAGTTCGACGTCGAGCACAAGCCCGGCAAGGACGTCACCGCCGGCACCCGCGTCGCTCGCAAGCGTCGCATGGGCATCTTCACCCTGCTCCGCGCCTGCGGCTACGACGAAGAGCACGCTCCCGGCTTCCTCGAGCGCTTCGTCGCCCAGTTCGACTTCCTCGAGGGTCAGTGGGAGAAGGAGAAGCACGTCGCACCGACGCAGAACGAGGCGTTGGTCGAGATCTACAAGCGGGCCCGCCCGGGCGAGCCGCCGACCGTCGAGTCGGCACGCGCCTACTTCCGCAACGCGTTCTTCGAGAACCGTCGCTACGACCTCAGCCGCGTCGGCCGCTACAAGCTCGACCGCAAGCTCGGCGGAGAAGTCGCCAAGCTCGACGAGCTGTTCGGCAAGGGCACACGCGAGCTCGGCGCCTACTTCCGCAGCGAAGGCGACGACCCCACCAAGCGCAGCATGAACAGCGACCCCGACGACACCGACGTGTTGCGTCCCAACGAGATCGTCGCCGCGGTCAGCTACATGCTCCACCTCGTGAAGCAGGAGCCCGGATACCGCCTCGACGACCAGGACCACTTCGCCAACCGCCGCATCCGCAGCGTGGGCGAGCTGATCCAGAACCAGGTCCGCATCGGCCTCAGCCGCATGGAGCGCGTCGTCCGCGAGCGCATGACGACCCAGGACGTCGAGGCCATCACCCCGACGACGCTGGTCAACATCCGCCCGGTCGTGGCCGCGATCAAGGAGTTCTTCGGAACCTCGCAGCTGTCGCAGTTCATGGACCAGGTCAACCCGCTGTCGGGCCTGACCCACCGCCGTCGTCTGTCGGCACTCGGCCCTGGCGGCCTCAGCCGCGAGCGTGCCGGCTTCGAAGTCCGCGACGTGCACTTCAGCCACTACGGCCGCATGTGCCCGATCGAGACCCCGGAGGGCCCGAACATCGGCCTGATCGGTGCGCTCAGCACCTTCGCCCGGGTCAACCCCTACGGCTTCATCGAGACGCCGTACCGCGTCGTCAAGAACGGCAAGGTGTCGGGTGAGATCCGCTACATGGCCGCCGACGAAGAAGAGAACTACGTCGTCGCCCAGGCCAACACCCCGATCAACGCCGACGGCACCTTCAAAGACGAGCGCGTGCTCGTGCGCCGCAGCCCGCAGGCCGCCAGCCTCGAGGACCTCCGCAAGATGCTGGAGGCCGAGAGCTTCTTCGGCGCCACCACCGACATCGCTTCGGTGCCGCCGATCGAAGTGCAGTTGATGGACGTCAGCCCGAAGCAGATCGTCTCGGTCGCCACGGCACTGATCCCGTTCCTCGAGCACGACGACGCCAACCGCGCCCTGATGGGCGCCAACATGCAGCGCCAGGCAGTCCCGCTGGTGCGCGCCGAGGCGCCGTACATCGGTACCGGCATCGAAGACCGCGCGGCGCGCGACGCCGCCGACCTGATCCAGGCCACCGGCGATGGTGAGGTCATCGAGGTCAGCGGTTCGTCGATCACGGTGATGTACAAGACGGCAGCCGAAGGCCAGGCCAGCGGCAAGCGGGTCTACCCGCTCAGCAAGTTCCGCCGCAGCAACCAGGACACGTGCATCAACCACCGCGCCCTCGTCAAGGAGGGCGACAAGGTCGTCAAGGGCACGATCATCGCCGACGGTCCTTCGACCGACCACGGCGAGCTCGCCCTCGGCAAGAACCTGCTCGTGGCCCTGATGCCGTGGGAGGGCTACAACTTCGAGGACGCCATCATCCTCAGCGAGCGCCTGGTGAAAGACGACGTGCTGACGTCGATCCACATCCACGAGCACGAGGTCGATGCCCGTGACACCAAGTTGGGCCCGGAGGAGATCTCGCGCGACATCCCCAACCTCAGCGACGACATCCTGCGCGACCTCGACGACCGCGGCATCATCCGCGTCGGCGCCGAGGTCGGCCCGGGCGACGTGCTGGTCGGCAAGGTCACCCCGAAGGGCGAGACCGAGCTGACGCCGGAAGAGCGGCTGTTGCGGGCGATCTTCGGTGAGAAGGCGCGCGAGGTGCGCGACACATCGCTGAAGGTCCCACACGGCGAGAGCGGCAAGGTCATCGACGTGAAGGTGTTCACCCGTGAGGACGGCCACGAACTACCGCCCGGCGTCAACGAGCTCGTCCGGGTCTACGTCGCCCAGAAGCGCAAGATCTCGGTCGGCGACAAGCTGGCCGGTCGTCACGGCAACAAGGGTGTCATCTCCAAGATCCTCCCGATCGAAGACATGCCCTACATGGCCGATGGCACCGCCGTCGACATCATCCTCAACCCGCTCGGCGTGCCGAGCCGCATGAACGTCGGCCAGGTGCTCGAAGCGCACCTCGGCTACGCCGCCCGTTGGGGTTGGACCGACGCCAAGAACGGCAAGGTCGTCGGCGATGCGCCGATCCGCGGCACCGAGTCCAAGACCCGACCCAACACCAAGCCGAGCACCTTCATCGCCACACCGGTGTTCGACGGCGCTCACTGGGACGAGGAAGAGGCTGCCGGCAAGCACCCGACGATCCAGTCGATCTTCGAGAACCTCAACCCCGAGGGTGTCGACGGTGTCCGCATGATCCAGCTCGACGGCAAGACGCCGTTGCGCAACGGGCGAACCGGCGAGTTGTACGACAACCCGGTCACCGTCGGCTACATGTACATCTTGAAGCTGGCTCACCTGGTCGACGACAAGATCCACGCCCGCTCCACCGGCCCGTACAGCATGATCACCCAGCAGCCGTTGGGTGGCAAGGCGCAGTTCGGTGGGCAGCGCTTCGGCGAGATGGAAGTGTGGGCCCTCGAGGCCTACGGCGCGGCGTACTGCTTGCAGGAGCTGCTGACCATCAAGTCCGACGACGTGCTCGGCCGAGTCAAGGTCTACGAGGCGATCGTCAAGGGCGAGAACATCCCCGAGCCCGGCATCCCGGAGAGCTTCAAGGTGCTCATGAAGGAGATGCAGGCGCTGTGCCTCAACGTCGAGGTGCTCGCCGACGACGGTTCCGAGATCGAGATGCGTGAGATGGACGAAGACGTCTTCCGCACCGCCGAGGAACTGGGCATCGACATCAGCCGCAACGAGCGCGGCACCGACGAAGACGATCGCGAGCGCGAGGCACGCCGTGCCGCTCGCAACGCAAGTTACTGATACTGAAAACGCACGAGACGAAGAACCGAGAGAATCATGCTTGATGTGAACATGTTCGACCAGTTGAAGATCGGGTTGGCCACGGCCGACCAGATCCGCCTGTGGTCCCACGGTGAAGTGAAGAAGCCAGAGACGATCAACTACCGAACGCTGCGTCCTGAGAAGGACGGCCTGTTCTGCGAGAAGATCTTCGGGCCGACCCGCGACTGGGAGTGCTACTGCGGCAAGTACAAGCGCGTGCGGTTCAAGGGCATCATCTGCGAGCGTTGCGGCGTCGAGGTCACTCGCTCGAAGGTTCGCCGCGAGCGCATGGGCCACATCGAGCTCAGCGCCCCCGTCGTGCACATCTGGTACCTCCGCGGCACCCGGAGCTGGTTGGCGTACCTGCTGGCCGGCATCGAGCCGAAGGAAGAGTTGAAGGCCAAGCAGCTCGAGAAGGTCATCTACTTCGCTGCCAACCTGGTCACCTGGGTCGACGAGGACGCTCGTCACGAGAACCTGGGCAACCTCGAGGCCGAGTACATCGAAGAGCGCGAGGCCATCCGCAAGGAGCTCGACCTCGCCATCGATCGGCGCATCAAAGACGCCGAGGCCGAGGCCGAGAAGGCCGAGTCCGAGGGCGCCGACGCGCGCAAGGCGCGCAACGCCCTCGACAAGGAGCTCACCAGCATCCGCGAGCGCTACGAGATGGAGCTCGACCTCCTGGCCCGCACCTGGGACGAGTTCAAGGGACTGCACAGCCGGCTCATCATCGACGACGAACTGCTGTGGCGCGAGTTGCGCGACCGCTACGGCGACTACTTCGAAGGCGGCACCGGTGCCGACTCGATCAAGTCGCTGATCGACCGCATCGACTTCGACGTCGAAGAGGTCAAGCTGCGCAGCGCGATCGACCACAACGCCAGCGGCCGCAAGCCGTTGTCGGCACAGCGTCGCCAGAAGGCCATCAAGCGCCTCAAGATCGTCGCCTCGTTCAACCAGCGCGACGACCACGGTCGCCGTCTCAACGACCCGAAGGCCATGATCCTCGATGTCGTGCCGGTGATCCCGCCCGAGCTGCGCCCGATGGTGCAGCTCGACGGTGGCCGTTTCGCCACCAGCGACCTCAACGACCTGTACCGCCGCGTGATCAACCGCAACAACCGCCTCAAGCGGCTGCTCGACCTCGGCGCTCCCGAGATCATCGTCAACAACGAGAAGCGCATGCTGCAAGAAGCCGTCGACGCGTTGTTCGACAACGGTCGTCGTGGTCGTCCGGTGACCGGGCCGGGCAACCGCCCGCTGAAGTCGCTGTCCGACATGTTGAAGGGCAAGCAGGGCCGCTTCCGTCAGAACCTGCTCGGCAAGCGCGTCGACTACTCCGGCCGGTCGGTCATCGTGGCCGGCCCGACGCTGAAGCTGCACCAGTGCGGCCTGCCGAAGCTGATGGCCCTCGAACTGTTCAAGCCGTTCGTCATGAAGCGTCTGGTCGACCTCGAGCTGTCGCAGAACATCAAGTCGGCCAAGCGCATGGTCGAGCGTCGTCGCCCGCAGGTGTGGGACGTGCTCGAAGATGTCATCAAGGAGCATCCGGTTCTGTTGAACCGTGCCCCGACGCTTCACCGACTCGGCATCCAGGCCTTCGAGCCGGTGCTGGTCGAGGGCAAGGCCCTGCAGATCCACCCGTTGGTCTGCACCGCCTTCAACGCCGACTTCGACGGTGACCAGATGGCCATTCACGTGCCGCTGTCGGCGGAGGCTCAGGCCGAGGCCCGGGTGCTGATGCTCAGCGCCAACAACATCTTGTCGCCGGCGTCGGGTCGCCCGATCGTGACTCCTTCACAGGACCTCATCATCGGCGGCTACTACCTCAGCGAGATCATGGACGACTCCAAGGGCACGGGCCGCGTCTTCCGCCACACATGGGAAGTGCTGCGTGCGCTCGACGAGGGTTCGCTGAACCTGCACTCGCTGATCACGCTGCGCCGCCCGGCGATCGGCGGCCGCCCGGCCGACACGTTCGAGACGACGGCCGGCCGCCTGCTGTTCGAAGAGGCGCTGCCCGCCGACTACACCCTCCGCTTCGGCCACATCACCGAGTTGGTCAAGAAGAAGGAGATGGGTGTGATCGTCGAACGACTCAGCGATCACTATCCCAAGTCGGCCGTCGCCGCAGCCCTCGATGCGATCAAGAACGTCTGCTACCGCTATGCGGCGCAGAGCGGCCTGACCGTGTCGATCGACGACGTCAAGACCCCGAAGGCCAAGAAGGCGCTGCTCGACGAATACGAGGCTCGCGCCGACAAGGTCGAGAACCAGTTCCGTCGCGGCATCATCACCGACGGCGAGCGCCGTCAGCAGGAAGTTCGCATCTGGACCGACGCCACCGCCGAGGTGCAAAAGGCGATGGAGCTGGAGTTCAAGGCGCAGCGGTTCAACCCGATCGACATGATGGTCGGCTCGGGAGCCCGCGGCAACATGACCCAGATGCGTCAGATCGCCGGCATGCGTGGCCTCGTGGCCAACCCTCGAGGCGACATGATCCCGCGTCCCATCAAGAAGAACTTCCGTGAAGGCCTCGAGACCCTCGAGTACTTCATCGCCACCCCTGGTGCCCGTAAGGGCCTCGTCGACACGGCGCTTCGTACGGCGGACTCCGGGTACCTCACCCGTCGTCTGGTCGACGTTGCCCAGGAGCTGATCGTGCGCGAGCCCGACTGCGGCAGCAGCCTCGGTCTCTGGCTCGAGCACGTCGCACCCGACACCGCCAACAAGCGTGCCTACCTCGAGACCAAGCTGTTCGGCCGTGCATTGTCGCAAGACGTCACGCTCAGCGACGGATCGGTGATCGCTCGCAACACCATCATCGGCGACATCGAGATGGCTGCGCTGCGCGACGATCCCAAGGTCAACCGAGTTCGCATCCGTTCCGTGCTGACGTGCGACGCCGAGCTGGGGGTGTGCGCACTGTGCTACGGCCGGTCGCTGGCCACTGGCAAGTCGATCGAGCTCGGCGAGGCCGTCGGTGTCATTGCCGCACAGTCGATCGGCGAGCCGGGCACGCAGTTGACCATGCGTACCTTCCACACCGGTGGTGTGGCCGGTAAGGACATCGCCGGCGGTCTGCCCCGCGTCGTCGAGCTGTTCGAGGCCCGTACGCCTCGTGGCTCGGCCCGCCTGGCACGTGCCAGCGGCCTGGTGCGCATCGGCGAGGACGAGGGCAAGGGCATCCCGGTCACGGTGATCGACGACCAGGGCGAAGAGCACCTGGTGATCCTGCCGACCGGTAGCCGGGCCATCGTCACCGACGGTCAAGAGATCAAGGCCGGCGAGCCCATCACCGACGGTCCCTTCGACCCGAAGGAGATCATGGAGATCAAGGGCATCCGCGAGACCCAGACGTACCTCGTCGAAGAGGTGCAAAAGGTGTACCGCGACCAGGGTGTGTCGATCAGCGACAAGCACATCGAGCTGATCGTGCGCCAGATGACCCGCCGCATCGGCGTACAGGAGCCAGGCGACACCTCGTTCCTGCCCGGCGAGCGTGCCGACGCCAAGGTCTTCCGCGACACCAACCGCCGCATGGTCGAAGACGGCAAGAAGCCGGCTGAAGGCCGACCCGAGCTGATGGGCATCACCAAGGCCTCGCTGGCAACCGAGTCGTGGTTGTCGGCGGCATCGTTCCAGGAGACCACCCGGGTGTTGACCGAAGCCGCCATCGACGGCAAGGGCGACAACCTCATCGGCCTCAAGGAGAACATCATCATCGGCAAGCTGATCCCAGCCGGCTCGGGCATGATGCGCTATCGCGAGTTCGACGTGAAGGCTCCGGAGTACCAGCCGATGGCCTACTTCTCCAGCGACGTCGAAGAGGATCCGGCGGCGTGGTTGAGCAACATCCACGGCACCTATTCCACAGACGCAGTTCCGAGCGACGCCGTCGAAGCCTGAAGCAGCTCAAACTCAACCTTGGTCGGGTGCGATTCCGGTACTGCTGGTACCGGGGTTGCACCCGTTGGGTTTGCGTGGGCGCGTGGTGAGTAGCGGCTGTACCGAAGGCGCGCCCGACCCAGGGTCGTGGGTGAGGCGGACGGCGAAGACGTGCCGGCTCACGCCACGCGTGAGTCGAAGTCGCTCGGGGTGAGCGCCTCGGCCAGCCAGCGATCGGCGTCCTCCCACGCATCAGGGTGGGCGTCCTGCCAGCGCTTGATGCCCCTCGGGCTCCAAGCCGTCGATTCGATCGAGTAGACGTTGGGCACGAGCTCTTTCCAGTCGAGGCTGGACAGATCGTCGGGCACGGTCGCTGCGGGTCGGTCGCTCCACGGTCGACCGGCACGGCGCCGTTCGACCTCGGGCCATGTCGGCTCCTCGACGTCCGCGGCCGGAGCAGGTGTCTCCTCCTCGAGCGCCTCCTCGACGTCTTCGTCGACCGTTTCCTCGACCTCCACCGACGGCTCGACCTCGACCACTTCCTCGATGTCGTCTTGGAACTGTTCGAGGAAATGCTCGTGGAGCTGCTCGTCGAGATGTTCGTCGAAGTGCTCCTCGAACTCGGGCACGAAATCGATGTCGAACGCCGTTGCGACGGTGGTCTCGAACTCGGGCTCGAACTCGCGGTCGAACACCGTTGCGAAGGTGGTCTCGAACTCGGGCTCGAACTCTTCGTCGAACTCGACCGCGGTGGAGGGCACCACCTCGTACTCGACGAGCGGGGTCCACACCGACGTGTCGTCGTCGGGCTCCAACACGTCGTCGACATCGTCGATGTCGTCGACCTCATGCGCCTCGTCGGTGTGCTCGACGACTGCTGCTGGTCGGTAGTGACGGTAGAGCTGGCGCGCCGACTTCCAGAAGATCGTCACGAACGTTGCCATGGACAACGCCATCCACTGCAGACCCAAGGTCGTGCCTTCGACCAGCGACTGGATCCACCACGTCGTCGGCACGACGAATGCGGCGGCCAGACCGCAGCCGGTCACCACTCGGAGCGGGCTGGTGCGGTCCATGTCGTTGGCCAGCAATCCCGGCACGAACAGCGGCGTCAAGGCCATCGATGCAAGGTCGAGGTGGTTGTTGATGCGCGAACTGAAGAACGTCGGCCCGACCCATAGCAGGGTCCACGAGAGCATCGACGACGTCAGCAGCATCGCCGAGAACTTCCGGCGGCCGAACAGGATCAAGACGTTCATCAACAAGTAGCGGACGATCACGAACGTCACGATCGCGATGGTGAATGCAACTGCGACCTGATACGGGTCGCCCATGAACATGCCGATGTACGCTGCGCCGACGAAGCCGCCGGCTTTGAGGTTGTAGTTGTGCGCCACGCCGAACGAACCGAGTGCTGACAGCAGCACCGCAGTCGGGATCCAGCGATTGGCGATCGACATCGTGCCGAAGCCGGCAAGCGGAGCCAGATCGTTGACCCCTCTCAAGTGCAACAGCAGCGCGAGGGCGATCGGCAGCGAGACGATCACGCCGGCCAGCATCACGGCCTTCGTCGTGCGCTTGATCCCTTGGCGGCCCATGTCGTGGGCGATCAGCGCCGGCACGACGTATCCAGCACCGACGAAGAGTGGGATGTCGCTCTCCCACAACCAGGGGCCGGACGGGGTGAGTTTGAGCATCAACGTCTGGATCGAGATCGAGATCAACGCCATCAACGTGAACTTGGTGCGGCCGTAGAGCATGAAGTGCTTCCGCAAGAAGTGGTTCATGATCGCGTATGACAGCAGCGCGTTGACGAAGGTGGCGAAGACGACCATCGGGTACACCAGGAACACGGCGATGTAGCCGGGGACCACGATCGACCCCGTGGTGAGGTGCAGCCGTTCGTACAGCATCATCGATACGCAGATCCCGAAGACGAACGCGAACCGCACGATCTCCGACGAGAAGAGGTAGTCGTGCACTAGTCGGCCTCGGTCGAGGTCGACTCTGCCACCCATGGCTCGGCGATGTTCTCGAAGTAGTCGAGCATCATCTCCGCTTGATGCGTGTGGATGTTGACGAAGCCGACGACGAGTACGTGTTCAGTCGGCATCTGGCCGATCATTCGATCGACGATCGTCTCGACGGGCGGGCTGTGGGTGTCGCCGAGGTTGATGATGTGATCGAGCGGATAGCCGTTCTGCACGAGCAGATCGGTGACGAGGCCCTCGAAGGCGCCGAACGTGACGAGGCGCATGAAGTCGAGGTCCTGCACGGCGACCTCGGCGAATTGGACGGCGCGACGCTCGCGGTCGGTTCGGTTGTTGAGGATTCCGACCGTCGTGGTTTCGGAGGTCATGAACGGAACGAGCTTCTCCATCGCCACCGTCATCGACTCTCGATCGTTGACGGCGAAGAGGTTGGCCCATGTCACCCGTTTGCCGAGGATCTTCAACTCCTTCATCCGCAACACGCCCGGATCGGGGTCGGCCGCCCACATGCCGCGGAAGGCGACGTCGCGAGGCACGCCGGCGAGTTCGGCGACCGCCAGGGCAATGGCGACGTTCTCCTTGAAGGCGATGTAGTCGAACTTCTCCAACTCTTCGTCGGTCACCCACTCGGGATCGGCGACGATCAACCGGCTCCCGCGTTTGGCGGCGACCTCCTCCATGATCGGTACGAGCAGCGGGTTGCGCTCGGACGTGATCAAAACACCGTTGTAGGGGCAGGTGTTGAGCAGCGAACGGGCGATCTCCGGCAGCGTCTCACCCATCACGTCCTGATGATCCTCACGGATGTTGGTGATCACGCCGATGTTCGAGCGGACGATCATCTTCTCGCTGACGGCCTGGTACTGCGGCTTCAGCGCCATGCATTCGATGACGAGGGCGCGCACGTCACCGTGGACGTACTTCTTGGTCACCTCGATCTGTTCGAGGATCGTGGGCGCCGCCTTGCGCTCGATCGGCTCGTCGACACCATCGCGGTTGATGACTGCGGCCGCGGTGCCGGTCGACTTCGCCACGGTGACGATTCCGCCCTCGCGCAACAGCCCGGCGATGATGCGTGAGACGGTCGACTTGCCGCGGATGCCGTTGACGTGGATGCGGAAGTCGAGCTTGTTGATCCGCCGGCGGTGCGCGAGCGATTCGCGCCCCCAACGCGCGAGAAGCGCGAGGCACACGAGGTACCCGCCGATGACTGCCAATGGCACGTGGTGTTCATCGGCATTCTTGACAGTTCGCTGAAGGTTCCCGGGTGGGTAATTTCGGATCAAAAGTGTGTCGCAACCAGGAAAGTTGCTCTGACCGGGAGGCGCGTGTTGCCCCTTTCACCCGCCGCCCCTAACATTGCAGGGTCCTGCGTTGGATCACCCGGCGCGCTAGTTGACAATATGTTCGCAAAGGTAGACGCGTGCCCACCATTCAGCAGCTCGTCCGGCAAGGTCGCAGCACCAAATTCTCCAAGACCAAGACGCCCGCCCTGAAG
Organism: Ilumatobacteraceae bacterium; assembly: GCA_963805445.1. Taxonomy (GTDB): domain Bacteria; phylum Actinomycetota; class Acidimicrobiia; order Acidimicrobiales; family Ilumatobacteraceae; genus JAENVT01. Next base: position 307,176 of record CAWDUI010000047.1, on the reverse strand, counting down.
GGGTCGCCGCAGCGTCGTGGTGTCTGCACCCGTGTGTACACCAACACACCCAAGAAGCCGAACTCGGCCATGCGCAAGGTCGCTCGCGTGCGTCTGACCAGCGGTGTCGAGGTCACGGCGTACATCCCCGGTGAGGGTCACAACCTGCAGGAACACTCGATCGTGCTGGTTCGTGGCGGACGTGTTCGCGATCTTCCCGGTGTGCGTTACAAGATCATTCGTGGCGCGCTCGACGCCGCCGGCGTGAAGAACCGCAAGCAAGCCCGCAGCCGGTATGGCGCAAAGCTCCAGAAGTAAGGATTGTTGACCCATGCCTCGTAAAGGCCCTGCACAGCGTCGCGAATTGACTCCCGACCCCATCTACCGGTCACTGCTCGTTGCCCAGATCGTCAACAAGGTGATGTTGCACGGCAAGCGTTCGGTCGCCGAGAAGATCGTCTACGACGCGTTGAAGATCGTGGAAGAGAAGTCGGGCGCCGAGCCGATCGCCACACTGAAGCGGGCGATCGACAACATCAAGCCGCCGTTGGAAGTGAAGAGCCGCCGAGTTGGTGGCGCCACCTACCAGGTGCCGATGGAGGTTCGCCCACGGCGGGCCTCGACACTCGCCATCCGTTGGCTGGTCGATTTCAGTCGAGCCCGCCGCGAGAAGACCATGGCCGAATGCCTCGCCGGCGAGCTGCTCGATGCCGGCAACGGCCTGGGCGCATCGATCAAGCGTCGCGACGACATGCAGAAGATGGCCGAGAGCAACAAGGCCTTCGCCCACTATCGCTGGTGATTCCGCGGCCAGTGCGCTGGCCAAAAATTGATCGGCAGCTGTCAGCGGTACCCTGGTCTTCGGGCACCGAGGAGGCTGTCATGGATCCGAAAGCTGCCATTTTCAAAGTCGTCGACGCGATTTCATCGCGCGATGTTCGACCTCACGGCGGGCAAGATCACCGGGAAGGCTGCCGGCATGCCCGTGTTGAAGCTCACGACCGTCGGTCGTCTGACCGGCCAGCAACGCACGACGATGTTGACCAGTCCGCTCGTCGAAGGCGACAACGTGACACTCGTGGCCTCTTACGGGGGCGACGATCGCAACCCGGCGTGGTTCTCGAACCTCGTTGCCAATCCCGATGTCGAGATCGTCATGAACGGCTCACCCCGGCAGATGTGCGCCCGGGTAGCCGAAGGCGACGAGCGCACGCGCCTGTGGGAGGCGTTGACCGCCGAGCACGCCAACTACGCCGGTTACCAGCGCAGGACGCAACGCCAGATACCGGTCGTCGTGCTCGAGCCGCGCCCCTGATCGCCCGGGCCAGGCGGCGAGTCGCCGAGCTATTCGAACAGGTCCGCAAGCGAGTCGTCGGCCGTGATCTCGGTGCGTCGGACCCGCTCGTGCACCGCTAGGGCCTTGACCGCGTCGAGCCGGGTCGGTTGCTTGCACAGCCAGTCGCGAAGGTCGTGTTGGGTGCGAACGTGAACCTCGGCGGGGCGGCTCAGCGTCTGCATCGTTGCCGCACCGATCAGCACCAGCACCGATTGCACCGTTACGTCGAACCCGCACATCTCTGACAGCACGCGAGTGGAACGCCGCGCTTCGAAGCGCGTCTCGCGCAGGCGCTCGCTGTCTCGGCCATTGATGGTCACGGTGTGCTCGCTGACCCAGACCTTCGCCCCGAGCTGATGCTCGATGTAGATGGCGATAGACCCCGCCCGGCCCGATCACGACATGATCGATCGGGCGTTCGTTGTCACCGAACTCCTCGACGCCGACGGAATGCATGACGTACCACCCGGCCGGCAGGTCGTCGAGCTCTGCGCTGATCCGCTGCTCCTCCTTCGCCGCCGCATGTTCTGCACGTTCACTCCGGCTGCTGAGCCGTTTGGCCGTGCTGAGCAGGGCTTTCACATGACGTGAAGGGGCTGGTCCGAGGCCGGAGTGCGGTGACGGCCGCTCGCTGATCACTGCCGTTGGATCGGCCAGTACCAGATCAGCCAGCGACGGCGCCGCCCAGGGACACGGTTCCGGCGTCGGCGTCATGTCGACAGTATCGGCGTGTGGAGGGCTGAGCCTGAGTGCTCATCCACGCGGACGTACGATGAACGACATGTGTCGAAACATCACCACCTTGCGTGGGCTCGAGCCGCTGGCGACGGCGCAGGAGATCGAGGCCGCGGCCCGCCAGTACGTTCGCAAGATCAGCGGCGTGCAGAAGACATCGCCGGCCACCGAAGCTGCGTTCGAGCGTGCCGTGCTGACGATCACCCAGGCCTCGACCCAACTGCTGCGCGAGCTGCCGCCGCGCAAGCAACCACCGCCGACGTTGCCACCGCTGCGCCGGATCGCCCTGGCCAAAGCGGCCACGATCAGCAGCGTTTGACGTCTGCGGCCCCGTATGGGGGCGCCGGCTCACAAACGCAGTCGGACGGTTACAGCTGCGGGACCCGGTCGAACCAGGGGTCGGCTTGCTCGAGTTGCGCGGCAAGTTGCAGCAGGAGCGCTTCCTCGCCGGCACGAGCCATGAAGTGGGTGCCGATCGGCAGGCCACCGGCGTTCCAAAACAACGGGATCGACATCGCCGGCTGACCGGTGCCGTTGGCGAGGGCCGTGAACGGCGAGTAGGCGAGCACGCCGTTCGGACCCATGCGATAGTCGAGGAAGTCGTCGTTGTCGGGCTGGAACCGACCGATCATGCGCCGGCGGCTCAGCAAGTGTCGATGTCAAGAGCATGTCGAACCCCTGCTCGTCGGCCAGGAATCGGGCCATGTTGCGGCCGATGTCGTGCACCGTGTTGACCGCATCGAGGTAGTCGCCACCCGAGATCGTCCGGCCGAGGGCCACGGCACCGTTGGTGACACCGTCGAGCTCGTCAGGCCCGATCACCCGTCCCAGCTCGACCGCACCGCGAGCGCACGGTCAACTCGGTACCGCAGGCGACGATGTTCGTCCAGGCACGCATGAACCGATGGATGTCGACCGCAGGGTCGGCCTCGACCATCTCGTGGCCGAGCTGCGCGCACAGCGCAGCGGTGTGGTCGATCGCGGCGCGGCAGTCGGGGTGAACCGGATCACCGGTGAACGACAAGTGCGAGTAGGCGATTCGCAGAGGCCTCGGAGCAGCGTGGATCGCCTCGAGCAGCGGTTCCTCGAGTGGCGGGGCGTAGTACGGCGCGCCGAGGTCACTTCCGTGCGTCGCGTCGATCAACGCCGCGGTGTCGCGCACCGTTCGAGTCAGGAACCCGTCGATGGCCATGCCTGCCCAACCCTCGCCTGACGACGGACCGTCGGGCAGGCGGGCCCGAGTCGGCTTGAGGCCGAACAGCCCGCACGACGACGCCGGGATTCGAACCGACCCGCCGCCATCGCTGCCGTGGGCGATCGGCACGACACCGGCTGCCACGGCGGCCGCCGAGCCGGCCGACGACCCGCCGGCCACATGGTCGAGGTTCCACGGATTGCGGGTCGGCCGGTCGTAGGCGGCGCCTTCCGCAGTCGGCCCGATGCCGAACTCGGGGCTGGTGGTTCGGGCGAAGGTGACCAACCCGGCTCGCTCGATGCGGTTGAACAGCTCGCTGTCGACGTCGTACCGGTAGTCGCGGTAGATCCGCGAGCCCATGCAGGTGGGGAAGTCGACGGCGTCGCAGCCGAGGTCCTTGATCAGGAACGGAACCCCGGTGAACGGGCCGTCCGGCAGTCCGGCGGCGATCGCCCGGCTGTGCCCGTTCGGCCTGCATGAAGACCACCGCTGCAATTCGGTGGTCCGTGGCAGCCGCCCGCTCGAGTGCCAGATCGAGCAACTCCGCGGCGCTGACCTGCTTCGACCGCACCAGATCAGCCAGGCCGAGGGCATCGAAGTTGCGGTACTCGTCGTGGCGCATTCCGGCACCGTAACCCGGTCACGGTCCGCGCAAACGCAAGCACTGCGCCGATATCATTGAACATCGTGCCTACGGCCGATCGGCCCTGCGTACCCCCCACGCAATGACACAACCTGACTGCAAGACCCAGAGAGAGAAGTAGAGAGATGGCTAAGCGCGAATTCCCACTCGAGCGCACCCGCAACATCGGCATCATGGCCCACATCGACGCGGGCAAGACCACCACGACCGAGCGCATCCTCTACTACACGGGCAAGAGCTACAAGATCGGCGAGGTCCACGACGGTGCGGCGACCATGGACCACATGGCGCAGGAGCAAGAGCGCGGCATCACGATCACGTCGGCGGCGACGACATGCATCTGGAACAACCATCGCATCAACATCATCGACACCCCTGGCCACGTCGACTTCACGATCGAGGTCGAGCGATCGCTGCGCGTGCTCGACGGCGCCGTCACCGTGTTCGACTCGGTCGCCGGCGTCGAGCCGCAGACCGAGACGGTGTGGCGCCAAGCCAACAAGTACAAAGTGCCGCGCATGTGCTTCGTCAACAAGATGGACCGCATCGGCGCCGACTTCTACCGCACGGTGGCGATGGTCAAGGATCGTCTGCAGGCCACGCCTGCGGTCATCCACCTCCCCGTCGGCGCCGGTGGTCCGGAGTCCAACAAGCCGTTCGTCGGCCTCGTCGATCTCGTCAAGATGAAGGCGCTGATCTGGCACGACGAGGAGCTCGGCGCCAAGTGGGACGAGGTCGACATCCCGGCCGACATGGCCGAGCAGGCGGCTGAAGCCCGCGAGTTGCTGCTCGAGACGATTGCGACGAGCGACGACCACCTCATGGAGAAGTACCTCGCCGGCGAGGACGTGACCGAGGCCGAGATCAAGGTCGCCTTGCGCGCCGGCACTTTGGCGTTCGACTTCGTTCCGATCCTGTGCGGTTCGGCCTTCAAGAACAAGGGCGTCCAGCCCATGCTCGACGCCGTCATCGACTTCCTCCCGAGCCCGCTCGACATCCCGCCGACCCAGGGCACCAAGCCGAACCACGAAGAAGAGATCCTCTACCGCAAGCCGTCGATCGACGAGCCGTTCGCAGCACTTGCGTTCAAGATCGTCGCCGATCCGTTCGGCAAGCTGACCTACTTCCGCGTGTACTCCGGCCAGATCAACAAGGGCGACGAGGTCTACAACTCGACCAAGGAACGCCGCGAGCGCCTCGGTCGCATCTTGCTGATGCATGCCAACCAACGCGAAGACCTCGACGTGGCGATGGCCGGCGACATCGTTGCCGGCCTCGGCTTCAAAGACACGACGACAGGCGACACCCTGTGCGATCGCAGCAACGCGATCATCCTCGAGCGGATGATCTTCCCGGAGCCGGTCATCCACGTGGCCATCGAGCCGAAGACCAAGGACGACCAGGACAAGTTGGGCAAGGCCCTCAAGTCGCTCAGCGACGAGGACCCGACGTTCCGCGTCCGCACCGACGAAGAGACCGGCCAGACCGTGATCTCCGGCATGGGCGAACTCCACCTCGAGATCCTCGTCGACCGCATGCAGCGCGAGTTCGGCGTGGTCGCAACTGTCGGCAAGCCGCAGGTCGCCTACCGCGAGACCATCACCAAGATGGTCGAGTCGGTCGAGTACCGACACATCAAGCAGTCGGGTGGTTCCGGCCAGTTCGCGGTCGTGAAGATCACGCTCGAGCCGAACCCGGGCAAGGGCTACGAGTTCGTCGACAAGATCAGCGGTGGCAAGATCCCCCGCGAGTACATCAACCCGACCAACCAAGGCATGCAGCAGGCACTCGATTCGGGTGTGCTGGCCGGCTACCCGACGGTCGACGTCAAGGCGACCCTGGTCGACGGTCAGTACCACGACGTCGACTCGTCGGAGATGGCGTTCAAGATCGCCGGGCAGATGGCGTTCAAGAAGGCCGCCGAAATGGCCAGGCCGGTGCTGCTCGAGCCGATCATGGGCATCGAAGTCGTCACCCCCGAGGATTACATGGGCGACGTGATGGGCGACCTGTCGAGCCGGCGTGGCCGGATCGAGGGCATGGAAGCCCGAGGAAACACCCAGGTGATCAAGGCCCAGGTGCCGCTGTCGGAGATGTTCGGATACTCGACCGACCTGCGCTCGCGTACCCAGGGCCGTGCCACGTACACCATGCAGTTCGCCCAGTACATGGAAGTGCCGCCGAACATCGCCAGCGACATCGTCAAGCGCGTCCGCGGCGAATAGGATAGAAGCGGCGATGATCAAGCAACTCATGCTCGTGTCCGTGTTGGGCCTTGGTCTCACCGCGTGCGGCAGCGACGGCGTCGCCGCGACGGCGACGGAGGGCGACGTGTTCTGCAACGCTCGCCCAGACAGCCAAGGACGACAACGACTCGCTCAACGCACTGGATGGAACCGACACGACAAGCTCAAGGTCGAGCTCAGCGGAGCGATCGACTCGTTGACCGCGGCGGTCGCCAAGGCTCCGAAAGACATCGCCGACACGGCCGAGACCTGTTGTCGAACGAAGTAGCCCTTGAGTCGATGCTGAAGAAGTACGACTACGACATCGCCAAGATGTCCGCCTCGGACGAGGGGAAGAAGCTGCGCGACGACGAATCGTCGAAGACTGCCGGCGACGACTTCGACAAGTACCTCAGCGACAAGTGCGGCATCGCCACATCCGACACCACGCCGTCGGATTCGGCGCCTCCCGACACCACGCCGCTCGACACGACCCGCTCGACACGATCGCCGCTCGACACAACGCCGCTCGACACCACGGGCCCCGTCGACACCATCATCGACCTCGGTGAAGGAGAAGCGGCGATCAACAAGTTCCTCGACTTCTACGATCTCGGGACCAGCCGCCGCTGACTGGATGAGGAGCGTTCCTGCATCGTCTCCAACCTCGTCGACAAGGTGACCGGCTCCGAACTGAACCAGGCGATTGCCGGGCACCCGAGCAACGAGTTGCAGCAGGCCCTCGGGCTGGCGTTCATCAACTGCAACGTCGCCGTTCAATCCTGAACCACGCACCACGGGCGTATCCACGCGGCGGATGAACGACTCTCGAAGAGGTGCGGCATACCGCCGCAAATCAGTGACAAGCTGATCCTCGTCGAGAGGAGGATGCGATGCCATCCAAGCAACCGATGGGTGATGTCGTCGTGCTGTTGCCCGGCATCCTCGGCAGCGTGCTGGAGCGTCATGGACACGAGGTCTGGGCAATGTCGCCAGGTGCGGCGTGGCGGGCGATCGTTTCGCTCGGCCACAGCGTCAACGATCTGCAGTTGCACGGTGACGATCCGTCGGTCGACGATCTCGGTGACGGCGTCACTGCGCCGCGGCTGCAGCCCGATCTCCATCTGATTCCGGGTTTGTGGAGCATTGACGGCTACTCGCACATCCGCGCCTCGATCTTCGCCGGCTTCGACGTGGTCGACGGCCAGAACTGGTTCGACTTTCCCTATGACTGGCGTCGCGACAACCGGGTGGCGGCACGGCATCTTGCCGAGCGAGCACCGGGATGGCTGCGCGCGTGGCGTCAGCACTCGGGCAACAACGACGCCAAGTTGGTGCTGGTCGCCCACTCGATGGGCGGTCTCGTCGCCCGGCACTTCCTCGAGGTGCTCGACGGCTGGCGAGATACGCGCATGCTCGTCACCTTCGGCACGCCGTATCGCGGATCGCTGAACGCACTCGACTTCTTGTGCAACGGGTTCAAGAAGAAGATCGGGCCGGTCGGCCTCGACCTCACGACGTTGCTCCGTTCGCTGACCTCCGTCTATCAACTGTTGCCCCGGTACCCCGTGATCGACTCCGGCTCCGGTGCGTTGACCCGGGTGTCAGAGACGCCCGATCTTCCCGGCGTCGACCAGGCCCGGGCGGCCGCCGCGCTGCAGTTCCATCTCGACATCGACGCTGCAGTCGAGCATCGTCCTGCGAACAGTTACGCCATCCACCCGATCGTCGGCATCCTGCAGCCGACCCATCAATCGGCTCGTCTGCGCAACGGCTCGGTGGAGATGCTGGGGGCGTACTCCGGTGTCGACAGCGCCGGTGACGGGACGGTGCCGCGGGTGTCGGCGACACCACTCGAGCTTGCCGACCAGGGCCGGGAGATCTACGCGCCCGATCAGCATGGCGCCCTGCAGAACGGAACCGGCCCACTGACGCAGTTGATCGGGCTGCTGTCGGCGAGGCCGACATCGAACTTCCGAGGAGGTCTGTCGGGTTTCGGCCTGCAGATCGACGACGTGTTCGCCGCCGACGAGCCCGTGAGTGCGGTCGCCACATCGGATGATTCGGCATCCGCCGTGAACGCCGTCGTCGAGGATGTGTCCACCGGACGAGCCGTACTGGAGTCACGCGTCGAGGCCGACGGCGACGGTGCCTACCGCATCGAATGGCCATCACCGCCGCCGGGCGACTACCGACTCACCGTGTCGGCGACCGATCCCGACAGCGATCGGCTGCCCGTGCACTCCCTGTTCATCGTCGCCTCGACGGAGGACGGGTTGCGGTGATCCTGTTCGTCGTTCTCGCCGCGCTGGTCCAGTCTGATGGCCCCGTTGGACGCAGGTCGGGCCACGCCGATCGACGTGCGGCGCGCCGCCGACTGTCTCCTGGCGATCGACGGGCACGACATACACGAGTTTGCCGACGCCGGCAACGCCTTGCGACTGAACGTCGACGACATCGTGCAGATCGACGCGCTGTCGTCTGTGCCGACGTCGACCACGCGGATCGCGGTCGACCTGCCCATCGGACCATCGATCCCGGTGAAGACGCTGCGCCACCAGTCATCGCAACTGTTCTCGGAATCGCTGCCGATCGGCGACATCAGCGGCGTCGGCGTCGGCTGGTACCACATCGAAGTCACGCAGCGGCCCGTGCCACGGGTCGTTCTGGGTTCGGGTGTACGGCCGCTCTCCGTTGACCACCGTGATCGGCATCGGCGCGACCGTTCTGCTGGTCGTCGGTTCGGCGCTGCTGCTCTTCGGTGTGCGGCGTGCTCGACGGCAACGGTCGGTGTGGTGGGGTGTCGCCGCCGGACTCCTCGTCGGCGTTGCGCTGTGCGTCCTCGCCCAGCAGTTCGCCATCGTCGCCTTCACACCGGTCGCGTTGGCGTTGTTCGTCGGCGGCGGTGCGGCAGGTGGAGGTGGAGCAACGGTCGCGGCCGGCGCCGCGGGAGGCGGTGTCCCGACGGCAGGCGCACCGGGTGCGGTCCCGCCGCCGTCCCCTGGTCCGCCACCGCCACCGCCAACGCCACCGTCCGCCGCTGCGCCACCGGCACCGTCGCCTCCCGTCGCGCCGGCGTCGCCGACGGCTGTCGTGACGCCCTCGACTCCCGTAACGCCCACGGCGTCGCCTCCTCCGGGTCCGGCCGAGGGGCTGCCCGGCGAGACCGGGTGGAGCCACGCGGAACCGCCAGAGCACGTCGAGCCGAGCGGCGCTGAGCCTCCGCCCGACCCTCCCCGACGCGCCTTTGCGCGGATCGAATGTGACGACACGCTGCTGTCCGGTACCCCATTCGACCTCACCGTCGGTCTGTCGGCCACACCCGTCCGCGGGGTGGTCGGCCCGGCCTTGGTCCGCCCACCATCGAGCGTCGGCGACTACGAGTTGACGGCACACGTCGTCGCTGACGGGTTCGAGCTCGCGCCGGGCGAGACGTGGCGCAAGACGATGCTCGTGTCCGTGGCCGAGCCGTATCCCTTCGTCGTGTTCCACCTGATCGCGCCGCCCGCATCCGACAACCACGTGCACGAGATCAACGTGTTGTACTCCGTCGACAGCCAGACGATGGGCTTGGGCATCCGTCCTGTGAACGTGCTCGAGAGCCTCACGCCCGGTGCCGCCCTGCCTCCGCCACTGCCCGGCGCGGCCGGATCGCTTGGTGTTCCCGTCGCCGATGAGCCGCCAGATCTCACCGTGCGAATCCTGCGCGGCAGCGAGGTCGGCCGGCTGCTGTGGTCGTTCGAATCTCCTCATGCCAGCCTGCTCGACCAGGGCGTCACGTCGATCGGTGGCGACCCCGACGCGTTTGCTCGCACGGTCATCTCGACGATCGCCGCCCATGAGGGCCGACCGACGCTGGCACTCGGATTGCATGGGATCGGGTTGACGGTCGCCGCCAAGGTGCCCGAAGAGATGTGGTCAGCGCTGACGACCGTGACCACTGCTGTCGCACCGCGCCGCCCAACGGTGCTCCTGCTCTCGGAGGAGGCCTATGTGCCGTGGGAGCTGGCCACCATGCCGACTCCCCTCGACGCTGCGGTCATCGGGTTCCTCGGGGCTCAGGTGACCATCGGTCGATGGGTGCTGGCCACCGATCGACCTCCACTACCCCCGCCGAGGATGGTGCACGTCGAGGGAATGATCGTGATCAGTGGTCGCTACGACCAACCAGGTTGGAGCCGGCTCGAACATGCAGAGGCCGAAGCTGCCGCGCTGGTCGAGCGATATCACGCGATCGGCGTCGATGCGATCACCGACCAGGTCGTCGGGTGCTTGCTCGGAAACCCGGCAGCCGAGGTGCTGCACTTCTCGCTCCACGGCAAGTACGACCCCGGCTCTGCGAAGCAGGGTCTCGTCCTCGTCGATGGCGACGTGATCGATCCTCTCGTCGTCAAGGGCGGCGCCCTGGCCCATGCTCCGCTGGTGTTCCTCAACGCCTGTCAGGTCGGCACGGGCCAAGAGACGCTCGGTGACTATGCCGGCCTGGCGGAGTCGTTCCTGTTCGCCGGGGCGTCCGCGGTGGTGGCGCCGCTGTGGTCGATCGACGATGCAGTGGCCAGCGCGTTGGCCGAACGCTTCTACTCGAAGGCGTTTGCCGGCGACGCCGTTGCCGAGATCGTCCGCGCCGAACGGGCCGCATTCGGCACGGGTGACGAATCGAACTCGTCGACGCTCGTGGCATTTCAGTTCTTCGGGCACCCGGCGATGCACCTGGAACGGTAGCGACCGACCGAACCGATCCCGGACGCGACGCTGGCCGGCACCGGGTTGCCCCGATGCCGGCCAGCGGACGACTCAGCGGGTGACAGCGTCACCCAGTGTTCAGCTCAGACACCCCACAGCTTCTTGAAGGCGTCTTCGGCGCCCGGCGGCATCCAGTCGCCGCCGACGTCGCTGATCGCCTGGGCCGAGGCCGCGTCGCTGATGATGATCGTGGGCAGCGCGGCAGCGGCGCGCTCCTCATCGAGTGACATGCCGAGGCTCAGGCGAGCCGCAGTGTCGACCATCAACCAGGCGGCGTACCCCTTGGGGTCTGCGGCCCATGCACCCATCGTGCCGGCGACGATCTCGTCGAGGTCGATCGTGCTGAAGTCCTGGCCGTACTGCGTCACCTTCTTGTCGAGGCCGGCCGACTGCAGAGCTGCCGTCACGCCGCCGGGCAGGTCGCCGAAGGCGTAGTACACGTAGTTCACGTCGGGGTTGGCCTGCAGCTTGGAGACGATCGAACCAGGAACCGTGCCACCGATGAGATCATTCAGCGTGACGTCGAGTGCGGTGACCTTGCAGCCCGAGCAGTTCTTGGCGATCTGCGCATTGAAGGCATCCAGCTCGGAGACCAGCACCGGGAAGTCGGGGATGTTGACCGTGAGGATGTTGGCCTTGCCGTCTGAGTCGACGATCGCCCAGTCGGCCATCACCGGGCCGGTCTTCTCGACGAACGACTCGTCACCGCACTGCATGTAGAGACCGGTCGAAGGATCCGGGTCGTCGGTGCCGTAGCAGCTGAGGACCGGGATGCCGGCAGCCTTGGCGGCATCGAGCTGCGGCTGGTACTGGGCGACGGCCAGACCCGAGCTGGCGATGAAGTCGACCTTGGCATCGATGGCCTGCTGGATGGCCGGGCCGGGATCGGTGCTCTTCATGGGGATGATCTTGAGATCCCAGCCGAGTGCAGCCGTGGCGTTCTTGAAGCCGGGCGTCTCGTATGCCGCACACGTGGGCACGTCACATTCCATCCAGGCGATCGTCTTCTTTTCGGGCTTGCCGGTGAGCGGGATCGTCACACCGATCGTGCCGTCGGCCTTGCTGTACTTCTCGACGTTGGCCTTGGCGTCCGCCAACCCGGAATCGCCACCGGTTGCCGCGGCAGTGGTCTCCTGCCTGCCGGCGTGGTGTCGGTTCCGCGCTGCTGCCGTGGTCTCGGTACCCGCCCCAGCTGCCGTCGTTGCCGTTGCGGCTCCGGCAGCTGTGGTGCTACTGCTCTTGCTGTCGCTTCCGCAGGCAGCAGCAACGATGGTGCCGCATGCCAACACGACAAGCAGCGATCTGAACTTGGTCATTTTCCCCCCCGGGGTGATAGCGAGCCACCCCGTATAACGGGTGGTCCTGGAAACTTTACTTGGACCTCAAATAAATTGCTAATCTGCGTTCGGGCTCGCTGGCGACCGTCGTCGCACGGCTGCCTGGGGGGAAACTCGTGGCTGACACGTTACGAATCGAACACTTGTCGAAGACATTTCCAGGCCAGGCTGCTCTGGTCGACGTCGATCTCACCGTCAAACATGGCGAGGTCCATGCGCTGGTCGGCCAGAACGGATCCGGCAAGTCGACCCTGATCAAAGTGCTCGCCGGGTATCACCAGCCCGACCCGGGTGCCAAGGCGTGGGCCAACGACGAGCCGCTCACCCTCGGCGATGGGGCATCGGCTGCCAATGCCGGCATTCGTTTCGTCCACCAGGACCTCGGACTCGTCGGCTCGCTCAGCACCGTCGAGAACCTCGCCCTCACCAATGGGTACCGCACCGGCCCGGGCCGCCGCATCAAGTGGAGGGCCGAGGTGCACCGGGCCCGCGAGGCGATGTCGTTCCTCGGCCTCGCCGACGTCGACGTCAAAGCACCGGTCGCTGCGCTGCCACCGTCGCAGAAGACGGCGGTTGCGATCGCCCGCGCCCTGGTCGGCCTGAAAGACGGCGGCCTCCTCATCCTCGACGAGCCGACCGCAACGCTTCCCGGTGCCGATGTCCATCGCCTGTTCGAGGTGATCCACCGCCTGAAGGCCGCCGGCACCTCCATCCTCTACGTGTCGCACCACCTCGATGAGGTCTTCGAGTTGGCGGAGGAGGTGACGGTGTTGCGCGATGCTCACCTCATCGCCACGCTGCCGGTGTCGGAGCTCGATCACGACAAGCTGATCGAGCTCATCGTCGGACACCGCATCGACGCTGCCGCCGCCTCCCTGCCCACCGCCGGCGGGAACCCTGTCCTGGTCGTGCGCGACCTGCGCGGCGGCAACGTGCACGGCATCGATCTCGACGTCTACGAAGGCGAGATCGTCGGCCTGGCGGGCATCACCGGCTCCGGCCGCGAACACGTGCTCGACCTCATTGCTGGGCAGATGCCCCGCCTCGACGGCGATGTCGAGGTGTGCACCGTCGAGATCGCCAACTACGAGCCACGGTCTGCCCTCGACGCCGGCGCAGCGTTCGTGCCCGCCGACCGAGGTATGAAGGGGACGGTCTCCAACATGACGGTCCGCGAGAACCTCACGCTGTGCGACGTGTCTCCGCACTTCGTCGGTGGCCGTCTGCGTCACAAGCGGGAGATCAACGAAACGCGAGGTTGGATCGATCGGTTGTCGATCAAGACCAAGGGGTCGGAGGCCCTGATCACGTCGCTCAGCGGTGGCAACCAGCAGAAGGTGATGTTCGGCAAGGCATTGCGTCTCAGCCCGAAGCTGCTCCTGCTGAACGAGCCGACCCAGGGCATCGACGTCGGCGCCAAGGAGCAGATCCACATCCTGGTCGATCACGCCACGGCGGAGGGGGTGGCGACGGTCGTTGCCTCGACCGACACCGAGGAACTGGTCCGCCTCTGCCACCGCGTCATCGTGCTGATCGGCGGACGCGTCGCGGCTACCCTCCGCGGCGACGAACTCACGGCAGAACGCATCGAACAGACCCAACTGCAAACGACTCGGAGAGACTCATGATCCAGCGCCTTGGCCTTCACAAGTACAGCGCGCTCTACCTGCTGGGGTTCTTCACGTTGGTGTTCGGCATCGCCCGTCCGGAGACCTTGTTCACGTGGACGTCGGTGAAGTCGGTGCTCATCGAGAACGTGATCTTCGGTGTGCTGGCGCTCGCCTTCCTCGTTCCGCTGACCACCGGCACCTACGACCTGTCGATCGGCTCGATGATGTCGATGTCGCTGGTGATCAACAACTACATGGCCAAGCACACGTCGACGCCGCAAGTGGTCGGCATGGCGCTGGGTCTCGTTGCCTGCGCGGTCGCCGGGTTCATCGCCGGGTTCATCGTGGTGAAGCTGCGCGTCAACAGCTTCATCGCCACGCTCGGCATGAGTCAGGTGATCACCGCGTTCATCCTGCACACGTCGGAGCAGACGATCAGCGGCGCGTTCAAGAAGTCGTACCAGCGGATCGGCTCCCGAGAAGTCTTCGGCCTCCCTCTGTTCCTGTACTACCTGGTGATCCTGGCGTTGGTCTGCTGGTACGTGTTCGAGCACACACCCGTTGGTCGCTACATGTTCGCCACCGGCGGCAACCCGGATGCGGCGCGCCTCGCCGGCATCCGCACGGATCGCCTTGTTTGGGGTTCTCTCGTCGTCTCGGGCGTGATCGCCGGGTTCGCCGGCACCGTGTATTCGTGGAAGGTCGGCACCTATTCGCAGTCGATCGGTCCAGGCCTGTTGATCCCGGCGATCGCCGCCGTCTTCTTCGGCGCCTCGCAGCTGAAGGGCCGCCCGAACGTCTGGGGAACGATGATCGCCCTCCTCGCCCTCGCCTGGGGCATCAAGGGGATCGAGCTCACGTTCTCGAGCAACACGAACTGGATCAAACCGCTGTTCAGCGGCGCATCGTTGCTGGCCGCAGTGTCTCTTGCCAGCCGTGAGGCCGTCATCAAGGTCCGCAAACGCAAGTCGAAGACCGCACCCGCAGGGGCGCCCGCATCAACTGCCGGCTGAGCCGGCAACGAGAACCGCGCCGATGTGCGCCCGGGCAGTTTCGGCGCCGTTCGGCGCGTCGGAGCGGCCCGGCGTGAACCACTACGACGTCGTGATCGTCGGCGCCGGCTCGGCTGGCTGTGCCCTGGCGGCGCGGTTGAGCGAGCGCGCCGATCGGTCGGTGCTGCTGGTCGAAGCCGGCAGCGACCTGGCCACGATCGGGGCTCCATCGGAGCTGCTCGACGCATCGGCAATGGCCGGTGCGGTCGCTGGGCATGTCGCCAACTGGTCGTTCGATGCCAAGTTGACCGACTCGAAGGTCGTGTCGGTGCCGCGTGGCAAGGTGATGGGCGGATCGAGCACCGTCAATGGCGGCGTGTTCGTGCGGGCCACCGTCGACGATTTCGACGCGTGGTCAGCGCTGGGGAACGACGAGTGGGCGTTTGCCAAGGTCGTGCCGTTCTTGCGGCGGCTCGAGCGCGACCACGATTTCCCCGCTGGTCCGTACCACGGAAGCACCGGGCCCATGCCGGTCGCTCGCGTTGCGCCCGCGGCGCTGCATCCGCTGAGCCGCGCCTTCGTGGCGGCGTGCGCCGGTCTTGGGTACCCCGACGAGCCCGACAAGAACGCCCCGGGCCCGCCCGGGTGCGGACGCCTGCCGCGCAACGTCGTCGGCGGCGCACGCATCAACGCGGCGCTCGCCTATGTGACGCCACATCGTGATCGGGGCAACCTGACGATCGAGAGCGATGTCAGCGTGCTTCGGGTGGTGATCAGCGGGGGCCGTGCCGTCGCGATCGAGGTCGAGCGATCGGGTCGCATCGAGATGTTCCACGGTTCCGAGATCGTGTTGTGCGCGGGCGCCGTGATGTCGCCGCAGCTGTTGATGCTGTCGGGCATCGGACCCGCGGCACAGCTTCGCCGCCATGGCATCGCGGTCGTGGTCGATCACCCGGGAGTCGGGACCCGGTGTCGCGATCACCCCCAGCTGTTCCTCGGCTTCGAGGCATCGGAGCCGTTGCATCGAGGGCCGGCGGCCGGGGTCGTCGAGGTCGGGCTCGACACGGCCGTCGATGGTGCACCCGTCGGATTGATGCCGTACCTGGCTCCGATGGCCGAACTCGTTCCCGGTTCGGGCGCATCGGCAACCGAGTTGGTGCTCGGCGCGCTGCTGTACCGGGCCGACAGCGCCGTCGAGGTCACGCTGTCATCCGCCGATCCCCGGCAGCAGCCGTTGATCCACTACCACTCGCTCGAGTCCGACCTCGATCGGCAGCATCTCCGGGCCCTTGCCGAGATCGGCATCTCGATCATCGAATCGCCGGAGATGCGCGGCCTCGGCGTGCGGCGCACGTCGCCGATCCGCACGGCGGACCTCGATGAGTGGATCGCCCAGCACATCACGACAGCGGTTCACCTCTGCTCGAGCGTGCCGATGGGCCCGGATTCGGATCCCATGGGTGTCGTCGATCAATACTGTCGGGTGCGCGGTGTCGAGGGCTTGCGGGTGGTTGACACGTCGGTGTTGCCCACCGCGCCATCACGCGGACCGGCCGCCACAGCGGTGTTGATCGGCGAGCGTGCCGCGGCGTTCTTCGACGGTGCATCGCAGATGACGGCGTTCTCCCTTGCCGATCACCTGATCGCCGCCGCTGCTGCAGTCGGCGCGGGTGGCGTCAACGCGATCGCCGGCGGTGGAACCCTGATCTCGTTCCCCACGCTGGTCGCCCTCGGTGCGGGCCGCGTCAGCTCCAACGTGACCAACACGGTTGCGCTGTGCCCCGGATACTTCGGCGGGGCGATGGCCCAACGGTCGCAGCTGCCGGGACAACGAGCGCGACTGGTGCGACTGTCGATCGCTGCCGGCCTCGGCGGGCTCGCCGGCTCGGTGTTGCTTCTCGCCACAGGCGAGGCCGCCTTCACCAAGTTGGTGCCATGGCTGATCCTGATGGCGTGCGCCTTGCTCGGTGGCCAGAACTACATCCGCAAATGGCTGGGCATCGGCAAGCGGTCGCATGGCGCACCGAGCGCGATCGCTGTCTCGTCGACGTTCCTCGTTTCCATCTACGGCGGCTACTTCGGCGCCGGTCTGGGCATCGCCTTGCTGGCGATCCTCGGCCTGGTGATCGACGAGTCGCTTCCCCGATTGAACGCCCTCAAGCAGGTCCTGGCACTCGTGATCAATGTCGTCGCGGCCTGCTTCTTCGCCGGCTCGGGTCACGTCATCTGGAGTCTCGCTGCGGTGATGGCGCCGGCCAGCCTGGTCGGCGGGATCGCGGGTGGCAAGCTGGTCAACCGGATCAAACCGGGCGCGCTGCGCGCCGCGGTGGTCATCTACGGCACGGTGCTGGCCGTGTACTACATCGTGCGGTAGCCGAGCCGAGTCAGGGCAGCAGCAGCTTGATCGCGCCCGCCGCCGAGAGCACGAGCACGCCGATGAGAAAGGCCCGATCGGGCAGCCTGTGCAGCATGCGTCGACCACTGAACAGGCCGATCAGGACGGCGGGGAACACGACGGCGTCGAAGGCCAGCGTGCTGCCGGTGAAGAAGTGTCCGCCGCCCGACCACGCACCGAGACCGAAGTAGACCGGCACCTTGGCCATGTTGACTGCGAAGTAGAACCAGGCCGAGGTGCCGACCATCTCCTCCTTGCCGAGTCCGAGCCGCACGAGGTACGTGTTCAGAACCGGGCCGGCAGCGTTGGCGACGAACGTGGTGAAGCCGCCCGAGCTGCCGTAGACCGCCGCGGCCGCTGCGGTCGGCACAGCGGGCTCCTGTCGGTGCAGCATCCGCCACGACTGCAACACGACCATCAGCAGCACGCACCCGCCGATCACCAGCTCGATCGGTCGGGTCGACGAACCGACGATGACGAAGAATGCGGCCCCGGCGACGAACCCGACGCTGACGGCGATGATCATCGGCCGCAGCAGGTCCCAGCGGGTGTGGTGGCCGTACCAGGTGACGGCGAAGACGTCGGCAGACAGCAGGATCGGCAGCGTCGTTCCGGCGATCGCCCGGCCGCCGACGATGGTCGCGATGATGGGGGTGGCGATCAACGCAGCGCCCGGGAATGCCGTCTTGGACAGCCCAACGATCAGGGCAGCGACTGACCCGAGGATCAGGTTGCCCAGCGTGAACACCGGCGCAGCCTACGCGAGACACCGCGTCGCCGGCCGATGTGGGCGGGCGATGCAGAATCTGCATCGGCGCAGGTGCGAGCACGATGCCGGCGCCGCTACACTCCATGCGTTCTTTGACAACCCACAGATCCCCGAAAGACGGAGATAGCAATGAGCAAGGCAAAATTCGAGCGGACGAAGCCGCATGTCAATATTGGGACGATGGGTCATATTGACCATGGGAAGACGACGTTGACTGCGGCGATTTCGAAGACGTTGGCGGGGAAGGGGTTGGCGCAGTACACGCCGTTTGATCAGATTGATAAGGCGCCGGAGGAGAAGGCGCGTGGGATTACGATTTCGATTGCGCATATCGAGTATGAGACGGCGAATCGTCATTATGCGCATGTGGATATGCCGGGTCATGCGGATTACATCAAGAACATGATTACGGGTGCTGCGCAGGTGGATGGGGCGATTTTGGTGGTTGCGGCGACGGATGGTCCGATGCCGCAGACGCGTGAGCATGTGTTGTTGGCTCGTCAGGTGGGGGTGCCGTACATCGTGGTGGCGTTGAACAAGTCGGACGCGGTGGATGATGAGGAGTTGCTCGAGTTGGTGGAGCTCGAGGTTCGTGAGTTGTTGAATGAGTATGAGTTCCCGGGTGATGATGCTCCGGTGGTTCGTGTGTCTGCTCTGAAGGCGTCTGGAGGGTGATGAGAAGTGGCAGGACCAGATCATGGCGTTGATGGATGCGTGTGATGCGTCGATTCCGGAGCCGGTGCGTGAGTTGGATAAGCCGTTCTTGATGCCGATTGAGGATGTGTTCACGATTACGGGTCGTGGCACGGTGGTGACGGGCAAGGTGGAGCAGGGCAAGGTGCACACGGGTGACGATTTGGAGATCGTTGGGTTGAAGACGACTCAAAAGACGGTGTGTACGGGTGTGGAGATGTTCCGCAAGATCTTGGATCAGGGTCAGGCGGGTGACAACATTGGTGCGCTTCTTCGGGGGACGAAGAAGGAGGATGTGGAGCGTGGTCAAGTGTCTGTGCAAGCCGGGCAGTATTACGCCGCACACGAATTTTGAGGGTCAGGTGTATGTGTTGTCGGCGTCGGAGGGTGGTCGTCATAAGCCGTTCTTCAACAATTATCGTCCGCAGTTCTTTTTTCGGACGACGGATGTGACGGGGACGATTCAGTTGCCGGAGGGTACGGAGATGGTGATGCCGGGTGACAATGTGGCGATCACGGTGGAGTTGGGTAAGCCGATCGCGATGGATGAGGGACTGCGGTTCGCGATCCGTGAGGGTGGCCGTACCGTCGGCGCCGGCCGCGTCACCAAGATCACGAAGTGAGCTAACGCACCCACATGGCACAAAGCATTCGCATCCGCCTGAAGGCGTTCGACCACGAGATCATCGACCAATCGACGCGCAAGATCGTCGAGACGGTCACTCGCACCAGCGCCACCATTCGTGGCCCCATCCCCTTGCCGACCGACAAGCACCGCTACACGGTGATTCGTGGTCCGCACATCGACAAGGACTCACGTGAGCACTTCGAGATGCGCGTCCACAAGCGTCTGATCGACATCATCGATCCCAACGCCAAGACCATCGACAGCCTGCAGCGCATCGAACTGCCGGCCGGTGTCGACATCGAGATCAAGATTCAATCCAGCTGATCTGCCGCCGTCTCGCGGCGACGATCTGGGGGACCCAAGAACAGAACCCCGTCGGGCCTCGGCCCGGCGGGGTTCTTTCACTTTCCTGAGACCCGATGCGCTGATCGAACGCTCTGCGGAAGTGTGTACTTTCGGTGCGGGACGTCCTGCAGCGAAAGTACACACTTCGCCTTGCGACCGGTCTGCGCGCTCAGGCAAGAGGCCGCACGTGCCGATAGAACCTTCATCATCGAATCGAATCTTCCACCACCTCCACCCGACGCGGCCACGAACGACGAGCCATCCGAGCCCGACAAGCCACGCAGGCAACTGTTCGGGTTGCCGGGTCGCCAGGTCGTGCTGGTGATCGGGTTGGTGATGATCGTCTGGCTTGCCGGCCTGGTCGGCGCGCTGATCGGGGTGCAGTGGGCCCAGCAACGGTCGGCGCCGTTGCGCAAACCCTCCACGCTCGGCATCAATGTCGTCGAGCCGAGGGCCGACCCGCTGCCGCGCCTCGATGTCGAGGCAATTGCCAACGACGTGGCCCCCAGCGTGGTTGCCGTGCAGTCCGAGATCGAGCGCCTCGGCAACCCCGGCGAGTCGGTGGGCTCCGGGGTGATCCTCACGACCGACGGCGAGATCGTGACCAACGCCCATGTCGTCGGCGACGCCAAGACCGTGCACGTCCGGCTGACCGGCGAGAGCGAGCCCCGTGAGGCAGCGGTGATCGCTGCCGATCCGCTGCGCGATCTGGCGCTGCTGCGCGTCGACACCAGCGGCTTGACTCCGGCGACGTTTGCCGCACCCGACGATGTGCGCCTCGGCGACGAGGTTCTGGCCATCGGCTATGCGCTCGACCTCGACGGTGACCCCACCGTGACCCTCGGCATCGTCTCGTCGCTCGATCGCACGCTGGCGACCGAGACTGGGTCGTTGAAGGGTCTCATCCAAACCGACGCGGCGGTCTCGTCCGGCAACTCGGGCGGGCCGCTGGTCGATGCCCTCGGGCACGTGGTGGGTCTCACGACCTTGGCGTCGTCGAGCGGGGTTGGCTCCACGGCCAACGGTCTCGGCTTCGCCATCTCGACCACCGAGATGCTTCCGACGCTCGACCGGCTCCGCGCCGAGGCCAATGGGGCGCCGATCACCGTCGGGGTACCTCGGCGTCGAGCTCGAGCGCAGGACTGACGGTGGCAGTGGCGCCCTGGTCACCAAGGTGGTGGCCGGCTCGGCCGCCGGCAAGGCGGCCATCGCCGTCGGCGATGTCGTCGTAGCCGTCGATGATCAGCCGATCAACGGTGACGCCGGGTTGATTGCGACCATCCGCGATCTCGTGCCGGGGGACAAGATCACGGTCGTCGGTCGTGCGCGATGGCCGCGCCGCTCGACATCGCTGTCGTCTTGGGCGAACGTCCGTCGGGGCCCTAGGCAGAAACGAGAGGGAAGCGTTCGTCGTCGAGCGGTTGGCCGGGGGTGATCGGGTCGTACGGCGGCGAGTGCAACCATGGTCTGGTCGGCGAACCTCGCGTCGCTGCCGAGGTACCGGAAGCTGACTGCCCTGCGTCGGGTCGTGTACGGCCAACGGTGCCCGGTGCGGCGTGCAGCGTTCGGAAGTGGAATGCCAGCACGTCGCCGGGCTCCATGTCGAACGAGACGATCTCGTGATCGCCGCGCACTGCGTCGATGTCGGGGACGAACTCGAAGTCGCCGGGTTGGTCGACGTACGCCGACTGGTCGACGAACTTACGCGGCACGAACCGACGGCCCCAACGATGCGATCCAACGATGAACTCGACGCCTGCAGCGCGAGGCACCGGGTCGAGGGGGACCCACAGGCTGACGTTGGTGGCGCCGTCGACGCAGTAGTACGGCTCGTCGTGATGCCACGGAGTGACTTCGTGGGTGTCGCGTTCTTTCACCAGGGTGTGCTCGTGGAAGAAGCGCGGCGTCTCGCCGATCAGCGCCCGGGCGAGCTCCGGCAACGGGCCGCGTAGGGCGGCATCTCGGTATCCGGTGATCCGTTCCCAGTTGACGTAGTCGCCGAAGAAGCGCCCGGTGCCATCTTGCGGGGTGTAGTCGCTGGCCCACGGACCCGGCGCGGCGAGGTTCTCGTCGACCGCGTCGGCGAGCCGGCCGAGCTGTGTTCGGTCGAGCACCCCGCGGACAGCAACGACCCCGTCGCGTCGAAATGTTGCCGGCAGATCCATCGTTTCGGATCCTACGCCCAGTGGAATATCCGTACCACCCGCTGTGACATACTCATCCGCAATCACTTTGGGGAGGCTCGTGATGAGACGATTGCTCTTTCGTGTGCTCTTGCTCGGTGGGGTGATCTTTGTACCGACCACAGCAGGCGCCAGCGGTGACAAGAAGCTGACGTTCACGGTCGGGCAGTTGCAGAACGTCGACTCGCTCAACGTCACGGTTGGCGGATTGGTGATCGACTACGAGATCTGGAACCTGGTCTGGCCGTTCCTCACCGACATGGCCGCCAAGGACTTCTCGGCACAGCCCAGCATGGCCGAGAGTTGGACGAGCAGCTCCGACGGGTTGACGTGGACCTACAAGATGCGCAAGGGCATGAAGTGGAGCGACGGCGAGCCGATGACCGCCGACGACGTGAAGTACACCATCGACCGGGCCAACGAGGAGGAGTGGAACAGCCACATCACCATCACCGCCAACCTCACGGCGACCGTCGTCGATGCCGACACGTTGGAGATCAAGACCTCGGTTCCCGATCCTCGCCTGCCGGCGCTCGGCGCCTACATCATCCCGAAGCACATCTACGAGAAGGTGTCGGCCGACGACATGCCCAACTACACCGCGGAAGACAAGATCGGCGGTGGGCCGTTCATGCTCGATGAGGTGCAGAAGGATTTCACCCGTCTCGTCAGGAACCCCAACTGGTTCGGCAAGAAGCCGGCCATGGATGAAGTGATCTTCCGCTTCTACGCCGACGCGAACGCCCAGTTCCAGGCGCTGAAGAGCGGCGAGATCGATGCCCTCGACGGCGTTCCCGAGCAGTCCTATGCCACGCTTGAAAGACAGCAGCACGATCACAGGGATCGCCGGAAACCAGGGTGGGTTCAGCGAGCTTTCGATGAACTCGGGCTGTTCGTCGTCGCCCGGCGACGGCAATCCGGCGCTCACCGACAAGAAGGTTCGCCAAGCCATCAACTACGCGATCGATCGCGACCTCCTGGTCGAAAAGACGCTGGTGGGTCACGGAATACCCGGTACGGCAATCGTTCCTTCGGCGGATCCCGCATGGGACCTGAAAGTGCCGGACGGCAAGTTGTACAGCTACAACCCCGACAAGGCCAAGGCGCTGCTCGACGAAGCCGGGTGGAAAGACACCAACGGTGACGGCGTACGCGACAAGGACGGCAACGAGCTGAAGTTGCGGTTCTTCGACCGCAGCGAGGGCGACGGTGGCAAGAACACCGACTTCCTCACCGGCTGGCTGAAAGACGTAGGCATCGCCACCGAGGTCACGACGATGGACGACGATGCGCTCGCCGCGGCGGTCGGTCAGAACGAGTTCGACATCTTCACCTGGGGTTGGGTGCCGTTCGTCGACCCTGACGCCGAGCTGAGCTACTTCATCAAGGACCAGGCGACGTCGGATCCCGAGGTGGTCGGCTACAACGACGCCAACTGGTGCAGCGACGAGTACGACAGCCTGTACGAGCAACAGCACGTCGAGCTCGACTCGGCGAAGCGCCACGAGATCGTGCAGAAGATGTTGGAGATCATGTACGACGAAGCGCCGTACGCGGTGCTGTACAAGTACGACGACCTCCAGGCGATTCGTTCGGATCGCTGGGAGAACTTCGTGCGCCAGCCCGAAAAGACCGGCCCGGTGCTGTTCACCAACTCGTCGCCTGCCTATCTCGAACTCGTCCCGAAAGGTGGTGGCGGGTCCAGCGGTGGGTCGGCCGGGCTGTGGATCAGGGCTCGGTGTGGCCGCCGTCGCCATTGCCGGTGGCGGTCTCTGGTTCCGTAGTCGTCGGAAGGAAAGTATCGACGAGCGCGAATAGGCCGTGACCCTCCGCTTGGTGGTCAGGAAGCTGGCCGATGCCGTTGTCCTGCTGGCCATGGTGTTGGTCTTCAACTTCTTCTTGTTCCGCGTGGTCGACCGTGATCCGCTGGCCAGATACCGAGGTCGCAGCAAGCTGAGCCAGGAGCAGCGCGCCGCGATCATCAAGCGCTTCGGTCTCGACGGCAGCAAGTGGGACCAGTTCGTGCGCTACATGAGTCACACGGTACGCGGTGACTTCGGGCGGAGCTTCGACTCGACCAAGCCGGTCAGCCGCGAGATCCTCGACAGCCTTCCCAACACGCTCTTGCTGGTCGGCATCTCGACCGTGCTGACGATCGCCATCGGGCTGTGGATCGGCATTCGATCCGGCTGGATGCGTGGCGGCCGTTTCGACAAGATCAGCACCCCGGCGACGATGGCGCTGTACGGCACCCCCGAGTTCTTCCTGGGCATGCTGTTCCTCGCCTTCCTCGGCGCCAAGCTCGGTTGGTTCCCGACCGGTGGTGTCACCGACCCGGCCGGCCACTACACCGGGTTCAGCGCCCTCGTCGACCGGGCCCGGCATCTGGTGCTCCCGGTGGCGACGCTGACCCTCGGGTACCTCGGGTCGTATTCGCTCGTGATGCGGACGTCGATGCTCGACACCTTGCGCGAGGACTACCTCACCACGGCTCGAGCGAAGGGCTTGCGGGATCGTGACGTGATGCGTCGACACGCGGTGCCCAACGCGTTGTTGCCGTCGGTGTCGCTGATCGCGATCGGATTCGGTTTCGTCATCGGTGGCGCCATCACCACCGAGACCGTGTTCTCGTATCCCGGGCTCGGCTTGGCGACCTATCGAGCCATCGGCAACACCGACCTGCCGATGATGCAGGCGCTGTTCATGTTCTCGAGCGTCGCCGTGATCGTCTTCAACATCTTCGCCGATGTCGTGCTGACGTTCCTCGACCCGCGGATCCGGGTGGGCACGTGAGCTCGGCAACCTGGAAGCGCCGCAGGCAATCGGCGCGACGTGTCTGGAGCCTGCTGCGCAGGGATCGTGCAGCCATGGTTGGGATGATCCTGCTGGCGTTGTTCGTGACGATGGCACTGACAGCGCCACTGTTCGCCGACCGCAGCGAACTGCAGGCGGCGGCCGGTCGCAACAATCCCGACCTCGCCTCTCCGAGCGGGAAGTTCTGGCTGGGCACCGACGAGATCGGCCGCGACGTGTTCGCGCTGGTGCTGTGGGGTGCCGCGCGTCTCGCTGTACATCGGGTTGCTGGCGACCGTCGTCGCAGTCGTCATCGGGTCGGTGCTCGGCCTGATTGCGGGCTACGCGAAGGGTTGGATCAGCCGGGTCATGTTGGCCATCGACGACTTCTTCCTGGTGCTGCCGTTCATCCCCTTGGCGATCGTGTTGGCGTTGCTGCTCGGCCGCTCGCCGACGATCATGGCGCTGGTGATCGGCGGGACGTTCTGGGCCGGTGGCTCGCGTCTCATCCGGGCCCAGGTCCTGTCGTTGCGCGAGCGCGGATACATCGAGCGGGCGACGGCATTGGGGGCGTCGAGCCGGCACATCATCACCCGCCATGTCTTGCCCGGCGTGGCCCCACTGATCATCGCCAACGCGTCGTTGATCGTGCCGGGCGCCATTCTCGCCGAGAGCACGCTGGCCTTCCTCGGGCTCGGCGATCGCTTCTCCCCGAGTTGGGGCAAGGTGCTGGAGGGTGCCCAATCGAGCGGGGCGCTGACGCTCAATGCCTGGTGGTACTACCTGCCGCCCGGCCTGTGCATCATCGGCATCGTCTTGGCCTTCACGTTGGTCGGCAATGCGCTGGAGCGGATCTTCGACCCCCGGCTGGTGGGGCGATGAGCCCACCGCTGCTCGATGTGCACGATCTCACGGTCACGTACCGCAGCAGTCGCGGGCCGGTGCCGGCGGTGCGCGGCGTGTCGTTGCGCCTCGATGCCGGAGAAACGCTGGGCCTGGCGGGCGAGAGCGGCAGCGGCAAGTCGACGATGACGATGGCGTTGTTGCGGCTGGTGCCGGTGGGCACGACCATCACCGGTTCGGTGACGCTCGCCGGTGAAGATGTGCTGGCCATGAATCCCGGCCGGCTTCGTGCGGTGCGGTGGGCCGAGGCGGCCGTCGTGTTCCAGGGGGCGCAGCACGTGCTCAACCCGGTGCAGCGAATCGGTCGCCAGATCCGGGAGGCGATCGAGACCCATCGCGGCACCAACAGGGTCAGCGACCTGCTCGAGCAGGTGGGCATCTCGCGCTGGCGCAAAGACGCCTACCCGCACGAGCTCTCGGGCGGCCAGAAGCAACGGGTGATGATCGCGATGGCGTTGGCCTGCGACCCGCAGCTGTTGATCGCCGACGAGCCCACCACAGCGCTCGATGTGATGGTGCAGGCCCAGGTGCTGCAACTGCTGGCTGACCTGCAGCGCGATCGGGGTCTGGCCATGATCTTCATCACGCACGATCTCTCCGTGCTGTCGACCGTCGCCGACCGGCTGGCCGTGATGTACGCCGGGCGGCTGGTCGAGACCGGGCCGGCCAAGCAGATGTTGCGCGGCGCCAAACACCCTTACACCAAGGCACTCGCCGCCGCGTTTCCGACCATCGGCGACCTGTCATCGCGCCTTGCGCCATCCGGGCTCGGCGGCGATCCACCCGACCCCACGGCGGTGCCGGCAGGTTGTCCCTTCCACCCGCGTTGCCCCATCGCCACGGACGAATGCGCCACCGCCGACGTCGAACTCCGCGAGCTCGCGGCGGGATGGGAGGCCGCATGTCTCAAGCTGTGAGCACACCGTTGTTGCACGTCGCCGGTGCCAAGGTTGCCTACCCGTCGCGTCGGCGCGGCGGATTGCCGGTTCAGGCGGTCGACGGCGTCGACCTGTCGGTGGCGGCGGGCGAGGTTGTCGCCCTGGTCGGCGAGAGCGGCTGCGGCAAGACCACGCTGGCCCGCGCCGTGCTGGGCCTGCAGCCTCTGTCGGGTGGTTCGATCCACTTCGACGGCGCGCTGCTGCCGACCAGCAAGTCCGGTCTTCGGGCCTACCGGCGAAAGGCGCAGCTGGTCTTCCAGGATCCGACCGGAAGCATCAACCCGCGCCAGTCGATCTACGAGATCGTCGCCGAGGGCCTGCGCATCCATCGTGAGCGTGCGGACGAGGAGGCACGCGTCGCCGAGGCGTTGGCCGACAGTGGCTTGCGACCGCCCGAGCAGTTCTTCATGCGGTTTCCGCACGAGTTGTCCGGTGGACAGCGCCAGCGCGTGGTGATCGCCGGGGCCATGGTGCTGAAGCCCAGTCTGTTGGTGGCCGACGAGCCGGTGTCGTCGCTCGACGCCTCGGTCCGCGGTGAGATCCTGCAGCTGTTGCTCGGCCTGTCCCGCGACCGCGGCATGACGATCCTGGTCGTCACCCACGACTTGGGCCTGGCGTGGAACATCGCCGACCGCGTCGCGGTGATGTACCTCGGACGCATCGTCGAGGTCGGCACGACCGAGCAGATACTGGCCGAGCCGCAGCACCCGTACACCAAGGCGCTGCTGTCGGTGGTTCCCGAGCACGACCGGATGGAGCAACAGATCCTCACCGGCGAAGCGCCCGATCCGACGAACATCCCGACCGGTTGCAGGTTCCATCCTCGATGCCCCGTCTTCCAGAGTGGCGAAGCCGAGCGGCTGGGGATCTTCAGCGCCTGCACGTCGGACGACCCTGTGCTGCTCGACGGCGTGGCCTGTCACGCCGCCCACCGCTGAGCCCGCTCTTCTGGGTCGGGCGCGATTCCGGTATCGCCACTACTCACATCGCTCCCAGGCGGACGGTGTGGGTGCGCTTCCGGTACTACCACTACTCACATCGCGCCCGACTCGGGGTCTAGGCGAGGAGGCGGGGGAAGCGCCGCGACCAACGGCGCTCGGCAACGAGTTCGTCGAATTCGTACGCGTCGAGCTCGATGTCGACGTGGTACTCGTCGGCGTTGCTCTCGACCCGCAGGCGCGATTCGACGGTCACCGACACCTCCGGCCACTCGATCGCGAACCGGACCGTGCCGCCCGCAGTGGCCAGCGCCGGATTGGTCAGCGGCATGGTGGCGAAGCCTTCGTAGTGATCGGTCATCCGGCCGCCATGGCGTACGTCGTAGCTCCCTCCATATCGGGTCGCCACGGTGGTCGTGCGGCTGAGCACATCGTGACCCACGCTCCATGTCAGTCCGTTGAGCTCAGGGCGAGTCAGGAGGATCGACCGCGGTGAACGTCGGGGTGGCGGCGTCGCCCACGGGGAGAACCGGAAGTTGCATCTGCAACGACTCGACTGTCAGCGTGACTGGTCGCGGCGGGACCCATGTGTTGGGCCAATCGGTGCCGGCGACACTGAGGCGAATCGAGTGACCTGCGGGAAACACCCACGACGTCGCCTCCATCTCCACCTCGACGTCGTATGGCCGGCCGGGGATCAGCGGGGCCGGAGGATCGACGCGATGGGTGAGGTTCAGCAGCCCGCGGGTGACCATGGCCGAGGTGCCATCCGGCCAGACGTCGTTGAGCTTCACCGAGAGATAGGCGATCGGTTGATCTGACGTGACCGTCACCTTGACGACGACGTGGCCGAGGATCTCGGTGGTGGCGACGACGGGCCAATCGGTCGTCAGCGACCAGGCGTCGTCGCTTCGCTGGTCGAGTGGTTGCCCCCACGGCAGCCCGCCTGCGCACGAGATCCATGCTGCCGTCCCCGTGTCGGGTCGGGTGGCCAACGATCGCCGGCGGCCGTCGTACAGCGTCGTCGGCGTGAGGCGCTCGGCCGGCCAGGTCTCTTCGTCACGCCAGTGGCCTTCGTAGGTGGCGAGGTCCGGCTCTGGTTTGGTGGCGTGGCGGACGAACACCCGAATCGGGGCATGCTCGTCGGCGCGTGCGTCGCCACGCAGCCAGGTCCCGAAGAACGCGATCATCTCCGGAACCAGGTCGATGTGCGGCCCGGGCAACGACGTCGACGGAGCCATGTGGCTCCATGGCCCGATCAGCAGCTCCTTCTCGCATCGCAGCTGTTCGAAGGTCCGGAACGTGTTGTTGCGATACCCGTCCGCCCAGCCGGCGACGATCATCGTCGGGCACTCGATGCGCTCGTACGCCGGCCGCACCGAACCGTGCCGCCAATATGGCCCGTCGAGCTGCTCGGCCATCCACAGCAACAGCCACGGCTCGTGCTCGGCAATGCGCGCCAGCCATTCATCACGCCAGCCCTCGCCCCAGATGGCCGGCACCGGTGGCAAGCGCGTTCATGGGAACCATGTAATGGCAGTAGTCGACGAGGTCGATCGCCCGCAGGGCGCCGCCCATGTAGTGCACGTCGTCGGTGTAGCGGTCGTCGGTTGCATAGATGGCGCAGATGGCCCCGAGTGCCGGCAGGTCGTTCGCATGCCATCTGCAGCGAGTTGAACCCGGAGTAGCTGTACCCGAACATCCCGACCTGCCCGTTGCACCACGGCTGCGTCGGCCAACCAGGCGATCACGTCGGCGAGGTCAGCGAGCTCCGTGACCGGGTATTCGTCGGTCGCCCGCCCCGCCGAGGAGCCGGTCCCGCGGACGTCGAGCCGGCACACTGCGAAGCCTCCCTCGGCGCGCAACCGCACGTAGTCCTCGGCATGCGACTCGCTGGTCAGGTCGTCCTTGCGGTACGGAAGGGCCTCGAGCAACGCCGGTGTCGGTGCCGGATCATCGGGGAGGTACAGATCGGCAGCGAGGCGAGTGCCGTCGCGTACCGTGATCCACACCTGCTTGCACTGCACAGAGGTCAGCGGGGGAGAAGGGTGTAGCCGGGGTTGGTGAACTCCAGCTGCTCGCCGCGAATCACCGGCACGCCGGAGATTGCGATGCGCCGGCCAAGTGTGACGCCACCGATCTCTCTGCGGCCCGTCCACACTGCGCTCACGGTGCCGGTGTCGTCGGAGACCAGGATCGCCAGCGCCGGCTGGCCGGCGGTCGGTCGCGCCGTCATGCGGGTGATCTTGCCGCAGACGCACACCTGTTGACGTGGCGTCGCCTCGTTGATCGGGGTCGAGACCGGTTGGCTGGAAGTCTCGTCGGTGGCGTCGTCACCCTTCTTGCGGCGGAGCAGCGACATCGTCAGCCGACCAGCGCGTGCCGAACGTCGTCTTCGACGCCACCGGTGACCAGAACGAGCACTTCGTCGCCTTGATGCAACACCGTGTCGCCGCGAGGAACGACGACGTGACCGTCGCGCAGCACCGCAACGACCGTGGACTCGCGCGGCAGCCCGAGATCGGTGAGCTCTTTGCCGATGGCCGGCGAGCCTGCGGCCAGGGTGACCTCGGCGAGGCGAGCTTTGCCGCCTTCCAGGCTCAGCAAGCGCACGAAGGAACCGACGGTGACCGCTTCCTCGACGAGCCCGGTGAGCAGATGTGGTGTGGAGACCGAGATGTCGACGCCCCACATGTCGTTGAACATCCACTCGTTCTTCGGATTGTTGACACGCGCCAGCACTCGAGGCACGGCGAACTCCTGCTTCGACAGAGTGAGACGACCAGGTTGTCTTCGTCGTCGCCGGTGACGGCGGCCACGACGTCGGCCTGAGCCGCACCGATCGCGGTGAGCGTGGCAACCTCGCACGCATCGCCGAGATGCCACTTGACACCGACCGGTTCGCGGGTGGCGCGGCCCTGGGCGACGACGGCGCTGTCGTTGTCGATCAGCGTGACGTCATGACCGGAGTTCTGCAGCTGCCCTGCCATGTAGCGACCGACGCTGCCAGCGCCGGCAATGATCACGTTCATCGGTGCGATTCCTCTGTGAGATGCAGCGCCTCATCGAGGAGCGCGGCGTGATCGGCGAGTACAGCGACGTGGAGCACGTCGTCTTCTTGCAGCAGCGTGCCCGGGGTCGGGATGCTGGCCGTGCCGAAGCGACCGAGCACCACCACCCTGCCTTCCGACGACGCTCTCCACGGTGCCGACGGTCATGCCGGCGGCGATGGCCGGGACTCGGCGCTCGACGATCGTGAACTTCGCCGACGGATCGATCCAGTCGGGCGTCGATTCCGATGACAGAAGGTGGCGCAGCACGCGGGCGCTGGTCCAGGCCACGGACGCGACGGTGGCGATGCCGAGCCGTTCGTAGATCGAGGCTCGCCGCGGGTCGTAGATGCGGGCGACGACGTGCTTGACCCCGAAGGTTTCGCGGGCCACGCGGGCGATGAGGATGTTGGAGTTGTCGCCACTGGTGACGGCGGCGACGGCGCAGTTCGGTGTGATCCCCGCCTCGGTCAACACGTCTCTGTCGAACCCGACCCCCACCATGGTCGTGCCATTGAAATCGTCACCCAGGCGACGGAAGGACTCGGCCTTTCGGTCGATCACGATCACGTCGTGTTCCGTGGAGGCGAGGTTGAGGGCGACCTCGGAGCCGACCCGGCCACAGCCGACAACAATGACATGCATACCCGAAACTCCTACTGCTCTTCCGTGTGATCGCCCATCGTATGGATCGGTACCGAGACAACGGCGGTGTGCGGACGGTAAAGCAGTTTGGCCTTCAGAGCAAAGGCGCTGCCGTTGTGGAGCCATTGCGTCGCCATCGAGGTGACGAACTCGGGGATCACGACGGTGACGATGTCGTCTTGGTGACGGTCGTCGAGCTCGTCGATGAACTGCAGGATCGGGCGGGTCAGCTCGCGATATGGCGAGTACACCGTGTGGAGCTCGATCGGCACCTCGAACGCCTTCCACTGGTCTTCGACGGCCTTGCGTTCCTCGTCGTTGCTGGCCACGGTCACCGCCAGGATGCGGTCGGGGTTCAGCGAACGGGCGTATTGCACTGCTCGCAGCACACCCTTGTTGACGCCGCCGACGAGCACGACCATCGTGTGCGTCTCGCGGGAGCCCGGTATCCGGGCGGCGCAACCACGGCGCCGCGGCTTCTTCGGTAGTGCTTGCCGATCGCCCGGAACGCCAACACCATGATCGGGATCAGTGCGGCCGGCACCCAAGCGCCCTCGGTGAACTTGGAGACCACGACAACCAGAGCAACGGCCCCCGTCGACACCGCGCCGATTGCATTGATGGCCAGGCTTGCCCGCCATCGCCCGACCTTGTGCTTGAGGTGATGTTTGACCATGCCGCTCTGGCTCAGGGTGAAGCCGGTGAAGACGCCGAACGCGTAGAGCGGGATCAGTTTGGAGATGTCACCGTTGAAGACGATGATCAAGAGGCTGGCGATCGCCGCCAAGAAGATGACGCCGTTCGAGAACACGAGCCGCGCGCCACGGTTGAAGAACTGTCGTGGCAAGAAGCCGTCGCGGGCGATGATCGATGCAAGGCCGGGAAAGCCGGCGTACGCAGTGTTGGCGGCGAGGATCAAGATCGAGAACGTGGCCACCATCGTCAGCCAGAACATCACGCCCTTGCCGCCGTAGATGTGCTCGGCCATCAGGCCGAGGCCGTTGCCGTCGGCTTCGCCCCGGAATGGCTTCAATCGCGAAGCCAGCACCGACACGCCGAGGAAGCAGAGACCGAGGATGCTCCCCATCCACACCAGCGTCGTCGCCGCGTTCTTGGCCTCCGGCTTCTTGAACGACGGCACGCCGTTCGACACTGCCTCGACTCCCGACAGGGCGACGGCGCCCGACGAGAAGCCACGCAACAACATCAAGAACGCCAGGTTCTTGGCCTGCTTGGAGATGATGATGGCATCTTCCGAGAGCAACCGCTCCGGGATCGGGCCGAGGTGCTGGACGAAGACCCTGAACAGGCCCGTCGCCAGCAGGATGACCAGCATCAGGATGTAGAAGTAGGTCGGGCCGGCGAAGGCCGAGCCGCTCTCTTTCACCCCGCGCAGGTTGACCACGGTCATCACGAACACGCAGAGCAGGCAGACCGGCACCGTGTACTTGGTGTCGAAGCCGGTGGCGGTACGGATCGCCAGCACGCCACCGGCGACGCTGACCGACACCGTGAGGATGTAGTCGACCAGCAGCGAGGCACCGGCGACCAGCGAGGGAACCTCGCCGAGGTTCTCTCGGCTGACCACGTATGCGCCGCCGCCGGACGGGTAGGCGTGGATCGTCTGGCGATAGCTCATGACGACGATTGCCATCAAGACGCAGACGATGATGGCAATCGGGATGAGGTACCGGAACGCCTTGGTGCCGATGCTCGCCTGCAGCAGCAGCACGACCAGGATCTCGTCGGTCGCGTAGGCGGTCGACGAGATCGCGTCGGACGCAAAGATCGGCAGCGCGATCAGCTTGCGCAGCCGTTGATGCTCCTGTTCCTCCGATGAAATCGGGTTGCCGATGAGGAGTCGCTTGAGCCAGGACATATTCGAGTCCTGAACGTAGCCGGTTCCGAGCCGTTGACTGCTGTGCGTGAAGGCGGAGATGGCGGAAGTCGGAGTTGGCAGGCGCACCCAGGACCGATAGAGTCAGATCCTCGTGTACGCCACCCGGCGTGCCTCCAACTGAAGTCTGTGTGCGCCCCCAGAAGTAGTGGACGGGGGGACCTCACAGCAAGAACTGAATCCGGTGCTCCGCCGGCCGTTGGGCCTGCGGAGCATTTGCGTGCTACGACCAATGCCCGGGCGACCGGGTCTGACCCGAAAAGGCTGCCGACATGGCACTGAAAGCGATCGTTGGCGAGAAAATCGCCATGAGCCAGGTGTGGGTGAACGACAAGGTCGTGCCCGTCACCGTGCTCCGCGTCGAGCCGGCCCGCATCGTGCAGGTGAAGACCACCGAGCGCGACGGCTATTCGGCGCTCCAGGTGACCTTCGGCCACAAGGATGCGAAGAAGCTCACCAAGCCGCAGGCCGGGCACTTCGCCAAGGCGGGCGTGCAGCCCGGCCGTCGCGTCGTCGAACTGCGGCTCGACTCGGTCGACGGCTTCGAAGTCGGCCAGGAGATCAAGGTCGACACCCTCATCCAGGGCGAGCGTGTCGATGTGACCGCCGTCAGCCGCGGCAAGGGATTCGCCGGCGGCATGAAGCGGCACAACTTCAAGGGCCAAGGCGCCAGCCACGGTAACCACAAGCACCACCGGGCCCCGGGCTCGATCGGCTCGGCCAGCTATCCGGGCCGCGTGTTCAAGGGCTTGAAGATGGCCGGTCACATGGGTCACGAGCAGGTGACCACGCTCAACCTCGAGGTCGTGCAAGCCGACACCGAGCGCAACCTGCTGCTGGTGAAGGGCTCGGTGCCGGGTCCCAACGGCGGCGTCGTCATCGTCCGCAACGCAGTGAAGGGCAAGTGACCGAGATGACATCGATCACCGTCAAGAACTCCGCCGGCAAGGATGCCGGCAACCTCGACCTCGACGAAGCGATGTTCGGTGTGCAGCCGAACGTGCCGCTGATGCACCAGGTCGTCACCGCCCAGCTGGCAGCACGCCGCAGCGGCACCCAGAGCACCAAGACTCGTGCCGAAGTGCGTGGTGGCGGCAGGAAGCCGTTCAAGCAGAAGGGCACCGGCAACGCCCGCCAGGGCTCCAGCCGCTCGCCACACATGAGTGGTGGTGGCGTGGCCCACGGCCCGAAGCCGCGCAAGTACGACCAGAAGACCCCGAAGAAGATGATCAAGCTGGCACTGCGGTCGGCCCTCAGCGATCGCGCCGCCGACGGCAAGATCGTGGTCGTCGATTCGTGGGGATTCGAGACACCGAAGACCAAGGACGCCATCAAGTTGCTCGGCGCACTCGGTGTCGAAGGCAAGGCATTGGTCGTGGTCGACATCGACGACACCAACACGATCAAGAGCTTTCTCAACCTGCCCGACGTGCAGTTGATCGAGAGCCGCGAGCTCAACGCCTACGACGTGCTGTGCAGCGACTACGTGATCTTCTCCCACGCCACGTTGCCCGGCGGCGGCGAAGTCATCGAGAAGGCCCCTGCCAAGAAGGCCCCCGCCAAGAAAGCCGCCGCTGAAAAGCCTGAGGCTCCGAAGCAAGAAGCGCAAGGCTGAGGCTCCGAAGCAAGAGGTCAAGGCTGAGGCTCCGAAGCAAGAGGCCAAGAAGATCGCGGCCGCCGATGACGACGAGATCCCGAAGGGCGCCGTTGCGGCGACCGAGGACGGCGAGGCCCCAGAGGGGTACGAGATCAAGGGCAACGCCTCGTCGAAGCTCTACCACGTGCCCGGCTCGGCGTTCTACAACCGCACGGTGGCCGAGCTGTGGTTCGCCACCACCGAAGATGCCGAGGCCGCCGGCTATCAGCTGCCCCCCAGCCAGCGTGAGAAGGAAGACGAGTCATGAAAGACCCCCGCGACATCATCCTGGCACCCGTCGTGTCCGAGAAGAGCTACGGCCTCATCGAGCAGGGCGTGTACACGTTCATCGTCCACCCGAGCGCCAGCAAGCCGGAGATCTCCGACGCCGTCAAGGCCATCTGGGGTGTCGACGTCGTGCAGGTCAACACCCTCAACCGGAAGGGCAAGGTGACGCGCGGGCGTCGCAGCAACCGCTCCGGTTCCAAGCCCGACACCAAGCGGGCGCTCGTCAAGCTGGCTGCGGGCAATGAGATCCCGCTCTTCGAGAACTGAGCTGAACCATGGCTATTCGTTCACGTAAACCAACCAGTCCCGGTCGCCGCTTCCAGACGACGTCCGACTTCGCCGAGATCACCAAGGTCTCGCCGGAGAAGGCCCTGCTCTCGTCGCTGAGCAAGAGTGGCGGTCGCAACGTCTACGGCCGCAAGACGTCTCGCCACCGTGGCGGTGGCCACAAGCGTGCGTATCGCATGGTCGACTTCAGTCGCATGAAGGACGGCGTGACCGCCAAGGTCGCCGCCATCGAGTACGACCCCAACCGCACCTGCCGAATCGCCCTGCTGCACTACGCAGACGGAGAGAAGGCCTACATCCTGGCTCCGAAGGGTCTGACGGTGGGCGACCACGTCAGCAGCGGTCAAGGCGCCGACATCAAGCCGGGCAACGCATTGCCGTTGCGGTACATCCCCGTCGGCACCACGGTCCACAACGTCGAGCTGCGCCCTGGTGGCGGCGGCAAGATGGCCCGCTCCGCCGGTGTCGCCGTGCAGTTGGTCGCCAAGGAAGGCGAGTTCGCCACACTGCGACTGCCCTCGACCGAGATGCGCCGCGTGCTGATCGACTGCCGAGCAACGGTGGGCGAGGTCGGCAACAGCGAGCACGAACTGATCACGATCGGCAAGGCCGGCCGCAACCGGTGGAAGGGTGTGCGCCCGCAGACACGCGGCGTCGCCATGAACCCGGTCGATCACCCCCTCGGCGGTGGCGAGGGCCGCACGTCCGGTGGTCGCCCGCCGGTGTCTCCTTGGGGCAAGCCAGAGGGTGTGCGCACCCGCAACGTCAACAAGCCGTCGCAGCAGTTGATCGTGCGTCGTCGCCGCACGTCGAAGGGACGCCGCTAGTCATGAAGGGTAATTCGTAATGTCACGCAGCCTGAAGAAGGGCCCGTTCGTCGACGACCATCTCTTGAAGAAGGTCGACGCCCAGAACACCGCCGGCGAGCGCAAGGTCATCAAGACCTGGAGTCGCCGCAGCACGATCATCCCCGACATGGTCGGCCACACGATCGCTGTCCACGACGGTCGCAAGCACGTACCCGTGTATGTCACCGAGTCGATGGTCGGCCACAAGTTGGGCGAGTTCAGCCCGACGAGAACCTTCCGCTATCACGCAGGTCAAGAGAAGAACACGAAGGGTCGCCGCTGATGACCGGTCCCAAGTTGAACGAGGCCACCATGGTGGCCGGCGAGCGCAGTGGCACCAAGGCCAGCGCCCTGTACCTGCCGCGTGTCGGCCTACAAGGCCCGAGTCGTGCTGAACCTGATCCGTGGCCTTCCCGTGAAGCGTGCCGACGAGGTGCTGCAGTTCAGCGACCGTGAGGTGTCGAACGACATCCGCAAGGTGCTCGCCAGTGCCGTCGCCAACGCACAGAACAACGACGAGCAGGATCCCGACGAGCTGTTCGTCAAGGCGTGCTTCGCCGACGAAGGCCCGACGCTGAAGCGGTTCACGCCCCGAGCCCGCGGCCGTGGCAATCGCATCAACAAGCGCACCTGCCACATCACCATCGTGCTCGCCCGCCTCGACGATGCCCGTCTCGAGATCGTCCAGGCCCGCGAGGCCAAGCGCACCGCTTCGGGTCGCCGTCGTCCCGCCGCCGGTGGAACCTCCGCCAGCCGCCGGGCCCGCGTCGAGCGCAGCCGCCAGCGTGCCGCCGAGGCACGTGGTGGCAAGGTCGGTGACGCCCAGGACCTCCAAGAGCACGATCACGATCACGATCACGACGATCACGACCACGAGGATCACGCACTCGTCGATGCGTCGACGTTCACCGGCGAACTGCCGACGGGTGCGCACGCCGCTCGACGACACAGTCAGCCGGAGGGTTACGAGATCAAGGGCAATGCGGACTCGATGCTGTACCACCTGCCGGGCACGCCCTTCTACGACCGCACGATCGCAGAGGTGTGGTTCGACACGGCCGAGAACGCCGAAGCCGCGGGCTACCAGTTGCCCCCGAGCCGACAACATGAGCGAAGCCGGCGACGAGCCGGCAGCAGACGCAGCGGACGACGAGGGAGCCAACTGATGGGCCAGAAGATCAATCCCTACGGGTTCCGACTCGGCATCACGACCGATTGGAAGAGCCGTTGGTTCTCCGAGCGCGATTACAAGGAATACCTCACCGAGGATTGGAAGATCCGCAAGGCGTTGATGACGAAGCTGGAAAGCGCCGCCGTCAGCCGCATCGAGATCGAGCGCACTCGCGACAAGGTTCGCGTCGACATCCACACCGCCCGTCCGGGCATTGTGATCGGTCGCCGTGGAGCCCAGGCCGACGAGTTGCGTGCGTTGTTGACCGAGATCACCGGCAACCCCAAGGTGCAGCTCAACATCGTCGAGATCAAGAGCCCCGAGCTCGACGCAGCACTGATCGCCCAGGGCGTCGCCGACCAGTTGGTCAACCGCATCGCCTTCCGTCGGGCCATGAAGCGCGCCGTGCAGAACGCTCAGAAGGCCGGTGCCCTCGGTATTCGCGTGCAGTGCTCGGGCCGCCTCGGTGGCGCTGAGATGAGCCGCACCGAGTGGTACCGCGAGGGCCGTGTGCCGTTGCACACCCTGCGCGCCGACATCGACTTCGGTGTCCGCGAGGCCCGTACCTCCAGTGGCCGCGTCGGCGTGAAGGTGTGGATCTACAAGGGCGACATCGTGCCCTACAAGAGCGTCAACGACGACAAGATCACCCGTGAGGCCGCCATGGCGGCCGGCGATCCGTCAGGCGCCGGTCAGCCGCGCCGCGTCGTGTCGTCGGCAGGTCGTCGTCCGGCCGAGGGCGACGTCGAGGCCGCACCGTTGATCAAGGAAGCCGATCCCGAGTTGGAGAAGCTGCTCGACGAAGAAGAAGAGATCGCTCGCCGCACTCACGGCGGCTCGGAAGCCCCGCATTTCCGTGGGGAGGACTGATTCAACATGTTGATGCCCCGTAAAGTCGCACACCGCAAGCACCACCGTGGTCGCATGACCGGCCTCACCAAGGGTGGGGCCCACCTGGCCTTCGGTGAATACGGCATTCAGGCTCTCGAGCCCGGTTGGCTCAGTGCCCGCCAGATCGAAGCCGCCCGTATCGCCATGACCCGCGCCATCAAGCGCGGCGGCAAGGTGTGGATCAACATCTTCCCCGACAAGCCGGTCACGAAGAAGCCTGCCGAGACCCGCATGGGTTCCGGTAAGGGCAACCCCGAGTTCTGGGTGGCTGTCGTTCGCCCGGGTCGCGTGCTGTTCGAGCTGTCGTACCCCAACGAAGAGATCGCCAGACTGGCCCTCGCCAAGGCCATCCAGAAGCTGCCGATCAAGGCCCGCATCATCACTCGCGAGGAGGTCTACTGATGGCCAAGACCAACATCGAACTGAAAGAGCTCGACCTCGGTGGCCTGGTCGACGAGCTCCGCGCCACGAAGCAGGAGGCGCTGAACCTTCGCTTCCGCAACGCCACCGGCCAGCTCGACAACAACGCCGAGATCCGCACGGTCCGCCGTCAGATCGCCCGCATCAACACCTACATCCGTCAGCGTGAGATCGCTCTCGCCGAGGCTGGGAAATAGACATGTCACAAGAAGAATCAGCCACAGAGGCAACCACAGAAGAAGCAGCTGACGAGACGGCTGCACCCGCAGCGGTCGCCACAGCCACTGCACCGAAGGCCGCGAAGGCGGCGCCCGTCGAGGTCGTCGGCGATGCGGAGACCCGCAAGAACCGCAAGACCCGCGAAGGCCTGGTCGTGAGCGACAAGATGGACAAGACCGCCGTCGTCGCCGTCATCGAGCGCGTTCGCCACGCCAAGTACGGCAAGTTCATGAAGCGCACCAAGCGCCTCTACGCCCACGACGAGACCAACGACGCCCACACCGGCGACAAGGTCCGCGTCATGGAGACCCGCCCGCTCAGCAAGAACAAGCGCTGGCGTGTCGTCGAAGTGTTGGAGAGGGCAAAGTGAGCGAACGTAGTGAGCGAACAAGTATGACGGCGATTCAGCAGGCGAACGTAGTGAGCGCTGGATCAGCGGAGGTACTCCGATGATCCAGCAGGAATCACGGCTTCGCGTGGCCGACAACAGCGGCGCCAAAGAGGTGCTGTGCATCAAGGTGTTGGGTGGCACACGCCGCCGCTACGCCTCGATCGGCGACATCTTCGTCGCCACCGTCAAAGACGCCATCCCCGGCGCCGGCGTGAAGAAGGGCGACGTCGTCAAGTGCGTCGTCGTTCGCACCAAGAAAGAAAAGCGCCGTCCTGACGGCAGCTACATCCGCTTCGATGAGAACGCCGCCGTGATCATCAAAGACGATCTCACCCCGCGTGGAACACGCATCTTCGGGCCAGTCGGGCGCGAACTGCGAGACAAGAAGTTCATGCGCATCGTTTCCCTGGCACCGGAGGTGCTGTGACCATGAAGTTGAAGAAGGGTGACACCGTCAAGGTGATCGCAGGCAAGGACAAGGGCCAGCAGGGCGAGATCGTTCACGTCTACCCGGCCGACAACAAGGTGCTCGTCAACGGCATCAACACCGCCAAGAAGCACTCCAAGGCCCGCGGCACCACCCAACAGGGTGGGATCATCGACCGCGACATGCCGGTCCATGCCAGCAACGTGATGCTGGTGCACAAGGGCAAGCCCACCCGGGTGGGCTACAAGGTCCAAGCCGACGGAACCAAGGTTCGCGTCGCCAAGCGCACCGGCGAGGTGATCGGATGAGCACGGCAACCGAAACGGCACCGGCAACGATGCCGCGCCTCAAGCAGAAGTACCACGACGACGTCAAGGGCCCGCTGAAGACCGACCTCGGCCTGGCCAACGTCATGCAGGTGCCGAAGATCGAAAAGATCGTCATCAACATGGGTGTCGGTCGGGCCACACAGCAGCCGTCGCTGCTCGAAGGCGCGGTCAAGGACCTCACCAGGATCAGCGGTCAGAAGCCGGTGATCACCAAGTCTCGTGATTCGATCGCCGGCTTCAAGCTTCGTGAAGGGCAGTCGATCGGCTGCAAGGTCACGTTGCGCGGCGACCGCATGTGGGAGTTCTTCGATCGGCTGGTCAGCGTGGCCATCCCGCGTATTCGCGACTTCCGAGGCCTGCCTGCCAACAGCTGGGACGGTCGTGGCAACTACACGTTCGGCCTTGCCGAGCAGGTCGTGTTCCCGGAGATCGACTACGACAAGATCGATGCTCCTCGGGGCATGGACATCACGATCGTCACCACCGCCGCGACCAACGAGCAGGGCAAGGCGCTGCTCGATGCGTTCGGCTTCCCGTTCAAGCGCGAAGCCGACGTATCGCAACCGGAGAAGATCAAGCGCCGCGGGCCAGCGTTCCGCGGCAAGGGCGCAGCAGGCAAGTCCTCTGCGAAGAAGAAGTAACGGAAGGGCATCGAAGTGGCAAAGAAGTCATTGATCAACAAAGCGAATGCCAAGCCCAAGTACAAGGTGCGTGGCTACACCCGCTGCCGCAAGTGCGGCCGGGCGCGTTCGGTGTACCGCAAGTTTGGGTTGTGCCGTGTCTGTCTTCGCAGCATGGCTCACGCCGGCGAGATCCCCGGCATGACCAAGGCGAGTTGGTGAGGAGCGCATCATGATGACTGACCCAATCGCAGACATGTTGACCCGCATCCGCAACGCCAACACGGCAATGCACGATGAGGTTCGCATGCCATCGTCCAAGCAGAAGATCGCTCTGGCGACCATCCTCCACAAAGAGGGCTACATCCACGGCTTCAGCACGGCGCCATCGACCACTGGTCCCGGCGACGTGTTGACGATCTCGATGAAGTACTCGGCGGAGCGTCACCGCACGATCTCCGGCCTCCGCCGCATCTCCACACCAGGCCTTCGGGTCTACCGCAAGGGCGACGCCGTGCCGCGCGTCCTCGGCGGTCTCGGTGTGGCCGTCCTGTCCACCAGCCATGGGCTGATGACCGACCGCGAAGCGCGCAAGCGCAAAGTGGGCGGCGAAGTCCTTTGCTACGTGTGGTGAATCGGAGAACTCATGTCTCGTATCGGTAAATCCCCAATCGCGGTCCCCGGCGGCGTCGACATCACCATCGACGGCGGCGCCGAGAACACCGTCACGGTCAAAGGCCCGAAGGGCACCCTCAGCCGGTCACTGCCGGGCATCATCACGGTTCGTCGCGACAGCGAGATGATCGTGGTCGAGCGTCCCGACGACCTGCGCGAGAGCCGCTCGTTGCACGGCCTGACCCGCACGCTGGTCAACAACATGGTCGTCGGCGTCACCGACGGCTTCAGCAAGGAACTCGAGATCATCGGCGTCGGTTACCGCGCCGAGGCCGTTGCGCCGAACAAGCTGCGCATGGCGCTGGGCTTCAGCCACCCGGTGATCGTCGACGCACCCGAAGGGATCACCTTCGAAGTGCCCGTACAGACCCGAGTGATCATCCGGGGCATCGACAAGGAAGTCGTCGGCCAGGTGGCCGCCAACATCCGTTCGATCCGCAAGCCAGAGCCGTACAAGGGCAAGGGCGTGCGCTACCTCGGTGAGAAGGTCCTCCGCAAGGCCGGCAAGACCGGTAAGAAGTGAGCGAGCGATGAGCAAGACTGCAGAGAAGCGTCGGCAAGGCCGAATCATCCGTCACCGGCGGGTGCGCAAGAAGATCCATGGCACCGCGGCCCGTCCGCGCCTGGCCGTGTTCCGTTCCAACAAGCACCTGTCGTTGCAGTTGATCGACGACGAGGCCGGCCGCACTGTCGGCATCGGCCTCGACGGCCGAGGCCGCATTGCGTGCCGAGGGCAGCGGCGCGACCGTTGCCGCGGCAACCCGACTCGGTCAGTTGCTGGCCGAGCGGGCCCAGGCCGCAGGCGTGACGCAAGTGGTGTTCGACCGTGGTGGATTCCTCTACCACGGCCGTGTTGCAGCGGTCGCCGCTGCCGCACGCGAAGCAGGTTTGGAGTTCTGATGGCTGGCCCAACGAATTACGCCAACAACCCCTCGAGCTACAACTCCGTTGATTCCGGCGGACTGCGCGAGTCGCGCGTCATCGACATCAACCGCGTCGCCAAGGTCGTCAAGGGTGGCCGTCGCTTCTCGTTCACCGCGCTGGTCGTGGTCGGCGACGGCAATGGCCGCGTCGGTCTCGGATACGGCAAGGCCAAAGAGGTGCCGCTGGCGATCCAGAAGGGCACCGAAGAGGCCAAGAAGAACCTGTTCGACGTGCCCTTGGCCGGGAGCACCATCACCCACCCGATCATCGGCGTCACCGGCGCCGGTCGGGTGATGATGAAGCCGGCAGCGGCCGGTACCGGCGTCATCGCCGGCGGCGCAGCCCGCATCATCCTCGAAGAGGCCGGCGTGCACGACGTGCTGTGCAAGTCGCTCGGGTCGTCGAACGCCATCAACGTCGCCCGGGCAACCATCAACGGCCTGCAGTCGCTGCAGCGCCCTGAAGAAGTTGCCCGCCGTCGTGGTCTGGCCGCCGAGGACTTCGTGCCGAAGGGCATGCTCAACGCCTACAACGATCGCAAGAAGCAGATCGCAGCAGGAGATTCACACTGATGCCGCAGACAAAGAGCGACACAACCGGCGAGAAGATGATCACCGTCAAGCAGATCCGCTCGACGATCGCCAACAAGCCCAAGACCCGGGGCACCATGCGTGCACTCGGCCTGCGCAAGATCGGCGACACCAACACGTTGCCGGATCGCAAGGAGATCCGCGGCATGATCGCCCGGGTCGGTCACCTCATCACCGTGACGGAGAACTGACATGCGCGTCGACGAACTCGCC
This sequence comes from Ilumatobacteraceae bacterium, assembly GCA_963805445.1. Classification (GTDB taxonomy): domain Bacteria; phylum Actinomycetota; class Acidimicrobiia; order Acidimicrobiales; family Ilumatobacteraceae; genus JAENVT01. The sequence continues at coordinate 264,274 of CAWDUI010000047.1, read as the reverse complement.
CCGTCACCGGGGTCCAACAAGGCCAAGAAACGCGTCGGCCGAGGCATCGGCGGCAAGGGCGGCAAGACCGCCGGCGCGGCACCAAGGGCCAGCAGTCGCGTGGCCGCGGCAAGGTTGCCCGCGGCTTCGAAGGTGGCCAGATGCCGCTCAAGCAACGCGTCCCGAAGCTGAAGGGTTTCAACAACCCGTTCCGGGTCGAGTACAGCCCGGTCAACCTCGATCAGCTGGCAGCCTGCGGCGAATCGACCGTCGACCCCGACGTGCTGGTCGCCAAGGGCCTGGTGCGCAAGGGCGACTTCGTCAAGGTCCTCGCCCGTGGCGAGATCACCACCAAGGTCGACGTCACCGCGCACGGCGTCTCGAAGGCGGCTGAGGCTGCCATCAAGGCCGCAGGCGGTAGCGTCACGCTGTTGCCGCTGCCGTTCAAGCAGGGTCGCCCACCGGTCAAGGGCAACCAGTTCACCAACCGCTGATCTCACAACTACCCACCGATCCGACAAGGGAGTCGCTGTGCTGTCGAACCTGAAGAACGTCTTCAAGGTCACCGATCTGCGGAACAAGATCCTGTTCGTCATGGTGATGATCGCCCTGTATCGGCTGGGCGTCGCCATCCGTGTGCCGGGCATCGACCCCGACGCGGTCAAGCAGTTCAAGAAGGGTGTCGAGTCGCAGGGCGCCCTCGGCTTCCTCGACCTGTTCTCCGGCGGAGCCTTCGGCAGCTTCTCCATCTTCGCGCTCGGGATCATGCCGTACATCACGGCCAGCATCATCATGCAGGTGCTCGGCGTCGTCATCCCCAAGCTCGAGAAGCTTCAGGAAGAGGGCGCGGTCGGGCAGCGCAAGATCACCCAGTACACCCGCTACCTGGCAATCGGCATCTCGACCCTGCAGGCCACGGCGCTGACGTTCATCTTCGGCAACGGCAATGGCAACGCCTTCTTCGGCGCTGCCCAGCGATTGCCGCAGAACGTGAAGCTGCTGCCCGACGGCATGTGGCCTCGCGGCTACCTCGTCATCCTCACGCTCGTGGCCGGCACCGCCGTGCTGATGTGGATCGGCGAGCTCATCAGCCAGCGCGGCATCGGCAACGGCATGAGCATGGTCATCATGGCGTCGGTCGTCAGCCGCCTGCCGTTCGGCTACTACGCGCATCTTGCAGGAGCAGAAGTGGTTCGCCTTCGTGCTGCTCGTGTTCGTCAGCTTGCTGATCGTCGTCGCCGTCGTGCGCGTCGAGCTGGCGCAGCGACGCATCCCGGTGCAGTTCGCCAAGCGAGTCGTCGGTCGGCGGATGTACGGCGGCCAGAACACCTACATCCCGCTGAAGGTCAACCAGAGCGGCGTCATCCCGATCATCTTCGCCAGTTCGGTCCTGCTGCTGCCGGTGCTGATCACCAACCTCCTCGGCGGCAGCAACGGCACCGGGTGGCGTGCATCGGTCCAGAAGTGGGTCGACGGCAACCTGGTCAACAGCCACGGCTTGGTCTACATCGTGCTGTTCTCGCTGATGATCGTCGCCTTCGCCTACTTCTACAACTCGATCGCCTTCGACCCGATCCGCCAGGCCGACCAGATCCGCCGACAGGGTGGTTTCATCCCCGGCGTTCGTCCCGGTCCGCAGACCGAGCGCTACCTCGCGAAGGCCGTCAACCGCATCACACTTCCCGGTGCGCTCTTCGTTGCGGTGGTCGCCATCATTCCGTACCTCATCTTGTGGTTGTTCGACGTGCAGAACTTCCCGTTCGCCGGCACCACCGTGCTGATCGCCGTCGGCGTCGCACTCGAGCTGATGCGCCAGATCGACAGCCAGTTGATGCTGCGCAACTACGAGGGCTTCCTGAAGTGACCCTGACCCGTCTGTCGATGGGCGGGTCGTCAGCGGCATGATCCCCGGCGCTCGGCTCATCCTGCTCGGCCGGCAAGGTGCGGGTAAAGGAACGCAGTGCGTGCGCTTGTCGCGCCACTTCGTCGTCCCCCACATCTCGACGGGCGACATGTTGCGGGCCGCCGTCCGAGAAGGCACCGACCTCGGTCGGATGGCGAAGAAGGTCATGGACGACGGCGGGCTGGTCGGCGACGACATCATGATCGGCATCGTCAGAGAGAGGCTCAGTCACCACGATGCCAAGGGCCGGGGGTACATCCTCGACGGCTTCCCTCGCACCGTGCACCAAGCGGAAGCCCTCGACGAGATCACCGCCGAGCAGCCGATCGATCTGGTGCTCGACCTCGACGTGCCGCGCGAGCTCGTGCTGGCCAGGTTGAGCGCCCGGCGCGTCTGTCGCGACTGTGGCACGAACTACGTCGCCGTCGGGGTCGAGAAGCTGCCGTGGATCTGCGAAGTGTGCGGCGGCGACGTGATGCACCGCGACGACGACACGCCCGAGGCGATCGAGCACCGTCTCGATCTGTACGAGGAACAGACCTCGCCGTTGATCGAGTACTACCAGAGCCAGGGTCGGCTGGCGGTCATCGACGGTGTCGGTTCGCCCGGCGCCGTGTTCCGCCTGCTCGCCGCCGCTGTCGACGCGGCCCGCTGAGGCGCGAGCCCTGATGCGTCGTCTACCGCGCCGCAGCCCGGACGAGCTCCGGCACATGCGCGCCGCAGGTCGCGTCGTGGCCGAGATGCACCAGGCCATCCGCGTCGCAGCTCGTCCTGGCGTCACGACGCTGCATCTCGATCACATCGCCCGCGACGTGCTGCGCTCTCACGATGCCACCTCGAACTTCCTCGGCTACCACGGCTACCCGGCCGTGATCTGCGCATCGGTCAACGACGAGCTCGTGCACGGCATCCCCAACGAGCGACCGCTGCAGGACGGTGACATCTTGTCGATCGACTGCGGTGCGATCGTCAACGGTTGGCACGGCGACGCGGCGTTCACCATGGGGGTCAGCACGATCGACTCCGACGCGCAACGCCTGATCGACGCGGCGGATCGCGCCCTCGTCGCTGCCGTTGCGGCGATGCAACCGGGCGGTCATCTCGGCGACGTCGGCGCCGCGGTCGAATCAGTCGTGACTGCCGCAGGATACGGAAGCCCACGCGAGTACTGCGGCCACGGCATCGGTCGGGCGATGCACGAGGAGCCCGACGTGGAGAACCGCGGAAGGCGCGGCAAGGGTCCACGGCTCGAGCCCGGCGTCGTGCTGGCAATCGAGCCGATGCTGATCGCCGGTGGTCACGACGACGTGATGGTGCTCGACGACGAGTGGACCGTCGTCACCGCCGACGGGTCGCTCGCCGCGCACACCGAGCACACCGTGCTCGTCACCAGCCACGGCCCCGAGATCCTCACCCGCCTCTGAAGCGTTTGTGACGTGGCGCCCCCATGCGGGGCCGCAGCCGTCAAACGCTCGCGCCGGTCAGCGGCGGTAGACGTTGTTGCCCCAGTTGGTGCCGGCCATCTCGTACTGGTTCTCGAAGTCGGCGAACTGCAGCCAGCGGTCGCCGTTCCACGGGTCCATCACATGAACTTGGCTGGCCTCGACCGTCTCGTCGGCGCTGACGTTGATGCCGGCGACGACGATGCTGTGATACGCGTTGCCGGGCACCTGGATCAACAGCGGCCCGTTCTCGCTCAGCCACTGATCCCAACCGTCGGGACCTTGGCACACCGGGTAGATCTGGGTGAAGCCGTAGGCCTGGGCCACCTGTCCGAGCTCGAGCTCCGTGGCCCCGTCGTCCCACACGCTGTCGGGGAACTTCTGCTTCATGTCCTCCACGACCAGCATGTCTTCGTTCCACCCCAACAACATCGCCGTCGATGCTGCCCAGCACGTGTTGTTCGTCGATTGGGCGACGTAACCCACCGGGTTGTCGGTGCTCATCGGATGTCTCCTCTCCGTGGCGGTTCGGGCACAAACTGGCCCCAGTGTGTGCGGTCGCCCAGTGCGCAACAAGGTCCGATCGGGCAACCATCCGGCCAGCGTGAGCCGGCACTCCTTCGTCGTACCGTCTCACCCCCGGTCTTCACCGCCCAGCGCTGCACGCTTGCAACGTCGCGGGTCAGCGTTGGGCGATGCCGTCAATGACGACGGGGGTGCCGGCGAGCACGGTGTGGCGCACCTTGCCGTGCATGGTGCGACCCGCGTATGGCGTGTTGCGGCTCTTGCTGGCCAGCTTGGCCGGCACCACGGTCCACTCGACAGCGGGGTCGAACACGACAACGTTGGCAGGCTCTCCGAGATCGATCGGCCGCCCGTGGCGATCACCCAACCCGGCGATCGCCGCCGGCTTCCAGCTCAGTGCGGCGACAACATCGGCCAGCGGCATGTCGAGCTCGCTGATGGCCAAGGCCAGGGCTGTCTCCAGCCCGAGCATGCCGGGAGGAGCTTGGTCGAGCGGGCTCTCCTTCGTCTCGGGTGGGTGCGGTGCGTGATCGGTGGCGATCGCGTCGATCGTTCCATCAGCGAGGCCGGCCTTGATGGCGGCGATGTCGGCAGCGGTTCGCAGCGGAGGATTGACCTTGTACACGGCGTCGTACCCCGTGAGGAGCTCGTCGGTCAGCGTGAAGTGGTGCGGCGTGGCCTCGGCAGTGACCCGCACGCCGTCGCGCTTGGCTGCTCGGACCAGTTCGACGCTGCCCGCCGTCGACAGGTGCAGCAGATGGATGCGTGACCCGGTGAGCCGCGCCAACTCGATGTCGCGGTGCACCATCAGCTCCTCGGCGATCGCCGGCCAGCCGGGGAGGCCGAGGTGGCTGCAACACGAGCCCTCGTGCATCACGGCGCCCTTGGTCAACGAGGCCACCTCGCAGTGCTGCGCCAACGTGATGTCGAGGGCGCGCGGATACTCGAGCGCGTGGCGCATCAGCTGCGGATCTTGGACCCCATTGCCGTCATCGGTGAACAGGTGCACGCCGGCGGCGGCCAACTCCCCGAACGGCGCGAGCGCCTTGCCCTCGCGGTTCATCGTGATGCACCCGGCGGGATGCACATCGCACAGCCCGGCATGGCGCGCCTGGGCGCGCACGAACTCGACGACCGACAGCGAATCCTGCGCCGGCTCGGTGTTCGGCATGGCCACGATCGCCGTGAAGCCACCCAGTGCCGCGGCGCGGCTGCCGGTCTCGATCGTCTCGGCCTCCTCGCGGCCTGGCTCGCGCAGGTGCACGTGGAGATCGACGAAGCCCGGAGCAACGATGCATCCAGCGGCATCGAGGTGCAGATCGCCGTCCAGCGACGGGGCCATCTCGACGATTCGTCCGTCCTCGATCGCGACGTCGGCACGTCGCTGGCCGACTTGATCCAATACGGTTCCGCCGCGGATGACGATGCGCGTCATGCTGATTCACCCTTCAGGTCGCTCCCCGATCCGAGGAGGTGGAACAGCACGGCCATCCGCACGGCCACGCCGTTGGTGACCTGGTCGAGGATCACCGAGCCGGGGAGTTCCGCTGGGTCCACGACCATCTCGACACCACGGTTCATCGGGCCCGGGTGCATCACCAGCGCATGCGGCGGCAGGAGGGCGGCGCGCCCGGCCGTCAGGCCGTACATCGACGAGTACTCCCGCAGGCTCGGCAGCAGGGCATCGTCCATCCGCTCGCGCTGCACGCGCAGGAGATAGAGCACGTCGAGATCGGGCAGCACGGCGTCGAGATCGTGTGAGATGTCGACCGGCCAGCCGTCGAGGGAGGGAGGCATCAACGTCGGGGGCCCGACCAGGATGACATGGGCGCCGAGCGCGGTGAACGCCTGCACATTGCTGCGGGCGACGCGGCTGTGCTTGATGTCGCCGACGATGGCGATGCGCAACCCGTCGAAGCCGTCACGGCGGTTGAGGTTCGTGCGGATCGTGTAGCAGTCGAGCAACGCCTGCGTGGGGTGTTGGTGCCAGCCATCGCCGGCGTTGACGATGCTGGCGTTCGTCCAACGGGTGATCGCCTGCGGTGCGCCGCTCGACTTGTGGCGCACCACGAACGCGTCGACCCCCATTGCTGCGATGGTCTCGATGGTGTCGCGCAGGCTCTCGCCCTTGTTGACACTGCTCGACGACACGGCGAAGTTCATCGTGTCGGCACTCAGCCGCTTGGCGGCGGTGTCGAAGCTGGTGCGAGTGCGCGTCGAGTCCTCGAAGAACAGGCTGACCACGTTCTTGCCGCGCAGGGCCGGCACCTTCGGGATCGGTCGTTGCGAGATCTCGACCATGTGATCGGCCAGTTCCAGCAACCGGTGGATGTCCGCAGCGGAGAGGTCGGAGATCGCCAGCAGGTGCTTCATCTGATCACCACACCTTCCGCGCTGACCTGCACGTCTTCGTCGCCTGCAGTCGGCAGGTTCTTGCCCACGTAGTCGGGGCGAATCGGCAACTGGCGATGCCCACGATCGACGATCACCGCCAGTTGCACGGCATGCGGCCGGCCGTACTCGTTGAGCGCCTCCAGCGCGGCGCGCACCGTGCGGCCGGTGAAGAGCACGTCGTCGACCAGGATCACCGTCGTGCCGTCCAGCGACACCGGAATCGCCGTGACGTGACCGGGCACGATCGGCCGCATGCCGACGTCGTCGCGATGGAAGCTGACATCGAGGGAGCCGACAGGCACCGGCGAGCCAACATCCTGGAGAACCGCGGCGAGTGCGTCGGCGATCCACACCCCGCCGCGCTGCAGGCCAACGAGCACGACTCCGTCGGTGCCGTGGTTGCGTTCGACGATCTCGTGGGCGATGCGGGTGAGCGCCCGACGGACATCGTCGGCACTCAGAACCTCTCGAGGTCCCGTCGTTGCAGGCATGACTTCCTTCCACGTATCGGCCTCACGGGACCGATTTCACGTTCGTCGGCGATGCTACCGGCTCGACGGGAGAGGTGCGGCCCGCCGACAGTTGCGTGAAGGCCCCGTTCTCCTGACGGCCATCAAACTCGCCCAATATTGACTCAATGATATTTGAGTATCTAGTCTGAGCGACGTGAAGTCAACGTTGGAGTCGAGAGCGGCCCGTCACGCCGCGCTGGGTGACCCTGCCCGCCTGGCGATCGTCGATGAGCTGGTGTTGTCGGATCGGGCTCCGGTCGAGCTACGGCACCTCGTCGGGCTCGAATCGAACCTGCTCGCCCACCACCTCGACGTGCTCGAATCGGTCGGGATCATCAAGCGGTCCCACTCGAGTGGCGACCGACGTCGACGGTACGTGCATCTGCTGCGCGACTCGCTCCACGACCTCTCGCCGGGCAGAACCGTTCTGCCGGAGGGGGCACTGTTCGTCTGCACCCGCAACTCGGCTCGCAGCCAACTCGCCGCTGCGCTGTGGCGATCGATGACCGGGAGTCCCGCCGAGTCGGCCGGCACGCACCCCGCTGACCGCGTCCACCCCGGGGCGATTGCTGCGGCCGAGCGCGCCGGACTCGACCTCGCCGGAGCAATGCCGCGCACGCTCGACAACGTCGACAAGCTCCCGGGCATCGTTGTCACCGTCTGCGACCAGGCCCATGAAGAACTCGGTCCGAGGGACTCGTGGTTGCACTGGTCCATTTCCGACCCGGTCACCAACGGCAGCCGTTCGGCTTTCGATGCTGCGCTCGCCCAGCTTCGGGAGCGGATCCGTGCGCTGACCGGCGACCCAAAGGTGAATTCGTGACCGACCAGTTCCATCCCACGGACGCGGAGCTCAGCATCCGGGTCGAGACGGGCACGGGCCAACTCCGCCTCGATCTCAGCAGGCGTCTCGTCGCCGAGGCGCTCGGAACGGCGCTGCTGATCATCGCCGTCATCGGTTCAGGCATCATGGCCAGCCGACTGTCACCGACCGATGTCGGGCTGCAACTGCTGGAGAACGCGGCTGCCACCGCTGGTGCGTTGATCGGGTTGATCCTCATGTTCGGCGCCGTGTCGGGCGCCCACTTCAATCCGGTCGTCACGTTGGTCGACCGCCTGCTCGGCACCATCAGCACGCGAGACGCCGGGCTCTACGCCATTGCCCAGACGATCGGCGGCTGCATCGGCGCGGTGATCGCCAACGTGATGTTCTCGCTCCCCGCCGTCGAGTGGTCGAGGCACACCCGCTCATCCGGCGCGCTGTGGCTCTCCGAAGTCGTTGCCACGATCGGTCTCCTGCTGGTGATCCACGGCTGTGTTCGCACCGGCCGGATCGACGCCGTCCCGTTTGCCGTCGGAGTCTGGATCGGTGGTGCTTACTGGTTCACCTCGTCGACCAGCTTTGCAAATCCCGCCGTCACCATCGCCCGCACGATGTCGAACAGCTTTGCCGGGATCAAGCCGTCGTCGGCACCGATGTTCATCGTCATGCAAGCCGTCGGCGCCATCCTCGCCTTCGGACTGATCCGGTTCATCTACCCGCACAACGCCTCGGAGGCCAAAGATGACTGACACTCCCAACGGCGACCCGCCGGAAGTGCTGTTCGTGTGCATCCACAATGCGGGCCGCTCCCAGATGGCAGCCGCTCTCTTGGCCCACCACGCCGGCGACGCGGTCGTCGTCCGGTCGGCGGGTACCGCACCGGCCGACACGATCAATCCTGCGGTGGTCGAAGCGATGGCCGAGATCGGCATCGATCTCCACGCCCAGGGTGCGCATCCGAAGCGCCTCGACGACGCAGCCGTCGAGGCATCAGATGTCGTCATCACCATGGGCTGCGGCGACGAGTGCCCCTTCTATCCCGGCAAGCGATACCTCGACTGGGCACTCCCCGATCCCGCAGGCCAAGGCGTCGAAGCAGTCCGCCCGATCCGCGACGAGATCGAGCGGCTCGTGCTGGCGCTGCTCGACGAACTCGTTGCCAGCGCGGCTTGAGCCGCCCGGCCCTCGACTCAGCAGCAGGTCGACTGCCCGGCGGGCGTTGGTTCCGGAGCAGCCTCGGCTGACCAACCTGAAGTCGCCTCGCCGGCGCCGCAGGCCATCGCCGGCGCGTCGCCGAGAACCGTGTAGAACTCCCAGTCGTTCTCTGGACCTTTGATCCATGTCTTGTCCTGGACTGCGTAGCAACACGACGTGTTCTCCTGGACCTCTTGCGCCATCCCGATCGCCTGAGTGCGGGCGATCACCTCGGAGACTTGCTCGGTTGTCTCGACTTCGACTCCGACGTGGTTCAACGAACCCGGCTCGCCCATTCCGGTGAACAAGATCAACTTCAGCGGCGGATCTGCGATCGCGAAGTTGGCGTAGCCCTCGCGGACCTTGGCGGGTGGGGTTTGGAACAGCTTGGTGTAGAACTCGATCGATGCGTCGAGGTCGGCCACGTTGAGGGCCAGCTGGACACGAGACATGATTCCTCCTGAGGGCGAGACGGCAACTACATTGACGTCTGTCGATGCAGTGACGATAGCGAGTAGATTGACGGAAGTCAATGGATTTCTTCGATGTTCGTCGATATTGTTCTGGAATGGTTTCACGCACGATGCTGACGGCCGACCCCATCGCCTGCTGCACCCCGGTGCGCGCCGACGTGCTCGACGAGGAGCACGCCGTCCTGCTCGCCAACTCCTTCGCAGCGCTCTCCGACCCCATTCGTCTCCGCCTGCTGAGCTACATCGCCGCGTCCGGTGCCGAAGAAGTCTGTGCGTGCGACCTGGTCGAGCCGTCTGGACGTTCCCAGCCGACCGTCAGCCATCACATGAAGATCCTCGTCGACGCCGGTCTCGTCGACCGTGAGAAGCGCGGACTGTGGGTCTGGTATCGACTCGTGCCGTCACGGCTGGACGCATTGCGGTCCGTCCTGCGATAGGCGCGTTCCCGTCCCACCGTCTCGAGCAGCCCGGATCAGGAGGTCGTGGGCCGCAGTGCATCGAGTTGCCGGAGCTGATCGGTGGCCTCCTTGGCGACGAGCACCTCGACGTAGTCCTGCACCCGGGCGCCCTCGAACTCGGTGGCAACGTTCGCCACGAGCATCCGCAGGAACGCTTCGTCGAACTTGCCGTTGGATCGAGCAATGAGCGCATCGGCGATCGGAGTCATTCGCGTACTCAGTGCAGCGGCGCCCATGCGACCCTTTCGATGAGATCAAATGCCCCCGCTTGGGGGAGTCAAGGGCACGGTAACAGTCTCGACGGGGTGCTCGACAGGGCCGGAGTTCCCGTGAAGTTTGCGGCGGCTCGCGGGTACGAATTCGTTCAGCAAACGTTCATGTCGCCTCGGGTGGACTTCGGGCGTCGATCTGCGAAGATGTGCGATGATCGAGCGTGAGATCAAGCTGGCAGCGGCGGTCGGCGCCGTGCTGCCGGATCTCGCCGGCGTCGCTCACGGCCTCACCGTCGGCCCGAGGTCGGTAGTCCACCTCGACGCGGTCTACTACGACACCCCGACCCTTGCGCTGGCGAGATGGGGCGTCACGCTGCGATCACGGAGTGGAGAAGCCGGTCCTGTCTGGACGCTGAAGCTTCCGGAGAGCGCGGTCGATTCCGAGCTGTCGCGCCATGAGCTCATGTTCGACGAACCGATCGGACCGGTTCCAGCGGCGGTTCGTCAAGCCGTGCGTGCCTACACGCGATCCGAAGTGCTCGGGCCCGTTGTGCGACTGCAGACGGAGCGCACCCAGTTCACGGTCGAGCTCGATGGCCGCCCATTTTCGAAGGTCTGCGACGACGTTGTCGTCGCCGACGGCGCCGCCGAACCCGTCAACGTGTTCAGAGAGGTCGAGGTCGAATTTGCGGTGAATGCCTCCGCACCGCCGGAGATCATCGATGCCTTGGTCGCCCGGCTTCGCTTGGCCGGGTGCCGAGACGACGAGCCTCCTGTTCCGAAGGCCCTTCGTGCTCTCGGACCACGTGCGTTCGACCCACCCGATGTCGTCGCGCCACGGATCGGCAAGGGCGCGTCGGTCGCCCAGCTGGTGCGGCACATCTTGGCGAAATCGGTGCGGCAACTGATCAGTCGACACGCCGCCGTGTGCACGGGCGATGACCCGGAGGATCTCCATCAGTTCCGGGTCGCGGCACGCCGCCTGCGGTCGGATCTGCGCACGTTCGCGCCGCTCCTCGATCGCCAATGGACACGATGGTTGCGCGATGAACTGGGATGGCTGGGGAGCGAAGTGGGCAGCGGTCGGGACGCCGATGTGCTCGCCGCCAGATTCGAGTCGCAGTTCTCGCGTCTTCCCCAGCAGGACGCCAAGACGGCGAGCCGGTTGGTGCAACGCCTGGCGGACACGAGGGTTGCGGCGGCCCGGCAAGTGCGGTCGACCCTGGCAGAAGACCGGTATGTGCTGCTGCTCGATGCCTTGGTCGATGCGGCGCGGCAACCACGCTTCGCCCAAGGTCGATCGATGGCAGATCGGCCCGCACGATCGGTCGTCGCCGACCTTGCCGAGAAGCCGTGGCGCCGTCTGCGTCGCGCCGTGGACGATCTTCGGCGGGACGCACCCGACGAGGCCTTCCATGCGATCCGCATCCTGTCGAAGCGGGCCCGGTACGCCGCCGAAGCGGTCGAGCCGATCTACGGCAAGCCCGCTCGCCGGCTTGCGGAGGCACTGTCGGACTTGCAGGAGGTCTTGGGGCAATACCAGGACACCACGGTCGCCGAGGCATGGTTGCGTGACGCGGCGAAGGCGCTGCCGTCGACCCGTCTGGTCGCCGGCGAGCTCATCGCGTTCGAACGTGACGACAGGATGCTGTTGAAGGCCAAGTTCGCCAAGGTGTGGAAGAAGGCGTCGCGGCGCAAGCTGCGCACCGGGTTCGATTGACGGCGTCGGTTCAGACCAATCGACCGCGGTCGAGGCGCAGCACCTGATCGGCCCGGTCGAACGCCACGGCGCGGTGCGACACGGCGAGCACCGTGATGCCCGCTGCAGCAAGGTTGGACCACAGCTGCAGCTCGGTCTCGATGTCGAGCGCACTCGACAGATCGTCGAGCACGACCAGCTCGGGTGCGTGCACCAGTGCCCGGGCGGTGGCCACACGCTGGCGCTGGCCGCCCGACAGGCGCAGACCGCGAGGGCCGATCAGGGTGTTGGCCCCGTCGGGCATCTCGTCGATGTCGGTACTGACCGCCGCCAACTCGAGTGCCAGTGTCAGCCGGGCGTCGTCAACGATCCCGAGGGCGATGTTGTCGGCGACAGAGTCGGAGATCAGCTGTGGGACCTGCGGCAGGAATGCAGCGTTCGGCGGGATCAAGAAGGCGCCGCGGTCAGCCAACACGTCGCCGTTCCACGCGACTTCACCCGTGACCGTTGCCTGGTGGGCCAGGCCGAGAACGGCCCGGAGCAACGTGCTCTTGCCCGAACCGATCGGGCCGGTCAGCACGATGAAGCTGCCCCGAGGCACGCTGAACGAGATCTCCTGCACGCCAGCGCCAGTCGGATAGCTCGCGCTCAGATCACGCACGTCGAGCACGTCGAGCGGCACTCGGTCGGGCCGGCCGGTCTGCGGGCGGGCCCGTGTCTGGCGTAGGCCGATCGGCAGGACACGGCGAGCGACCGTGTTGTCGACGTCGGTGTCGGCGACCAGCAACCGCATTCGATCGAAGGCGACGGCGACCTGCTTGCGGCGCGCCAGCATGCGTCCGACCATCCGCGGCAAGAAGCTGAGCCAGCCGAGGTACGCCGAGAACACCGCCAACTCGCCGACGCTGAACTTGCCCGAAGCCATTCCTCCGGCGGCAGTGAGCAGCACGAGGCCCAGCCCGACATCGGCCGCGCCTTGGCTGAATGCCCAGACGCTCTCGTCGAGCACTCGGTCGCGGACGGCCGTGCGGCGGCGAGCGTCGACGAGTTTGCCGAGATGGGCGATGGTCGGCTCGACAGCGTCGTTGACCTTGACGGTGGTGGCGGCGGCCATCACGTCACCGAGCAGTCCGCTGACTGCCGATGCGGCGACCCGATCGGCCGCGCGATAGCGCTTGATGCGCGAGTCGAGTGTGCGGGTCGCCATCGCCACGCCGATCAACGGGATCAGCAAGACGAGCGCGGCGCGACCGTCGACGCTGCCCAGAACCAAACCGGCCAGCACGGTGAACACCACGCCGGCGGAGATGTCGACGAACCCGTCGATGAACATCGTCACGTCCTCGACGTCGTCGCGGAAGTGGGTGATCGCTTCGCCGGCGGAGCCAACCGGCTGGCCGGCCTCGGGCCCGCCGCTGGCGACCTGGGCGTTGAGCAGATTGGCTCGCAGCAGTGATTGCATGTGCACCCACGCCCGCGTCCACATCAGCGCGCCGATATGGATCGTGCTCATGCGCGTCACCTCGCACAGCGCCAACGCAGCGCCGATCCAGTAGACGCGCGAGTTGTGGCCGGTGGACAAGGCGTTGAAGCCGCGCCCCAGCAACCATCCGCTGAGCACCGGGAAGGTGAAGAACAGCACGAACAACAAGTAGCCGGCCCAGAAACTGCGCGGTTCGTGCTGTGAGACGCGCCAGCCGAGGCGCCACACGCTCATGGTGCCACCACCTCGTCGTGCGCCAAGTCCAGGAGATGGCGGTACTTGCTGTCGATGTCGTCGGCCAGGTCAGCACGGTCGCCGTGTTCCACGACGAGGCCGTGGTCGAGCACGACGATCTCGTCGACGTGGCGAAGCGTCGACAGCCGGTGTGCAATGACGATCGTCGTGCGGCCGCGAGTCAGCCGGGCGACCGCGTCCTCGAGCAACGTCTCGGTGACGGGGTCGATGCGCGCCGTTGCCTCGTCGAGCACGACGATGTCGGGGTCGCGCAGCCACACCCTGGCCAGGGCCAGCAGTTGGGCTTCTCCAGCCGACAACCCGTTCCCCCGGCCCCCAACGGGCGATGGATGCCGTCGTCGGCAAGCTTCCCGAGGCCCGCGTTGCGAAGGGCCGCCACCACCGCGTCGTCGGTCGGTGTCTCGTCGAAGAGCGTCACGTTGTCGCGCACCGTCCCACTGAGCAGCTCGACCTCCTGCGGGATCAGCGCGACGCGCCGGCGGAGTTCGCTGACGGGAATCTCGGCAATCGCAACGCCGCCCAGCAGAACGGTGCCACTCGTCGCCTCGACGAGGCGCAGTACCAGACGCGAGAGCGTGGTCTTGCCACTTCCCGTTCGTCCGACGATCCCGATCGAGCGGCCGGCAGCGAAGTCCAAGGTGACCGATTGCAGCACCACCTGATCGTCGCCGTAGTCGTAGGAGACACCACTGAATTCGATGCTCAGTGGGCCGGTAGGCGGCACGTGGTGCCGTCGTCGTGGATGTCGGGCTCGACGTCGAGGAGGTCGATGACCCGAACCATTGCGCCATTGGCCTTCTGCACGGTTTCCAGCTGGTCGACCATGTCTTCGAGCGGGCGGGAGAGCAGCAGGACGTACTGGAACAACAAGAAGGCGTCACCGACGCTGATGATCCTGCGGCTGACAAGCATTGCGCTGACGACCAGCGAAACCACCGAGCCGGCCGCCACCGAGCTGTCGACCGCCCACCACATCCGCAGGAACGCCTTCTCCCGGCGCACCGCGCTCGCCGAGCGTGTCGGCGCTGTCTTCGACGAACCTCCACATCGCATGGGCGCCGGCGCCATTGGAGCGCAGGTCCTCGGCTGCCGTCAGCCGCTCCTCGATGCCCCCATACAGGCGGGCGTACGACGCCCATTTCGTCCGATGATTCGCCGACGGCGCGATGGCGGCCGTGGACGATCACGGCGACGGCGAGCATCACGTAGACGGTGGCGCCCAGCGCCAATCGCCAATCGACCACGATCAAGACACCGATCATGCCGACCACCGTGAACAGCGCCCCGGCGGCGCGAGGGATCACCCGCCCCATGAAGTCGGAGACCGATGTCACGTCTCCATCGACGCGCTGGATCAGTTCGCCCGGTGTGTGCTGGCGGTGAAACGCATGGCTGAGACCCAACACGTGCCGGGCGAGGCGGATGCGGATGCCGTTGGTCGTGTGCCATGCCGTGACCGTGGCCATCCAGGCCACCGCCATGTTGATCAGCTGGGTGGCGACGGCCACGATCAAGAACAGCACCGCCAGCCTGCGTCAGCTGCCCGGCGGTGGTGCCGGTCGTGGCCTTGTCGACGATGCTGCGCACGATCAGAGGACCGGTCAGGATCAGGCCGGATCCCGCGGCGACGAGCGCGCCGAGCCCGACCCAACGCCAGGCGTCGGGTCGCAGCAGGGCGGCAAGGGCGCGCCAGCGAGAGGTGGTGGTCGGCATCGGAACGATTCTTCCTCCTCGCGGACGCCAAAGACGGGCGATTTTCCACCGGCGACGGTCACCGAACCCGCCTCGGCGGGCTGCTACGGTGCCCCGGGCGCATTTTGCGGCTGGGGCTTGGCGTTGAGTTCCTCGGGCGATAGCATTGCACCTCGGCCCAGATCGGCTTCGCGCGTGCGGAGCAGGTGTCGGCTGCAGCTATCCCCGTTCGAAAGAGGCCCACTCTGCCCAAGCCAAAAGACGACGCCATCGTGCTCGAAGGCACGATCCTCGAATCTCTCCCCAATGCAATGTTCCGGGTCGAGCTCGAGAACAGCCACAAGGTGCTGGCGCACATCTCGGGAAAAATGCGGATGCACTACATCCGAATCCTCCCTGGCGACAAGGTGCAAGTGGAACTCACCCCGTACGACCTCACCCGCGGTCGCATCACGTATCGATACAAATAACCACCAGTCAGCCAAAGGCCACCATGAAGGTTCGTCCCAGCGTCAAGAAAATCTGTGAGAAGTGCAAGGTCATCCGTCGGCACGGCCGCGTCAGGGTGATCTGCGAGAACCCGCGTCACAAGCAGCGTCAGGGCTGAGGAAGAGTTTCGACATGGCACGTATTTCCGGCGTCGACATCCCCCGCGAGAAGCGGCTCGAGATCGCCCTCACCTACATCTTCGGCATCGGCAAGCCCACCGCTCAGCGGATCTGCGGCGACACCGACCTCGATCCCAACCAGCGTGTGCGCGACCTGACCGAGGAAGAGGTCAACCAGATCCGCGTCTGGGTCGATGAGAACCTCATCGGTCGAAGGTGACCTGCGCCGCGACGTGGCCCAAGACATCAAGCGCAAGATCGAGATCGGCTGCTACCAGGGCGTGCGTCACCGCAAGGGCCTGCCGGTGCGTGGTCAGCGCACCCACACCAATGCCCGCACCCGCAAGGGCCCGAAGAAGACCGTCGCCAACAAGAAGAAGGCAGTGAGGAAGTAATGGCCAAGCCGAAGCCAGGTGGGCGTCGCCCCCGCAAGCGCGAGCGCAAGAACGTCACGGTCGGTGTCGTTCACATCAAGAGCTCGTTCAACAACACGATCGTGTCGATCACCGACACCGAGGGCAACGTGATCTCGTGGGCCTCCTCCGGTGGTGTCGGCTTCAAGGGATCGCGCAAGAGCACCCCGTTCGCCGCCCAGATGGCCGCCGAGAAGGCGGCCCGCGCCGCGATGGAGCACGGCTTGCGCCGTGTCGAGGTGCAGGTCAAGGGCCCCGGCTCGGGCCGCGACACCGCCGTGCGCAGCATCCAACAGACTGGCATCGAGGTCACTTCGATCAAAGACGTCACTCCCGTACCCCACAACGGCTGTCGTCAGCCCAAGCGCCGCAGGACCTGATCGATATGGCTCGTTACACCGGCCCGAAAGTGCGCGTCTCGCGCCGCCTCGGCACCAACATCTTCGAAAACGAAAAGGGTCGCAAGGCGCTGGAGCGTCGTCCGTTCCCGCCGGGCGCCCACGGCCGCACCCGTCGCCGCAACGCCGGCAGCGAGTACCTCGCCCAGCTGCAGGAGAAGCAGAAGGCCAAGTACATCTACGGTGTGCTCGAGCGCCAGTTCCGCAACACCTACGAGGAGGCCGTTCGTCTGGCCGGCCCGACGGGTGAGAACCTGCTGCGCCTGCTCGAGCAGCGTCTCGACAACGTCGTGTACCGGGCCGGCTGGGCCAGCACCCGTCCGCAGGCTCGGCAGTTCGTCAGCCATGGCCTGATCCACGTCAACGGCAAGCGCGTCAACATCGCCAGCTACCGCGTCCGCAAGGGCGAGGTCATCAGCCTGCCGCCGAAGGCCCGCGACATGATCGTGATCCAACACAACCTCGACGTCATCGACCGCAACGTCGTCGGCTGGCTCGAGGTCGGTGACGGCGGCAAGCAGGTCACCGTTCGCGATCTTCCCCAGCGCGACCACATCGACGTCCCTGTGCGCGAGTCGCTCATCGTCGAGCTCTACTCCAAGTAATTTTCGAAGTCCACCACGCATCCAAAGGCACATTCATGCTCGTCATTCAGCGCCCCACCGTCGAAGCCATCGGCGACGAAGACAACAATCGACAGCGCTTCGCCGTCGGCCCGCTCGAGCCCGGCTTCGGCCACACCATCGGTAACTCGCTGCGCCGCACGTTGCTGTCGTCGATCCCCGGGGCAGCGATCACTGCCGTCCGCTTCGACGATGCCCTGCACGAGTTCGACACGATCGCCGGCATCTCCGAAGACGTCACCGACATCATCTTGAACCTCAAAGACATCGTGCTGACCTCGACGAGCGACGAGGACATCGTCCTGCGCCTCGACGTGCGTGGTCCCGCCGACATCACCGCCGGCGACATCAAGTGCCCCAGCGAGATCGAGGTCCTCAACACGGATCTGCACATCGCCTCGCTCAACACCAAGGGCCGCCTGGCCGTCGACCTCACCGTCGGCCGTGGCCGCGGCTACCTGTCGAGCGACCGCGACTCGCAGAACCGCACGATCGGCGTCGTGCCGATCGACGCGATCTTCTCGCCGGTCCGCCGAGTGATGTTCGAGATCGAGCCCACCCGCGTCGAGCAGAGCACGAACTACGAGCGTCTGGTGCTCGACATCGAGACCGACGGGTCGATCACACCCCGCGAGGCCCTGGCCTCGGCGGGCGCAACGCTGCGCTCGCTGGTCGACCTCGTGGCCAACCTCAGCGACGAGCCACAAGGCCTCGAGCTCGGTGAAGTGGCCGCAGTCGCTGCCTCCTCGCCCGACCTCGACCTCCCGATCGAGGACCTCGACCTGTCGGAGCGTCCTCGCAACTGCCTGAAGCGGGCCCAGATCAACACCGTGGGCGAGCTGCTGACCAAGACCGAAGACGACCTGCTGAACATCACCAACTTCGGGCAGAAGAGCCTCGACGAGGTCAAGCAGAAGCTCGACGAGCGCGGCTTGACGCTGCGCGGCTGATCGAAAGCGACGGAGACAGACATGCCCGCAACCCCACGCCGAGCCCGCAATTTCGGCGGCAGCTCGCAACACCAGAAGCTGATGATGGCCAACTTGGCCGCGTCGCTGATCGCCGCAGAGGGCATCACCACCACCGAGGCCAAGGCCAAGGCGCTGCGCCCGATCGCCGAGAAGCTGATCACCAAGGCCAAGAAGGCGCAGGACGAAGGCGCCATGCGCGTCCACCGCATTCGTCAGATCCAGGGCTATCTCGGCGACAAGGAGATGACCCACAAGCTGGTCAACGAAGTCGCTCCCCGGTACGAGGACCGCAACGGTGGGTACCTGCGCATCCTCAAGCTCGGACCGCGCCAGGGCGACAACGCCCCCATGGCGCGCATCGAACTCGTCTGACACTCGGGGCCACGGCCCGGCGACGACACCCTGTCGAGTGTTCGGCGCGCCCAGCCGGGCGTTCGACACTCCACACGAGCCTGTGGAGTTCTTGGCGCTCACCTGGGTACCTCGAAACACTCGACAGGACCGCTCGCACACCGAATTGGCCATGCCGGTGATCCTGGCGGCGCCTGATCGAGTACTGCACGTACGGCTGCCCGAATGGCTCCTGCGCGAGCGGCGCCGACGCGCTTGGGTGGTGGCATGGCCGATTCAGTGACGATCACCAACCTGCGAATCGACGGCCAGGCGCTGGCCTTCACCCTCGCGGTCGAGGGCAACGAAGGCGACTACGGCGAGGCGACCATGATCGTCTACGACGCGTCAGGCAGCGAGCGCGAGCGAACCGATCTCGGTCGGTTGGCTGCCGGCCAATCGTGGGATGCGGTCCTCGATCTGCCCGCCGCGACGCTCGACGATGGTGACTACGGCGCCTGGGTCTTCGCCACCACCACGACGGCCGACGGTCAGTTCGGAACCGCAGCCGAGCAGGGCGTCAGCTTCCTCGTCGGCCGCAACCACGTGTACCCGTCGACCGAACACGTCGACAAGCGCACCTTCACCACGCCCCCGACACTCTCGCCCCTGCGCCTCGAGGGCACTTGGATCGTGTTCGACATGACCAGCCACGAAACCTTCGACGTCGAGGTGTACCACGAGTTCTCCATCGGGATCCAGGATTCCGGCAACTTCGAGACGTTCCACGGCGAGGAGCTGTTGCGGGCCGGTGCGACGCAACAAGGCCACTACCTGCTGCCCGACAACCTCGCGGACGGGCAGTACCTGGCGATGGTGACGATCCAGAACGAAGGGAGCGACTACGTTGCCCCCGCCCTCCTCACCCTCCAGATCGACGGCACTGTGATCTCCGTGCTTCCGTCCTCCTGACTGGCATCCTGCGTAGGCTGGTGAGGTGAGCAAGCACCACATCTCGATCACGTATTGCGTCCCTTGAGACTATTCACAGCGCGCCGTGAGCGCCGCCAACGACCTTTTGCGGGACTACCAGCACGTCATCGCCGAGCTGCGCCTGATCACCGGTTCGAAAGGGATCTTCGACGTGATCGTCGACGGTGACACCCTGTACTCGAAGCACAGCACCGGGCGCCACGCCGAGCCCGGCGAGGTGCTCGAGCTGTTCCGTACCCGGTATGCCCAGAGCGTCGACGTCTACAAGCGTTGACGACGATGACGTCGCGGAGGGCTCGCCTGACCGTTGCCTACGACGGCACGCTCTTCCACGGTTTCGCCGAGAACGACGGGGTGCGCACGGTGATGGGCGAGCTTCGTCAGGCCGTGGAGAAGGTCGTGCGCCAACCCGTCGACCTCGTGGGCGCCGGTCGCACGGATGCCGGCGTGCACGGTTGGGGCCAGGTCGTCAGCTGCGACCTCCCCGACGACACCGACCTGCAGGTGCTGGTGCGGCGCGTGAACCGGATGTGCAGCCCGGCGGTGGTCGCACGCGATGCGGCAGTGGGCCGAATCGCCCGACTTCAGCGCCCGCTTCACCGCCAAGTGGCGGCACTACCGGTACGACATCTGGAACGCTCCGCAGCCCAACGCGTTCCTTGCGGCGACGTCGTGGCACGTGGTGCCGCCGCTGTCACTGCCTGCGCTGCACTTGGCGTGCGATCCCCTGATCGGCGAGCACGACTTCTCGTCGTTCTGCCGGCGTCCGAGGTCGGTGGCCGGCCAGCCGGAACCGTCGATGAAGCGCAAGGTGATGCTGGCTGGGTGGTCGGAGGTGCCCACCGACTACGGCCCGGGGTTGTTGCGTTTCGAGATCCGGGCCAACGCCTTCTGCCATCAGATGGTCCGGGCGATCGTCGGCACGATGGTCGATGTCGGTGCGGGGCGCCTGCATGCGGGCGACATGCGGGGAATCCTGCTGGCCAACGATCGTCAGGGCGCAGGTCAAGTGGCCCCGGCTCACGGTCTGTGCCTGTGGGAAGTCGGCTACTAGCGCAGTGATGGGAACAACGCCGACACCACGGTCGTTGACAGCGGAACGCACGTGCCGGGAGGGCTGATGTCGTCACAACGGATCTTGATCATCTCGACCCCGATCGGCGCGTTGGGCAGCGGCGAGGGCGGTGGCGTCGAACTGACGCTGCACAGCCTGGTTCTCGGCCTCACCGGTCGCGGTCACCAGGTCGAGGTGTTGGCTCCCGCCGGGTCGCTGCACGTCGGCGCCGTGGTTCACCAGATCCCGGGCGCTGTTGCAGCCGTCTGCGCACACCGCCAATCGCGACACGCTCGTCAGCGTCCCAGCAGACGGGGTGCTGGCCGCGATGTGCGAGTGGGCACGACTGCACCAAGACGAGTTCGATGTGATCCTGAACCTGGCCTACGACTGGCTGCCCTTCTACCTGACCCCGTTCTTCGCCACGACGCCGATGGCCCACCTCGTCAGCATGGCGACGTTGAGCGACGTGATGGACGACGTGATCCTGCGGGCGGCAACGCTGCGCCCGCACAACGTGGCCATGCACAGCCAGGCCCAGGCGGACACCTTTCCGGCATTGTCGGGACTGGTCCCGGTGATCGGCAGTGGCATCGCGGTCGAGCGGTACGACATGCACGTGATCGCCGACGAACCGCCCTACCTCGGCTTCATCGGCCGGATCTCGCGGGAGAAGGGCCTCGACGATGTCGTTGCCGTCGCCGAGGCGACCGGCCTGCCGCTGAAGGTCTGGGGTCTGATGCAGGATCCGTCGGTGTGGGACGCTGCAATTGCCGCACATCCGGGAGCCCCGGTTTCGTACGAGGGCTTCTTGCCCACCGACGACTTGCAGGCGGCGATCGGCGGTTGCGCGGCGATCGTGATGGCGCCGAAATGGGTCGAGGCGTTCGGGAACGTGGCCATCGAGGCCATGGCCACCGGCGTGCCGGTGATCTCGTACCGTCGTGGCGGGCCTGCTGAGATCATCGTCGACGGCGAGACCGGGTTCCTCGTCGAGCCTGATGACGTGGACGGTTTGATCGCCGCCGTCGGGCGCATCGACGAGCTCGATCGGGTCGAATGTCGACAGCGGGTCGAGGAGGAGTACTCGATCCCCGCGCTCGCCACGAGGGTGGAGCGATGGCTCGATGCGGTGATCGAGTGCCACCGCACCTCGTGGTACGCCGATCCGGCCTGAATTCACGCCGAGTCGTTTGCCGGTTTCGGTCAGAAGCCCGTATCATTTCACGGTTCCCTGGCGACGTACCGCCGGGTGGCGACACCTAGTTCTCAAAGGTCTGAAATGCCCACTTACAGCCCGAAAGCAAGCGAGATCACTCGCGCCTGGCACGTCATCGACGCTGATGGTCTGGTCCTCGGCCGCATGTGCACCGAGGCTGCTCGCGTCCTGCGCGGCAAGCACAAGCCGATCTTCGCCCCGCACATCGACACCGGCGACCACGTCGTGATCATCAATGCCAGCAAGATCGTGCTGACCAAGGACAAGGCCGCCAACAAGGGCGTCTACAACTACAGCGGCTATCCCGGCGGCATGAAGACCGAATCGTACGAGAAGCTGCTCGGCCGCAAGCCGGAAGAGGCCATTCGCCGCAGCATCCAGGGCATGCTGCCCAAGGGCCCGCTCGGCCGCCAGATGATCAAGAAGCTCAAGGTCTACGGGGGCCCCGAGCACCCGCACGCAGCTCAGCTCCCCGTCGTCCTCGACCTCGCCGCGGCCAAGGCCCGTTGAGCGCGAAAGGAACCACTTCCATGGCAACCAAACCGCTCACCCAGACCACCGGTCGCCGCAAGGAAGCCGTTGCTCGCGCTCGCCTGCGCCCCGGCACCGGCACGCACACGATCAACGGCAAGGCCTTCGACGCCTACTTCACCACGGCGATGCAGCGCATGACGGTCACCGAGGCGCTGCGCGTCACCGAGACCGAGACGACCTACGACATCGACGCGACCATGCATGGTGGCGGCATCAGCGGCCAGGCCGGCGCGTTGCGCATGGCGATCGCCCGCTCGCTGGTCGAGCTCGACCCGGAGGCCCGCGCCTCGCTGAAGAAGGCCGGCCTGCTCACCCGCGACCCGCGTCGCAAGGAGAGCAAGAAGTACGGCCTGAAGAAGGCCCGCAAGGCTCCGCAGTACACGAAGCGCTGATCAAAGCGCGGCCGTGGGCCAGCTTCGATTCGGAACAGACGGGGTACGCGGCCGGGCGTTGACCGAATTGACCACCGACTACGTCGGTGCCCTCGGGCGCGCTTCGGCCGAGGTGATGGGGCGCGGCGAATGGCTGGTCGGCCGCGACACCCGCGAGTCGGGCCCGGCGCTCGAGCAGGCTCTGGTCGACGGCCTGCGCGCCGCCGGCGCCGAGCCGATACGGCTCGGTGTGCTGCCCACGCCGGCACTGGCGTTCCTGTCGGTCCGCGATGGTGCGCCGGCGGCGATGTTGACGGCCTCCCACAACCCGTACCACGACAACGGGGTGAAGATCTTCGCCGCGGGAGGCCTGAAGCTGACCGGTGGCATCGAGCAGGCGATCGAGGCTGCGCTCCGACCGTTCGACGCGGCCTGCGACCCGACGACCGATCAGACCGAGACGCATTCCAGAACCGGCTGCGTCCGCGGCGGTCGCCGACTACTGCGACCACCTCGTGACGAGCAATCCACACGATTCGCTGCGGGGCCTGCGAATCGTGCTCGATTGCGCCAACGGGTCGATGTACGAGGTAGCGCCACCGGTGGCCCGCCGCCTCGGCGCGGACGTGATCGTGATCAACGCCGAGCCCGATGGCCGCAACATCAACGACCACTGCGGTGCGACGCACCCGGCCTCGCTGTCCACGGCAGTGCTTGCCCACGGTGCCGACCTCGGGCTGGCCTTCGACGGTGACGGCGACCGGGTCATCGCCGTCGACCACCTCGGCAACGTCGTCGACGGCGACCGGATGATCGCCCTGGCCGCCTTGCAACTGCGTGACGACGGTCAACTCACCGACGACACCGTCGTCGTGACGGTGATGAGCAACCTCGGCTTCCACAAGGCGATGGAAGGTGCCGGCATCGACGTGATCACGACCAGCGTGGGCGACCGCTCGGTGCTCGAGGCGCTCGACGCCGGCAACTATGCGATCGGTGGCGAGCAGAGTGGCCACATCATCTACCGGCACCTGGCGACGACCGGCGACGGGCTGCTGGCGGGCGTGCGGTTGGCGGCGTACGTGCGCTCGGCGGGTCGAACGCTCGCCGATCTGGCCGGCGGCGTGATGACCTCGTACCCGCAAGTGCTGGTCAACGTCAAAGTCGCCCACCGGCATCCGCACGTCGATCTCGAACTGGCCGACGAGATCGCCCTTGCCGATGCGGCGCTGCACGGTGAGGGCCGCATCCTCGTTCGCCCGAGCGGCACCGAACCGTTGATCCGGGTGATGGTCGAGGCAGCGACGCTGTCGTTGGCCCAGAGCACGGCTGACGATCTGGCCGGTTGGTACTGGCCCGTTTCGGCGAGGCCTGACTTCGGCGTCAGCGGGAGGCGGTCGCAACCGGGCCGGTCTGATCGAGCGTGGGTTCGACGGTGCTGACCCTGACGGGGACCGCACGGTATTGCTCGGTAGCCTGGAACCTCATGTGCGGCATCATCGGTATCGTCAGCAGGCCTTCCCAACGACCGGTGCCCGAACCGCCCGAACTGTTGGCTCACCTCGATCAAGCCGTGTCCGCCGAGCGCATGCCCGACGCGGCCGCTGCCGTGCGCCGATGCGACGATCTGTTGAAGGGTGTGCCCGGCGCGACCGCGTTGATCGGTCGCTACGAGCTGGCTGCGGCCATCACATCACGGCTCGACCAACTCGATGCGCGTGTCGAGGAGACCGAGGCGAGGATCGAGGCCGACGGAGCACTGGAGCCCGAGGAGCAGGAACGGATCGCCACGGAGTTGATCGAGTTGCGCGACGCCGACCTGGGCCGTTCGTCACGATCGACTGCGCACGGCGCCGCGAGGTCGAGGCGTTGGCCGGGCGCGACAGCGGCGCGGCGGCGGTCGCCGGCTACCTCGCTGTGCAACAGGCGTTGTCGGCACTCGATCGTCTCGAGGTGCGGGGTCGCGATTCGGCCGGGCTCCACCTGTTCGTCTGGAACCACGGCTTGTCGATGTCGGATCCGACCGTGAAGCGGATGCTCAGCGAGCGCCAGAGCGACCCCCTCTTCCAGAACGGCTCGGTTCGGGTCGCAGGCCAGTGCTTCGGGTTCGTGTACAAGGCGGCCGCCGAGATCGGCGAACTCGGCGACAACACCGAGGCGCTGCGCGCCGCGATCGGCGCCGATGGGCTGCTGCGTCTGGCGCTGTCGCAGCCCGACGCCCGGCTCACGGTCCTCGGGCACACGCGATGGGCCAGCGTCGGCATCATCAGTGAGGCCAATTGCCACCCGCTGAACAGCGAAGAGCTCGAGCAGACCGGTGGGGCTCCGTACATGGTGGCCGTGCTGAACGGCGATGTCGACAACCATGCCGACATCAAGGTTCGCCATGGTCTGCGCATTGCCGGACCGATCACCACCGACGCCAAGGTCATCCCTGCCGTGATGGCCCGACACGTCGCCAACGGCGTCGTCGATTTCGGCGAGGCCTTCCGTCGCACGGTCGCCGAGTTCGAGGGCAGCGTGGCGATCGGCGCTGCTGCCGCCGATCATCCCGATCACCTGTACCTGGCGCTGCGTGGCAGCGGACAGGCGCTGTACATCGGGTTGGGCGACGACTGCTACATCGTCGCCAGCGAGCCGTACGGCGTCGTCGAGGAGACCACTCGTTTCGTCCGCATGGACGGCGAGACGCTGTCCCCGTCGGGCAGCCGCGGGCAGGTGTTCGTGCTCGACGGTGCTCGCGCCGGTGATCTCGATGGCGTGCGCCGGATCGCCTACGACGGCTCGGTGTTGCCCGTGCTCGACAGCGATGTCGTGACTGCGCAGGTCACCACCCGCGACATCGATCGCGGTGACGCGCCGCACTACCTGCTGAAGGAGATCAGCGAGGCACCCGCCAGCTTCCGCAAGACGGTGCGGGGCAAGATCGTCGAGATCGATGGGTTGCGTCGCGGCATCGGTCGGGGTGCGCGCCCTGCCGGCCGACATCCGCGCCAGGCTCGCCGACGGCAGCATCACCAAGGTCAGGGTCATCGGGCAAGGGACGGCAGCGGTCGCCGGCCAGAGCATGGCAGCGGTGCTCGACGCGCTGTCCGACGGCCAACTCGACGTCGACCCGATCACGGCGACCGAGTTGAGTGGGTTCGGGATGCGCCTCGACATGAGCGACACCCTGGTCGTTGCCGTCAGCCAGAGTGGCACGACGACCGACACCAACCGCACGGTCGATCTCGTGCGCGGTCGCGGCGCCGCGGTGCTGGGGATCGTCAACCGGCGCAACAGTGACCTCACCGACAAGGCCGACGGGGTGATGTACACCAGCGATGGTCGCGACGTCGAGATGAGCGTCGCTTCGACCAAGGCGTTCTACGCCCAGGTCGCCGCGGGGGTCTTGCTGGCCTGCGCCATCACCGAATCGGCGAACGTCGGCTCCGCGCAGCGGCGACACGATCTGCTCACGTCGCTGCGGCAGATGCCCGATGCGTTGCTGGATGTGCTGTCGCGACGCGACGTGATCGCCGATGTCGCTCGCCGATTTGCCCCGCCGAAGCGGTACTGGGCGATCGTGGGCAGCGGCCCCAACACGGTCGCCGCCGAAGAGGTTCGCATCAAGCTCAGCGAGCTCTGCTACAAGTCCATCGCCTGTGATGTGACCGAGGACAAGAAGCACATCGATCTGTCGAGCGAGCCACTGATCCTGGTCTGCGCCGCCGGGCTCGTCGGCGGAACCGCCGACGATGTCGCCAAGGAAGTGGCGATCTACAAAGCCCACAAGGCCACACCGATCGTCGTGGCGACCGAGGGCGACGAGCGGTTCGCCGCTGCCGCCGCGGTCCTCACCGTCCCCAAGGTCGATTCTGCTCTGGCGTTCGTGCTGTCGGCGATGGTCGGCCACCTGTTCGGCTACGAGGCGGCATTGGCGATCGACGCCTCGGCGCGCCCGCTTCGAGAGGCGCGCGAGGTGATCGAGCAGGCGCTCGTGGCGTCCGACAACGGCGACGACGTGTTGCGCACGGTGTGCAGTGGCATCGGCCAGCACGCTGAACGCTTCGGCGAGGGGCTGCGATCCGGTCTGTACGACGGTCATCTCGAGGCGTCGACGGCCGTGCGGTTGTCGGCCATGTTGGCCGACATGCGCAACGATCTCCCGCTCGAGGCATATCAGCGGGCCACCGGCAAGGTGGCCACGCCGGGCGTGATGATCGACGATCTCACCGCCTCGCTGACCCGGGCGATCGAGGAGCTCACCCGGCCGGTCGATGCCATCAAGCACCAGGCCAAGACGGTCACGGTCGGCATCAGCCGCAGTGACGAAGGCGTGCTGGACCGCGCCCTGGTGCAAGCGACCCTGGGTGCCGGTGCCGGTCGCGACGCCCTCAGCTACCACACGCTGAAGGTGCTGGCCGACCTCGATCCTGCCGTGCAGGCGGTGGTGGGCTTCACCCGCTACCGCATCGACGGCACTCCGGCGGTCGACGCCCAGATCTCCATCGTCGATCGAGGTGGACTGTCGAGCGAGGTCACCAGTCGAGTCGAGCGCAATCCACAGCTGCTCGGTACCAAGCGACGAGTCGCCGTCGAGCGGCAGGTGCTGGTGGCGCGTGGCCGCACCGACGATCGAACGGTCATCTTCGTGCCGGAGGTCAAGTCCGGGGTGTGCATCGGCATCACCTTGTTGCACGTCCGGTTCCACGATCGGCTGCCGGCGCCGGTGATGCGCGGGGTCCTGCAGGGATACGACGACCGGTACGACCGACTGGTCGACTGGGTGTCGGAGACTGAGGGAGTGTTCCGCGACGACCTGCTCGGCGAGCTCGCTGTGGCGGATCTCCTGATCGCCCCGATCTCCGATGCCGCCGATCAATGGCGCACATGATCCTCGGGATCGGGGTGGACGCCGTTGACATCGAACGATTCCGCCGATCGCTGGAACGAACGCCATCGATGCAACGTCGGCTGTTCACCGATGATGAGCTTGCGTACGTCGCTCCCAAGATCGACCCCGTGCCGTCGCTCGCAGCGAGGTTCGCATCGCGAGAAGCGGTGATGAAAGCAATGGGGCTCGGCCTCGGTGCATTCGGCTTTCACGACGTGTGGGTCGATCGGCGCGACAGCGGCGAGCCGCATCTCAACATCACCGGCCGCGCCGCCGAACTGGCGAGCGAGCGCGGTATCGCCACGTGGCATATCTCGATCACCCATACCGACCAGGTGGCCATCGCCTACGTCGTTGCATCGTGACGACGTAGCCTCGTTCGCATGCTGCCGATCGTCACCCCGGAGGAAATGGCTGCCATCGACGCGGCGTCTCGGCTACCCGCCGAGGTGCTGATCGAGCGAGCGGGTGCGGCGGTGGCCTGGGCAGCGTTGCGGATGCTCGGTGGCGCCTACGGGCGAACCGTCAACGTGCTGTGCGGCAAGGGCAACAACGGCGCCGATGGGCGGGTCGCTGCGCGTCACCTCGCGGCACGGGGCGTGCGTGTGAGGGTGTTCGACGTGCCGTCGTGCCCGGCGGTGCTGCCGGCGGCAGACCTGGTGATCGACGCCGCGTACGGCACCGGATTCCGCGGAACATGGTCGCCGCCCGATGTCGGCGCCACGCCGGTGCTGGCGGTCGACGTGCCGAGCGGTGTCGACGCGCTGACCGGTGACTACGCCGGCAACGTGCTGGCCGCCGAGCGGACGGTGACGTTCGCCGCGCTGAAGCCCGGCTTGTTGATGCCGCCCGGGAGCGCGCTGGCAGGCGTGTTGGAGCTGGCCGACATCGGCCTCGAGATCGGGTGGGCGCGGGCCAACCTCGTGCAGGGAGCCGACATCGTCGAGTGGTGGCCGGAGCGCGACGCCGTACTCCCACAAGTGGCAGAACGCCGTGCGGGTCATCGCCGGCAACTCGACGATGACTGGGGCGCCGCGCCTGGTGGCGCATGCGGCCATGCGCACTGGCGCGGGCATGGTGCACCTCTCGGTCCCTGGCCTCACGTTGAGCGACGCGCCGATCGAGATCGTGCAGCGACCGCTGCCGAGTGTTGCGTGGGCCGAGGCCGCGCTGGCGTCGTTGGATCGATTTCATTCGATCGTGGTCGGGCCCGGCCTCGGCCGGACCGACGACACGGGGGCCAGCGTGCGCCGTCTGGTCGTCGAGGCGCCGCTACCGATGGTGATCGACGGCGATGGGTTGTTCGCACTCGGATGGAGCTCGGAAGGCGCGACGACGCTGTTGCGTCGCCGTACGACGCCGACGGTGCTGACACCGCACGACGGCGAGTATGCGTTGCTGTCCGGCAGCCAGCCCGGAGCCGACCGGATGGTCGCGGCGCGACGCCTGGCCGCCGACAGCGGCTGCACCGTGCTGCTGAAGGGTGCCGCGACGATCGTGGCCGATCCCGATGGCGCTGCGTTGGTCGTGACGGCCGGTGATGCCCGCCTCGCAACCGCGGGCACCGGCGACGTGCTGAGCGGCATCATCGGTGCGCTCCTGGCCACCGGCATGCCTCCGTTGCGCGCGGCCGCGGCGGCAGCCTGGGTGCATGGTCAGGCCGGGCGGCGCGGCCAACGGCACGGCTTGGTCGCCAGTGACCTGCCCGAACTGATTCCGGCGGTGCTGGAAGAGCTGTTGTGAGCCGTTGGGCGTGGGCTGAGGTCGATCTCGACGCGGTTCGGCACAACGTCGAAGTGCTCTGCGCCGCCGCTGCGCCGGCAGCGGTGTGGGCCGTCGTGAAAGCTGACGGGTACGGCCATGGCGCCGCGCCGATCGCCGGTGCCGCGATCGCTGGCGGGGCGAGTGGGCTGTGCGTGGCCCTGACGAGCGAGGGCGTGGCGTTGCGTGCCGCCGGCTTCGATTGCCCGATCCTGGTGCTGAGCGAGCAGCCGGCGTCGGAGTTGGTCGACGCAGTGCGCGCCGGCCTCGAGCTGACCGTCTACTCGCACGCTCAGCTGGTCGCCATTGCCGAAGCCGGTGGCCGCGCCCACCCGGTGCACCTCAAGATCGATACCGGCATGCGCAGGGTTGGCGCTCCCGCCACCGCGGCGATCGACCTCGCCGCGACCATCGAGGGATCGCCGGAGGTTCGCCTGGCAGGGCTGTGCACGCATCTGGCCATCGCCGATGAGCCTGCCGACCCGTTCAACGCAGTCCAGATCGAGACGTTCCACGACGTGGTGGCGGCGCTCGACACGGCCGGGTTCCGTGCGCCGCTCGTGCACGCCGCCAATTCCGCAGCAACTCTTGCGCTGCCGAACACCCGCTTCGACATGGTGCGGGTGGGCATCGCGATCTACGGCATCTCGCCGGGCCCGTCGCTCGACGCGCACGCGAAGGTCCTGCGCCCGGCGATGTCGCTCCATGCGCGCGTGTCGCACGTCAAGGCCGTGCGTGCCGGCGAGCGGATCTCCTACGGGTTGCGACACCGCTTCGACGCCGACACGATCGTCGCCACCCTTCCGATCGGATACGCCGACGGTGTGCCGCGCCGGTTGTTCGCCACCGGCGGTGAGGTGTTGATCGGCGGGAAGCGCCGACCGATCGTCGGGGTCGTCACCATGGATCAGCTGATGGTCGATTGTGGCTCCGAGGGCGCATCGGTCGGCGATGAAGCCGTACTGATCGGCCGTCAGGAAGGCGAGTCGATCACCGCTGTCGACTGGGCAGATCGACTGGGCACCATCGGCTACGAGGTCGTGTGCGGGATCTCGGCGCGCATCGACCGCCAATACACGGTGGCCTGAGCCTCTAGCATCATCGGCGGCCATGTTGCATCTCCGTTCTGACTCGCTGGCGACCACGTGTGCGATTGCCGCGTCGTTGGCAGGGTTGACGCGTCGCGGTGATCTCGTCGTGCTGGCCGGCGAGATGGGCGCCGGCAAGACGGCGTTCGCCCAGGGCTTCGGCGCAGCAATCGGTGTCTCCGAGCCGATCACCTCGCCGACCTTCACTCTCATCCACAGCTATCCAGCCGGTCGTGTCACGCTGCATCATGCGGACATCTATCGGCTCACGACCCATCACGAAGTTGCCGATCTGGCGTTGGGGGAGTTGCTGGAATCCGACGGGATCGTGATGGTCGAGTGGGGCGACGTGATCGCCGGCTCGTTGGGCGACCACATCGTGGTCCGGCTCGAATTCGACGAGTCCGACGAGAATGCCCGGAACATCGCGGTCAGCGCTGCCGGTCGCGCCTGGGCGCTCCGCTGGGCCGAGATCGAGCGACGACTGGCGGCATACGCATGTTGATCCTCGGTATCGAGACCGCGACCGAACAGGTCAGCGTGGCAATCGGCGGGCATGAGGGCGTGCTCGCCATGTTCGAGGTTTGTCGAGGTCGACGCCATGCCGAGACTTTGATTCCGTCGATCGAGTTCGTGTGCAAGCAGGCCGACATCGAGATGTCGGAGTTCGGCGCCATCGCGGTCGACGTCGGGCCAGGCCTGTTCACCGGCATGCGTGTCGGGTTGGCTGCCGCCAAGGCCATTGCGCAGGCGTTGCGTGTGCCCATGATCGGGATCAGCTCCCTCGATCTCCTGGCCTTCCCTCTCCGCCAGAGCGGTCGCGAGGTGGCCGCCGTGATCGACGCGCGAAAGGGTGAGCTCTTTTCTGCGTTCTACCGACCGGTTCCCGGTGGCGTGCAGCGAATCGGCGAGCCGCGCTGCGGCTCCGTCGACGACTTGGTCGGCGAGCTGATGGCGCGTGGTCACGACAGCGTGTGCGTCGGGGACGGCGCGCTTCGCTATCGCGAGCAGATCGCCGCGGTGGTTCGATGCGACTTTGCCGAACAGTTCCTCTCCCATCCGTCGGCCGCACCGCTGGTGCAACTTGCCCATGCGAGGGCGCTGCGCGAGGAATGGGTCAACCCGTGGGATATCCAGCCGCTGTACCTCCGTGCACCTGATGCCAAGATCAATTGGTCGACTCGAGCCTCCGCATCGAGAGGTGGCCGATGAGCGTGTTGTCGCGGCTGTTGTGGCGCGAAGCCGACGACCAGTTGGTGATCGAGCCGTTGCGTCGCCGTCACCTCCCCGACGTGATGGAGATCGAGCAGGTCTCGTATCCGAAGCCGTGGTCGCGCAACGTGTTCCTCAGCGAGCTCGAACTGGCACGCGGCAGCGAGCGGCACTACATCGTGGCTCGGATCGGCACGATGGTCGTCGGCTATGCGGGCCTGATGTTCGTGGTCGGCGACGCACACGTGACCAACATTGCCGTCGCCGCGGATCGGCAACGCAGCGGCATCGCTACCCGGCTACTGGCCCAGCTGTCGTGGGAAGCCATCGACCGCGGATGTGAGGCGATGACCCTGGAGGTGCGGGTCAGCAACACGGGTGCCCAGGCCCTGTATCGCAGCTTCGGGTTCGTTCCGGCCGGCGTGCGCCAGCGCTACTACGAGAACACCGAGGACGCGATCGTGATGTGGTGCCACGACATCGCCGAGCCCGACTTCCGGCAACGTCTGTCGCTGCTGAGCCCTGAATCGGTTCCGGACATCCGTCGATGAACGTCACCGATTCCACCGTCGTCCTCGGCATCGAGACGAGCTGCGATGAAACGGCTGCAGCGCTGGTGATGGGCGGCTACGACGTCCTGTCCAGCGTGGTGTCGACGCAGGTCGACCTGCACGCCCAGTACGGCGGCGTCGTGCCCGAGATCGCCAGTCGAGCGCATCTCGACCTGCTCAACCCGGTGGTGGCGCGGGCCATCGTCGAAGCCGGCGTCGAGCCGGAACGGATCGACGCGGTCGCCTGCACGGTCGGCCCGGGGCTGGTGGGTGCGCTGCTGGTCGGCGTTTCGGCCGCCAAGGCGCTGGCGCTCACGTGGGGTGTTCCGTTCGTGGGGGTGAACCACATGGAGGCCCACCTCTATGCGGCGTTCCTCGAAGATCAGACGCTGGAGATGCCGTTGGTCGTCCTGCTCGTCTCGGGCGGGCACACCATGCTGATCGAGATGCGCGACCACGGTCACTACCGCCTTCTCGGGCAGACCATCGACGATGCCGCGGGCGAGGCGTTCGACAAGGTCGCCCGCTTCCTCGGCCTCGGCTACCCCGGCGGGCCGGCAATCGACCAGGAGGCCCTCCGCGGCGATCCCACGGCGATCGCCTTTCCCAGGGCGATGTTGAACGATGGGCTCGACTTCAGTTTCAGCGGCTTGAAGACGTCGGTGGTCAACTACGTGCGCAAGAACCCGGATGTGACGGCCGCTGATGTCGCCGCATCGTTTCAGGCCGCAGTCGTCGACGTGCTCGTGGCCAAGGCCCGTCGCGCTGCAGCGTCGGTCGGCGCCCGTGGCCTGGCGTTGGGAGGTGGTGTTGCCGCCAACTCGCTGCTGCGTGAACGGTTCGCCGCCGCCGGCGCCGAGGACTCGATCCGGGTCTTCTTGCCGAGCCGGGCGATGTGCACGGACAACGCCGCCATGATCGCATCGGCCGGTTGGCATCGGCTGGGTAGTGATGGCCCCACGTCGCTCGACATCGGCGCTCTTCCCAACCTTCGCCTCACCTTCGACAACTAGATCTGGCGAGAGCTCGCGCCGGCTACCCCGTATCCTGATCGGGATGAGGATCGGCGCGTTCACACCGATGGCGCCCGTGGTGTTGGCGCCGATGGCGGGTGTCACCAATGCGCCGTTCCGCACGCTGTGCCGGGAGTTCGCACCCGGCCTGGTCTACGTCAACGAGATGGTGATGGCCACTGCCGTCGTGTACGGCAACGCCAAGACCGAGCGGATGATGACGTTCACCGCTGACGAGCAGCCCCGGAGCCTGCAGATCTACGGCAGCGATCCGGTGACGTTGGGAGACGCGATCCGCAAGCTGTGCGATGCGGACCGCGTCGATCACATCGACATCAACTTCGGCTGCCCGGCGGCCAAGGTGACTCGCAAAGGCGGTGGCGCGGCCGTGCCGGCCAAGCCCAACCTGCTGAGGGCGATCCTCCGTGAAGCCGTTGCGGCGGCGACACCGCACGGGGTTCCGGTGACGATCAAGTTCCGCAAGGGATTGTTCGACTCGTTGTTGACCTACATCGAGACCGGGCGCATCGCCGTCGATGAGGGCATCGCCGCCATCGCCCTGCACGCCCGTACTGCCGAGCAGCACTATGCCGGTCACGCTGATTGGAACGCGATCGGCGAGTTGAAGGCGGCGGTGCCGGAGATCCCGGTGCTCGGCAACGGCGACATCTGGGAGGCAACCGACGCAGTCGCCATGATGCGCGCCACGGACTGCGACGGGGTCGTCGTCGGTCGGGGCTGCCTCGGCCGCCCATGGCTGTTCCGTGATCTGGTCGAGGTGCTCAACGGTCGACCGGTTCCACCCTCTCCGACGCTCGGCCAGGCCAGCGCGGTGATGGCCCGACACGGTGCACTGCTGGCAGCGCACCTTGGTGAGAACGTGGCCATGCGCGACTTCCGCAAGCACACGTCGTGGTACCTCACCGGTTACCCGGTCGGCGGCGAGACGCGTCGCCGTTTCGCGAGCATCTCGACCTTGGCCGAGTTGGACGACTTGATTGCCATGCTCGATCCGGCGATCACCCTCGTCGACGGAGGCGAGCGCATCCGCCGTGGTCACACCAACGGTCCCATTCGAGTCGCCCTTCCCGACGGGTACCTGGATCATCTCGACGACCTCACGGTGCCGGACGACGCGCAGGTGATGGCACTCAGCGGCGGATGACGAACGTCGTCCTGGCGTCGGCGTCGCCGCGTCGCCACGAGTTGTTGACCAGAACGGGGATCCCGTTCGTGGTGCGAGCGCCGGACATCGATGAATCGCCCCTCGTCGGTGAGCAGCCGGTGGACTACGTTCGGCGACTGGCATCCGAGAAGGCTGCTGCCGCCAGGCCGGCGCCGGGCGAATTGATCATTGCCGCCGACACGACGGTGGATCTCGACTCCCGCATCCTGGGCAAGCCCCTCGACGATCGCGAGGCAGCGGCGATGCTGCGCGAGTTGTCGGGAAGAACGCACCACGTGCACACCGGCGTTGCCGTCCGCATCGCCGGTCGTGAACTGGTCGAGGTGTGCACCACGCTGGTCACGTTCGTTGCTCTGGCCACATCAACGATCGACTGGTACGTGTCCACGGGTGAGCCGATGGGCAAGGCCGGTGCATACGCGCTGCAAGGTGCGGGTGCAGCGTTGGTGGCGAGTGTTCATGGCAGCGTCAGCAACGTGATCGGGCTGCCGATGCACGTCGTGCTCGACCTGGCGATGCGCCTCGGAATCGACCTGTTGTCCACGACCGCCGGCTGACCGGCTCAGGGCGGCCAGGACGCGACGATCGTGCCGTCGCCGTCGACGATCCGTGCCGTGAACGGCACCGGCTCGTCGAAAACCTCGGCGGTGAACTCGTCCGCGAACTTCGGGTCGACATCGAACAGCGGAGAGACCGTCGATGCCAGACCGGTTGGGTTGATGTACAGCACGGCACCCCGCATCGAGCGTGGCGCCTTGGCCACGACGTAGGTTCGGCCGTGCTCGACCATCGTCTCGATGGTCGGGGCGCCGGCGGGCAGGCTGGGCCGGATCTCGCTGGGCCGGATCGAATCACTCGGTTGGGCGATCCACCACAGGTAGCCCTCGATGCCGTTGTCGGCGATGGGAGCAGCGGAGACCTGGATCGTCCACGCCCATCCGTCGGCGAGCATTCCCGATGCGATCGTGTGGGGCGGCGTCTGGAGGGCCTCGACGGCCCGAACGGAGCCGAGTTGCTTCTGCACGGCATTGGCTGAGCTCTGACGGATGGTCGCGGCGATGGCCGAGAGCCGGCCCGGGTCGAGGTTTCCGTCAACGGTGATCAACCGCTTGCCGTCGTTCCACTGGACGACCGACATGGTCGGGTCGGCACTCAACCGGCCGACGATCGCCGACCGGTCGCCGAGCGTCAGGGTGCTGACGCCGGCGAGGGCGAACCTGGTGACCGTGGCACGGTCGGACGGATGGCGGTCGGCGGCCACCGTGATGGTGAAGTGCTGTGCCAGGGCCGGCGGCACGGCGGTGCTGTACCCGACCCGGGCGACGGGCTGCCCGAACAGCGCCGTTGCCGGGTCGACATCGAGGAGCTGGCGGTGATCCGACGTGAAGAACGGGTTCTCGAAGTGGATCACCGAATCGGCCGCGCTGACCGATCTGACCAGACGCAGGAGCTGTCGATCGAACCACCCGAATGCGGTGATCTCCAATTGCCGCCCATCCTTGGTGAACGAGACCCGGGTTTGCCCAGAGGGCGGGTCGTGCTCGATGACCACTTCGATGCCATCGACCGTGGTGCGGTACGAGTTCCGCCCCGTCGCATGGTGTGTGCCCTGTGAGATGACGAACCACGAGCCGGTGGTTGCGGTCGCGTCGACGGTGGCCCAGAGCTGTGCAGGACCGCTGTCGGTGAAGTCGGCTGCGGGGGTGCCGGCTCCGCCGCGTTCTTCGGCGAGATACACATCGAATCCTGCAGGTGCGGTTGCCACGAAGTACTGCGGCTGGACGGCGTTCGGGTCGTGGGTGGTCTTCGGAGTTGCGCTGACTGCCGAACTCACGACGTTGTACCCGACAACGGCGAGCAGTGCAGCGGCGGCCACCGGCCCTACCCACCGCGGGGTACCGAGTGGTTCCCTGACATGGGCTCTTCGCGCTCGATCACCGAACAGATCCAGATCGTCGTCGATCATCTCGACGATGTCGGGCAGGGGCTCTGTCTTCAAGACGATGGCCAGGCAGCAAGCACCTCGCCATCGGCACCGACGACCTGGGCGGTGTACGGGGTCGCCTCGCTGAAGACGTATGCGGCGAAGGTGCTGTCGAGATCGGCGCCGATGTCGTTGAACGGCACCGAGACGGGGTCGAACCCGTCTCGCGAGACCTGCAGCTGGGCCGTTGCCGCGACGGTACGAGGCAGACTCGCCAGCACGTAGGTGCGCCGATCGTCGACAGCCGTACTGATCGTGGCTGTGCTGGTGTCACCGGGCGAGCCGATCGAATT
Organism: Ilumatobacteraceae bacterium; assembly: GCA_963805445.1. Taxonomy (GTDB): domain Bacteria; phylum Actinomycetota; class Acidimicrobiia; order Acidimicrobiales; family Ilumatobacteraceae; genus JAENVT01. Next base: position 227,752 of record CAWDUI010000047.1, on the reverse strand, counting down.
GGTGTCCCATTGCCAGAGGATGAAGTGCTGATCGGCGAACGTCTGCACGACAACCTCGACCGTCCACGGCTCGGCTGCGCCGTCGGTGCCGAACGAGACCGGCACCGGCGTGCTCTGGTCAACGTTGGTGACCACGTTTCGGTCGCTGCGTCTGGAGGCCTGGAACTTCATGCCGTTCCACTCCTCGGACGAGACCTGGTGAACGGTGCGGGCAATCTTGATGAGCTCGGACACCGTCATGTTCGCGTTCGCGGTGACGATGTGGTCACCCGCGACCCACGTGGCCACGGCCTGACCCGGATCGGCGGCGACTGCACCGGCCACCGCCGGATGGCCATCGACATCGAAGGGGGTCGCGTGGTCGAGCAGGAAGCGCAGCGCGATCTGCCGATCCAGCGTGTCGCCGTCGCCCGGCGCCGGGCGTGGCGAGATCGACAGGCTGAACCCGCTACCGAAGGGGTCGTTCGTCGAGTAGTAGACCTGTTCGGCGGGGTTCCCCTCGACCGCCATCCATGGCTGGACAGTGCTGATCATGCGATAGTCGACAACCGCGGCATCGTCGACCTCCACGCCGTCACCCTGCGATGTGACCGATGTGGTGAGCGCTACCAGTTCGTCGTCGCTCAACCCGAACGACGTCAGCTTGACCTGTGTGAAGCGATCGATCGAGAACTGCGCCAGCGATTGGCCCGAGGTCGGATGCGAGATGGCGATCGACTGCTGACCCGACTGAACCCGGCGTGCCTCAGGGGTGAGCTCCATGCTCGTATCGCCTCGATAACTCTCGACCGAGAACCAAGAGCCGCTGGTCGCCGTAGCTCCATCGGTCGCCCACAACTGGTAGCTGGTCGTGTCGAAGAAGCTTCGGTTGGGATCGGTGAACTCGGCGAACTGAACCGTGAACTGGCGAGGCGGGTCGGCCGCGTAGTACGGAACGACTGGCTGTGGCTCGGTCGTGGTGGTGACTGGCTGCGTGGTGGTGGGCGCTCGCGTGGTGCTGGTGACGGGAGCCGCCTTCGGGATGCTGCTCGATGTCGCCGAGGTCACCACGCCCCAGCCGATGAGAGCGATCAGCACCGCACCGGCCACCGGCCCGGCCCAGCGTGGACCACCCGAGTCGTCGATCGTGATGGTCGCGGTGCGGTCGCCGAATGGGTCGGGGCCTTCGTCGATGATCTCGATGATCTCGGGTGGTGCCTCGGTGCTCATGACGGCGGCCAGTTTGCCAGCACGGCCCCGTCGGCCCCGATGATCTGTGCCGTGTACTGGCTCGGCTCGCTGAACGCATAGCCGGCGAAGGTGCGATCGGAGTCCGCGATGGCGTCGGTGAACGGCACCACGACGGGGTCGAGGCCGGCGAGCGTGATCTGCAGGTTGGCCGTCAATCGTGATCGCCTTTGGTAGGTCGGCGAGCACGTAGGTGAGCTGATGGTGGACCACGGTGGTGATCTGTGCGGTGGCGTCGGCCGTCGACCCGACCCGTTGGTTCCCTGCCCAGCCCCAGACCAGCTGTTGTTGGTTGGCGAACGACATCACCGACACGGTGATGGTCCACGGGGTGCCCGTGCCATCGGTCCCGGATGAGATCGCGGTCGTCGGCGTCTGCTCGAAGTTGCCGAAGGCGTTGTCGGCGTTGTGCCTGGCGGCCTGGAACTTCATGCCGTTCCATTCTTCTTCGGTCACCGGATGCACGGTTTGGGCGATGTCGATGAGTTGCGGCACAGGCAGGTTTGCCGTCACGGAGACGGCGTGATTTCCGGCGATCCAGGTCGCCGCGGCGTAGTCGTCTTGGCCGACGACAGCTCCGGCGACCGCATCCTGACCGTCCACGTCGAACGGGATCGCATCGGCGAGGAAGAAGCGAATGGCGATCTGTCGATCGAGGGTGCTGCCGCCCAGGTCGCCTGGCAACAGCGGCGAAACGCTGATTTGGATCCCGCCGGTGACGTCTGCATTGGAATGGTATGACACGTGCTCCAGCGGGATGCCCTGTATGGCCAGCCATGGAACGACCGAGCTCAGCATCTGGTACCCGACAGTCAGCGAGGCATCGGAGATCTCTATCTCTTCCTCGTGGTAGGTGATCGAACCGGCCAGGCGAACGAGGTCGTCGTCGCTCCATCCGAACGACGTGACAGTGATGTCGGTGCCGTCGGTGGCCGTGAACTGGGCGATGGACTGGCCGGTCGGTGTGTGGGAGATGGCAATCGACTGCTGGTCGGTCTCGATCCGCACGGCGTTCATCGCGTAGACACTGGCAGTCGGGTTGACCTGGATCGCGAACCAGGAGCCCGACGACGATGACGAGCCGTCGGTTGCCCATAGCTGGTACGAACCCGTCGAACCGCGGGTCAGGACCGATTGCATCTCCGCGCTGTCGATCGTGAACTCCCGCGGCGGATCTGCGTCGTAGTACGGCACCGGCGGGGCCGCCGGAAGCGTCGTGGTGGGCGCCGGCGCAGTGGTAGCGCTGATCCGCGGGATGGTGCTGGGCGCCGGAACGGCCTTCGGAAGGCTGGTCGACGACGCCGATGTCGCCACGCCGTAGCCGATGAGGGCGATCAGTGCCGCGGCAGCGGCGGGAGCGACCCAGCGCGGCCCACCCGGGTCGACGAGGGTGGCGTTCGGCGCGCGGTCACCGAAGACATCGGTGTTGTCGTCGAGGATCTCGATGATCTCCGGCGACATATCGCCCTGCAGGCCGGCGGCCTTCACCTCACGAGTATCGCGCAGTGCCGCCCGTTAGCACTCTCACCTTCCGGTTGCTAACCGTTGCACGCGCCGCCTAGGATTGGCACTCGCGGTAGCCGAGTGCTAACGCAGAACACGTAATCCACAGCACGTAACCCAACACGTCCGAGTGCCCATGCCAACGGAGGCCCGCACCCATGAATCTCAAGCCCCTCGATGACCGTATTGTCGTCAAGCCCAACGAGGCGGAGCAGACCACCGCATCCGGTCTGGTCATCCCCGATACCGCCAAGGAGAAGCCGCAGCAGGGCGCAGTGCTCGCTGTCGGCCCCGGCCGCTGGAGCGACGACAAGGGCGCCCACGCCGCGCTCGACATCAAGGTCGGCGACACCGTCTTGTACTCGAAGTACGGCGGCACCGAAGTCACCATCGACGGCGACGACCTGTTGATCCTCACCAGCCGTGACGTGCTGGCGATCGTCGGCAAGTGAGCTGACTGAACAACATGGCTAAGCAACTGAAGTTTGACGACGAGGCGCGTCGCGCCCTCGAAGCCGGCGTGAACAAGTTGGCCGACACGGTCAAGGTCACGCTGGGGCCGAAGGGTCGCAACGTCGTGCTCGACAAGAAGTTCGGCGCACCGACCATCACCAACGACGGAGTCTCGATCGCCAAAGAGATCGAGCTCGACGACCCGTACGAGAACATGGGCGCACAGCTGGTGAAAGAAGTGGCCACCAAGACCAACGACGTCGCCGGTGACGGCACGACCACCGCAACGGTGCTCGCTCAGGCGATGGTCAACCACGGCATGCGCAACGTCGCTGCCGGCGCCAACCCGATGGGCCTGAAGAAGGGCATCGAGAAGGCAGTCGCTGCCGCGGTCGCGTCGATCAAGTCGCAGGCCCAAGAGGTCGAGGACAAAGAGCAGATCGCTGCCGTCGCCACCATCTCGGCGGCCGATGCTTCGGTCGGCGAAGTCATCGCCAATGCCATCGACAAGGTCGGCAAGGACGGCGTGGTCACGGTCGAGGAGTCGAACACGTTCGGCACCGAGCTCGAGTTCACCGAGGGCATGCAGTTCGACAAGGGCTACATGTCGCCGTACTTCGTCACCGATGCCGAGCGCCAGGAAGCCGTGCTCGAAGACGCCTACATCCTGCTGAACTCCGGCAAGATCTCGACGGTGCAGGCCATGTTGCCGGTGCTCGAGGCCGTGATGAAGACGGGTCGGCCGTTGCTGATCATTGCTGAAGACATCGAGGGCGAGGCCCTGGCCACCCTGGTCGTCAACAAGATCCGCGGCACGTTCAACTCCGCCGCCGTGAAGGCACCCGGCTTCGGTGATCGTCGCAAGGCGATGCTGCAAGACATGGCAGTGCTGACCGGCGGTCAGGTCATCAGCGAAGAAGTCGGGCTCAAGCTCGAGAACCTCACCCTCGACCTGCTCGGTCGGGCCAAGCGGGTCATCGTCACCAAGGACAACACGACGATCGTCGACGGCGACGGCGAAACCGACGATGTCGCCGGCCGCATCAACCAGATCAAGGCCGAGATCGACAACACCGACAGTGACTGGGATCGCGAGAAGCTGCAGGAGCGTCTCGCCAAGCTGGCCGGCGGCGTTGCCGTCATCAAGGTCGGCGCAGCCACCGAGGTGGAGCTGAAGGAGAAGAAGCACCGCATCGAAGATGCAGTGTCGGCAACTCGTGCAGCCATCGAAGAGGGCGTGGTCGCCGGCGGCGGCGTGGCCCTCGTTCGGGCCCGCCAGGCCGTTGCCGACGTCGTCGACAGCCTGACCGGCGATGAAGCCACCGGCGCCAAGACGGTGTGGGAGTCGTTGACCGCCCCGTGCCGCCTGATTGCCGACAATGCCGGCATGGAAGGCGCCGTCGTCGTTCCTCAGGTCGAGGCCGCCAAGGGCTCGATGGGCATGAACGCAGCGACCGGTGAAATGGTCGATCTGGTCAAGGCCGGGATCATCGATCCCGCCAAGGTCACCCGCGCCGCGTTGCAGAACGCAGCGTCGATCGCCGCCTTGGTCCTCACCACCGAATGCCTCGTGTCCGACAAGCCGGAGAAGAAGCAGGCCATGCCTGCCGGCGGCGGCGGAGGTATGGGCGGCGGAATGCCGGGAATGGGAATGATGTGACCCGCTGAGGGGTTAGAGATATCACCCCCCGACCAATGGCCTCGGTGCTGCGAGCAATCGCCGCCGAGGTCATTGGCTTTTTCCGAACGGTAAGCTCCGGTCGATGCCAGTCACGTCGAAGCGTCCGTTCTGGATGCACCAGGTGGTCGAGTACATCCTCGGCGGAGCGATGGTGGCCATCGGCCTGCAGAGCCCCACACCGCTGGTACCCAGTGTGGTCGGCGCCGTCATCATGCTGCACGCGGCCATCACGAGCGGCCCGCTCGGAGCATTCCGGGTCATCAATCGGGCTGTGCACCGCGTCGTCGACGTCGTGGTGATCTCGTTCGAGCTGCTTGCCGCGGTGCAACCGTGGGTCAGCCTCGAGTCGGCGACCCGGTTTGTCATGATCTGCATTGCCGTCGTGCATCTGTTCGTGTGGTGGAACTCGAGCTTCGCGACGCGAAAGAAGACAGCTGGCATCTCTGCCGAGGGAGGGCGCAGCACCGAGATCGGCCGGATCGCCGGCCGGTTGGTGGGGAACGGCGTCAATGCCGTGCGCCGTCCACGCGGGGATGATCGGTAGCCTGACCGCATGTCGTTCGTCCCGCCACCCCCGGATCTCCACAAGCTGCAGACCGCGTGGGAAGAGTGGGAGCGCGGCGAGCAGCCGCCGGGCAAGGTGCTTGCCAACCTGAAGACTGCTGGCATGGCGATCGTGCTCGCCCAGCTCATCGAGAGCGGTTGGAACCCCGCTGCGTAGTTCGCAATGGCGTGAGGGCGGCGACCAGCGCATCCCGCGACCACGTGGTTGGGGGTATGGCGCCGAGGCCCCGTGGAGCGATCGGGTCCGCCAGTTGTCGGCCGGCGCCGTGGTGGCTGCGGTCGCGGCTCGCCCGCATGTAGTCGCCACGCCTCCGCCCGACACCCTCCGTGCGTCGGCCGTGTTGGTGACGTTGACCGACGGTGTCGACGGCGCCGAGGTGCTGCTGACCCGCCGGTCGGTTGCATTGACGAGCCATCGCGGTGAGATCTGCTTCCCCGGCGGTCGGGTCGACGGCGGAGAGACGTTCGAGGCCGCGGCCCTGCGCGAAGCACAAGAAGAGGTTGCACTCGAACCTTCGGTGGTGCAGCTCGGCGGTCGTCTCGACGCGATCTCCACGTTGGTCAGCCGCAGCTTCATCGTGCCGGTGGTCGGCACCGTCGATCATCAACCGGTGCTGCACCCCGCCGCCGACGAGGTTGAGCGCATCCTGTGGGTGCCCCTCACCGAGCTGACCAGGCCCGACACCTTCCGTGAGGAGATCTGGGACTTCGGCGGAGAACGGCGCCCGATCTTCTTCTTCGAGCTCGACGACGAAACGATCTGGGGGGCAACGGCGCGGATGTTGCACCAGTTGTTGCGGGTGGCCCTGGGCGTCGAGGGCCCAGAGCCACCCGCATTGTGAGCTGAACCCCTACGGCCCTCCGGCGACCCGCACGGCCGTGTAGAACGCCCGTGCCCAGGCGAGGCACGTCGGCTCGTCGTACCACGGTCGTGACCAGCAGTGGCGCTTCATGTCGGCCAGGAACAACCGGTCGACGCGCTTGCGGTTGCTGGCCGTCCAGTGCCCCGACCCGTAGCGACGGTCGAGGAGCCGCAGGTTCCGATAGCCGAAGTCGTGGCGACGGCAGGCATTGGTGAAGTTGAACGAGCGGCCGGTGTTGCCGACCAAAGGTGCGGAGCAGAAGTCGGTCGACCAGTCGTACCAGTTGTCGCTGCCGACCGCAGCAACGAACGACGTGATCGACGTGGAGTAGAGCAGACGCTCGACGAAGGCCTGATCGGCCGATGCGGAATGAACGGGTCCGGCGTCAGCCGGCGATGCGACGGTCAGCACACTCGTGACCGCGATGAACACGTGGAGAAGTCGTCTCATCGGTGCTCCTCGGTTTTCATGCCCAAGGTGGGACTTGGCGGAGTCAATCATCGACCGGTGCGCCGTGCAACCCCGCAAGGCAACTCACGGCCTCGTTGTCGGGTGACGGGCGAGCGGTACGGTGGACGGGTGACACCCGAGGACTTCAAGAAGCACGGCCACGAGCTCATCGACTGGATCGCGGACTACGTCGAGAACGTGGAGCAGCAGCGGGTCACGTCCACGGTGCAGCCGGGCGAGATCCGCGCCCAACTCGACGAGCACCCGCCCGCCACCCCCGACGGATTCGATGCAGTGATGGCCGACACCGACCGCATCATCGTGCCGGGGTTGACCCATTGGTTGCACCCCAACTTCTTCGCGTACTTCCCTGCCAACGCGTCGTACCCGTCGATCCTCGGCGACCTCCTGACCGCTGGGCTCGGGGTACAGGGCATGAGTTGGGTCACCAGCCCGGCGTGCACCGAAGTGGAGACGTTGATGGTCGACTGGATGCAGGAGCTGCTCGGCTTGCCGCAGTCGTTCCGCTCGACCAGCGCGACCGGTGGCGGCGTGATCCACGGATCCGCCAGCGAAGCGACCCTGGCATCGATCCTGGCCGCGCGATGGCGCATCACCGAGGGGGCGATCAACCGCGACGGCGACACCTCCCGTCTGGTCGCCTACGCATCGTCGCAGGCCCACTCCAGCATCGAGAAGGGCCTGCGCATCGCGGGCGTCGGAGCCGATCGACTGCGGGTTGTGCCCCACGACGAAGCGTTCGCCATGCGCCCCGAGGCACTGGCCGAGATGATCGCCGCAGACCGCGCCGCCGGGCTCGTCCCGTTCTGGGTCTGCTCGGCGCACGGCACGACGAGCTCGATGGCGTTCGACCCCACCGTTGCGATCGCCGAGATCGCCCACCGTGAGGGCATGTGGTTGCACGTCGATGGAGCGATGAGCGGCATCGCCGCGCTCGCCCCCGAGAACCGCTGGGTCAACGCGGGGCTCGAGCACGCCGACAGCTACTGCACCAACCCACACAAGTGGATGGGCATCAACTTCGACTGCGACCTGTTCTGGACTGCCGATCGCGCCGCCCTGTTGGGCGCATTGAGCATCCTGCCCGAGTACCTGCGATCCGAAGCGGCGGAGAGCGGCGCCGTCATCGACTACCGCGACTGGCAGGTCCCCTTGGGGCGTCGCTTCCGTTCGTTGAAGCTGTGGTTCCACCTACGCATCGACGGCGTGGGGGCGGTGCAGGAGATGATCCGCGAGCACATCCGCTTGACGCAACTGTTGGCAGAGTTGGTCGGTGCTGATTCCCGTTTCGAGATCGTTGCGCCGCACCCACTGAACCTGCTGTGCCTCGTCGCCAAAGACGGTGACGCGGCCACCGATCGCCTGATCGAGCAAGCCAACGCGACCGGCACCGTGTTGTTCACCCGCACCGTGCTCGACGGCCGCTCGGTCCTGCGATTCTCGATCGGCGCAAGCGCAACGCAAGAGCGTCACGTGCGTGCCGGATGGGAGCTGCTCCAGCAACTGGTGTAGGCGCGTCGCCCGGCGTGTGAGTACCGGGAGTACCCAAATCGCGCCCGACCTGTTGAGACGTCAGCCCACCGCGACGGGGGTGCGTGAATCGCTCGGTGAGTTGTCGTCCGGTGTCTCCTGTCGGGTCTTGCGGGCAATACGAATTCCTGCGGCGCCTGTACCCAAGCCAAGAGCCCCGATCATGATGGCAATGATCGCCAAGGCGTTGCCATCGCCGCTGCCGCTGGTGCCCGTCGCAGCCGTGTCGCTGTTGGCTGCAACCACGCTGACCGTCGGCGCGGGATGGTCGGGTTCTTGCCCGTTGGCACCCATCGATTCGATCCAAGCCACCTCTTCACCACTGGAATACGTCTGAATCGCCGGGAAGGACAACATGCTGACATCGGGTATCGGCCCAGCCGAGATCCAGAACTGATCGAACTGGCCGGGGGCGATCTGGGTGTCGCCGGTCGCCGTCCACGTGATCGTGTCGACGACCTCGCTGGTGCTGTCACCTTCGCCTGATACCGGGTTGTCCAACTGGCGGGTGGTCGTGGCGACCTCCCAGCCCGTCTTGGGCTGAACGGACACGAACCGGATCGCTTGGTCCTTGGGCATCTGGACAGTCACCTTTACCGTGCCGGCGTCGGGTCGCTCGTTGGGGACGTTGATGCCCAGCTTGGCGAATCCGCCTGCCTGCACCGTTCCCAGCGGGCTGACTGTGACGTGTGCGCTGGCTTGGCCGGCAAACAGACTTGCTGCCAGCGTGGTGGCCGCTACGCAGCCGAAGAATTGCAATGCTCGCCTCATGAGGTCCCGTCCCTTCGTGGTGGTTGAGGTTTGTGGTACCGGTCGTTCGAACCACCCCGAAAGTTCCCGCTCCTGGTGATGAAGTTGTCCGCGACACAGTGACGGCTACTTTGGCGCGATGGGCGACGAACCACCGATGGAGCAGAGCGCGTCGGGTCGATGTGAGTGTGGTGGTGTCAGCTACACCGTCCTGGGACCGCTGCGTTCGGTGTGGAACTGTCACTGTCACAGGTGTCGCAGGTTCACCGGGCATCACATGGCGGCCACCGCATCGTCGCCGGACAAGGTTCGGTTCACGACCGCCACGACCCTGACGTGGTACTCGCCTGAGCCAGGCGTCGCCTACGCATTCTGCTCCACGTGTGGTTCGTCGTTGTTCTGGCGAACCGCAGCGCAGCCGGACCACCTGTCGATTTGTGCGGGGTCACTCGATCAGCCCACCGGTCTGCGGACCTCCACTGCGTGGTGGATGGCCGAGCACGCCGACTACCACACTCCTGAGCCGAACGTGGACGAGTTCGAGCACGACGACTGAACCGAGGGTGCCGCCTGGGTGCCTCGAAACACTCCACACCCGGCCGCGCCGGATTTGTCGCTCTGACCGCATCCGCATGGCTGGCTGGAAACACTCCGACACCCAGCGTTGTCGCCCGGGTCGCATCGAATATCGCGGCCGTGAGAGCTTCGCCGTGTATCAGCACCCGTGTGGGGTATCCATCGCCGTGACGGCAGCGGCGGTCCGGACGGCCCGGGGAGAGCGGAATGTCGGGTTACAGCCGAGACACGTTGTGGCTGCGAGGCGCGATCAGTCGTCGGATCGATGGGCGGGGAGCGGCTGGGCATCATCGCGCCATGCGGGGGAGGTCGCCTGCCGCATCCCGCTGGTGACGTCGCCCCGTGCCGGTCGGTTGACGACTCGTCCGGAGACCCGTCGGACCCAGCGAACCCCGCTGGCCGCCCGAGCGACACCTACGTCGCGACTGTGCATGGCAACAACGGCAACTGCACCGTCCCGCCATCGGCGGTGGCCGTGTCGATGAACGTCACCGGTCGACCGCGACCGCCGGGCAGCTTCCTGACGGTGTTCCCCGCCGACGCGCCAGCCGCCCGGTGGCGTCCAGTCTGAACTACGCGGCCGGGCAAGCACCGACTCCGAACTCGTGACGTTGCAGCTGTCCGCCGGATGGCAAGTTCGCGTTGTACAACCTGGCCGGCACCGTCGACGTCGTCGCCGACATCGTGGGCTACATGGCGGGCCGGGTCTGCGGCTCGTGCCGGTCGGGGTCCCAGCGGACCGCAGGGTCCCAGGGTGACACCGGTCGCAGGGAGTGCAGGGCGTCCAAGAATCCAGGGTCCGGTCGGAGACCGCTGCCCACCGTGCTGGTCCCTCGCTCACGAGTTGCTGCTTCGCCATCGCCAATACCGCCGTCCCTGAGGTGAACGGAGCAGTCCTCTCAAGGGAACGGCCAGCTCGGGCAACTACCTGGTACGGGTCGATGCCCAGCTCAACGACTTCGGCGCGCTCTGGTTCGACTATCACTGCAAGCTGCAGTCGTTGAGCATCCGGGCTTCCTTGGACGCCATTCACGACATCCCGGCACCGTCGCGACGTGAGCTGGCGAACCGGCAAGGATCAGCTCGGGCGTTGCCACGGTCAACGGACTACCGATCTCGATGCAGGCGCCGATCACCGCCGGCGCATTCGACGTCGCTGGCGCATGTTGCTGCAGTCCTGGGCGACTACGGACTCGGCGTCGAGTCGGCCGTGCTGACCCTGAACCGGTCGGTGGGTTCGGCTGACGGTTCAGTCGGCGAGCGGTGCGGCGTCGCGGGCCTTCACGCCTCGGGCGATCCGCCATCCGATGAACGTCAGCCCGGCGGCCAGGGCCAAGAAGACCAGGTAGGTGTGGCCGTCGGCGCGAGCCTTGCTGCCGCAGTTGGCCTGCTCGACCATGCCGACGCAGTTGGTCACGTCGTTGTTCTCGGGCAGCAGGTCATTGGTGACCGGTGGGACGATGGGCGGCGCGGTGGCCACGGCGTGCACCGAGGGGGCCATCGCCATCAGCAGAAGTCCGACCACACAGATCCGCCACAGCTTTGTCACGGGGTCATCGTCGCATCTCGCGGGCCTCTTCACACGTCACCGTCGGAGAAACTGCGGGGCAATCCATTCCCAACGCCTACCATCGAAGGGAATGGTGAAGCGCAACGAAACGGTGTTGGTGGTCGACTTCGGGGCGCAGTACGCGCAGCTGATCGCGCGACGTGTCCGCGAGCTGAACGTCTACAGCGAGATCGTGCCCCACCGGATCACGGCGGCCGAGATCAAGAACGATCCACCGGCCGCACTGATCCTGTCCGGCGGCCCGAAGAGCGTGCACGTCGAGGGAGCGCCCTCACTCGACCCGGAGATCTACGAGCTCGGCATCCCGATCCTCGGCATCTGCTACGGCACGCAACTGATCGCCCAGCAGCTCGGCGGCGAGGTCGGGCGGGGCATGCGCGGCGAATACGGCCGGGCCAAGTTGGAAGTGGCCGACGGTCCGACCGCGTTGCTGCACGATCTGCCATCGACGCACGACGTGTGGATGAGCCACTTCGATGCGGTCACGAGGGTGCCCGACGGGTTCATCGCCACCGCCTCGACCGCCGATGCGCCCGTCGCGGCGCTGGAAAGTGCCGCCCGCAAGATCTGGGGCGTGCAGTTCCATCCCGAGGTCGTGCACTCGCCGCACGGCATGGTGGTGCTGCGGCGCTTCCTCCACGATCTCGCCGGGTGCACGCCGACGTGGACGATGGGTTCGATCATCGACGAGCAGGTCGCAGCCGTGCGCGCCCAGGTCGGCGACGCCCGGGCGATCTGCGGCTTGAGCGGCGGGGTCGACTCGGCGGTCGCCGCAGCGCTGGTCCACAAGGCGATCGGCCACCAACTGACGTGCATCTACGTCGACACGGGCCTGATGCGCCTCGGCGAGAGCGATCAGATCGTCGAGACCTTCCGCCGCAACCAGGGCATCGAACTGATCCACGTGAACGCCGGCAACCGCTTCTTCGACGGTCTGGCCGGGGTCACCGAACCCGAAGCGAAGCGCAAGACGATCGGCGAGCTGTTCGTTCGTGTCTTCGAGGAGAACACTGGCGGGCTGACCGATGCGGAGTACCTCGTGCAGGGCACGCTGTATCCCGACGTCGTCGAGAGTGGCGGCAGCGACGGCACGGCGGCCGTGATCAAGAGCCACCACAACGTCGGAGGGCTGCCCGACGACATGACACTGCAGCTCGTCGAGCCGTTGCGGACCCTGTTCAAGGACGAAGTTCGCCGCCTCGGCCACGAGCTCGGCCTGCCTGACGAGATCGTCTGGCGCCAGCCCTTCCCGGGCCCAGGCCTCGGCGTGCGGATCATCGGCGAGGTCACACCGGAACGTGTCGCGATCTTGCAACTCGCCGACGCCATCGTCCGTGAGGAGATCCACAACGCCGGGCTGGACCGCGAGCTGTGGCAGGCGTTCGCGGTGCTGGCCGACATCCGCTCGGTGGGTGTGATGGGTGACGAGCGCACGTACGGCCATCCGATCATCATCAGGGCTGTGACCAGTGACGATGCGATGACGGCGGACTGGGCCCGGTTGCCGTACGACTTGTTGGAGACGATGTCGAACCGAATCATCAATGAGGTCTCGGGGATCAACCGCGTTGCCTACGACATCACGTCGAAGCCGCCGGGAACCATCGAGTGGGAGTGACGACGGCGTGACCACCTCGGTGCGGTTTCGACGCGGTTTCGACATCGGTTCGTAATAATTGGTAGGCTGGTCTCCCGCATGCGGTTCAGGGGCATCCATCTTCGATCTCTCGCGGCCGCTCTTGCGGTCTGCACATGTGCTGTCCTCGGTCACCGTCGCCAGCGCCGACAGCGTCGGGAGCCAGAAGCAGAAGGTTGCGCAGCTCGCCGACCAGCTCGACAACCTCGACAACCGCCTCGGTCAACTCGACGAGGACTACGGCGCGGCGCAGGACAAGAAGGCCCAACTCGACCAGGAGATCGCCGACTCGCAGGCCCGGATCGCCCAGCAGGAGGCCCGACTCGGCCAGTTGGCCGGTGTGCTCGGCGACATCGCCGTCGACAAGTACGTCACCGGGAGTGCACTCGATCTGAGCCCGCTGTTCTCCAATGCGGCGGCGTATTCCGAGGCCGAGCAGAAGGATTCGCTCAGTCGATTGGCGCTCGACAACGGCGCCGGCAGCACCGACGAGATGCTGGCGCTCTCCGAAGACCTCGCCAAGGAACAGGCCTCGCTGGCGCACAAGCAACAGCAGGTGGCCGATCTCGTCGCGACGCTCGACTCCAAGCTCGCCGAGGCGAACCAGTTGCAGACCGAGTACCAGCAGAAGCTGTCGTCGGCTCAGGCCGACCTCGGCGTCGCCATCGAGCAGGAACGCCAGCGCCGTGCGGAAGCCGCTGCGGCCGCCGAGATCGCCAAGCAGAAGGCCGCCGCAGACGCCGCTGCCGCTGCGCAAGCCGCCAATCAGAACAAGGCTGTATCCACCACGCCATCCGACGTCACGCGGCGGCGGAACCGGTGGCGGCGCTGGTGGCACTGCTCCCGCCGTCCCGCCCGCAGGCGCTCGGGTGGCGGCAGTCCGGCCCCGCCCGTCTCGTCGCGTGCCGGGATCGCCGTGAACGCGGCAATGAGCCAGCTTGGCGTGCCGTACCGGTTCGCGGCCGAGTCACCAGGCGTCGCATTCGACTGCTCGGGTCTCACCAAGTTCGCCTGGGGCCAGGCCGGCGTGTACCTGCCTCACCAATCGGGCGCCCAGTACGGGTCCATCCCGCACATCTCACAGAGCGAGATCCAGCCGGGCGACCTGATCTTCTACAAGTCGCCGATCGGCCATGTGGCGATGTACATCGGTGGCGGTTCGTTGATCCATGCGCCGCGTACCGGTGACGTCGTCAAGATCGCCGCAGTCAACTGGGCCGCCGTGGTCGGAATCGGCCGACCGGGCTGACCGCCGGTACGGTGTCGGCCCGTGCAAGGCATCGACACCGTTCGCGTCAGCGCATGGCTCGATGCGAACATCGCTGATGCCACCGCGCCGTACGAGTTCGCCCTGATCGCTGGCGGCCGATCCAACCTGACGTACGCAGTCACGGACGGCAACGGTCGGCGGCTCGTGTTGCGCCGTCCGCCGCTGGCGCAGGTGCTGGCCACCGCACACGACATGGCGCGCGAGCACCGCATCATCTCGGCGGTGGGTCGCACCAACGTGCCCGTGCCACCGGCCCTGGGCCTGTGCACCGACGACGACGTGAACGGGGCGCCCTTCTACGTGATGGGGTATGTCGACGGCGTCGTGCTGGACAGCCCCGAGCGTGCCGCCGCCCTGCCGGTCGAACTGCGACCACGCGTCGCGAGCACCTCGTCGACGTGCTGGCGGATCTGCATGCTGTCGACATCGACGACGTGGGCCTCGGCGATCTCGCCAAGCGGGAGGGCTACGTCGAGCGCCAGGTCAAGCGATGGTCGACCCAGTGGGAGAAATCGAAGACCCGCGAGCTGCCGGCGATCGACGAGGTTGCCCGTGCCCTGCGCGACCACCTGCCCGTTCAGCAGGGGGTGTCGATCGCCCACGGCGACTTTCGTTTCGGCAACTGTCTCACCGACGTCGACGTCGGCCGGATCAACGCAGTGCTCGATTGGGAGTTGTGCACCTTGGGCGACCCGCTGGCTGACCTCGGCTACCTCGGGGTGTACTGGTATCAGGGCGATCCGGCGACGGCACGCGCCAACGACCCGACGTCGGCGGGAGGCTTTCCGGCGTTCTCCGATCTCGTCGAGCGCTATGCCCGCCGAACGGGTCGAGACGTCAGCAACATCGGCTACTACATCGCGTTCGGGTGTTGGAGGCTTGCGGTGATCAGTGAGGGGGTGTATTCACGGTACATGCACGGAGCGATGGGGGAAGGTGGCGACGTCGACATCTCCACGTTCAAAGAGGGCACCGAATCGTTGGCCGAGCGGGCGCGTGGGGCGATCGAGCAGTGGGCGTGAACAACGCGCTCGATGGTTGGGAACGGGCCGAGTTCACCGCGGACGGTCGCACCCGGGCCGTGTTCTGCCGTGGTTCGGGCCCCGGTGTGATCGTGATCCACGAGATCCCCGGCATCACCCCGAAGGTTGCTGCGTTCGCCAACGACGTGGCCGCCGCCGGGTTCACCGTGGTGATGCCGTCGCTCGTCGGCACACCCGGCCGCTCGCTTTCGGCGCCGTACACCGCATCGTCGGTGATCAAGGTGTGTGTGGCGCGTGAGTTCGCCAACTGGGCGACGCACCGGACGTCGCCGATCATCTCGTGGCTCCGAGCCCTGGCAGTCGAGCTGCACGCGTCGGCAGGCGGCCCCGGCGTCGGTGCAGTGGGCATGTGCTTCAGTGGTGGCTTCGCTCTGGGGATGATGGTCGACCCTGTGATGGTCGCCCCGGTCGCTGGCCCAGCCGTCGATGCCGTTCGCCGTGGGCAAGCCGGCCCGGCACGCCGATCTCAACCTGTCACCCGCCGACGCCGAGCGCGTCGCCGAGCGCGCCGCCACCGGGTGCGAAGTGCTGGGGTTGCGGTTCAGCGACGACAAGCTGGTGGGCACGCGCTTCGAATCGCTGCGCGCCCTGTTGGGCGACGCATTCATCGCCATCGAACTGCCGAGCACCTCGAAGCGCGACCACTCGGTGCTGACCGAGCAACGCGACGAGGCCTCGGTGCAGCGCGTCATCGACTTCCTCCGCGCCAAACTGCAGCGCTGACCCACATCCACCCCCTGAACCCGCCCCCCATGCGGGGCCGCAGCCGTCAGACGCTGTCAGGGAGGCCGAGGGCGTCGCGGACGTGCTGCTTGGCGGCGGCGTAGTCGGCCTTGCCGTTGGATGCTCGGGGGACCTGGTCGACGAACACGACCCGCTTCGGCGCCTTGTAGCGAGCGAGTTGCGTCTTGACGTGGGCGATGACGGCGGCCTCGTCGAGCGGCGTGCCATCTGTGGCGGCGATCGCGGTGACCGCCTGGCCGAACCGCTCGTCGTCCACACCGACGACCAGGCAATCGAGCACCCCGGGGACACGCTTGACGGCCTCCTCGACCTCTTCGGGGAAGATCTTCTCGCCACCGGAGTTGATCACCTGGCTGCCTCGACCCAGCAGGATCAAGGTGCCGTCGGCTGCGACCTTGGCGAGGTCGCCGGGGAAGGCGTAGCGCACGCCGTCGACCGTGCGGAAGGTGCGCTCCGTCCTGCCGGGGTCCTTGAAGTACCCGATCGGCACGAACCCGCCGGCGGCGACCAGTCCGATCTCGTCGGATCCGGGCGTGACCTCTCGTCCATCCTCGGTGAACACCTTCGTCGTCGGGTTCTGGGTGAACTTGGCGGTCTCGGAAGCGGCGCCGCGGGTGCTGATCTGATTGCCCATGGACCCCTCGGTGGACCCGATGGCATCGAACAGCACGACGTGCGGCATGCGCTCCAGCAGTTGCTGTTTGACCTCGGTCGTCCACATCACGCCCGACGACAAGATGACCCCGACGCTGGAGAGGTCGTACGGCTCGCCGCGTCCGGCAGCCTCGTCGATTGCCGCGACGAGCGGTTTGGCGAACGCGTCGCCGACGATCACCAGCGACGTCGCCCGACGCGTCTGTGTGGTCCGCAGCACCTCGTGCGGGTCGAGCGTGCGGCTGGTGAGCAAGATCACCTCACCACCCGTGAGGTGCGACGCGAATGCTCCGAGCCACAACCCGGTGCCGTGCATCAATGGAGCGCATGGGATCGCGATCATCCGGTTGCCGGCCTCGGTGATCGCCTTCACCAGTGGGGCGACCTCGGCGGCGGAGCGCGGCACGCGCTGGCCGAGGAACGGGAAGCCGGAACGCAGGAACAGACCGACGTGCGAGGCCATGTCGTACATCACGCCCTTCGGCATGCCGGTCGTCCCGCCCGTGTAGAGCATGTAGATGTCGTCCTCGCTGCGCACGATCCGCTCCATCGGATCATGTGCTGCCAGCACCGCGTCGTACGGCACGGCGCGGTCCATCCCGCTGGGTCCGGTGTCGTCGACCTCGATCAGCAGCTTGACCTTGGGGAGCCGATCGATGACCCGCCCGACGTGTTCGGCGAGCGACGAGTGGAACACGAGTGCCTCGGCGTCGGCGTTGTCGAGCAGGTACCACAACTCGTCGTCGAGGTACCGGTAGTTGACGTTGACCGGTACACCGCGAACCTTGAACGCCCCGTACTGAGCCTCGAGGTACTCGTTGCCGTTGTACATGTACAACCCGATCTTGGAGTCGTGGCCGAGGCCGGCCGCGGCATACGCGGCGGCGACACGCGCTGCCCGGTCGTCGTACTCGGCCCACGTCCGGATCGTGGCCCCGTGCACCACCGCGGTCGACTCTGGGATGGTGTCGGCGATGGACTCCCAGATGGTGGCGTAGTGCAACTCCATGTCGAGGAGCGTAGGTGATCAGTTCGCGATGCAGAGAGTGTCGAACGACGACGTCGGCATGCCATCGCGGATCGGTGTGCAGTCGTCGGGGAAGTCGAGCGACCAGGTCGCGTTGCGAGCGACGACCGCCGCCAGGAACTCGTCGAGCCGGGGCAATGCTGCATCGGCAACGTCGTGCAGCACCACGACCGACCAGGGGCGACCGTCGATTCCGTCCAGCGCGTGACCGACCCAGCCGGCCGGGTCACGCCAGTCCCCGGGCAGCACGTTCCACAACACGCAGGTGTACTGCTGCCGGCGAAGTGTGGTCGCCCCGAACCCGCTCATCAACTGATCGTCGATCACGCCGCCCGCGCCGTACGGGCGGAACAGCAGTCCGTCGCCACCCGCCCCGTCGACCGCGGTGCGGGTCTGGGCGAGTTCCTCGGCGACGACTGCGTCGTCGGCGGCGCCGAACTGGACCGAATGGCTCCAAGTGTGCCCGCCGAGTTCGTGGCCCTCATCGACGATGCGCCGACCCAGCGCCTGGCCTTCCGGCGTGGCGAGCCGCTTCCCGATGGCGAAGAAGGTGGCGCGAACCCCGTGCGCGGCGAGCAGATCGAGCACCGGCTCGGTGACGCCGGGAGTCGGGCCGTTGTCGAACGTCAGTGTGACGATCGGCGCTGTCATTCGGGGTGCTCGACCAACCCGCTCGGATGGCGAGCGAAGCGTCGCGGGTCGGCACCGTGCACCGGACCATCGCTGTCCCACGGCCAACCGCCGAAACCGGTTCGCTGGTAGTCGGCGAAGGCCTGCTCGATCTCGGCTCGGGTGTTCATCACGAATGGCCCGTACTGGGCGACCGGCTCGCCGATTGCGCGCCCCTGCAGGATCAGGCATTCGACCGGCGTGTCGCCGGCACGCACCTCGACGTCGTTCTCGCTGCGAACGACGGCCCCGGTCGATGCACCGAGGTGATGGTCGCCGATCGACAGCGACTCGCCTTCGAAGAAGTACACGATCCGGGTCACGTCCTGGTGCAGGGCGGCCGGCATTGTCCACGCTGCCCCGGGATCGAGGCGGAGCACCCAGATCGCCACCTCGGCCTCGTCTCTCGACGCCCACGAGTTCGGCGGCGGCGAGGCCGGCTTGGCGTGGCCGAGCGCGCCGGCGACCACCGTGACGTTGCCACCATCGAACTCCACGACAGGGATGTCGGGAGCCCACAACATCGTGAAGTATGGCTCGACCATCTTGTCGACGGACGGCAGGTTGAGCCAGATCTGGAACAACTCGGTCGGGTTCGGCCCGACCGTGTCGACGAGCGGGAACATCTCACTGTGCATGATGCCGGCGCCGGCGGTGAGCCACTGCGCATCGCCGCGACCGAACCGTGCGGTCGCACCGAGCGAATCGCTGTGGTCGATCAGGCCCTTGCGAACCAACGTGACCGTCTCGAACCCTCGGTGCGGGTGGTGCGGGAACCCCGGCACCTCCGAACCGTGGTACATCCGCCAGCCGTCGCGCGGCTCGAAGTCCGAACCGATCTCGCGGCCTTCCAGTGTCGTCGGGTCGGGGCCGAACGCCCCGTTGCCGGCGGGGTACAGGTCGAGGTGGTGTACGCAGAACAGGAACGGATCGGCGGTCGGCCACTGGAATCCCAGCGGAACCTCCTGCACCACAGGATCATTCACGCACCGAGTTTACCGACGGCGGCCGACCTCAGGCTCAAGGTGAAGTCTTGGCTTGCCGATCGATCAACGATGGATCTCGGCCGCGACCCGCACGCCCTACCGGCGGTCGTCCGCGACGACAACCTTCGATTGATCGGGGCGCTCGTCGACTTGGTCGTCACGCTGTCGATGGTCGCCGCGGCGATTGGCGTCATGGCCCTGACTCTGCATTCTGGTAGTGAGAGCTCGATCGTCCCGCCGGTGCTCATCCTCGTGGTGTTCTGGGCACTGGATGTCGTCCTCTATGCCGTGCCGGTACATCGCTGGGGATGGTCCGTTGGGAACTTGCTGACTCGCCGCCGCGTCGTCGACGCTCGGTCCGGAGAGAGACTGGCGATGTCGCGTGCAGTTCGCCGCTACTTCGCCAGACGGAACCTGCCGAGGTGGCTGTGGAGCAGCCGAGCGGGCGAGGTCGATCCCTTCGACGACCCCTTCGGGTACCTTCCCAGCAGTCCCGTCGGAGGAGTGCCAGGCTTCGGGGCAGTCCTGGTTGGGGCGGCGCAGAGCATCGCGCCGTCTGACCCCACCGGGCCTACGGAGTCCTACGCAGACCGACGAGTCGGCAGCGCTGTCGTCCGATCGCGGCCGCGGGGCGACGTTTGACGTACTACACCAACGAGGCGACCACGTCGCCCAGTTGACGCAATGAGCGCACCTCGAACGCCCCGCGGCAGAAGGCCCGATAGTCGTCCATCGCCGAGTCGGTCTCTCCCCACTCCTCTTCTGGCTCGGGATTCAGCCAGAAGACCCGCCGAGCGTGATCGGCGATGGTCCGCAGCGCCTCGCAGCCATCCGGTCGGTAGTTCGTGCGGGCATCGCCACAGATGATCACCGTCGATCGCGACGACACGGCGTCGGTGAGGTGGTGCTCGACGAAACGTGTGAGGGCTCGGCCGTAGTCGCTGTGCCCATCGTCGCCGAGCACGCCGCGTCGCTCGACGAAACGATTGACGTGGATCTCGTGCTGCGCCGATTCGAACAGATCGGTCACCTCGGCGATCCCGTCGACGAACGCGAAGCTGCGGACGCGGCGCAACTCGTCGTGGAGTGCGTGCACGAGGGTGAACGTGAACTGGGCGAACTCGGCCACCGATCCGCTGACGTCGCAGAGCAGCACGAGCTCCGGACGATGAGGATGTCGGCGGCGCATCACGACGTCGAGGGGAACACCTCCGGCCTGCAGCGACCTCCGCACGGTCCGGCGTGGATCCAGGCGGCCGGTGCTGCGCAGGCGCCGATGGCTGCTGATGCGCGCCGCCAGCTGCCGGGCCAGCGGTTGCACCACGCGCCGGAGCTCGCTGAGCTCCAACGACGACAGCTGCAACATGTCGCGATCGGCAAGGCCGGTGCCGATGTCGGCCTCGACGTGCTCGGTGGCGCCACCGGCGTGCATCCGCGCTGCGATCTCGGCGGCCAGGCGCCGACGGAACTGTTCGAGCAATGCGGCGAACTCGTTGCGTGCCAGCATCAGCTCCAGCTCGGTCAGTTCGCCCTCGCGTCGCAGTTGTTGCATCGCCGCGCTGAGCATGCGCGAGAGATCGATGGCGCGCATGATCTTGTGCAGGTAGTAGCGCTCGCTGTGCTCACCGTCGTCGTCGAAGCCGGCGAGCGCGTCGACAGCCTGCTGGGCAAGGAACGCGATCTGCGCCTCGTCGCCTTGCTGCATCGCCTGCATCAGCGCAGCGGACATCTGACCGGGGGACGCGGCCTCAGATGGTGCTTCGTGGGCATCGCTCGGGCCGCCGCCCGGCCAGGCGACATCGGCGGCGGCGAACACCGACCGGAAGGCACGATCGAACTCGCCCGTCGGATCGGAGCTCTTCACGAGCGTGGCCCGGAGCCCGGCCTTGACCGATTGGGGTTCGTCGAGCGGCAAGTGGGTCAGCGCGGTGAACGCATCGATCACTGCGCCAGTGGTCACCTCGATGCCGCGACGACGAAGGTGGTCTACGAGAGCCTCGACACGACCGATCAGGGGATGTGGCGCGTCGGTCACCGCTTGGCCAACTGGTTCTCGATGCTGCGGGCCGTGCCGAGGAGGTCGGGCAGGATCACGCCCCGCAACTCCTTCAACGTGACGCGCGCCGCGTGGGTGCCGACGTTGATCGCTGCCAGCGTCCGGCCACGGCGATCACGAAGGGGCGCGGCCACCGATCGGATTCCTACCTCGAGCTCCTGATCGATCAGCGCGTAGCCCTGGGTGCGCACGTTGAGGATCTCGGATCGCAGCGCGTCTCGGTCGGTGATCGATTGCATCGTCAGCCCGGTGAAGGCCAGACCAGCGAGGAACTCTTCCAGCTGTGCGTCGGTGAGGCCGGCGAGCATCACGCGTCCCATCGACGTCCACGCCGCTGGGAGCCGCGACCCGATCGCCAAGGAGATCCCCATGATCCGCTGAGTGTTGACGCGTGCGACATACACGATCTGGGTGCCGTCGAGCACCGACGCCGACACGCTCTCGTGCACGCGATCGGACAGGGCCTCCATGAACGGCTGGGCGATGTCGGGCAGTTGCAGCGACGACACATAGGCGAAGCCGAGGTCGAGCACCCGTGGGGTGAGCTCGAACGTGCGCCCGTCGGTGCAGACGTAACCAAGCGTGACCAGGGTGTGCAGCAGCCGGCGAGCGGTGGCGCGGGTGAGCCCGGTGGCGCGGGCCATGTCGGCAAGCGTCATGGCGGGCCGCTCGGCGTTGAACGCCTGCAGCACGGTGAGGCCGCGACTCAAGGATTGGACGTAGTCTCGGTCCGGGCCGTCGTTCGACGCCCTGTCAGTTGACACCCTGTCACTTGACACTCGAAGCACCTCCCGCGACAATGTTCACATATCGCACGAGTGTGCGCAATGCGAACATCTAGGGGGTGTGCGTGACCGAGTACGTCACCAAGTTCGGGTCGCTGGCCGACTACGACAAGGGCGGGATCGATCTGATCAACGACCAGGCCAAGAACTACGCGTTCTCCAACATCTTCGAGGTCGCCAACTCGTCGAAGCCGTGGGAGAAGGTCGCCGTCGGCAAGAACATGCAGTACGTGCTCGAGGTCATCCGGGCCGAGGGCACCAGCGAGTGGCGCACGTGCGCCCACGACGAGTTCCCGTTGTGCATGGATGGCGAGGTCACCATCGAGCTCGTCAAGCTCGACACGCCCGCTGTCCCGGCCGACAAGGAGGGCTCGGTGCGCGTCGATGGCGAACCTGCCGGCAAGAAGATGGGCCGGATCGTGCTACGCCGCGGCCACCAGGCCCTGCTGCCGGCGAACTCCGCCTACCGCATGAGCGCTTCGGCGACCAGCGTGATCCTGTTGCAAACCATCCTCGGCGACGACACGGTCGAGCGCTGGGCCGACATCTGCTTGAGCTGAGCCAAATCCTCTGTGAATAGGAACCACTGACATGACCATGACCGACGTGCAATCGACCGACCCCAACGCACAGGGCTATCGCGAGTTCAGCCTGGG
Source organism: Ilumatobacteraceae bacterium (assembly GCA_963805445.1). Classification (GTDB taxonomy): domain Bacteria; phylum Actinomycetota; class Acidimicrobiia; order Acidimicrobiales; family Ilumatobacteraceae; genus JAENVT01. Next base: position 205,038 of record CAWDUI010000047.1, on the reverse strand, counting down.
CGCGTTCCACTTCTCCCGCGACGAGTACTTCGTCCACATCACCTGGCCCACGGGCAAGCACGTGCTGAGCGCCGACGTGTTCCTGCGGGCGTTGCAGCGCGACGTCGCCTGGGACTTCTTCTATGGCACCGTCAACTTCGACAGCGTGTTCGGCACCGTCAACCACTACGGCACGGTCGACATGTTTGCCGGCCGGTTCAACGACGCCTACCGCAAGGCCGAGCTCGACCACACCGAGAACTTCGACACCCCGCTGATCCGCGACACGTTCAAGGCGATGCTCGACGACTGGACCAACGCATCGTTCGACCCCTTCGCCAGCCCGGCCGAGACCGACAAGCCGTTCGGTGTGAAGGACGGCAACAACACCGAGGCCATCACCCGTCGTCGGGTTGCCGCCAATCGCATGGTCAGCGTGCCCGGCGACGAGAAGATTCGCACCGATGCGACCCACCCGGTCAACCGCATGTTCGCCGATGTGCCACAGGACGAGCCCGAGGTGTACCCCGAGCCCGGCTTCGAGGACGAGGTCGCCGCGTACAACCTCTACGCCTACATCAGCCGTAGTGACGTCACGTGGAACCCCAGCGTCGTCAGCGTCTGCAAAGCCAGCCTGTACTGCCCGACCAGCGAGGAGTACGTGCTGCCGGTCTTCCACGGCAACGACCGTGTCGAGTGGTTCGTGCAGCTGAGCGACGAGATCGTGTGGGACGTTCAGGACCGCGACTCCGGCGCACCGCGCAGCAAGGTCACGATGAAGGCCGGCGACGTCGCGGCGATGCCCGGCGACATCCGCCACCAGGGCTACAGCGCCAAGCGCTCGATGCTGCTGGTGTGGGAGAACGCCTCGCCCGAGTTGCCGGAGATGATCCGCACCGGCAAGGCGAGCGTGTACCCCGTCGATTTCTGATCTTGTGAGCGTTCAGAACCAACTGTTCATCGGCGGCGAGTTCGTCGACGCAATCGCCGGGGCCAGGCTCGAGGTCATCAACCCGCACGACTGTTCGGTGATCACCGAGATAGCGGAAGGCCGCGCCGACGATGTCGACCGTGCCGTCGACGCTGCCGCCGAAGCATTCCCGGCCTGGCGGGCGATGGCTGCGGCGGAGCGCGGTCGGCTGTTGTTGAAACTGGCCGACGCAATCGAGGCCAACGGCGAAGCGCTGGCGCAGCTCGAGAGTCTCGACACCGGTCACCCGATCAGCGACGCCCGCAAGCTCGACGTGCCGCGCACCGCAGCGTGCTTCCGCTACTTCGGCGGGATGGCCGACAAGTTGCAAGGCGATGTCATCCCGGTCGAGCCGGGGTTCTTGAACTACGTCCAACGCGAGCCGTTGGGCGTCGTCGGTCAGATCGTGCCGTGGAACTTCCCGCTGATGTTCTGCTCGTGGAAGATGGGCCCGGCACTGGCCGCCGGCAACACCGTCGTGCTCAAACCCAGTGAGCTCACCCCGCTGTCGTCGCTGCGTCTCGGTGAACTGATGAACGAGGTCGGCTTCCCGGCAGGTGTCGTCAACATGGTTCCGGGCTTCGGTGCGGGCGCTGGTGAGCGTTTGGCGACTCACCCCGACGTTGCCAAGATCGCCTTCACCGGATCGACGGCAACCGGCCGGCGCATCGTCGAGTACTCCGCCTCGAACCTGAAGCGTGTGCAGCTCGAGCTCGGTGGCAAGGGAGCGAACATCGTGTTCGACGACGCCATCATCCCCGCCGCGGTCGGTGGCAGCGCCTTTGCAATCTTCCACAACCAGGGCCAGGCGTGCATTGCAGGGTCGCGGCTGTTGCTGCACCGCAAGATCGCCGATCAGTTCCTCGAGCGCTTCGTCACGCTGGCCCGTTCGATCAAGCTCGGCAACCCGCTCGACCCGTCGACCGAGATGGGTCCGCTGACGTCGCCGATGCACCGCGACCGCGTGCTCAGCTACGTCAAGGTCGCGGTCGACGAGGGCGGCGAGATCATCACCGGCGGCAAGGCGCCCGACGACGCAGCGCTGGCCAACGGTTGTTACATCGAACCGACGATCGTGCGGGCGAGCCCCGGCGACCGCGTCTGTCGCGAAGAGGTGTTCGGTCCGTTCGTCACCGTGTCGACCTTCGACGACGACGAGGAGGCTCTGGCCATCGCCAACGGCACCGACTACGGGCTCGGTGGCGGCCTGTGGACGCAGAACCTGTCGAGGGCCCATCGTCTCGCCGGGGCGATGCGCAGCGGAATGGTGTGGGTCAACTCGTACAAGCGGGTCAGTCCGGCATCACCGTTCGGTGGGACCGGGCTCAGTGGCTACGGCCGGGAGATGGGATTCGAGGCGATGCGCGAGTACACCGAGGCCAAGAGCATCTGGATCAACGTCGACGCCCAGATCCCGCCGTGGTATGCGCGATGATCACCTCGTTGAAAGCGGCCATCGCCGAGCACGTGCACGACGGCGACACGTTGGCGCTCGAAGGCTTCACCCACCTCATTCCGCATGCGGCCGCTCACGAGATCATCCGTCAAGGTCGTCGCGATCTGCACCTCGTACGGATGACGCCCGACCTCGCCTACGACCAGTTGATCGGCACCGGATGCGTGTCCAAACTGACCTTTTCGTGGGGCGGCAATCCGGGCGTCGGTTCGTTGCAGCGCTTTCGCGACGCCGTCGAGAATCAGTGGCCGCACCCGCTCGAGATCGAGGAGCACAGTCACGCCGGGCATGGCAACGCGCTACGCCGCCGGCGCCGCCGGGCTGCCGTTCGGAATCCTTCGTGGCTACATCGGGACCGACCTTGCCGAAGTACACCACCTCCATCAAGACGGTCGAGTGCCCGTTCACTGGCGAGGTCTTGGCCGCGGTGCCGGCGATCAATCCCGACGTCGGCATCATCCACGCCCAGCGCGCCGATCGTGCCGGCAACGTGCAGATCTGGGGCCTGCTCGGAGTGCAGAAGGAAGCCGTGCTGGCTTCGCTGCGGTCGATCGTGACCGTCGAGGAGATCGTCGATGAACTGCCCGAGGTTCCCGGCGCCATCGTGCTGCCGTCGTGGGTCGTCAGCGCGGTGTGTCATGTTCCCCGGGGCGCGCACCCGAGCTTTGCGATGGGTTTCTCCACCCGTGACAACGCCTTCTACAAAGCATGGGATCCCATCTCGAAGGATCGCGACGCCTTCCTGGCGTGGATCGACAAGCACGTGAAGGGCACAGCCGACTTCGCCGAGTATTGCGAGAGCGTGGGTATCTGATGGCCGGGTACTCGACCGACGAACTGATGATCGTCAACGCCGCACGCCAACTCGGCGCCCTCGCCGCGGCGGGCAAGCAGCGCTGCTTCGTGGGCATTGGCTTGCCGTCCACTGCTGCCAACCTGGCCCGGCGCCTGTACCCCATCGAGCCGGTCCTGATCTACGAGTCGGGTTGCATCGATACCAAGCCGACGAAGTTGCCGCTGTCGATCGGCGATGGCGAGCTCGCCGAGACCAGCGATGCAGTCGTCAGCGTTCCCGAGATCTTCGCCTATTGGTTGCAGGCTGGACGCATCGACGTCGGCTTCCTCAGTGGGGCGCAGCTCGACAAGTACGCCAACATCAACTCCACGGTGATCGGCACGTACGAGTCGCCGAAGACTCGCCTCCCTGGTGCGGGTGGCGCACCCGAGATCGCTGCCTCGGCCGGATCGGTGATGGTCATCATGCGCCAGTCGACTCGGGCGTTCGTCGATCGCTGCGACTTCCGCACGTCGATCGGGTACGGCGACGGCAAGGGTGATCGCGAGCGGTTCGGCCTGCGTGGTGGTGGACCGAAGTGGGTCATCACCGACCTCGCGGTGATGGAGCCGGATCCCGACACCTGCGAGTTGGTCGTCGTCGCCCTGCACCCAGGTGTCACTCGCGAACAGGTCGTCGCTGCTACCGGCTGGGACGTGCGCTTCGGCCACGACGTGTCGACCACCGATGAACCGACCGACGTCGAGCTCGACGCCTTGCGCGCGCTGCAGGCGGCATGAACGCGTTCACGTACGACCAGCTGCCGGCACGCATCGTGTTCGGTGCCGGCCGCCTGACCGAAGTGGGCGCCGAAGTGGAGCGGCTCGGCGTGCACCGCGTCATGTTGATCTCCGATTGGGCTGCGACCGCTCCTGCAGCCTCCGTAGCCGTGCAGCTCGGCGCCAGGTTGGCGGTGCCGTGGGACGAGGTGGCCCAGCACGTGCCGGTCGAGCTCGCCGAGCGTGCCCGGTCAGCGGCCACCGAGGCCAACATCGACTGCGTCGTGTGCATCGGTGGGGGCTCGTCCACGGGGTTGGCCAAGGCGATCGCCTTGAGCCACTCGGTGCCGATCGTCGCCGTGCCGACCACCTATGCCGGTAGCGAGCAGACCCAGATCTATGGGCTGACCGGTGGCCGGCACAAGCAGACTGGCAAGAACGCGGTCGTGCAGCCCAAGACGGTCGTCTACGACCCGGAACTCACCCTCGGGTTGCCCCCGCATGTCACCGGGCCGTCTGCGTTCAACGCGCTGGCCCATTCCGTCGAGGCGTTGTATGCCCCTGGCAACAACCCGATCACGTCGGCCCTTGCGCTCGAAGGTGTGCGCGCCATCAACGAGTCGCTGCCGACCGTGATGGCCAACCCCGGCGATGTCGAGGCCCGCGGCCGGCTGCTGTACGGGGCCTATCTCTCGGGCGTAGCGCTCGGCACCACATCGTCCGGCTTGCATCACAAGTTGTGCCACGTCCTGGGCGGCAGGTTCAACCTGGTGCACGCCGACACCCACTCGGTGATCCTTCCGCATGCGGTCGCGTTCAACGGCCCGGCGTTGCCGGCGGAGATGGCTCGTCTGGCCGACGCGCTGGGGGTTCCCGGCGGAGATCCGGCCGCAGCGTTGTGGGATCTGGCCGTGGCCAGCAACGTGCCGACGCGTCTGGCCGACCTCCAGGGCCACGACGGCTTGGTGCAACGTGATGATCTGCCCGGTGTGGCGCTTGCCGCGGCCGAAGAGATCACCGTCAACCCACGTCCTGTGTCCGAGGCAGACCTGCTCGGCATCTTGGAGCGTGCCTACGAAGGAGTTCGGCCATGACCACAGAAGCGTTCATCGTCGATGCCGTCCGCACACCGCTCGGCCGTCTCGGTGGCGCTCTTGCCGGCGTTCGGCCCGACGATCTCCTGGCCGGTGTCGTGCGGACCATCGTCGAGCGGTCTCCATCACTCGACCCGGCCTCGATCGATGAGGTCTACGCGGGCGATGCCAACGGCGCCGGCGAAGACAACCGCAACGTCGGCCGAATGGCGCTGCTACTGGCCGGATTGCCCACCACGATTCCCGCCGCAACCGTCAACCGGTTGTGCGGCAGCGGCATCGAGGCCATCTTCGGGGCGTCGCGCACCGTCGCCGTCGGTGACGCAGACATCACCATCGCCTGCGGCGTCGAGAGCATGACCCGTGCGCCGTGGGTGGTGCTCAAGCCGTCGAAGGCCTACCCGACCACCCACGAGCAGATGTGGAACTCGGCGCTCGGCTGGCGAATGGTCAACCCGAAGATGCCTGGCGAGTGGACGATCTCGCTGGGTGAGGGCGCCGAGTTGCTGGCCGACAAGTATTCGATCTCACGTGACGAGCAGGATGCCTTCGCCATGGGTTCGCACCATCGGGCTGCGGCTGCGTGGGCGGCGGGGCACTTCGGCGCCGAGACCGTCCAGGTCCCCGGTGCGCCGTTGGAACGCGACGAGTGCATCCGCCCCGACTCGTCGATGGAGACCCTGGCCAAGTTGAAGCCGGTGTTCAGGCAGGGCGGATCCGTGACTGCGGGCAATGCCTCGCCCATGAACGACGGCGCGGCCGCCATGCTGGTGATGTCATCGCGCGGCGTGGAGCTCTCGAAGTCCACCCCGATGGCGCGCATCGTCAGCAGGGCGACCAGTGGCGTCGATCCCCACCTCTACGGCATCGGCCCGGTCGAGGCGGCTCGTGACGCGCTCGGCCGTGCCGGGATCGGCTGGGGTGACCTGTCGGCCGTCGAGTTGAACGAAGCATTCGCCGCTCAGTCGCTGGCCTGCTTGCGCGAATGGCCCGACCTCGACCCCTCGATCGTCAACCAGCAGGGCGGGGCAATCGCCATCGGTCACCCGCTCGGTTGCTCGGGTGTGCGGATCGTGACCACGCTGGCCCACCATCTGCGCCGCACCGGCGGCCGCTACGGGCTGGCAGCGATGTGCATCGGCGTCGGCCAGGGCATCGCCATGGTCATCGAAAACCTCACCTGAAGATCCTTGTGGAGTGTCTGGCGCCCACCTGGGTGCGCTGAAACACTCGACTAGCGGTTGCGAGATCTGGCGACCTGGGCGACGGCGTCGAGCGACTCGGGGTTCTTCAACGCACCGCGACTGGCGACCGAATCGGGGTCGGCGCCACGGAGGATCTTCTTCACCGGGAGCTCCAGCTTCTTGCCCGACAAGGTGGTGGGGATCGACGGCAGCGCGTGGATCTCGTCGGGGACGTGGCGCGGCGAGAGGTCGGCTCGCAGGGCCCGTTTGATCGGGTCGACGACGCTGTCGAGGTGTGCGCCGTCACCAACTGAAACGAACAGCACCAGCGCCCCGGCGCCGCCGCCTTCGGAGTCTTCGAGATGCACGATCAGGCTGTCGTTGACCCCGTCGATCGCCTCGACGACGCGATAGATCTCGCTGGTGCCGATGCGTACCCCGCCGCGGTTCAGCGTGGCGTCGCTGCGTCCGGTGATCACGCAGCTGCCCCGGTCGTCGACCGTGATCCAGTCGCCGTGACGCCAGACGCCGGGGTAGGACTCGAAGTACGCAGCGCGATACCGCGACCCATCGTCGTCGCCCCAGAACCCGATCGGCATCGAGGGCATCGGCTCGGTGACGACCAACTCGCCCTGCTCGCCGATGACAGGTCGTCCTGATTCATCGAAGGCTTCCACGGCCACACCGAGGTACCGGCACGAGATCTCACCGGCGATCACCGGCACCATCGGGCACCCGCCGACGAAGGCCGAGCAGATGTCTGTGCCGCCGCTGATCGACGACAGCATCAGATCACTGCCGACGCTGTCGTAGACCCAGTGGAATCCATCGGCAGGCAGTGGTGCGCCGGTCGAACCGACGGCGCGGAGCGGCGACAGGTCGTGCTGCTTCTTCGGTTGCAGCCCGGCCTTGCGGCAAGCCATGAAGTAGGGCGCGCTGGCCCCGAACCAGGTGATCTCGGCGTCCGCCGCGAGTTGCCACAGCGTGTCGAGCGTCGGGGCCGCAGGGTCACCGTCGAAAGTGACGATCGACGCGCCGGTCAGCAGCCCGCTGACCAGGTAGTTCCACATCATCCATCCGGTGGTGGTGAACCAGAAGAACCGGTCGGTCGGCCCGAGGTCGGCGTGCAGTCCAAGCACCTTGAGATGCTCGAGCAGGATGCCGCCGTGGCCGTGGATGATCGGCTTGGGCATCCCGGTGGTGCCCGACGAGTACAGCACGTACAGGGGATGATCGGCAGCGACCTGCTCGAACTCGACCGGGCCCGGCTCGGCAACCAGATCGGTCCACGAGATGGCTCCGGCCGGGACCTCGTCTCGCACGTACTGCAACGCCACCGTGGCGCGCAGTGTTGGCAGACCCGTGCGAATCGCCTCGACCTCGGAACGGCGGTCGATCTCACGACTCCCGTACATGTACCCGTCGACGACCAGCAGCACCGCGGGATCGATCTGCCCGAATCGGTCGAGCACCGCCTGCACGCCGAACTCCGGTGCGCAACTCGTCCACACCGCCCCGAGACTGGCTGTTGCGAGGAACGCGACGATCGTCTCCGGAACGTTCGGCAGGTATGCGGCCACCCGGTCGCCGCGGCCGACCCCCAATCGCAGCAGCCCTGCGCGAGCCCTGCCGACCTGTTCGGCGAGCTGATCCCATGTCAGCGTCGACGCCGGCCGGGTCTGCGAGTGGCCGATGACCGCCGGCCCCTCGCCGCCGTGGCGCAGGATGTGCTCGGCGTAGTTCAGCCGAGCGTCGATGAACCACTTGGTGCCGGGCATCGAGGCGTGGTCGAGTACCTGCGAGTAGGGCGTGCTGGCCCGCACACCGAAGAAATCCCAGACAGCAGCCCAGAAACCGGCGATGTCGTCGACGGACCAACGCCACAACGCGTCGTACGAATCGAACGAGCCCCTGCCTTCATCGTGAAGCCAGGCGACGAACCGGCCGATGTTCGTTTCGGCGATCGATTCGGGCGTCGGAGCCCACAGGATGTCGTGTGATGAGGCCACGTTCGAGGTCTAGATCAAACTCGCTCGTGGTGACAAGCCCATCCACCCGGCGACACGCTGCGCGTGGCGGTCGATGAAGAGCTCGAGGCCCGGTCGACGCAGGTTGAGGCCGAGGTTGATCACGTTGAGGCTCCGCCCCGCGTCGAGGGCTTGCGCCAACGACCGGTCGGTCAATGGCCACGGCCGCACTGACCGATACCCCTTGACGAAGGCCTCGACCAGCGACTCGTCGGCGTATTGGCGGCGCAGATCGGCGGTGGTGATGCCGACGTCCTGCACGTCGAATCCGAACTGCAGATCCTGGAAATCGATCGCCGCCAACTGCGCTCTCCAACGCATCACGTTCTGCGGACCGAAGTCGCCGTGCAGCAGGTGTGGTCGATGCGGCGGTGCCGCCCACAACGCGTCGATCTGTCGCTGCACGCGATCAACTGCTTCGACGAACATCGAGCCGTAGTTCGACTCGTATCCGCCCAATCGGGTCGTGTCGGAGAAGGAGACGACCCGATCGGCGCGGATCCCCGGTGGCACGACGGGTGGCGGATATGTCGCCGTGTGATCGTGGATGTTCGCCAACAGCACTCCCATCCGTTGCGAGGTGACGTGGTCGAAGCGCTCACGAACCGTTCGTCCGGACACCCATGTCATCACCGAGCAGTAACGCCCACCGGGCACGTCGGCGCGATGCCCAGCGGCCACGTGTCGACCCTGTCGGTCTGCGAGCAGCCTGGGCGCCCGAATCTCGGTGTCGGCGTGCAAGGCGTCGAGCCATGCCGCCTCGACCTCCTCCACGCCGTCGGCGTGAATCCGCACCTCGCCGACACGCACCGCCAGCGGCGGTCCGGTGACGAGATCTGCGCGGAACAACGTGTTGAAGGAATGCGACGCCAACAACGAGACGCGCCGCGCATCGATGGCGAAGTCGTCGCCCAACGAGTCGATCGCCAAGAGCCGCAGCCGTCCGATGCGTCCTCGCTTGGTCAGATCATCGAATGCCCGCACCGCCACAGTCTCGCCTCGGATGCGACGCACAATGTCCTGACATGGAGCGGCCGCGCAATTGAGTGTGGGTTGGCGCGGCGCATCGTGAGCATGACAGGGCAATCGGTGACAAGGTCCTGTGGAGTTCCTGGCACCCACCTGGTCACCTCGAAACACTCCGGACTCGGCTTCGCCAGAGCGATGGGCGACCAGGCACCTCTCCGCCGTCAGGCACATCTCGACACAAGTACTCTGCGGAGTTGTGTTGAGTGTCCTGCGCGACTCTTTCGCTGAGGCTGAGCGGATCTGGCGCGCCTATTGTCAGCGGATGGTCGAATTGCGGCTGATGCGGGTCGATGATGTCGGTTTGCTCGCTCGGTGGGATGACGATCCTGATGTCGCCGCGGCTTTGGGTGGGCGAGGCACCGACTGGTACGACTGGCCGGCCGAGTTGGAGCGGCACGTACCGTGGCGTGAGCTGCTCATCGCTGAGGAGGACGGCCGCCCGATCGGCTTTGTGCAGCTCATCGATGCTGGCAAGGAAGAATCGCACTATTGGGGTGACGTGGATCCCGGCACGTGGGCGCTCGACATCTGGATCGGGTCGCCGCGCGACAGGGGGCGCGGTCTCGGGGCACGGGCGATGCGGGCGGCAACTTCGCGCGCCTTCAAGCTGCACGGCGCCGACGCGATAGTGATCGACCCGAAGATCACCAATCGGCGCGCCGTCGCGTTCTACGAACGACTCGGCTTCGAGCACATCGGGCAGCGCGAGTTCGACGGCGACAGTTGTCTGGTCATGCGCCTCGCGCGACCGCCAGACATCTGAACCCCTCCCAGTAAGCGCGCCATGACTGCCTGATTCGTGTGTCCGTTGCTGATGCCAAGATGATGTGGTGAACTCCGCACGTCGTGTGATTCTGTCGCTGGCGCTCGCAGCGGCGCTCGGCGTGGTAGCGGCAACCATCAGCGGTCTACTCGTCGATCGAAACGTCGGCGGCTGGTTCATGTATGAATCCAATTCCAACGTCAACGCCTTGGCTTCATCCGGTGAGTCGGATGGCGATCTGCTCCGCACGGCGATCATCTGGCTCGTCGCGATTGCCGTCTGGCTCGCCATCTCCTGGCGACTATTTCGCACCACCGACAAGTAGAAGCAGGCGCCACAACTGCCTGGATCGATCCCGCACACGTCGCAATGCGCCGGCGTGGAGCCTTGCGCCGTTGCGCCGGAGCGGGCACCATGCGCCGTCGTGTTCGCAGCGTCGTCGACCACTGTCGGCGGTTGCGCACGCGTAAGGTGAGCGAGAGGCTCGTTGCATGCGCTGAGGTTGCGGAGGAGCGATGATCGACAACGCGGTGGTGATCGCTGGCGGCGGTCCGACCGGGATGATGCTGGCGGCGGAGCTGACGTTGTCGGGGACCGATGTCGTCGTCGTCGAGCGACGCCCGAGCTTCGAGCTGGAGAGCTCGCGCTCCAGAGGTCTGCACTCGCGCACCATCGAAGTGCTCGATCAGCGTGGTGTCGTCGACCGTTTCCTCGCCGAGGGTAGGCCGGTGCAGGTGCAGGCCTTCGCCGGAGTGCCGTTGGACATCAGCGATTTCCCCACCCGCCACAACTACGGGTTGGCGCTGCTGCAGAGCCACTTCGAGCGAATCATGTCCGGTTGGGTCGCTGAGCTCGGTGTTCCCATCCTGCGCGAGCGCGAGGTCACGGGTTTCACCCAGGACGACGCCGGCGTGGAGGTTGCGCTCTCTGACGGCACGTCACTGCGGGCGGACTACCTGGTCGGTTGCGACGGGGGCCGGAGCGTCGTGCGCAAGGCGGCCGGCATCGAGTTCGCCGGCTGGGATCCGACGACGTGCTGGATCCATGCCGAGGTCGAGATGGAGGAACAACCGGAGTTCGGCTTGCGCGGCGGTGGTGGCATCGGGCCGGCGGAAGGCGGACGGGTTGGTGTCACTCTGATCGAACCCGATGTGAACCGCGGCGATGAACCGACTCTGGAGGATCTTCGCGCGGCGCTCAGACGCGTCGATGGGACTGATCACGGGGTGCACAGCCCGCGCTTCATCTCTCGCTTCACCGACATGACGCGTCAGGCGGTGTCGTACCGCAGCGGGCGAGTGCTCCTCGCGGGAGACGCCGCCCACGTCCATGCTCCGATCGGCGGGCAGGGATTGAACCTCGGCGTACAGGATTCTGTGAACCTGGGCTGGAAGCTGGCCCAGGTCGTCAGGGGAACGTCGCCGGTGAGCCTGCTCGACACCTATCACGCTGAACGGCATCCGGTGGGGGCGCGTGTGCTGAAGAACACGATTGCGCAACGTGCAGTGGGCGCCACCGACGAGCGCTCGGGTGCGCTGCGTGACCTCCTGACCGAGTTGCTGTCGATGGACGAACCGCGGAAGTACGTCGCCGGGATGATCTCCGGCCTCGACGTTCGCTACGACTTCGGCAACGGCCATCCGATGCTCGGTCGGCGCATGCCGGACCTCGAGCTCACCACCGCCCACGGGCACGTGCGCGTCTTTGCGCTGCTGCACGACGTCCGCCCTGTGCTCGTCAACCTCGGCGAGCCCGGCGGCATCGACATCTCCCGATGGGCAGACCGAGTCCGCCTGGTTGATGCCACCTACGACGGTGTCTGGGAACTCCCTGTGGTCGGCGAGGTCGCTGCGCCGGCAGCCGTGCTGATCCGACCGGACGGACATGTCGCCTGGACGGATGACCTCGGCGACGACGAGCTCCCCCGAGCGCTCACGACCTGGTTCGGAGCACCCTGACCGGCATTCGGGCTGTCGTGGCCCATGCTCGAACGAGCCTCTGCCCGCGCTAGAAGGTCCTGTGGAGTTCTCGGCGCCCGCCTGGGTACCTCGAAACACTCCGGGCCTCGACTGCACCGACCCGCCGATCCGCCTTCCTCTCGAAATGCGGGAGATGCGGCACTAGCGTTCGCGTACCTCGACGAGCACGACCGGCTCGGGTTGTCCGTTCCAGGTCGCGGTGAGCCCGATCGCCGGGCGAGGTCCGGTGACGGGGCGCCGGAACACGGTCAGTTCGAAGCGGTCGTTGTGCAGCACGGCGCCCGCGGCGTCGTCACGTTCCAGTTCGAAGCCGTCGACCGGCACTCGCTCTTGCGTCCACCCCCCGCCCTGGATGCGGACGTTGCTCGGCGCGATGTGCCAGCGGCCTTCGTACACGGCCATGCTGAGGGCCTCACCCTGACCTGTCATCGCGACGGCGGCGAGCATCACCAGGAGTCGAGGGTCCCGCAGCCCGTCGTACACCCAGCGGGGGCCGAGGACGGAGTGCTGCATCTCGACGATGAGAGCGCCGTCGGCACCCTCGAGGGGTTCATCACGATAGGTCAGCGGGATCTGCAGCAGTGTGGCGCCGTACCTCACGAGGTGGGTCTCCATACCCACACGACCGTCAGGATCGTCGAAGCGGAAGGCACCGATCATCTCCATGGGAGTGTCAGGTGGAGGGCCCCACGGCTGGCTCGGCGCCCAGTCGGCGATGAGTTCCGCCTTGGTCGGTGTGATCGTTGCGCGGTGGACGATGGCCATGGCGCCTCAGCGTAGGCATCTACGCCGATATCGGCGAGCGCGACTCGGGTCGGTAGCGTGCCGCTCGCGTGCCGGTTGCGAACCGACCCCGCACGGTGCGGGGCGACAGCCCGCCGCGAGGGAGCGTCGTCGTGTTGAAGGGCTTGGCAGGCAAGACCGTGTTGGTCACCGGAGCGGCAGGGAACATCGGTGTCGAGGCGGTGAAACGGTTCGTCGAGGAGGGCTGCAACGTCGTCGCCAGCGACATCAGCGGGCACGCCGTCGAGACGATCGCGGCAGGCCATGGCGACCGGGTCGTCGCCGTTGCCGCGGACGTGTCGACCTCGGATGGTGCTGCGGCCTGCGTCACGGCTGCGGCATCGTTCGGTGGCCTCGATCTGGCGTTCATCAACGCCGGTGTCGAGTGCAAGGCGGCGCCGGTCGCCGATTTCGACCTCGCCGACTATCAGCGTGTCTTCGGCGTGAACGTGCAGGGCGCCTTCCTGACCGCACAGGCCGTCGTGCGCCACCTCACCGGTGCGGGTCGGTCCGGTGGCATCCTGTTCACGGCTTCGATCGCCGGCCTGCAGGGAAGCCCGACGACGTCGATCTACAACTCCTCGAAACACGCCGTCATCGGCCTGGCACGGTCACTGGCGCTCGAGGTCGGCGGCGCCGGGATCCGCGTCAACGTGCTCTGCCCGGGCGCGGTCGACAGCCGGATGATGCGCTCGCTCGAGCAATCGATCGGGTCGGCAGGCGGCGCGGCTGCCGACGATGTGAAGGCCGGCATCGAAGCGGCGACGTCACTCGGCCGCTACGCCACACCCGAGGAGATCGCCGCCACTGCGGCGTGGATCCTCAGCGACGAGGTGCCCTACTGCCACGGCGAGATCTTCACCGTCGGCGGGGGCATGATGGCCTGAGCGAGCAGTCGGCGAGCGTGCCCGATGAGCGGCTCCGCTCACACATCGCCCGACCATTCGCGTCGCAGCAGCCCGTAGACCCTTGTGTCGTGGCGTGATCCGTCCCGACTTTTCCACGCTTCGCGGAGCAGCCCTTCCTGCTGATAGCCACACCGGTTCAAGACGGCGATCATCGCCGCGTTGTCGTTCCTCGTCGTGGCCTCGATGCGATGCAGCACCGGGTACTCGCCGAAGAGGTAGCCCGACAACCATGTCACCGCGGCGGTGCCATGGCCCTGGCCGCGATGTCCGCTCGCGATCCGGAGGTCGAACATCGGACTGCCGTCGTCGACATCGTCGAGGTCGAGCAGCCGGACGAGTCCGACGACGGTGCGGTTGTCGACGACCCAGAACGAGCGGGTCGCGGCATCCGAGATGCTGATGGCCTCGGCCTCGGCGGACCGACAGCCGGTGCGCTCCATGGAACGGCCACTCACTGTCGACGAGGAAGGCCACGACAGCATCCGAGTCAGCCGGAAGGACTCGCTCGAACGACAACCCCACCGAGGAAGTCTGACACCGTGCGGCGCTAGCCGGGCAGGTATCGACCACGCAGCGCGGCGATTGTGGAATCCGCGAGCGGAGTCGTGTCGAGGAGATGCTCGAGCGTCATCGCGGTGAAGGTGGTGTCGTCGACGAGCAGGGTGCGATAGCGGGAGCAGGCGTCGACGATGTCGCAGTTGCCGGCGGGGTGGACGACGATGTACCGGCCCCACGTCCAGCCGTCGCTGGGGTGCTGCAGCATGGAGTACAGCAGCAGGTGTTCGATCCACATCACGCACAGGTCGCTGCGTCGCTTCAGCATGTCGATCGCTCCGGGCGCGAACACGTGCGCTCGTTCGGCAACCTCGCCGTAGCGGGAAAGGTTCTCCGTTCGCGGGATCTCCGGCTTGTTGCGCTCGTGGTACTTGACGCTGACCGCCACCAGACCGCGGCTGCCATCGTCGAGATCGAGGATCAGAGCGGTGTCGAACGAACGCAGGCTGTTGAGGTAGGCGGGATCGAACCAGCCGGGCGAATGGGCAAATCGGAGCTCGCTGACGTGGCCAGGGGCGTCGGGGAACCAGCCCTTCACGGCACGATCGGCCAGCGCGAGATCGGCCGCGAGCTCACCGAACAGGTTGAACGACATCGCCGGCGACGACAACAGGTCGGCCCACAGCCGCTGGTGGTCGATGCTCTGGCGAGGCTCGATGAACGATGTGCGGGCTCGAACGGCGTCGAGCGCAGCGGCGGTGAGAAAGTTCGCACCGGTCTCGCGGGCGTAGTCGAGCGGCAGCCGGCTGCCCACGGGTCGCACCCGGGTGTCGCCCGGCTTCGGGACGATCGGCTGGGTCCCGATCGGATGCCCATGTGCTTCGCGCCAGCGGGCCTGGCGATAGCGGGCCTCACGGCGGAACGCCGACATCGCCGGCCGGCCGGGGATGTTGTCATCGGCCTCCCAACAGAACGCGGCTTCGAGCTCCGCTTGGTTCGGCGGTGTCATCGATTCTCAGATCAGCGGCGAGTTGGGTTCCAAGCCGAGCAGCAGGCGGCCGTACATCTCCTGGTTGGTCTCCAGCTTCATCAGACCGTGGTTGTTGATGGTCTGGATGTCGGCCAGCGCCCGGTTGATGGGGCTCGACGTGCGCACTCCTGTGGCGCCTGACTCGCGGAACAGGATCTCGACACCTTCGAGCAGGCGGCGCACCGCCGTGGCACAGTCGTTGCGCATCTCGGCGCGACGCAGGAAGGGAACCTCGCCGTTGGCGTGCGCCGTTGCGTCGAGCTCGTCGGCCACCGCGTACAACAGCAGTTCGCCCTCGCGGATGCGCGATGCCGCGTCGCCGAGGCGAATGTGTGTGAACGGGTGCGGCTCTTGCGGGTCGGCGGTGTAGGCGATGATCTTGCCTTTGATCACCGATGGGAAGTCGGCGAGCGCTTGCTTGGCGATGCCGATTGCGCCGCCGCACAGTGCGATGGTCAGCACGGGAACCGGAGCACAGCGCTGCACCCAATCGTCGCCGTGCAGGCCTGCGCCGGGGCTGTTGCCCATGATCAGGCCGGGCAGCGACAAGAACCGGTGGGCGGGAATGTCGAGGGGCTGAAGCACCATGGTGCACGAGCCCGTGCCGGCGAGGCCGCTGACGTACCAGTCGTCCTTGATCGTCACCGCCGACGCCGGGACCATGAAGTCGCCCTGATCGATCTCGTTGCCTGCCTCGTCGAACACGACCGCACCGAGCAGCAACCAGTCGGCGCGTTCGCAGCCGGATCCGAATGGCCAGACACCCTCGAGCCGATAGCCGTCGGCCGTACGGGTGGCCTTGCCTCGCGGCCCGATCACCGCGGACACGATGGCGTCGGGATTGCCGGCGTAGATGTCGTCCTGTCCCTGCTCGGGGAAATGAGAGACGAGCCACGAGTGCGCGTGCACGACGCCGGCCACCCAGGCCGTGGACCCGCATCCGCGCCCGAGCGCACTCATCACGTCGAGGTGGGTGCGGATGCCAAGGGCATAGCCGCCGTTGCGCTTGGCCTGGATGGTCTTCATCGCCCCGGCGCGGCGCAGTGCGTCGATGTTGCTCTGAGGCAGCCGCCGGTCGAGGGCCGTCTGTGCAGCGCGCTCGCGCAACTCGGGGATCAGTTCGGCGGCGCGAGCTGGCAGCATCGTCGGACGTGATGGACATCGTGGTCGACATGGTGACTCCTTTTGCGACTGGACTGGACGAGGAAGTTGGGCTGAGGCGTATTTACGGCTGGGCGATGACCGGGTTCTCCAGAACCCCGAGCTTGTCGATCTCGATGCGGACCGTCGAGCCGGCCTTCATGCAGCGCGGCGGGTCCATCACGAACCCGACACCTGCCGGCGTGCCGGTGGCGATGATCGTGCCGGGCAACAGCGTAAACGCCGTGGAGAGGTGGGCGATGAGTTCCCAACAATTGGTGATCATCTGCTTCGTCGATGCGTCCTGGCGCAGATCACCGTCGACCCAGGTGCGAATGCCGAGATCGTGCGGGTCGCCGACTTCGTCGGCCGTCACCAGCCACGGGCCGGTGGGGCCGTGGGTGTCCCAGGACTTGCCCATCGTCATGGTCGGGGTGGCCCGCTGCCAGTCGCGCACCGATACGTCGTTGACGATCATGAAGCCGGCGACCACTGACGGCGCGTCGGCGACCGACACGGTGCGGCACCGCGTGCCGATGACGATGCCCAACTCGCCTTCGTAGTCGACCCAGTCCGGGGCAACCGTGGGCACCTCGATGCCGACACCCGGCCCGACTACACACGTGACCTGCTTGTTGAACACGACCGGGGCCTTCGGCTTGTCCATCCCGCTCTCGGCGACGTGGTCCGCGTAGTTCAACCCGATCGCCAGGAACGTCGGTGGCTGGGCGATCGGCGCCTCCAGCGTGACGGCGCTGATGGCGATCCGCGGCGCGGAGGCAGCGGTGCGGGCAACCGAGGCGATGTTGCCGCCGGCCAGCAGCACACCGACATCGGTCGGCAACGACGGGTCGGCAGTGCCGACATCGATGATCTCACCGGTGTCGGTGGTGACGATTCCCAGACGGGTGCTGCCACCCTCGGTGAAGCGGGCGATCTTCATGAGACTCCTTGCAGGGCGGCGGCGATCTCTTCGACATCGCTCGGGTGGACGAATTCGGTGGGGACGGGTGGGCCCCATGCGTACAACGCTTTGTCGGGCGCCCAATCCTGGGCATCCCACTCGGCGTCTTCGGGGATCTGATCGAGGTCTGCGTAGTACTCGGCGAAGTTGCCGGCCGGGTCGCGGAAGTACCAGAACAGGTTGCTGCCGAGGAAGTGGCGGCCGAGGCCCCAGATGTCGCGCGTCGGATCGACGGCCAGCAGGTTCTGGGCGCCCTTGCCGATCTCGTCGACGTCGTTGACCTGCCACGACGAGTGGTGGAAGAACGGCACGGGAGCGTTGATCAGACCGACGTTGTGGTGATCGGTGCTGCAGCGGAGGAAGGCGATCATGCCGGCGCTGGTGTCGCTGACCTTGAACCCGAGCACCTCGGTGAGGAACCGGATGCTGCCTTCGAAGTCGGGGCTGGTGTACAGCACGTGGCCGAGCTTGCGCGGCTGGGCAGGGCCCTGGTCGAAGATCGCCGGTGCACGCGTTCCCGAGCGGGCCGGATTGCCGGGCGAGTTCATCGCCTTCCACGTGTACGGATCGGGCTGCACGATGCGTGGACGCACGGTGACCTTGGCGCTGATGCCGACGATCGGCTCGAGTCATCGAGATGCTGCCATCGTCGTGATCGATCACGGCAATGTCGTGTGCAGCGGCCGCGCTGCGGATTCGGGCGATGTCGTCGACGTCGTCGGCGGCGAGGGCGAACTCCACCAGGCGACGGTACGGCGCCTCGACCACGCGGAGTTGATCGCCCCCGTCGGCCGATGCGAACATCCCGTTGTCGCTTTCGCTGAGGCCGAACTCGCGGTAGAACTGCCTGGTCGCGTCGACGTTCGGCACGCCGAGCGTCATCTCGGCAAGACCGTGCACCGTCATCGTGTTACCCCCTGGTGAATCCCACGCCGGCATCGCAGTGGGACGGGTTCGTTCTACCGCTCGATGTTCGACATGTCAAGAAAATTTCGATATTGCGCTCGATTCACGAAAGTGCTTGACTGTGCGTCCATGGGGGAAGTCGCCGACGATGCGTCTGCAGCGCGAGCTGAGCTGCAACCGGCGCGCCATCGGTCTGCCCTCGCTGCGATCACCCGCACCGAACAGGTCTACGCCCAACTGCGCGCCGACATCTTGTCGGGTCGTGTGCCGCCCGGGACCAAGCTGCGGTTCGCCGACTTGACCGAGCGATACGACTGCAGCACCAGCGTGGTGCGCGAAGGCCTGACCCGCCTCGCCGAGCAGGGCCTGGTGCAGTCCGAACCCCAGCACGGCTTTCACGTCACCCCGCTGTCGCAAGACGATCTCGACGATCTCACGACGGCTCGTTGCGAGATCGAGGGACTGGTCCTGCGGATGTCGATCGACCACGGCGACATTGCGTGGGAGAGCGATCTCGTCGCCGCCCACCATTCGCTCGAACGCACTCCGATGAAATCCGACACCGACCCGGTCGTGATGAGCGAAGAGTGGACGCTGGCGCACTCACGGTTCCATCAGGCGTTGCTTGCCGCGTGCCCGAACCAGCGCTTGCGGAACATGGCGCTGTCGTTGCGCGACGCAGCCGAGTTGTATCGGAGGTGGTCGGTCCCGATCGGCCATGATGATGATCGCGATGTGCAGGGTGAGCATCGTGCGTTGGTAGCCGCCGCCTTGCGCGGCGACGCTGCTGAAGCAGTGCGGTTGCTCGATGAGCACCTGCGCCGCACCACCAGAGCTCTCGGCACGCGTGAGCGTGCGTCTGAGTACCCAGTAGTACTTCGAGCAAACAGAACCAACCACA
The DNA here is from genome assembly GCA_963805445.1 of Ilumatobacteraceae bacterium. Lineage (GTDB taxonomy): Bacteria > Actinomycetota > Acidimicrobiia > Acidimicrobiales > Ilumatobacteraceae > JAENVT01. The sequence goes on along the minus strand of CAWDUI010000047.1, from coordinate 185,876 downwards.
AGGGGGATCCACAAGTCATGGAGAATCGAGACCTGGCCAGAACGGCCGATCTACAGCCGGCGACGAATTCTTGCGTTCGGTGGAGCAGCGGCAGCGGCAGCGTTGCTCGCCGCGTGCGGCAGCGACAGCAAGTCGAGCAATGCCACATCGGCGCCCGACGGCACTTCGGCGCCGTCCGACACCGGCTGCGCCGGCCGCAACAGCCGCACCCACGCCGACCGAGACCGTTCCCGTTCAGACCTCCGCGCCCGCCGGCGGCAATGGCAATGCTGCGAAGTTCGGCGGCGGTGGCGGCGACGGCACCGTGAAGATCGGTTTCACCGTTCCGTTGACCGGCGCGTTGGCCGGCTTCGGCGAGGCCAACCCGTTCATCCTCGACGCCATCAACAAGCTGGCCGCTGACGGGATCATGCTCGGCGACAAGTCGTACAAGGTCGAGATCATCCAGAAAGACGTCGAGTCGAACTCCGACACCGCTGCATCACGAGCCGGTGAACTGATCAACGACGATGGCGTCGACATGATGCTGGCGATCGCCACACCGGAGATGATCAACCCGGTCGCCGACCAGTGCGAGGCCAACGGTGTGCCGTGTCTGTCGACCCTTGCTCCGTGGCAGCCCTACTTCTTCGGCCGCGGTGGCGATCCGGCCGTCGGGTTCGACTGGACCTACCACTTCTTCTGGGGAGCCGATCAGCTGGTTGCGGTGTTCGGCGACATGTGGGGCTCGGTCGAGACCAACAAGACGGTCGGCTTGCTGTGCCCCAACGACCCCGATGGCAACGCCTTGGCCGATGCCAAGACGGGCTTCCCCGCCGGCGTCGCCGCCGGCGGCTACAAGCTGGTCGACCCGGGCCGCTTCCAGGACCCTCAGCGACGACTTCTCGAGCGTGATCGGCCAGATGAAGAGCGGCGGCGTCGACATCGTCGCCGGCATCCCGATCCCGCCCGACTTCGCCACGTTCTGGACGCAGGCCAAGCAGCAGGGCTTCAACCCCAAGCTGGTCACGATGGCCAAGGCAGTGCTGTTCTCGTCGGCAGTCGAGGCGCTCGGTGACCTCGGCGATGGTCTGGCCAGCGAGGTGTGGTGGACGCCCAACCACCCGTTCACCAGCTCGTTGACCGGCGAGACGTCGAAGGAGATCTCCGACCAGTTCGAGGCATCGACCGGCAAGCAGTGGACGCAGTTCGTCGGCTTCGCCCACGCCCTGTTCGAAGTGTGCTTCGACGTGTTGGCCCGTGCCGGCAGCACCGACAAGCAGGCGATCGCCGATGCCGCCGCAGCGACCCAGCTCGACACCATCGTCGGGCCGATCGCCTACGGCAAGAACGGGCTGCCGAAGAACGTCAGCCCGACATCGCTGGTCGGCGGTCAGTGGAAGAAGTCGAGCGGTGGGAAGTTCCCGTTCGAACTGCTGGTCGTCAACAACACGCAGTCACCGGAGATCCCGACCAACGGCGAACTCGCCCTGTTGGCCTAGATTTCAAAATTGCGTGGGGGCATTGCTCGAAGTCGTTGGCCTGTGGAAGCGCTTCGGCGCGCTCCAGGTGGTGGAGGACTTCTCGTTCGACGTTGCCGAGGGCGAGGCCCTCGGCATCGTCGGCCCCAACGGCGCGGGCAAGACCACACTGCTCAACCTCGTCGCCGGTGACCTGCGCCCCGACCGCGGCAGCGTCAGCATCGGCGGTCGAGAACCTCACCAGGTTGCCGGCCCACGTGCGTTGTCATCGCGGGCTCGGACGCACGGCGCAGATCCCTCGCCCGTTCGAGCGGCTGACCGTGTTCGAGAACGTGCTGGTCGGCTCGACGTTCGGGACGACCGGTCGGCTGGAGGGCACACGCGACGAGGCCGCGATCGTGGCGCTCGAGCAGGCAGGGATGCTCGGGCAGGCCAACGTCGTGGCGGGCTCGCTGACCCTGCTCGATCGCAAGCGCCTCGAACTGGCCAGGGCATTGGCGACCCAGCCGCGGCTGTTGCTGCTCGACGAGATTGCTGGTGGCCTCACCGAAGCCGAGGTGCTCGAACTGGTCGAGACCATCAAGCGGATCCGTTCGACGGGTGTGTCGATCGTGTGGATCGAGCACATCGTCCACGCCTTGCTGCGCGTCGTGGACCGGATGATGGCCGTGGATGCCGGCAGGAAGCTGATCGAAGGCGATCCGCAGGCCGTGATGGCATCCGACGAGGTTCGATCGATCTATCTCGGCGACGATCTGGCGGGTGAGTCGTGACCGATCTGCTCGTGCTCGACCACCTCGACGTCGGCTACGGCGACTTCCAGGCGCTGTTCTCGATCGACCTGCACGTGGAGGAGGCCGAGACCGTCTCCATCATCGGTGCGAACGGCGCCGGCAAATCGACACTGCTGAAGGCCATCGTCGGGCTGGTGCATCCGATGCACGGCGACATCCGCTACGACGGTCTGTCGATCGCCTCGACCCCGGCACACAAGCGCGTTGCCCAAGGCATTGCCCTGGTACCGGAGGGACGCCGCATCTTCCCGTCGTTGTCGGTCGAGGAGAACATCGTGATCGGCGGCGACGTCGGTCGACCCGGTCCGTGGACCAAGCAGCGCGTGCTCGAGGCGTTCCCCCTGTTGACCCGGCTGCTGCACCGCAGCTGGCGAGGGGCTGTCGGGTGGCGAGCGTCAGACGTTGGCCATCGCTCGAGCGTTGATGGCCAACCCCCGGTCTGCTGCTGCTCGACGAGGTGTCGCTGGGCCTGGCACCGATCGTCGTGCGTCAGGTGTACGAGGCGGTGCCGGTGATCAAGGCACAGGGCACGACGGTGCTGATCGTCGAGCAGGACGTCAATCAGGCACTCGCCGTCGCCGATCGGTTCTACTGCCTGCTCGAAGGTCGGATCGCGCTCACCGGCACCCCGCGTGACGTGACCAAGGAGCAGATCACCGAGGCGTACTTCGGCATGGCCGGCGGGAGCCGCTGATGGTCTGGGCCAACGCGATCATCCAGGGCGTTCTGCTCGGCGGTCTGTATGCCCTGTTCGCCACCGGGCTGTCGCTGGCGTTCGGCGTCATGCGCCTGGTCAACCTGGCCCATGGCGACCTGGCGATCTTCGCCGCATTCATGACGCTGTCGATCTCCAGGACGCTCGACGTCAACCCGCTCGTCGCCTTGCTGATCGTGATCCCGGCCGCGTTCGTCGTCGGCTACATCTTGCAGCGATTGATCTTCGACCGGGTCGTCGGCGTCGACCCCGCGTTCCAGATCGTGGCGACGTTCGGCCTCGGCATCGTCATCCAGAACGCACTCCTGGAGAAGTACACGGCCGACACGCAAGGCCTCAACGTCGGCACGCTGAAGACGTCGACGATCAAGGTCAACGACACGATCGGAATCGGTTGGCTGCCGCTGCTGACGTTCATCACCGCCGTCGTCGTGCTCGGGTCGTTGGCGCTGTTCCTGAAGCGAACCAAACTCGGGCGTGCGTTCCGGGCGACCTCCGACGATGCCGACGCGGCTCGGCTGATGGGCATCGACATCAAGCGCGTGTTCGCGGTCGCCATGGCCCTGGCGCTCGCCACCGTTGCGCTCGCCGGCGTGCTGTTCGGGGCGCGGTCGTCGTTCGATCCGTTTGTCGGCCCGGCCCGGCTGATCTACGCGTTCGAGGCCGTGATCATCGGCGGGCTCGGCTCGCTCTGGGGCACGCTGGCCGGTGGCATCACCCTCGGTGTTGCCCAGGCGATCGGGCGCCAGATCAATCCACAGTGGGGCGAGTTGTTCGGCCACGGCGTGTTCCTCGCCGTCCTGGTGCTGCGCCCGACCGGCATGTTCGGAAAGGCGCAGGCGCGATGAGCATGCGAGTCGTTCGAGGCACGGTCACCAGCAAGGTGTTCGCCGTCATGGCGTTGATCGCGGTGGTCGTGCTGGCTGCCTTGCCGTCGTGGGGCTCAGTCTCGTTGCAACGCAAGATGGTCGAGTTGCTGACGCTGGTCGCCTTGGCGGTGATGTGGAACCTGCTCGCCGGTTTCGCCGGTGTGGTGTCGGTCGGCCAACAGGTCTTCGTCGGCCTCGGTGCGTACGCGATGATCGCGTTGGTCAACGTGCACGGCCAGAACCTGTATGTCTCGGTGCCCCTCGCCGCGCTGATCGCGGCCGTCGCCTCGGTCCCGATCGGCTTGATCGCCTTCCGATTGCGCGGCAGCTACTTTGCGATCGGCACGTGGGTCGTGGCCGAGGCCGTGAGCCTGATCGTGATCCTGCAGAAGAGTCTCGGGGCCGGCAACGGCGTGTCGCTGAAGGTGAAGGGCTACGACCTGGCCGACCCGGCAGGACAACGGCTACTGGTTCGCGCCTGTTCGTCGGCGTGGGTTCCGTGGTGCTGACGTACCTCGTCTTGCGCTCACGCCTCGGCCTGCAGATGCAGGCCATCCGCGACAGCGAGGACGGCGCTCGCGGCCTCGGCGCCAACGTGTACCGCACGCGGTTCCTGGTGTGGGTGCTGGCTGCGTTCTGGACCGGTCTGGCCGGCGCCACGTACTACCTCCAACAGTTGCGAGTCCAGCCGGCGGGCACGGGTGGCGCGTTCAGTGTGGTGCAGTGGACGGCGCCGATCATCTTCATCGTCGTGATCGGGGGCATCGGCACCATCGAGGGTCCGGTGATCGGGGCGGTGCTCTACTACGTGCTGCGCGACCGCTTCAAGGATCACCAGACGTTCTACCTGATCTCGATGGGCGTGATCGCCATCGGTGTTGCCCTGCTGTTGCAGGGTGGAATCTGGGGCACGATCCGCCGCAAGCTCGGCGTCGACCTGTTCCCCGTCCGTCGCCGCCTGGTCGAGTAGCCGGGCGTCGCCTGCTGCGCTCGAGCGCTGGGAGAGCCGCGGCCAGATCGGTTCGCCGTTGCCTCTCGCGAACCGCTTCGCCGGTTCGTACGTAGATAGGTAGATGAACCAACACATATGGGTAGATGACGCCGATGACGGGCGAATCGGGTTTCCGTACTGTCGACAGGGTCCGCACGAATGGTCGTGCGGCTTCACAGGTAGACGCACATGAGACCCGCACCACAGCCCCCAACCCACATTGCGACGCCGTTCGCACTGATCCCGCCACATCACACCGTGCCCGACCCCCTGGCGCACGGTGGGCAGTTCCCGACACGACCGATCACGCTGCTCGGCGTGTGGGCACACCCCGACGACGAGTCGTATCTCAGCGCCGTCTTGATGAGCCGCGTCGTGAAGGTCGGCGGCCGAGTCGTGCTGGCGTCCGCCACGCGAGGCGAGGCCGGTGGCTCGGGCGATGCCGGCGAACTGGCGCGGCTGCGCGAGCAGGAAATGCGCACGGCGATGGCAGGCCTCTGCGTCCGCGATGTGCGATTCCTCGGCTACAGCGATGGCGAGTGCGCGTACGCGGACGCCGAGCAGGCCATCGAGTCGATCATCGCATTGATCGAAGACGTGCGTCCCGACGTCATCGTCACCTTCGGGCCCGACGGTGTCACCGGGCATCCCGACCACATCGCGGTCAGCATGTGGACCACAGCCGCAGCGGCCGCCGTGGGACACGATCGAGTGCTGTACGCAACCATGACCGACGAGTTCATGCGTCGCCACGAATCCCTGCACTCCGATCTCGGGGTGTGGATGGGGGGCGAACCCGACGGAGTCGATGCAGCTGACCTCGCCCTCCACGTCGTGCCCACGTCTCGCGAACGAATGCTGAAGGCGCGTGCCCTGAGGGCCCATGCCTCGCAGGTGTCGACGCTGATCGACATGATCGGCGACGAGGCGTTCGACGAGTGGTGGGTGGACGAGTTCTTCCGGCTTCCGACGGCAGATGAATGGGCGATCGCCGAGAATCGGAGGACATCGTGGCTCGTCAGCTGACCGATTCGAACCACCGCGCCGACGTCGTAGTGGTCGGCGCCAGGTGTGCGGGCGCGGCGACAGCGTTGCTCCTCGCCTCGGCGGGGCACGACGTGCTGCTGGTCGACCGCAGCGCGTTTCCCAGCGACACGTTGTCGACGCACGCCATCGCCCGAAGCGGCATGGTGCAGCTCAATCGGTGGGGCCTGCTTCCTGCCGTGCTCGATGCCGGCACTCCGCCGATCCGCCAAGTTGAGTTCCACGGCGGCCAGGTATCGGTGACGCGAACGATCAAGGAGCGTATGGGGATCGACATGTTGGTCGCGCCCAGACGTCACATCCTCGACGCGTTGTTGGTCGATGCCGCTGTCGCCGCAGGGGCGCAACTGTTGACCGGCGTGACGGTCGACGGCGTTCGCCGCCGCTTCGACGGGCGGGTCACCGGAATCACCGGCCGGCAGGGCAACCACGAAGTCGAGTTTGCCGCACGATTCGTCGTCGGTGCCGACGGACGCAACTCGAGGATCGCGCGCGCCGTCGAGGCTCCACTCACCGAGACTCGCTCCGCCACAGGTTCGACGCACTACGCGTACTTCGCCGGCGATTGGCGGGCGATGGAGTACCACATCGGTGACCGGATGTTCGCCGGGATCTTCCCCACGAACAACGGCGAGGCATGCGTGTGGGTGTGCACACCGGACGACATTGCCCACAACTTCCGCCGAGCGCATACCACCATCGACGATTCGTTCCATGCGATGTTGCACGTGGCATCGCCCGCACTGGCCGAGCGTCTACGCGCCGGTGGAATGCGCAGGTCGACGACCCGCGGAGTGATCGGCCTGCCGAACCACATCCGGCATCCAGTCGGTGCCGGATGGGCACTGGTCGGCGACGCCGGCTACCACCGTGACCCGATCACCGGCCACGGCATCAGCGATGCCTTCAGAGACGCCGAGCTCCTTGCCGGCGCGCTCGACGACATCATCCGAGGCGACGACGGCGAGGGCAGCGCGCTCGCCGGCTACCACACGATGCGCGACAGCCAACTGCGCGAGGTCTTCGAGATCACATGCGAACTGGTGACGTACCCGTCGGTCGAGCGAGTCATCGACCTGCAGAAACGGCTCGGCGTCGCCATCGATACGCAAGCGGCCGCGCTCGCGGCCCGGCCGCTGCCTCGTTTGCTCGCCGCCTGAGCATCACGTTCCCAATACCAACCGCCGGATCGGCCGGCGACAACCAGAGAAGGAAACACAGCATGACCATCACCCAGACCCCGCCGGCCAACCGCAATGGCGTCGACACGGCGACGCTGTTCGCCACGCTCGACGCCGTCAGGCAGGCGCCCGCTGCCGCGCAGTTCCAGTTCCGCGCGCACAACGAATGGATCAACGGCACGCACAACCGATCGAGCATCGGTGACTACTTCGGCGTCGGTGAGGAGCGCGAGCACGCACAGACCTTCGTGTTCGACGCCGACCACCCCGCCGTGCTCGTTGGCTCGGACCACGGCCCGACCCCGGTGGAATTCCTGCTGCACGCGCTCGCCTCGTGCCTCACCGCCGGTCTCGCCAACATCGCCGCCGCTCGCAAGATCACGCTGACCGAGGTGAGCTCGACCGTGAGTGGTGACATCGACTTGAACGGCATCCTCGGACTCGACGCCGCCGTTCGCAACGGCTATCAGCAGATCAAGGTGCGCTTCACGATCAAGGGTGACGCGCCGGCCGACGTGCTGCGTGAGCTCGTCGAGCAGTCGCGTTCGCGCTCCGCTGTCTTCGACGTGCTCACCAACGGCGTGCCCGTCGCCATCGACGTCGAGGTGGCCTGAGCCCTGCCCGTGGCCGACCTGCGTTTGAAGGCTGGCGCCCCGATGCGGGGCCGGAGTCGTCAAACGCCGGGTCGGCGTTGCGGTTCACCGGGCTGGCCGCGCAACCCGAGCTCGGTCGCGCGGCGCGCCGCCTCGCGTCGTGTTGTTGCGCCGAGCTTGGTGAGCACGGCCGCCACGTGGTGTTCTGCGGTTCGCTGAGATACGACGAGCCGCTCGGCGATCTCGGCGTTGGTCAGCCCTTCCGAAACCAGCACCAGGACCTCCACCTGCCGAGCAGTGAGACCAGCGGGTTGATTCGGGTCGTGGCACGCTGACCTTGAGGCACACGGAGTCCGAGTTCGCGCATCCGTCGGGTTGCGTACTTGGTCAGAGGCTCAGCCCGCAGCCGGCGGGCGATCTCGATGGCCTCGGTCAACGACGCCTCGTCGTCGAGCAGCGACAGCATCAAGGCGCGGTCGTACGTCCATCCGATCTCACCGAACGCCTCGGCCGCGCCCGCCCAATCTCGCTCAGACATCGCCGAGAACGGCGTCGGTGACGGCTGGGCGATGTCGAGATCGAGTCCGGCGACCGCAGCCCACGCCCTCGTTCGCACCGCACTCCATCCAGCCAGTCGACGTGGCCAGAAGTCGGTGACGATCCTCTGGTACGTCTCCGTCGGCATCGGCTCGCCACGGGTGAGCGGCGAACTCGGTCATCAGCTCGAGCACCGGCGTGATCCGCTGCAGCTCGCCCGTTCGGTTGGCCTGGGCAGCGAGGTCCTGCAATCGGTCAGCCGCATCGGGATCGCCACGTCGCACCGCCAACTCGGCCAACACCGTCTTGGCGAGCAGCTGGGTCACGGTGATGCCCTTGTCGATCTCGCCTTGCGTGACCCGTTCGGCCTCGTCCCATTCCCCGGCGCGCAAGAGAAGCCAGGCGATCACCGTTGCCGCGTAGGACGCCAGGGTGTGGACCTCGTGAGCCTCGGCATACGCAAGCGTCTGACGGGCGAAGCTCATTGCGAGCTCGGGTCGCGCCCAGCACATCAGCGTGTAGCCGAGGTTGTTGAGCGAACGCGCCGGCCTCATACGGGTTCCCGACCGCATCGGCGAACCGGTGAGCCTCGACCAGGTCATCCATCGCCTCGAACTCGAGTTGCATCCTGATGGCGCCGAGGTTGCCCATCGCGTGGGCGCGGGTGCTGTCGTCGCCCAGCCGCGTCGCCAGTTCCAAGGCCCGGTTGCCCCACAACAGCGCCTCGTCTGCGTCAGGAGCGAGCATGGCGAGTTGGGCGAGACCGCTGTATGCGCCGGCCAGCTCGACCGACTCGCCGAGCACTTCGAGGATGGCGATCGCCTCGAGTGCTGCAGTGTGCGCCTCGTCACCGTTGCCGGCGAACCAGTGCAGCCTCGACAGCAGTCGTAGACACCGACCGACCGCGGCGTCGTCTCCCACCTCTCGGTAGATCTTGATCGCCTCATGGATGTGTTCGAGGGCCTCGTCGATCCTGATGACAGGTACGCAGCCGTTGCGAACTCCTCGTGGATGGTCGCCTGCTCAGCTGGTGGCTGCGGTCGATGAACGCGCCTGCACGCCGGTAGTGCGCGTACGCCTCCCGGTTCGACTCCAACGCAGCAGCCCGGCGGGCGGCGACGATCGCGTACTCGAGCAATCACGTCATCGGCTCCGGCCGCCTCGGCGTGGTGGACGATGTCGGCAGGATCGGCATCCGCGGCCATCAGCGCAGTCAGGAACCGCGCGTGAACCGGCGCCGCGTCGCGATGGGGACGCTCGACTTGATGGCGTTCCTCGCCAACTCGTGACGGAACCGAACGTATGCCGGCTCGACCTCCAGCATCTGGATGCGCTCGGGCTCGGCGGCCCACGCAGCCCAATCCGGCATCACTTCGTCGAGCAACGATGTCTTCACCCTGCTCGGGCACGACCGACACGAGCTCGACGAGCCGGCGGGCCTCCTCGTCGAGCCGGGACGCCCGACCGATCACCGCGTTGGCGACCGTTGGAGGGAGATCGAAGATGGTGCGCGACGCCAGCAACTCGCTGACGTAGAACGGGTTGCCGCGGGTCGCCGCATAGACCTTCTGGGCGTTCTCGCCGGCCATCGAGGTGACCGCCCATTCCGAGAGTGGTTCGAGCTCGATGACTTCCGTATCGTCGGCTCGGATCGCGGCGAGACTGGCGTGCAGCCGATGCCCGGGCGTCGCTTCGCCTCGGCGGAACGTCAGCACGATCAGTGCGGGCAACGCACGCGATGCGCCGCCCGAGCACCACGATCGAGTCGAGGGTTGCGTCGTCGGCCCAATGCACGTCCTCCAGCACCAGCACCGTCGGCGAGGGCGGCTGGTCGAGCTCGTCGATCAGCAGGGTCTGGATGTCGTGCGGAGCGGCACCTGGCCAGCGCCTCCGCAAGCGGTCGTGAGACGCTTCCGGCCAGGTCGCGGATCGGCCCGAGTGGTCGTGGGATCGACAGGTCGTCACAGGTGCCGAAGCAGCACCCTCGTTCTGGTATCGAGATCCTCCAGGAACTGACGCACGAGCCAGGTCTTGCCGATCCCCGGCTCTCCGGTCACCAACATGACCCGGCCCCTGCCGGAGGCCGCGTCATCTCGTGCAGACATCAGCGTCGCCAGTGCCCGATCACGCTCCAGCAGCTTCACGCTTTCAACACTAGGACCTCTCCGGGAGGCGTCAGGCGGTGGCCCAGACCAGCAGTTCGGCACCGGTGCGTCGGCGGTGAACTGCAAATCCTGTGGTCCACTGATGCGCGCAGCGTCGCCGGTCGCCAACGATGTTCCTTCGCTCAACGCGCCACCGCCCAGCGCGACGAACACATGGACGTGCTCGTCGGTCGGCAACGAGACGGATGTGCCCGCGGCGAGTCGCCCGCCCCACAGCACGGCGTCCTTCTGATGAATCGCGACCGCACCGTCGTGCCCCTTCCCCGACGCGATCGGCACGAGTTGGCCGGTTGCCAGGGCGTCATTGATGTCACGCTGTTCGTACCCGGGGTCCACGCCGGCAGTGTCGGGAAGCACCCACATCTGCACGAAGTGGACGGGCTCGCTGTCGCTGGCGTTCTGCTCACTGTGACGGATGCCGCGGCCGGCCGACATGCGTTGGGCCAGGCCGGGGTAGAGCACGCCGTGGTTGCCTTCGCTGTCTCGATGCTCGAGCTTGCCGGAGAGCACCCAGGTGACGATCTCCATGTCGCGGTGGCCGTGCGTACCGAAGCCGCCACCGGGGGCGACAGTGTCGTCGTTGTTGACAAGCAGCAGGCCATGGCCGCCTTCGCCCTCGCGATAGTGGCCACCGAAGTTGAAGGAATGCTTGGAGTCGAGCCAGTCGATTTCGGTGAGGAAGCGATCGGCTGCTCGTTGAACGGTCAAAGTCATGATCGTTGTAACATAGTTGCGCGCACAACTATTCCCGAGATGCTTGCCGACGGAACAGGGTCCGTGAGACGGCATAATTGACGGCATGATCTCATCTGCAGACCTCCCTGACGCCCCGGTCTGGAAGGGAGTGAATCACCTCGCGCTTGTCACGAACGACATGGACGCGACAGTGCGGTTCTACGTCGGCGTGTTGGGAATGCCACTCGTGATGACTCTCATGGCTGGTCCGATGCGTCACTACTTCTTCGAGCTCTCGCCGCAGAACACGGTCGCGTTCTTCGAGATCGCCGACGCCGAGACGTTTCGAAAGGGCGCCGGCTCACCCGCGCCGTACCCCGTTCAACTTGATCACATCTCGTTCAACCTCGAGGACGAGAAAGCCCTCGAGGTGTTGCGAACCCGGATCGAGGCGGCTGGCTCTGAGGTCACCGAAGTGGTCGAGCACGGAGTCATGCGATCGATCTACTTCACAGATCCGAATGGCATCGCCCTCGAGGCTTCCTACTGGGTCGTGGACGGCACTGGCCGCGAGTTCGACGCTGCTGACGGCAGTCGCTTCCTCGATCCCGACCCCGTACCGGCCATTGCAGAGCTCACTGCTGGTTCCCTTCGAACGCTGCCGACGACATCACTCGTCTAGGACTCCATTCGCCATGGTCCGTGGGCGGCGGGTTGCTCGACAGGCGGCAACAGCCGATAGCCACAGGTAGCCATGTTTCACCACCGTCGCGCCGCATCACTCCATCGCTCCTTGACAACCGCGGAGTGTCGCGTATTTCCTGACGTAACCAGGTCGGCAGTTCGGGGGTTGTTCACTCGCCACCCGCGTGCGAAGTGTGCACTTTCGATGGACCCCCCTGTGCATCGAAGGTACACACTTCGGATGGACGTCCACTTCCACGGGACGCTGGGTGTCGGGTCTCGCCCATCTGGCGCCGAGTGCCGGGTGTCGCGCGCGCCGAAGGGCTAGCGCCGAGCGCTGGCAGATATGGATGGCGCGCCTTGTTGCTACTTGGTTACTACTATCAGTAGCATCTCAGTATGAAAGTAAGTGTGAGCTTGCCCGACGACGACATCGATTTCCTCGACTCCTATGCCGATCGCGCCGGCTTCGCCTCACGCTCTGCGGTGGTTCATCAGGCGGTCCGACTACTCCGCGCATCCGAACTCGGCGCAGCCTACGAGGACGCCTGGACGTCATGGGAAGCCAGCGACGACAGCGCCCTGTGGGATGCCACTGCCGGCGACGGCCAATCCTGATGAGACGTGGCGATATCCGCCTCGTCGATCTCGAACCAGTCCGAGGTGCAGAAGCCAACAAGCAACGACCCGCGATCATCGTCAGTAACGACGGCGCCAACAGCGCCGCACAACGTCTCGGACGCGGAGTCATCACGGTGGTCCCCGTCACATCCAACACCGATCGGGTCTATCCCTTTCAGGTGTTGCTCCCTGCTCACGACACCGGATTGGTCGCCGACTCGAAAGCCCAAGCGGAGCAAGTCCGCTCGATCGCTGTCGAGCGCATCGGCCCGCAAGTCGGGACGATCACCGCCGAACTGCAAGCCGCACTCGACGAGGCAATCAGACTCCATCTCGCACTCTGATCGACCACCTCACCTCTCGCCGCGATCGGCAGTTCGGAGCGCGTGTATCTGGCGCGCATCGTGCCGCTTCGTCGGCTGTCGGCCGTCCCGGTGCGAGGGTGCTTGGGGACGAGGACGAGCGGATCAGGTACCGATGCTTCGTCTCGGCGTTGTGTACGAGGCGGTCAGCGCCGACCGAACAGCCAGTAGATCACCGAGTTACCAGGGTTGATCGAGACGAACACCCGCCAAGCCCGTTTGTTTCCTCGTACCCGGTCGTCGGTCCGCTGAGCCAAGTCCCGCCAGGCGAGCACGGCGCTGATGACCTGGACCAGCACGATGATCGCCGTTAGTAGCCGCTTTTGCTTGATTGTCATGGGCTCGCTGTGATCCTCGTGTCAGGCCGGTGTGGGTCCCTTGCCGTAGAGGCGACGCGGGTGGATCTGACGGTAGACGACCGACGGGGACTAAGTGATGCAGGAGACCTGCCGGGATTCGACCTGCGAGGTGGGCAGTAGCATTCGATCGATGCGGAGCATGCGCCCTCGCCCGCTGACTCTCACATGGATGATGGTAGGTGCGGTCGCGGGCGCTGTCGTCGGGTGCGTTGTCGGCCTCGTGGTCGGTCTCATCGTCCACTGGCCCACCGCCTGGTTCGCGGTCTTTGAACTGGGCGTACCGGCGTCAATTCTTGGTGGGCTTCTGGGACTCACTTGTGGAGCAATCGCGTGGGCTATCCAACAGACTGTCCGCAAAGGCAGGCACCCCTAGCGGCAGATCGGTTGTGTCGAGTACGCGTGCTGACAAGATTCGTCAGTGGATCGTGACGGGCGAGCAGCTGGGTCGGAGAAACGACCGTGGTTTCCAACCAAGCCGAGACACGCGGAAAATCTACGTCGGGGTTGGCGGACCCTACGATGGCCTCGGATACTCGTGGTCGTCGTTGCGATAGGACGCTCACGATTTGACTGACGTGGGGATGGCAAGACAACACGCCCGCATCGTCGGTGCGATGTTCGTGACGGTGACCGTGCTCAACATCGCCGAGGCCGTTCTCGCTAGCGCAGAGCGGCAGTTCGGATCGGGGAGGGTTGCTCGCGGACGCTCCGAAGATCTGGGTGCCACGCTCCCCGGTTCCACCTGCTGGGATCAATCAATGGCGCCCAGATCCAGAGGTCACCAGGACGAGTGGGCTCCGCTCCCAGATCTGGGTGCCAGTTGGTGGCCGCACCGGCCCGGATGTTGGAGCTTGGCGCCCAGATCTTCTCGGTAGCGCCGAATGCCCGGTCCGGCGCGACAACGCAAGAGCGATGGTGAGCGCAGCACAACATGCGCGATCTCACTGGCAGTTATGGAACCGATCCGATCGCTCTGCAGCCAGCAGGCCCGGTGATCTAGTTGTGTGATCTGCGGTACTTCATCACCTTGGACCAACGGGTCTCACCGATGCCCTTGCGCAACAGGACCACCAGTCCGTAGGCGATGACGAACAAGAGTGCAAATATCGGCAGGACACCCATTGCACCGAAACCTACACACCGACTCGACGCGCGTCGTTCTCGTGATGAGTCGTGTCAAGGCATTCAGCGAGCCGGTTGGCAGATATTGCGCGCTGCTACCGGGGCCGGTAGACGTCGGAGCGATGATCGATGCGAAGGACGGTGACGATCGTGGCTGCGTCGTCGATCTCGTAGACGATGCGATATGCACCGCGTCTCGCTGACCACAGTCCTGCCAGTTCGCGCTGCAACGGGTGACCGACTCTGCGAGGGTTCTCGCACAACGGCCCGACCATGAACTCGACGACTGCGGCAGCGACACGCTCGGGCAGGCGCGCCAGTTGTCGCTCTGCCGAGGCGGCGACACGTAGTGCCCAAATGGCTTCTGTCACTGATGCAGGTACTTGGCGCGGATCTCGTCGGCCGACACCGTATTGCCGGCGACCACGTCGCGGCGGGCCTGCTCGATCTCGGCCATCGCCGTCGGGTCGGAGAGCAACTCGAGGGTGTCCTCGAGTGCTTCGAGGTCGGCGGCGCTCATCAGCACGGCGGCCGGACGGCCGTTGCGGGTGACAGTGATGCGGTCGTGTTGCCGTTCCACGCGATCGACCATCTCCGAGAACTTGGCTTTCACTTCGGCGAGCGGCAACACATCAGACATGACCAGAATCATAGTCACGGAATGGCTAGGGTCAACCGCCCAGTACGGCAGATCTGCTCAGGTGTGTGGCGCCCGGCCTGATATCAAGATAAGTTGACATCGTGGATCCGGTGATCATCGCGAGCGCCCGAAAGCACCGCGTACACGACGACGACATCCTCCACGCGTACAGACAACCCGTCCGAGTCCTAGAACTTGACGACCTCGTCATGCTCATAGGACCCAGTCGCACCGGCCAACTCCTCGAGATCGGCGTCAGCCGCGCCAACGGAATCGACTTCATCATTCACGCCATGCCAGCCAGGCCCAAGTTCATCAGGTGACCACCATGCCCCGATCAATCCAAGAGATCCTCGATCACGCCGACGAGCTCGCCAAGCGCTTCGACGACTTTGACCCCGACCGAGCGAAAGAAATCCCGGTCGAGGAGTACCTCCTCCAACGCGCCGTCGTCGCTCGCGCTCGCAGCGAACAACAACTACTCGACAACGTCGTCGCCGCGAGAGCCGCCGGCCTGTCATGGCAGAAGATCGGCACCCTCCTCGGCACCTCAGCCCAAGCCGCCCAACAGCGTTACGGAACCATCGCCGAAGCCTCCTGACCACCGAGCCGATCGGCAGTTCGGATCCGGGGAGGGTCGCTCGCGGACGCTCCGAAGATCTGGGTGCCACGCTCGTCGGTTTCACCTGCTGACGATCGCTCATTGGCGCCCAGATCCCGAGGCCACAGGGACGAATGCGCTCCGCTCCGAGATCTGGGTGCCAGCCCATCGAGCGGGCGCAGCGACGATGTTGGAGCGTGGCGCCCAGATCTTGTCGGTAGCGCCGATTGCTTGATATGGAGCGGTCGCGCCAGTGCGATTTCGCGACCCTGGGTCAGTGATGATGTTTGCGCTGCGCCGCGCGCCGTTCGGCTCGGTTGGCGTGTCGCTCGGCGGGTATGGCTTCGCGCTGCTGTTCCCATGAGCCGGGTAGAGCGGCCAATGCAGCGTGAGTCCGCCCCGGGTCGGGTTGCTGGTTGTCGTGCAGCGCGGAGTAGACATCGGCGGATACGACCGACGCCAACATGTGCAGCACCTCGTGGCGCACGTAGCCGGCTTTGATCAAACGCTTCGCTGCGTCCCACATCTGCGGTGGCTCGTTCGCCAGGAGTTGGTTCGCGACGATCTCGTGCATCGCGAGATGGAGTTGCGGATTCACCACTCGGCCGTGGTGGTGGATCTTGTCTCGCCCCGACTCGATGGCGGCGCGTAACTCGGGGTGCTCAGCAAGGATCAAGATCGTGCGGTCATCTTCGTTGGCGGCATCGAGGAGACTCAGTTCGATCCCGTCGAACTCGCCGCTTTGGGGTGGCACGGCGAATAGCCGCCGCTCTTTGTCGCTCACGGCCCCGACGCTAGCCAGCGATGCAACACGCCGCGTCGACCCCACGGTGCGGCCGGGCGTCGATGGCCAGCACACCGCACGGAAGCCTGCTCGACGCTCGACAAACCGCTCCATATCAAGCAGTCTGGACGGTCAGTCGAATGGGGCCGGGGGCGTGATGCAAGTGACCGATGTGGAGCGGATAGTGGCGGCATTCACCGACGCAACGAACCGGCATGATGTTGACGAGATGCTGGCGCCGGTGTCCGACGATGTCGTGTTTGAGGGCACGACGCCCCCCGACGGTGTGCGGATCGAGGGTGACAAGGCGCGAACTCGGTCCGTGCACTCTTGGTAACCGTCCGTCAAAGGCATGGATCACGCACCAGATTCGGTTGGTGCTCCACCTTGGATGTCGATCACGCTGAGAACTGGACTTGACCTCGATTGGCTGCGGTGGTGCATTCATCGATTGGAAGCACCCATGAGCGAATGGCGACGGATGCTGAGGTCTGTCAGGCAGATTCGAGTTCGTCGAATCGTCGCCGAGCGGCTTGGACGTGGGGGAGGTGTTGCTCGGTCCAGTCGCGCATCGCCGCGAGCGGCGCTGTCACGCTGCGGCCAAGTGCGGTGAGTGAGTACTCGACCTGGGGCGGGCGCATCTGCACGAGGACTTCACGGTGCACGAGGCCATCCTGTTCGAGGCGGCGCAACGTCTGGGTCAGCATCTTCTGCGTGATGCCGGGGACGGCGCGGCGGAGTTGCCCGAAGCGGTGAGTTTCTTGTTCGAGCTTGCCGATGATCAGGGCCGACCACTTCGACGCAACCAGGTCGAGGATGTCCCTGCACGGGCACACGGCCGAATAGAGATTACCGCGATGTGCTTCCTCACCGAATAGAGCCTGCTCGTTAATGGTTTCCATGAGGTACCTACCTTCCGTAGTAGTGCCTTCTTGCGTTCGGAGCCTATCTCGATCATCGTGGAATCCACATCCGAACACAACCCCCTGATCTCGAAGGAACACCATGGCAACCATGACCGCAATCATCCGCAACGCCGACGGAACGCTCTCGCCAGCACAGGTCGAACGACCAACGCCCGGGCCCACCGAAGTGCTCATCAAGAACGCCGCTTCCGGCATCAACCCGGTCGACTGGATGATCCGAGCCAACGGCGACGCCTTCGGAACCTTCGACCCCGGCTCACCGATGATCCTCGGCTGGGACGTCGCCGGCGAGGTCGTCGGGGCCGGCGCCGGTGTCACCCGCTTTGCCGTCGGCGACCGGGTATTCGGAATGCCCCAGTTCCCTCGCCCCGCCAACGCGTACGCAGAGTACGTCGTCGCCGGTTCCCGCCAGGTCGCCCGAATCCCCGACGGGACCACCGACATCGAGGCCGGCGCACTTCCGCTCGCAGTGCTGACCGCGTGGCAGGCCGTCGTCGACACCTTGCACATCGGCAAGGGAGACCGACTGCTGGTCCACGCCGCATCGGGCGGCGTCGGACACCTCGCCGTGCAAATCGCCAAGGCCCGCGGTGCCGAGGTGTGGGGCACCGCGTCAGCGCGCAACCACGACGCGCTGCGCGAACTCGGCGTCGACCACGTCATCGACTACCGAACCGAACGCTTCGAGAAGATCGCCACCGACATGGACGCCGTGATCGATCTCGTCGGGACGCCGGACAACGTAATGCGCTCCGTCCAGTCGCTGCGGCGCGGCGGACGCCTCGTGATCGTCCCCTCGCCGAGCGGGCTCCCGTCCCAGGAGATTCTCGACGAAGCCGGAGTGACCGCGACGTGGATCCTCGTCGAACCCGACTACGCGGCCCTCGAAGAAGTCGCACGGATGCTCGATGCCGGAACGCTGCGCGTCGTGGTCGGCGACACCCGCCCGCTCACCCAGATCGACGAACTCCACGGGATCGGTGAAGCCGGCGGACCAATGGGCAAACTCGTCGCCACCATCGCCTGATCCCTGGTCCGTGGTACACCAAGCCGTGGCGCAGACTCGCCCCCGGCCGCCGGGCCGTGATCGGGGTATGGGGCTAT
Source organism: Ilumatobacteraceae bacterium (assembly GCA_963805445.1). Classification (GTDB taxonomy): domain Bacteria; phylum Actinomycetota; class Acidimicrobiia; order Acidimicrobiales; family Ilumatobacteraceae; genus JAENVT01. The sequence goes on along the minus strand of CAWDUI010000047.1, from coordinate 167,649 downwards.
CTCGGCGCTGCTGCGCTTTCCTTGATGCTCGCCGCCCTCTCAGACGCCACGACAGCGACGCGTATCGTCTGGGCAGTCGTCGGTGCAGTGTGGACATTCTTCGGCGCGAGCCTTCTCGCGACACTTCGTCATCGGAACCGATCCACGCAACGGTCCGATAGATGACCAACGTCAGACTTGCGACCTTCAACGTCGAGGATTTCGTCGGAGCAGCCGTCGAGAAAAGAGGCCGTGAGCCGAGTGAATTCGCCCCCGAGTCGGCACCACGGGTAAACGGCCGGCGTCGAACTCCGGTACACAACGCGCGGTGAATAGTCACGACCGGTGCCGGCACCCGTGAGCACTGCGGCAGCGGCGTCGCGGGTGATGACACAAACGGGGCGCCGACCCGCCGGCGGGCCGTGGTCAGCCCAGAAGATCTCGTTGCGGCTACCACTCCCAACGGGTCGGTCAGTATCCGATGGTCATAGCGGCAACGCCACCGGGTCGGTCGGCAGCGGACAGAAGATCACGGTGGCGGCGCCGGCCGCCACCCAGCGCTGGGCCTGGGCGACCCACGTGGATGGATCGCCGCCGATGACGAGTTCGTCGAGCGGCACCAGTTCGTCGCCGTACGCGGAGAGCTGGCTGGCGAACCGGGGCAACGCCATCTTCTCGGCCATCATCGCGTCGAGCGCTTCGACGTCGGCGCTGGCCTGCACGAACGCAGTGAACTTCGGCGCATCGCCGATCTGGGCTCGTACCTGCTGGAGGTATCGCGGGCCCGGACCACTCGGCAAAGATCACCCCGGCGCCGACCTCCGCCGCCAACGCCATCGAGCGGGGACCGCGCACGCCGAGCGAGATCGGTGGCACGATCTGCGCCGGATGAGCCAGCTGCACCGCGTCGAGGTGCACGTGCTGACCGTCGAGCGTGACGCTGTCTCCTTCGAGCAACCGACTGGTGGCGACGACGGTTTCGCGCAGCGACGACATCCACGAGGTGGGAACCGCGCCGACCTGCTCGATCCAGAAGTCGACACCGTGGCCGAAGCCCATGTGGAAGCGGCCGGGAAACATCTGCGCGAGTGTGGCGATCTCCATGGCGGTGTACGCCGCGTTGCGAACCACGGCCGGGGCGATGCCGATCCCGACCTTGAGTCGGGTGGTCGCCGCCAGTGCCGCCGTTGCCTGGGTGAAGCCACCGTGGAACGTGAGGTCCTCGACGACCCACATCTCGTCGAGATCGTGGGCCTCCACCTCGCGGGCGTACTCGAGCAGCCGGTCGGCAGGCCACTCCCTGCGGAACATCACGCCGTAGGTGGTCATGGCGCGGCGACCGATGTCGTGGTCGACCCGGGAATCCGGGCCAGATCGGCGATGCTCTGCCACGTCGCAGGAGCATCGAAGCCGAGCGCCCACAGCGACACCGCGCCGAGCCGTTCCGTGCGTGCCAGGTCGATGCGCTGGCGAGCACCCTCGGCGTCCACGTAGTGCACTTCGCGCGTCTGCGTGCAGGAGGCCGTTCCGTCGGTGACTTCCAACTGGTACGTGAACGACGACTCGCCGGTCACCGGGTCAAACACCGGCGTTGCCGTCCGCTTGGCGAGCAGTTCGTCGATGCTCCGTTGGCTGACGCCGGTCTTTCCCTCTTGGTCTGCCTGGACATGTCCCCACCGTAGCGATCGGCCAGTTGTAGCCGTACAGCGCGATGCCGAGCACCAGCTTGCTGTCGTCGTCGACGGCGTTCTTGGCGGCCGAGATCGCCTGGCGCACGAACGCCAGAGGAGCGATCGGTCCAGCCCTTCCCGGTCGAGTAGTCGTAGGCCATGATCCTGATCTGGTCGACATGCGGGGCCATGCCCTTGTAGTCGTACACCCAGTAGCCGCTGGTGTCGGAGCGCCCGCCATCGTTGATGTACGGCACGCTGACCGTGAGCGTGCGACCATCCGCATGCAGGCGTTTGCCGAGCTCGGTGATGAAGTCGATCCACAGCGGACGGGTCGCCTCCCACGTGCGCCTTGCTGTCGGCGAAGGCGAACTGCTCGTAGTCGATGTCGATGCCGTCGAAGCCGTTGGTCGCGGCCAGGTCGGCGATTGCGGCGACATGCGTGGAACGAGCGCTCGGGTCGGCCAGGATCGCCGCCATGCCGCCGGCGGGCATCGCGTCGACGATCGACGGCACGAGCTTGGCCCCTGCCGAGCGGACCGCCGACACGAAGTCGGCTGTGGTTTCGGGAGCCAGATTGCCGTCGACGGTGATGGTCGTGGCGTCGTGAGCCGAGTACCAGAACGGCGAGACCTGACGCAGCATTCGGCCGTGGGTCGCCAATGATTGTTGCGCGTCGGGCAGGGCCCAGTACGGCGCCCACGCATCGATCGGGATGTCGATCGGTGGGGGTGGCGGCGGTGCGTCGTTGCGCGTGGCAACGACGGTGCCCACGCCGGCCAGGGCCAACACGAGCACCGCAGCCGACAGGGCCAGGCTGCGCCGGTGTGTGCGTGGCGCGAGCAGGTTGTCGACGTGCAGGTCGGCCAGCGAGGCGACCTGCGCGATGACCGCGACCCTCCGGCACGTCGACGATGTGGGGGATGGCGATGACGTGGCACCCGGCGGCGGTCGCCGAACGCACGCCGGTCGGCGAGTCCTCGAGCGCCACACAATCCCGTGGCGAAACCGACAGTGCACGTGCGGCGGCGAGGTATGGCTCGGGGTGCGGCTTGCCCCGGCGCACCTCGTCGCCGACGATCGTCGCCGCGAACGAGCCCGGCGGCAGTTCGGCCACGATTGCATCGGCCAACCGGCGCCACGACATGGTCACCAGCGCACACGGGATCCTCTCGACCCGCAGTTCCGCCAGCAGGTCGCGCGCGCCCGGTCGCCACGGCACCCGCTGGCGCACACGGGCGATCACGCCGTCGAGGAGTTGATTGACGATCTCGTCGATCGGCAGGCCGCACATCACCGTGCTCGCGGATGTAACGGGCCGATTCGCGCAGGTCGCTGCCGACGATCGCGTGGGCGTGGTCGTTCGCTCCACGTGCCTCCGTGCGCCTCGACCAACTCGAACTCGCATTCGATCCAGTACGGCTCGGTGTCGACCAGCGTGCCGTCCAGATCCCACAGGACGGCGGCGGGGCGGTGTGCGGTCATGGAGTGTTCAGTCTGGCGGGTCGCACGCCTGGGATCGGCGGCATCGCGCCGTGGCTGCGACCTACGAGAAGCGGGTGATGAAGCCCCGGCGGCGGAAACTGCGCAGCATCAGCCACGAGAAGGTGAACCCGCCGACCACGAAGAACACCGAACCGATCAGGCCCGTGGCGATGCTGTGCGTTGGCAGCGGTTTGCCGGCCAGCACCTGGCGCATGGCGTCGAACGCCTGCGTGCTCGGCAGCACCTTGGAGACGGGTCGCAGCGCCGGTGGCAGCGATTCGACCGGGTTGAACACGCCGGACAGCGCCATGAGGATGAAGTTGCTGCCCCACGTGATGATCTCGGCGCCCTGGCCGAACCGCAGGACGGCCCCGATGCCGGCGATGCCGAGGCCCCAGCCGACGATCATCAGGATCAGCGAGATCGGCACGAGCGACCACCCGACCGCGGTGGTGTCGAAGCCGAAGAAGGCGTACGCGGTGATCGACACGACGCCGAGCGCGGCCAGCACCTTGGCGATCCCGAAGGTGGCGGTGCCGGCGATGTACTCGAACTCGGTGACCGGGGTGGTCAGCACGTTCAGCAGATTGCGGCTCCACGTCTCCTCCATGAACCCGGTGGCGACCGCGATCTGGCTCTGGAAGAGCACGTGGAACATCATCGCCCCGCCGATCAGGAACGGCGCCGACGCTCGGCTGGTGGCGTCTTGCTGGGCGACGTACGTGCCGAGGCTGCCCCACAGGATCACGTCCATCAACGGCCAGAAGGCGATGTCGAACCAGCGGTGAGGCGCCCGCCACAGCACGTAGAGGTGGCGCCGGATCACGATCGCGGATGCGATGCAGGCTCATCGTCGGTGCGTCTCTGCGAGGGACGAGGAAGACGTCCTCGAGGTTGTCGTGTCCGTACGGTGCTGGCGACGATCGCCGGTGTGTCGTTGGCCACGACTTCGCCGCGGGCCAGGAACATCACACGCTCGGTCAGCATCTCGACCTCGCGCATGTCGTGGCTGGTGACGAGCAGCGCGGCGCCGGTCGACTCGCAGTAGCCCAGCAACGCCGTGCGCACCCGCAGGGCGATGTCGGGATCGAGCGAGGCGGTCGGTTCGTCGAGCACGAGCAGGCTCGGCTCGTGCAGCGTGGCCTTGACGATGCCGACCAGCGTGCGCTGACCGCTCGACAACCGGCTCGACAGTCGGTCGGAGAGCTCGGAGATCCCGAAGCGTTCGAGAGCGATCGTCGACCGCGGCCTGCGGGCGGCGCAGGCCGTACCAGCCGGCGAACACGCCGAGCGCCTCGCGGACCTTGAGGCGATCCGGCATCGGCAGGTACCCGGCGGCGAAGCCGACCTCTGGTCATCGCCTTCGATCGTTGCCGCGGCAGCGTGAAGCCGTCGATGCGGATGGTGCCGCTGTCGGGCGTGATGGCCCCGAGCAGCATCAGCAGCGTGGTCGTCTTGCCGGCGCCGTTCGGCCCGAGCAGACCGACGCGCTCGCCTCGGTCGACGACCACGTCGACGCCACGGACGGCCTCGACGCTCTTGAACGTCTTGCGCAGGCCACGCGCCTCGAGCACGGCTTCCCCCATGCGGCCCAGTCTGGCGAACGATCTCTGCGTTCACACGCCGAATTACGCGTCGATGGCCAACGCTGCCCGTCGACCTTCGAGCACTGCTTCGTAGATCGTGCGCGGTGCGACGCAATCACCGGCCTGCAGATCGACGCCCGGGATGGCATCGGTCGGCAGGCGAAACCCGCAGTCGACCAGCGCCGCGCAAGCGATCCTGCGCCGTTGGCCCGTGAACCGATCTTCGACCTCGACCCGCCCGGTGAGCACACTGCGCAACAGCGTTCGCCGCTCGATGGTGACGCCGCGCTGGGCAAGGCGAACGTTGGCCGGCGCCAAGTCGCCCGTGCGCGACAACTCGTTCCCGGCGATGTGGTCCTGCGTGATCAGGATCGCCCGCTCGCCGAGCTCCTCGGCCAGGGCGACGGCGATCGGTCCGCCGATCGGATCGAACAACGCGATCTTGCCTTCGGGCAACTCGAATCCTCGGCGCACCTCGACGATGTCGACGACCATCTGCGGGTCATCGATCTGGTACTCGCGGCGCCCTGGCACCGATCCGGTGCACTGCACGATCACGTCGCCGCCGGGGATCGATCGCGCGCCGGTGGTGATCGCGACGCCGAGGCGGCGACACTCCGCCTCCAGCCATGTCGGCCAGCGCCGCGCCGGGCCCGGCGACCGCGGCCAGCCCGCCGACGCGATCCCGTAGCTCGTACAGGGCGACGCGGTGCCCTCGGATCGCGCAGACGCGTGCGGTCTCCAAACCGGCCACGCCGCCGCCGATCACCACGACGTCGCGCGGCGTCGTCGTCGGCGCGTACCAATCGGGGTCCTCGGTCTCGCGCCCGGCCGACGGTTCGCCGACACAGCTGACGATCGGGTTGCGCACGTCGCGGACCTGGCACGTCTGGTTGCAGCGGATGCACGGGCGGATGGACTCGGCTCGGTCAGCCGAGAGCTTGGCCACCAGATCGGGGTCGGCGATCTGGGCTCGGGTCATCTCCACCGCATCGCAGACACCATCGCTGAGCGCCCACTCGCCCTGGCCCCAGTCGACCACCGATCCCTGGAGGAACACCGGAGTGGCGGCAACTGCCGCCTTGACCGCACGGCACACGTCGATGTTGAAGCCGGTCGCCTGGTGGAAGTCGGGCCGGGTCTGTTCCGCGGAGTAGATCGAACCGCGGACGACAACGAGGTAGTCGACGCCGGCCGCGACGAGTGAGGCAGCGATCTGCGGCGCCATCTCCGGCGTGATCCCGGCCCACGGCGCCAGTTCGTCGCAGCTCAGGCGCAGCCCGACCAGGGGAGCGTGCGGTCGCACCGCCTCGATGATCCGGCGCGCGAACAGCGTGCGGTCCTGGCCCCAGGCATCGTCGCGATGGTTCGTCGAGGCCCGACAGGAACTGGCGCACCAGGCTGTGCTGGCCGGCGTTGATCTCGACCCCATCGCAGCCCGCCTCGGTCGCCACAGCCGCGCCGGCGGCAAACCCGGCGATCACCGCCTCGATGTCGGCGACCTCCATCCACTTCGGCGTCTCGCGGCTGTTGACCTCCGGCACGCGCGACGGTGCCCACAGGGGCCGTTGGCTGTAGGCGCTGCTGCCTTGGCCGCCGGCGTGGTCGAGCGAGGCGATGACGAGGGAGCCGTGCTCGTGGCAGGCATCGGCAATGTCGCGCCAACCGGGCCCGCCGGCTTGGGCGAGGGGTGCGCGCTCGTACGGCCAGTCGCTCTCGTGCACGCTGGCGCCCTCGGTGACGATGATGCCGCAACCTCCTGCGGCTCGTCTGGCGTAGTACGCGGCGTGCCGCGCCGTGAAGCGGCGTTCGTCGTCGCCGAGGTTCGTGACATGCGGGCCGAACATCACCCGATTGGCCGCCTGGCGCGGGCCGAGCGACAGCGGATTCAACAGCAGCATGACGGCGCCAGTCTGGCAGTCACGTGCTGTGCGCCGACAGCTCGCGCTTTGCCAGCAGCCGTTTGATGTTGTCGATGTGGCGGGCCAACACCAGCAGGCACAACGCCACGACGTACGCGATCTCCCATGCGGGCACGCCCGGTGGCGGCGAGACCGATCGGCAGGCCGACAGTGATCGCCAACGACGCCAGCGACGCTTTGCCCGTGTCTTGCGGACGACAATCCACACGGCGAGCAGGACCAGCGAGGTCAACTGGTGCAACACGAGCATCGCGCCGCCCATCGTGGCGACGCCCTTGCCGCCCCGGAAATGGCGAGTCGCCGGAAACATGTGGCCCAACACCGCCGCCGACACCAGCACGTACGCCCCTGGCCGGCTGTCGGCCACCAGCCCCGCCACGGCTGGAATCGCACCCTTGAGGGCATCGAGGAGAAAGACCAGCGCACCCCACCGGCTGCCGAGCACGCGAGCGACGTTGGATGCGCCGGGATTCCCCGAACCCTGCGTCAAGATGTCGACGCCGCGCGCTCTGGCGACCATCACCGCGCTCGGGAACGTGCCGAGCAGGTAGGCAACGGGAACGAGCGCGAGGGCGGCGGCGATCCACAACCTTACGGCAGCCAGAACTCGACCTCGAAGGACCGTCCGAGCAACGCCTCGTCCAGCGTGGTCGAGGTACCCAGGTGGCGTTGAACCCGCAGGACGGGACTCGCACGGGATCGTGACACTCACGGACCGGGCGCCGCTGTGTTCACCGTGCGCGATTGATCAGGACGTGAGCGCTGCGGTCTTGCGGTGGGAGTGATCCGGCGAGGGTCGGGGTGTCAGCTCGATGGGCACCGCACCGAGGGCCACGTCGGCCGCGCCGCGGACGCATTCGGGATCGGGCCCGTCGAGCGGCAGCCCGGTGAAGAACTTGGCAGCCATGCAGCCGCCTTGGCATGCGTCGTAGCTCCCGCAACTGGCGCAGGCGCCCGCCGATTGTGGCTGACGCAGCTCGAGGAACAGGTCACTGTGCTTCCAGATCTCGGCAAACCCACCGGTCTCGCGCACCGAACCGGCCTTGAACTGCTCGTGGATCACGAACGGGCAGGCGTAGACGTCGCCGATCGGGTCGATCAGGCAGACGACACGCCCGGCACCGCACATGTTCAGGCCGGGCAGCGCCTCGCCGAGCGCGTTGAGGTGGAAGAACGAGTCGCCGGTCAGCACGGTCTCGCCCTTGGCAAGCAGCCATTCGTAGATCTGCCGTTGCTGGGTGTTGGTCGGGTGCAGGTCGTGCCACGTGTCAGCACCCCGCCCACTGGGTCGCAGCCGGGTGATGCGCAGCTGCGCGCCATACGAGTCGGCCAGTGCTTTGAACCCGTCGAGCTGATCGACGTTGTGGCGAGTCACGACGACGCTGATCTTGAACGGACCGAAATCGGCGGCGGCGAGGTTGTCCATCGCTCGGCGTGCGGTGGTGTACGAGCCGGTGCCGCGAAGCGCGTCGTTGGTCCGCGCATCGACCCCGTCGATGCTGATCTGCACGTCGAGGTAGTCCATCGCCGCCAAACGGCGAGCGTTGGCGACGTCGATGTACGTGCCGTTGGTGGAGAACTTCACGCCGACGCCGTTGCCGATGGCGTACTCGACGAGCTCGAAGAAGTCGCCGCCGCACCATCGGTTCGCCACCGCCGATGTTGATGTAGAAGACCTGCAGGTCGCGGAGCTCGTCGAGCACGCGCTTGGCTTCCGCAGTGGTCAGCTCCCGAGGGTCGCGCCGGCCGCTCGAGGAGAGGCAGTGCACGCACTGCAGGTTGCAGGCGTACGTCAGCTCCCACGTGAGGCAGATGGGAGCATCCAACCCGTGCTTGAGTTGCTCAACCAGCGAGTGGGCGCTCACGGACGATCTCCGATTCGTTGAGCGAGGCGAACGCCTTGGCGAATGACGGCCAACGCGACTCGGCAACGTTGCAGGCACGCAGCGCAGCCGACAGCGACGGGTGTGCATCGAGGGCCCTGGCGACGGCGACGACGTCGCGATCCTTCAGGAACACGAGGCGGCGGGTGCCGTAGTGGTAGGCGAGCGCGCCGAACGGCTCTGGCCGCAACGCGACCTGCGGGTCGAGTTGCAACGGCGTGTCGAGCAGCGACAAGTTCAGTACACGCCGCACATGCCGTCGATCGAGATCTCCTCGATCAGCAGCTCTTCCTCGATCGCCGCCTCGTCAGCGAGCTCATCAACGACGTCTTCGTTCTCCATGACCCAGCATCGTAGTGGCTCCCGCTCAGCGCTGGGATGGGCGGTGGCGGCGGATGGAGCGCCGGTGTGGTCGGATAGAGTTGGCGACCCCGTGGACGCTGACCTGTTCCCCGAACTTGCAGTCGAACGTGACCACCTCTCGTTCGCCCGGCGATGCCGTGATTCGATGATCCAGCGATTCCGGGCCGTCGACCCGTCGGCATCGGCCGACGAGATCACCTCGGAGTACGTCGAGGTGACCGTGGCCGAAGCGCTCGAAGATCTCCACAGCCCCGGCGCGGGCGACTTCTTCGGTCGCATCATCGATGAGCACAAGGACCGCTGGTACATCGGCCGGCGGCACATCGAAGACGATGCCCACGACCCAGTTGTCGTCGACTGGCGGGCGCCGATCGCCGCCCCGTTCTACCGGGCGACGGGTGTCGACCCGCTGGGCCTGAGCCATCGACGACGGTTCACGATGGTCGAGGGCGATCTGTCGGCGTACCTCGACGAGCAACTCGATGATCCCGACTCTGCGGCAGCGACCGGCGTGCCCGATCCGGTGCTCGCCGAGATCGGCGCAGCGCGCACCGGTGCGATGCGCGAGATCGTTGCCACGATCCAGGCCGAGCAAGACGTGGTCATCCGGGCACCCCTCGACCAATGCCTCGTGGTGCAAGGCGGCCCGGGCACCGGCAAGACCGCCGTCGGATTGCACCGTGCCGCGTTCTTGCTGTTCGAGCATCGTCGCCGGCTGTCGCGCAACGGCGTGTTGGTCGTCGGACCGAACACGGTGTTCCTCGACTACATCGCCAACGTGTTGCCCTCACTCGGCGAGCGCTTCGTCCAGCAGCGCACAGCGCTCGACATCTGCGTGCCCAAGGTCGAGATCACCGGCGTCGACGACGACCCGACGCGACGCTGGAAGGGCGCGCCGGAGATGCTCGACCAGCTCGCTGCTGCCAGCGTCGCTCACGTCGTTCGCCCGATCGATGACCTGCGGCTGCCGATCGGGGCGCGCACGCTGACCGTCACCGCCGAGGAGTTCTCCGGCTGGGTCGACCAGGCGCTCGATGGCGTCACACCGGTGAACCGGCGGCGCGACGGGTTGAAGGGTCTGGTGCAGAACGAGCTGTTGCGACGCACCGGTCGCGACGATGTGTGGGAGCGCTCGGCGGAGCTCCGCGCCGCAGTTGCCAAGGCCTGGCCGATGCAGCAGCCGATTCGGATGGTCGACAAGATGCTGCCGGGTCCGTCGGGCAAGCGCCGGAGGTGGACGGTCGCCGATCAGTTCCTGGTCGACGAGGCCAATTCGATGCTCAATGGCACCCCGTTCACGTTCGGTCACGTGGTCGTCGACGAGGCACAGGATCACTCGGCAGTGTCGTTGCGGGTGATCGGTCGTCGTAGCCCACAGGGGTCGATGACGATCTTGGGAGATCTCGCCCAGTCCACGACTCCGGCCGGCCAGCAGGACTGGGGGCAAGCACTGGGCCACATCCGGGCGACTGCAGCCGAGGTCGCCGTGCTGACGATCGGGTATCGCGTGCCGGGCCCGATCCTCGACGCAGCCAACCGGCTGCTGCCCTACACCGACGTCTCCAGCGAGCCGAGCCGCAGCGTTCGGCTCGAAGGCACGGCACCGGTCGTGCGTGTGGTCGACCCCTCAGCGCTGTTCGAGGCGGTCGCCTCTGAGGTCACCGCGGTGCGACATCGACATCACAACACCGGGGTGGTGGCGCCCGCGGCTCTGCACGCGGCAATCGCCGAGTCGCTGGCTGCACATGACCTGCGAATGGTCGACCATGTGCATGATCTGGCCCATGGTGATGTGCCGGTGTTCACCGCCGAGGCCGTGAAGGGGCTCGAGTTCGATGGCGTCGTCGTGGTCAACGCCCACCAGATCTTCGACGGGTCGGCTCTCGGTGCGCGGCTGTTGTACGTGGCAATGACACGCGCCGTGCAGGTCTTGCATCTCGTCGGCGACGCGCTGCCACCTCATCAGCTCTCGTTGCAGATCTCCGGCAGCGAGGACTGACGCGCCGCAACGAGCGCACCGATTTCGGGTCTCTCACGGATGCTGTGTGAATGCATCCTGCCGCTATGGTCGGCGGCACACACGTACGACATGGGGGTTTGCTGTGAAGACGAAGGCTGCGATCCTGTGGGAGCGGAACACGCCGTGGAGCGTGGAGGAGATCGACCTCGACCCACCGAAGGCCGGCGAAGTGCTGGTGAAGTTGGCCGCCAGCGGGATGTGCCACAGCGACGAGCACATCGTCACGGGCGATCTGGCGGGCGTCACCGGCGAGCCGCCGTGCATCGGCGGCCACGAGGGTGCCGGCGTCGTCATGGAGGTCGGCCCCGGGGTCACATCGCTCCAGGTCGGCGACCATGTCGTGTTCTCCTTCTTGCCGGCGTGCGGCAAGTGCCCGAGCTGTGCGTCGGGCCACTCGAACCTGTGTGATCTCGGTGCAACCACTGCCACAGGGTTGCAGCTGTCGGACGGCACGAGCCGCCATCACGCCCGTGGGCAGGATCTCAAGTTGGCGATCGGCGGGCTCGGCACGTTCGCCCACCACACGGTCACCAACGAGGCCAGTTGTGTGAAGATCGAAAAGGAATGGCCACTCGATCGCGCCTGCCTGCTGGGCTGCGGCGTGGTCACCGGTTGGGGCTCGGCCGTGTACGCGGCCCAGGTGCAACCCGGCGACATGGTCGCAGTCGTCGGCGCCGGCGGCATCGGCTCCAACGCGATCCAGGGCGCCAAGCTGGCGGGAGCGCGGGTGATCGCGGCGATCGATCCTGTCGAGTTCAAGCGCGAGAAGGCCATGGAGTTCGGTGCCACGCACACGTACGCGTCGATCAACGATGCGCTCGGCGACCTGGCCAGCAGCACCTGGAACCGTGGCTTCAACAAGGTCATCATGACCATGGGCGTCGGCAACGGCGAGGCGCTGGGTCAGGCCTTCTGGCTGGCCAGCAAGGGCAGCAAGATCGTCATCACCAACATCCACCCGACGTCAGAGCAGGCGATCTCGATTCCCGCTGCGTTGTTGACCCTGCAGGAGAAGCAGCTGATCGGGTCGCTGTTCGGCTCGGCCAACATGCGCAAAGACATCCCGATGTTGATGGAGCTGTTCACGCAGGGCCAACTCGATCTCGACGGGCTGGTCACTCGCACGTACCCGCTCGAGGGCATCAACGACGGCTACGCGGACATGAACGCGGGCAAGAACATCCGCGGCGTGCTGGTGTACGAGTGAACCATGGCTGACGCCGCTGCGCTGGTCGAGCGGGTGTTGGGCCGCGTTGTCGGGCGTGAGCGAGAAGTCGAGTTGGTCGTTGCCGCGTTGGCCGCGGATCGTCATGTGCTGCTCGAGGGCCCGCCGGGCACCGGCAAGAGCACCTTGCTGCGGGCGGTTGCCGATGAGCTGGGCTTCGGCTTCGAGTTCGTCGAGGGCAACGCCGAGCTGACACCGGCTCGTCTGGTCGGCCATTTCGATCCCGCCAGGGTGTTGGCCGATGGCTACGACCCCGACGTGTTCGTCGATGGCCCGCTGGTGTCGGCCATGCGCGACGGCTCGTTGCTGTACATCGAAGAGATCAATCGCATTCCGGAAGAGACGCTCAACGTGCTGATCACCGTGATGAGCGAGCGCGAGTTGCATGTGCCGCGCCTCGGCAGAGTGGCGGCCGAGCCCGGGTTCCGGTTGGTGGCAGCGATGAACCCCTTCGACGTCATCGGCACGGCACGGATCAGCAGCGCGGTCTACGACCGTGTGTGCCGGTTGTCGGTCGACTACCAATCGGCCCCAGACGAGCAGGCAATCGTCGTCAGGTCGACCGACCCGGCGCCCGAACCGGCGTGGCTCGCCAACGTGGTCGAAGTCGTTCGCCTCGCACGCGAACCCATCCCGACGTGCGCATCGGCTCGTCGGTGCGCGGGGCCATCGACATCGCCGCGGTGGCAGCGTCGCTGGCGCCGCTGCGGCACTCCACGACGACGGCGTTCGATGTCGGGCTCGACGAGCGCGATCGTCGCCTTGTCGGGTCGATTGCGTCTACGCGAGGGCGTGTCCCGGAGTGCCGAGTCGATCGTCACCGAGCTGTGGTGCCGGGTCTTCGACGGGGCAGCCGGACGAATCGGGAAAAGTGGCAGCCCCGGACGGGGCCGCGCGCCGAGCCTGGTAGCACAGGAAGCCGCCCAGGCCGACGGCGCAATCGCCCAATCGCGCCGGCGGACGACCTCGCGTCGCGAGCTTGCCCGCAACCCGCGCTTCCAACAGATGTCGCCCGACGTCGGCGAGCTCGACGATGCCGAGGTGCAGCAGGGACTCGTCGACGATCCCGACGCAACTCTGGCCCTGCTGGCCGACCTGACCGCGGCGACCGACCAGCGGCTCCGCGACAAGGCCACGCAGTTGGCGGCGCAGCTGTTCTTGGATCGTCGCCCGCCGCGGTCCGGCCATCTCGCCGTGGTGTCGGCAAGCTCATCGGCCAGCCGTACCGACCAGACGGAGGTGACCTCGATCTCGATGCCAGCTTCGACGCGATCGCCGAATCGATCGCCGGTGGCGCCGCGGTCGACGCCGAGCGCCTCCGCATCAGGGCGTGGGCGACGCCCGACACGGCGCTGTGCCTGGTGGTCGACCGCAGCGGCTCGATGGGAGGATCACCGCTCGCGACTGCCGCCATCGCTGGTGCGGCAGTGGCCATGCGCTCGCCGCGCAGCTACAGCGTGCTTGCCTTCGGCCACGACGTGATCGCAGTGAAGAGTCAGGATGCCGACAAGCCGAGCACGCAGGTGGTCACCGATCTGCTGGCGCTGCGCGGGCACGGTACGACCGATCTGGCCGGCGCCTTGCGTGCGGCGGGCGATCAGTTGGGGCGCAGCCGGGCATCCCGCAAGATCGTGATCCTGCTCAGCGACTGTCGGGCGACGGTCGACGGCGACGCTCCCGCCGCGGCCGCAGCGTTGCCGGAGCTGGTGATCGTCGCACCGGACCAGGATTGCGACGAAGCGCTCAGCCTGGCCCGCCGCTGCGGCGTCCGGGTCGCGACGGTGTCGGGCCCGTCACAGATCGTCGAGGCGCTCGCTACGGTGCTCGAACGCTGACCGAGGTCCCGCTGTCAGCACTCCAGCGCCGGGTCCGGCACGATGGCCGTCTTCGGTGCGTTCGACAGGGGCGCCGTGTCGCCCGTGACCACTGCTGTCGTGTCGGAAGTCGCCGGCACTGCGGTGCTCACCGGTTGGCTCCGCCGACTTCACGGTGGTCGTCGGCGCGGGCGGTGTCGTGGCCGGGTCGACGTGCTGCTCGGGCGCGTCGGCCAGCGGCGCGAGTCCGCGGAAGATGTTGAGGATCGCTTTCATGTTCGCCGAATCCTTGTGCCAGATCAGGACGGCGTTGCCACTGATCGTCTTGTTCGTGGCTTCGATCTGGTAGGTGCGGATGGCCGACGCCGTGACCTTGCGCACGACGCCGACGAACTCGATCATCTTGTCGATGGTCATGCCCGTGTCGATCACGAGATCGTCGCGATACGAGGCATACAGGCTGCTGATGATCTTCGGCTTCAACACGCCGTTCTTCAGCGCCGCGGTCAGTGTGCGCCGCAGGAAATCCTGCTGGCGGGCGATTCGACCGAGATCCGATGACGGGTCCTCGTGCCACTTGCCTTGCTCGTCCTGATACTCGAAGTGTCGTGAGCGCACGTACTTCAACGCTTCATCGCCTTCGAATGTGTGGCATCCCGCTTCGAGCACATTGAGTCCGGTGGAGGCGTCGCGGACCGGGTATGGCAGCGGAACGCCGACACCGCCGATCGCCTTGACGAGCCGTTGGAAGGCGCAGAAGTCGATCTGGATGAAGTGATCGATGTTGATGTCGAACTCGGCCTTGATCGTGTCGATCAGCAGTTGTGGCTCGTTGCGCCGGTATGCGCCGTTGATCCGCTGCGTTCCGTGACCGGGGATCTTGACCCACAGGTCGCGGGGGAACGACAAGACTGCGGAGCGCTTCGTCGACGGATCGAGGCGGATGACCATGATCGTGTCACTGCGCGCGCCGGTGCGCGGGCCTTTGTCTTCCAAGAGCACGCAACTCTTGTCGGTGGAGTTGTCGGCGCCGGTCACGAGGAAGTTCATCGCTGCCGGATCCGCTTCGGGGAAGACCTCCGGCGAACCGGTGTCGCCGGGCAGGGTCTGGCCCGGCGCCGCAGTGACGTCCGGCCCCTGGCCCGCCGGTGGACGGGTCGTGCCCGTGTTGATCGCCACCTTCTTGCCGTTCTCTCCGGCGTTCTTGCCGATCAACAGTCCGACCGCACCCGCCAGGCACAGCAGGACGATCACGCAGTTGACCACCAGCACCAGCCGCTGCCCCGCACTGTGGTGACCATGGAACGGCTGGTTCCTCGGCTCCGTCGGTTCCGGCTTGGGCTCTGTCGGTTCCGCGTCGGCCATGAGTCGACAAGGCTAGCGGCGTGCCAGTCGCGATGGAGAGCGCCCCACCGACGATGTTGACTATGGTCGGAGCGTGCCAACGTCGCGGCCTCCCTGGGTCAACCGACTCGATGAACTGCACCTGCTGACTCCGCTGCGAATTCTGTCCATCATCGTCGTTGCGATCGTGGTCGCGATCGTGTTGCGCGTCGTGGTGAGCCGCTTGCTGAGCCGAACCATCGGGCTACCGGGAACCGACCGCACGCGTGCCGATGCCCGGCAGCGCGCCTTGGCGTCGGCGCTGCGGTCGGCGGTCGTCGGTGTGGTCTGGGGCACGGCGGTCATCACGATCATCAGTGAGCTCGGTGTGAACATCGGTGGGGTCATTGCCACCGCCACCGTGATCGGTGGCGCCGTCGCCTTCGGCGCCCAGACCCTGATCCGCGACGTGATCGGCGGATTGTTCGTGCTCGCCGAGGATCAGTACGGCCTTGGTGACACGGTCGACATCGGGTACGCCACCGGCCAGGTCGAGCGGATCACGCTGCGCGCCGTCCGGCTGCGTGACGTCGAAGGCAAGGTCTGGCACGTCGCCCACGGCAACGTTGCGCGCGTTGCCAACCTGTCGAAGTCGGCCATCGCGCTCCTCGATCTGGAAGTCGCCCGCGACACTGATCTCGGTGTGTTGGAAGAGGTCGCCCGTCGTCTCGGTGGGAAGCTCCGCGACGATCCGTCGGCCGGGTTGGCGCTCACGGGCGACGCGACCGATCGTCGGGCTGATCGATGTGCGTGACGATCGCCTGGTCTACCGCCTGACCGCGCCGACGTTGCCGGGACGGCGTGAGGACGTTCGCCGGGCGTGGAGGGCTCTGGCGCTCGGTGCGTTCAACGCAGGCGAGCTGCGCGCTCCACCACTCGCCCGCTCGACCATCGCCCAGATCGGCACCGCGATCCCATCGGGCGACGCCGAATCGACCGATTCTAGTCGGTGACCACCACGGTGGTTCCGATTGCGGCGAAATCCCACATGTACATCGCATCGGCGGTGGCCTGGCGCACGCAGCCGCCCGACAGCGCCTGACCCAGCTGGGCGTCGGACTGCAGCGGGACCCCATCGCGCTTGGGGATCTCGTGGAAGCCGATGTTGTCGCCCAGCGGACCGTGCGCAAAGCGAACCATGAACCTCATGCAGATGTTCGGGTGGTCGATGTTGCAGGTGTACGCCGAGCGCGAGAACACGTGGTAGGTGCCGGGGTCCGGCTGGCCGAAGCGACCCGACACCCGGTACGTGCGCACCGTGACGTTGTTGCTGTCGACGATCCAGACGCGCATCTGGTTCTTCGAGTAGACGACTCGACGCCCGATGCCCGACAGGTACGGCACGCCGGTGTCGGGCGGAGCCACGACCTCGGTGGTTGTCGGCTCCTCGGTGGGTGGTGGCGGCAGTGTTGGTGTTTCTTGAATGCTGCTGCCGCGGGTGGCCGCGGCGAGCGCCTCGGCGGCCGCGGCAAAGGTGCTGGCGATCGGGGCGTCGACCGGTGCGTCGACGATTGTGGTCGTGGTGGACGGCGGTGTCGTCGCCGAGGCGACGGACGGCAATGCGGCGGCCGTCACCCAGAGCGCCGCAATGCCCACGAGCAGCGCCACAACTCGAACCCTCGACTTCACGTCGAGAAGGCTAGTGGGGCGTTCTCGCATCCGTCGAGGGGGCCAGACGCACGTTCGTCAGCAACGCCGGGCCTTCCGAGAGGGTGAATTCGGCGACGCCCCCGGCCTCGGCGAGGTCGGTACGGCAGGCCTCGACGGCCGCCAACGCGTTCGCCGGGCCCTCGACGAGCAGTTCCTCGACCGCTGCTCGCTGGCTGAGCTTGGCCTCGGTCTTGGCCCGCCGAACGGCGCCGAGCACCTCGCTGACGGGGGTCAGCAACGAGACGTCGCCGAGCGAGGCCAGGGGTGCGGCGTCGGGCCACGACGTAGCGTGGACCGAGCCCTCCTGCCACCAACTCCACACTTCCTCGGTGACGAAGGGGAGGAACGGGGCGAACAGGCGGTGGATGATGTCGAGTGCCTGGCGCAGCGCGGCGCGGGCCGAGTGTGCGGCGTCGTCGCCCTGCGTGCCATAGGCGCGGCCCTTGACCAGTTCGACGTAGTCGTCGCAGAACCACCAGAAGAACGCCTCGGTGCGCTCCAGGGCCCTGGCGTAGTCGAACTCGTCGAGGGCCCGGGTCGATTCGTCGATGACGTCGGCGAGACGGGCCAGCATCGCTCGGTCGATCGCGGCCGTGGGAATCGCGTCGGCCGGTGGAGCGCCGAACCCGAGCACGAACTTGGTTGCGTTCAACAGCTTGGTGCACAACTTGCGGCCGATCTTCATCTGCCCGGCATCGAAAGCCGTGTCGACGCCGGGTCGCCCCGAAGCCGCCCAGTACCGGACGGCGTCGGTGCCGTACTCCTCGAGGAGGTTGATCGGCGTGACGACGTTGCCCTTGCTCTTCGACATCTTCTTGCGGTCGGGATCGAGGATCCATCCGGAGATCGCCGCATTCGACCACGGAAGGCAGCCGTGCTCGTGGTGGCTGCGGACCACGCTGCCGAACAGCCAGGTGCGAATGATGTCGTGTGCTTGCGGGCGCATGTCCATGGGAAACACACGAGCGAACAGATCGGGGTCATCAACCCACCCGCCGGCGATGTGGGGCGTCATCGACGACGTGGCCCACGTATCCATCACGTCGGGGTCACCGATGAAGCCATCCGGCTTGCCGCGCTGATCTTCAGTGAACCCTGCTGGGCACGTCACCGACGGGTCGATCGGCAACTGCGTCTCGTCGGGTGTGAGGATCTCGTCGTAGAGCGGATTGCCGTCAGCGTCGAGTCGGTACCACAGCGGGATCGGGACGCCGAAGAAGCGCTGCCGGCTGATCAACCAGTCGCCGTTCAGGCCGCCGACCCAGTTCTGGTAGCGGTTGTGCATGTAGGCGGGATGCCACGTCAGCTCGTCGCCGCGTGCCAGCAGCGCTGTGCGCAATGCCTCGTCGCGGCCGCCGTTGCGGATGTACCACTGCCGAGTCGCGACGATCTCGAGCGGGCGGGAGCCTCGTTCGTAGAACTTCACCGGATGGCTGATCGGGCGCGGCTCGCCGATCATCTCACCCGACTCCATCAGCAGCTCGACGATCTTGCGTTGCGCCTGCTTCGGGGCCAAGCCGGAGACCTGCTCGTAGGCGGCCCTACCGGCCGGCTCGGTGATCCACTCCGGCGTCTCGATCGCCATCCGGCCGTCGAAGCCGATGAGGGCGCGCGACTGAAGGTTGAGCTCGCGCCACCACGTGACGTCGGTGGTGTCGCCGAACGTGCAGATCATGGCGATGCCGGTGCCCTTGTCGGGCTCGGCCAGGTGGTGGGCCAGCACTGGCACCTCGACCTCGAAGAGCGGAGTGCGAACGGTAGAGCCGAACAGCGGCTGGTAGCGAGCGTCGTCGGGATGGGCGACCATTGCCACGCAACTGGCCAACAGCTCGGGTCGAGTCGTGTCGATCAACAGGTCGCCGGCGCCGTCGCTGCGATGGAAGGCCAGCTTGTGATACGCGCCGGGCACATCCCGGTCTTCCATCTCGGCCTGGGCGACCGCGGTGCGCTCGTCGATGTCGTACAGCGTCGGAGCATCCTGCTGGTACGCCTCGCCCCGTGCCAGGTTGTGCAGGAACGCCAGCTGGCTGACCCGCTGGGCGCGGGGACCGACAGTCGTATAGAGGAATGACCAGTCGATGGAGATGCCAAGGCGGCGCACCAGTTGCTCGAAGACCACCTCGTCGTCGTGGATCACGCCGTGGCAGAGGCTGACGAAGTTGGGCCGGCTGACCGGGATGGCTCGATGGTCCTTCGGCACGTTTCCGTTGAAGGGCGCAGCGAAGTCGGGATCGAACGGCAGGGTCGGGTCGCAGCGCACGCCGGTGACGTTCTGCACCCGACGCTCGGTTGCCAGGCCGTTGTCGTCCCAACCGATCGGATAGAACACGCTCTGGCCGCGCATGCGGTGAAAGCGGGCGATGGTGTCGGTGTGTGTGTAGCTGAAGACGTGCCCGATGTGCAGCGATCCACTGGCGGTCGGCGGCGGCGTGTCGATGGCGAATACCTGGTCACGGGTCGCTGTGCGATCGAAGCGGTAGGTGCCATCGGCCTCCCACCGCTGCATCCAGCGGGCCTCGACGCCGTCGAGTGACGGCTTCTCAGGGATGTTCGTCGTGTGCTCAGACATGGTGCGCCAAGGCTACCGACCACCTGGCTGCGGCAGAGTTCGAGATTCCCCGGCCATGTGTCCACATTGAAGATAATGTGGACACATGGAAGTTGGCGTCCGTGAGTTGAAACAACATCTCTCCGACTACCTGGACCGGGCCGAACGAGGGCAGACGATCACCATCACCGATCGAGGTCGTCCGAAGGTGTTGCTCGTGCCGCTCCCGGGTGGCGGCGATCGACTCGCCGAAGGGGTTGCCGAGGGCTGGATCACGCCTGCCATGAAACCGAGGGCACTCGGGGCCAGGAAGCGGTTTCGATCGATGGAACCGATCGTCGATGTCCTCGATGGCGATCGCGGCGACTGACCGTCCCGATGACGACTACGTCGACTCGAGTGCGTTACTGAAGAGCTACTTCGTCGAGCCTGACTCGTCGGTCGCCGAACGTCTTCTCAGCAGCGATCCTGTTCTGGTGACCAGCTGGGTGACGTATGTCGAGGTTCGACGCAGCCTTGCCCGTCAGCTGAGGGGGGCTGAGCTGCGAGAGGCCAAGCAACAGTTCGCCGCCGACCTCGAAGCAATGGCACTCGTCGCCGCCGACGAGGCGGTGTGCCGCTCGGCGGCGCAGATTGGTGAGCAGCTCGGCGTTCGATCGCTCGACGCGATCCAATTGGCGAGCGCCCAACGCCTGGCGATCCCGTCGTTACCGTTCGTCACGTTCGATCTTCGCCAGGCACAGGCAGCCCGCTCACTCGGCTTTGCCGTGCTCGGAAGCTGACGGCTGCGCCTCACGCCGCCGGTGGAGGACTGCGCGCACCCGATGAGTCCAGTCGATCGACTCGGTCGACACGCCGTTGGCGCGGAGCTCGCTGCGTTGTTCGGCCAGGGCGACCGCCGCGTCGGCGGCACCGATCTCGACCAGCCACTGCTGCAGCTCGGCACGCAGGTGTGATGCCAGCGCCGGGCTGGCGCCGCCGGTGCCGACCGCGACCGTGACCGCACCATCGCGGGCCACGGCAGGCAGGGTGAAGGTGCAGTTGGCCGGATCGTCAGCGGAGTTCACCCAGATGCCCCGATCGGTGGCCTCGGTCGACACACGCCTGTTGACATCGGAGTCGTCAGTGGCGGTGATCACCAGCCGGACGCCGTCGAGGTCGGCGGATTCGTAGCCGCGGACGACGATGCGCACCCCCAGTTCGCCGATGCCGTCGACCACGGCGGGTGCGACGACTATGACGTCGGCATGGGCGCTGAGCAGGCCTTCGATCTTTCGCAGGGCTACCCTCCCACCTCCGACCACCAGCACCGGCACGCCGGTGAGATCGAGCATGATCGGGTAGTCGAACGCCACTCCGGCAGGCTAGCAACGCCTGAATCATCATAATCTTGATCGAATTAGTCGTAATTAGGTAGGATGCCCGAATGAGCCTGCTCCGAACCCCCGACAACGTCGAGCAGATGCACCCCGCGGAGGTGTTCCGCTGGGCGTTCGACACCTACGGAGTCGAGAACGTGGCGATCACCTCGAGCTTCGAAGATGCCGTGCTCGTGCACCTCGCCGTCAGCGCCGACCCGGCGGCCGACATCGTGTTGCTCGACACCCAGTACCTGTTCGCCGAGACGTGGTGGCTGGTCGAAGAGATGCAGAAACGATTCGGCATCAACCTGCGAGTCGTCACGCCGCAGCCCGAGATCCAACGCGACAACCGGTGGCAGACCGACGTCGAAGCGTGCTGCGCTGTCCGAAAGGTCGAGCCGCTGAACCGCTCGCTGGAGGGCAAGGCGGCGTGGGTCACGGGTGTGCGCCGCGTCGACGGCCCGACCCGTGCCAATGCGCCCGTCGTGTCGTACGACATCAATCGTCACCTCGTCAAGATCAACCCGCTCGCAGCGTGGACCGACGACGACATGTCGCTCTACGCCGAGATCAATCAACTCCCGGCCAATCCTCTGAGCGCTCGTGGGTATCCGTCGATCGGCTGTTGGCCGTGCACCCGCCCAGTCGCCGAAGGCGAAGATCGCCGCGGTGGACGGTGGGCCGGCAACGCCAAGACCGAATGCGGGTTGCACGTATGAACACGACGGCCAGCCCGCACCTCGAGTCGTTGGCCGACGAGGCGGTCACGATCATCCGCGAGGTGGCCACGGAATGCGAGAGCCCGGTGTTGCTGTTCAGCGGTGGCAAGGACTCCGCAGTGTTGCTGCACCTCGCTGTCCTGGCGTTTGCCCCCGCCCGGTTGCCGTTTCCGGTGATGCACGTCGACACCGGCCACAACTTCCCCGAGGTCATCGAGTACCGCGACGAGTTCGTGCGTCGCGTCGGCGCCCGCTTGGTGGTCGCCAGCGTGCAGGACTCGATCGATGCCGGCAGGGTCGTCGAAGACCCGGGCCCGCGGGCCAGCCGCAACCGGTTGCAGTCGGTCACGTTGCTCGACGCGCTCGCCGAGCACGGCTTCGATGCGGCATTCGGTGGCGGGCGGCGCGATGAAGACAAGGCTCGCGCCAAGGAGCGCATCCTGTCGTTCCGTGACCGGCACGGTCGGTGGGACCCGCGCAACCAGCGGCCCGAGCCGTGGGATGTCTTGAACGCCCGCATCCGCAAGGGCGAGCAGCTCCGCGCCTTCCCGCTGAGCAACTGGACCGAGCTCGACATCTGGCAGTTCGTCGCCGCCGAGCAGATTCCGCTGCCCGGCATCTACTACTCCCATCAACGCGAAGTCGTCGCTCGCGACGGCATGTTGCTCGCCGTTGGCGGGCCCGTCGTGCTCGAGCCCGGCGAAGAGGCGTCGATCGAGACCGTTCGCTACCGAACCGTTGGTGACGCCAGCTGCACGGGTGCAGTTCGGTCGACGGCCGCGACCATCGACGAGGTGATCGCCGAGGTGTCGGCTGCACGCATCACCGAGCGCGGCGCGACTCGCGCCGACGACACGTTCAGTGAATCCGCCATGGAAGACCGCAAACGAGAGGGCTACTTCTGATGAGCAACGAGAACCCGCTGCGCACCGCACCTCCACGCATCGCCACGCTTCGGATCGCCACCGCCGGCAGCGTCGATGACGGCAAGAGCACGTTGATCGGTCGGTTGCTGCACGACACCAAGACCGTGTTCGAGGATCAGCTCGCTGCGGTCGACAAGGCCAGCCGGAGGTACGGCGACGGCGAGCGCAACCTGGCATTGCTGACCGATGGCTTGCGAGCCGAGCGCGAGCAGGGCATCACCATCGACGTCGCCCATCGCTACTTCGCCACACCGAACCGCAGCTTCATCGTCGCTGACACACCAGGGCACGCGCAGTACACCCGAAACATGGTGACGGGTGCCTCCACTGCCGATGTCGCAATCGTGTTGGTCGATGCCCGTCACGGCGTGCTCGAGCAGACCCGCCGCCACGCCTTCATCGCCTCGTTGCTCGGCGTGAAGGCGATCGCACTCGCTGTCAACAAGATGGATCTCGTGGAGTGGGATGAGGGTGAGTTCGACTCCGTCGCCAAGGACCTCGCCGGGTATGTGGAAGCGCTGCCGACGCCCGTGACGGTGGTGGCTTTCCCCATCAGTGCCTTGCACGGTGACAACGTGGTGACGCTGTCACCTCATTCGCCGTGGTACCAAGGCCCTACCCTGCTCGACTGGCTCGAGACCTTCGACGACTCGAACCTCGCCGAGGTGCCGGCGCGCCTCGACGTGCAGCGAGTCATCCGTCCGCAGGGCTCCGACTTCCGCGGGTTCGCCGGTCGGCTGGCCGGCGGTGGTCTGCGTGTCGGCGAACCGGTCACCGTGCTGCCGAGCGGTCGCACCAGCACGGTGTCGGGCATTCAGCGGTTCGGGCGCGAGGTGCCGGTCGCCGCGGCCGGCCAGGCAATCACGGTGTCGCTGCACGACAACATCGACGTCGCCCGTGGTGACGTGCTGGTGGTCGGCGTCGCCGCCGCGACCGAAGTCGTGTGCGGGCATGTGTGCTGGATGATCGACCAGCCGTTGCGCGAAGGGTCGCGATACTGGTTCAAGCACGGCACGCGCGTCGGCCGTGCGGTCGTCGACGCGGTGGAGTATCGCCACGACCTGCACACCCTGGAGCCCGTTGCTGCCGATCAGATCGAACTGAACGATCTCGCCATGGTGCGTCTGTCGTTGAGTGAGCCGATCGTTGCCTCGCCCTACGAGATCAGTCACGAAGGCGGGCGGTTGATCCTGATCGACGAGGCCACCAACACCACCGCAGGGGCAGTGATGATCACGGTGGCCGCATGATCTCCTTGGTCGGCGCCGGGCCGGGCGACCCGGAGCTGCTGACCGTGCGCGGCTTGCACCGGTTGCAGCGAGCCGACGTGGTCGTCCACGATGCGTTGGTCGGCACAGGTGTGCTGGCACTTGCTCGACCCGATGCCGAACTGGTCGATGTCGGCAAACGTCCCGGCGCACCCGTGCCGCAGGAACTGATCAACGAGTTGTTGGTGCAACTCGGCGGCAGCGGCCGGGAGATCGTGCGGCTGAAGGGCGGCGACCCGTTCGTGTTCGGGCGGGGCGGCGAAGAGGCGCTGGCGCTCACTCGCGCCGGGCTTGCCTTCGAGGTCGTCCCCGGTGTCTCGTCGGTGATCGCCGCGCCTGCCGCCGCCGGCATCCCCGTGACGCATCGCGGCGTCAGCGCGTCGTTCACCGTCGTCACGGGACACCGTCAACACGGCGAGACCGCGGTCAACTGGCACGCACTCGCTCAGGCCGGAGGCACGATCGTGGTGTTGATGGGGGTCGCCCAACGCAGCGTGATCGCCGCGGCGTTGATGGAGGGCGGCCTTGCCGTCGACACACCGGTCGCGGCGATCCGTCATGCCACCTCGATCGAGCAACACGTCGTGCGTTGCACGTTGTCGGAGCTTGGCCATGTCGTGGTCGAGTCACCGGCGACGATCGTGATCGGCGCGGTTGCGGCGTTCGATCTGCACGGGGAATTCATCCGGGGGCTGGCTGTCGCCGACACGTAGGCTGGCGGCCCATGCTGCACCTGTACGACACCGCCACCCGAGAGGTACGTGAGCTCGCCATGCGCGAGCCCGGCACGGTGAGCATCTACTTGTGTGGCCCGACGGTGTACGGCCCGCCGCACCTCGGCCATGGTCGAGCGACGCTGGTCTACGACGTGTTGCGTCGTTACCTCGAGTGGACGGGTCTGCACGTGCGCCTGGTCAGCAACATCACCGATATCGACGATTCGATCATCAACCGGGCGAACAACGAGAACCGGCCGTGGCAGGACATCACGTCGAAATGCGAGTCGGTGTGGTTCGAGGCCATGGGCAAGCTCGGCGTTGCCCGGCCGACCGATGTGCCTCACGCCACCGAGTACGTCGAGCAGATGGTGACGATGATCGGGCAGCTCGTCGATATCGGCCGCGGGTATGTCACCGACGATGGCGTGTACCTCAACGTCGAGTCGGTGGAGGACTACGGGCTCCTCGTCAACCAGCACCTCGCCGACATGATCGAAGGCGGCGGTGACCGCGAGGTGTTCGGCGCCGAGAACAAGCGCCATCCCGCCGACTTCGTGCTGTGGAAGTTGGCCAAGCCGGGCGAGCCGTCGTGGCCGTCGCCGTGGGGCGACGGGAGGCCCGGCTGGCACAGCGAATGCGTGGTGATGAGCCTCGACATCCTCGGTGAGGGCTTCGACCTCCACTGCGGTGGGATGGATCTCAAGTTCCCGCATCACGAGAACGAACGTGCCCAAGCCGTCGCCTTGGGCAAGCGGTTTGCCAACCATTGGATGCACAACGGGTTCGTCGTCGACGCCGAGGGCGAGAAGATGTCGAAGAGCCTCGGCAACGTCGACAACCTGCTCGACCTGATGGATCACTACGACCCGAGGGCGTATCGGATGCTCTTGTTGCAGTCGCACTACCGCGGCCCGGTGTCGGTGGGTCAAGACAACATCGACGCGTCCGTCAACGCGCTCGCCGGCCTCGACTCGTTCGCTTCGCGCACCGCCGGTCTGCGCTGCGGCCGATGCCGATCCCGAGGTGTTGGCCAAGTTCCGCGAGCGCATGGACGACGACCTCGACACTCCCGGTGCGACGGCGCTGCTGTTCGACACGGTACGCCGGGCCAACGCGGCGCTCGATTCGGGTGATCCCGTCGCATCGTCGCTCGTCGCCGCGGTCCACCAGATCTGCACGGCGTTCGGTCTCGTGCTCAACTCCGGTGGCGAGGTGCCCGACGAAGATGCCGCCAAGGCGGCTGCGCTCGACGCGGCCCGCGGGGCCAAGGACTTCGCCACAGCAGACGCGCATCCGTGCCGAGTTGCAGGCCGCCGGCTGGACCGTCGAGACCACCAAAGCCGGCACCACCCTCCGCCGCTGACCGCGCCCGACCAGTTTCATCGGGGGCGGGGTGAGTATCTCCAGTACCGGAATCGCGCCCGACGGGGCTCGGACGGCGTCAGGCGGTGGACGACATCGACGGGACACCGGGCATGTCGACGTCGCTGCTGATGTGCATGGCGGTTTGGATGAAGGCTTCGGCAGCACGTGACTGCAACCGATCGGGATGCCAGATGATGCCGATCTGGCGATCGAGGTTGGCGTTCAGCCCGCGGATGGCGACACGCGCATCCGGGATCGATCGCTCGACGGTGAGCAACGGCACGATGGCCACGCCCAGCCCGATCGCGACCAGTCGTTGCGTCGTGAGGTTGTCGTCGCTGCGAAACACGATGTGGGGCTCGGCGCCGACGCGCTCGAGAGCCCGGGCCACACTCATCGCGCACGGGTCGCCGACCGGCATCGAGATCATCGGCACCTCGGAGAGCTGGGCGAGATCGATGGTGTCCGATTGCGCCAGGGGGTGATCAGGGGCCGTGATCAGTACCTGCGGATCGCGGATCAGTTCGACCATCGCGTACGAGTCGTCGAGGGCAGCCACGTCGGCGAACGCCAGGTCGGCCTGACCGGCGCGGATCAAGCCCTCGACGTTGCTGATGATCGGTTCGTTGCGCAACTCGATGTTGATGTCGGGCCACGAGGTGCGGAACAGTGCAAGCGTCGGCGGCAGCAGTCGGTTGCTGGCTGACTGGAACGTGCCGACTCGCAGCACACCGGCATCGCCGGCAGCCATCGCGTCGAGGTCGGCCTTCGCTGCGGCGAGGCGGGCGATGATATGACCGGCGTGCTCGAGCAACACCTTGCCGGCCTCCGTCAGTGACACCGAACGTGGGCCGCCGGGTCGATCGACGAGGCGGTGGCCGACGGCCTTTTCCAACGTCGAGATCTGCTGGGAGATGGCGCTCTGCGCGTATCCGAGGCGGGTCGCGGCCTGGGAGAACGAGCCGGTCTGGGCGACCGCTTCCAGCGCCATGAGATGTCGCACTTCGACCCCGAGAGGTAGATCGAATTCACCGATTGATTTCAGCATTTTTATCTATTTCTCTTATTGATCGCACGGGACGATACTAACGTACAACTTCGATTCAAGGAGATGATTCATCATGGCAGCTGTGATTCTGCTCGGCCTACTCGTGAGTGCTGCACTCGCCCCGCGCTACGGCGTCGATTCCCGTCCGCAGTTCTCTGGGCGACCCGACTGGCGCGGCCGCAGGGCGTGAACCCCGCACGCCGCCGCGGCCCACCGACCTAGCCCCGTCACGTCTCCCCGTCG
Source organism: Ilumatobacteraceae bacterium (assembly GCA_963805445.1). Classification (GTDB taxonomy): domain Bacteria; phylum Actinomycetota; class Acidimicrobiia; order Acidimicrobiales; family Ilumatobacteraceae; genus JAENVT01. The sequence goes on along the minus strand of CAWDUI010000047.1, from coordinate 140,472 downwards.
TGGCGGGGCTTTGCCCATTTTGCCGCTCCCCTCGCGACCCTGGTGCTGCCAACTGCCATCCATCAGATAAAACGGGGAGTCGTGGCAAAGCGAGAGCGCCCTCCAGTGCCCAAGGGGTACTGGACGATTTGGACGACGGTTGCGCTCGACCTCATCGGATTCGGCATCATCGTGCCGATCCTCGGTCGCTATGCCGAACGCTTCGGGGCGTCAGGTCTCACCGTCGGCTTGTTGTTCGCCTCGTTTTCGCTGGCCCAACTGTTGTGTGCGCCATTGCTCGGGCGATTGTCGGATCACATCGGCCGCAAGCCGGTGATCGTCATCTCGCTCATCGGCACGGCGGTCGGGAGCTTCATCACCGGAGCAGCGGGTGTGCTGTGGGTGCTGTTCGCCGGCCGAATCGTCGACGGCGCGTCGGGCGGCAGTTTGTCGGTTGCCCAAGCAGCAGTCGCCGACATCGCCCCGGAGGAGCAGCGACCAGCGCTCATCGGCATGCTCGGCGCGGCATTCGGCATCGGCTTCGTGCTCGGCCCAGCCATCGGCGGTCTGGCCGCCCTCGGTGGCCCTCATGTGCCGTTCTACGTCGCCGGTGTGCTGGCCAGCATCAACGCCATCGCAGCGATGGTTCGGCTGCCCGAGACCCGCCATCCCCACGACCGCGTTCGCCGCGCCGACGCGAAGACGTCGATGTCGCCGATCCTGCGTCACCTCGCCATCATCGGATTCATCACGGTGGTCGCGTTCACGGCGTTCGAGGCGACGTTCTCGTTGTTCGGCGATCGCCGCTTCGGCCTCACCGAGGCGTCTTCTGCGGCGGTCTTCCTCGGCGTCGGACTGGTGCTGGTCGCGATCCAAGGTGGGGGCTACGGCAGGCTGGTCGAGCGTTTCACCACGCAACGACTGTTCGAGGTCGGACTCGTCTTGCTGATCGCCGGTTTGGCGGTGACGGCGATCGCCAAGGTGTGGCCGGTGTTGATCATCGCCCTGCTGCTGCTGGCAGTCGGGCAGGGAGTCGCCTCGCCGTCGCTCACCTCATTGGTCACGCAGCACGCGCCGGCAGATCGCCGCGGCGAGGCCTTGGGATACCAGCAGTCGGCCAACGCTGTGGGTCGAGTGCTGGGCCCACCGGCGGCCGGGGCGATGTTCGACCGGGTCGGCATCTGGAGCCCCTATGTGGCCGGCTCGCTGTTGTGCGTCGTGGCGATGGGTCTGGCTGTGACGTGGAGTCGCCAGACCCGAATGTCAGTCGTTGCTGCCGACGGCTGCGAGAATGTCGAGATCAATGACTGACATCCTGGAACACCGCGCCCTCGATCGTCTTGCCGATTTCGAGACTCGTTGGCGGTCGGATTCGCTACCCACCCGTCGCCCGGCGAAGCCCATGGGGTACCAGCCCGGCCTCGACGGGCTGCGGGCGATCTCGGTGGTTGCCGTCATCTTCTACCACGCCGGGTTCGGATGGATGCACGGTGGCTTTCTCGGCGTCGAGGTGTTCTTCGTCGTCTCCGGCTTCCTCATCACGTCGCTGCTGATCGAGGAGCGCGAGCGCACTGCGCGGGTGCATCTGCGCCAGTTCTGGCTGCGAAGGGCCCGACGGTTGCTGCCTGCGCTGTTCAGCGTGCTCATCGTCATCGGGATCTGGGTGGCGTTGCTGGGCACTGCGCAGCAACAGTCCGACCTGCATCGCGACCTCCTGCCGGGCATCTTCTACTTCGCCAACTGGGGACAGATCTTCGGGGGAGCGCAGTACTTCGGCAACTTCTCCCCGCTGCGTCACCTGTGGAGCCTGGCCGTCGAAGAGCAGTGGTACCTCGTGTGGCCTCTGGCGTTCGTGCTGATCACTCGCAACAGCAAGCGACCCGCCCACGTCGGGCGGGCGATCCTGCTCGCCGCCGGCGTGGTGATGGTGATCACCTGGTGGTTGGCGTCTCCCACCGCGCTGACATCGGATCGCACCAACTTCTTGTACCTGTCGACCCTCACGCGATCGAGCGGCCTGCTGCTCGGCGCAGGGGCGGCCTTCTTGTGGCGCCCGTGGCGCGCACGATCGACCGCGCCGGGTCGCACTGGGGTGATGTTGAACGTCGCCGGTCTCGGCGCGACGGCCTTGCTCGCCTACGCCTTCACGACCGCTCATCTCACTGATCGGTCGATGTACCGCTGGCAGTTGGCGGCGGTGTCGATCCTCTCCCTCGTGGTAGTGGCAACGGTCGTACACCCGGCCGCCGTGGTCACTCGCACGTTCTTCTCTGCCCCTGCCCTCGTCGCCCTGGGCAAGCGCTCGTACGGGGTGTACCTGTGGAGTTGGCCGATCTCGGTGCTCTGCGGCGCCTATGTCGGTTCGTGGACCAGGTTCATCATGGCGATGTCGCTGACCATCGTCGTCTCGGAGTTCTCGTACCTCTACATCGAGACACCGATCCGGAAAGGGGCATTGCAACGGTGGTTCGAACGGCCGCGCAACCCCGACTGGTCGACACGCACGATTGCTGCCGGGGTCGTCGGTGCGGTGCTCGCTCGCCTCGCTATCGATGTACTACGCGCGAGTGCAGCGGTTCGATCGCGCCGCAGGCGGTGCCGACGTGGCGATCGATCTCTCCAAGGTGCAACCGTTGGCCCCCGGAGCGGTCGCCGTCGCAGCCGCGCCCACCTCGACGGCGGCAAGTGCCGTCGTTCTACCCGGCGCCAGCGCCGCGCCCACGACCGCGGTCGTGACGGTCGCTCCTGTGCAGCCGCCCGGCCCGGCGCGCATGGTGATCGTCGGCGATTCGCAGGCGCATGCGCTGGCGATCAACCTGCCGACGGGGATCGAAAGCGCGTTCACGATCAGCGACGGGTCCGTCGAGGGCTGCAGCGTCTACGACGACGGCACGGTGCGCTCGGCACGCACCAGCTTCAACCGGACGTTTGCCGACTGTGGCGGCTGGGCCGACAAGTGGGGCAAGGCGGCCGGCAAGGCCAAGGCACAGATCGCTCTGGTCGTGTTGGGCGCATGGGATGTGTTCGACGTCGAGGTCGCAGGACACGTGATCGCCTTCGGAACCCCGGCCGCCGACCAGCGGTTCATCGAAAACCTCGGGTCCGGTGTGGCCGCGCTCCGCGCGGCAGGTTCGAAGGTGGCGTTGCTGGAGGTGCCGTGCATGCGGCCGAAGGACGTCAAGGGGGCGGGTGTGCCGGCGCTGCCTGAACGCGCAGACGATGCCGCGCGTGGCTCACTTGAACCAGCTGTTGCGCCAGGTCGCTGCCGCCGATCCCGCCAACGTCACCTTCGTCAGTGGCCCGACGCAGTGGTGCAACGACCCGGCGATCTCGACGGACCTCGGCTACCGCTGGGATGGGGTGCACGTGTACAAACCCGGCGCCAAGTTGATCTACGAGACGATCGCTCCGGCGCTGCTGTCCATCCCCCGGAGCTAGCAGCCCCGCCGATTTCTGCTTGACAGTCGGCGGTTACCCGGCGGTATAGTTACCCGCAGGTAACATTGCTGGACCGGGAGTGATCATGGCTGACTTTGCGCTCAACGAAGACCAACTGCAAATCCAGAAGTGGGTGCACGACTTCGCCGAGGATGTGATTCGCCCCGCAGGTCACGAATGGGATGAACGCGAGGAGTTCCCCTACCCGATCGTCGAGCAGGCGGCCGAGATCGGCCTGTACGGCTGGGAGTTCCTGATGAACAGCTTCGGCGACCCGACGGGCCTCACGTTGCCCGTGGCGATCGAGGAGCTGTTCTGGGGCGACGCCGGCATCGGCATGGCGATCATGGGATCGGCGCTGGCTGCTGCCGGCATCAGCGGCAACGGCACCCCCGAGCAAGTGATGGAGTGGATCCCGCAGTGCTACGGCGACGCCAACAAGATCCAGCTCGGTGCGTTCTGCGTCAGCGAGCCCGACGCCGGCTCCGACGTCTCGTCGTTGCGCACCCGGGCCGTGTACGACGAGGCCACCGATGAATGGGTGCTGAACGGCACGAAGGCGTGGATCACCAATGGCGGCATTGCCGACATCCACGTCGTCGTCGCAGCCGTTGACCCCGAACTGAAGGGCCGCGGCCAGGCGTCGTTCATCGTCCCGCCCGGCACCAAAGGGTTGAGCATGGGCCAGAAGTACAAGAAGCACGGCATCCGTGCGTCGCACACCGCCGAGGTCGTGCTCGACGATTGCCGTGTTCCGGGTCGCTGCTTGCTGGGCGGCAAGGAGAAGCTCGACGCCAAGTTGGCCCGAGCCCGCGAGATGGGCCACAGCGGCGAGAAGCAGCCGGCGATGACGACGTTCGAAGCCACCCGCCCGGCCGTCGGCGCGCAGGCGCTCGGGATTGCACGCGCCGCCTACGAGTTCGCGCTCGACTACGCCAAGGAGCGCAAGGCGTTCGGCAAGCCGATCGTCATGCACCAGGCCATCGCCTTCAAGCTCGCCAACATGGCCGTCGAGATCGACGCCGCCCGGCTGCTGATCTGGCGCGCCGCCTGGCTGGCCCACAACGGCGGCTTCAAGAACGGCGAAGGCTCGATGAGCAAGTACAAGGCCTCGGAAGTCGCAGTACGGGTCACCGAAGATGCAATCCAGATCCTCGGCGGATACGGCTACACCCGCGAGTACCCAGTCGAGCGCTGGCATCGCGATGCCAAGATCCACACGATCTTCGAAGGCACGAGCGAGATCCAGCAGCTGGTCATCGCCCGGGCCATATCTGGCCTGCGTATCGAGTAAATCGTGCTGTGGAGGCTCGGTCGGCTTGTCGGTCGCTAGCAGTCGTCGCCGTGAGGAGGTCCGCAAGCGATCCAGGTGTGTAGGGGTACGGCTGCATGGTTGCCCTCGAGGCTACGCCGGCGTATCGTGCGCATGTACGCCCCCAGGCGCCTCTCCCGATTCGTTGGTGATGCCACCATCTTGTGTAGCGCTACGGCTGCTTGGTTGCCATCGAGCCTACGCCGGCGTATCGTGCGCATGTACGTCCCAGGCGCCTCTCCTCGATTCGTCGCTGATGGCCACTGGGGGCAGACATCGTTTCGCGCCAGAAAGGCGCAGGCCCGGCTCCCCTGCCATCCGGCAGGCAACCGGGCCCACTTCCTCAAGCGCTTGCGAGAGGCGGTTCCGGACATCGGTGACGTCGAGCGAATCGACATCGCCAAGCCGGGCACAGCTCGCTACCCCTCGTACGCGGGACGAACCTTGCACGGCAGAGATCGTAGGACACGTGACAGCGTCGGTCCATCTCGTTTCTCCGAGTCCGCGTTGGCTCAGAGAGTTACGGAAATGAGCGTGACGTCGGCTACGTGGACTTCGAAAGTCTTGAGCCCGATGGTCGCGGGCAGCACCTCGATAATCGAGCTCTGACGCGCAGAACCCGGTTCCCCTACCTACGGGTAGGCAACCGGGTCCACTTCCACGGGTACTCACCCGAGGCAAGTCTCAGTCTGCGCCGGGGGTGCGGGTTACGCAAGCCGGTTTGGAACTGGATCCGATTCCGACCGCCTGCGACGGCTCGGCGTCACTTGCGGTGCCAGCAGTAACGAGTCCATTTACACAACTCACTGCCGCGGATTTTGTTTGCTGGCGGGTCGTACGGTTGATGGGAGTGTTTCACCGACCGCCTGACCTCGACAGCTTCGAGACGTTCGTCGAGCGAGTGAAGCCGGCGCTGCTGCAGGCGCTGATCGCCACGTATGGGCCAGTCGACGGTCGTGAAGCCACTGTGGATGCGCTGAGCTGGGCGTGGGAGCACTGGGATCGGATGGCAGAGGTCGATCATCCGGTCGGCTATCTCTACCGCGTCGGGCAGTCGGCGACTCGTCGATTTCTCTCACGACCTATCCCCAAACGCCTCGCCGACGTCCTGAGACCCGCTTCCCCGATGTCGAGCCAGGTCTGATGCCTGCGCTGGCTCGGCTGTCGGAGCAGCAACGGACGGTGGTCGTGCTCGTGCACGGCTACGGCTGGCGTCAGGCCGAGGTGGCGCGCCTGCTGGGGATCAATGCTTCGACCGTTCGGGACTACTTGAACCGAGCGATCGACCGACTTCGAGACGTGATGGAGGTCAGCGATGTCAACGGCCGTACGTGAACAGATCCGTCAGCTCACCGCTGCGTTCGACGAAGTGGTGGACGACATCACCGTCGAAGAGGTCCGCGGTCGAGTGGGCCCGCCGATCCTGCTCGACCAGGCCGAGGAACCGACCGGGGAGGTGCTCGCCATCGGTTCGCGCCCGTCGGCGCAGCGGTTGAGCATCGCCGCAGTCTGGGTGCTACTCGCCGTCGGGGTCGTCGGCGCGCTGATCTGGGTGGAGCGGAATGGGTCGGCGCCGTCCGCAACACAGCCGCCCTCGACGACGGGCGCAGCAGAAGTCCACGCGGCCTTTGGACAGTTCGTGTGGCCCGCCCCGCCCCGCAACTTTGCAACGCTGAACGATCTCGTTGGAGCGTTCGCGACCGAGGTGCTCGCGTGGGACACCTGGGAGGTCGTCGGCAATGCGAGCGAGTCGTCTGAACCGCAGGTGTTCACCCTTGCGAGCTCGTCACCTGACGCCAGCGTCGCGCTCGTTGCGATTCCCTCTCCCGCGGGGTGGGGATTCGTGCAGATCGGCGAGCCGATGAGCGCGTCGGCCGAGCAGCCTGGAGACCTGGTGCTGACGGTGCCAATCGGTGTGAATGCCGAGTCCGGTTCCGTTGTCATCCGACTCTCGGATGGCACGACCAGAGAAAGCACCGACATCTCCGGCCGAGTGGTCTTCCCGGGAGTTCGGGTTGTGGACTTGGTCAGTGCTCTAGCTGTCGGCCGTGACGTGAACGGGCGGGCGATCGCCGCTGTCGGCGGTGCGTTCAGGGACGACTCGGCGCCACCTGCGACGGTGCCGGGCTCGATTCCTGGGACGACCGATTCGGTCCGCGTTGACGAAGGCGTCCCGTACGGGCCGCTCGACTACGCGACGACCGACGGAGCGCTTCCGATGTGGCCCGAGGCGAACGTCAGCGATCCGCCGGCCACGACGTCGGGCTACGGCATGCAGTTGTGCGACAGCGGCTACGGCACGAAGATCCTGCGGGTCGACCCCGCCTCCGGCCCGTCACACGCCTATTCGGGCACGCTGTGCGTGTTCATCGACCTCGCCGAGCCGAGAGTCGACGCCGTCACGAAGTGCGCCACGTCGACCGATCGGTTCAACTACGCCCGCTGCCAGCGTCGCACCGAGCAGACCGACACTGCTGGCCCCGGCACCTCGCAACGAGCTGTCGTCGACGCCGAAGACATGGCAGCGACGCAGGCCTTCCCATCTGCGACCGCCTGGGACCAAGCCGAGCTGTTCGACGCGACCGTTTCTGCAGCCTCGAGCCAAGATGGTTCACGGGTTTACCGCGTCGGCTCAGTCACCGTCACCCTCGACACTGAATCTGACGTCGCCGTCGTCGACGCAACCGTGGATCAACCGGGGGTGTGCTTCGAGTTCGAGATCCCCGGCGCCACCGCCAGCGGGTGTGTCGGGCACGACCTGCTCGCCACCGGCCTCGCCTACGGTGCTTTCCAGGACGGTGACGGTCCGATCGGGATCGTCGGAATCGTGCCCGACGAGGTGATCGCCATCGAAGTCGACGGGCGGACCCTCACGCCGACGAACAACGTCTGGCACTACACCGCTACCTCCGGCGCCCCGCTCACTATCACCGTCAGATCAGCGGACGGGCGAGCAGCCACGACGACTTGACCACGATCAGACTCGCGAGAACCGATTGCGGCACGGTGGTGTCGATGATCATGTGAGGTTCTCCATGTCTGACGATGGTCCGGTCACCGATCGCTCCCCGAACGTCGGCTCGTTCGGGCTTCTACGAGAATCGGTACGCCGCGGCCGTTCGCCTCGCAGCGTTCCTATCGGGCATACGGAGTCTTGCTGAGGACCTCGCGCAGGGAGGCGTTCATTCGGCCTCGAACCTCACTTCGTCGGCGTCGAGAACCCCCCGGGGAGTCCCTGACGTCGATCGGGAACATTGCCGGGAACGTGCCCTGACCGACGGATCCTGACCGATCAAGTCCCACAGATCACGTTCGGGCGGAGCGATCAGCGCGGTGTCCCAGTCGATGAGCACGACGCCGCTGCCGGTGGTGATCGTGTTTGCCGGGTGTGGTTCTCCGTGGGTCAGTACGAATCGGTGAGATTGTGAGCTCACTTTGCTCGCCAGTGCGTCGTAGGTGCGGAACGCGTCAGCGACGGCGTCCGCGTGTCGCGCCAGCAGGCATCTCGCCGGCTCAGCGAATGGGCCTGACGCCCACGGGTCGTGCAGCTGCGCGCATGCAACGAAGAGTTCGGCGCGCCGCGGTATCGACAGGGTGTCGGTCGAGGCCCATCGGTGGCACGATTTCGGGGAGCGATGCAACGCGGCGATATTGCGGACTACAGCGTCGCGGTGGGCATCGTCGGAGAAACTGCCGTAGTCGTATGTCACGCCATCCACCAGCGGATACACCGCAACGACATAGCGGTCGCCGAGGTTGCAGACGATGTCCCCGTCATCGGTTCGCGCCGGTGCCACCACGAACTCGATACCGGCGTCACGCAACGCCCCCGCCGTCGCCAAAGCCGCCACCAGGCGCTCCCGGGTTGCCGACAACGCCTCGTCGGGTTCTCGGCGCTTGGCGATGAGGTCGTCGACCGTCACGAACCAGCTGCTGGAAGCCGTCGCCGCCCGCCAGTGGTGGCTACCGAATCCGACCGCCAGGTAGTCGACGCTCACGATGTCGAAGCCCCATCGTTCGAACAGGATCGCGGCGAGGTCGGCGTCGGCCACATCATTCGGCCGCGTGAACATCGCACCAGCCTGGCACGCCGACGAGCCACCGAGGTGCTGGCCCGAGCGGCGAACATGCGCTCGCGTTCTGTGTGGTCACCGCGGAACTCGACGTTGATGGCGTTCCGATTGTCTAGGTCTGTGCGGTGCCGTCGTCCGCGATCGAGGTCGCGACTGGTGTCCCGATCTCGACCGTCCTGCTGACGGTGCACAAGCGATCGTGCGTGCGAGCGATGGCGCTGGGCAGGACTCCGGCCGCGGCACGGCCACCGTCGTCGTTGGGAAACGCCACGTCGAAGGTCATCGCCAAGTTGACGAGATGGTTGCCCTCGTCATCGCGGATCTTGTTGGCCGTCATCGACACCTCGAAACGCAGCGGCTCGGAACGCTTGGTGGTGATGAAGTCGACGTCGATCGCGGCGCAGCCTGCGATCGAGGCGAGGAACAGTTCGACCGGCGTGAAGCTCTGCTCGCGATCGGTCGAGAACTCGATCGTGCCACCTCGGGCGTTGACCGCTTCATACCGTCCGTGACCCAGACGGGTCAGGCTCACCGCGGTGTGGTGTCATCGTTCATCGTCAGACAATGGCACGAATGCGGACCGAGGGATCGCTGAGGTGGCCTCGAGCGCGTCCCTGCAGTTCAGCCCGCTACGCGTGCGTATCGTGTGGAGATCGCGGACTACTACGAAATCCTTGGTCTGACTCCCTCTGCAACGCACGATGAGATCCGGACCGCGTATCGACGCTTGGCGACCAACTCGCACCCCGACTCTGGTGGCTCAGCAGCGCTTTTTCAAATGGTGCAAGAAGCACACGACACGCTCTCCGATCCCAGTCGGCGTGACCGGTACGACGCTGTTTCGGGCAACGCAAACCGACGGCAAACGGAAGAAATCGACAAGCAGACGCGCCGAACTCGAACGCGCTCGACGCCAGTACCTTTCGTACGCCGACGCGTGCAACCTGGCGATCTCCGCTGCATGGGACGCCGTCCCGTCACGGGGTCCGACCTGGGATGACTATCCGCGTCTCTATGCGGTGTCTGCGGAAGCAAATCGACGCTTTGCCCAGGCTCTCTGCGGCTACGAGTGGCCGCGCCACGTTCGCGACGCCGCAGAAGCACTCATCGACGCCGTAGCAGAGGAGGCGGGTCGCTTCTACCAAGCGTCAGCGCTTCCAGGAACCAAGGCCGCCCTCGCATCAGTGCTCGAGGAGATCGAAGGCATCGGTGACCACGCCGCAGAAGCGGCACAAGCGATGCGTCAGGCGCTCGATTTGCCGTACGACGCGTAGACCAAACGGCACCCATGTGCGCCGATGTGGGCGGCCGAGGCATGTTGCGGCGGCTGTCGTTCTGCGTCGCCCGTTCTGTGCGCTGTTGTGCTGTTGCTCCAGTGCCGTGCGGGCGAAGTTGCGGGCAGCGTCGCTGTCCGGGTGGCCCCCGTCACGTGATCGCAGCACTGAAAACTTGTGAACAATGCACATATCTCCTTCGAACGGCTCGTCCATAGTCCATGTGGTACGGCCGCCGGTGAGGCGGTTTGGGACGTGGGCCGTCGCTGCGATAGCGCTGTGCTTGGTGGCCGGGGCGTGTTCGTCGACCTCGAAGGCTGTGCCGGCGACGGCGATTCCTTCACAAACGACACTGCAGACGACCGTAGCTGCCTCGACGATTGCGGCCAACGACACCACAGCGCGGCCAACAACGTCGACCGCGGCAGCGGAACTCACCGTCATTGCATCCCCGATCGAGCAGAACGTGTTGGCTGCACAACTGGACATCACCAGTACGGTCGCCGTGTCGGTGGAGGTGGTAGCGACCAGCCCCGACCAATCGGTGTCCGTCCCACGAACCACGGCGGTGACGATGGACCACTCGATCCCGCTCGTGGGTTTGCGCCGCGTCCCACACGTACGACGTGCGCGTCACGGGCTTCGACACCGATGGCAACGAGGTGGACTCGAACTCGACGACGTTCACGAGTGGTGCAGTGCCCGCGTACTTCCCGAAGATCAGCTTCAGCGGTGACACCACCAAGATGGCGCCGGGCATCACCATTCTCGAGCTCATTGAGAGTGGTTCGACGGCGCGGCCTGGCTTCGAGATCGGCATCGATTCCGACGGTCAGGTGGTGTGGTATCTCCGCGATCCGACGACCGGGGTCGGCTCGATCGACGTGATGCCGAACGGTAACTTCCTCACTGATCTGTTCCCGTACGCGATGGCCGAGTACAGCGTGACCGGACAGACGCTGGCTCGTTGGGAGTTCGGCGACGGTCCCGCGGGGACAACCGCCGTTCCGGCGACGACGTCAGTGGCCCCATCAACGACTGCTGCGGCGACGACGTCGAGCACGATCGCGGTGAGCGATGCTGCGACCGGATTCGTCGAGAGCCCGGACACGGTCTGGGTGCATGCCGATTGGATCAAGCTGTCGGTACCGCACCACGACATCACGGTGATGCCGAACGGCAACCTGCTCGCGCTGGCCCGGACCGTGCACCCGGTGACGGAGGCGTTCCGTAAGGCACAGTGCCCGGGCGACAACTCGGATTGGGGCATCATCAGTGATGTCGCCGTGGAGTTCGAGCGGTCCGGCAAGGTCCTGCACACTTGGGACGACTGGGACGTGATCGATGCATACACGCATCCCGGTCACGAGTTGTGTGCGACAACCGGGCTGTTCGCGAACCAGTTGGAGCGCGACTGGAGCCATGCCAACGCAGTCGTGTACGACCCTCACCGGAATGTCGTGCTGATGTCGGTGCGCCACCAGGACACCGTGATCGCGTTCGATCACGGTGACGAAATCGGCCCTCAGACCAAGGTCCGCTGGACGCTCGGCCCACATGGCACGCTGCCCATCGACGGGCAACCGGCGTATTATCAGCACGCCCCGGAGCTGGAGCCCGATGGTTCCATCATCATGTACGACAACGGCAACTTCCGGCCGGGCACCACCCAGGGCGGTGGCACAGCGGCTCCGTACAGCAGTGCCGTCCACTACGAGATCAACGACTCGTCTCCGAATCCGGCCGACTGGACGGCCACTCAGGTCTGGGAGCACCGCCCGCTCGATGTCGACGGCAAGCCAATCTTCTCGGGCTTCCTCGGAAATTCCCAGCCGCTCCCGAACGGCAATGTCCTCATCGACAATGGTGGAATCAATGATCCCGCTGGGTTCTTGCACATCGACATCGAAGAGGTCCAACCGGCGCCGACCTCGGGTAGCGCGGTGGTGATGCGGATGGATATCGGCTCGGCCGCCGAACCGTTCGTGGCGTACCGCGCGTACCGCTTGCCGTCGTTGTACTTCGGCCCGGCTTGGGTGGCAAGCCCCTGAAAGCCCGAAGCCGACACCAGACGTTTGCGCCCCAGCATGCCTCCAGCGGGGCTCGTGACCAACGAGAGCACCGTTCCGATGAACGCAGCAAGGCCGATCGGGAAAAGCACGGCGGACGAGCGATGCGGTTCGATGGTTGGCGTCTTACGCCGTTCTCGCCGCTCGAGCCACCAACTCGTTGGGCGCGATCTCGGTACTCCCAATACCGAAATCGAACCCGTTGAGCCTGGTCGGGTGAGCCGTGAGTACTGGCAATACCGAAATCGCGCCCGACCGATTTCTTGGCGGATGCAGCGACTGGTTGCGTCGAGTGCGGGTTGAACCGCCAGCGACATCAGCCCCAGTTCTGGGCGGCGAGTAGCAATGTGGCGAGCGGTTCGAGGGCATCCATCAGCTCATCGAGCTCGCCTGGCTCGAGGCTTTCGTAGGGCTTCGCGGCGAGGTCATCAGTGAGTGACTCGACGCGCTGTTTGACGGCGCGACCCTGTTCGCTGAGCCAACTGTCATCCCCGATCAGGCCGCGATCGCGCATCCCTTCGATGACAGCGGCGAGCTGCGTTGCCGGAAGGTGGTGGATGCGTCCGAACTTCTCTGCCGGCATGTCCATGTCGAGGGCGAGGAGAACATGCGCCTCGAGTCCGCCGACACCCTCGACCATCAGGGCCGCGATATGCCCGTCGCCACGGTGCTCGCGCAGCAAGGACGCTGCATGGAAGAGGCGAGCCACCACGTCGTCAGGTATCGGAATCGTGCGCAGCGCGGCGTACATCGGTCGGCCCTCGAACGGGGCGCTGGTCGCCGCCTTGAGCAACAGTTCGGCGGCACGGGCGAAGGTGGGAGAGTCGACGCGATCGCCGAGGATCCGACGCAGCGCCTTCACGCAGCCCATCTGGCGAGCGGCAATCGCCGATTCGGGCGTGGTGGTGCGCCACACCTTCGGGATGTGGCGGGCCACTTCACCGGGAGCGAAGTTGTAGAAGAGCGCGTCCACGACCTCCGCCGGGACGAGGCCCAGGGGCGCCGCCCGTCCGGCGAAGTAGGTGTCCCAGTAGTTGGTGAACCCCAGGGCGAACATCGCCTCGTTGGGCTCATCGGCCGAGTAGGGGATGACACCGATCGGCTCGACCAGTTCGAACATCCGGCGGGCCATGGAGTTCACCGTGACAACGCTAACCGAGTTGGTCATGTCGTCGCCTCCGGATGTGGAGGACCTCGGTCCAATTGCATCCGGTCACTTAGCCGTATCGTCTGGACGTGGCTCGTTATGTGATCGACGCTCCGACCTTGCTTCATCTGGTGACCGAAAAGGTCGACGTCAGCCCGGCCCATCAGCTCGTTGCTCCCAACATGATCCGTTCGCAGGCTCTGACTTTGCTTCTGGCGGCGGTACGTAACGGTCAGATCACCGAAGAGGTTGCGCTCCAGCGGCACGAACGCGTCACCGAGATCAAGATGCGGCTACTTGGCGACCGAGTGTCGCGCCGAACCGCATGGAGGATCGCGCGCGAGCACGGATGGGATACGACCGTCGATGCCGAGTACCTCGCCGTGTGCAAGCTCCAGGCCGACGCGCTGATCACGATCGACCCGGCGCTCGCCGCCAAGGCTGCTCACATCGTGCCCGTGGCTACTCTCGCGGCACTGTCAGCGGACTGATCGCCATTGTCGCCGGTGCAAAGCCGCCGGGCCGCACGCGCAGAGCAGAACGCAGCCCGTCGACGAGCGGACGTCCATCGGAAGTGCGTACTTTCGATGCACAGGGGGTAGATCGAAAGTACGCACTTCGCCCGGTGTGTGGCGAGTGAGCAACGCCCTAACCACAGATCTGATCGCGCCAGAAGTACGTGATCCGCACATATCTGGTGTCTCCGAACGACGAGTGTCGAACGACGACCGCATCGCCACCGGCGCTGTGCTGGTGCCAATGTGCTGCCCCAGGTCGCGCAAGATCTGCGGCGGTGGCGTCTACACGACAACATGGGCACTATCGATCACGATCCGGTGACGCCGGTCGCTGCGAACTTGGAGGAGTTGTGGCGAGCGCATGGCCCCACGGGGCTGCGCTTGGCCACTGTGCTGGTCGGGCCGGCCGAGGCGCACGATGTAACCGTCTCCGCGTTTCTTCGCGTCACCTCGTCGGTCGGCCGACACGGGATCGGCGACTTTCGGAACTACCTGCTACGCGCGATCCGGAACGAGGCCCACAGCATGTTCCGCTCTCGACGACGCCGGCAGCGACGAGATGTCGCGGCACTGCCAGGACGGTTTGCGATCGACGCGATCGGCGATGTGGATCTACGTGCTGCGATCGCTGGTCTCGGGCCTCGTCAGCGGACTGTGCTGTTCCTCGCTTACTGGGAGGACATGACCGAAGCAGCGATCGCGGACACACTCGGTCTGTCGCGTGGCACCGTGCATCGCGATCTGCAACGTGCCCGCGACCGACTGGGAAAGGAACTCCAATGACAGCCACGCTTGATGACTCCATCCGATCCGCGCTCACGGCGATCGTCGCCGAAAGCCCTGAGCTCGGCCCCGTTCCGACGAGCCGCTACGTGCAGCTACGACCGACCTTGGAGCAGCCTCGGCGTCCACGTCGCCGAATCGCGCTCGTCGCCGCAACCCTGAGCGTCACGGCCGCACTCGGTGTCGTTGCGCTCGTATCGTGGCGCGACACGGGTGACGAATCGGTGCCGCCTCAGACCCGATCTGTCGCTACCGACTCGATCGAACCCGTGGTCGATCCAAGCCTTGGCTATCTTTCTGTGCCCACAATGGACGGCGGCGCGTTCGTGGTTGAGGGCCACAATCTCAGCGTGGGTCTTGCCGTGCACGACCCATCCACAGCGTTGCCCCAGGACGCCGCCGATAGCGTCTCAGTGATCCACGTCGGCCGCGAACAATTCGGGGCACTCGAGGACCTCGCCACCGGCACCGAGATCTTCTGGAGGCCAACCGGCGCGGATGCCGAGATCCGCTTCACGATCACGAGCGTCAATACGTACAGCGTCGACACCGATCCGGCCACAACCACCGCCAAAGGACTCGTTGTCGTCACGGACCCTGCCAACCCGAAGTCAAACCAACAGATCGTGATCACAGCAATCCAAGCGACGAATCCAACAACCACAGGTTCCGTGGCGTCGTAGCGATCGCCGCTTCCAATGACACAGATATGAACTGCGCAGTTTGTTTCAGGCCGTCCTGACTCGCCGGGGTCGACGTGCCAAGCCGGAGTGGTCAGTGGTCGAGACCGGATTCGGTTGCCGGGTTTCCGGCGATCCGGGTGTGCCACATCCGCCGGGCTTGTCCGGGATCGTGGGGCGTCGCTCGATGCATGAGGCACCGGTTGTCCCACAGCACCGCGTCCCCCTTCGTCCACGTGTGGTAGTAGGTGCGCGGGGCAATGCACGCCTCGTCGTTGAGCCGATCGAGCAGTGTCTCGGAATCGTCAGCCGTGAGGCCGGCAATCGCGTGGGCGTGCTGTCCGATGAGAAGGTTCGGCCGGCCCGTGGCCGGGTGAATCTTCACCAGCGGACGCAGCGGCGGCTCGACATCGATGCCGTAGCCGTACAACTGGTACCGGTCGGCGTTCTCCGCGCTCACGTGCAGATCGGCGCGGTCCATGCTGTAACGCCGGGAGTGGTACGCGGCGAGGCCTTCGATCCGCTTCCGGGTGGCATCGTCGAGCGCGTCGTAGGCGGCGCGCATGTCGGCGAAGCCGGTATCTCCGCCGTCGTCCGTGACGATCTCCGCCGTGAACACCGCGCCCATCGCCTGGACGGGCATGTAGGTGCTGTCGTGGTGCCATCGCTCGTTGCCGCGCAGAGACTTCGAGAGATCGTGCCCGATCTCACGGAGCGTCCCATCCCGTTGGATGTTGGTGAGTGCGGTCGCAGTGAACTCGAGGTCGCCGAAGCGACTGGCGAACTCGTCCTGCTGGTGCGGCGTCATGTGCTGGCCGGGGAACACGAGCAGCGCATACTCGAGCCACAGCTCGGTCAGCTCGGCGATGGTCGCATCGCTGGCGCGCCTCAGGACGACGTCGTGGACAACAGCACCGAACGTCGCGTCCAACGGCTCGACCTGAAGCATCCCCACGACGTGGCGCATGCCGACATCGTACGCGTCGAAGCTGCGCGCTGTGGTGCGGCGTGATGTCGTCCAGAGGCTGCTCGTCGAAGCCGATATTTCGTCGCGCCCGCGAACTCCGCTGCCTCTCGAGACGATCAGCGGTCGGGAACCGTCGCCGGTAGCTGGAAGATGGCGAACACAGCGTCGTCTTGGAAGACGGTCAGGTGGCAGATCCCGTCGGGGCGCACGGTAAACACCTGCAACGTGTGGAGGTGATATTCGCCATCGGCAGCGCGCGCCCGCTCGAACGCAGTCACGCTCGCACACGTGGCCATTGTGATGCACACTTGGGAATGGCCCATGCGCAGCAACCGAGGCGTCGACCGGCGGGAACCGAAGGCATTGACATCCGATCGATTCGTGCCGATGACTCCGCCAGATATGCCGAACTGGTCGACGAGTTGGACCACGAGACAAAGTTCCTGCTGTGGGAGCCCGGCGAGCGCTCGCTCGATCAGGCACAGCTCCGCGCCCGGTTGAACGCCGTCGACCCTGCCACTCAACTCCGTCTCGTCGCCGCCCACGGAACACAACTCGTCGGATTCCTCGTTGCCAACCGGGGCGACGTTCGTCGTACCCGCCACCGTGCCGATTTCGCCATGGCAGTCCTTGCCACGTATCGCCGGCGCTCGATCGGCAGCGCACTCCTCGACACGCTCGACCACTGGGCGATCGAACACGGCATTACTCGCCTCGAACTCACCGTCATGTCCAACAACAGCGCAGCGCGAGCGCTCTACGAACGCTGCGGCTACGTCCTCGAGGGGACCAAACGAGGCGCCATCATCGTCGACGGGCGACCGATCGACGAATGCGTCATGGGCAAGCTGCTCTGAGCGACCCAGTTCAGCATCGCACCGGACGAGATTTCACGCCATCGGTTGCGTAGGTGGCGCCTGCCGTGACGGCACCTTGGCCGGCTGGTTGGGCGCGATTCGGGTAAACCCAGTGCCGAAATCGAACCCGTTGGGCCTGGTCGGGTGAGCTGTGAGTACCCGCAATACCGGAATCGCGCCCGACGGGGGCGTTCTCGCCGCTCATCAGCGGACGGCGTGAACGACCTTGACGGGGCGATCGGCCATCGAGGCGTGGGAACCATCGGCGCTGGTGAAACCCGCTGCGATCAGCTTTGCCGCCACGGCCTCAGGGTCGATGGTGTTGAAGTGATGATCTCGATGAGCCCGTCGTTCCTGCATCTGCGCAAAGGCGGGGTGTGCGGGGGCGTCGAAGTCTTCGTCGACCAGCAGGAGCCGCCCGCCCGGTTGCAGCACCCTCGCCAGCTCGAGGATCGCTGCATCCAGATTCGTCCAATGATGCATGGTGTTGACCGTCCACACCGCGTCGATGCTGTGATCATCGGCGGGGATGAGTTCGGCGGATCCGTCGGCCACGCTGATGGCGCTGCGGCCGCGCTGGCCGAGCCGGCGCAGCGCGAGGATGCGGCGCATGTATCGCGTCGGGTCCACCGCCAGCACCGAGGCGCCCGCCTTCGCGGCCAGCACGGTGGCCGGTCCCATACCGGCACCGATGTCGATGACCTGTTCGCCCGGTCGTGGCGAGATCGTGCGAACCACGTCGCGACTGACCGGTGACCTCCACATCTTCGGAAACTGCCTCATGTAGCGCGCCAGGCCGCGAATCCCGCGATCTTGCTCGTGTCCGTGCCCGCCGTGCCCCGACGAGGTCATTGCGTCTGTGGGATCAGCGCCAGCAATCCGTGATCCATCACCGCCGACGAGGATCGATGCAGCATCTGTCTCATGAAGGCTGCGCCACGGTCGTTGGCGGGGTCGAGCGTTCCGGCGATCAGCACCGCATAGGCGAACAGGTGAAGGACGACCAACCGATAGTCGGCCCAGCACTGCTCCAGCGAATAGCCCTCGACACCGTGGTCGAGCAGGCCGCGATGGTAGTGCTCGATGATTTCCGACTCGTGCGCCCGCCGTTCCTCGAGGTCCACGTTCTGGGAAACGAGGTAGGCCACATCGTGGAGTCCGGAGGTCTTGGTCAGCGTCCAGTCCAGCAGGACCACCGGCCGCAGATCAGGCGTATCGCCGAACATCATGTTGTCGAGGCGGAGGTCGCCGTGGATGACGGTCTGCACCAGCCGCCCGACCATGTGGTGCAGTTCGGGCACGGCGGCCAGGAATCGCTCCTTCACTGCCCGAATCTCGTCGGGCATCGCCTCGGGAAACATCGCCACGCAGGGATCCCATCCAACCGCGCAGCCGCCGGCGATCCCTGCGATCTGCGAAGGGTCGTCGACCTTGGTCACACCCTCGAGCAGGGGATCGTTGGTCCGGTCCCAATATGAGGCGTGCAGCGGGATCACCGCATCGAGGATCATCATCGCCTCGACAGCGCTGCAACCGGCGACCTGATCACCGGTCCGGTAGGCGGCAAGGTCCTCCAGCAGCAGGAACGAGTCGCCGGTCTCGGGGTTGTACTTGCCGCCGTAGCAGTGGGGCGCAGCGAGGCCTTCGATCTCGGCGCTGACGCGGGTGTAGAAGTTGACCTCACGTTCGTACAGCCGGTACGTCATCCCGATCTCGCGGTTGCCCGGGACGGCACTCGGGAACTTGGCGATCACGGTCTGCGGTGCCTCCGGTACAGACGGGTCGTATGTGATCGCGACGCGCGCCAGGATCCCCAGCATCCCGATGCCCTCACCGACGGGCGATGTCGCGAATCGCGTCACCTGGGCGTCGTGCACGACACCGGCCGCCTCGAGCGTCGCGGTCAGCCACTCCGGCGTCAATTCCGACGGATGCGTCGGATAGTCGGTGGTCGTCATGGTCTACCTCCCTGGTTACGCCCCCGGTAGCAGTTTGCCAGAATGCGCATCGGCGACCCGACGTGTCAGGTCCTGCAACTGCTGCGAGACGCCGACCTCCGGAACCGTCGGGCGCCGCAGCACGAGGGCGGACGCCGGCAACCGGGACAGATCAGCGGTGAGTCGATCTGCTGCGACCTTGATCGGCTCCGGCGTGCTCACGGGCGCGCCGTCGCGCATCACCTCGATCAGGAGTGGCGACGTTCCCGGTGGGGCCGGCTCGGACCGTTCGGCAAGTAGATCGCTGTCGCCGGTGTGCGAGCGGTAGACCTGCTTCGCGCCGGGCTTCGACTGTTTGCCTTCCGAGAGTTTCATTCGTGGCTGGCCTGCGTATTCGACGAGCTTGTACACCGTTTCCAGCGATGGAGCATCTGCCGACACCCCAATTCTGGTGCCGACACCGAACGTGTTGATGGGTGCGTCGGCGTCGAGAAGGCGTTCGATATCGAACTCGTCCAACCCTCCACTGACCATGATCGTCGCGTCGGGCCGGCCGCTCGCATCGAGGATGGCGCGGGTCTGTCTCGACAGAGCGAGCAGGTCGCCGCTGTCGATGCGCACGGCGAGGCGATCGTGCTGGCCGAGCGCAGCCGCGACCTCGAGGGCGATCTCTACACCGGTGATCGTGTCGTAGGTGTCGACCAGGAAGGCTGTCCGGTCGGGGAAGTCGGTAGCCATCGCGACGAAGGCATCGCGTTCGGTCGGGAAGGCTTCGATGTACGAGTGGGCCATGGTGCCGACGGCCGTCGTACCCAATCGTCGCGCGGCTTCAACATTGCTCGTGCCGGCGAACCCGGCGATGGCTGCGGCGCGCGCAGCAGCGATCGATGCCTCGACCCCGTGTGTGCGTCGCAGCGAGAAGTCGACCAGCGACGCCCGCCCGCGCGCCGCCACGCTGCACCGTGCTGCTTTCGTCGCCAATGCGGTCTGGTAGGTGATCTGGTTGAGCAGGATCGACTCGATGAGCTGCGCCTCCGGCAGCGGCGCAGACACCTCGATCAGCGGCTCGTCCGGCAACACCACGTGCCCTTCGGGAATCGCCCACACATCGCCGGTGAACCGGACTTCGGCGAACGCGTCGATGGCTGCGGCATCGAACCCGTGCCCGGCCAGCCAGTCGAGATCCTCGTCGTCGAAGCCGTACTCGTCGAGCAGCCGAAGGACGCTGTCGAGCCCCGCGGCCACCAGGAAGCCGCGGTCGGGCGGGAGATCACGGACGAACAGGCTGAACGTGGCGGTCTCGGTCATTCCTCGAGCGAGGTAGCTGGCGGCCATGGTCAGCTCATAGAGATCGGTCGTCAGCGCCACACTCATGGAGCCACCATTATCACTCGGCGGTGAGATTCCTGCTTCGTCGACCTGCTGGCCGACGCGTCTGCGCCACCCGTATCGGGTGGCGCAGGTGCAGTGATTGCGTGTCGGTGTCAGTGGGCGGCCCCCGCCATCGGGATGTGCGGATCGTGGTGGAAGAACGCGAGCCGGTGTTGACCGCTGAAGAACAGCCCCCAGCCGGACAACCCGATCATCAACAGACCCGGGATCAGGAAAAACCAGGTGAACAGCCGGAAGTTCGGAAGGCTGTCTGCGCTGTTGTAGTTCTCGACGTTGGTCTGCATCGTGTTGACGAGGGGCTCGTAGTGCTGAAGCCCGGCAGGCACTTGTTGGAAGATGGCGACGTTGCTCGACATGACGGCGAGCAAACTGCCGAAATCGGCCGACATCTGCGGCAGGCCTGCGAGCATCTGCGACATCGCCGGATAGTTGGTGGCTAGGAACTGTTGTACCTGCTCAGGAGTCATGTTGAGCGCCTCGGCGAGCCCTGGCACCAGCTTGGTCGAATCGGTCTGCATGCCCTTGATGCCGTCGAGGTAGGCATTGAACTTGGCGACGTTTTCCTGGCTCATCGCCGGAACGACAGCGCCCAGCGGAACGAAGACGTCGTGGTAGTAGGCGGCGGTCTTGTCGACGTTGGCCTGCTGCATCAACGGGCGGAAGTTGTCGAGCATGTCCTGCCCGTGGCCGGCTTTGGATGGGAAGCCGAGCGCGAACGGCGCGGCGATCATGAGTAGTCCGAGAGCACCGATCATCCAGAGGACCCTGCGCATTGCGGTCCACCTCCTTGTGGCCACGGTTGCGGCCTCGCGGCCATCGTCCGGCCGTCGCAATCGCTCTCCAAGGGCCGGATGAAACGAGAATGCGGGGACCTTCGGCGGTATCTCGGGGTGGGGCCGGCCTCACCGACAGCGCTCCTCAGCCGTGTAGTGGCCGACGGTCAACTGCACCTCGGGAATATACCCGGTGGGGTATATGTTGACCGGGTAGTACCGGACCCGACCAGGGTTCACGAATCGAGAGGATGAGATATGTCCACCCTGATCAAGGCAGACGACCAAGCCAGCTTCCAACGAGAGGTGCTCGACTCCGAGGTGCCCGTCCTCGTCGACTTCTGGGCGGCTTGGTGCGGCCCCTGTCGAGCGGTTGCGCCCGAGGTCGAGGCGCTCGCCGAGCAGTACGGTGCGGCGATCAAGGTCGTGAAGGTCGATGTCGACGCCAACCAGGCTGTGTCCGGCCAGTACGGCATCCGAGGCATTCCGACCATTGGTCTGTTCGAGGGCGGCAAACTCGTCAAGCAAATCGTCGGCGCCCGTCCGCGTCACGCCATCGAATCCGAGCTCGGTCTTGCTCGCTTCGCACCGATTGCGAGCAAGTGATCATGCGGTCTCTCGAGACGATCACCCAGCTCTCCATGGCAGATGCCGAATCTGCGATCCGCGGGGCGCTCTCCGGCCAGGGTTTCGGTGTGCTCACCGAGATCGATGTGGCGGCGACGTTCAAATCCAAGCTCGGCGTCGATCGCCCGGCACTGAAGATCCTCGGCGCCTGTAACCCGACATTCGCGCACCGAGCCCTCGAGCTCGACGAGTCGGCAAGCCTGCTGCTGCCCTGCAATGTTGTGCTCGCCGACACCGGCGACGGAACGAAGATCAGTGCGGTCGATCCGCGCGAGTTGATGTCCGATGAAGCGTTTCGTGAGCTGGCCGCCGACACCGCCGATCGTCTCGCGGCGGCACTTGCGGCGGTCCCTGTCGGCTAGCAGTCGCGTCGTGGATTGCTGAGCGGTTCGAGCCAGATCAACGACTCGTCGCAGTCCTGAAGCGTGAGCCGCCGCCGGAGAACAGGGTTGTCGCTCGACTGACTGGCATGGCAGCTGATTGCTTCGTGCTGCAGTGTGCGATCCACATGGATCGTGAGGTCGATCTCGGACGGGTCCCGTCCGACGAAGCCGGCTCCGAACTCGAGGTTCAGCGATTCGGCAATGGTGTTGGGCAGTGTCCAGGCGAGGACAGGGAGCCCGAGCCGGCCGCCGGCTGTCCGTGCGGCGGCGGTTGCTGCCTGGTGATCGGGGTGACCGGTGATTCCACGCTTCGTCGAAGACGAGCAGACAATCGGTCGCACGTTTGGAGGCGAATCCATCGATCTCGGCGGCGAGCACCTCGACGCCGACCTCCGACAGATGACCGTCCGGGTAGGAGCGAAGGCGCAGCGTTCGGATGCCGAGCACGGCAGCCGCTGCCTCCAGCTCGATGGCCCGTCGGTCCGCCAATTCGGCGCGGTTCGTACCCAAGACTGGAAGCCTCGCCGCGGGTGAAGCACAGCAGCGTGGTCTCGATCCCGAGTCCCTCGAACGTGGAGATGACGGCACCGAGCCCGAACGACTCGTCGTCAGGATGGGCGCAGACAGCCAGGACAGATCGAAAGCGGAACCGATCGGTGGACAGAGCGGTCACCTCGGAGCTTCTCCTGCCACGGTCGAGCGTACGCGTATCGGGCCGATGTGTCCTGAATGCGATCAGTGCCACGCCACCGGCCAGTGCGGGGAGCAGCGTCCCGGCGGCTCGATAGACGACGGTTGCGGCGAGGGCGTCGTCGAATGGAGCACCGAACCGATGCAGGATCGCGGGGATCGCTACCTCGACGACGCCCAATCCACTCGGGAGGAGCGGAATCCAACCGGCGACCGCGCCCACGGTTCGGGCCAGGAGGACGAGTTCAGGGTGGATGTGGAAGCCCGCCGCGTGGCACGTCGCCCACAGCGTCGCCGCGTCGGCCAGCACGGCCGCGGCGGAGACGAGAGCCAATCGAACGCGGTTCCTCGGAGGCCCGACCACGGCCATCGCTTCGGCGTGCCATTCCTGTGCATCTTGACGCCGAGCCGCCGGCTCCGGCTCGGGTCGGCGGATCCGGATGGCGGCGAGTACGTGGAACACCCACTCTGCGCTCGTCGGTCGTCGCGCCGCGACCGCCGTGCCGGTGATGGCGACGATGACGACAACGGCAACGATGATGAACGGCCATGAGTCGGCGAAGGAAAGGTCGCCGAGGGCGATGACCAGGAGGAGGTCGAGCGCCGCTACCGCGTAGAAGGTCCGTTGTGCGAACCATTCCGAGAACCCGACCGTGAGCCGTGCTTGGCGTTTGGTGCGGCCTCGACGACGGAGCTCGCGGCTGGCGATCGCCATCCCTTCAGCGGGGGCGGCCGGTGTGACCGCCCCGAAACCGAACACGACGAGCGACAGCCCGAGTGCGGCCATCACACCCGATCTCGCCGGTGCGACGTCCGAGCCACCGCAATTGCAGACCGAACAGAGCGACGCGGACGACAGCGAAGCCGAGAGCGAGAACGACAAACCCGCCGCGCATCCGTCCGACGGCACCGACCGCATCGTTGATCCCTCCGGCGGTCGACACGACCAGCCACGATGCCGCGGCGACGACGATTGATCCGATGGCAACCTTGGCGATCGGATGCAGCCGTCTGCGGGTCGGCGCCTCGTCCTCGTCGTCATCGATGGCGTCACGGTCGGGTCCGTGCTCATCGATCATCGCAGGGCGAGGCCGGATCGGGCAGCGGTGTAGAGGGCGACGACGACGAGGAGTCCGACGAACCAACGCTGCAGCGAAGTGGAGTCGCGTGTGTGGGCGAGGCGGGTCCCGACGACGACACCGAGCAGGCTGGCGACGGTGAACGGGATCACCGTGCCCCATTCGATGGCGCCGGCCTGAAGCCGTGTGGTCAGCGCTACGGCCGAGTTGATGGCGATGACGAGCAGCGATGTGCCGATGGCCTCAGGCATCGTGAACCCGAGCGCGAGCACGAGCGCGGGGACGATCACGAAGCCGCCGCCGACACCGAAGAATCCGGTCAGGAGACCGACGATCGTGCCGGCGATGACCATCCGCACGATGGCCTTCGGCTGGGTCCACGACGATGCCCTGCGAGACGGGAGGGGCGGCGGCCGCGCCGACCGACTGGAGGGCCACCTCCGTGGACGGTCGCGTCGTGCGGCGCCACATGCCGTAGGCCGCAACGAGCATGAGGCCCGAGAAGGCGAGGAGCAGCACGTCGGGATTCGCCGCCTTGTTCCAGTGAGAGCCAAGCAGCGACCCACCGACTCCGGCCAGACCGAAGATCGTGCCGGCCACGATGCGAACGCGACCAGCACGCCAGTGAGGCACGATGCCGATCAACGCCGTGAAGGCCACCAGCACGAGTGAGGTGGTGGTGGCGTGCTTGGGCGATTGGCCGGCGGCGTAGACGAGGGCGGGCACGGCGAGGATCGAGCCGCCACCACCGAGCGCGCCGAGAGAGAGGCCGATGAGGAATCCGAGGGGCGAGGCGAGGAGGGCGCGCATGGTGGTGTCGGATCACGACCCTGCGTGGGCTCGCTTGACAGGCCTGACAGGCCTGCCAGGCCGTGTAGCCGCCGACGAGGTCCGACACGTCGGAGAAGCCGTGGGCGCGCAGCAGGCTGGATGCGATCGCCGACCGGTATCCGCCGGCGCAGTACACCACGGTCGGCGCCGTCGGGTCGAGCTGTTCGAGGCTCGCGAGCAGCGCGGGCAGGCTGATGGTGCGGGCTCCACGGATGGCGCCGAGCGCGATCTCGCCTGGATTGCGGACGTCGACGATCACGAGCCCGGGCACCGAGCGAATCCGCTCGGCGAGCGACTCGGCGGACAGCCGCGACAGCGGCTCGACCAGCTCCGGATGGGCGACGAACGCGCCGACGGGGTCTCCGAGTGCGCCGAGGACCCGATCGAAGCCGATGCGGGCGAGGCGCACCTTCGCCTCGGCTTCGTGGCCGGGTGGCGTCACGAGCACGATCGGTGTTTGTGCTGCCATGACCTCGCCGGCGTACTCGGCAAATCGGCCACCGAGGCCGACGTTCACCGAGCCCCGTAGATGGCCGGCGGCGAAGGCCATGTCGTCGCGGGCGTCGATCACGACGGCCCCGTCGTGTTGGTGGGCAAGGACCTCGTTCATGGTGAGCGTCGGAACACTGACGTCGTTGGCGAGGAGATCGCGCAGTTCCCGGTTGCGGTTCGCGGCGAACGAGAAGTACAGCGGGGCCACAGACTGGCCGCGGGTCACGGTCTCGACGAACTCGTCTTCGCTCATCGGCGCCAGCGCATAGTTGGTGCGGCGCTGCTCGCCGATCGTGGACACGGTCTCCGTGGACAGGTTCTTGCCGCATGCTGATCCGGCGCCGTGTGCCGGGAACACCTTGGTGGTGTCCGGCAACATCAGCAGCTTGTCATGGAGCGAGTGGAACAGTTGCTTTGCCAGCGCTTCGGCGGTGACTCCGACCGATGCGAGCAGGTCGGGTCGACCGACGTCGCCGATGAACAGCGTGTCGCCCGTGAGCACTGCGTACGGAGCGTCGTCGTGCTGGTTGGGGTAGCACGACGATGCAGATCGACTCCGGGGTGTGACCCGGTGTCTCCAGGATCTCCAGAGTGACTTCGCCCAGGTCGATCCGATCGCCGTCGGCGTACGTGACGATGGGGAACTCCGCCCGTCCGGCCGCGGCCTGCCCGTACGCGATCGTCGCACCCGTTTCCGACGCCAGTTCGAGGTGGCCGGAGAGGAAGTCGGCGTGGAAGTGCGTCTCCAGCACCTGCTCGATCGACAGGCCATTCGCAGTGGCGTCAGCCAGGTACTCGGCGATGTCGCGCTGAGGATCGACCACGACGGCGCGACCCGTGCTGGTGTCACCGATCAAGTAGCTCGCGTGCGAAAGGCAGTCGAGGTAGTACTGGCGGAAGAACATGTGAGGTCGGGCTCCTTGTGCAGGTGTTCGCGCCGCTCAGCATATACCCCTGGGGGTATAAATCGTAAATGACGGGCGACCCGGCGTCGCCGATTGCGTCAGGTGAAGATGATCTGCCCGCCTGCGGCGAGGTCGAAGAAGTCGCCGACGGTGATGATGTCTTGGACCTGTTCGACGAAGTCGTTCTTCTCCATCCCGAACATGTCGACCGATGCCTTGCACGCGTACAGGCCGCAACCCGTGTCGGAGATCATCTCGATGAACTCGTGAATGGGCGGTATGTCGAGCCCTTCCATCTTCTTGGTCATCATGTGGGTGGCGATCCCGCTCATGCCGGGCAGGCCACCGATGAGAGTGGGGATGTGCATCCCCGGGTTGCCGACAGTGGCGACCTTGATGTGATCGATGCGCTTCTGGCTGATGGCGTCGAGGCCGAAGAACGTGAAGAACAGGTTTGCCTCCATCCCTTCGGCGCGGGCGCCGTTCGCCATGATCAGCGCCGGGTAGATCCCTTCGAGGGACCCCTTCGACACGACGATCGAAACCTTGGTGATCTTGCCGTCATCGCTCATGATCAGATGCATCCCTTCGGCTTGGGGATTCCGGCGATACGGGCCGCCATCTTCGCCGGGCCTTTGGGGAACAGCCGGTAGAGGTCCTTCACGCCGATCCCGGACCTCTTGCCGAGCAACCGCACGGTTGGTCCGGTGCCCTTCTCGAAGTACTCCTTGCGCATGAAGTCGATGACCTGCCAGTGCTCATCGGTGAGCGGGGAGATGCCGTCTGCGGCGGCCATCTCGACGGCGATCTCGCGGGTCCATTGCGTCGGGTCGACGAAGAAGCCTTCGTCGTTCAGGTCGACGGACCTGCCGGCGATGGTTGCGGTACTCATACCAGTTCCTCCTCAGGTGCGGTGATGGTGTGTTGCTTGCCGTGTTCGGGCATGTCGGAGCCGATGCCCGGCACGTCGCGGCCTTGCAACAGGGCGTGCCAGTAGAACCACTGGAACATCAACTTGCCCAGGTGGTTCATGCGGCTCTCCTTCAAGAGCGGCATACCGACGCGCGACGGGTAGTGACCGGGCAACGGCTCGGTCTCGTAGTTGAAATCGATCAACAGGGCCTTGCCGAACCCGGTCTCGATGAAGCAGTTGGTGTGCCCATCGAAGGTGCTCGACAGATCCCGGCCGTCGAGGAAGCGGACGATGTTGTCGACCAACACCTCGCCCTCGAAGTGAGTGACCGAACCGGCCTTCGAGGTCGGCACGTTGGTGGCGTCGCCGATGGCGAAGATGTTCTCCTTGGCCAACGACTGCAGGGTCGACTTGTTCGTCGGAACGAAGTTCAGATCGTCGCCGAGACCTTCGCTACTGCCGACGTAGTCGGCGCCGCTGTGCATTGGCACCACGACGGCCAGGTCGAATGGCACTTCGCGGCCGTCGTAGCCGACGAGCCTGCCACCAGGTCCGTCGACCTCGCCGGTGTTGAACTCGGTGACGAGGTGGACGCCCTTCTCCTCGAGCAGCGAGGACAGGGTCGCCGATGCGACCGGCTTCGTGAAGGCGCCATCGAGAGGCGTGACGTAGGTGATCTCGACCTTGTCGCGGATGCCGCGATCGGTGAAGTACCAGTCGGCGAGGAAGCAGAACTCGAGCGGGGCAACCGGGCATTTGATGGGCATGTCGACGACGTTGACCACGAGGTGGCCACCTTCAAAGTCGGCCAGTGCCGCTTCGAGTGCAGTGGCGCCTGCCAAGTCGTAGAACGTGAACACCTTCTCGTTCCAGCCGGGTCCGGTGAGACCTTCGGTCTCGTCGAATGCCAGATGAGCTCCGGTGGCGATCACGAGCACGTCGTAGGAGATCTCATGGCCATCCATCAGCACCACGACGTCGCGCTCGATGTCAACGTGGTCGATGGCCGACTCGATGAACTCGACGTCCTTGTGCAACTGCTGCTTGCGGGGTCGCACGATCTCTTGTTCGTGGGCCAGACCGAACGGCAAGAACAGCAACCCCGGTTGGTACAAGTGGTGATTGTCCTGGTCGATCACCGTGATCGAAACGTTGCGATCGTCCTTGTGATAGTGGCGATGCAGTCGGTTGGCGACCAGCGTTCCGCCGGTGCCGCCACCGAGGATCACGATCTGCTGATTCATCGGGTGACTCCTTGTCTCGCGTCCATTCTCGGTCGTCGATACCCCAGGGGGTAGGGCAAGAAGTCCTGATCCGAGCAAGTTGCGCGTCGCGGGAGCGTGGTACCCTGGGGGGTATGTGCAGACGGGTGACGTGCAAGGTGTGCAAGCGACCGACCTGGGCCGGATGTGGTGCTCATGTCGAGCAGGTCCTGGGCGGGGTGCCGAAGAACGAGCGTTGCGCGTGCCGGGCCGGGGCGCGGGCGGTTCCCACGTCCGATGAGCCTCGCCGGTCGTGGCTGAGCCGTTTGACTGGTCGCTGACCGGCCGATACCCGTCGCAGGCAGGGCGGACGCGGCATTCACCTCCCCGTGACATTGCGGAAAAGTCCGAAGCGCACACTGCGTCTCATGCGACGAGATCAACTGCAAGGCCCAGTGCTCCAGCGTGCAACGCGCACTGTGCTGCGTGCGCCTCTTCGACGGCTGTGGCCGGTGAGCGTCACGGGGACCGAGTCGGTTCCGAGCGAGGGGCCGGCGGTGCTGTGCGCCAACCACCTCAGCTTCTTCGACGCAGTTGTGATGATGATGACGGTCGACCGGCCGGTCTACTTCATCGGCAAGGCCGAGTACCTCGACTCGTGGAAGACGCGGCGGCTGTTTCCGGCAATGGGGATGATCCCCATCGATCGGGACAATCCGGCGAGGGCAACGGTTGCGCTCGATGCCGCCGCTGCCGTTCTGCGCGGCGGAGCATTGCTGTGCATCTTTCCGGAAGGAACACGATCGCGTGACGGCCATCTGCACCGTGGGTACATCGGTGCAGCACGTCTGGCGATCGCGGTGGGTTGCCCGATCCTGCCCGTCGGCATCGTCGGAACTCGGGACATCCAACCGCCTGGTGCCCGCCTGCCGCGTCCGGGGGCATGTTCGGTCTCGATCGGGGCTCCGTTCACGGCGCACGATGTCGAGATGAACAGTCGCCGCAGCGCGGCGCGTGCGCTGACGAACCAGGTGATGGAGCGCATCTCCGAGCTGTCCGGTCAGCGGTACATCGCGGAGCATCACTCCCGCGTCACCCGCCGCCGACCAGCGTCGGCACCGGTCCCGGCCGCACCGCCGGCGAGCACCGGCGGGCGTCATCGACACCCGCACGCCAGTGCCGGCTTAGCGGTCGGATCGTCTCAGGCCGCAGCGGTCGCCGCGTACGGCGAACTCGCAGAATGCGGCGTATGCGCGTGGGCCGTAGATGGTGGCGGGGCCGCCGTTCATCAGCATGGCAACGCCGATCGCCTCGGCCGCCTCCTGCCGGGTTGCGCCGGCGCGTGCAGCGCCGTCGGCGTGCGACGCAATGCAGCCATCGCAGCGCTGGATCACGCCGATGGCCATAGCGATCAGTTCCTTGATCTTGGCGTCGAGCGCGCCCGGCGCGAATGCCGCGTGGTGAAACTCACCGAAACCCTTGTATACGTCGGGGATCGCGTGGCGAAGCTCCCGATGGAGCGGGCGAAGCTCGTCCAGGACTTCCTTGCCGTAGCCGTTCTCGCTCATGTCTGGACCTCTTTCGTGACGCTGGTACCACTGATGAAGTTATACCCACCGGGGTATCATCGAATAGGGCCATTGGTCGGAACTTCCCTTGTCGCTGCAACCGGTGGTGGTACCCGGTGGGGTATAGTTCTGGCCGACCGAGACCAACGAGAAAGTCACGCTCATGGAGCTACCTGAAGAGACAGTTGCCGACCTCACCAAGCGATTGCGTCGCGCCGAAGGGCAGGTGCGCGGAGTCCAACAGATGTTGGCCGAGGGTCGTGATTGCCGCGAGATCGTGACGCAGCTCTCGGCGGTCACGAAAGCACTCGAACAGGCCGGATTCCTGCTGGTGGCAGCGGGTCTGACGTGGTGTGTGTCGGATCCCGAGCGAGCGGCCGCTGATGGCTACGCGTTGCCCGAGGTGCAAAAGATGTTCATGAAGATGGCCTGACGATGTCGGAGCCGGTGACGCCACGCGGACTCTGGGAGAGCGGTTCAGCACCGATGCCTATCTGTTCGGCACCGAACCCAATGAGTTCCTTCGCGACAACGTGACCCAGTTGCCGCAGGGATCGGTGCTGTGCCTGGCCGAAGGAGAGGGGCGCAATGCTGTCTTCCTCGCTGAGCGCGGCTACGACGTGCACAGCGTCGATCTTGCCCCGGCCGGTGTCGCCAAGACGTTGCGACTCGCCGAGCAGCGGGGCGTCGAGGTCGATGCGGTGGTGGGCGATCTCGAGACGTTCGACATCGGTACCGCCCGTTGGGACGCCGTGGTCTCGATCTTTGCGCACATGCCACCGCCGATCCGTCGAAGCTTGCATGGGCGCGTGGTGGCCGCGCTGAAGCCCGGCGGCGTGTTCCTGCTCGAGGCCTACACGCCCGCACAGGTCGGCCGCGGCACCGGCGGACCATCGACGCCCGAGATGACGATGACCCTCGCAGCATTGGGCGACGAGCTCCGTGGGCTCGATCAGGTGCACGCTCGAGAACTCGACAGAATCGTCGTCGAGGGGCCTGGTCACACCGGGCTCGGATCGGTCGTGCAGGTCATCGCCCGCAAGCCCGGGTGAGTCCCAGCGCTCCAAGACATCGGTCGCCTGCAATTAGGGTCGCCCCGATGGGGGATCGAATGCACGGGAAAGTGGTCGTGGTCGTCGGTGGCGGGCAGACGGCCGGCCAGACGATCGGCAACGGACGCGCCTCGGCGGTCCTCTATGCGCGCGAAGGCGCTCGTGTGCTGGTCGTCGATCGAGATCTCGCGTCGGCAGAAGACACGGTGACGATCATCCGCGATGAGGGTGGGGAGGCGATCGCCCATCGCTCAGACATCACTGATGTCACCTCGTGTGCGACGATCCCGACAGCGGCCCTGTCGTTGTTCGGCGCGCTCGACGTTCTGCACAACAACGTCGGGATCGGCGGAGGTGATCAGCCTGCGACCCGAGTCGAGGAGGACGCGTGGCAGCGGATCTTCGACGTCAACCTGTCGGCCATGTGGCGCACGTGCAAGGCGGTGATCCCCGTGATGCGAGCCGCTGGGCGCGGCGCAATCGTCAACATCTCATCGATTGCATCGATCTGCTCGACCAACACGGCCGCCTACCAGATATCCAAGGCGGGCGTGAACACGCTGACCCAGCACCTGGCCATGGGCGTCGCCCGCCATGGAATCCGGGTCAACGCGATCTTGCCGGGACTGATGAACACGCCGATGGCCATCGAGGGGATCTCCGGGGCGCGTGGTATCGACCGGGACAGTCTCATCGCCGAACGTGACTCCAGCGTGCCGCTGGGCCGCAAGATGGGCACGGCGTGGGACGTTGCGCACGCGGCGCTGTTCTTGGCGTCGGACGAGGCGAAGTTCATCACCGGCGTGCTCCTGCCAGTTGACGGAGGTCAGTCGGTCCGGCGCGGCTGATCGATCGCCGGCCGCGAGGGCGCTGTGGAGTGTCTCGAGGTACCCGGGCGTGCGCCGAACACTCCACACCAACTCGGTGCGGGTTGACGCTGACCGGTTACGACGGTTCGACCCAATCGGCGAGCAGGTCGGCGACGCGCAGGTGCTCCGGGATGCGCTCGGCGCCGATCACCTTGTCGATCCACGCCTGAACGTGCCAGATGCGGCGCTCTTGGTAGTTGATCGCCTGACCGCCGTGGGCAGCGGATTCCATCGAGCGCTGGATCGGCTCGAGGTTCTCGTAGTCCTCGTCCATCACGATGTCGAACCGGCTCAGCCGCTGCTTCCAGATCTCGGCCTGCTCGGCCGGCATCTCCCCCTCGCCCCAGTCGGCGGCGAACCAGGTGATGTCGAGCCGGGTACGGTCGATGGCCAGGGGCCAGAAGACCAGGAACGGGAAGCCACGAGCATCGAACGGGGTGATGAGGTTCGGGAAGAACCCGTACGCGGGTTGCACATCGCCGTCGACGAACAACTTGGTCGCACCCTCGAACACCGGCAGCAGTTCGCGGTTGTCGCCGCGAGCGCCGCGGTTGACGGGCGAGACCATTGACTGGTGGCCGTGGTCGTAGAGCGTGATCACCGTCCCACGTGTGTCGAGGCTGGGGCCGACGGTCTTCGGATGGATGGTTCGAGCGTGGTACACCTCCAAGAAGGCCTCGGCGAGGATCTTCCAGTTGCATCCGAGCTCGACCTTCTTGACGTCGATCACCCGGAACGGCGCGGCAGCGACCTCGGGCAGCAGTGATGGCAGCGGCGCCAGCCAGTCGAGCAACGGCTCGGCATCGGTGTCGAGGTTGACGAAGTACCACCCTCCCCATGCCTCGCATCGCACGCCAGGCAGCCCTCGTTCCGACGTGTCGAGGTCGACGAAGTCGCGCTCGTCGGGCACCCTGACCAGTTCGCCGCACAGGTCGTACTCCAGGAGTGGAACTGGCAGATCAGCGCCCGGGCCTTGCCGCATTCTTCGCGTACGACTGGTGCGCCGCGGTGCCGGCATGCGTTGTAGAACGCCCGGACCACGCCGTCGTCACCTCGCGTCAGCAAGATGTTGGCGCCGGCGATGTCGCGCACCGCGTAGCTGCCCGCCGCCGGCAGCTCGGACTCATGAGCCGCGTAGAGCCACGTTCGCTTGAACAGGTGCTCGTCCTCCAGGTCGCTGAACGTGGGATCGGTGTAGCGGCCGAGCGGCAGGTCGCGCAGCTTGGGAAAGCCCTCCGGAGGGCCGGTACGGGCCGCCTCGTAGGCCGAGCGTTCGCGGAAGCGAGCGAGGTACTGGTCGTCCACGTTCGTGCCTTTCGGTCAGTCCACGAGGGACTCGTCGGGGAGGTCGAACCAACGCAGGTGCTCGAACTCCGCCGAGAGTGCCCCGGCGTGCGGGCTCGTCTGTGTCCACGACGTCGCCGCGTCGAATCGCGCTCGCGCTGCATCGAGATACCCGGCGAGCGCCTCTTCCGGGGCTCGGGCACGATCGACCACCGGCCGGAGCAGGTCGCCGGTCGCCGGATCGTACGACAGCTGCGAGAGGCGCAGCGGCGGCTCGATCGGCCCGTCGTGATGGCGCCACAGACCCGATGCGGGGTTGAACCGGTACTCGGGGAGCAGCTTCCATCCGTGCTCGGCGACGAGGTCGACCGCGTCGACGAGGTATTGGAACACGGTCTCGGAGATGAAGTAGTTGAAGCTGACGCGAGTCCACCCGGGCTTGATGCCCTTCGCACCCCTGGGTGATCTCGCGCTCGAACTCGTGCGATCGCTCGATGTCGATACCGAGCAGGCGGTGGCCATACGGGCCGGCGCACGAGCAGCCTCCCCGCGACTGGATGCCGAACAGATCGCTGAGCAGAGCAACGACGAAGTTGTGATGGAGGTAGCGACCGCCCGGCCGCCTGATGACGAACGACAAGATCGACAACCGGTCGGAGTGGGTGTTGCCGAGCACCTGCATCGCCGGATTGGCCGACCACCGAGCAACGGCGCGCCGCCAGTACGACTCCTCGAGCTGCTTGATGGTGTCGACGCCAACGGCCTGCTTCAACTGGAACACCATTCCGGCGCGAATCGACTCGATGATGGCCGGCGTGCCACCCTCCTCGCGGTGCACCGGATCGTCGAGGTAGCGGTGCTCGGTGGGGTTGACGTACGCAACGGTTCCGCCGCCGACGACGTCGGGAACGCGGTTGTGCAGCAACGAGCGACGGACCACGAGCACGCCCGGGGTTCCCGGCCCACCGACGAACTTGTGAGGACTGAGGAACACAGCGTCCTTGTAGGCCAGCGGGTGTTCTGCACACTGCGGGTACATGTCGATGGCGATGTACGGCGCGGCGGCGGCGAAGTCCCAGAACGAGAGCGCCCCATGGCGATGCAGCAGATCGGCGATGGCGCAGGTGTTGGACACGATGCCGGTCACGTTCGAGGCCGCCGAGAACGAGCCGATCTTCACGGAGCGATCGGCGTGGGCGATCAACTCCGCCTCCAGCCGAGCCAGATCGATGTGGCCGTCGGCGTCTTCGGGGATGGTGACCACGTCGCCGATCGATTCGCGCCACGGGACTTCGTTGGAGTGATGCTCGAACGGTCCGACGAAGATCACCGGCCGTTCGGCCTCGGGGATGCAGTCCGACAGGTGATAGCGGTCGTCGAGATCGGCCGGCAGTCGAAGGTTCATGATGCCGATCAGCTTGTCGACCGCCCCCGTTGCGCCGGACCCGCAGAAGATCACGCAACACTCGGCGTCGGCGCCGACGGCATCGCTGATGATGCGACGAGCGTCCTCGCGCAGACGCGTCGTCTGCAGCCCGGTGCCCGATGACTCCGTATGCGTGTTCGCGTACCGTGGCAACACCTCGTCGCGGATGAAGTCCTCGATGAAGCTGAGCGCACGTCCGGAGGCGGTGTAGTCGGCGTAGGTGATCCGGTGAGGCCCATACGGGCCATCCATCACCTGGTCATCACCGATGACGGACTCGCGTATCCGGCGCAGTAATGGGGTATCCACTGCGCCGAACACGGAGTCCAATCTAGTTCCGCCGAATCGGCTGTTGCCTCCTGCTGTCGAGGCGTGGCGGAGTTCAGGTCATTTCGCCGTCGTGGGATACGTCGGCGGCGACAGCGGACGGGGGACCGAAACGGCAGTGCCAGGGCGTGGTGGTGCGAAGCCGGTGCTCGGCATGGCGTACCACTGTTCGAGGTCGCTGATCACACGGTGGCGCGGCTTGGCATGCATCCACCCGGCCGCCCACGTCGTCCACAACCGCTGCGGGTAGGTGACGTGATCGGGACGGTGCGCTGCTCGCCGAGCCACCAGGGTGACGGCGACGATGACGCCCAGGAACACGAGCATCATTGCCGGATCCTCGATGACCTTTGCCGGCTCGATCGTGCGGATGAACGGCACCATGGCAATCGCCGCGGTGGTCGAGAGGGCCGCCAGTGCGAACGTCTTTCGCGACGGTGAGGTCGGGCGGACACCCATCGTGCCGTCCGCAACGGCGAACAGCAGCACGATCTCCATGACGAGGTAGAACGCCGACGGGTTCACCTTGCCGGCCATGATGAACACGACGTTGAGCAGTACCGCCCAGCGCAGGGCGAGGCGCAATGGCCTGCCGAAGGCGATGGCCAATCCGCAGCCGAGTTGTGTCAGCACGACGATGATCGCCACGGTTTGCGCTCCTGGCGCGATGAGGTGGTCCATCACCGGCCGGAAGAACGGCAGGGCTTCGTCATGCTGGTTGGTGAGGAAGGTGCGGAGCTTGTTGCCCGTCCACCATTGGCGGTCGATCAACTTCTCGGCTGCCGCACGAAGCCAGCCGGCAGCGAGGAACAACCGGAGCGGCAAGAGGACCACGCCTGCCCGGTGATCGATCCTCCGGCGGGATGGCTGGCGATCCAGCCGATCTGGCAGGACCTGAATTTCATGGTCGAATGTGTCGATCATGAGGTGTCTGTCTCCTTCGGTTCGATTGCCGAATGTGTTCAGGCGTGCGAACGTCGATGGTCGTCCCATGAGGACCGTCTTCGTCCCGCCAATATTACGAACACATGACAATTGTTACGGATACGTGAAGCAATGACACGAACGAGTCTGCCGGAACGTTTCGATTTCTACCCCACGAACGCCACAACAACGCCCGAATGGGTGACATGTTTCGGGTCCTCGAAATCACGTCCCACCTGGGCAAACACCACCCGGGATCGAGCCCGGGCAGCCCCTTAGGAACGAGCGGTGGCCATGCCGACGTCGACCGTGGTCGAGGTCGCCGCTTTCCTGACCCGTACCGCCCGCATGCCGTAGACGCCGGCGACGATCGCCGACACGCCACCGATGGCCACGCCGAAGCGCGCCCCGAAGTGCTCGCACACCCAACCCAGGATCGGGCCCACCGATCGGGGTGCTGCCGAGGAACACGATTGCCTGCAGCGCCAGGACGCGGCCGCGCATCGACGGATCCGCACGCAGCTGCACGATTGCGGTCGAAGTCGTCATGAAGGTGATGCTGGAGATTCCGACGAGGGCGCCGATGGGATAGGTGAGCGGGACGTTCGGTGTGACGGCCAGCAGCAGCATCGACGCACCGAATGCG
Source organism: Ilumatobacteraceae bacterium (assembly GCA_963805445.1). Classification (GTDB taxonomy): domain Bacteria; phylum Actinomycetota; class Acidimicrobiia; order Acidimicrobiales; family Ilumatobacteraceae; genus JAENVT01. The sequence continues at coordinate 104,055 of CAWDUI010000047.1, read as the reverse complement.
TAGGTCGACCAGATGATGTGGCGCACACTGACCGATGAACGCCGCGCCGACAGCAGGGCGCCGACCAGCGAGCCGACGCTGATCACGCTGTAGATCAAGGTGAACGTTCGGGTGGTGCCGTGCAACGTACGCTTGACGAGCAACGGCATGACCGTCTGGAAGTTGAAGGCGAACGTGCCGACGATGGTCATCATCACCAAGGGGACGAACAGCTCCGGCATGGTGCGTACGTAGCGCATGCCCTCGCGTACCTGCCCCTTACCGCGCGGCGTCACCGTGTGCGGCCGGTTCTCCCGAGTGCGAATCATGAACAGCCCGAGGATCACGGCGAGATACGACACGCCGTCGGTCGCAAACGTCCATCCGTAGCCGACCGTCGTGATCAGCAGTCCGGCCAACGCCGGGCCGACCACGCGGGAGCCGGTCATCAACGCGCTGTTGAGGCTGACCGCGTTCTGGACGTTGGCCTCGGGGACCATCTCCACCACGTAAGCGCGGCGCGCCGGGTTGTCGAACGCGGTCGCGATGCCACCGAGCACCGCAACCACGTAGATCGCCATGACGGGTGGGTGGTTCATGAAGGCGATGAACGCCAGCGAGAACGATTGCAGCATGGCGAACGACTGCACGATCATCAACAGCTTGCGCTTGTCGGAGCGGTCGGCGACCAGTCCGGACCACGCGCCCAGCACCAGCACCGGCCCGAACTGGCACGCGGCCAGCAGACCGAGGGCGAACCCGCTGTCTGTGAGCTTCAGCACCAGCAGCGCCTGGGCGATCAGGGTCAGCCAGTTGCCGATCTGCGAGATCAGTTGGCCGCTGAAGAACAGTCGGAAGTTGCGAACTCGCAACGAGTCGAACGTCCTGACCCGATCGGGGAGGGCGTCGATGGTGAGCGGTGAGGCGGCCATCAGCTGACCTCCTCGGTCCAGTCGACGAGCTTGGCCAACACGTCGACCGCCTCGGTCAGCCGGCGCAGTTCGTCGTCGGTCAACGAAGCCAGTTGCGTCGCCAGCCACGACGTGCGTCGACTGCGGACCTCGTCGAGGTACTTGGCCCCCGCCGGGGTGACTCGGATGCGAGTGACCCGGCGATCGCTGGCATCGGATTCACGGGTGACCAAACCCAGTGATTCCATCTTGCCGACGACGGACGTGATGGTCGGGGGAGCGACCTGTTCGATCGTCGGCGAGCTCTCCATGGGTCGGACCGCCGTGCTTGGCGATGGAAGCCAGCGCGGCGGTCATCGTCGGACCGAGACCGGTCCGGTCCTGCTGCCGCAACCGGCGTGCCAGGCGGGCCACCGTGGGTCGCAGGGCGTTGGCCAACTCGAACTGCGCTTCTGGACCTCGGGTGGTGGTCGTGGTCGGCGTTGGCTTGGACGTGGCCAGGGTACCGGCAAATAGTTCGTTCGTCGAACTAATTATTGCCGGATCAGACGAAATGCGCCGACGACTCGAGTGTTGCCAGGAAATCGGTGGGCTCGAACCCAGCGACGTGGGCCACGGCGATGCACTCCATCCAACTCGACCTCACCGACCCTGGGTGCGCACGCACCTCGTCGATCAAGACCTCGCCGAACGCTGCGGGGAACTGCCGACGTGGCCAGGTATCGAGCACCGCTCGGACCGCGGCCGCTGGTAGGTGTTCGGCGCCGGCGCCACGAACGTCGATGCTGATGCCTCGGTTGGCGATGCGGGTCTCGACGCTCTTGTGCGCAGCGATGGCGGTCGAGGCATGCAGGGCGATCACATCCCAGGTCGTCTCGGCGCGGCCTCGTTCCATCCCTGCCTCGAGCAGCAGCGTTCGCACCACGTTGGCGCCGCGCATCTCAAAGCGTTCGGGCCCGTCGAACACGTTCGCCAACCCGACGTCGTGCAGGATCGTGCCGATGTACAGCACCTCCAGGTCGACCTCGACCTCCTCGGCGCGAGCTGTCAACGCGGCGAACTGGAAGCTGCGTTCGCTGTGCGCGACGACCGGCTGCGGGCAGTTCGTGTAGGCGAAGTCGCGGGCCCATCGGGCCAGTTCGGTTTCTGGTGCCGCGACTGGTGGATTGCTCATGATCGCCCGTCGGGCTTGGCTGGTGGGCGCGCGGACTCCACTTCGATCTCGATCTCTTCGATCTCGATCAGCCAGCGAGCCACGGGTCGAGCCTAAACGCGGGTGAAGTCGAGCCCAGTGACTCAGAGTTCGGTGACGGCGCCGTCGGTGGTCATCTGGCGGAGTTTGAACTTCTGGATCTTGCCTGATCCGGTCATCGGGAACGCATCGACCTCGAACCAGTGTCGGGGCGTCTTGTGCGGTGAGAGGTGCTCGCGCAGGTAGGCGAACAACTCGTGCTTGTCGACTCGTGTGCCAACCGTGGGACGAATGAACGCGGCGACTTCCTCACCCCACTTCTCGTCGGGCAGCCCGATCACGGCCACCTCGCCGACGCTGGGATGAGCGAACAGCAACTCCTCCACCTCTCGTGGGTAGATGTTCTCGCCACCGCGGATGATCATGTCCTTCAGCCGTCCCTCGATCGTGCAATAGCCACGGTCGTCCATCGAACACAGATCGCCGGTGTGCAGCCAGCCGCCGGCGTCGATGGTCGTCGCGGTCGCTTCCGGGTTCTCGAAGTACCCGTGCATGACGTGGTAACCGCGGGTGCAGAACTCGCCCACCTGTCCGACCGGCAGCGTCTCGCCAGTCATCACATCGACGATCCTCACCTCGACGTTCGGCATCGGCAAGCCGATGGTCTCCGACTTGTCCGCCACCGAATCGGTCGGATACGTCATCGACGCGACGGGGGAGCACTCGGTTTGGCCGAACAAGATCGTGAACCGGGCGCCGAGCCGTTCCTCGAACGCCGTCACGAGTGCGGCGGGCACGGTCGTGCCGCCGGACGAGATGTTCTGCAACGAGCTGAGGTCGGTCGAGGCGAACCGTGGATGCTCCATCATGCCGACGAGCATGGTGGGCACCGCGGTCATCGCCTCGCATCGGTAGGTCTCGATCAACTCCAAAACCAAGGCCGGGTCGAACGACTCGACCAGCACCTGCGTGGCGCGCTTCGATACGGCTCCCAGGACGCAGACCACGCAGCCGCCGGTATGGAACAGCGGCATCATCGTGATCCACACCGCCCCGTCGGCAACGCCCATGCGATCGAGCGTGTGCGCACCGTTGTTGACGAGACCGCGGTGGTGCAGCAACGCACCCTTCGGGAAGCCGGTCGTACCCGACGTGTACTGGATCATGACGGCGTCGTCGGTGTGCACGATCGGCATCACCACAGGCGCGTCGCCGTCGAGAAAGGCCTCCCACTCGTCGAATCGGATCACCTCGCGCAGCTCTGGGCAGCGCGGCCGCACGTCTTCGATGGTCGCCAGCATCGGGTTGCCCCGGAACTCGGGGAACACGCGCGATCCCAGCGGCCCGCGACTGGTTGAGGACGTACTCGACTTCATGCCCGCGGAAACCGGGATTGACGGTGACCAGAATCAACCCGGCAAGTGCCGCGCCGAACTCCATCATGATCCACTCCGGGGTGTTCGGGGCCCACACCGCCACTCGCTCACCGGGTTCGAACCTGCGCAACAGCGCCGTTGCGGTGCGCTTCGACGCCTCGTACAGCTCCGCGTAGGTCCACTGCCGACGCCGTGCCGGATCAGGCAAGCCGGCCACCAACGCGATGCGATCAGGTGTCGTGGTGGCCGCCCACTCCAGCAACGCACCGACCGTGATGGCGCGCACTTCGGGCTCCGAAGGCCCCCCGGCGTGCGACATCGTCAACACCATCTCTCAGCTCCATCCGGCGTCGGGTATCACGTGTGCGTCGAGAGTAGTGCCGCCTCACCATCTGTGTCTGTTGTCGAGTCGTTGGCCCGACCTCCTTCGGCGTCCCTATCCTGCACTCGTGTTGGTTCGACATCCCTTGGCCGCGAAGCCGTTGTCGTGAACAGACCGTCGCCCGCTGTCCTGTTCGTGCTCGCGGTCGCGGCGGCGGTCCCGTTCCTCGACTTTGATGGCGAGGCGTCCGGTCGGGCGGCACTGACCGCATCCACGCGTGCGCCCGCCATCGTGACCATCGTGGGGACCATCAGCGGGCTCCTTGCCGATGGCCAGGTGATGGTGAACGACGGGCACACCGACTACACCGTGGGGATGTCGGCAACCACGAAGATCCTCAACCTGCGTGGCGATGAGGTCACCCACGATTTCATTCGGGTCGGCGCCCAGATCGAAGCCTGGGGAACCCTCGTCGGATCGCGGCTCGTCGACCCGACGATCCGGGTCCCCACCGTTCTCGACAAACCCTGATCGGCCCGCGCAAGCTGCGTCATCTGTAAGGTGCGAGCCAATGAGACTCGCAATCGTCGGGGCGGGCGGGATGGGTTCGTTCCACGCTCGTACGCTGGCGGCGTTGCCCGGTGTCGAGATCGTGGCGATCGCCGACCCTCGAGTCGTTGCCGCCCAATCGCTGTGCGATGAGGTCGGTGGCGCACCGACGGCCGACGGTCTCGCCGTCGCGTCGATGGCCGACCTCGACGGACTCGTGATCGCCTCGCCCGAGGACTCTCACGCTGCGCTGATCCATGCCGCCTTGACCCAGGGAACACAGATCCTGTGCGAGAAGCCGCTGGCCGTCGGCGTGGATGCTTGTCGTCGCATCGTCGATGCGGAGGTCAGGCTCGGCCGGCGATTCTTGCAGCTCGGCCTGATGCGTGTGTACGACCCGGCTCACGTGCAGCTGGCCGCCGAGTTCGGCTCACTCGGTGCGCTGCACCACATCCGTTGCGTGCATCGCAACGTCCACGAGGTTCGCCGGACTGCGCAACTGGTCTTGAACCAATCCGTGGTCCACGACATCCACACGTTGCGATGGTTGTCCGGTCGTGAGATCACCCGAGTGACGACGATCGTCACGCCCAACCCCGAGCACGTCGAGCACCTGCTGGTGACCGCCGAGTTCGCAGGCGGCGGCTATGGCACCGTCGAGTTCAGTGAGCACAGCTTCGCCTACGAGGTGACGGTGGAGATCGAGGCGGAGCGCGGTGGTGTTGCGCTGGCGCCGGTGATGCGCCCGACGTTGCGGCGTGATGGTGCGTCGGGTGTGAACATCGGAACCGATTGGTTCGGGCGTTTCGCCGACGCCTACCGGATCGAAGATGCGGTGTGGCTCGACTCGTTGCACGAGCACGATGCGGTCGGCCCTTCGGCTTGGGACGGCTTGGTTGCCGAGCACGTTGTCGAGGGCGCAATTCGGTCGGTGCTCACCCGACAGCCGGTCGACATCGCCCCGATCGATACGCCAGACCTGTACCGGTGACCGCGCTCGCCCGAGTTCGCCCAGGGAGGCCGTCCGACCGCTGTCGGCGTGACCGGAACACGTTCCACCGCGGGTGACGATAGGGTTTTCCGTGGCTCGCTGAATCTGGCGGGCCGTTTTCATGAGATGAGAGACAGTTGACTACAGGTACCGTGAAGTTCTTCAATGCCGAGAAGGGCTTTGGATTTATCGCACGTGAGGGTGGCGAAGACGTTTTCGTTCACTACTCCAACATCCAAGGCGATGGCTACAAGTCATTGCAAGAGGGCCAGAGCGTCGAGTTCGACATTGCTCCCGGCCGCAAGGGCGAGGAAGCACAAAACGTCCGTCCGCTCTGAGCAGATCTTGCTCGGATAGGTGTTGAACGAACCGCTGGTCCTTCGGGGTCGGCGGTTCTTTCGCGTCTGGAAGACGTCGCGGCGATCCTGAGAGCCGCGGCGAGGTCAGAGAACGACGACTTTCGTGCCGATCTGGGCGAAGTCCCACATGAAGTTGGCGTCGGCATCCGCTTGTCGCTGGCAGCCGCCCGACAGCCGGGTGCCCAGCTCCGAGTCCTTCATGTAGCGAGAACCGTCCGCCACATGACGGGGGATGGCGTGGAAGCCAATGGCGCCGATGTCGGTCTTCAGCCACCTGATCATGTGCGGGAGGTACGCTTTGCCGTTCCACGCAGTCGACATGTCGCTGCGGCTGTAGACCTGGTGGACGCCGGGCACTTCGTTGTTGTACTTGCTGCCCGAGACCAGCCACGAGCGAATGACCCGGTTGTTCTTGTCGACCGCCCAGACGCGTTGTCCGGTGCGGCTGTAGACCACCCGCTTGCCAGTCCCTGTGTCGGGCGGGAGCGGCGGCGCGTCCGGACCACTGGTGGCCACGAGCGACAGTGGGTACCCGAGCAGGTCGACCGCGCCCGGAGCCGGGGGCGGTGTGTGCACGACCAGCGATGCCTCGTCGGGCCACACGTCGAGGGCCAGCGCCGTCTCTCGTCCGACGAGACCATCGACGAAGAGGTCCTTCTCCTTCTGGAGCTTGTTGACGGCGCTGAACGTGGCGTTGTCGAATTGGCCGCTGGCCGAGCCGGCGAGGTAGCCGGTAGCGATCAGTGCCTGCTGCAGACAGCTGACAGCGGTCCCGGAGTCGCCGAGGCGAAGCTCGCGCTTGTCGATCTTGCACCCGACCGTCGTGGCGGATGGCTCGTCACCGTTGACATCTTGCTCGACCGCTTGGGCCAGCTGAGCTGCGGCGATCGTCGTGGCAGAGGCATCGACGGCGTCAGCCGGCTGAGCGGCAGCGTCACCGTGTCGCCCGGGGCCTGCGTGTCCGGTCCGGCGGCCGTGACCTGCGAAGGGTTGCTCTTGAACACCGACTGGGCCAACGAGATCACGCCGATCAGGGCAGCACCCGTGACCAGCACCGCGCAGGCGCGCCGGATGTCGCGCTGGACGCGTGTGGTGGGTCGGTTGGTCCTTCGAGGGTGCTGGGTCATTGGTTGGTGTCGTATCGGGGCGTACGCAACATGCCAGCTTGCGATTCTAGCGAACAACGCGTCCAGAACGCAGACACCGCCGGTCACCACCGGGAGATGTCTGCCTGCTGTGTCACAGTTGTGGGAATGACGACCTGGATCGTGCTGCTGCGCGGCGTCAACGTCGGGGGTGCGAATCGGCTGAGCATGGCCGAGCTTCGGATTGCGATGACCGGGCTCGGGCACACCGCTGTGTCGACCTACATCCAGAGCGGCAACATCGTGCTGACATCACCGTCAACCGACAGAGCCGACCTGGCCGCCGAGATCTGCGCCGTGGTGCGATCGAAGTTTGGACTATCGGTCTCGGCGGTGTTGCGCACTCGCGACGAGCTCCGCGCCGTGCTCGCGCCAACCCGTTCGAGGGTGAGGAGGGCACACGAGTGCTCATCATGTTCCTCTCGGATGTGCCGTCGCCCGACGATGTTGCCGCCCTCGAACCCGATCGCTTCCTGCCCGATCGTTTCGAACTCGTCGGCAGCGAGGTGTACGGGCTCTACCCGAACGGCGCCGGCCGCTCGAAGATGACGCTCGACTACTTCGAGAAGCGCTTGCACGTTCGCGGCACCGGCCGGAACCTCAACACCGTCGCCAAGCTGATCGAGCTGTCAGAACGCTGACCCGTTCCGGCTGACGGTGTGACAATCGTCGAAGCGGTGGACCCATTACCGCAACAGCCCCGTCGTGTTTCAGCTCTCCCAGTAGGGCGTGAAACACTCCGGCACCCGCCCTGTGGAGTTCCGACGGTACGATCGGCTCATGTCCTGCGATTGCCAAGCTCACCGTCTTCGCCCTCGACTGCGCCGACCCGCGGGGCGTGGCCCGGTTCTACAGCGACATCACCGGGTGGCCGTGGATCGTGACGACGGCGATTGGGTGCAACTGCGCAGTGATGCCGGTGCGACCCTGGCGTTCCAGCTGGCGCCGGATCACCAGCCACCCGTTTGGCCGAACGCCGACCGTCCGCAGCAGGCCCACATCGATTTCGATGTCGACGACCTCGACGTCGGCGAGGCTGCGGTCGTCGCGCTCGGGCGCACGCAAGAGCGAGACCCAGCCCGAACCCGACAGCGTTTCGGGTGTACCTCGACCCGGCCGGTCACCCGTTCTGTCTGGTGCTGGGCGGCTGAGTCACGGGAGCTGGCCGACGTGGGCCAGCGCCAGCCGGATCAATCGATCGTGGCCGCCGGTCATGTCCCGACGGACCTGTTCGCTCATGACCTCGGCCGGTGTGTACCAATCGAGGTCGAGAGCCTCCTGCGTGGGTTGGCAGTCGCCGGCGACCGGCACGACGAACGCCAGGCTGACCGCGTGATGGCGCGGGTCGTGGAAGCCGCTGATCGTCGGATCGGGGAAGTACTCGACGACCGTGAACGGGGCGACCTCCGGAGGAATCCTCGGGAGCGCGACCGGGCCGAGGTCCTTCTCGAGGTGGCGCAGCAGTGCGTCGCGGACGCGCTCGCCGTACAGCACGCGACCGGTGACCACCATCCGACTGATCGTGCCGTCGGCAGCCTGTCGCAGCAGCAATCCGATGTGGGTGACGACACCGACGTCATCGACGCGAACCGGCACCGCGTCGACGTACACGAGCGGCACGTTGGCGCGGATGTTCTCGAGCTGTTCGTGGCTGAGCCAGCCGGTCTTGGTATCGAGTTGATCGCTCACTGGGTCCCCGTGAAGTAGCCGTTGACATCGATGATGACATGTGTGGCGACGTTGACGAAGGTATTCAGTGTTCCGGCCGCCGAGAGTTTGATCAACGCGGCGTTGGCCACCGGGGTCGCGGCGATGAAGTTGAGGTTCGACGCGAGCGGGAATGTGCCGTCGGCGGGGTACGCCGTGACGAAGCCGGCGCCGACTGCTTGATCCGAGGTCAGGTTCATCGAGATCGCTGCCGCGCCGGACGGCACTGGGAACTGCGGTCCGGCCAGCGGCACGGTCACGGTCGATCCGCCGCCGTGGATCGAGTTCGGTGCTGACCGGCTGTCGTAGTAGCGGTCGGGTGAGACCGGAACGAACAATCCCGCCTCACTCGGCGTCGTACTGCCATCGGTGATGTAGCCCATCACGTCGACCACGATGTGCGCCGTGTTGGACGTGAAGATGCTGATCGTTGCGCCCGCGCCGAGTGGCACGATCGCGTGGGTTGCGGCCGTTTCTCCGGCGACATAGTTGACCGTCGAGGTCTGGCCCGGAGGGCTCCCCGTCGGCAGCGCCTGCAGGAAGCCGGGCCCACGCGCGCGTCGGTCGCCGTGACGTTGACGACCAAGGCGGAGACGCCGGTCGATGGCACCTCGAACCCGGCGGGAAGCTCGACGCGGACCGATTCACCGATCGCCGGCCGATGTGCAGCCCAACCAGACGGCACCGGCCCCGGTTCGGTGGGGCGTGTGTCGAGCGCCCGGCGAGGATTGATCGGGACGAAGCGGCCCGAAGCAGTCGCGCCGGAGGGCGTGAAGAATCCCATCGCGTCGACGATGATGTTGCCCCCGGTCGGTATGAAGATCGAGATCGAACCGCGTGACACCGGCACCACGGCGAAGTTGGGCCGGATCTGGCCTGCGGCCGCGACGTTGATCGTGGAGAAGCGACCGAGCGCGCCGCCGAGCGTCGGGAGCACCTGCACGTAGAACTGCTGCGCCGCATCGGTCGATGTCACGTTGACCGCCACCGAGGTCGCTGTCGGAGGGATGACCCCGGCAACGGCGACATCGAGATCGATGATCGAGTACTTGCGCGTACGGCCCGACGAGGTTGCCGGGACCGATGAACGAGGCTGGGCCGGGTGTCGAGCAGGCGGACTGGTGCAGCGAGCGCGGTGAACGAGCTCGGCTGCGACACGACCGCTGTCGGCGGTGTTGCCGGAAGCCGGATCTCGCCGGCGCCGTAGGCGTTGTCGAGACCGGGCGGGCCGAGGTCGACGACGAGGTGCTTGACCAGCGCCGCGAGCGGCATGCCGGGTACGGCCAATCCTCGGCCGAGGAGGAGTGCGGCCATGCCGGCAGCAGCGGGCGATGCTGCGCTGGTGCCGTTGAAGCACCGTGGGGCGTAGACCGTGCTGGCGACGCACGACGGCGCCGACACGTCGGGCTTGATCCGCCCGTCGTTGGTCGGGCCCTGCGATGAGTAGGGGCCGATGGCGGAGCCGCTGGCCGGATCGATTGCGCCGACTGCGATCAGTTGCGGACTGCGCGAATCGACGACCGGCTTGGCCGCGCTGAACGCGGTCGACCATCGCCCAGGCTCGATGAGGCCGAAGAAGGTGGCAACCTCGACGACGTCGGGTTGCGACGGCGAGTAGTGCGCATCGGCGTGGATGCGGATGAACAGCGCCTGCCCGGCGGGGACGGTGATGAACTGATCGACCGCCTCGAGTGGTGGAGCGCCGCTGCTCTGCGGATCGTTGAACACCAAGCATCGGGGAGGCCGAGGCCTCGCTGACGCCTTGCCAGACCTCGACCGAGTAGTCGGTCTTCTCGTTGGCGGGAAGGTTCCAGTCGTTGGCCCAACGGATTCCGTCGAAGGCAACCAAACCACTTGCCGGTCTGCGGGTCGATGTTCTGCGGATCGATGCGCAGCATGGTGTCGACGCCGACGCCGTTGAGGAAGTCGACGTAGCCGTTGGCGTCGACACCATCGGTGTAGCGGCCGTAGCTGAAGGCGCCGTCGTTGCCGCCGGAGTTGAACCAGGTGATGCCCCGCGCTGCCGGCGTAGTCGACCACGGCATCGAGCGGACCGGTGCCATCGCCCGGACCGTCGTACGGTGCGCCGAGCGAGCGGGTGATGATGTACACCCCGTTCCGGACGAACCAGTCGATCGCGGCTTGCGTCTCGGCCGTGGTGGCGGTCGTTGCGAGGAACAGTTCGGCTAGCGGGGGCCATGTCCTTGACGATCTCGGCGACTGCGACACCATGGCGATCGCCCATCGCCGAATTGATCCGGCCTGCGGTGCACAGGCCGTCGGTCAGATCGGGACAGAACTGATGTGCCGGATCCGGTACCGGCCCGTTCTCGGTGGGGTTCCACACCGTGAGATCGAAGAAGTCGATGATGCCGACCTTCGTGCCCCCGGTGATGCCTGCCTGCTGCCATACGTCGGCGTTGGTCAGCTGGACCTCGTTGCCCACCACGGTGCCGGTACCGACGCTGTCCTCGCGGGGCAGACGATTGATCCGCACCGGTCGCTGCACGTACTGCACGGCGCTGACGGTCGACAGCCGGTCGACGGCGCCCGCCGGCATGAATGCCTGCACCAGTTGACCGCCGACCGAACCGCTGACGGTGCCGCCGAGGGCGTTGATCGCCTGTTCGACCGATCGGTCGTCGGCGGTGAGCACCTCGACACTGACCAATGGGTCACGCCGGCCGACGATTCGCTTGGCGAGGGCGCGGTCGACTTCGTTGCGCAGCTCCGGATCGGTGCCGGCAACAGGATGCAGCGCGCGGCGATCGAGCGGCAACGGTGTGAACCGTGCCCATGGTGATCGTCGCGAGCTCCGACCGCGGTGATGACCGAGAGACGAACTGCACCCAGCGTTCGTGGTCTCATGGGGTCGCTATCGCCGCTGTCCGCGTCGTCGCCGGCTGGGCAGCGGGTCGGACCTCGGCTGTGGTGGCGCGATGACCGTGACGCCTTCGTCGACCGGCACGCGGATACCGGCGTGGTCGATGTCGACCGGCTCGTCGCTGGCCGCCATCACGATCGGGGCTTCTTCTTTCGGCTTGCGACCGAGTGCTTGGTCGAGGCCGAACATGCCGGCGGCAAGCATGGCTCCGGCCGCGCCATGTCGTCGTCGGGCAGTGCGCACCGGGTCGAACGATTGCAGGGGCTCGATTGCGTCGTCATCGGCCGCGGACATGACGCAACATTACCGGCGACCATGCCGCGCCGGTCCGGTACCCCATGACTACGATTCGACTGTGCCCGAGGGGGAAGCGATTCACCGCACGGCCGCTGCGTTGCGAACGGCCCTGGTAGGTAGGGCCGTGCTGTCGTTCGAGGCACCCCATCTCGATGGCCCGTCGCCCGTCGCCGGGACGGGTGATCGAACTCGTCGAGAGCCACGGGAAGCAACTCGACGTGATTTGGGATGACGGGTTGATCCTGCACACCAACCTGCTGTTCGGTGGCACCTGGCATCTCTACCGCACCGGTGAGCGCTGGCGGAAGCCGTCGTCGCTGCTGCGTGTCGGCATCATGGTCGACTCGTTCTCGGCGGTCTGCTTCGGAGCTCGGAACGTGGAGACGTACCGCGAGTTCGATACGCACCGCCATCCCGGCTTCGGACGATCCGGGCCCGATCTGTGCGCTCCGTCGCCGGATCTTCGGGCCGCGGTCGAGGCGTTGTGCCGATATCAGGACCTCGATGCCCCGATCGCCGAGGCGTTGCTCGATCAACAGGTGGCGTGTGGCGTTGGCAACGTGTTCCGCAGCGAGATCCTGTGGGCTTGCCAGCACTATCCGTTTGCGCCCGTGTCGATGCTCGCTCGCAGCGACATGGAGCGGATCATCCTGGCGGCGGCCACAGGTGTTGCACGCCAACATTCATCGAACCCCGGTGGATGCGGCGGATCATCGCACCGGGCTTGCCGTGTACGGCAGGAACGGGCAGCGGTGTCAGCGATGCGGCGACACGATCGAGGTGCGGCGCATCGGCCCGCATGCCCGGTTGCTGTACTGGTGCCCCGGGTGCCAGGTTCGTCGAGGCCCTCGGGTCGTGGCCGACGGGTCGATCGAGCAGCGACCGATGGACCCCCATCCCGCAGCGGCGAAGTTCTTGTCCGAGCTGCCGTGGCGGCGCCGCGACCCACTCGCCGGGTGAGTCAGCCGGCGATGGCCGGGAGACTGTCGATCACAGTGAGCCAACCGGCCTCGAGCTGGGTTGGCTGATCGAAGGCCGGATGCGGCCGACCGATGAGGTGTTGGTAGGCGTTGGTCGCCAGGGCGATCGCCACGACGTCGCCGACGTCGAGCGCTCGAACGACTGCTGCCTCGATCGACAGCGTGGCCTGCGCCTTGTCGCCCAGCTGGACATGGGCGCTGGCCGCACCGACGTAGGCGAAGACCTCGTCGAGATACGTGGCCCCCGCCGCCTCGGCAACCTGATGAGCGTGGTCCAGCGAGAGGTTCGGCTCGCGCAACGTTGCGTACAACAACGCCGCAGCACCGTTGGCGAAGGGGTGGGCGAGCTCGTGGGGCTTGAGTTCGGCGAACGAGATGCTCGCTTCGTCGATGCGGCCGAGCTGCAGCAGCCCGACCAGCCGGGCGATGTGTGGCTCGAACGCTGAGCCATTCATCTCGTCGGTCTCGGCAATCGCCCGGTCGGCGATGGCGACCGCCATGGCTCCGTCACCACGGTGCATCGCCGCGCCGGCGACGGCCATCAAGGGGAACGGGCCCTGCACCGACATCTCGGCCAGGCTCAGCAGCTCCTCGGTGCTGCGCTGCGCGGCGCCCGCCTGACCGAGGGCGATCTGGGCGCGCAGGAGTGGCGCGGTTGCCTGGATCAGCCCGAACCTGTCGTTCAGCTTCTTGAACCGGGAGCGCGCCTGCTCGGCGAGATTCGCGGCGTCGCTGAGGTCGCCCTGCCACAGGCGCAGGTCGGCGAGCAGGGTCTGCATCATGCCGACGGCCCACTCGTCGCCTCGTTGGTCGGCCTCGCGGATGACCAGCTCTGCGAGTGCTTCGGCCTCGGCGAAATGGCGCTCGAAGAACTCGACGAACGCCAGCAGGCCGAAGGCCCAACCGACCCCGCTGCGGTCGCCGAGCTTGTCGAGCGTGTCGGCGGCGTGGTTGAGACGATCGCGCGCCAGCGCCATGTCGCCGGACAGGAACGAGATCCAGGCTCGGTGCTGTTCGAGCCAGGCCAGGCCGCGCTGGTCGTCGAGCAGCCGGTACAGCGTGTCGGCCTCGCCGAAGAACCACTCGGCGTCGACCAGCGAACCACCGAACAGTTCGATGAAGCCCCGGGCCCGCAACGTTCGGGCCAGCAGATCCGGGCGTTCGACCGTTCGCAGCAGAACGACCGCTTGACCGAGCTCCAGCCGGGCTTCGGGCAGGCGGCTGGCCGCGTGGTGCATGCTGCCCAGCAGGCGATGGGCGTCGCCTTGGGCCGCGACATCGCCGCGCTGCGATGCACTGGCCAAGGCGCTGTCGAGATCGACGCGTGCTGCGTCGAAGTCGCGGAGATCCAACAACGCTCCGGCCCGGATCAACTGCAGGCGCACCCGGCGCTCTTCGTGCTCCGCGCCCGCCGGCAGCAGCTCCAGGGCTCGGGTCGCGTGACGCGTCGCGACGCGCATGCTTCCGTTGTCGTCGGCGCGCTCGGCGGCCGCGGTCAACAGCTTGACTGCGTCATCGGCGATCGTGGCGGCGACGCCTTCGACGGGGCCCAGCTCGCGCACCAGTTCGGCTGCGGTCGCCGTGTGGTGGGCGCGGTCGTCGAGCCCGGCGGGGAAGTTGGCCATTGCCTTGGCGACGCCTGCGTGTCGTCGTGCCCGCGCCGCCTTGGTGAGCGTCTGATACGCCGCGTCGCGAACCGAGTCGCTGCGGAACTCCCAACGCCGGCCGCGAACCTCGAGCAGGCCGAGGTCGTCGAGCTCGCGGACGTTGGCGGAGTCGAACCGTTGACCGAGCTCGTCGGCAAAGGTCTGCAAGGAGGTGATCGAACCGGATGTGCCGAGAATCGCTGCGTTCTCGATGATCTGGCGCTGATCGGGCGACAGCTGGTCGAGTCGGGCGATGATCAGCGCACGCAGCGAGTTGGGGAGCTCGCGGATGCCGTCACCCGCGGTGGCGAGTGCGGCCAGCTCGTGCAAGAACAGCGGATTGCCACCGCTGCGTTCGTACAGCGCTGTCAGCAGCTTCGGGTCGGCACACTGATCGGCCAGCAGTTGCGCGGCGAGCTCCTCGGTTGCCGCCTGGCCGAGCGGCTGCAGGTTCAGCGACACCACGGTCGCTCGCTCGGTGTGCGGCGGCCAGGCCACATCGCTGCGAGGCCGCATGGCCGTGATCAAGGCGAAGGGCGAGCGGCTGAGTGACGTGACGAGGTGTTCGAGCAGACCGATCAGCGCCGCGTCGGCCCAGTGCAGGTCGTTGATCGACAGCACCACCGGGCGGTCCTGCGTGCGCAGCTCCAACACGCGCGACACGGCATGATGGATCGACGCACGTGCCACCGGCGTTTCGAGCTTGTCGATCGGCGACGGATGCCCGAGGAGATGCAAGAACACGTCGACCATCCGCTCGATCTCGGTGTCGTCGACCTGGGCGAGCAGCTGTGCGGCACGTTGTCCGGCGATGTTGCGGATCTCTGTCGCCGGCAGGGTCGGGTCGAGGTCGAGGTATCGGCAGAGGGCGTTGGCGATTGGGAACCAGACGTTGGCTTCGCCGTACGGGACGCAGGCGCCTTCGAGCACCGCCGCATCCACCGAGTTGTGCAGATAGTCGATCAGCTCGTCGGCCAGCCGCGACTTGCCGACACCGTTCTCGCCGGAGATCGCCAGCAACACGCTGCGATTGGCGATCGTCACCAGGTCGAGCGCAGCTCGGCCGATCGCCAGCTCCGGGGCGCGGCCGATCAGTGGTCCACTCCGTCCGCGCCGCGATCGGCTGCCGGGCGGGGCTGTTGCCTCGACGGCCAGCCAGGTCTTCACGCTCTGTTCCCGACCCCGGGCGTCGAGTTCGCCCGCCGGCTCGAAGTGGATGGTTTGCGAGGCCAGCGCATACGTGGTGTGGCCGACGAGGATCCCGCCCGGGGGCGCCGCGCTCTGCAGGCGCGATGCGGTGTTGACCACGTCGCCCATCGCGGTGTATTCCGTGCCGGCCAGCGTGCCGACCAGCACCTCGCCCGTATTGATGCCGATGCGCATGCGGATGCCGGCGCTGCCGGAGAGGCCCGAGGTGCCGACGAAGTGGGCGAGGGTCGCCTGCATGCGCAGGGCGGCGCGCACGGCGCGTTCCGCGTCGTCCTCGTGGGCCACCGGGGCTCCGAACAGTGCCAGGATGCCGTCGCCGAGGATCTTGTCGACCCGGCCGCCGAACGAAGTGATGTCGTCGACCAGCAGCTGGAAGCATGAGTCGATCAACCGCTTCACGGCCTCGGGGTCGCGGTGCTCGGCCAGCGTGGTGAACTCGACCAGGTCGGCGAACAGCACCGTCGTGATGCGTCGCTCCTCGGCCTGCGACGCCGTGATCGCGTACCCGCACGTGGAGCAGAACCTGGCATCTGCCGGTATCTGAGATGCGCAGGACGGACACAGCATGAACCACTGAGCGTAGGACAGATCGGGGTGGTGGCGGACGTTGGATATCGGGTTTCGGGCTCATGTCAAGGGGTCTTGCCCCGACGTACGTCACCCAATAGGAGGATGCGCACCACGCTCGGTGTTGATACAACTAACCCCATGACTGACACATTGACAGCGGCTACAGCCGCGGGCGCGCTGAACGCCACGAAGATCTACGGCGAGGGAGACAGCGAAGTCCGTGCCCTCGACGGTGTGACAGTGGCATTCGAAGCCAGCAGGTTCACTGCGATCATGGGTCCCTCCGGCTCGGGCAAGAGCACCTTGATGCACTGCCTGGCGGGCCTCGATTCGTTGACCACCGGCTCGGTGTACATCGGCGAGACCCAGCTCGCCGATCTCAGCGACAAGGAGCTGACGATCCTCCGGCGTACCGCCGTCGGATTCATCTTCCAGGCGTACAACCTCGTGCCCGACGCTGAGCGCCTACGAGAACATCACCCTGCCGCTGCTGCTCGGCGGCACAGCCGGCGATCAGGCGTGGATCGACAACGTCATCGACACCGTCGGGATGCGTGACCGCTTGAAGCACCGGCCGAGCGAACTGAGCGGCGGCCAGCAGCAACGCGTTGCCGTGGCCAGGGCGCTGGCCAGCAAGCCGACCATCATCTTCGCCGACGAACCGACCGGCAACCTCGACAGCCACGCCGGCGCCGAGATCCTCGAGTTCATGCGCCGAGCGGTCCGCGACCTCGGCCAGACGATCGTGATGGTGACGCACGATCCCAACGCTGCCAGCTACGCCGATCGAGTCATCTTCCTGGCCGACGGCAAGATCGTCGACGAGATGTTGTCGCCAACGGCCGATCTGGTGCTCGATCGTATGAAGCAGTTCGGTGACTGACCGATGTTCAAGCTCGCGCTGAAAGGCATCCTGGCTCGCAAAGGCCGCTTGTTGCTGACCTCACTTGCCGTCATCCTCGGTACCTCGTTCCTGGCGGGTACGTACATCTTCTCCGACACGCTGACGAAGTCGTTCAAGGATCTGTTCGCCGATGTGTTCGAAGACACCGACGCCTATGTGCGTTCGTCGGTCGTCATCGAAGGCGACTTCGGCGCGGAGGAACGTCAACGGATCCCCGACACCTTGACTGCTGAGGTCGCCAAGGTGCCCGGTGTGAAGACCGCCGCCAGCAGTGTGCTGGGGTTCGCCCGAGTGATCGGTAAGGACGGCAAGCCTGTCGGCAAGGAAGGCAATGGGCCGCCCAACTTCGGGTCGTCGATCGCGGCACAGGGCGAAGCATTTTGGAAGATCAGCGAGGGTCGATTGCCGGCCAACGGTGATGAGGTTGCCCTCGACAGCAGCACGTTCGACAAATCGAAGTACCAGCTCGGCGACAAGGTGAAGATCGTCGCCCAGGCAGGGTCGCGCGAGTTCACCTTGGTCGGCGTCGCCAGATACGGCGACGTGTCATCGCCGGGTGGCGCGACGTTCGCGTTGTTCGACCTGGCGACCGCAGAGGAGTTCGTCGGCAAGCCCGGCTTCATCGACGCGGTGGTCGTCACCAGCGATGGCAGCATGTCGGACTCCCAATTGGCCGACACGATCCAGGCTGCACTGCCCGCCGACAGCCAGACCGAGACGCTGACCGGCGCCGAGATCACCAAGGAGAACCAGAACGCCATCGAGGATGGGCTGAGCTTCTTCCGCATCTTCCTCACGGTGTTCTCGTTCATCGCCATGGGTGTCGCCTGCTTCGTGATCTACAACGTCTTCTCGATCACCGCGGCACAGCGCCAACGCGAGAATGCATTGCTGCGCGCCGTCGGCGCGCAGCGCTCGCAGATCACGCGATCGATGCTCTTGGAGTCCGTCGCCGTCGGCGTCGTCGGGTCGTTGCTGGGGTTGATCGCCGGCATCGGCGTGTCCTCGGCACTCAAGGGGTTTCTCGGGGTCCTCGGAGTCGACTTCCCGTCGACCGCGCTGCAGTTGCTGCCTCGCACCGTCGTGCTGACCCTCGTCCTGGGCACCCTCGTCACGGTGCTGTCCGCGGCGATGCCGGCGCTGCGTGGCGGTCGGGTTTCGCCGATCGCGGCCATGCGTGACGCTGAGGTCGAGCATCCGGGCAGCACCCGCAAGCGGGTCGTGGTCGGCGCGAGCTTCGCGGTCGTCGGTGCCGTCGGGATCGTCGCCTCGCTCGCCGGGGCCAGCTTCGCGCTGCTCGGCATCGGTGTGTTTCTGGTGTGGGCCGGTGTGTTGATCAACGGTCCGCTGCTGGCTGTCGTCGCCGCCAGGGTGATCGGCACGCCGGTGCGCGCGTGCGTTCAAGGTCACTGGCAAGATGGCCCAGGGCAACGCGGCACGCAACCCGAAGCGCACGTCGCGTGCCGCCGCGCCCGTGCTGATCGGCGTTGCCCTGGTGACGGCCGTGGCGTTGATGGCGTCGACGTTGAAGGCACAGGTCCGCGAGATCTTCGGCAAGCAGTTCGTCGGCGATTACGTCGTCAAGACCGACGACTTCAGCGGGTTCGGTGGCCTCAGCCCTGATCTCGCCGACCAGCTCAACAGCGTGCCGCAGGTCGCCGCTGCCGCAGGCATCGGTGTGAAGCTTGCCCAGGTCGATGGCAAGGGCGGCACCGTCACCCTGGTCAATCCCGACGACCGTCGGCCAGGTCTTCGACCTGCACCTGACGAGCGGTTCGTACGACGACTTGTCGACATCGTCGATGATGGTCTCCGACAAGAAGCTGAAGTCCGCTCACCTCAAGCTCGGCGATGTGTTGAAGGTCAACCTCACCGGCTTGGGCGAACTGCCGTTGAAGATCGTCGGTACCTATTCGTCCGATGAGTTGGCCGGCAGCTACGTCCTCAACCGCGCGCTGTACGCCAACGCGTCCGGGAGCTACTTCGACTTCTCGGTGTTCATCAACCTCGCGGATGGTGTCAGTGCTCCGCAGGCCGTGGCGGCCATCAAACCACTGGTCGACAAGTACGGCTCGGGCGAACTGCAGAGCCGGCGTCAATACATCGACGACCAGGCGTCGTCGATCAACACCTTGCTGGCGTTGATCTACGGCTTGTTGGCTCTGTCGATCGTGATTGCCGCGGTGGGCATCGTGATCACGTTGTTGCTCTCGGTGTACGAGCGGCGCCGTGAGATCGGTCTGCTCCGCGCCGTCGGCATGACCCGAGGTCAGGTGCGCTCGACGGTTCGTTGGGAGAGCGTGATCACCAGCATGTTGGGTGCGGTGCTCGGCGTGTTGTTGGGCTTGTTCAGCGGGTACCTACTGGTGCTGTCGCTGCGCGACCAGGGTGTCACCGTGTTCACGGTGCCTGTCCTGAGCACGTTGGTGATCCTGGTGGTGGCGTTCTTCGTCGGGGTCATCGCCGCGGTCATTCCTGCGCGGCGGGCCACCAAGGTCGACATCATCGAGGCGATCGCCACAACATGAGTCCGTGCAGATGACTTGCGTCGCGTGACCCGGACCACGAACTGAGGCGCCGGTGATCCGGCTCGCGTTACGGAACGTACGGGCGCGTTGGGGTCGTGTCGTGCTGACGGCGCTCGCCATCGTGGCCAGCACCGCGTTCCTCAGCGGCACCTTCATCTTCCGCGACACGGTGCAGCGCACGTTCAACGCCCTGTTCGCCGATGTCTTCGAACGTGTCGACGGCTACGTGCAATCGTCGAATTCGGTCGAGGGCTTTCTCGGCTTCGAGCGCCGCGACCGATTGCCGGTCGAGGTCGTCGATCAGGTTCGCGCCGTCGACGGCGTCGCCGATGCGCAAGCCTTCGTGCAAGGCGACGCGGTGGTCATCGACAAGCAGGGCAAACCGATCGAGCGCCCGACGGCGCCGACGTTCGGCGCGACCGTGAACCAGGGGTCGTTGTCGGTGTGGCGGATCTCCAGCGGGCGGCTCCCGAGCAACTCGTCGGAGGTCGCCCTCGACACCATCACGGCAACCGACGCGGGCTACGTCGTCGGCGACACCGTGAAGGTCAATGCCGAGGGCGGCTCGCGGGACTTCACGCTCGTCGGAATCACCGTGTACGACAACATCGTCTCGCCGGGCAACGCGACGTGGGCCCTGTTCGATGCAGCCACGGCGGAGGAGTTCGTCGCCAAACCAGGATTCGTTGACGCCGTGCTGGTGAAAGGTGACGGGTCCGTCGACGACGACGTGTTGGTCGGGCGGATCAGGACAGCACTCGACCCGAACATCGCCGAGACGCTGACCTCTGCAGAGATCACCAAGCAGACGCAGACCGACATCGAACGCAGCCTCGGCTTCATCACCTTGTTCCTGGCGATCTTCTCGTTCATCGCGCTCGGGGTCGGGATGTTCGTGATCTACAACGTCTTTTCGATCACCGCGGCACAACGCCAACGCGAGAACGCGCTCCTGCGCGCCATCGGCGCCAGCCGGCGTCAGGTGACATTGACCCTGTTGATCGAGTCCGCCGTGATCGGCCTGCTCGGCTCGATCGCCGGATTGTTCGGTGGAATCGGCTTGGCACTCGGCATCCGCAACCTGCTCGACGCGCTCGACTACTCGATCCCGGCGCGAGGTCTGGCATTGGAACCGTTCACGGTCGTGCTCACCATCGTGTCCGGCACGGTCGCCAGCCTGATCGCCGCGATCGCGCCGGCGATCGGGGCAGGGCGGGTGCCGCCGGTCGCGGCGATGGTCGACACGGCGTACGAACGGACCGGTTCGGTCCGCGGCCGCATGATCGGCGCCGCGGCATGCGCGGCGGTCGGCGGCGGGACGATCGTCGCTGTCCTGCTGGGCGCCGACGGGATCCTGCTCGGGAGTCGGCATCGCCCTGCTGTTCGCGGCGGTGCTGCTGGTCGGCCCCGTGATGGCGCGGCCGATCGCCCGCCTGCTGGGAGCGCCGGTGCAGCGGTGGCGCGGGGTCGCCGGGGTGATGGCGCGCGGCAACGTGCAGCGCAACCCGAAGCGAACCGCCCGCACTGCCGCCCCGGTGCTGATCGGGGTGGCCCTCGTCACTGGCGCATCGGTGTTCGCCGCCTCCATCAAGGTGCAGTTGCGCGAGACGATCGGCTCGACGTTCGTCGGTGACTACGTCATCAACACCAGCAACGGGGGCGCGCTGAGCTTCAGCCAGACGTTCATCGACCAGCTCAACACGCTGCCCGAAGTGGGTGCGGCCACGGGCCTCGGTTTCGTCCCGATCGCCGATGCCGTCCGGCGAGCGAGCAGGTGGTGCCACCATCAACCCGAAGACCGCCGGTGGCCTGTTGCAGTTCGAGTTCCTCCAGGGCTCCTTGGCATCGCTGACGCCCGACGGCATGTTGATCAGCGACGGTGAGGCCAAGCGCAAGCATCTGGCGCTGGGTGACGACTTCGATGTGCGCATCGATGGGCACGTGCGTTCCCTGGTCGTGCAGGGGATCTACGCCAGCGCCGACTTCATCCCGGCGCGCACGTATCACCGCGACACGTTTGCCGGCACCAGTCTCTCCAACACGGCGGGATTCGTGTCGCTGACCCGAGCCCCGGGTGTCACCGACGCGTCGTTCCGCGCCGCGGTCGATGCGAGCGTGGAGGCCTATGGAATCGGTGAACTGCAGGATCGCAACCAGTTCATCGACAGTCGTGCCGATCTGGTCGACCAGAGCCTGGCCTTCGTGTACGGCCTGCTCGCGTTGTCGATCGTGATCGCCGTCTTCGGGATCGTGCTGACGTTGCTGCTCGCCGTGTACGAGCGCCGGCATGAGACCGGGCTGTTGCGCGCTGTCGGCATGACTCGCGCCCAGGTTCGCACCACGGTCCGCTGGGAGAGCGTGCTCACCTCGGTCTACGGCGCGGTCGTCGGGGTGGGGATGGGGATGGCGCTCGGCTACGTGGTGATCGCCGCGCTGCGCGATCAGGGCCTGACGAAGTATTCGGTACCGGTGGCGACGATCGTTGCCATCTTGTTGATCGCGTTCGTCGTCGGAGTGGTTGCCGCAGTCGTTCCTGCGTGGAGAGCGACGAAGCTCGACATCTTGCAGGCGATCGCCACAGAATGAGGTCGATGGACGCCGTCACTCCCGACATCTCGCCGGAGATGCTGGCGTTCCTCGCCGAGCGTCATCTGGCAACGCTGACGACGCTTGCGGGCAGATGGTTCGCCGCACGTCGTTCCCGTCGGTTTCAGCTACGACAGCGAGGCAGGCCTGGTCAGAATCATCACCTTTGCCGGTTCGATGAAGGCACGCAACGCGGCGCGGCGCTGCTCGCGCCGCCGTGAGCCAGGTCGACGGACGCCGGTGGGCGACGCTCGAGGGCGCCGCTCGGTTGGTCGACGACCCGGCGGCGGTCGCCGTGGCTGTGGCCGGGTATGCCGCCCGGTACCGGCAGCCATCGGAGCGAGCCGACCGCGTCGCCATCGAGATCGTGGTCGACAAGGTGATGGGCCGGGCGTGATGCGGAGCAAACGGCGCGACCGCTCGCCCGCCGTACAATCGGGCAGCCGCAGAACGCTCCGTGCTGTTGCGGGTGTTCCCGCTTGCGGTGGAAGAGGCGTGTGATGGCTGGTTACTCGGGTACTCCGTTGCCGAAGAAGCTCGGGATCGTCGACGATGCAGTGTTCGTGGTCGTCGATCCTCCGCCGGGGTTCGCCGACACGTTGGGCGACTATGGCGATGCGGTCTGGCAGAAGTCGCTGCTCGCGCCACTCGATGTCGTCGTGGCCTTCTTCACCTCGCGTGCCAAGCTGATCGCGGCCTGGCCGAAGCTGACCAAGGCAGCGGCGCCCGCTGGCGGGGTGTGGGTGGCGTGGCCGAAGAAGTCGAGCGGCGTGCCGACCGACATCACCGAAGACGTGCTCCGCGCCGAACTGCTTCCGAGCGGCTGGGTCGACAACAAGGTGTGCGCGATCGACGACACCTGGAGCGGGCTGCGATTCGTGCAACGCAAAGAGCTGCGCCGTCCAGGCGACAAACGTCGCTGAAGGTCAGAGTGTCTTACTTGTGGGGTTGCGGGAGAACCCGCAGGTAGGGCTTGATCGTGGTCCAACCCTGCGGGAACAGCTTCTCGGCTTCCTCGTTGGTCACCGACCCTCCGATGATCACATCATTGCCGTCGACCCAGTTGGCCGGCGTGGCGACCTTGTATTCGGCGGTCAGCTGCAAGCTGTCGATCACTCGGAGGATCTCGTCGAAGTTGCGCCCGGTGGAGGCAGGGTAGGTGAGGGTCAGCTTGACCTTCTTGTCGGGACCGATGATGAAGACCGAGCGAACCGTCATCGTGTCGCTGGCGTTGGGGTGGATCATGTCGTAGAGGTCGGAAACCTTGCGGTCGGGGTCGCCGATCATCGGGAAGTTCACCGGCGTGCCCTGCGTTTCGGCGATGTCGCCTTCCCACTTCACGTGGCTGTCGACCGGGTCGACCGACAGTCCGATCACCTTGACGTTGCGCTTGTCGAACTCCGGCTTGATCTTGGCGACGTAGCCGAGCTCCGTGGTGCAGACCGGCGTGAAGTCCTTCGGGTGGCTGAACAGCACCCCCCACGAGTCGCCGAGCCAATCGTGGAAGTGGATCTCGCCCTGGGTGGTGTCGGCGGTGAAGTCGGGTGCGGTGTCTCCGAGGCGAACGGTCATGGCAGGTCCTTTGCGTGTTCGAATTGAGTGAGAGTGATCGGGCTGGCTGATCCGTGCTGGACAACACTAACGAATAGCCGACTATTCCGGTCAAGATTGACCGGCGTTGCCACGGCTTGACATGTGACCAAATAGTCACATATCATCCGATCCATGGACGAGGTGTTCAAAGCGCTCGCGGATCCGACCAGACGGTCGATCCTCGATGCGCTGTTCGAACGCGACGGCCAGACGGTGCAGGCCTTGTGCGACCGATTTCCGGAGATGACCAGGTTCGGTGTGATGAAGCACCTCAGCGTGCTCGAGGCCGCCAACCTGGTCGCCACCAAACGAGTCGGTCGCACCAAGCAGCACTTCCTCAACCCGGTCCCGATCGGCGAGATCGCCGATCGGTGGATCAGCAAGTACGCCCAACCATTCACCCGCGCCCTGGTCGGTATCCGTCACGACCTCGAGCGCGCCTCGAACTAGGAGCCCGTATGGCCATCACCAAGCACGTCTACCAGATCTTCATCAAGGCAACTCCCGAGCAGGTGTGGGATGCAATCGTCGAGCCGTCGTGGACGCGCCGGTACTTCCACGGCACCGCCTTCGACTCGCCTCCGGTCAAGGGCCAGCCGTATCGAACGACGATGGGTGAAGGCCGGCCGGCGGTTGATGGCGTGATCGAGGAGGTGGACCCGCCGCATCGGCTGATCATGACGTGGCACACGTTGTACGACGCGGCGATGTCGGAGGAACCGCCGAGCCGGGTGGAGTGGATCGTCGAGCCGGTCGGCGACGGCTTGACCCGGCTCCGACTCGAGCACGGTGACCTGGCTCACAGCCCGTTGACGTGGGCCAACGTGAAAGACGGATGGGTCTACGTGCTCGACGGGTTGAAGACCGTCATCGAGACGGGCGAGTCGCTCCCATCGATGACGGTGGCGTTGACGCCGATCGAGGACGCCGCGGGCGAGTGGCATCGCGCCCAGGGGATCGAGTGCAACAACTCCACGTGGGAGATGATCGAAGCAGACCGCACACCCGAGAACGATGAGGAGATGCTGCGCCGCGCCTATGCCTCGACCTACCACTGGGCACGCGCGGTGCGTCGTGGCCCGGCCAACGATGCTCGCGGTGCGTGGTTGCTGGCGAAGGTCCAATTGTTGGTCGGCCAGCCGGAATTGTCACTGCGATACGCCGATCGATGCATGGCCGTGTGTCAGGAGCACGGACTCGACGACTTCGATCTCGCCTACGCGCACGAAGCTCGGGCGCGGGCGTTGAAGGCGCTGGGCGACGACGTTGCCGCAGCTCAGAGCTGGGAGATGGCCAAAGCCGTGCCGATCGCCGGCGCCGAGGATCAGGCAATTCTCGACGCCGACCTCGCCGTCGGACCGTAGCGGGTCGTGTCCGAAGCCCGGCCGCGCCGGGCGGTCTCCGGCGGGTCGGGACCAACTTCCCCTCTAGCCATGCCTTGACGATGCCGATACTGTTTCCGCGGGCGGTCGGGCCTGTAGCACATCTCAACGGAAGTTTGGTTCATGCTCACCACCCATCTGCGTCGTCGCACTGCCCCGGTACTGGCCGCGGCACTGCTGACGTTCGGCGCCAGTGCGATGGTGAACCACCCGGCCCACGCAGCGACCATCGGGCCGCCGCAGATCGAACTCGCCGCGACGGCGCTGATGCCGGCTGAGCGGTTGAGTCAGAGCGGCGTGATCATGTTCCCGATGGATCCGCTTCCGAAATGCGCACTCAGCAAGACCAGTTTCGGACAACCCCGCTCGGGTGGCCGTACCCACGAAGGCATCGACCTGATGGCGTCGCTGGACCAGAAGGTGTACGCCGTCGACAACGGAGTGCTGTGGAAGCAGGCGATCGACGGTGATCCGAGCGCGTTGTTGTCAGGCAACGCATGGCACATCAGGCTGCCCGACGGCACCTACTACTTCTACGGCCACATGTCGCATTTCGCCGACGGCTTGAAGGTCGGCGACACCGTGACGCGTGGACAGGTGATCGGCTACGTCGGCGACACCGGCAACGCCGGCCCGCTGAACTATCACCTCCACTTCGAGGTGCACCCCAAGGGCGGGGCCGCGGTGGATCCGTACCCGCTGCTGACCATCCCGAAGTCGTGCACGGTCGTCGCCTGACCCACGCCTCGCCGATTCGCTGCCGCATCGTCGGCAAGTAGTCTCGTGGCGTGAGCATTGCCGTTGCCCTGGAAGAACTGCCCGACAAGCTGTCGGAATATCCGTGGTGCTACTTGGTGACCAGTGGTGAAGAGCGACCACATCTGCTGGCCGTGAAGCCGTCGTTGGTGAAGTCCGGACTGCGGTGCGAGACCGGTCATTCGAGTCGCGCCAACGTGGTGCGCAACCCGCTCGTGGTGTTGATGTTCCCGCCAGCGCAGGCCGATGGGCTCTCGTTGATCGTCGATGGTTCGGCCGAGGTGAACGGCGACGGCGTGATCGTGACACCGACGTGGGCCGTGCTGCACCGCTCTGCGGTGTGACGACGACAGCCGGTCAGGTGCCGGCGATGTCGAGACCGAACGCAGACTGGAACGCGGCGTAGTAGTCGGCATCATCGACGTGTTCACCGAGCGCCACCCAGGCTTCGTCGGTCATCGCCTGCACGCCCGGCGATGACCTCCGGCCCACCCCAACTGACTGCGTAGCGCAACCGTGGCGTATCGGTGGTGACGGCGTGGTGGATGAGCCGGGCAACTTCGAACGGGTCGGTGGCGTGGGCGTGACCCGCGGCATAGAACTGGAAGAGCCGCCGGTAGTGGGCGTCGTAGGCGCCAGTCTGGTTCGGGGCGTCGATGTTCTTGGCGAAGATCGCGCTCTTGGTGACGCCGGGCTCGATGATGGCAACCCGAATTCCGAATGGCGCCAACTCCTGGGCCAAGCCTTCGCTCAGTCCCTCGAACGCCCATTTCGATGTGACGTACGGAGACTGAGCGACCGCGGCAAAGCGGCCGGCGACCGAGGTGATGTTGACGATGGCGCCGCTGTGACGGGCCCGCATGCCGGGCAGGACCTGCTGCAGGCACCGGACTGCGCCGCACAGGTTGACGTTCATCACGTCGAGGTACGTCGACGGTGGGCACTCTTCGGCCACCGCGTTCCCACCGACCCCGGCGTTGTTGACCAACACGTCGACCTGGCCGCCGGTTGCCTCGAGGATTCGCTGGAAGCCGACTCGGACCGACTCGTCGTCGGCCACGTCGAGCTCGACGAGGTTGATCTCGACCCCGGCATCGGCCGACATCGCCTGCAGCTTCGCCGCCTTGTCGACACTTCGTACGGTGCCGTAGACGGTGTGGCCCTGTTGGGCGAGGTGGATGGCGGTTGCCCGGCCGATACCGCTGTTGGCGCCGGTGACGACGGTGTTGGTCATGCAGCCATGGTACGCGGCTGCACTCAGGCGGCTTCCATAGGGGCGAAGCCGTCGAACCAGACCGCGTCGGGGTCGCAGGCGATGGCCAGGCTCTGCACGCGCTCGTGGTCGACGAGCAAGATGTCGAGCAGGAGCAGGCCTTGCAACATGTGGATGCGGCGCAGCTCGAAGTACCCGATGCGGTCGTCGGCGCCGGGTGGTGACGCGGACACGTGATCGGCAACGCAGATCATCAGCGTCTGCGAGAACGGCACCTCCAGCCCGGGCCCATCGCACCACCCGACGAACAGGCCGAGCTCGGTCGGCGGATCGGCGAAGATCGCCGTGACCTGGCGCCGCTCGTCGAGCAAGGCCATCACTTCTCTCTTGACCGGCATGTCGAGCACGCCGGAAGCCAGGTTGGCCGCATCGGCGAACTCGCGGATGACCAGAGGCTCATCAGGGTTGGGCAGCCAGACGTAGCAGGGCTGATCACCGAATTGGATGTCGATGACCTGACGACGACTGCGCAGGCGGGGACGGCGAAACGACATGAGTTCCTCCCGAACGAGGGATTCGAGTTGTGGTTCGGGGGACGCCGCTGCCGCGGACCCTATCGGCGGTGCCAGCGCGTTGCGACCCGACTTCCGAGTTCCAGGAGCGGCCACGAGGCAGCGATGAATGCGGCCGCCATCGCGTACGCCCACAGGGAGGTTCGGGGCAGTTCGAACAGGTCGCGGGTCCACGGCGTGGCGAACGCCAGGGCGAACAGGGCCACCATCGTGATCACCAGCGCGATGCGGAGCGGGTTCAACGGGCGAGCGACGCGGTAGAGGTTCATCAGCGCAACCGAGCCAGCCACCAGGACCGCCACGGTACGGGCGTGGTCGGCGTCGATCGCCCCATCGAGTTGGGCGATCGCGAAGACGCTCATCGTGACGACGGCGATCACCAACCCGGCCGGAACCGCTCGACCGAGCACCCGGCGAAGGAAGCCGTCGCTGACGCGTTGGTCGTTGGGCTCGAGCGCAAGGAAGAACGCCGGCAGGCCGATGGTGAACCAACTGAGGATCGACAAGTGGATGGGTCGCAGGGGATAGGCGACCGCAACGACGCCCGTGATGACCGACAGCACGACCGAGTACGCGGTCTTGGCCAGGAACAGGCTGGCCACCCGCTCGATGTTGTTGATCACCCGCCGACCTTCGGCAACGACTGCCGGCATCGCCGAGAAGTTGGAATCCATCAACACGATCTGGGCAACGCCACGGGTCGCCTCGCTGCCCGAGGCCATGGCGACGCCACAGTTGGCATCCTTCAGAGCGAGCACGTCGTTCACGCCGTCGCCGGTCATCGCCACGACATGCCCTCGCGACTGCAGCGCACCGACCATCGCCCGCTTCTGGTGCGGCGTCACCCGGCCGAACACGGTGCTGCCTTCGACGGCATCGGCGAATGCTTCGGTGCCTGCCTCGGGCAAGGTGGTCGCGTCGATGTTGGCCTCCCACCCCGTCAGGCCGGCGCGCTTGGCGACCGCGCCGACAGTGACGTTGTTGTCGCCGCTGATCACCTTGACGGCCACACCCTCGGCGGCGAAGTACTTGAACGTGTCCGGTGCATCGGCGCGCACGATGTCTTCGAGCAGTACCAGGGCGACAGGGGTGACGGCGGGGAGTGTCGCGTCGTCGCCGTCGCTGAACGCGCCATCGGCCGCTGCCAGCACGAGCACGCGTTGTCCCGATTCGGCGTGGGATTCGACCGTCGCCTGGATGTCGCCCGTGTACCCCGATGTCAATACGTTCTCGGGCGCGCCGAGCACCCAACTGCCGTGGTCGGCGAACGTCATGGCGCTCCACTTGCGAGCCGACGAGAACGGCACTCGGCCGGTCACCGTCCACGACGTCGCGTCGTGGTATGCGTTGTGCAGGGCACGTGAGGTCGCGTTGGGGTCGGGGTCGAGCTGCGACAGTGCGGCGAGCGCCGCGTCGACGTCGGCCCGGTCGGTTGAGCCGACGACTTCGACGTCGGCGAGGGCCAGCATGCCCTCGGTGATCGTGCCGGTCTTGTCGACGCACAGCACGTCGACGCGGGCCAGCACCTCGATCGCCGGAAGCTCTTGCACGAGGCACCGGTGTCGCGCCAGCCGGACCACGCCGACGGCGAAGGCGACGCTCGTCAGCAGCACCAGACCCTCTGGCACCATCCCGACCAGACCGGCGACGGTGCTGATGATCGATTGCTGCCAGCCTTCGTCGCGGCGCAGGAACTGGCTACTGGCGAGCAGCAGGCCGACCGGGATGATGAGGTAGCCGACCCACGTGACGATGAGGTTGACGTCGTTGCGCAGCGGCGAGTCGACCAGCGTGAACCGCCGAGCCTCCTCGGCGAGCTTCGCCGCATAGTTCTCGGCGCCGACCTTCGTCACCACCATGCGACCGGTGCCGGCGACCACGGCGCTGCCGCTCAACACATCGTCGCCGTCGCCTTTCACCACCGGGTCGGCCTCGCCGGTCAGCAACGATTCATCGATCTCCAGGTTCTCGTGGGTCAACACCACGCCGTCGGCCACGACCTGTGCGCCGGTGCGCAACTCCACGACGTCGTCGAGCACGAGGTCGTGGACCTCCAGCTCGCTGACCTCGCCGTCGCGCACCGCGTGGGCGCGTGGGGCATTGACGACCCGGAGCCGGTCGAGCACGCGCTTGGCCCGCAGTTCCTGTACGACGCCGATCACGCTGTTGGCGACGATGACCCCACCGAACAACGCATCCTTCGGAGAGCCGGCGGCGATCACGAGCGCAGCGAGGATGGCGACGATGAGGTTGATCGGCGCGAACACGTTGCCGCGCACGATCTGGCCGACGCTGCGTGTCGGCGCGTTGGGCACGAGATTCGTCAGGCCCCGGCTGACTCGGTCGGCCACTTCGGCGCTGGTCAAGCCGGTCGCTGGATCGGTACGTCGGTCGGGCACGCGGAGACGCTATCCGGACCAACCCTCACGAGTGCTCGGGTAGCGTTTCGATGTGGCCATCGTCGACGAGAAGTACGTGCTGTTGACGACGTTCCGCAGGAATGGCGAGGCGGTGGCGACTCCGGTGTGGATTGCAGGGTTGCCGGACGGAGCCGCCGGCTTCACCACGGAGGACACGTCGGGCAAGGTCAAACGCATTCGCAACAACCCGAGGGTGACGGTGCAGCCGTGCGGCATGCGCGGCAAGGTCGTGCCCGGCTCGACCGCGCTGCACGCGACGGCCGAGGTGTTGTTGGCCGACGACGCCCGCCCGGTGCGTTCGGCGATCCGCCGCAAGTACCGCATCGTGACACTGTTGTTGACAGCCAGCGACCTCATCCGCAAGCTGTTCCGGCGGGCCGAAGCTCCTGAGTGTGCGATTCGTCTGCGGTTCGACGGCTGACCGAGTAGGAGCGAGCGGCTCACTCGGCGTCGTGGAAGATGAGCCCCAACGCGTGGCGGCGTCCGCTGCGGACAACGCTGAGGCCGTGCCGCATCGGCGCCGACGCCCAACCGCGCTGTGTGCGGATGGGCCGCTCGCTGGTTGTGAAGACCAGGCCGTGACCGCGGGGGATCGCGGTGGCGGTGGCGCGTGACTGCGCCCGCGGTCGCTGCTCGACGACCACGAACTCACCTCCTTCGTAGTCGACAGCCGGGTCGTCGAGGCCGATGACGACTTGCAGCGGGAAGACGAGTTCGCCGTACAGGTCGCGGTGCAGCGCGTTCCAGTCGCCGGGGCCGTACCGCAGCATCAGAGGGGTGGGCCGTGACTGCCCTGCGGTGTGGCACTGACCGAGCCACTCGTCGAGAGTGTCCGGCCACGGCGCCGGCTTGCCTCGACGCTCGGCCCACTCACGCGCGACCGGAAGCAGGTGCGGCCAGAACCCGGCCCGCAGCTCGCCGACGACGCTGGGCAACGGTCGGTTGAAGTACCGGTACTGTCCCCGACCGAATCGGTGGCTGGCCATCTCGACGGTCGACCGAAACCGGTCACGGGTGTCGTAGAGGTCGATCAGTTCGTTGCACTCGTCATTGTCGAGCACGGGGCCGAGCGCGGCCAATCCCATATCGTCGAGCGCCGTCGTGACCGTCGACCAGTCGATGGCGTCGACTCGGTCGCGAAGGGCGGCTGGGTTGGCGATGCTCATGCGGCTGACTCGAGCGCCAGAAGCGTGCGCTTGGCGTCGATGCCACCGAGGTATCCGCCGAGCGTGCCGTCGGCACGCAGCACGCGGTGGCATGGCACGACGACCGGGAGCGGGTTGGTCGCGCAGGCGGTGCCGACGGCGCGCACGGCCAGCGGGTTCCCGGCGAGCTCGGCGACAGCGGCGTAGCTTGCCGTGTGGCCGTAGGCGATGTCGGTGAGGTGTTCGAGCACGGTTCGGCGGAACCCGCTCGACAGCCGCCGGTCGAGTGGCGCTGTGAACGTCCGCAGCCTGCCGGCGAAGTACTGGTCGAGCTCCCGGCTGATCTCGTCGAGCCGGGCAGGGGCTTCGAGGATGCGAGGGCTGATCCGTTCACCGAGGTGCTGGAGGACCGCATCGTGGTCCTCGCTCTCGTAGGCGACACGGACGAGGCCGAGTTCGGTTGCAGCCAGCAAGAGGGTGCCGACCGGGGAGTCGATCGTGCGGTAGGCGACGTCGAGAACTCCCTCTCGTTGCGCTTCCTCGACGAGGCGTGCGTGCAGCGCTCGCAGATCGTCGGCGTCGTCGCCGTACGCCAACTCGAGATCGCGGGCCAGGTCGTCGTGTGTGTTCATGATGTTCGTCCTTTCGGGGCAGGGAGGTTCGGATACGTGCGTCGGAGCGTCGCGATTCCGTCGGCAGCGGCGCGTCGTGCGGCGTCGGTGCTGCCGCCGATGATGGCGCCGATCTCGGCGTACGGAAGGCCGGCAAGGTAGTGGTAGGCGATGACCTGGCGCTGTTTGTCGGGCAGCCGCGACACGGCGTCGGCCAAGTCGCGATCGTGGGCGTCGATGCGATCCGGCGATGCGGTCTCCGGTACCTCGTCCACCGGCATCGCCCGTCGAG
Source organism: Ilumatobacteraceae bacterium (assembly GCA_963805445.1). GTDB lineage: Bacteria > Actinomycetota > Acidimicrobiia > Acidimicrobiales > Ilumatobacteraceae > JAENVT01. Next base: position 71,936 of record CAWDUI010000047.1, on the reverse strand, counting down.
CGATGGCGCGGGTTGTGTCGATGGCCTTGCGGTGGGCGATGGTCACCAACCATGCCTCGACGTTCGCTCCCGGCGGCAGGTCCGGGTAGGCCTTGAACGCCGAGAGGAAGGTCTCCGACCAGGCGTCGTCGGCATCTGCCCGACCGAGCACGGCGCGGCAGACCCGCAGCACAGTCGGGCCGTACCGGGCGACAACCCGCTCGAAGGGGACATGGTGATTCACGCTCAGTAGACGTCTCGGTGGAAGCGAACGTGAGGTGTGATGCCTCGATTCTTATGTCCAATTGCACCCTTGATCGGGCGCGTGCCCGGGGCGTAGCGTGCCCGCATTGGCCCGTCCGCCGAGAAGGAGTCCGCGATGAAGCGTCGTACCGTTCGAACTGCGCCCGCACTGCTGGTCTGTCTGGCCGCAGCAAGCGTTGCCCTCGTCCCCTCGGCGGTCAGCGCCGATCGGGATCGGCCGCTCGACGGATACAAGAACATCGTCGTGATCTACGAGGAGAACCACAGCTTCGACAATTTGTACGGCCTCTGGGGCGACGTCAACGGCGACCACGTCGTCGGCCTCGGCGATGCAACTCCTGCCAACACCACACAGGTCGACTCGGCGGGCACGCCGTACCCGTGCTTGCTGATGAGCGACGTCAACCTCATGTCTCCACCGCTGTCGTCCGATTGCAGTGACACTGAGTTCTCGTTCGGCACGGGGAAGCCGACCACCGCGTACCACTTCGACAATTCGCCGTTCAACATCGATGCCTACATTCCGGCAACCGCTACGACGTGCCCGATCGCGACCGAGTTGTTCAGCCACCCGTTCGGCGTGCTCGACGGCGCCGGGCTTCCCGGCGGGTGCACGCGCGACCTGGTCCACCGGTTCTATCAAGAGCAGTATCAACTCAACGGTGGTCAGCAGAACCGCTACGCCACCGGCAGCGACTCCGCCGGCATGACCATGGGCTACTACGACACCACGCAGCTGCCCATCTACCAGTACCTGCACTCACGCAAGGCGCCCAACTACGTCGTGCTCGACCAGTTCTTCCAGGCAGCCTTCGGCGGCTCGTTCCTCAATCACCAGTACCTGGTTGCCGCTGCGGCGCCCCCATTCCCTGCAGGCACCCACGCTGTGCTCGATTCCAACGGTTTCCCCAACGCGACCTACCCGCTGTACACGCCGACGACCGCGGTTGTCGACGGCGCTGTCCTGCAGGCGTGCGGCCTGCCAACCACGGTTGACGGGTTCGCCTGTGGTGACGGTGCGGTCAACACGGTGCAGCCGCCGTTCCAGCCGACCAGTCCGTTCGGCGCCAAGATGCCGCTGGTCGATGACACCACGACGCCAATGACGATCGGCGATCGCCTGACCGATGCCCACGTCAGCTGGGCCTGGTACTCCGGGGGCTGGGACAACGCCGCCGGCAACGTCGGTGGCCGTGGATGGACGAACGGGACCGGCCCGACCTGCTCGGCTCCCACCTCGGCGCCCGCAGCGCCCGACCTCGCCGGCAACGGCGGGTTCCCGTACTGCCCCGATCTGTCGTTCCAGACGCACCACCAACCGTTCAACTACTACGCCCGCTATGCACCTGGACAGCCTGATCGGTCCCACTTGAAGGACGAGCAGGACTTCCTCCACGCCGCCAAGACCGGCAAGCTGCCGGCAGTGAGCTTCGTGAAGCCCCTCGGCAACGACAACGAGCACCCTGGCTACGCCAGTGAGCCGAACGGCAGCGATCACCTCGTCGACCTCATCAAGGCGATCGAGAACGGACCGCAGGCCAAGAACACGCTCATCGTCGTGACCTACGACGAGTTCGGTGGACAGTGGGATCACGTCTCGCCACCAGGTATGGGCAACACGCAAGGTGCCCACGACGAGTTCGGGCCCGGCACGCGCATTCCGGCGTTGGTGATCGGGCGCCGCATCGAGGAATCCGGTGTTGATCACACGGTGTACGACACGACCTCGATCATGCGCACCATCGAGGCGCAGTGGCACTTGCAACCCGTCGCATCACGAGACGCGGTCGTCAACGATCTCCGGTCCGCGGTGAGCGATGATGGTCACGGTCGTGGGCACGGGCACCACGGAGGTGACGACTAGGGCCGTCGATCGGTCCGTCCGTTTCGACACTTCGCGCTCGAGGCAGCTACAGCAGCGCGGCGATGCCTGGCGCCCCGAGTTCGTCGGCGATGGTTGCGGCCGAGTCACGAAGCTGGGCACTGGCTGGATTGGTCGCACCGCCGGCGATGAGATCGAGCACCCGGGCCAGTTCGACCTGGGTGCGCGCCTGCCAGGGGCGGGCGCCGAGATGCTCGGTCACGTCGAGCGCCGAGCGAAGCCGTCGTTCGGCCTCGTCGAGTCGGCCGAGCACCCGGCACAGCGCGCCGAGGTGGTAATCGGTCGGGCCCCACCAACCGGCAAGTGGGCCGACGCGCACGGCACGTGCCGGACTCTCGGCCAGGAGTGAGTACAGCAACGGGGCGTACTCGGTGTCGTCGATCTTCGCGCACGTGTAGGAGAAGAAGCCGATGACGGGCAGCCATTCCAGGTCTCGTCGAACGAGATCGAACCCGGCGCGCGCCTGGGTCGTGAAAAGCTCGCGGGCCAGGTCGTTGGCGCCGGCCTCGGCCGCCGTCATGGCGAATCCGCCCCAGAACGTCGGCACGGCTTCCAATTCTTCGCGCATCGCGTCCATCAACTCGACCATGGCGGCGGCGTGACCGAGGTCGAGCCCGCGCATCACGGCCCCGGTGAGGTGTACTGCCGAGGTGTTCGGGTCCCCGGCCTCGGTGCCGAACTTCACCGCCTGTTGCGAGCTGCTTTCGGCATCTTCGTAGCGACCCTCGATCAACGCCGTGGTCGTGGCCATCGTCGCGGCCAGCGCCCGCTCGAACGGCAACCCGAGCTCGTCGGCGATCGCAGTGAAGGCGGCGACCGACTCGCTCCAGCCGGGTCCGTCGGCCAGCTCGAGCGTCGACCAGGCTTGCCCATACCACCCGTTGGCCTGCACCGGCAGGTTGCGCGGGGCGGTTGCGGCATCGATGATGCTGCGGCTGAGGCGGCCGAGCACGACAGGGTCATCGACCACGATCGAATCACGAGCCGATCCGAGCGACAGCAGCAGTTCGCGGTGCGGCGCCTCTGCAGTCACCGCCTCGATGACGATGCGCGCCGGCGCGCTGGCGGCGAACCCATGCATCGTCGGACGATTCGAACCCGAGTTGGCGTTTCAGCATTGCCGCGGCAGTCGGCCGCAGCACGCCGTCGCCGGGATCGAGCGTGTCGATGGCCCGTTCGAGGGCGCTGATTCGCTCCGGGTCACTGTGTCCGTAACGAACCGTCGCGGCGAGACCGATCGCCGCCTGGGCGTAGAGCTCCACATCGCCCAGCCCCTCGGCAACGTGCCTGGCGGCGCGATACCGCTCGTCTGCCTGCGTGTCGTGGCCGAGTGCGGTGAGCGCGTTGCCGAGGCGAATGAGCGTGGTGGCGTGCTCGCGGGTACCGATGCCCCACAGCCGATCGGCCTGCTCGTAGCGCAAGATGGCTTCGTCGATGTCGGCAGCCGCGGCGGCGGCGTCACCGGCCAGCACGGCCCATCGAGCGGCGGCCGCGGCGGCGGTCGAGTCGGCCGCCGCGGTGATCGACCAGTGGCGGGCGATGTCGAACACCAATGCATCGGTTCCCGTGGTCGCGCCGAGTGCCTGTTCCAGGTGGATCGCGGCGCGCCGGTGGAGGTCGAGCCGGCGGCGTGCCGAGGCGAGCTCGTACACGGCCGATTGCACCAGCGCATGGCTGAACGACAAGCGCGTCGGGTTCGTCTCGTTGACGAGACCGGAGAGCAGTGCATCCTCACACGCCGCCAGCAGGGCTTCCCCGTCGAGGTCGACCAGGCGTGCGGCGACGTCGATGTCGAACGACCGTCCGAGGACCGCGCCGGCGTGTAGCAACGACTGGGCCTCGTCCGACAACGTGGTGATGCGTTGGGCCAACGTTTCACGCACCGTGACCGGCACCAACGAGGTTGCGGCTGGGTCGGCCGGCTCGTGGGCCAGGAGATGCTCGGTCAGTTCCTCGACGAACAACGGGTTGCCATCGGTGGCAGCCGCGACCTTGTCGACCAGGGTGGACTCCGCCGCACCGCCGGCGACGTGAGCGACGAGCGCGGCGAGGTCTTCATCGTCGAGGCCACCCAACTCGATCCGCTCGACCGTCGTGAAGCGCCGGAGCGCGGCCAGCGCGCCGGCGTTGGCGGCACTCTGATCGGTCGATCTCACGGTCGCGATGATCATCACGTGGTCGAGCAGCGGACTGGCGACCAGCGATGTGAGCAACGCCATCGACGCCGGGTCGGCCCACTGCGCGTCGTCGAGCACCAACACCGTCGGGCCGAGCGGTCGGAGCAACTGGGTGATCGCGTTGAACAGCAGCCGTCGTTCGACCTCGGGCTCGGCGTGGCTCGGTCCGACCGTCCAACCCTGGTCGAGCGCCACTTCGGGCACCAGCCGGGCCAGCTCACCCGCGTGTGAATCGGCGGCGTCGTTCGCGGTCACCAGGTTGCGCACGGGTTCGACGAATGCCTCGTAGGCGCCCAACCGATCCGGTGTGCACCGTCCCCACAGCACCGTGACAGCACCTGGCAACGACAGCACGAACTCGCCGACAAGGCGGGTCTTGCCTGCGCCGGCCTCACCACTGATCACGGCGATCCGCCGATGTTCCTGCCACGCGGTTGTCAGTGCCTGCAGTTCGTCTCTTCGTCCGACGAGGGGGAACTTCTGCTGGATCCACGTCAGATTGCCGGTGACGTCGCGTCTCGCCGTGTCGCTTCGTCGCGCTGTGGCCGTGTGAGTGTCGACCACTCCGGCCGCGGCCGCGATCATCTCGGCGCGTGCCTCATCGGTCAGGTCGAGCGCATCCAGCAGCAGGGCAACCGTCGATGGCCGTGGCACCTTCCGTCGCCCCGCTTCCAATGCGGCAATCCCGGTCGCGCTGATGCGCGCCCGCTCCGCCAATCGCTCCTGGGTGAGCACTGCTGCCATCCGGTGGCGACGCAACAAGACGCCGAATGACTCCATGCGCAGGTCTCACAACTCCTCGTCCGGGCTCGTCTTGAAATTAGCCGACCGCGACCCGGTCCACGTGTCCCGACAACCGGTGATTCAACGATGACCACTGGTACCGCGATGAATCATGTCGCCTTCAACAATTCAGTGCGCGGCTGCCCTCGATCTCGACCGACGTTCCCGCACGTCACGCCGAGTACCTGCAGTTCCTCTGACACGTAGGTCGTTCGACCCATTGGAACGCCAAGTGTTCATGATTTCTCAAGTTCTCGCGAGGAGTGCCGAATCTCTAACCCGACGCGACCCCATCGCGGGGTCTGAAGGAAGTTTGGAAACCATGAAACTCGATGTCTGGCGTTCCCGATGGGCCGCAGCTGGTGCCGCAATCGCTATCACGCTCGGAGGTGGCGGCCTCTTCGCTGCGTCCGCCCTGGGCAACTCGGCCGAAGCCTCCGCGCTCGTCCCCGTCGTTCCGGTTCGCCTGCTCGACACCCGCGAACCGGCAAGCCCGATCCACGCGGTCGGGGCCGGTGCGACGATCTCCCTGTCGCTCGCCGGCAGCGTGCCCGTCGATGCCACCGCGGCATCGATCAACCTCACCGTCGTGAATGGGACCGTCGGCTCGTACCTGACGCTCTTCCCCACAGGAACTGCGAAGCCGCTGGCCAGTTCGATCAACTGGGCCGACGGTCAGGCACACGCCAACTCGACCGTGGTCAAGCTCGGAACCGACGAGTCGTTCGACGTCTTCAACAACGCCGGCACGGTCGACGTGGTCATCGACCTGGTCGGCTACTACGTCCCGTCACCGGTCAGCCTGGCGGGCCAGGGCCCACAGGGTGAGCAGGGACCGCAGGGACCTGCCGGTGCCAAGGGCGACAAGGGTGACACCGGGTCGCAGGGTCTGCCGGGAGCCAAGGGCGACAAGGGTGATGCCGGTGCTGATGGTGCGCCTGGTGTGAATGGTCTGGATGGGGCTAAGGGCGACAGGGTGATGCCGGTGCTGATGGTGCGCCTGGTGTGAATGGTCTGGATGGGGCTAAGGGCGACAAGGGTGATGCCGGTGCTGATGGTGCGCCTGGTGCGCCTGGTGTGAATGGTCTGGATGGGGCCAAGGGCGACAAGGGTGATGCCGGTGCTGATGGTGCGCCTGGTGCGCCTGGTGTGAATGGTCTGGATGGGGCCAAGGGCGACAAGGGTGATGCCGGTGCGCCTGGTGCGCCTGGTGTGAATGGTGTCGATGGGGCCAAGGGCGACAAGGGTGATCCTGGTGCGCCTGGTGCGCCTGGTGTGAATGGTGTCGATGGGGCTAAGGGCGACAAGGGTGATCCTGGTGCTCCCGGCGTGGCAGGAACGAACGGCACGAACGGCACGAACGGCACGAACGGGACGAACGGGACGAACGGCGTGAGCGGCTACGCCGTGGTCACATCGCCGTCCGCCTCGTCGAACGGTTCCTCAGCGGTAACGAACACGGCAACTTGTGCGGTTGGGAAGAAGGCCGTCGGCGGTGGGTACTCGCTGAGTGCCGGCAGCAGCCTTCGCGTGCTCATCGACGGCCCGGCGACGGTGAACGCGCCAAACGACAGCTGGACCATTCGGGCATCGAGGTCTGGAAACACCAACGTCACGTTCACGGTCACGGTGATCTGCGTCTCGGCGCTCTGACCGACGTCCGACAACAAGGCAAGGATCGCAACGGTCTGCCCTCCCGATTGCCGACGACACAGCAGTAGCCGGGAGGGCACCGAGCGAGAAGTTCTCCCAGAGACGGTCGCGAACCGATCTCGAACCCCCGAAGAGATGGCGGCCCAACGGCCGCCATCTCTTTGCCGCATCTGCCGGAATTCCCACCTGGCTCGCCTGTGACGACCGACGCTGGTCAAGGTTTGGATGCGGACTCAGTGCGATAGTTTGCTCGCCGAGGCAAGAACCGGGTGTGCTGCCTCTTCGCTCCCGTAGCTCAGGGGATAGAGCATCGGTTTCCTAAACCGTGTGTCGTAGGTTCGAATCCTACCGGGGGCGCCACAAAACATAGTTTGAGCAGGGATGACGTGCTCCTCGCAAGCGATCGTCTGCTGCAGGGTTGGTGGCCTTCGAGCGTCAATTCCTCGCGGTGATTGGGAAGGGTGGGGGAAGGAACCGTGCCAGTCCGCTGCACCGAGTCGACACGTTCCCATCTCCCAGGATCGCGTGCTCGACGGGTGATCGTCGCTGGCGGCGGTTGTGGAGCGAGCACGGGGGTATCCTGACGTCGAGCCGTTCGGTGGTACCGGATGGCGTTGGCTCCGACCGGGTGTCGGCGGAGACCTTCGGCGTTACTCCGGACCCCGGTAGCGCGATCAATGATCGCAGCCACACAGGGAGCCCGTCGATGAACCCCGCTCACACATCTACCGGATCGCCACAGGTGATCGAGGTCCGTGATCTGTGCGCGCCGCTCGAGCATCTGATCCCGGGCAGCATCGGTGACCACCCCATGGCAGGGCTTCGGCGTGATGTGCCTGTGGACCGCCGCCCTGATGCTCTTCGCCAACTACCTCCTCCGGCGTCGTGATGCATGAACCAACGAAAGGTTCGAACCGATGACCTCGATCACCGACCCACCCGACACCGACACCACGCCGCCGGATGAATCCGCAACCGCACCACCACCAGCCGACGGGACCGGGCCGATGACGCGCCGCTCGATGCTCCACCACGTCGGCGTGGGCGTCGCCACCGTGGTCGTTGCCGGCATCGGCGTGGGCAGCTACCGGGTGTTCGACAACGGTGTCCTCGCCGCCGGCCACGGCAGCGCCTACGACCCATGGACGAACTGGCGCAACGACCCCACGTCGCTCGGCACGGTCGCCGCGGCGATCCTCGCCGCCAACCCGCACAACACCCAACCGTGGATCTTCCATGTCAGCGACGATTCGATCGAGTTGTTCACGGACCCGACACGGCGAGCCGGCACACTCGACGCGCTGGGCCGTGAGCACCACATCGGCCTCGGCTGTGCGCTCGAAAACCTCGTCCTCGCCGCGGCCGTACGCGGCTTTCAACCTGCGGTCACGCTGCTCCCTGACGCCTCCGATGCGACGCATGTCGCGACCGTTCGACTCACGTCGGGGACCCAGGTGGCATCGGCCCTGCACGACGCAATCGGTGACCGGCACACCAATCGCGGTCCCTACACGTCCAAGGCCGTGACAGCCGACGACCTCGCCACCCTCGGCAGGGCGACGGCCGAGTTCGAGGGCGTCGACGTTCAATGGTTCACCACCCCCGAGGATCGAACGGCCCTCGGCACACTCGTCATCGACGCCACCCAAGCGATCGTGGACGACATCGACCAGTCGGAGGACTCCTACGCGTGGCTGCGCATGACCCGCGACGACATCGACAGCCACCGCGACGGCCTCACCCTCGACACTCAAGGGCTCAGCCCACTCATCCTTGCTATGGCCAAGATCCTCCCGGCAACCTCGCGCACCGCTGGAGACTCGTTCTGGCTCGACCAGACCCGCACCGTGCACACCGCGACCGCTGCCGCCTACGGCATGATCACCGTCGCCGACCCCACCGACCCCACCCTGCAACTCGTCGGCGGGAGGCTGCTGCAACGCATCCACCTCGCCGCCACCGTCGCCGGACTCGGCATGCAGCACATGAACCAGATCACCGAACGCATCGACCGCGACACACAACTCGGACACACCTCGACGTTCGGGCCCGCGATGGACGCCTTTGTCGCCCGGCCTGGCCGCCACGCGCTCTCCACGTTCCGCCTCGGTCACCCGGTACGAGCCGGCAGGCTCAGCCCCCGCCGACCGGTCAGCGAGGTGACACGATGAGCCGCGACCGCCACCAGCTGTCGACCATGGCCGGCCGACTCGCCACGATCGGCGGAACGATCGCCATCATCGCCGGCGTGACCCAAACCACGATCGGTAGGCGAATCCCCGACTGGACCGGGAACAAGGGCCAGCCCGTTGCACTCGGCCTCCTCACCGTCGCCCTTGGCGCCAGCGTCCTGGTGACGGCACGCACGCTTCGGGACGGCACCACCCCCGGTGAAGCAGCCCTCACGGCGACCACGCTCTGGCTCGCGCTCGTCGCCGCGGTGTGCTCGACCACCGTCGGCCGACTCTGGGCGATCCCCGGCGTGTTCCTTATCACCGCCGCCAGCGTCACCTTCGCCGCGTGCGGCTGGAATGGCTTCCGGTCCGTCGTCGTCACCTACTGGCTGCGCGGTCTCCTAGGGCTACTTGGTGCCTTCGAGCTCCTGATGGCGGTCAGTGCCGCATCGGCCATCACTATGGCCGCGGGCCTTCTCGCCGGCGGCGCGCTGATCGCTGCCGCGATCCTGACCAGGCCCGGCAGCAAGTCGATGATCGCCGCGCTCGTCGCCGCGACAGTGCCGTTCACCGCGCGCACCTGGTGGACGGTCGTCACGCCGCTGCTCACCGTTGTGGCGCTGGCAATCGGCCTCGCCTCCACCATCGGCAACGCCCGACCCACCCCTGTGTTGCTGGACCAGCCAGCTGACCGGTGACCTGATGTGCGCGGTCGAGGTCCTGTGGATACCGCTCGGCGCCGGACAGCACGTCGTGCGCATCAGTGGGAGCGCTTTCGAGGCGCTGAGCGCGTTCGTGCAACATCGCCCAACTGCGCGCTGTACCACTCCGCGCTCATCGTCACCGTCGCTGATGGCCGCTATGCGATCGAGATGACCCCCATTCCCGACCGCCACGGTGGCCAGCGCGGGGTGGTCGCCGAAGGTGTCGTCGGTACTGCGTGGCTGGGCAGGTTCCGGCTGTTCCGCTACGAGATCCACCGGTGGCGAGACGGCGTCATCCCCGACGCCGATCAGGCCACCGCAACCACCACCCTGGAACTCGAACCAGGCTACGCGGAACGACTCCTCGATCTCGTTCCATCGGTGCCGACGCCGGTGTGGGGCAGGGACGAGCTCGATGCCGGCGAGATGTGGAACTCGAACTCGGTCACCTCGTGGATCCTGCACCGCTCTGGCATCGACACCTCAGAGCTCGGTCCGCCGGAGGGTGGTCGCGCACCCGGATGGAACGCCGGCATCGTCGTCGCAACCCGCACCTCCGACGGCGCGCCGAGACGATGACCGCTGCTGTTTGCCCGCACCCGTGGGTCGCCGGTGTCGGTGGACGAGCGCCGGGTAGGTGGTCGCTGTCAGCGCCGCGGAGATGGCCCGGCGACTACCGGTCCGGGCTGTCTCGCCGCCTGGTCACCCGCCAGGCACAACTGGCGTCGCGGGCACGTCAGGGTGATGGGTGGATTCTGCGCGTGTCTTGATCCCGCGCAGCATCCGTCGCATCATCGCGAAGTCGCCGAACTCCATGAGCAGGACACCGAGGATCGCGGTGAGTGGATGGGACCAGTCGTAGACAGCGTGGATGCGTGTGACGAGCCGGGTGCTACCAGACGCCGTCGGGTCCAGCCGCCACGACCACGTGCTGTCCGGCTTCACCCACAGCAACCATGACGGAACCTCGAAGGAGTCCACCCGGAGAGCCGTCTTGTCGGTCGGAGTCGCCGACGGTGACATCGGCACCCATTGGCCGATCTCGAGGTGCTGCAGTTCGGGCACGATCGTCATTGCGCTTGGTCGGGCGAGGTTGTCGAGGAGGTCGTTGCTGTAGAACCCGGCCCGACCGCAGCCGACCTGCACCAGCCACGGCCACACCGCTGCCGCTTCGGCGTCGATCGTGATCGAACGTGTCGCGACGAACTGGGCGTCGGGGAACCGCTCATCGCCCGGCATCGTGGACGCGACCTCGTCGTTCGTTGCACCCCAGCGAAGGTGCCGACGCCGGTACAGCGGCGCAGTGAGGAACAGGGGAACATCGGCGAGCACATCACCGATCTGCCCCGCAAGGCCGCGCCACGGACGTTGGCGATGGGTGGTGGTCATGTGCCACCCACTGCACTTGAGTGGTCGAGGTCTGCGGCGTTGTAGGTGATGTCGTCAAGGTCGAACTCGAGGTAGGCGAACTCGCCGTCGGTCGTGTGCCAGTGGGCTTCGCCGATCGATCCGAGCCATGCTGATCCGAGGTCGCGGTAGGCGGAGATCGGTGTCGACCAGCGCTGTGGTGTGAAGGTCGTGCCGTCGGTCGACACGGCGTTGCGGTCATCGGAGAAGAAGTCGATGAGCTCATCGTTGTCGTCGAAGGTCAGATCGGCGGTGACGGTGTTGGCACCGTAGGTGTAGGCGCCGCGAACGTGGTGGTCGTCGAGGGAAGTCCACACAACCGGCGCGTCGACGAGCGCCGCGGGTGCCAGCACGCACAGGTCGTTGAAGATGGTGACGGTCTCGGCCCGGTCCATCTCAGGTCCGGAGGCGTCGACCATCGGGAACAACGACAACGCCCGGACGCGCATCGTCGCTGCCCCGGCGGTGAACGTGTGGAGGACCTCGACGGGCATCCCGAACAGCTCGGCGTCCATCAGGAACAACCGGCTCGGTTGGGCTCCGAAGGTGTTGACCTGCTCACCCGTGAACGTCATCCACGGCTTGGCCGGGCCGCCACGAATCCGCCCATGGAACCGGGCATGCAGCGTGACGACTCGAGGTCGTCCGAGCGCAGCTGAACGGCGGACGTACGCCTCGACAGGCGCCGGGAGACGGGCCAGATCGGTCTCGGTCACCAGGTCGGTGGAACGGGGTGTGCCGAGTGCGGCTGTGGCCCGCCGCCGGTACTCGGCGCGAGCACCGCGTGGCCCCTGCGACGCCCACCCGTACACCACAGCCGCTGCCAACACCAGGTTGGCAACGGTGCCGACCTTCGCGTCCGTCCACGACGTGACGATCACTAGCTGTGAGACAACGACGGCCAGCGCACCGACCATCCACCACCGGCGGAGCCGAGCGAACAGCAGCCCACCGGCCGCCATGTTGAGTACAGCGGCAACGAGCCACACCGCACCCAACCCGGCGCTGATCGGCTCGGCCAGCTGCGTGACCTCCATCCAACCCAGCCCCTTCACTGCGCCGAGCATGTGGATCGCACCATGCGCCACAGCAACGAACCCGACCAGCCAGCCCACGGCCCTCCTCACGGCGCGACCGTTGATTCCCGTGCGACCTTCACGACTCGTCGGGGACGGGACCTCGAGCTCGATCGACGGAATGGGCACGGCGAACCTGCAGGTTCAGCAGGCGCAACCGGGGTCCAGAGCGACGCAACGAGGGGGAAACGATGCTCCCGCTCCTCACAGCGTACGGGGCTGAGCGCGAACAAGTCCGCGTTGCTCCGTGCGGCGTCGGTACAGGGCTTGGTCGGCTCGGGTGGTGAAGGATGCCGCAGTGTCGTGCGCCTGCAGGTCCGCAACGCCCACGCTGATCGATCGTCCGCTGTGTGCGAGTTCGGAGTTCACCAGGGCCAGGCGGGTGTCGGCGTCGGTTTCGGCCAGTCCCTGGCAAAGGCACAGGAATTCGTCGCCGCCGAAACGGACGATCACGTCGTAGGGCCGCAGGTGGGCGGCGAGCGCGTTGGCAACGTCGACGAGTACGGCATCGCCGGCTCAGGCGCAAGCGAGTTGACCGGCTGATGGCCGCACGTCAACATCCAATTTGGCCGGGCATGTCCTCCCGACACGCATGCCAACGCGCCACGATCGCCGGTATCACGTTTGACGGGTTGACGTCCCGGAACGGTCGCCGGCGGCCACCAACAGGACGTTGCAAATGCAACAAACAAGCGACCACCGACCGACGAGGGTCCTACTCGACCCGCAACCGAGCGCTTTTCAGCACCCTGCTAGAGCTGCTCGGCGATCAGCGCCAACCGCGCGCTGGATCTGGACAATGACTTGCAACTTGAACTTCCCGCTAGCATAACTTCATGCTTGAAGTCATCAGGCCGTCAAGGAGATCGTCATGACAACACCAACCAGCTACTCCATCGTGGGCAGCGGCAACATCGGAACTGCGCTCGCTCAGCTGTTCGCCCGAACAGGTATCGAGGTCACCATCGCCAACACCCGTGGGCCGGAGACGCTGCGCGAACTCACCGATGAGCTCGGCACGGCAGTGCATGCCGGCTCGATCGCAGACGCCGTCGGGTGCGACATCATCTTCCTCGCGATCCCGTTCCACACGGTCGAAGCGTTCGGTCGGACCCTGCCCGATTGGACGACCAAGATCATCGTCGACGCAACGAACTCCTTCTGGACCCCAAACGCAGAAGAACTCCTCCAGGGGCGGCTGTCAAGCGAATACGTCGCCGAGCAGTTCCCCGGCGCGTCGGTCGTCAAAGCCTTCAACCAACTCCCCTCCGGCGTTCTGTCAAATCCAGTGCCGCCGGAGCACGGCAAGCGCGTTGTGTTCATCTCCTCCAATGACCAGTCGGCGAGCACCATCCTCAAGCAACTGACAATCGACCTCGGGTTCGCGCCGATCGAGATCGGCAGGCTCGATGAGGGCGGCCGGCTCATCCAAGCCCAGAACGCTCTGGTCCTGAGACCGCTCATCGAGCAGCCGCGACCGGCCGAATGACCGCCGCCCGGCCTAAACCCGGGAAGTAGAACATCACGGTACGGTCGCGCGCTTCGATCATCGGCGCAGCAAGGTCCAGGTCTCGCCGTGCATGGCATCAGCGGTCCCCACGAGCGCATCGTCCGGTGCACTCGATCTTCAACGACACGACCTCGCCTTGGTGTCACTATCCAGCGAACGCAGGTCCTATCATCGCCGGCACCAGAGCGCCACAGGACCTTCGCAATGTGCAGATCCAGTCCGATGCCGACGATCTCGCATGTGCTTCACGCGCCTCGGTCAAGGTCGGTATCGGATGGCAATGTCCCGTCGATTGCATCGCTGATCCGACGGCTGACGGAGTTGAGCTGGCGGATCTGCGCAGAGCTGAGCGGATCGATGACGAGACGGCGAACAGCCGCGAGGTGGCCGGGAGCGGTCTCAACCACTTTCGTCCAGCCTGACCCGGTGAGCCTCGCGAGGGTGTACCGCCCGTCTGTCGGGTCGGGTGAGCGATGGATCCAGCCTCTCTGCTCCAAGCGCTTGACGACTTGCGACAGGCGAGGCAGAGAGCCGTCGGCCAGGAACGCAAGGCCGCTCATCCGCAACGTGTGGTCCGGCGCCTCCGACAGCGTGGCCAGAACGCGATAGTCGAACATGCTGATGCCCGCCTCTCGCTGAAGCTGCCGATCGAGTTCCACCGGAAGGCGCATGAAAACGCCAACGAACGAAACCCACGCTGCTCGTTCGTCCGGCTCGAGCCAACGCGGCTGTGCGGATGTCTTCATAGGCAGAAGACCAACTTCGCAGTCCGAGCCCCTCTGACATCAGATGAGTTGCACATTGAAGTGATGACCGTACCACGACTTCATGCGTGAAGTGCGCTCGCGTCTCGCCCACGTGTCGTACGTGACACCGTCGTTCACGGATGGATTGAAGACCCGGCGGAGCGACAGGACTTGCGACTGCGGGCTATCCGAGGATGGTGTCGACGCGTTGGTTGGCGGTGTGTTCTTCGTCGTCGAGGGCGCCGACGTAGGTGGAGACGAGTGTTTCAACGCTGTGTCCGAGTCGTCGCGCTGTTTCGGCGAGGGGCATCCCGGCTCGTAGCCATGTGGTCGCTGCGGCATGTCGGCAGTCATAGACACGTAGGGGTTTTTGGCCGACGGACTCGAGGGCGCGATGCCATGCCCGGGCCCATACGGCCCATACCGTTCCCGCCCGGCCAGTCGTTGTTAGGTTGCTCCGATGGTGACGCCGCTGCGGTCTCGGGGCTGACGGAGTGCGTGGGTCGCTTCGCCAACGACGCCCTGGGTCGTGGGAACTGCGGGTGCACGCCGGTCGAGACGCCGCCACCGGCAGACCTGCTTACGTCAACAGTGCGCGGAGACCGAGAGGTGGCCGAACGAGCGTCTGGTTGGTCTCGTCGCGCAGGTCATGGACTCGCCCACGTCTCCGACGTTCGGCACGGTTGGCGAGTTGTGCGACAAGTGGTGGAGGTACAGCTCCCCGAACCTTGCGCCGACCGTGGCTCGCGAGTACCGCCGGCTCATCGATCGCCGGGTGGTGCCGGCGTTCGGCCACGTCAAGGTCGTCGACCTTCGTGCCCACCAGCTCGACGCCTGGTACGGCGAGCTGCTCGCCAGCGGCGCGGTCAGCGGTCGACCGCTGTCGGCGAACTCGGTGCGCCACATCCACTCGGTGCTGCACCGCGCGCTCGAGCAGGGCATCGCGTGGGACTGGATCGCCTACAACCCTGCCCGGCGGGCGACCCCGCCACCGGCGCGCCGGCCATGCATCCACTTGCCCAGCGCCGACGAGGTCGTCCGCCTCATCGACGCGGCGCACGCGGTCAATCGCAGCCTGCCGATCTTCCTGCGGTTGGCGGCGGTGACGGGTGCCAGGCGCGGTGAGCTCTGCGCACTGCAATGGCAACACGTCGACTTCCATCGACAGACTCTGCACGTCGCCGGCCAGATCGCACACACGGCCGCCGGCCCCATCAACGGCCGACCAAGACCCACGCAGAACGTCGTCTCACTCTCGACCCGGTCACCCTCGACGCGCTCGGCAAGCTCGCCGCCCCCCAGCGGCCGGATCGACGCTGATCGCTACGTCTTCAGCCACGACCCGGACGGGACGACGCCGTGGCGGCCGGACTGACGCGACGCTCGCGTTCGCTCGGCTGGCCGCTCAACTGGGTATCCCGAAGATCAGGCTGCACGATCTGCGCCACTTCGCGGCGACCACGATGCTGCTCAACGGCATCGACGTGCGAACTGCGGCGGGACGTCTCGGCCACGCTCGCGCCTCGACGACGCTGGACGTCTATGCCCACTACACCCAACCCGCTGACGAACGCGCCTCCGTCACGCTTGCGGGGAGCCTCGATATCCGCCGCTGAGATGGAGGCCCATCTCGCGGCGGTTGTGCAACGACTCGTTGCACAACCGACAGCCTGAACCATCTCGGCGTGGGAGCCAGCCGGAGGACACGACACCACTTTCGACGCCGGAGTGCAACGCTGGGGTTGTGCCGATGCTTTACCCGGTGTGGCTGTGGAGTCGAGAGTGACCGACCAATTCGAAGAGTTCGTGCGCGCCGACGGCCAGCGTCTACGGCGGGTGATGAGCTCGCAGTACGGCGTGGACATCGGGTGTGAGTCGACGGACTCGGCGCTGGCGTGGGCGTGGGAGCACTGGGATCGGCTGCGAGGGATGTCGAACCCGTCCGGCTATCTGTACCGGGTCGCGCAGACACAGGCGCGCCGAACGATCACCCGCGGGCGACCTGTGACCTTCCCCCGGAAGCAACTGTCGGGGCGGACTCGGGGGCGTCGATCGACGGGGATCTCGCCGTCGCACTGCTGTCATTGCCGGACCAGCAACGCCTCGCCGTGTTGATGGTGCACGTGTACGGCTGGACCCCCATCGAGGTCGGGCGGATCACCGGTACCCCTGCCGTCACCGTCCGGTCACACCTGCGGCGCGGGCTGCGCCACCTCCGAACCTCTCTCTCGAAAGGCAACACACCATGAGCCGCACCACACCCGTCCTCGAAGACCGCCTCGCCCGCTACCGACCGGTCCTCGACGAAGCCATCGCCGAGCGGACAGCGATCGCATCGACGAACCAGCTGCTCACGGGGACCGATCTCGTCGAGCTCGATTGGCAACCAGTCGAGCCGGGGCGGTCGTCGAACCGCTCCCGCGTGCTCGTCGGCGCCTCGGCCGTCGTGATGATCGGCGGCCTTGCGGCCATCGTCGCCACACGGGACACACCCCCGGTGACGCCGGCGAACTCGGTGACGCCAGTCGACACCGAAGCGAGCAACGAGAGCACCGCACCCAGTGGGGTCGTCATCGACACCGCCCCCGGCACCGCCCCCGGACGACGATCGCAGGGTCCGGCCTCACACCGGCATGCCCGCCCGGGACCGACACGATCGGCACCGGCACCCTTTACCTCGGCGGACCGGCGTCCGATCAGAACCTCGCGGACCCTGGATTCATCTTTTCGCAGCCATCCGGTCCGACGGCCGTCGACGTAGCGATCAGCGCCATCGCCCTACCTGTCATCGGGCAGGAGTGCAGCATTGCCGCCGCCCCCACACCCGACGCCGGCACGGTGATCGTCACGGTGAACCCGCCCGCCGTCCCCTCAACGCTGCGTCTCGACGTGAACGTCAGCGAGCGCGACGGGATCATCGGCGTCACTGGCATCACGGGTAGCACCAGCTTCGAGACCAACCGCGTCGGTGACGGGGCGACCCTCACATTGATCGACGGCGTACCCGCATCGGCGACCAGAGTCCAGGTCCGCTTCAAGAAGGGCGACGACGTCTGGGAACTCACCGCCGACACGACCACTGGGAAGGCCATCAACCTCGCGGTTCCGAACGGTGAGACCGACCGCTTCCCCGACCAGAACATCGACTGGGTGCTCTTCACCGCGATCGACGCCAACGAACACGTCGTCGACGCCGGCGGCGGGATCATCTGACCCGATGCTCGGCAGATCACGACGATATGAGTCTTGACTCATGATGAGTGATCACTCATACTGAGCGGGTGTGGGAGGTCGAGGTCACCGATCAGTTCATCGACTGGTGGTCGACGCTGTCCGACGCACAACGAGAGGCTGTGACGGATCGGGTCGATCTGCTTGCGGAGCGTGGTCCGGATCTCGGTCGGCCGGTGGTGGACCGGATCCACAGTTCACGTCATCAGTCGATGAAGGAACTGCGGGCGGCCAAGGGCGGGGCACTACGGGTGCTGTTCTCGTTCGACCCGCGCCGCCACGCGATCCTGCTGCTCGGCGGCGACAAGTCGGGCGAGTGGAACGACTGGTATGCGTGGGCGGTCCCGCTCGCTGATGAGCTGTATGACGAGTACCTCCGGGAACTCGGTGAGGAAGGATTGATCTGATGGCACGAACCAAGTTCTCTGAACTCCGCGACACCGTCGTCGCCGAGCCCGGCGCGCCGGAGCGACTCGCCGGACTGCGCGCCGAGACCCTCGAGGAGATCCGGCTGTACGAGCTTCGTCATGGTGAGGCGATCAGCCAGGCCGAGCTGGCCGGCCGTCTTGACGTCACCCAGGGAGCGATCTCCAAGCTCGAGCACTCCGACGACGTGCGCGTGTCGACGCTGCGCCAGTACCTCGATGCGCTCGGTGCACGCCTCGAGCTCGTCGCCGTGTTCGACGACGACGACCGTCGCGTGCCGATCCATCTCGGACGGGACGACGCCGCCTGAGGCAGCCATCTGATCGCGTCAGCGATGGCGGATGACCAAAGTTGTCCATCCACTTGTCCATCTACTGCGCGCTACTGCATGATGTTCAACGATGCCAGACGAGGAGAAGACAGAAGCTGAGCAGGTCAGATGCGATTCGAGGAGACTCGCTGAGACCCACTCGACCGCATTCCTAAACCGTGTGTCGTAGGTTCGAATCCTACCGGGGGCACCAACATAGTAGCTGTGAACAGGGAAGATAGGTTGCCGGTAAGAGATCGTGTAGTGAACCGTTCGAGCCAATCTGACGGTCAAAGCGCATGACAATTGGGAAGAGTGAGGGAAGGATCGTCGCTCGAGTTGGCTGGGATTTCGGCGTCCGGTGTCGATCTGCAGGGTTGGGCCAAGGATTGGTGCTGCGACGACTACAGCCGCGCCGGTGATGGAGACCGCGGTGACAGGCCCACAGAGGCACGGTGGCGGCGGCGCGTGCCGCACAGGAGACAGCGCGCGGTGCGTTTGGGTGAGGTTGATCCCGTCTGTTAGGCGCCGGAAAGGCACGTCGATGCTCTTCTCGGTGCCAGACTCGGAACCTCGGATCACGGGTGTGACGCTAGTCGGAGGCGGCGACTTGCTCATCGGAGACGCAAGCGTCATCGGCGTGGCGCACGAGCCATTGCCTATCGCACAACGCCTCTAACCCCCTCTAACCCGACTGCAACCAACGCAGCGCGGGTCTTGACCAAAGGGGTTTGTGTGGTGGTCAACAGGGGGTGTGGATCGACGTCGTGGTCGTGTGTGCGGGTTTGCAACGCTCGGTAGATGGCTGACCCGGAAGTGTTGCTGACTACCGATCGACTTGTGCTGCGGCGGTTCACGCTTGACGATGCCGACGACCTGCTCGCGCTCGATAGCGATCCGTTGGTGCGGCGGTTCGTGGAAGACGGCGAGCCGGTCACTCGCGACAAGGCGGTCGAGATGATCGAGCACTGGTTGGGGTACCACGAACGGTCCGATCTGTTCGGGTTCTGGGCGGCGATCGAGCGGGAGAGCGGACGGTTCCTCGGTTGGTTCCACTTCCGGCCGGGCGACGGTCACGGCGACGACGAGCCCGAGCTCGGCTACCGCTTGATCGCATCGGTCTGGGGCATGGGACTGGCGACCGAAGGGTCGATCGCGCTCATCGACTACGGCTTCTCCATGGGACGCATCCGCCGAGTGTTGGCCGAGACGATGTCCGTCAACGTGGGATCGCGGCGAGTGATGGAGAAGGCCGGCATGCGCCTCGTACGGACCTTCTACGCCGAGTGGCCCGTGCGCATCCCCGGCGACGAGGAGGGCGACGTCGAGTACGCCATCAGTCGCGACGAGTGGCAGGCTTCGAGAAGTTGACGAGGCAGCCATCAGATCATCGACACCACCCGCCTCCGCCGTCTCTCGGGCGCGGCAACCAACTTGCAACTCACACCATCGGTCGAGACGGTCTGCAGTGTGACGAACCTCCGAGCCGCTAACCCGAAGCTCGAATGGGGAATGCGCCCGTCGGGACTCGAGCGCTGCTACGCAGCGCGGTTGAAGAGTTCGGCGAGGATCGACCGCTCGATCCATGCTGACCATTGAGTCTTGGTCCAGCCGCGCTCGAGGACGATCGTGCGGTACAGGTCGGGGCCGATGAGGACGTAGAGAATGTCTGCGGCGCGATCGCGGCTCAGTCCGCGCCGCAACCTCGCTTTGCGGGTGAGCCCGTCGACGATCTCGCCCATTCCTTGAAGCCGGAGTTCTTCGCCGTGTCGCCATACGTCGCCTGCGGGGTCTCCCACGACGGCCAAGAAGGCGGGGACCATCGGCGCGACGCGGGCGAGAATCGTGGAGATTCCGGTGACGAGCGTGTGTATCGCCCGCGTGATGTCGGGCTCGGCCATGACCTCGTGGTACCACGGCTGCATCGGCGGCGGGACAGCATCGTCACCGAGCACCGTGCGTTCGTGGACGGCCTGGATCAGCTCGTCCTTCGTGTGGAACGTGAAGTACAGCGTCTGCACCGCCACGCCCGCCCGTTCCGCGATCGCTTCCATCTTCGTGGCCCGGAATCCGAGTTCGCAGAACAACTCGTAGGCGGCGTCGAGCATCCGTAGGCGCGTGCGCGCAGCTTGCTCGCGGCGGGTCGGCTTGCTGTTGTCGGTCTTGACAGCGGCCATCACTTGGAGTCTACTAGCGACGTTCACTAGTGGTTATCACTAGTGAACAAGTCCAGTCAAAGGAGAGCACAAATGAACGCAGCTCAATCCGTGCCGGTTCGATGGGGCGAGGGCGAAGCCATACCGGGGACGCCGTTCCGCATCGCCATCCCGGCCGAGGCCACCGGTGGACACGCTGTCTGCATCACCGTCGACATGCCTCCGGGCGTGCTCGTGGATGAGCACACCCATCCCGGAGAGGATCAGATTTGCATCGTGCTTGCCGGCCGGTTGGGTTGCCGCGTCGGCGGAGTCGAGTCAGTCCTCTGCGCCGGCGACCTCCAGGTCCTACCCCGCGCGGTGCCGCACGCTCTGTGGAACGCGGGCGACGAGTTCGTACGCCTGGTCGAGTTCTACACTCCGCCAGGCATGGAGCAGCACTTCGTCCGCGCAGGTGCGCAGGCTCTCGCCGATGGAGCCATCTTGGCCTCCCACGACCACTACGACGCCGCGTGAAGGTGGTTCGACGGCGCTGACGACTGCTGGCGGAACATCCGCGACGCCGGCTGAAACGTCAGCTTGAGTGGGTCTGGTCGAGGTGATGGACCTGGACCATGAGAGCCACCATGGGGGTGTAGCTGCCTTTGGCGTGCTGCTCGCCGCGCTCGAACCTGACGATGTCGCCGGCGACGAGGTCGATGCGGTTTCCGTCGCCGCCTTCGGCCCAACCGGTGCCGCTGAGGACGGCGAGCAGTTGGCAGTAGCCGGCTTCATGCCGACCGATCTGGCCGTGCTCGTCGAAGCGGAGCAGGTAGGCGTGCGCTTCGCCGGACCCGTGGGCGAGCGGCTGGGCGTGGACGTTGGACGACGCGAAACCGGTGATCGCAGCGGCAAGGGACGGGTTCGTGGCGATCCGCTTCACGACGTGCCGCCGACTGGGGTCTGCCGTTCGGCAGAGCGGACCTGGCCACGGGCCAGCACGGTGACAACGTCGTGGATGGCGGAGATGTTCTCCAGTGGGTTGCCGGCGACAGCGAGAACGTCGGCCTCCTTGCCGGGTTCGAGCGTGCCGGTGCGATCCGCGATGCGGCACACCTGCGCGGCGAATTCGGTGACGTTCCTGATCGCTTGCGCGTTGGTCATTCCGATCGCGGGCAGGAACGACGAGACACCGTGGGGCAGCACGTGGTGGGGCTTGTTCGGTCCGACTCCGGCGTCGCTGCTGCAGATGATGCGTGCACCTGAGCGGTAGAGGGTGGCGTGGTTAGCAAGGATCGTGGCGAGGCGCTGCTTGATGGCGGGGTACATGACGGCGGCGTCCGGGATGACGGCGGCGGTCATGGAGATCACGCAATCGCTTGCCGCCACCAGTTGAAGGATGTCGTCGTCGGTGTCGACGCCGTCGGCGCTGAAGAAGGTGCAATGTTCGATCGAGTCGGCGCCGACGGCGAGCGCGTCGATGACGGCTTGGGTGCCGTGGGCGTGGACGGCGAGAGGAAGTCCAAGCGAGCGTGCCTCATCCATCGCCACGCTCAGCTCGGCGCGACCGAACTGGGATTCGTGGGGGCCGACGGTCGGTGTCATGTTGCCTCCGCTGGCCATCACCTTGATGACGTCCACTCCGTGCGCTGCGCGCTCCCGAACTGCGTCGCGCACGCCCTCGATGCCGTCGACCTCGCCGCCAAGGAACCAGCAGTGCCCGTTCTTGGTGGTGATCGGTGGTCCGGAGGTGACGATTCGCGGGCCGGGCTCGTTGCCGTCGAGATACCAGTCACGCAGCGCGAGGGAGACGTAGTTGCGGTCGCCGAGGTCGCGGATGGTGGTGATGCCAACGGCGAGCGCACGTTGTGCGGCGAGCCGCATGCGCAGCAGCAAGGCGTTGTCGTCGTCGCGGGCGAGCTGGCTGACCGGGTCGCTCGAGGCGTCGAATGCGAGGTGTTGATGGACGTCGATGAGGCCGGGAAGAAGGGTCACGTCCCCGAGGTCCACCAACTCGGCGCGCTCGCGGAAGCGATGCCCGGGGTAGCACTGCCGCAATCCGGCCCTCGTCGATCTCGAGGACGTGATCGTGCAGCACGTCATCGGTGTTACCGACGAACAATCGGCGGGCAGTCAGGTACATCAGACCTCCTCGGGTTGTCGTTTGGCTCGTGAAGACGGCCGATCTGGTCGTGGATCTGGCCGAAGCAGGCCGCGCAGGGATCGTGAGATCCACGCCTCATACTGCGATGCGTTCCAGCCCCGTTCGGCGGTGAGGATGTGCGCCACTTCGAACGAGAGGCAGGTATAGACGATGTCCTGCGTCTCCGTCGGGTCGAGCGCCGGATCGAGTGCATCCATCGAGCGGAGCGCCGCAACGATCCGCGAACGACCGGTGAGCGCCTGACGGCGAATGTCGGCAAGCAGTTCAGCGGCGTCGTTGTCGACGTGGGCGGCCGAAACCAGCACCTGGTAGATGTCGGCGGCGCGGTCCTTCGTCTCGCGGCAGATCACGGCGAACGCGTCGATCAGTCGCTCTGGCTGGTCGGCTGCGAGGGCAGCGCGGACATTGGGTCGATCCCCAAAGGCGACTGGCTCGTCATCACCGACGAACGAGGTATCGAGCACCGCCTTGAGCAGCGCCCGCTTCGTCCCGAACAAACGGTAGAGCGTGGGGACCGCGACACCGGAGGCGTCGCGCGATCGACTCCATCGTCGTGGCCGGGTAGCCGAGTTCGACGAACAGCCGCTTGGCGAGAGCGATCACCTGAACCCGCGTCGCTTGCACACCAGCCTCTCGGCGGGAGTTGTCGTAACGCCGTGCGACGGTCGTCGCTCATATTGCCAAGAGTAACCCTCTCGCCAATATAGGCAAGCCCGAACGGCCGCAGTGGTCGGGCTCGGGGTTCTTGGTCGTCGAGCGACGTCAGCGCTTGCCAACTGGACGACCGACGATCATTGTGGTGAGGAGGGCGACATCGAAGGTGCCTGCGGTTTCGGGATCGGTCTGGGCGCCGAGCGCGCGTCGAGCACCCGAGTGAAGAAGGCGCGCGCACCAACGACGTAGACGACGTCGGCAATGTCGGTGTCGGTCAGCCCGACGACGCGCAACGCGTCTATGTCGGACTGCTGCACCGACGCCGCGTCAGCTGCGACCTTGGTCGCGAACTCGATACACCGCCCGGTCTTGCGGTTGAAGGCCGGCTCCAGTGGGGTCAGCGACGATCGCCCGCACGGTCGCCTCGTCGTTGCATACGTCGCGTAGGAACGTTGAGTGGGCGACGGTGCAGTACGTGCTTCGCGAGGCGTGTGCGGCTGCGATCGTGGCCAGCTCGTACCGGCGGCGGTCGATGTGCCGCGAGACTGCCTCCCCGAGAGCCGCCCATGCTGCTGCGACCTCGGGTCGGGGGGCGAAGGCAGCGGCGTAGTTCGGCAGGAATCCCCAGCGCTCGCGCTGAGAGGCGAAGTAGGCGGCGAGTGGTCCAGTCGCCGCAGCTTCAGGTGTGACGTCAATGAACATGAAGTCATCCTTGCACCCTCGAAAAGGCACCCCGCGCCGTCCGCGTGTCGCTACCCGGCGCGCTCCGGTTGGCGCCTCGAGCCGGCATACGTCGGCGACGAAAGCGTCGATGGCCTCGGTTATTTCGTCGATGGCATCCGAAAACCAGATCAGGTGGTCATCACTGTCGAGCAGCCGGAGTCGTGCTCCGTCGATGTGTTCAGAGATGTAGTGGGCGTGTTCGACGCCGATCACTTGATCGCCGTCGGGCTGGAGCACGAGCGTGGGGACGTCGATGTGCTCGAGCGCGTCGCGGACGTCCAAGTTGAGGATGGCGTTCAGGTAGGCGGCGGCCGCGCCCGGGCCGGCGGCCTTGCGTTCGTACGCGGCGAACGAAGCGTGGACGGCGGAGTCGTCGGCCGCGCTCGGGCAGTTCCGCTCGAAGTCGACTCCGGTGCCCCACTTCGCTTCGACATGGTCGATGATCGCCGCCAGCCCACCGGGCGGATCCCAGCCGATCGGGTAGTCGGATGCCACGAGCGTTCGCGCCGTGCACGTGTACACGATGAACGCGCGCGCCCGCCGCGGGTGTAATGCGGTCCACCGCATCGCGATGGCCCCACCGGCCGACATGCCGAGCACGATCGGGTGCTGCGAGCCGGCGGCGTCGAGGACCGTGTCGATGTCGGCGAGCCACTGGTCGATGCCGACCTGGCTCGGGCGATCGGACAGGCCGGTCCCGCGCTTGTCGAAGAGGATCAATCGGCTGAAGGAGGCCAAGCGCCGTACGAGCTTGCCGGAGTACGCCTCCCACCACGTGTCGAGATGCGAGATGTAACCGGGCACGATCACGAGGTCGACGGGTCCGTCCCCGGTGACTTGGTACGCCAGGTGTACGCCGTCGGCGGCTCGGGCGTACTGCACCGACGGGGCGGCCAGCGCGACGGGGGTCGGCGGCGGCTTCCAGTGGAGATCGGGGCACTGGTCGAGCACCGCTGCTTCGAGGGCGCGCAACGCCGGTGCCGGTTGGAGGCCGAGTTCGTCGGCGAAGCGCCGGCGAACCTCGTGGGCGGCGCGCAGCGTGTCGGCCTGACGCTCGCAGCGGTACAAGGCCAGGATCCGTTGGCGCCACAAACGTTCACGCCACGGGTGGAGCGCGACGAGTTGGTCGAGTTCGGCGACGATGTCGTGATGGCGGCCGAGGTCGAGATCGATCTCCACGCGCTCTTCGAGGGCATCGATGCGTGACTCGCTCAGCCGCCGCGCTGCTGCATCGAGAGTGATCGTCGAGGCGACGTCGGCCAACACCTCGCCGCGCCACAGCCCCAGTGCGTTGGAGAGCGAGGCGCGGGCGCCGTGCAGGTCGCGTCGTGAGGTCTGGATTCGAGCCTGACTGACGAGCATGGAGAACCGGTGATGGTCGATGCGTTCGTCGTCGACGTCGAACACGTAGCCGCCCGGTGCTTGACGCAGGACCGGACCGGCAGGCCGCAATGTTTTGCGCAACTCCGCGATTCGGACGTGGAGTGCATGCTTGGCGCTGTTGGCGTCGAGGGCGGGCCACAGCTCCTCCGAAAGCCGGTCGACCGACACGAGTTGCCCGTTGGCCATTGCCAGTACTGCGAGCAGCGCCCGCTCCTTCGCCGGCCGGGGAGTCAGGTCGACGCCTTCGGCGACGACTTGGAGCGTCCCCAGCACTCCGAGCTCGACCGTCATTGCCAAAGAGTAGGCGCGTCCGTTCACTGGCAAAGCGGTTGGAGCCGACTGGTCCCGTGAGCGGCCGGTGAGCGGCACTGTGCATCATGAACACCGGGGCGCTAGCGAAGGGAGACGAGCATGTCCGGTCACGAGTTGAGTCGTCGCGACGTGTTGAAAGGAGGGGGTGCTGCTCTGGCTGGTCTGAGCGTGTTGCGGGTCGCGGGGCCGGCGCTGGCGTCGGACGGCGAGGGCGAGGTGGTGCCGTGGCTCGATCAACCGGCTCCGAACCCCGTACCTGACGTCGTTGGGCGTCCGCTGGTCTGGGAGGAGCTCGACTCGTTCATCACGCCGAACGAGAAGTTCTTCACGGTCAAGCACTACGCCGAGCCGCATCTCGACGCCAACGCTTGGCGACTCTCGATCGGCGGTCTCGTTGAGCGGCCGATCGTGCTCAGCCTCGCGGATCTCAAGGCGCACAGCCGGCGTGTCGTCACCTTTACGCTCGAGTGTTCGGGCAACACCGGGTTGCCGTTCTTCATCGGTGGTGTCGGCAACGCGGCGATGGGCAGGAGCGGCGCTGGCGCCCGTCCTACGCAAGGCTGGTCCGCTCGACCGCGGCGTCGATGTCGTGTTTTGGGGCGCCGACTCCGGTGATGTCGTCGTGCGGGGCGGTTGGAGCGACAACCCCGGAAGCGAGATGACGATCACCGAGACGTTCGCCCGGAGCATGTCCGTCGAAGAGGCGTTGGACCCTGACAACCTTCTCTGTTACGAGATGAACAACGTCGCCCTGCCGAACGAGCACGGCGCTCCGGTGCGTCTGATCGCGCCGGGCTGGTACGGCGTGGCCAACGTCAAGTGGCTCACCCGCATCGAAGTGATCGATCACCGCTACGCCGGCCGATTCATGGCTCGCGACTACGTGACGATCCGCGAGGAGGACCGCGATGGCGTACCGACATGGACGTTCGCGACCGTGCGCAAGGATCGCCTGAAGTCGGTGCCAGCGCGCGTCACCCGCCGAGGAAACGACTACACAATCAGCGGAGTCGCGTACGGCGCGGCCATCGATCAGGTCCACGTCAGCATCGACAGTGGCCCATGGGTTCCCGCGCGCCTGTCGGGTCCGGGTGGCGACGGCGTGACCTGGCGTTTCTGGCATCACGCGTGGCCAGATCCCGACCCGGGGGAGCACACCATCGCGTCGCGTGCCATCGACCGGCACGGCAACGTTCAACCGGCCCCCGACGAACCGTTCCTCGCCGCCAAACGCACGTACTGGGAGAGCAACGGCCAGATCACAAGGAGGGTCCTCGTCGCCTGAGGCACAGTGTCGGAGCGCGGTGTCACCGACCCTGGAGCGTGGCGGCAAGCCCAACATTGCGACCGCCCAGACGGGCAGTGGCCGCGCGAGTCGAACAACTCGGTCCGGGTCGCCGCCCGAAGCCCGGGCCCGTCGGTCCGTCGCGGACGAACGCCCATTTAGCGTTCCTCGCTCGCGTCTGGACGGGGGTGTGTCGGCTCCTTCGCGTGGTCTCACCAGATAGCTGGGTCGACGCGAACTCGTTGCCCGAGACTCAATGCGTTTGGCATCGCTCGGTCCGAAGTTGTTGAATCAACCGGCTCGACCCTCACTTCAAGCGCAGTTCTCCGCCGATGGTTCCCGCGAAGTAGAGAGCCGTCGGATCGCCTCCGGAAGGTGTCGAGACCTGCGTGCCCACCCCCATGTAGTAACCAGTTGCCCCCGTGAAGACACCGGTCCCACCGGACAGCGTGCCGATGAAGGTGGACCTGTACAGCCCGTTTTCCAGAACGACGGTGACGGTGAGATCGTCCGAGATGGTGTCGCGAACTCGTCTACCCGTTGCGTCACGGTGGGTGAACGTTGCGCTGGTGATGAGGTCTTTGTGGTTGATGACGAACGCGCCGTTCATCGAGGTGAACTCGTACGTCGATTCGGTCACTACGAAAGTGCCGTTGAGCAGACCGGCGTCGTGATTCTCGCCGACTTCGATTTCGTTGGCCGGACCGGGTGAGCGGCCCGTCCACGCGCCGTGTATGGCGATCACGCGTCGTAGCGCCTGGGCGTTCTGGGCGGCGTCCGCCGTTACCGTGAACGCGCCGGCCGACACGCCGAGGGTCATGACGGCGAGGGCGATATTGAACTTGTGGTTGATCCGCATGGCAGTTTCCTCCTCCGCTGGTCGACCGAGAGAACCGCCACGGATGGTGAGTCCGCGCAGCCTCGTCCGACGACCTCAGGCGGTACCTGATGCGCAAATGCGCATCAGTCGGCACTCTGGACCTCGCCGCTCACGGATCGATCATCTCCCGCTCATTGGTCGCTGACACGGCGGAGCCGCCTAGGCGACAAGCGACGCCGCGATCCGACCGTGATCGTGTCGCGCTGGTCGCCCGCTTCGTTGGGCAGCCGTCATCGTCGAGGATAGGGCGGAGTCGAGGGCGCCGACGTAGGTGGAAACGAGGGTTTCGACGCTGTGTCCGACGCGACGTACAGGTCGCTGCTGAAGTCGGGAGGGCGGACGGGCAAAGGCCTGTCCCTGACATCGGTTCACCACGTGCATGCAGTGGTCAACAAGTTGCTGCACGATGCAGAGCGCAAGGGCTTGGTCACACGCAACGTGGCCCGGCTCGCGAACGCGCCGTCACTCACAACCGCTCGGTCGAAGGGTCCGGAGATGCACGTCCGGACTCCGTCGGAGTTGTCGGCCTTCCTCCGATCGATCGAGGGCAATCGCAACGAGGTTCTGTTCCGGTTGTTGGCGATGACAGGTATGCGCCGCAGCGAGGCTGTCGGATTGAGGTGGTCCGATGTCAATCTCCGAGCTTGTTCCCTGACGATTGCGCAAGCAGCGACGGTGGTGGATGGCGAAGAGGTGGTCGATGTTCCGAAGACCCGCCGTAGTCGACGGACGATCGATCTCGATCCGGACACAGTGGCGATGCTCGAGCGTCATCAAGACGAGCAGCGCGAGTTGTTGCTCCGCTTAGGTGGGACCTCGCCGGTCGGCGATCGCGTGTCCACCAACGAGATCGGCGATCCGATCCGTCCGGGCTCGATCGGGCAAGCATTCGGACGCCTCGTCGCTTCGGCCGGCGTTCCGCGGATCCGTCTCCACGATCTCCGTCACACCCACGCGTCACACTTGCTCATGGCCGGAGTCAACGTGAAAGTCGTCAGCGAGCGACTGGGACATGCGTCAGTCAGCTTCACCCTCGACACGTACGGCCACGTCATGCCCGGCCAACAGGCTCAGGCAGCAGCGGCCGCCGCATCGTTGTTGAGGGCGTGAGATCTGTGTTGCCTTCTCGATTTATGTCTGCCACAATATGAGGGAGATCAGGTTCACCAAGTCGGCGCGGAAGCATCGGGTTGGTCGTGCTCGAGCGGTGTACGTGATTGAGCACGCGTACGCCGTGATTCGCCAGACGCGGCCAGATCAATCGGAGGTAGTGATGTTTCTCGGAGACGACGACACGGGTCGAGCACTCGAGGTCGGTGCCGTCGAGGTGCACGACGATCTGTTGCTGGTGATCCACGTGATGGATCTTCGAGAGAAGTTCAGAAGCTCGTATGAGCAGGGAGAGCGAGAGGAGTAGCGCATGGCACGCAAGGCAGGGCAGCAGGCTCCACTGCGGACACGTTCGGGGATGGAGCTCGACGACAAGAAGGTCAAGGAGCTTGTTCGCGACATTGAGGACGACGCGACACAGTGGAGTGAGCCCCTGCCCAAGTCGCAGTGGCCCGTGCGTGGTCGCGGTCGTCCGTCATTGACTGGCGAGGCGCAGCACTCGCCGCGGGTTACGTTCCGGCTCGATCCCGAGGAGCGCGACAAGGCGGCGGAGCGAGCCGAGCGCGAGGGTAAGACGGTTTCCGAGCTCGCACGCGAGGCGCTGAAGCAGTACCTGGCGTCGTGACGACATAGACGGTGCGGCTACGCGGCGCGGGTCTGCCGGCGCGTGAGTGACTCGACATACTCCCTGATCTCGTACATCGAGAAGCGAACGCACCGGCGAATGTGGATTGGTGTGAGATCGCCCGACTTCACGACCTCGTAGAGCGTCGGCATCCTTGGCGGCCGCGAACAGCTCGGCGACGTGACGGTTGGTGACGACGATCTGCGGCGCGACAACCCAGCCCGTGCCAACCCAATCGAACCTGTGGTTGACGAGATTGACGCGACCGACCCTGGCGATGGCGAGGTCGAGGAGATCCTTCGCCGACGTCAGCAGGCCCGTCACCACCTGACTCTCGGGAAAGCCATCGACGGCCGGCGCGAAGGTGGAGTCCTGCACAAGGAGAACCGGTCGGGCGAAACGGTTGACGATCGCCTCGAGAACTGCCGGGTGCTCCGGGTCGCCCCAAGCCCCCTCGTTCATCAATCCGACCCCGGCGGCCACCGACTCAGCAGTCAGTTGGCCGACAGCATCGAGGCCTTCCAACGCACCTCCCGCACCAGGGGCGGCTGCCGCCAGCTCTTCGGCGCGATCGACGAGCTCGGCACGAATCTCGTCGTCAGACACGACATGTTGAAGGTCCACCTCGATGCTCCTTTGGCTCGAAGGTCGTCGACGAGCGTCCAATCCATGACGCCTCGACAGTGGTAAGAGTCTGCGCTCCTGGTTCAGATACCTCGTTCTTGGTTCATCTGGCCGGTAGTTCTTCGCGTCCGCGAAGCGCGCAAAGTGTAGATCGGCCTGCGGGCACGTCTGACCGAGACATCCGGCGAGGCGCTGCTGCAACAGCAGCGGTTCATTCGAGTTCGCCGCAGATCGAAGCGATCTCACTGACGGCCCGCCGATCGACCACCATTCCCGGTCGAGCTTCCCGAGCGCGGACAACGAACAGCGCAGGGCGTCGTAGCGCCCCACTCGTCCTCTCCTGACCCGCTCCACGCCACCGCCCGGTCCCGCGCCCATCGTCGCGGCGGTGGACGCCGGCCCAGCTCCGCGGATCGCATTCGATGAGCTCGCCCCACGACGTTGTGGCTGCCCGTCGATGCATCTCTGTCGTGATCGAGATCGGTATGGGTGACGATCGGCCCTAGCGCGCCGACTGACAGCAGCGCAACATGCGAAGGAACGCCCGATCTGCACGGGTGTAGTCGAAGGCGAGTGGACGAGGTGAACGGGCATTGGCACCATGAATCGAAGGATGCTCCTCGTGACGTGAGCGATCTTTCCGCCGCCGCTGCAGTTCTGTCAGAGGTATCGACGGCACACCCAGCCAGCAGCGACGGTCTGTCGGGCACCAGCGAGAAGCCCGACGCGAATGCGTCCAAGCATCCCACGGCGCGCCGGCCCTGTCTGGCCGGATTCGCGGCGGTCAACGCGTTCGCAGCATGGGCAGGTGCTGTCGGTTTGGTCACGGGTGGTATCGACTTCGGAGAGCGCACCAACGATCGTCTGCCGTTCGACAGCCTGGTGCTGGCCGGGTTTGCGTTGGCCCTGATCGTCGCCATCGCCGCTGACCGTGCTCGCCTGGTCGGCCTGGACCGGGGCGACCAGAGCCGACGACGTCGCGCTCGTCGCCGGGCTGCTGGTCCTCGGTTGGATCGTCGTCCAAGTCGTCGCTGCTCCGGGCGTTCTCGCTGTTCCAGCCGGCGTACCTCGTGCATCGGCGCCTACTTCGTCGCCGCATCGCACCGGCATCCAGCTCGGTCCCGCCGTGCCGCGGGTTCCTTCTCGTCGCCGTCGGTGCGGTCGCGTGTGCGGCCGGCGTCGGCCTCGTGCCACATCTGCTCAAGACCGGTTTCACGATCATGTCGGTGGTGTCGGTCGTCGTGCTGTCGGCGGGCATCGCTGCCGTCGTCATTGGCGCTCGCTCGGCGCTGCGGGACCGGCACCGCCTGGAGCCAAGCTCGCGGGCGGCGCGGCGAGCACGTGCTCGTCGTCGCTGCGTGCCGTGTCGATCATCGCGCCTGGCTGTCGCCGCGACCAATGTCCCGGGCACCCAGGTGGGATCGACGCCGGCGACGCTCGGGCTCGACTACGAGTCGGTCACGTTGACGACGACCGACGGCGTGGAGCTCGCCGCCTGGTATCTCCAGGGCACCAACGGTGCCGGCGTCGTCGTGATGCACGGCGCTGGTTCCACCCGATCCAACGTGCTCGACCAGGCTGCGGCGCTCGTCGATAGCGGGTATGCGGTCGTGCTTATCGACGCCCGTGGTCACGGCGACAGCGGCGGCACGGCGATGGACTTCGGCTGGTACGGCGATCTCGACATCGCCGCCGGCACCGACGTTCCTCGCCTCGCGCGCCGAGATCGACCGCAATCGGATCGGCGTCGTCGGCTTCTCGATGGGAGGCGAGGAGGCCATCGGCGCGGCGGCCACCGATCCGCTGATCCGCGCCGTGGTCGCCGAAGGGGCGACGGGGCGACAGGCGGCCGACAAGGCGTGGTTCTCCGACATCTACGGCTGGCGCGGCTGGATCCAGGAACGCCTGGAGGGCGTCCAGTACGGCATCACCGACTTCCTCACCGACGCCTCGCCCCCCATCTCCCTCCGAGACGGCCGTGACAGAGGCAACCGGCACCCGGTTCCTCCTGATCACCGCCGGCAACGGCGACGGAGACGCGCCAGACCTGTTGCCGCTGGCCGACTCGCTGCTCTGCTCCGGCGGTTGACCGAGTGAGAGGAACGGTCTAGTAGACCCACGCTCACAGCCCGTTGGCGCCTCTGACGTGCCTTCGGCGCGGGTGGTGATGTATCGAAAAGCTGTCAGGAAGATCGAGTCGATCTGCTCGCATCCGCTTGTCCATCTACGCCCCGCTTCTGCATGATGTTCAACGAAGCCAGATGGGATGACGATGCAAGCTGAGTAGGTCAAACGCGACTGGAGGCGACTCGACGAGACGTGCTCGCGCTCATTCCCAAACCGTGTGTCGTAGGTTTGAATCCCACCGGGGGCGCCAAGAAAGTGGTCTTGACCAGGGCATGCGGCGGGTACGCGCCAGATCCGTCTCGTTCGGCGCTCATCCAGGGTCGCCGACGTGTCGTCGTTCTGTCGCGTTGTTCTGCGGCCTTCCCGAATGGCGGCGGCACCGAGTGTTCCTCGAGCTCGGCTGGAGCGACGGGTCATTGATAGCGCGCCACGAGTGCCGTGGTGACCGAGGCGATGTGTTGGCGGAGTTCGGGTGGGCCGCACACCTCAACACCGGTGCCGAAGCGGAGGAGTTCGGCGGTCGCTCGTTCGAGCGATTCGAACGGAAGCACCACCTCGACGTCGCCGTCGTGCTCGGTTGCGGGTGGCACCGTGCGATTGAGCGTTTCGCAGAGGGCCGGGTCGCCCTCGGAACGGATCCAGTCGCGCACGGCACGGCTGACGCGGACGTGTGCATCAAGCGTGTGCAATCGTTGTCGGAAGTCGGCAACGAACGCTGCCCACGACGCGGCGAGATCGAACGACGGGTCCGGTTCGTAGTGGTGCGAGGTGAGACGGGCGCTGCGGATCTGGTTGACGCGGTAGGTCCGTAGCTGCCGGCGTGAACGTGCCATCACGTACCACGCGCCCGACTTGAGCACGAGCCCGAGCGGCGCGATCGTGCGGGTCACCTCGGTCGGTTGCTCCCACCGTGCGTAACGCATGGTGACGATCGTGTTGGTGCGCAGCGCCTCTGCGAGGGTGGCCAGATGTGGCACCTCGTCGGGTGTGCGATACCAGCCGACCGGATCGATGAGGATGGGCCCACGCTGATCGTTGTCGCCGGACTGCGATCGCACCTTGCGTCGTGCCCGATCGAGATCGGCGTGGAGGCCGAGCTGCTCGGCGACACCGGGAACCACTCCGGCGAGCAATGCCGCTGCCTCATCGGCGCGCAACGCGGCAGCCCGTGATCGATACCCCTCGACCAGTCGCAGCCCGCCGTTGCGACCTGGGGTGCCGTACAGGGGGATGCCGGCCTGCTGCAGGGCGTCGACATCGCGGTAGACCGTTCGCGCCGACACGTTGAGCACGTCGGCCAACTCGGCGGCGGTGATGCCTGGGCGGGCGTCGATCTCGAACATGATCGACAGCAGCCGCGCAACTCGCACGCCATCAGTAGATCACAGAATCACTGACATCGTCTGTCAGTGATTCGTGCGACCGTGAGGGTATGGCACTGCAACCGAAGCTGATCCGGTCCCGACCACCCGTCACGATCAACGGGCGCAGGATGAAGCGCTACGACGTCACCGTCACCGACGCACCGTTCGACGACGACGTGGAACGGGCGGCTCTGGCGGTACTGCCCCAACTCGTCCCTGGCATCGATGACGGGACGCCGCCGGCCGGATGGATCATCCTGCACGAGGGCGGAGACCGCAAGGCCACCTACCTCAACGCCTACAGCTGGGTGTGGGACAACGTCGTCGAGTTCCACGCCGCTGTCTCCGCGCAACCGCACCTCGGCTGCCCCGACGACGACCCAACCAACTTCATCACCCTCGACCGGCCGTGGATCGGGTGCATCTGGGAGCTCCCGCCCTTCGGTCATGAGCGATCGGCATGGGTGCGCCACGTCTTCGGCGCCGATCATCCCGACCTCGACGCCTACCTCACCGACGTCCTCGCGGACGGGCCTGCCGGGCAACCGAACTGAGCGGTCACCATGTTGAGCGCACACGACTTTGACTTTCTGCACGGCTCGTGGACCGTGACCCACCGCAAACTCCGCGCCCGCCTTGCAGGCTGCGATGAGTGGGACCACTTCTCCGGCACGCTGACCTGCCTCCCGACCTCTGGAGGGTTCGGGAACATGGATGACAACTGGCTCGACGATCCGTCTGGCGCCTACGGCGCAATCGCCATGCGCTCGTTCAACCCGGCCGACCGAACCTGGTCGATCTGGTGGCTGGATCAGCGCACACCACATCACCTCGACCCACCGGTGGTCGGGAGCTTCGTCGACGGTGTCGGCACATTCGTGGCCGACGACGAACTCGCTGGCCATCCAATCGTTGTCCGCTTCCGCTGGCTCGACACCGCCACCCCAAACCCGAAGTGGGAACAAGCCTTCTCCGCCGACGGCGGCGCGACCTGGGAAGTGAATTGGGAGATGCTGTTCACACCGGCGTTCAACCAAAACGCGCCCGAACCCGGCGGTGGGAGGTCGGCTGCGTCGCAGGCGAGGCGGTAGAGATCGCGGGCGCGCCATATGCGCCGATCGGCGCGCCTCGAGGTCACGGCAGGCCCGAAACCGACCGACTTCTATGTAAGCCCGGTGACCGACAGTCGTTCCAAGGGCTGACACTGAGGGCGTGGCGTGTGGAAGAGCAGCACCCAGAGCCGGCGATATGCGCCAGGTTCTGCTGATCGCCGACGGGGTCGAAGCTGCAGGAAATGAACCGCCCTGGGATCGGTGACTGACCCCACCGACGAGTGTGGATCGGTGTTAGGGCGGGATTCGGATTCGACTTTCGCGCCGTCGCAGTTCATTTGCTGACGAACTGCCAGCAGGCCCATGCCTGCGCCGATTCACAGAAGACTCCAAGGCGGGTCTCATCCAATTCACAGGTCTCTCTTGCATACTCGCGAACTATGAGCTGCATTGTGGTCGATGACGAGGGTCGCGAACTGTTGAGGGGCGCGAGTGTCTGACCAACATGACAAGTGATCGGCCGCCGCGTGTCCTCATCGTGGATGACGAGGACAACATTTCGTTTCTCGTCGCATCCGCTCTGAAATTACAGGGGCTGGACACGTTCACGAGCGGGAATGGCCACGACGCGATCGCGCAGGTCGCGGCTGTGCAGCCGGATCTGATCGTGCTCGACGTGATGATGCCGGACATCGATGGGTTCGAGGTTCTCCGTCGGCTACGCAGTGGTGGGTGCCAAGTGCCCGTGATGTTCCTGACTGCACGCGATGCCATCGACGATCGTGTCCGCGGCCTCACCATTGGCGGCGACGACTATCTCGTCAAACCGTTCGCCATTGCGGAATTGATTGCACGAGTCGGAGTTGCGTTACGCCGCAATGGCCACGTCGACAAGGAGGAGGTGCTGCGTGTCGGTGACATCGAGATGAACCAATCGGCGCATCGCGTCACCAAGCGCGGTGTCGCAGTGTCGTTGACGCCGACCGAGTACAGGTTGTTGCGCTATCTCCTGATGAACAACGGCAGAGTCGTCACCAAGTCGCAGATCCTCGACCATGTCTGGCAGTACGACTTCGATGGCGATGCAACGGTCGTGGAGACATACATGAGCTATCTCCGCAGAAAGGCTGATCAAGGAGAGGAAAAGCTCATCCACACGATCCGCGGTGTCGGCTACTGCCTACGAGTTGACTGATGAAGCTGCGCAGCCGTTTGTACGTCGGACTCGTAGCCGTGGCGGTGACCTTCGCTGTCACCGCGTCCCTCGTCGCCGGCACCCAGCGGGATTTCCTCACCAGGCAGGTCGACGATCAGCTGAAGAGCGCAAAGCCCTTCGCGATGGCCTTGCTCGAAGGCGGTGGACCAAATGTGTTCGGCCGACCGGCAGGTGGCCCGCCTGCGCCCGGCGCGACCGGCCTCTCTGAGCTCTTTGTGGGGCATCTCGACCCCGACGGTACGTTGACCCCGCAGCTGATCTCACAACTCACTGTTGGCCAGCCGATCGTCAGTGTCGCGCGAGCCCAAGCGGCATCCGCGCTGGCGGCGGCCGAACCGTTCACGGCGGAACGTCTGGACGGGTCGGGGCGATATCGCGTGTTGGTCGTTGTCGCTCCGGATCACGTTGGGTGGGACATCGTCGCTCTCCCCTTGGACCGTGCCGACAGCGCCTACAACCGGCTGCTGCTGGCCACCGGGCTTGCCGGACTCGCAGTACTTGGTGTGGTCGGCCTCACGACGGCGTGGGTGTTGCGCCTCGGTGTCAAGCCGATCAACGACATGGCGGAGGCCGCTGACGCAATCAGATCAGGCGATCGAGATCGGCGGGTTGCTCCATACCCGACCGGAACCGAGGCTGGGCGCCTGTCATTGGCTTTGAACACGATGCTCGATGAGCGACAAGTAGCCGACGATCGG
Organism: Ilumatobacteraceae bacterium; assembly: GCA_963805445.1. Classification (GTDB taxonomy): domain Bacteria; phylum Actinomycetota; class Acidimicrobiia; order Acidimicrobiales; family Ilumatobacteraceae; genus JAENVT01. The sequence continues at coordinate 35,262 of CAWDUI010000047.1, read as the reverse complement.
CTACGTCAATTCGTCGCTGACGCTTCGCACGAGTTGCGGACCCCGTTGACTTCGATCCGTGGATACAGCGATCTCTATCAGCACGGTGGACTCGACGACGCGGCCGCACTCGACGACGCGATGCGACGCGTCGCGAGTGAGGCCGGCCGCATGGGCACTCTCGTCGATGATCTGCTTCTGCTCTCAACGCTTGATCAACGGCGTGCCATCCGCCAGGACGCAGTCGATCTTGCACTAATGCTCGGTGACGTCGCTCGCGACGCGGAAGCGGTTCAACCAGACCGCGTGGTCACCGTGACCACCCAACCGGACCTGATGGTGACCGGTGATTCCGAGCGCTTGCACCAGGTGGTCGCTGCCCTGGTGCACAACGCGATGGTGCACACCCCGATCGATACCTCGGTCGAGCTCTGCGGACGCGTTGAGGCGGGCGACGTCGTGATCGCCGTGATCGATCACGGACCTGGGATGGACGCCAGAACTGCAGCGGGCGCCTTCGAGCGGTTCTTTCGTGGGGACCCGTCCCGGTCGCGGCACAGCGGCGGGTCAGGGTTGGGGCTGTCGATCGCCAAGTCGATCGTCGAAGCGCATGGCGGCAACATCTCGTTGACGACGTCGCCAGGCAACGGAACCCAGTTCCGAATCTCCTTGCCCGCCGTGTCGGCGCCACGGTTGTTGGAGACCATGCCGCCTGAGTGATGCTGACGCGTTCGCCGTTCTGTGATGCGTTGTCAGACGGGGAGCAGAATCAGCGTGCCCTCGGTCAGGCCGTCGGCACGAATGGCGACGTTGGCGCCGCTCACGCCGATGATCTCGACGGTGAGCCAACTCACGGTCTCGTCGGTTGCCTCGACCTGGACGGCGTAGGTGCCATCCAGGCGCGAGACCAAGGCCTCAGCGGGCGCCAGCAGCACGCCGGTCGCGTTCTGGAGGGTGAGGCTGACCTTCACGGTGGACCCATTGGTCGCTCCGTCGATCGCCGTCGTCGGTGTTATCACGGCTTCGACAACTACTGAGCCATTGCTGTCCGCCGATCGCAGTTGGGTGATGGTGCCTTGCACATCTCCGATCATGACGCTCAAACCAGGTACGACAAGGGCTTCGTCGCCGGACGGCACATCGATGACAACATCTTGTGTCGGTGAGGCGAGTTGGAGCACGGCGTCGCCTTCACCGACGCTGTCGCCCACGTGTTGTTCGACGGCCGTCACTGTTGTCGTCGAGGGCAGAAAGACGATCGATCCGAGCGTGACCTTGCCGGTCGGCGCGATGCCGAGGCCTTGCTGCCAGGTGTTGACCATGGTCCGTGTTGCCGCGTCGAAGTGGTTGTCGACAGTGACCTTGCTATCGGGGTCGTAACCGAGGGCGACGAGGGCCGCTTCGAGTTGGGCGACGTCGGCGCCGTCGGCTGATGAGGTGGACAGCGAACGCCATGCCGGCAAGTTGCCGTCGAGGGCGACGACGGGTTCGCCGTCGACGGTGTACAGAACGTCGCCGCTGTGTAGGGCGGTGTTGACTGCGACGATCGAGGTGACCGTCTGCGTGACTACGGCGCTGGCGGTGGCGCCCGTCGCTGCCCCGGTCGAGCCGCTCGGGCGGGCGGGTCCGGCTCGGGTTGGCGCTGCTCCGGTCGGTGCCGCGGATATTGAAGACGGCGTTGCAGTCGTTGCGCACGTGGTGGTCGGCGCAGGTGTGGTGGTCGGCGGAGGTGTGGGCGTCGGCGGAGCTGTGGACGTCGCCACACTCGTGTCCGGGGGTGCGCTTGGCGTCGTATCGGGGGCAGCAACCGTGGTCGCCGGCACCAGAGCCGTCTCAGCTGAAATGGCCGGAGCTGGCGAGTTCGTGCAATCCTCGACGAGACCTGCTGTCGCCGGCGCGCTCGATAGCAGCGTCGACGACAGAACCGATGTCGACGCGCCTGCTGACTGCGGGGCCGTGGGCGTCGAGGTCGGCGTCGACGTCGATGTCGTGCTGGTTTGGCCTGCGATGCGGTGCAGCACGGTGAGCGTTGATGAAAGCTCGATGGTTCCGTCGATGCGCTCGGTGGTGGTCAGGTCACCTGTCTTGATCGGAGTGGTCTTGAGAATGGGCGCCGCTTCAGCCGCAGTGCTGGCGGGGTGGCGACGCCATGCCAGACCCGCCGCGGTGCCTCCGATGGCCAGGCAGAGAATGGACGTGACGATCCGTCGTCGTCGCGGTGCTTTGTGGATCTGGGCATTTCAGGTGCCTCGCAGTGCTTCGGTTGGTGGGAGACGTGCGGCTCGTGCCGCGGGGTAGAGCCCGGCGATCGCGCCGATGGCCAGCGCAGCGAGCACACCGCCTCCGATTGCGATGGGTGGTACGACGATCTTCCAGTCCTTTGCCGATGCGTACAGGGCGGTGACGGCAGCACCGAGACCGACGCCAACGACGCCACCGGCGCCGGCCAAGAGGACCGCCTCGGTGAGGAACTGCCGGCGGATGTGGGCCCGGTTGCACCGAGGGCCCGGCGGAGCCCGATCTCGATGCGTCGCTCGATGACGGCGATGACCATGACGTTGGCGATGCCGATGCCACCGACCAGGAGGGCGACGGCGCCGAGCCCGAGGAACAGCGAGGTGAACGCGTTGCTGGCGGCGTCTTCCGCAGCGAGGGCGTCGGACGGGCGCGTCGCCTCGACCTCCTCGGGGGTTTGCGGGTTGACGGTCGCCGGCAGCACGTTTCGGACTTCGTCGACCGCACCTTCCTCCGTGCGCACGTAGATCCGCTCGGGGACGATGTCGTCACCGACCACGTAGGTCTCCGCGGCGGCGATGCCGATGATCGCTGCTCGATCGAGCCCCTCGGCGGCGGCGACGGGATCGCATGATGCCGATCACGGCGAACCACTGTCGCCGATGAGCACCCTGAGCTGATCGGCGACGTCGACGATGCCGAGCTTCTCTGCGGCGACTGAGCCGAGCACCACGGCGGGATACGTGCTGGTCGCATTGTCGAGCCATTCGCCGTCGGCGAGCGTTGCGTCCAATGTGGTCAGCAGATCGGTGTCGGCGGCGAACACCGAGATGCCACCGGTGATTCCTTCCGAGACCATGTCGGTGCGCCGCACTGTGCTGTCGACCGTTGCGATCGAACTCACCGCTATCACGGGTCCGATTCGGCTGACCATCGCTACGGCGTTGGCGGGTAGTTGTCCGGTTGCCACGGCCGAATCCCTGCCCGGCCTGGACCTGCAGCAGGTTGGTGCCGAGGGCGCGGATCCTGGCTGCAGTTCCTCGCGCGATGACGCCGAGAGCCCGAGCACGCCGACCATCGCAGCGATGCCGATGGCGACGCCGAGCGTGGACAGACCCGTGCGCATTCGCCGGGTTCGCAGGCCGAGAGCCCCGACGCGGCAGGACATCGGCGGGCTTCAGACTTCGATCGGTAGCTGGCCGGTGCGGCGCTCATTGCATCGCTCCGACTGAGTGTCTGCGCTGGACTCGATCGACTCGATCGACTCGATCGAGCCGTCGAGCATCGAGATGCGCCGTGGTAGCGATGCGGCGAGGTCTCGGTCGTGGGTGATGATCGACGATGGTGCGGCCCTCGGCATGGAGCTCGCGGATCAGCCCCATCACCGCGCCCCCCGACTCCGAGTCGAGGTTGCCGGTGGGTTCGTCGGCGAGGACGATCGACGGCCGGTTGACGATTGCCCGGGCGATGGCGACGCGTTGGCGTTCACCGCCGGACATCTGATTCGGCGTGTGTGTCGAGGCGTTGGCCGAGCCCGACGCGGCGCAGCGCTTCTGCGGCGGCGTCGCGTCGATCGGCTGGGGCGACGACCGCGATAGAGCAAACCGTTGGCAACGTTCTCGATCGCGCTCAGTCCGTCGAGCAGGAAGAACGCTTGGAAGACGAACCCGATGAGTTGCGAACGCGCGCCGGACAGTTGCCGGTCGCTCATGTGCGACGATCGACCCCGGCGATGCCGCACGGTGCCGGTGGTCGGCCGATCGAGTGTGCCGATGATGTGCAGCAGCGTCGATTTGCCCGAGCCAGACGGGCCGACGATGGCCGACGAGTTCGCCCTGTCGATGACCTGCAACGAGACCCGTCGAGCGCGCGACCGGTGGCTCACCCGGGGTACTCCTTGACGACGTCGATGAGTTCCAGCGCCAACCCGGAGGCATTGCTGTTCGGGCTCGCAGCGGACGGGTCAGCTCATGCCGGCACCACGACCTCGGTGCCGGCGGCGACTGTCGCCGTCGACTGACACGAAGCCGTCTGTGTAGAGGCCGGGCTTGACAGCAATCAGTGTGGTCTGGCTCGTACCGTCCGCCGCGGTGCGGTGACCACCTCGAGGGCGTAGCCACCCTCGGCGAGCGCGACCAGTGCGCTGACGGCACGACGAACGGCCTCGAGCGACCTCGGCGTCGACCACACGCAATGTCACTGGGATCGACACGAACGAATCGACCGACGCCGGGATGTCGTCGACGCGGATCGATGATCGTCGACGTCGGGGTGTCGCCGGGTGTTCCGCTGGGTTGCTGGCCACGTTGCCGACGTCGACGACCGTTCCGGCTGGATCGAGCCGTCGGGGAACTCGACATCGATCGGCGCGCCGAGCGCGAAGGTGTCGTCGCCGATCGGTGCCGTCGTCGTCACTTTGCGAGCTGGCGCGGTGAGGTGGAGCACGCGTGTCACCGCTCGAGCGCGGTCCCGTCGGCGACCAGCCGCTCGCCGACGACAGCCCGCCGGCACGACGACGAACGGCCCGGCGGGCACGACGATGTCGCCGGGTCGACGGTGACGCCAAGCGATCGTGCCACCAGGCGGCCGTCGCCGTTGCTGTCGCTGCGTCGTAGTGGTCGTCAACGGTCGATGTTCCTCAGCCGTCGAATCCCCTGGGCTCGAGCGCATCTGCTCGAGGAATTTCGACGTCGCTGCCGTCGCTGACCCCGCTCGTAGAGGTCCGCGATCGAGGACCGGGATCGACGAGGGGTCACCCTCGATGGCGACGACGGGCAATCCACGTTGCCCCGAACAGCACCGTCCCGGTGGTCACGGGGGTGCCGGGCACCAGATCGGACGCCGATCGACATCGCCCGCCTGCGCCACGATCGGCACGATACGTTCCGTCGTCCTGGCGGCCGACGAGCAGCGCCGCTTGCCGGTGGACCGCCACCGACGTCGCCGAGACGGTGTCGACCTGCAGATCGCCGGGAACGAAGTGACCAGTCGCCTGTGCGCACCTTGCCGTCGTCGTCGAGGCCGAGGCTGTCCTCCATGCGGTCACGGCGGCCTTCGTCGCCGCGTCGTACTTCTCATCGATGACGATGTCGCCATCGGGGTCGTAGCCGAGTTGCCACCAGGTTCGTTTCGAGTTGACGGATGTCGGTGCCGTCGCTCGACGACGTCGACAGATCGCGGCAGCCCGGTATGTCGCCGATCATCGCGACGACGGGGTCGCCATCGACCGTGGCAACGATGCTCCCGGCGTCGACGTGTCACCCGCCGAGGCGATCGGCGTGACCGTCCCGGCCGCCGGCGAGACACCGTGACCGACGTGGTGTAGCCGAGCGTCGCACTGGTCTCGTCGTAGGTCACCAGGTCGAGCTGTTGCACCTTGGTGGTGCTCAGCTGCACGGGCTCTCGAGCCACGGACGACGCGTCGGCGTGGCGACTCCCCAGGACGTAGCCCCCGCTGGCCCCTCCGACCAATACGACGAGCCCCAGTATCGTCACCGATTCCGCTCTCACGGCGTCGTCGTCGTTGTGTTGGCGCCGCCGCCAGGCTGCACGGCATTCGTCAGGATCGATGCGCACGCATCCAGCGCGGCACTGACTGTCGGATCGGTGTCATCGAGACCGAGCTGCTCGATGATCCGGGCGGTCGGATTGAAGCCAGCACCACCCGGACCGCCACCCGGCCCGCCACCAGGAGCAGCACCATCAGGCGGAGGACCTCCGAAGCCGCCGCCACCGGCCGGCAACGAACCGTCCGGCGGCCCGCCGTTCCCGTTACCACCAGGACCACCGAAGGTGATGTCGTCGACCTGCAGTCCCTGATCGCGCAAGGCACGCGGTGTAGTCGCTGAGACTGTTCTGAATGCGCTGAAGTCGGGTCCGGTTGCCACCGCCGAGGGAGACTCCTTGCAGCAGGTCGCCACACGCTGTCTTCGCTGTCTGGAAGGCATCGGACCGCGGGTCGATGCCCGACCCGGCGCCAAAGCCGCCGCCCGGTTGGATTGCCGTCGGCGTCGAAGGTCGGGTCCGCCATGTCGACGCCGTTGTCACGCATGCACGCCGCGTACTGGAGCAACGCGTCCTGAGTGTTGGCCGCGGCCGTTGACGGCGGCGACGAACCCGCCGTCGAGCCGAGGGAAGCGACCTGCGCCTTGGCAGAATTGCCGCTTCGCAAGCGGTCGCCAGCAGAGCTACGGAGATGCCGAGCACGGCGATCGAGGAACGGGCGTTCAATCGAGTAGTCATGCCCTCATCGTGGAGAGGGCACCTTAGGTTCGCTGCGATTCGCCTTTTACGGTTCCTGTGCGTTTTCTCGACCAAGGGCGTTGCCGCTTCACATCGAGTTCGCAGGCAGCACACCGGGACTTCTCAACGACGAGTCTCGTCCTGAGCCCATGCTCACCAGACAACATCACGACACGACACGACACAGTTCGTCGGATGTGCGCGCGCAGTCTTCGGCTTGGCGGCGAACACGTCGTCTTCGATCTGACGTGATGGTTCGTCACACCAGGTCAGTGACTCCAGCGAGTGACACGAACCACTCGCTCGGCTCGAACGCCAGCGCCAAGCGGGACGGTCACAGCCTTGATCACACCGCGATTGTCACTGAACATGAAGCTGGCTCCCAGGAAGTTGCCAGCTTCACCCGGTACTAGTTGAAACCGTGCCGATTTGGGCGTGCCAACGATGCTGCAGACGAGGCGGTTGCGAGTAGCGACGTGACACGCACTGCGGAATGGAATGGATCCAGGTGAAGAACTACGACAGTGACCGAACAAGAGCCGAGTGCCTTGTGTACGACCCGATCTCCGATCGATTCATTGACCTCGGCGTCGACGATCTTGACCCGATCAGTGCCAAGCCGGAATCGCTCCGCAGCGACGCCAGAGCCGCGGCCCTCGATCCGTGGGCCGAAGTCGATGGAACCAGAGACCGAAGCGATGGCGGTGCTGCACAGGAACTTCGCAGATGACTGACAGCCTCCCGTCAGATTCGGATGCTTCAGTGCCGACATGCGACGTCTCCGCCGGCCCGACGACAACTGCGTTCGCTTCACCCCTCACTCACACGCGCCGGTTGCAATGCCGCCGACCGAGACGCTTGTCAATCGTCGCCGACTTCTTCATCTCGCCGCCGGCGCCGCCGCGGCCCTGGCCGTCAGCTTTGACAAAGTGCCGACCATCGAAGCCTCGGTACGTCCCGCGCTGCGACGCCTGAGATCACCGGCCAATCGCCTCCTCGCCCTGCAGAACGGCTTTGGCTCGCCGATCGGCCAGTGGCAAGCAGGCGATGTACCACACCCATACCGCCTTCCGAACGGGACGACGATTTGGATCTTGAACGATTCCTTCCTGTCCGACACACCCAACGACCGAATTGACGCTGCATCAACGCTTGTTCGAAACACCGCGATCCTCGAGAATCAGCAATCCCAGCTCTCACTCCTCGAGTCACGCCACAGTTACCTCGACGAAGGTGAACGGCTTCTGGACCGATGGTGGTGGTTCCACGGGGGGCAAGTCCACGGGCAGCTTCTTCACATCGTGACCACTGAAATGCTTCGAAAGGAGCCGTTGGGCTGGGCAATCAATTTCGAGCCAGCAACCACGTGGATCACAACGCTCGATTGGTCGACGGGCCGCGTCCTCAAGATGCAGCCCGCGCCCAACAACGGAGTCAATCCTGTCTACGGGTTCTCCGTCGCTTCCGATCACGAATGGACCTACCTGTACGGCAACAACCACCTCTATGGCCACGGCACGACAGAGAACAGGATTGCACGCGTCCCGCGGGGCCGACTCCTCAACACGCCAACGTACTGGAATGGCGAAACCTGGACACCCGACGCGAACGCGGCGATCAGCATCGTGACCCACGGTACGTTTGCTTGCAGGCTCTACGTATTCCGGCACGGCTCCAGATGGCTCGCCACCGCCAAGGACGACGAGTTCTATGGCGACGAAATTCTCCTCTTCGAAGCCCCGGCGCCCACAGGGCCGTGGCGCGTCATTCAACGCTTCGCACCGCCAACCAAGACGGGAGACACTCGGACATGCACCTACGACGCCATGGCTTGCACGCTGACACCCCGCTCGCTGCTTGTCTGGTGGTCGAACAACGCCTACGACGAACAACTCGTTCGAGCCGAGCCGTCGATCTACCGACCCAGCTACACCCAACTGCCTCTGTCCGCGGCAGTCACCAAACTCTGATCAGAACATCCAGCCCGCTACGTGAGCTCAGGCGATGGGCATTGGTGACGTTTGGCCCTGGTGAGCAGCGTCTGCACCGGCGAGCTGGATCGGGACATGACGGCGCGAGGAGGTTTCTTGAAATCTGCAGTCGCGTCCTCCGGTGTCGACGACGTCGAAGCGGCCGAGCTGGGCCAGACTCTCGTCAACGTCGAGACCGCAGGCCCCGGCCTCACCGACATCCATGCCGACGACTGATCGCTGGGTGGCTCTTCTTGCCACCCCAGGTTCGTGGATCGCCGCGGTCGGCCCTGACGGTCTGCTCGTCCCGCTGCCGCTGGGTCTCACCGACACCGGTCACCGTGTCGTCGAGGCGCGCTCGGGTGTCGACATCGTCGTGCCGGGCGACCGGGTGGCGGTGATCCGGGCCTGGTTGCAAGTGCGTCAGGTCGGCTATGCGGCCACCAACGTTCATCTCATGGCAGCCCCAGACGACCTGGTGACGATGCATTTCGTGGATATGACATCGACCCGCGGCGTGTATGTGATGGTGATCGCACCAAGCGCCGGCTCGGGCGAGAGCCTGCCGATCCGGCGAGCTGACCCAGGTGACACCGCGCCTCGCTCGGTTCCGAAAGGACTCGACGGCGGTGGTAGTGGAGGTCGATGACGCCGTCCGCGGCATGCTCGGTTGGTCGCCTGGCGACTTGATCGGTCGACGAAGCCTCGATTTCATCCATCCCGATGATCAAGCCCTGGCCATCGACAGTTGGATGCAGATGCTGGGAAGCCCCGGGCTCTCGCATCGGGTGCGACTTCGTCATGCCCGCAAGGATGGATCGTGGCTGTGGGTCGAGATCACGAACGTCAATCAGCTCAACGATCCGCTCGAATCACATGTCATCACCGAGTTGCTCGACGTGAGCGACGAGATGGCGGCGCTCGAGGCCCTGCGCGCCCAGAAGGAGATGCTCCAGAAATTGGCCGAGGCGTTGCCGAACGGGGTTGTGCGTTTCGAGTGTGACGGGCGCATCGACTACGTCAACCGTCATCTGGCGGAGGTCATGGGCGAGCGTCGCGCTCAGTAACGTCAGCGACGAGTTCGCGTTGGTCGCCATGGACGACCAACCAGAGCTCTCTCGAGGGATCGCCGCAGTCCTGGCCGGCGACGACGTGGATGTCGAGGTTCGGTTCACCGTCGACAGCCGGCCCGGCGAACGCCTCTGTCAAATCGCGCTACGCCCGCTCACCGACGCCAACGGCGCTGTGACCGGCGCCATCGCGTGCGTCACCGACACCACCGAGAGCAGCACATTGCGTTCCGAGCTCGAACGGCGAGCCACGACCGACGCCCTCACCGGTTGCCGCGCTCGAGCGGCGACGATCGACAGCCTGGAACACGCGTTGGCCGACAACGGTTACGGGACCGCCGTGGTCTTCATCGACCTCGACCGCTTCAAACAAGTCAATGACCAACTCGGCCACCGCGCGGGTGATGATCTGCTCAAGGTGCTGGCCGAGCGCCTCAACCACACTGCTCGAACCATCGACTGCGTCGGCCGGGTCGGAGGTGACGAATTCGTCGTCGTCTGTCCGGGCGTGGGCAGCGAAACCCGTGCACGCGAGATCGCCGATCGATTCGCCACCGCACTCAAGGGTCCCGTCACGATCGGTGACCTGGTCATCGAGCCCACCGCCAGCGTCGGCGTGGCATTCGCACCGCCCGGCAGCACAACCAACGCCGATGAGTTGATCGCCCAAGCCGATACCGCCATGTACCAGTCCAAGCGTGTGGGTACCGGTCACTCCGTGCTGTACTCACGCGAGATGAGCTCGTCGCCGACGTTGTGAATGCTTGCGCATCGGTTGTGTCCCAACGTGGATTGAGGTGCGCGCCACCTCGATGCCGTTGCGGTCTCTCGCAGTGAAGCGCCGATGGAACGGGATCTGCTGGCGAAGAAGCCAATCTCGGTGAAGTGCGTGTGGGAACGTCGCCTTGTTACCGAGCCAGCGGCTTGTCGTCACCGACACTCGGACCGCAGGTGCATTCGGTGACAGTCGCGCACCTCAGGAGCACGTGGTTGCCGGCATGCATCGGGCGAGGAACCGCTCGACATCGTGCTGCCACAACCAGGGAGCTTTGTTGAACACGCCGTGGCCGTCGCCACGCTGTTCGCCGATCGGCTGGTAGATCCTGATCTCGTGCGGCTTGCCCAGGCGAGCGAGTTCCCCGCCCAACGCGTACGTTGGGGTGAGATGTACGTCGTCGCCTGCCTGGCTCAACATCAGCGGCACGTCCGCGGCGGCCATCGCTTCGAGCAGCACGGTCTGTAGCAGCGGTGCGTCGGGCCAGGAGATCGACGGTCCGGCGAAGCTGATGCCGGCGCGGAACGCGGCCTGTCGACCGGCGGCGAGCATGACCATGACACCACCGAACGAGGAGCCGATCATTGCCACCCTGTCGGGATCCACGAGTGTGTGAACGCGCATCCACTCCAACCCGGCGATGGCATCGTCGCACTCAGCTCCCAGCGCGGCGACGAGCTCTGCGCCCATTGCCGGGGTGCCCCATGGCGAAGGGACGAGTGTTTCCCAGAACGGACCCGGATTGTGATTGTGACCTCGTCGGATGGCGATGAACACGGCGTAGCCCATCGCGACGACCGAGTCGATCGCCGGCTTGGCGGCAGGCAGCAATCCCGAGCTGCCGTGATGAAACACCACACCCGGAAACGGGCCGACACCAGCGGGGGCGACGAAGAATCCTTGAAGTGTGCGGCCGTCGCTCTGGTAGGTGGTGGCCCACTCGGCGAACGCCGCCAATTCAGGATCGAAGAGGTCGGAAGTCATCGCTGGTCATTCTTTCAACGATTCAAGCGCATGCCGGTACATCCACCCCATCATTGTGGGGGCCGGTCCACGACGCTTCCCCAGCATCGATCCGGTCCCCCGAATGATTCGGCCGTGAACGCCGTCAGGTGATCCACGTGGTGTGATCATGACGGTTGAGCGAAGACGAACTCGGGACAGTGAGGCGTTCGACTGACCCGCGGATCTGGCAGGGCAAACGAGTGAGGGCCATTGGAGCGTCGCTGACCCTCCGTTCAGAAAGCGACAGCGGATACTGGTTCGTCGACGGCCGAGTGCTCGGTGTGATCCATCGGCAACTCGATCGTGAAGACAGAGCCGATTCCAACTGTGCTGTTCACCGTGATCGATCCACCGTGCGCCTCGACGAGGTGGAGGGCGATCGACAAGCCGAGACCACTGCCTCCCGTTGCTCGGCTGCGTGAAGCATCGGCCCGGTAGAACCGATCGAAGAGGTGGGGCAGATCGCTGTCGCTGATGCCTGGCCCGGTGTCGCTGACGTCGATCGACAGGAGTGACCGATCCGGCTCGGGGCGAACCACTACGGCGACATGTCCCCCTCGCGGTGTGTACCGAATTGCGTTGGCAACAAGGTTGCCGAGCACCTGCCGAATTCGAACCTGATCAAGCGTGACCGGGGCGTTGGCAGGAGCGATGAGCTCGAGGGTGACGCCGTCCTTGTCGGCAAGTGTGCGGTGGGCCGCTACGACGTGCTCGGCGAGCGCAACTGCGTCGGTCGCCTCCGGGTGGATCCGCAGCCGGCCGGAATCCGCGAGGGCGAGGTCTTGGAGATCGTCGATGAGATGTTGCAGCAGCATCGTCTCCTCCAGCAGCGATTCGATCAACGTGTCGTCCATCCCGACCACGCTGTCCTGGGCCCCTTCCAGGTAGCCGCGCACGTTGGCCAGCGGGTTGCGCAACTCGTGGGCGACATCGCTGACGAGCATCTTGCGTTGCTGCTCGCTGTTCTCGACGGAGTCGGCCATGGCGTTGAAGGCGGATCCGAGTCGGGCGATCTCATCGCTACCGCTCACTGGCACCCGTGCGCGCAGATCACCCTCCGTCATCTGTTGTGCGGCGCGCGTCAAGGACCGAATCGGCCGGAGGAGACGCCGGCCTTCGAGAGATGCGCCGATCAGTGTGATGGCCAGCACGGCGAGGAGCGCAAAGACGATTCGGGCACCTCCGGCGTTGGCGAGCCAGCTCGTCGATGTCGATGCGGTGGCCAGGTAGAGCAGCGCCGGCGGCGCGACGTACGCGTTCAACGCCGTCCTCTGCGCGTCGCTGCGGCAGGTCTCGTACACCTTCGCATCGGAGTCAGTCGCGGCATGGGCCTTGAGCAGCCGCAGCCCGTTGTTCGGATCCTGTCCGACTCCGTACGGCACACCGTGCGTATCGAGGCATGCGGCCGTGGATTGGACAATGGCGTCGTTGATCGCGATGTAACGCCGCCCGGGGCGCTGCAGGTTCGGCTCGTCGCAGCGCTGGAGACCCGAGGTGTCGGTCCGCTTCACCCCGGTCAGCTCGACCGTGGCGCCGAATGGACCATCGATCACGCGAGCCTCGAGCCCGTTGGCTTTGGCGCACGCCAGGCTGGTGGCCAGGAGGTCCTTGCGCTCGGTGAGCTCGTCGGGTTCCAACGCATAGGCAGCGTCCGGGAGTGTGAAGTCTCCGTTCACCGGGTCGTTCTTGATCCCTCCCGGTGTGGTCGACGGGGCGACGGGATCGACCAAGGCCGCAGCAACCGCGTCGCTCGGGATCCTGGTCGCCGCTCGCGGATCGGAGGAGGCGATCACGGTGCCGTCCTGCGACGCGAGCGTGATCGTGCGGCCCGTTGTCTTCGACAGCGAAGTGAGCTGCGCCTCGACGCCGTTCCACGACGCGTTCGCGCCGCCGTAGTCGACCAGCGTGTCGTAGATCTGGTTGTCGGACTCGAGGGTGCGCCGCAGCTCGCCGCGGAGCTGGTTGGTGGTCGATCTCGTCGTCAGCCAGGCGGTCGCCACGATGGCGCACGTCGCCACTGCGATCGACGAAGCGATCAAGCGCACGAGCACACTTCGATTAAGCATCGCCGGCACCAGCGATCGGCATCTGGTCGGTCAGCTTGTAGCCGACGCCATAGACCGTGAGGAGATACTTCGGATCGGACGGATCGTCCTCGATCTTCTTGCGCAGGTTGAGGATGTGCACGTCAATGGTTCGGTCGAGCGCGTAATGATCGAAGCCGAACGCCTCCTCCAGCAGGTGTTGCCTCGTGAACGCCCGGCCCGGCACCTCGATCAACCGGGCCAGGATCTTGAACTCCGCGGGCGTGCAGTCGATCGGCGCTCGCCTCATGCGCACGGTGTGCCGCACCGGGTCGAGCTCGAGATCGCCGACACCGACCACATCACCGCCATTGCCGCTGGCGTCGGGGCGCGTCCGGCGCAAGACCGTTCGGATTCGGGCGACGAGCTCACGTGGACTGAACGGCTTCGTCATGTAATCATCGGCGCCGAGATCGAGACCGAGCAGGATGTCGTCTTCGGTGCTTCTTGCCGTCAGCAGGATGATGGGCACGTCCCCATCCGCTCGCAGCACCCGGCAGGCGTCCAGCCCGTCGACCTTTGGCATCATCACGTCGAGCACGGCGAGATCCGGTCGCCGCCGGCGGCACTCGTCGATCGCGGCCCGGCCGTCGTGCACGACCAGCACCGAATGGCCCTCGCGTTCGAGGTAGCGGCGGATCAGTTCGGCCTGCTTGGGGTCGTCTTCGGCGACGAGGAGGCGAGCGCACATGTCGCTCATTGTCGTCGCCCGGGTGCCAAGAACTGATGAAGTCGGAACCTGATTGCCTCTTCACAAGTCCTTGACGACGCGACGAGCACGGTGCTCACATGATGTTTCACCACCCAGCTATTTCACGCGCGATCGTCGGCGGTTGCGCGCTCGCCTTCGCCGCGGTGGCGTGTGCCGCCCCGGCGAGCACCGCGTCTGAGGCGCAACCCGGCGCTACGGCGACGGCCGGCTCGACGGCATCGACGGACGCGTCTGCCTCGCAGCCGTACATCGGCCCGCTCGACGCGTTCCTCGGAACCGGCAACGGTGGGCAACCCACTGCGGCGCAGCAGGCCGATGAACTGCAGACGAGGCGTGATGAGGAACAGGCGATCGCCAGCTGCATGCAAGCGCTGGGGTTCGACTACGTCGCTGTCGACCCGAGCAACGATGGCAGAGCTCAGAAGGATGCATTGCGGGCGATGCCACCAGGAGAGTTCGCCGCCCAGTACGGGTACGGGATCTCGACGGTCGATTTCAACGACTCGGCTGTCGTCGATCCCAACGACACCATCGTGAACGCGATGACGGTGCCGGAGCTCTCGGCCTACTTCCACGCGCTGTACGGCGACATGGTCTCGATCGACGGCAACGGCCGTCCGACCAAGAGCAAGCAGGACGCTCAGCCACCGGCGCCCGGTCAGGAGTCGTGCACCGAGAAGGCCAAGATTGCCGTGTTCGGACCACAGCCCGACGCGGATGCGACGTCATCCGACGCGTTCACCTCGCTGCAGGACGCGATGGACGCCGTGAACGACTCGATCCACAGCGACCCGAGAATGGACGCTGCCATGACCGCATGGTCTGCGTGCATGGAGGCCAAGGGCCACCCCGGGTACACGACCTTCACCGCTGGGCGCGACGAGGTGCAGGCGCGGGCCGACCAGGTGGTCGGTGCCAACAAGCTCTCCGAGGTGGACCCGGCGGCGCTGAGCGAGTTGCGAGCGTTCGAGGTCCACGTGGCAACCGACGAGTACCAATGCAGCCTCCCCTACGAACGTGCGCACGAGGTGGTGCAGACGGAGCTCGAGCAGGCGTTCATCGACGAGCATCGCGCCGAGCTGGAGCAATTCCGCGATGCCCTCGTCGCTTCCGGAAAGGTCGGCAAGGGCTGATGGCCGCACGTCGCCGAGCGTTGATCGGAGTGACCGTCGTCGCGTTGGTGTCGCTCGCGGTCGGGTATGCGGCGGCGGCGCAGATGTCATCGCCCGACGAAGAGGCTGCTCGGGCTCAGCCGCCTGCCGCCGGTCCGGTCACCGCGGCTCTCGAGCGGCGGGCGCTGAACGGCCAAGTCGTCACTCGCGGCGACACCGTCTTCGAAGGCGCGGTCGCCGTACGCATCGAGACGTCCGGTCTCGACACACCCCCCATCGTGACCGCCGAACCCCCACCGGTCGGTTCGTCCATCGAGGAGGGACAGGTGGTGATGGAGATCGCCGGTCGGCCGGTCATCGCCCTCGATGGTGCGCTGCCGACGTACCGCACTCTCGTTCCCGGATCCCATGGGCCCGACGTTGCCCAGTTGGAGGCCGCGATGCAACGCCTCGGCATCGACGTCGGCGTGGCCGACGACCGGTACGACGCGGCGACGTCGATCGCGGTTGCCCAGCTGTTCGAACGGGTGGGGTACGAGGCGCCGCAGGCATCGGCGGACGATGCTGCCCGCGTCACCGCCGCGCACGATTCCGTTGTGGCGGCCGACGCGCAGCTGGCCCAGGCCGAGGCAGCGCTGCGTGACGCCGAGAAGCGGCCGACCCAATCCGAGCAGCTGGCTGCCGACAGCCAGGTGAACGACGCGCAGCGTTCGCTGGTCGCTGCCCAGGCCGGCGGGGATGCCACCGAGATCGCTGCCGCCGGCGAACAGGTGCAGATCGCAGTCGCCCGCCGCGCTGAACTACTCGCGCCGCGCGACACCAGTGAACAGACAGCTGCGGTGGCATCGGCCGAGTCCCAGCTCGACGCGGCGGATGCCGAGCTGTGGACCAGCACCGCTGAAGCCACCACGCCCTTGCCGGCTGCGGAAGTCGTCTTCCTCCCCGGCCTGCCTCGGCGAGTCGACACGATGGATCTCGTGCGTGGCGCCGTACTCGATGGTCCGGCGATGACCGTCAGCGGCGAAACGGTGGTCGTGCGCGCCACCATCGAGGCGGCCGACCGACCCCTCGTGGGCACAGGGATGGCGGCGGTGATCGGTGCAGGCGACTCGACCATCGACGGCACAATCGCCTCGCTCGAGCAGGACGCCGACGGGGGAGCAACCGCGACCATCACGTTGACGGATCCGACGACCGAGCAGATCGACGGCATCAAGGGACTCAACGTCCAAGTCACGATCCCGGTTGCGGCGACCGATGGTGAGGTGCTGTGCGCACCCCTCGCTGCGTTGAGCGCCGGGCCGGGTGGTGAGTCCCGAGTCGAGCTGCAGCACGCGGACGGTACGACCGAGCTCGTCGAGGTGACGTTGGGACTGTCTGCCCAGGGCTATGCGGAGATCAGTTCGTCGAAGAAGCCCCTCGCTCCCGGCGACCTGGTCGTCGTTGGCCGATGACCACCGCCCTCGCCGCCGACCGCTGCTCCGTCGTCGCCATGCGTGGTGTGAGCCGAGCGTTCCCCGGCACGCCGCCCGTGCGTGCCGTGCACCACATCGACCTCGACATCCAGGCCGGCGACTACCTGTCGATCGTCGGCCCATCGGGCAGTGGCAAGTCGACGCTGCTGCACATCATCGGTCTGCTCGACCTGCCGACATCGGGCACGTACCTGCTCGACGGCTCCGACACCACCTCCACGTCGGAGCGCGAGCGGGCCGACCTTCGGGCAACTCGGATCGGGTTCGTGTTCCAGGCCTTTCATCTGCTGCCGTACCGAACAGTGCTGGAGAACGTCGAGCTGGGTGTGGTGTACGCCGGCGGGCCGCGACGTGGCCGGTCGGAGAAGGCGCTGGCAGTACTCGAGCGAGTGGGCATGGGCCATCGGCGGCATGCTTCACCCGCGACGCTCTCGGGCGGAGAACGACAACGAGTTGCAATCGCCCGAGCCCTGCTCGGCGAACCGAGCCTGCTGCTGGCCGACGAACCGACGGGCAACCTCGATTCGGCGAGCACGGCGGCGGTGCTCGACGTGTTCGACGAACTGCACGCCGACGGCATCACCGTCGCCGTCATCACCCACGACGTTCAAGTCAGTGCCCGCGCCAGACGAAGCGTTCGGATCGTCGACGGCATGTTGGAGGAGCTGTGACGCTCGGTCGCCGTGATCTCGTCGACGAGGCAGTTGCCGGTGTGCTGGCGCGGCCGACGCGTTTGGCCCTCACTGCGCTCGGCGCGGCGCTCGGCCTGGCCTCGATGGTGGCAACGCTGGGGTTGGCCCAGACCGCGGCGAGTCAAGTCGCCGGCCACTTCGATGCGACTGCCGCCACTCAGGTGAGCGTGCAGCCACGCTCGACGCCCGACCCGACGGGCAACGGTCAGAAGTCGTTCGCCAATCTGCCGTGGGATGCCGAGCAACGCCTCGACCGGCTCACCGGAGTGCTCGCCGCTGGCACCATCTCGTCCATCGCTGCAGCACCACCGACGCGAACGATTGCCGTCGTCGATCCACTGGGTCAAGGGTCGCAGTCTCTGCCTGTTGTCGCTGTCTCCGCCGGCTTGTTCGATGCAGTCGCCGGCACGGTGGCCACGGGTCGCTTCTTCGACGTCGGCCACGACACCAGAGCCGACGCTGTTGTGGTGCTGGGAGCCAAGGCGGCTGACCGATTGCACATCAACCGCGTCGACAACGCGCCGACGGTGTTCGTCGGCAACCGCGCCTTCAGCGTGATCGGGATCCTCGACCAAGTGGTGCGACACTCCGAGCTGCTCGACGCAGTGATCATCCCGGCGCGCACCGGTCAGCGCTTCTTCGGACTCGAGGCGCCCGCCGCGGCGCAGATCCGAACCGCGCTCGGTGCGGCGCAACTCGTGGGGCACCAGGCGCCCATCGCGCTGGCGCCGAACGATCCCAGCCTCATCGCGGCCTCGGTGCCGCCCGCGGGAAGCACGCTGCAGGACAAGGTGCAAAGCGATGTGAACGCGCTCTTCCTGGTGCTCGGCGGTGTGGCTCTGCTGGCCGGTGCGGTCGGCATTGCCAACGTGACCCTGCTCTCGGTGATGGAGCGCAAGGGCGAGATCGGTCTGCGGCGAGCACTCGGAGCGACTCGACGCAGCATCGCAACCCAGTTCCTCATCGAGAGCGGCGTGGTCGGCTTTCTGGGCGGGCTACTCGGGGCATCGAGCGGCGTCCTGGTCATCCTCGGTGTGTCTGCCACCCGATCGTGGAGGCCGGTGCTCGACCTTCGACTGGCCGCAGGTGCGCCGCTGCTTGGTGTGCTGATCGGAGTGCTTGCCGGCGCCTATCCAGCCTGGCGAGCCTGCGCTGTCGAGCCCATCGACGCGTTGCGCGCCGCCTGACCAGCGCGAGGGCAAGGCGGCCACGACCGAGGTCGACGAGTCGTGACGGGTGTTGAATTCTGCTCACCGACGTGCGAATGGCGGCTCAGCCCGCAGTGATCGGCGCCCAAGCGGGCCGCACGAGTCGAACGGGGTCACCGACCCGGATGATGCCGGGTCGCACGACGTCGGCATTCAGGGCGAGCTTTCCCTCGAAGCGGGCGATGATGTCCTTCAGCACGCCGCGGTCGACGTCGAGCGTGTCGGGATCGACGGTGGTCATCGGGCAGCGGCCGCGGCGAGAATCGAGGGCGATGACGACGTCGCCGATGTGGAGCTCGGCTCCCGGCCAGCCGGTCTCGTCCATGCCGTCGACGCCGTCGATGACGATGTTGGGTCGCAGCCGGCGGACGTCGCGGCCGAACGAGGCGACGGCACCGTCGGTGGCGACCAGCAAGGGAAGGACGTCGAAGCGTTCGGGGCCGTCGTAGCGGGCGAGTGTCGCGTCGGGCCCGGCTGCGGCGCGGACGCGCTCCAACACTTCGGGTGAGCTCCATGGTTGTCCGTCGACGAGTGGTTCACCGTCGGGGCCGAGTGTGGCGTGGAGGCCGAGCAGGTTGTGGTGGCGTCGGGAGGTGCGTACGCCTTCGGGCCCGCGCACGTGGACGATGCGGTCGCCGACGAGGCCGTTGGTGGTGAGCTCGGCGGCATCGAGGCGTTCGCCGGCGAGGGTCTTGACGGGGTAGCGCCACAGGGCGCCGACGGTGAGGGTCATGTCGGGATCGTTTCGAGGAGTTGTTGGACCGCGGATCGTGCCGCGGCGAGTGGTTCGGTGCTGGCGAAGATGGTGCATTGCACGATTGCCCCGTCGACGATGACGCCGAGCGCGGCGGGTAGCCATGGCGGTACGTCGAGGTGGCCGCGTGACGTGAGGTTGCCGAGGTGCTCGATGAGATCGCGTTTGTGGTCGGCGATGATCGTGCGGTGGGACTCGTCGATCTCGTTCGTCTCGGCCAGGGAGTTGATGAACGCGCAGCCGCGGTAGCCGGGTGCGGTGACCCAGTCAGCGATCGCGTCGAACGTGGCCATCACCGGATCGGCGCCGGCAGCGACGTGGCGATCGACGCTGGTCGTGAACCACGCCATCCACGTCCGGTGGCGGTCGGTCAGCCACGCGGCCACGAGCTCGCTCTTCGACGGGTACATCGTGTAGAGCCGTCTCATCGACACGCCGGACGCGTCCCGGACATCGCTCATGACGACCCCGCTGATGCCGTGGGCGTAGAACAACTCGTCCGCGACATGCAGCACCGCCTGTCTCGACTCGTCGATTGTCATCGTCGCTGCCGGGCTCATCGCAGCACGAGCCCACTCGTGTCACCTTCGGGGCGCGGCCCGAAGATCCGCCGCTCGGCGGCGGTGATGACGACGTCGTTGATGCTTGCCTCGCGGCGCCGCATGAAGCCGTGCTCGTCGAATTCCCAGTTCTCGTTCCCATACGATCGGAACCATTGGCCGTCGCGGTCGTGCCACTCGTACTGGAAGCGCACGGCGATGCGGTTGTCGTGGAATGCCCACAGGTCCTTGCGCAACGCGTAGTCGATCTCGCGGTCCCACTTGGCCCGAAGGAAGGCGACGATCTGGTCGCGGCCCTCGATGAACTCGGAGCGGTTCCGCCACACCGAGTCGACGGTGTACGCCCCGGCGACCCGTTCAGGGTCGCGCGTGTTCCAAGCGGCCTCGGCCGCCAGCACCTTCTGTTGCGCCGACTCCCCGTCGAACGGTGGCACAGGGAGCCTCGTCGGGTTTGTCATCTGTGGTCGCTCCATGAGGGTGAGAACATAGATTCTCACGATATGAGAACGATCGTTCTCGTGTCAAGTCATCGCTGAACGGCCTCGCGGCAGCGTCACGCGGCGGGGTGATACTCCGTGGGCGGCGCCACGAAGGTGCCCGACGTCTGCACGGTGAAGGTGTTGCCGACGTGTGCTGTCACGGTGATCGTCAGTCCGTCGATTGACGTCGTGGTTCCGACTTGGAGAATGTGGTCGTATCCGAACGGCACCGTAGCGATCGCCTGCTGCTGGCGACGCTCGGAACTGATGCACGGCCCGCCGTTGAGGAAGGCACTGTTGAGGCAGGCGAACGGGCGCTGATCGACGATGTACGCGGCGACGCCCTCGACATCGAATGAGCTGTCGTTGCCGACCTTCGGCCGAGCCTCCAGTGTCAGCATCACGTGCGCGTTCGCCGCGTCGGGTGCCACCAACATCTGCATCCCGGCGCCGGCCGGAGCATCGAGGGTCACGACACTGGTCCCCGAGGTCTGTAGCGCCACCTGGCTTTCATCGATCCAGCCAGCGGCGAAGCGGTTGAAAGCCAACGTGTTTGGAGCGACGCACGGCCAGCTGTAGGTACCCCCGTTCAGTGGCTTCGAGCACCAGCTGGCGATCGGGCTTGCGCTCATCACATCGGTGGGGTTGTCGTATTCGGTGACTGACATCGTGCTGAACGAATGCGGCCAATGCAAGGTGTGCCCGATCTCGTGCGTGACCGCCAGCGGCGAGGGTGTCACATCGAGGGATGTGGAGCCGCCTCCAACCCAAGCACCTCGAGCCGTTACCGCTGGTGGCTGGTCGAAGCGATCGGGGTTGAAGGCGTCGTTGTCGTAGATGAGGCCGGGCGACGCAAATCCGACTCGCACCTGAGAGTTGTCGGTCGCCAGAACGTTGGTGAAGGGTCGGCCGCTCAGGTGCTCTGCCTTGGAGAGGCAGTCTGACGGGCCGTCCGTGGTGCTCAGCGGGATGTGCCCCATCGCAACGAAGGTGGGTTCGTATCGACCGTTGGACTCGGCGTCGTACCAGGTGCCGACCGTCTTCTGTGCCCACCTGGCGACACCCTGCGGCTCGATCGGGATTCGCGGCAGGCTTTCCGGATTTGAGTAGTCGTAGTCGGACGAATTCGTGGGGACGTCGCACACCCAAACTGCAATGCGGTCCGCACCGCTCATCTGATGCAGCGTCGGGCGGATCACAACGAGGTTGCGGATCGGACCGATGGCCGCGGCCGGCAACGGGGTCGGAATGCGCGTGTCCATCTGGCGGGCGGGGGTCAGGCCGGTGTAGCTGTTTCCGGCGGGGAACCAGCCCAGCACGTCGACGACGACGTCGACACTTCCGGTGTTGTTGTAGATCGACACCTGCCCATTCACACCGACGGGAACGATGACCATGTTCGGAACGGTCTGACCGGCGCCGTAGTTGAGGTTCGAGGCCAGAGGCCGGTCCGCGCCGGCCGGGTAGACGGTCAGGAAGCTGCCGTTGCTCGGGTTGGTCGCGGTGACGTTCAGGGCAACGGCGCCGACGCCGCTGGCCGGGACGCCGCCTCGACCGACAACGGTGAGGTTGGTCGAGCCGGCCTGGCCGATCGGGCCGAGCGCAGCGAACTGGCTATCGATGGTCGGCGTGCCGGGTCGGGTGTCCATCAGCCGGGCCGGGGTGAGTCCGGTGTAGCTGTTGCCGGTGGGGAACCAGCCGAGCACGTCGACGACGACGTCAACACTCCCCGAGTTGTTGTAGATCGAGATCTGACCGTTTGCCCCGACGGGGACGATGACCATGTTCGGAACGGTCTGGCCCAGCTCATAGTTGAGGTTCGAGGCCAGGGGCCGCTCTGCACCGGCCGGGTAGACGGTCAGGAAGCTGCCGATGGTCGGGTTGGTCGCGGTGACGTTCAGGGCAACGGCGCCGACGCCGCTGGCCGGGACGCCACCGCGACCGACAACGGTGAGGTTGGTCGAGCCGGCCTGGCCGATCGGGCCGAGCGCGGCGAACTGGCTGTCGATGGTCGACGTGCCGGGTCGGGTGTCCATCAGCCGGGCTGGGGTGAGTCCGGTGTAGCTGTTGCCGGTGGGAAACCAGCCGAGCACGTCGACAATGACATCGACGCCGCCCGTGTTGTTGTAGATCGAGATCTGACCGTTTGCCCCGACGGGGACGATGACCATGTTCGGAACCGTTTGGCCGATACTGAAGTTGAGGTTCGACGCCAATGGACGTGATGCACCGGTCGGCCAGACGGTGAGGAAGCTGGCGTTGGTCGGGTTGGTTGCCGTGACGTTGAGTGCCACGGCGCCGACACCGGTGGCCGGGACTCCGCCTCGACCGACCACGGTGAGGTCGATCGAATCCTGCTGACCGATCGGGCCGATTGCAGCGAACTGGCCATCGATGGTCGGTGGCACGGCAGCGGCGACGCCAGCGTCCAACACGATCAAGCTGGCCAGGCATCCGCCGAGGACGAGCGCCGATATCCGACGTCTCGAGGGTCTACGGTGCGGTTCGACACGCTGCCGTCTCGATCTGTCCAACCGCACGCGCACCCGAATCCCCGCCATGGCTCCGCCCCTCGCTTTGTCCCCACAGTGTTGTACACCGTGTAGTTCGAGAAACCTCCGAAGTAGCGAGGTTTGACCTGTGTCTGTGCTTGACAGTTGACATCGAAGGGGCGAGGCGTCGGACTCAGTACTCGTCAGCGCAAAGGCAGCCGCGGAGGCACGCAAGACCTACCGATACGTGCGAGTCGGCCGGTCAAACTCGCCACGAACGTCGAACCGGGCACTCACGAGCGGGTTCGTGGAGCCATGGCTCGCTGGGCTCGCTACGCTTCCTGCATCGACGAGCAAGTCGGTGGCGGGACTTGAACGGATGCGGAGCTGACCAGCTCGACCGGCGGAAGGTAGCGTGAACGATGAGGTGGATGCGCAGGAGCGCTCTGACCGTTGGCGTGCTGGCGGCTCTTGTCGTCAGCGGCTGCGGTGGCTCGGGTTCGCCCGGCGGCGCCACGTCGGGCCAATCGGCCAGTGGTGTCACCACCCTCGCTGTGGTGCCGACGGATGCTGTGGCGACTACGACGGTTGCAGATGAACCAACGTCGTCGGTGACGACCGTCGCCGACACACCGCCGGAGTCCACCGGCGCGACGACGACGGTGGACCCGCGCCCGATCGATCCAGAGGACCAAGCACTCGCCCAGGCGGGTGAGTTGACGGCCGACGCGTTCGCGGCGCCGTGGACGGTGTATGCGGAGGGTGGGCCGGCGCCGGTGTCGACCGACTCGTGCGCGTACCGGCCCGACGGTGCGGTCACGATGCTGACCAACGGCGCGGCGCAGTCGGGGCCGACGATGCGGCTCGGTGATACGGGCGCATTCGTCTACTCGTCGTCGCTGGCCTTCCCCGACGAGACCTTGGCGATGGAGTACGTCGCGATCGTCAACACCGATGCCTGGGCAACGTGCTTCACCGCACAGATTCAGAAGTTCCAGAGCGACAGCGGAAACAACGAGGTCGTCAACCTCGCAACGCGTGACGATCCTTCGCTCGGCGAAGGAGGCTTTGAGAGCTTCACCGAGTTCGACATCACCTCCCCGGAAGGCTCGATCGATCGGGTCGTGTTCGTCAGCGTGTACCGGTACGGCAGGGCGGTCATCATCGAAACCAAGGAATACGACCATCTGTCGGATGCCGATCTGCAGAAGGTCTTCGACGACTCGTACTCCGCTCTGCTGGCCGCCTACAACCGAGTCGTGGCGTTGCCGTAGGTCAGCCGGTCGGATCAAGGTCTCCCGCAACGTTGAAGACGAGCGTCTGCCCGACGCAACCAGTCTCCGCTCCCTGATCGACCACGTCGCCGACGTGGGGCACGTACCCGGCCTCAGGGATGAAATTGGTCAGTGTCCCACCGATCTGCAGTGGCACGGTGATCCCGCTGACGATCTGGCTCCCCGAGAGGGACAGGTCGATGACGCTCGTGATCTTGCGGACGAAGCGGGTTCCTTTGCTGCCGGTGCATGGCGCGGGACCTGGTGCTCGTCGACAGGAATCGTCCCGCGACTGCAGGAATCGTCGTCAGCCCTTCGTCGGTGACGGTACCGGGCGCGAATGTGCGGAGTGAGAAGTTGCAACCATCAGCTGCGCAGTCGATGCCGAAGTTGAACGCCGGCAACGGTCCGTCGAAGGTGGACGAACTACCCGGATCACTGGGAATGACGTCGACCGACGTGGCCGGCGCGAGCGACGTCAGGTGTATCGAGGTCACTGAACGACCGACGGTCGTGATGGTCGTGATGGCAGGCACCGAGCTGCTCGCCTCGGCGGTGATGACGGACTCCGTGACCTCGGCGGGATTCGAGACCGGCACATCAGACGGGACCGGAACTCCGGCCGCGTTCGTCGTCGGCGCCGCGTTCCTGAGCCGCCGCGTCTGGACACGGCCACCACGCCGCCGGCGATGACAAGTGCAGCGAGGATGCCTCCGACAATCGCCGCGGAAGGCAGGGACATGCCAGCGAATCGTGCCGTGGCTGCGTCTTGGGCACGCTTTGATCTGGCCTTCGGAACGCGGTGTCCGCTGACGGGTGCTCGCTCACGTGGCAACAGTCGTTGCGGGTCCTGGACCTTGCGAAAATATCGGTTCACGCGTGCAGCCGTCGGTCGCCGGCGAGGGGCAATTCGATCGAACCGTTCAGAGCGAGCTGAAGCGACTCCACATCGTCCCCGTTGCCGATCAGTCGCAGTTGGGGGTCGACCATCTCGAGGATCTCGTCGAAGTGCTGGCCGGCCGAGACTGTCCCGGATCCGCGTTCGAGTCGCAGTGACCGACCGACCGTGTAGAGATCCGAGCCGCCGAAGGCAGCTCGGTCGACGTACCATCCGTATCGATCGAGAGCGGGCACGAGCGTCATGCCGACGAGCCAGGGGCGAAGCGATTTCGCCGGCGATGTTTCGAGGGTACGGACGCTGGCCACGGCGAACGCGACGGCAGCGGCCAGCTGTCGACCTGACGCGTATTCGCCGCAGAGCTCGAGCCGGCGCGGGCGTGGTCGCACGATGAGACCCGGAGATGTCGGCCGATCCAGCAAGAGCATCATGACGGGAGCGAAGATCCGTGCCCACGTGCGTGACAGTTGATCGTCTCGACGCGGGTTCCACGACACGCTGATATGTGTCGAGAAGCCTTTCAGTTCGTGGTCGGCCGGCAACGCCCGACGCAGGGCCCGTTCCGCCACTTCGGCCGTCGTCACCGCCCGGCTGACGAATCCCGGTGTGAGGTCGATCGGTTCGGTCGCGATCTCCGCCTCGAGTCCGTCGGCTGTGATCACGCCGAAGGGGAGGCGGACGGCGAGAGGGTCTGCCGGATCTGCCCTGATGTGCCCGTTCAGCAGGTGAGGCAGCAGCCGGCGGAAGTCGACCACTTTGCCCTCGTGGCGCACCTCGAACTCGTGCTCGATACCGATGCGCGGTGACCGCCGACGTTGAGCCTGGCGGACCGCTCGTGGCACTGTCCGGAGCGAGCGCGTCGGTGGCGTGGAAGCGACGGTTTGCAGTTCCTCGTCGAGTGCGCCCGAATCGAAACGAGCGAGCCACGTCTGGTACTCGTGTCCCGGAATGCACACCACGAACGAGGCCGTACCGACCGTGACGCGCAGCACGCACAGGTCCCACGTGATCACCTCGGGGACGACGCAAATCTCCCCACGAGATCGCGATCCGGGACACAACTGGTCCGACACTGCCCGCACCCTTCTGCCGAGGCAGAGCCCAACGGTCCTCGCCACGTGGAATGCTAGTCTGCGAGTCGAGACGAGGAGCTGGTTCGGATGGGTGAGAAGGGAATCGGCGGAGCGGCAGCTGCGGCGCCAGGAGCGAGCAGCCTGATCGAGAGGACCACGACGTCGGTGGTGACATCCGTGACCGATGTGGGTTCCGACGTGATGACGACCGTTCAGGAGAAGGCGGTGGGTGCACTCGCCGATGAGGCAATCAGAGCGGCGCGAGAACGGATGTCCGGCGACGATGCCACCGAGACGCCCGAGACCCCGAACCTTCCAGACGAACTGCCCTAGCGGCGAGTCCAGGCGGTGATCAGAAGTCGCCGCTCGGACACCGGCGGTCGTTGCGGCGGGACCAACGTCGAGCGAGCGCTGCACGCTCGCCGGACCAGGCTCCACGGGGTTCCGATTTCGGGATCGGGGGTACCGAGATCGCCGGCCCCGGGCCATCCGGCGAGTCGGCGCGCGGTGCCCCTGGCGCGAGTCGGCACCCGTGCGGCGCGAGAACAGCGCAGATACCGCTTGCCAAGAATGTAATACTGCGTATACTACGGGGTATGTCCCGACCCGTGAGCGCCTCATGAGCGTCCCCCATGCCCTGTTGGCCCTGCTGAGCGAGGGTCCGAAGTACGGCCTCCGGCTGCGTCAGGAGTTCGAGATCCGCACCGGGGAGGTGTGGTCGCTGAACGTCGGCCAGGTGTACACGACGCTGCAACGGCTCGAGCGCGATGGGCTCGTCGAATCGGACGAGGCGGATGGCGACGGGCCGCGGAAGCGCTACCGCATCACCGCGGACGGCAGCGGGGAGCTGACGCGTTGGCTGCACACGCCTCCTGACACCGAGCTCCCGCCCCGCGACGAGTTGATCATCAAGGTGCTGGTCAGCTTGCGCCTGCCCGGCGTGGACCTGCACGAGGTGCTGCAGGTCCACCGGCGCCACTTCGTGGAGGCGATGCAGCACTGCACGCACATCAAGGCCAAGGCCGCCGACGATGATGTCGAGCTGGCGCTGATCGCCGATGCCGAGCTGTTTCGCCTCGACGCCGTGGTGCGCTGGCTCGACGCCGCTGATGCGCGATTGAAGCGGCGGCCGCTGCCTGAGCCGGGAGCCGCTGAGCCGGCGCCGCGGCATCGCCCGGAAGTCGACGGTGTGGGCGTGACCGCGGTGATCGAGCTCCGCGGCGTGACGAAGGTCTATGGCGAAGGCGCCGTCGGAGGTCCAAGCTCTCCACGAGGTCGACCTGACCGTGCTGGCAGGCGAGCTCGTCGCCGTGATGGGCCCCAGCGGCTCGGGCAAGAGCACGCTTGCTCACCATCGCCGGCAGCCTCGAGGAACCGAGCACCGGGGAGGTCTCCATCGATGGCGTCGCATTGTCGGCCATGTCACGCAACGACCGGGCTCGCCTTCGACGGCGTTCGATCGGTTACGTGTTCCAGGACTTCAACCTGCTCGCCGGCCTCACGGCAGCGGAGAACGTCACGTTGCCGCTGGAACTCGACGGTGTGAGCTCGAAGGCCGCCCGCTCCCTCGGCCTCGAGGCACTTGCCGCGCTCGGCGTCGCCGAGCACGCTGCCCGCTTCCCCGACGAGCTGTCCGGTGGTGAGCGGCAGCGTGTCGCGATCGCTCGGGCACTCGTCGGCGAACGCCATGTGCTGCTCGCCGATGAGCCGACGGGTGCCCTCGACTCCGCCAACGGCGAAGCCGTGATGCGCCTGCTGCGCAAGGCCATGGAGCGCGGCGTTGCCGGCATCATCGTCACCCACGACGCCCAGCTGGCCTCGTGGGCCGACCGGGTGGTGTTCCTGCGCGATGGCCGGGTCGTCGATCAGACCGCCTCGCCGGCCGGCCCCGAATCACTGCTGGTTCCGGGACCGACCACGTGACGGTGCTCGAGGTCGCCTACGCCCAGCGACGATCGGGCGCCGGCGGCGGAGTCGCCGGACGGCGGGCGGTCACGCGTTGGGCATGGCGCATGTTCCGGCGCGAGTGGCGCCAGCAGCTCATCGTGCTCGTGCTGCTCAGCGTGACGGTTGCCGCCGCAGTGTTTGCGGCCATCTCTGCCTACAACATCACCCCGTCAGAGTCAGCACAGTTCGGCAATGCCGACCGCCGGCTCACGCTGTCGAGCTCCGATTCCGGGGCGTTGAAGACGGAGGTCGCCAAGCTTGCGGACCAGTACGCACCGGTCGAAACGATCTGGCACGCACAGTTGCCGATTCCTGGTTCGGTGGAGAACGTCGACCTCCGCGCCGAAGATCCACACGGTCTCTACAGCGGCCCGCTGCTCACGCTGCTGAACGGCCGATACCCGACCAAAGGCGGTGAGGTCGCCGTCACCAACGGACTCGCGGCAACGTTCGGCGTGGGTGTCGGGGACCAGCTCAGGGTACTCGCCGAGCCGTGGACCGTCGTGGGCGTTGTCGAGAACTCCACCCAACTCGACGACGAGTTCATCCTCACGGTGCCGGGCGATCCGAGCGCCTCGGAGACCGTCAACATTCTGATCCGCGGCCACCTCGACGGTCACGCGGACGGACCCAACTCGATACGCAGGTTTCCGACCCCGGTCGGCATCACCGGCTTCTCGCAGAGCCGCGGTGCGTCCGACCGCGGAGCTGCGGTGATCGCCGCGTTGTCGTTGGACACGATCGCGCTGTTGCTCGTGTCGCTTGTCGCGGCTGCGGGCTTCGTGGTCGTCGCCCAACGTCGGCTGCGTCAGTTCGGGATGCTGGCGGCAATGGGTGCAACGAACAAGCAGCTTCGCCTCGTGACCATCGCCCATGGTCTGGCGGCAGGTCTCGTGTCGGCAGTTGTCGGAACCAGCGTGGCACTGATCGGGTGGTTCACGTGGAGCTCGAGTCTGGAGTCGGTTGCCAACCATCGGATCAACAGTGCCGACATCCCCTGGTGGCTGCTCGCCGCCGGGATCGCATTGGCGCTGTTGACGACAGCCGCGGCAGCGTGGTGGCCGGCGCGAACCACGGCGCGAGTGCCGATCGTGACCGCGTTGTCGGGGCGCCCACCGCGACCCAAGCGAGCCCATCGATCCGCTCTCGCGGCGGTCATCTTCTTCGTGGTCGGGTACGTGTGCTTGGCCAAGGGCATCGACAAGACCGGAGTGGCGAAGCCGTTTCCCTTTGTCGGCGGACCCATCGCCATCGTGCTCGGGATCCTGTTCCTCTGCCCGATCGCGATCCGCGCCCTGACGATCGTCGCTCGCCCGTTGCCGATCGCGGCGCGGTTGGCGCTGCGCGACCTCGCTCGCTACCAGGCGCGCGCAGCGGCCGCACTTGCAGCCATCAGCCTCGGTCTCGGCATCGCCTTCACAGCCATCGTGATTTCTGCGGCGGCAACGCCGAATCACGACAGTGGCAACCTGTCCGACCGCCAGATGCTCTTCCGCCTCGCCGACTTCGACCTCATCCCTGATCGCACCGCGGCGCAGATCGACCAACTCGACGCTTCGATGGACCAACTTGCGGAGTCGTTGGGCGCCAAGATCTACCCCCTCGACGCAGCGGTCGCCGCCCCGACGGCTGATGGGTCCTCCGCGGATCCGCAGGGCCGACCGGGACGTCCGACGATCCTCCTCGGTCAGCAGGTTGATCATGGAATCGAGGTGTCGGGCAGCAACGGTTACATCTACGTCGCCAACCCCGACATCCTTGCCACCGTCGGAGTCGACCCGGACACCATCGAACCAGGGACCGAGGTGCTCACCGCTCAGACCGGCCACTTGACCCTGGTCGACCCCAGTGGTTTCAAACGCCAGCGGGATCCGAACCTCGACGAATTGGCAGTCGTCCAGCCGATCGATGACCCTGGGTACTCGGATCAGCCGAGGTCGTTCATCACCGAGAGCGCCATGCGCAGCCACCAGTGGACGGCGACCCGCGCCGGATGGCTGATCGTTCTGGACCACGCGATCACCGGCCAGGAACGCGCCGCCGCTCATCATCTGGCCACAGATTCGGGAGTCGCGCTCGTGACGCGCAACGCCCGCCACAGCCTGTTCCTGACTCGATTGATCGCAACGATCGTCGGCATGCTTCTGGCGTTGAGCATCCTGGCAATGACCATCGGATTGATCCGCGGCGAAGCGGGACGCGACTTGCAGACGTTGACCGCGACAGGCGCCAGCAGTTCGGCGCGGCGCATGCTGACTGCGGCAACCGCGGGTGCGCTTGCGCTGCTCGGTGCGTTCCTCGGTTTGATGGGTGCGTACATCGCACTGATCGCCGGCTACTCCGATGATCTGAGCCAGCTGTCACCCGTCCCGATCGTCAACCTGCTGATCGTGGTGCTTGGATTGCCCCTCGTCGCGTGCACGGTTGCATGGTTGCTCGGCGGGCGGGAACCACCGACGATCGCTCGCCGGGCGCTCGACTGACGCGGTGACCGCGCAGGCGTCGTCAGCCGACTGCTGCGTCAGCGCAGACTTGGATTCGGGTTGTCGTAGGTCACGCATTCGAGGTGGAGCGCGACGGCGACGTCAATGATCCGGGCCGGCTCAACCGCTGCCGTCGTCGTGTTGGCCGAGCCACGGTGTCTGCCACGAACCCTGACCCCGAAGCAACGCGTCTGCCTCGGGCGGTCCCCAGGAACCGGGGGCGTAGGTCGTCACATCCGGTGGGTTGTCCAGCAGTGGCTGCAGCACCCGCCACGTCTCCTCGACGGTGTCCTCGCGGGTGAACAGCGAACCGTCACCCTGCAGTGCGTCGTGCAGCAGACGCTCGTAGGGGTCGACGGGTTTGCCCAACTCGGCGGCAAAGGCCAGGTCCATGTGAACGTCCCGCGACGCTCGACCGTCGGTGCCCTTCGACAGCATGATCACCCGCAGTCCCGCATCGGGGTCGATCCTCAACACGAGCTGGTTCGGCTCGGTTCGATACGGCAGATCGAGGAAGGAAAGGCGAGGCGCCCGCTTGAAGATCACCCTGACCTCGGTCGCAGTTGCGGCGAGCGCTTTGCCGGCCCGAATGAAGAACGGCACACCGGCCCAGCGCCAATTGTCCACCTCGAGGCGCAGCGCAACATACGTCTCGGTCACCGACCCACTTGCTACACCCGGAACGTCGAGGTATCCCCGGTACTGAGCCCGAACACAATGAGCCGGGTCGGCGTCTGGCATGGCCCGGAAGACCTCGACCTTCTTGTCCCACAAGGAGCGATGCCCCGGGGTGACCGGGGCCTCCATGGCGATGAGGGCAAGCACCTGGAGGAGGTGGTTCTGCACCACATCGCGCAGCGCCCCGACCGAGTCGTAGAACGCCCCCCGGTCGTCCACCCCGAAGTCCTCGGCGAGGGTGACGTGCACCGCAGCGACGTGCTCGCGGTTCCACAGGGGTTCGAGCAGTGCGTTGGCGAAGCGAAGGAAGTGGATGTCGAGCACCGGCTGCTTGCCCAAGAAGTGGTCGATGCGCAGGATCTGATCCTCGTCGACGACGTCGTGCAGTTCGTCGTTGAGGGCCTGTGCAGAGGCGAGGTCGTGACCAAAGGGCTTTTCGATCATGACGCGGTTTCCCGCAGTGAGTCCGGCCTGACCGAGTGCCACGACCACCGTCGCAAAGAGCGAAGGCGGAATCTCGAGGTAGAACAGTGCTTTCGCGCCGCCCTTCAACTCGGCAGCCAGCCGTTCGTATGTGGTGGGGTCGGTGAAATCACCCTGAACGTAGGTCAATCTCCTCGCCAACCGGGCGAAGGCGTCTTCATCGACGATGTGATCGGCCGAGTCGAGCGCGTCCCGCGCCGAAGCAACCAGTTGGTCCACGGTCCAGTCGTTGACGGCGACTCCGATGATCGGGCCGTCCAACCGACCGGCAACCTCCAAGC
The DNA here is from genome assembly GCA_963805445.1 of Ilumatobacteraceae bacterium. GTDB lineage: Bacteria > Actinomycetota > Acidimicrobiia > Acidimicrobiales > Ilumatobacteraceae > JAENVT01. The sequence continues at coordinate 3,301 of CAWDUI010000047.1, read as the reverse complement.
CGTACAACGCCCGAAACGTCATCTTGTGAGCCAGGTCGCCGGTGATGCCGAAGATCACCAACGCCTCGGGCGGCTGACTCACGGTCTCGTCATTTGACATACACGCTCTGCGACGACGATACACGGACACCGGCACCGCCGGGAGGTCGCCTGGTCTGTATCGTGCCGTCGCAGCGAGCGGCACGGGTGCGGGAGACCTCTCAGGTCGGCAGGTAGCCGTTGACGTCGACGACGAGTTGAGTTGGGGCGGTGTTGAGCAGGCACACCTTGCCGCCGGCGCCGACCTTGGCGATGACTGCGTTGGCGACCGTGGTACCACTGTGGTAGTTGAGATTCGACGCCAATGGTGCAGCGGTACCGCATGGGTAGACGGTGACGAAGCCCGACCCCGTCGGCCCGGTGACCGTGACATTGAGCACCACGGTGGCGGCCCCGACAGCGACACCGCCACGACCGGTGACGGTCAGTTCGGTGATCGAGTTCGCCGGCCGCAAGCCAGCGCCGGTGAACTGTCCATCGACGGTGTCGAGGCCGGATCGTGTCTCCAGCAGCCTGGCCGGGTCGAGCGGCATGTACGACGTCACCGCGGGGAAGTACCCATTCACGTCGGCGATCAGGTGCACACCGGCACTGGTGAAGATGCACACCTTGCCGCCGGTGCCGATCTTGGCGATCGCCAGGTTGGCAACCGTGCTGCCGGCGACGTAGTTGATGTTCGACGCCGTCGGCACTGCAGTGCCGCACGGATACACCGTGGCGTACCCCGATGCTTGCGCTGCGGTGACCGTGATGTTCAACACCGCAGCCGAAGGATCGCTCGGCACCGACGCTCGATCGCTGACCTGCACGGCCGTCACCGACCCTGCAGCACGCAGCCCGTCACCCTGCTGCAACCCATCAATGGTCGTCAGTCCTGGACGGGTCTCGAGGAGACGTGCCGGAGTGATCGGCTGGTAACTCGACCCGGTGGGGAAGTATCCGCTGACGTCGACGATCAGATGTGTTGTCGTTGACACGAACACGCACACGTTGCCGCCGGTACCGACCTTGGTGATCACCGCATTCGGTACGGTCCCGCCGGTGGTGTAGTTCAGGTTCGACGTCGTCGGTCGTGCTGTTCCACACGGATAGGCAGTGACGAACCCGCTGCCGAGCGGGCCAGCCACGGTGATGTTCAGGGCGACGGCACTCGCCGTCGCATCAACGCCGCCGCGGTCGGCAACGGTGAGCTCCAGAGTCGATCCGCTGCTGCGGATCCCGTCACCGGCGAACAACCCATCGGTGGTCGTCATCCCAGCACGTGTGTCGGCCAACCGTGACGGCTTCAGCGCCACAAAGTCCTGCATCGCTGGCGTTCCTTCTGGCAGGCCCGACAACCCTGGCGGCACCTCCGTCGGTGGCACCTCCACTGGTGGCACGACCGCCGGTGCGGCCGGCCACACGTTGAGGAACGTGAGAGCGCCGCCGAAGCCGTAGTCGTTGCCATGGTTCATCTGTCGACCGGCGTCCATCAGCGCGTATCGCTGCTGGGAGGCGGCATTGGCCGGAATCTCAATGGTCAGGTCGGCCGTCTCGCCCGGACCGACGAGGGGGGAGATGAACTGCTGCGGATCTTCGTACCGCGACGCATTGCGCCCCAGCAAGGTTTGATGCAGGCCAAGCAAACTCATCGACTTGTCGGTGACACCTGCGTTGACCGAGCGCAGCAACACGCTGTCGCCCGCCCGTACGTCGATCACATCGGTGTCGGGGAACGACTTGCCGTTGATGACGTGGTACACCTGGCGTGGCGAGCCATCGGGCATCATCGACTGACCGAAGTAGCTCATGCCGGGGAAGTCCGTAGAGTCGGTCGCGAACTGGAAGTCGAGATCCGTCGTGGCGACCAATGCCTCGTCGGCGTACGACACGGCGCCGTCGTACGCGCACATCATGTTGGGCCCGGCGCAGCCTGTGGGCGTGACGATCAGGACACCGACGAGGCCCATGGCGACTTGCCGCGGCGCGTCAGGGTTCGAACCTGGTTGGAACACCGAGGTGCCGACCTTGCTGGCCACGACCGTGTAGACGGAACCGACGTGGGTGACGTCGCCGACCGGGAGGCTGGGGAACGACAGGTCGATCGGGTCCGTGATGGTGGTGTCCTGTGAGAGCGTGATCGTCAACACCGTGCCCAGCGGCACCTTGATCGTCGAGGTGGCGCCGCCGGCGAGCGTATGCGCCCCGCTGCCCTCGCCGTTGACGTTGAATCCGTAGAACGGCAGCGTTTGAGGGCCGTTGACGACATCTGCAATCACGACCTCGCCGATCCCCGCGTCGAGCGTGATCGCACAGGTCGCGGTGCAAGTCGGGGCGATTGCCGGGAACGCATCCGGGGGCGTGGACGACTGCACGCGCTGCGAGAAGGTGGCCGCGTGGACTGCCACAGCGCCGCCCATCAATCCGGCGGCCGCGATGACGGCTACGCCCAGCCGCTTCCTCTTGTTCTGGATGTCCATGGTCGCGCTCTTTCGCCGAGAAGTTGGAGTCTTTTGGAGGGTCGGCTCGTTCATCTCGCCTGGGCTCATCGACTCGTGCACCGGCTGGTCGGCGGCAAATTCAGCCGACCGTTGGTGCGGTCGGGTCATTGCAAAAATGCTGCCGCTACGCGAAATGTCACGTGTCGTCCCGTCCCTTCGTTTCGGTTGCGTCCGCACCCGAAAGTGAGAGCCATTATCGCAAGGCCGCTGATCCGGGGCAATGAGTCATATGACCCAGCCGGTGCACAGACCCGGCGATTCCTGTGATTCGAGGTCGATTCCAATGGCGAGGATCTAGGAATCCGCCCAGCTCACGATGGTCGCGACGCGCTCCAACCGCGCTGTCTCGTCAGGCGAAGTATCGTCTCGAGACACGTAACTGGCACGCGAATGCAAAGGGGAGTGCCTGATGACCGACTTCGACTTCAGCGACTACTACGACGCCTACGCCGCTTCGGCCGGCGGTGTTGTCCAGCTCGAGTTCGTCGATCCGCCGGCGTTGAGCGGTGAGGAGGTCGAGTGGACGTTTCGGACCGTTGGAGGCGCGACCGTGCCCGCCGGAACCGTCGTCGCCAACGTCGCAGTTGTGTCGCATGACCACAACATCCTCGGCGGCGGCAAGACCACGATTCGCAACGAACTCGGCCCGCACGACATCGCCGCCACCCGGGTCAATCCTCTGCAGTACACGTGGCAGGACGGCGAGTACTACCTGACCGTCACCGTTGGTGGCGACGCCCGAAACGTTGCTTACCGCGTCCACGAGCGCCACGTCTCCGCCC
>CAWDUI010000046.1:0-42888 GCA_963805445.1 Ilumatobacteraceae bacterium | reverse complement strand
TCAGACGAGTTCGAACTCCGGCTCGTCGACGACGTCGTAATCCGTTGCCGCGTGCGCCATCGCCGGGATGGGCGAGTTGTGCGGCGTCAGCACGTGCGAGCCCTCGACATCGACGTGCGGCAGCAGGCGGTCGAGCCAACCCGGCAGCCACCAGTTGGCGTCACCCATCAACGCCATGGTTGCCGGCACCAGGATCATCCGGACGACCGTGGCGTCGACCAACACGGCGACGGTCAAGCCGACCGCGAACATCTTGATCTCGACATCGGGGATCAGCAGGAAGGCTGCGAACACACTGATCATGATCAATGCGGCCGAGGTGATCACCCGTGCGGTCGCCGCCAGGCCGGCGACCACGCTGGTGTGGCTGTCACGGCTGCGGAGGTACTCCTCGCGGACCCGGCTGAGCAGGAACACCTCGTAGTCCATCGACAATCCGAACAGGATGGCGAACATGATCATCGGCAGGAACGGGCTGATCGGCACGGTGTGATCCACACCGAGTGCTCCGCTGCCCCAGCCCCACTGGAACACGGCGACGACCACGCCGTACGCCGCACCGATCGACAGCAGGTTCATGACTGCGGCCTTCAGCGGCACCAGCACCGAGCGGAAGACCGTCATCAGCAGCAGGAACGACAGACCGACGACTGCACCGATGAAGAGCGGGAGCCGCGATGCCAGCCGCTCGCTGATGTCGATGAAGGCTGCGGTCTGACCGGTGACGAAGGCCTGCGACTGCGTGCCGCGGAGCGCCGGGGGCAACACGTCGTCGCGCAACGAGTGGACCAGTGACTCGGTCTTCGCGTCTTGCGGCGACGTGACGGGAAAGGCGGTGATCACGGCGGTGTCGCCTGCCGGGTTGACGATCGGCGCCGCCACGAAGGCGATGCCGTCGGTTGCGGCGACCGCGTTGCGCACCTGATCTGCCTTGGCCACGCCATCGGTGCCATCGACCACGATCGTCAGCGGACCGTTGAAGCCCTCGCCCGAAGCCCTCGGCCAGGAGGTCGTATGCCTTTCGGTACGTCGTGCTGGTCGCACCGGTGCCGTCGTCGGCCATGCCGGTTCGCATGGACAGCACCGGGCCCGCCAGTGCGGCGAGACCGACGAAGCTGACGATCGCGTAGCGCCACGGGTGGCTGCCGACATGGTCGGCCCACCGGCCGGCGAAGGTCTGGCTGCGAGTCGACGTTCTGTGGTCGCTTCCGACCGATGTGCCACGAGTCGATCCGCCGGCCGGCCAGGCCGAGGAAGGCAGGCAGCAACGTAACGGCAGCGACCATCGCCACTGCGACGGTGACCGCCGAAGCAAAGCCCATCGTCGCGATCGCCGGGATACCGGCGATGCGCAGTCCGGCGATCGCGATGACGACGGTGGTACCGGCGAACAGCACGGCACTCCCGGCGGTGGCATTGGCCAGCCCGACCGACTCGACCACCGAGCGGCCCTCGTGGAGGAAGGCTCGGTGACGGGTGACGACGAACAGGGCATAGTCGATGCCGACTCCGAGACCGATCATCGTCGCCAACATCGGCGAGACCGACGGCACGTCGGTGATTCCGGCCATGATGCCGATGATGGAGAGCCCGATGAAGATACCGAACAGCGCGGTGCCGATCGGGATGCCGGCGGCGATCACGGAACCGAAGGCCACGAGCAACACGATCACAGCAACGATCAAGCCGATGCCCTCGTTGCCTTGAGCCTCATCGGCCGTACGGACGATGTTGCGCGACAACTCGGCCTGCAAGCCGGCTTCACGTGCCGTCTCGACAGCAGCCTTTGCCGCTTCGCCGTCGGATTTCGCCGGCGGGTCGACGCTGTACCGCACGGTCGCGTAGGCGATCCGCCCGTCGGCGCTGACCGATCCGGAACTCGGGTCGAACGGATCGCTGACCGATCACCACGTTCGGGTCGTCGGCGATCTGGCCCAACGTCTGACCGATCGTGGCCCGGGCGACCGCGTCAGTGACATCGCCGTCGGGATCGGCGAACACGACTTGGCCGCTCGACCCGCCCTGCGACGGGAACCGGTCGTTGAGCAGGTCGATTCCCTGCTGCGATTCGGTTCCGGGGATCTTGAAGTTGTCGCTGGTGCTGCCACCGATCGAGCTCTTCAACCCGACCACGGCAATCACGACAACGAGCCAGGCGAACAGCATTCGCCATGGGTGCTGGGCCGCTGATCGGCCCCATCGATACAGAATCTTGGACATGACACTCCTTGGATCACCTTGACAGCAGGTGAGGCAAGGATGCGATGAGGCGCTGACTAGGCGCTGACTGCGCGCTGACGGCAGCGGGCGATCTCCAGGTCAGGGTCCGCGGCGCCGGCCAGGAATGCCGCGTCGAAGCCGCTGTCACCAAGCGCTTCGCGGGCTCGACGCTCGGCGCGATCCACGTCGAATCGCTCGGCTGCCGGCATCGGTCCCCCCGATCGGCGTCGCAGAGCGTCGGCCGCACCGAGCAGACGCGCCGCATCTTCAGCCTCGCCATGGAGGGCCAGTGCCCCCGCCAGCCCTTCGACCGCATTGGCGATGCTCCTGGTCGCACTGACGAACAGCGCGACGGTGAGGCCTTCGTACTGGGCGGCCAGGGCAACCTCTGCGTCGCCTGCCAGATCGGCGCTGTAACCGCGTCCGACCAGCAGCGACGTGAGCATCAGCGGGATCTGCGACGATCGCGGCAAGGCCATCGCCACGTCGATGCACCGCATGGCTTCGGCAGGATCGTTGCGACGACGGGCGATGTTGGCCAGTCCGAGCATCGTGATCGCGTGCATCCATTGCGGGATCGGCCCGGAACCGGACTCGAGTGCTTGCCGATGCATCGACTCGGCCAGCGCCAGGTTCCCCCGGAGGATCTCCAGGTTGGCCAGACGCGATCTGGTGGCGAGGCCACGGACCGAGAAGCCGACGTCTTCGGCCAGGGCCAAGCTCTCCTCCAGCATGCGGATCGCCGGGTCGTAGTCGCCGCGGACCTCGGCCAGTTCGGCGGCGTGGGCAACGCAGATGCTGTAGCAGAAGCGATCGCCAACGGCGGCGAAGCCGTCCGCGGCCCGGCGCATCTCGGACTCTGCTTCGTGCGGTTGGCCGAGCAGGCCGGTGATCTCGGCGCCAACCAGTGTGGCCATTGCCACCGACCATCGGTTTCCCGAGCGCAACGCGGCTGCCTCGGTCAAGGGAAACACTGCGCGACATGCCTCGATGTGACCACGGAAGAGCTGACACATCAGGTACATGCCCGTGACGATCGCTTCTGTCGCCGGGTCGTCGTACGAGTCGAGGGTCGCCAACGCCCGCTCGGCGACGACCGCTGCATTGACGGGGTCCGGGCCGGTCGAGGCCAGGAAGGCGTACGAACCAAGGGCCAGCGAGCGCAGCCGCGGGTCGGAGCGGCCACTGCACGCCAACGCGGCGTGCAACCACTCGACACCGGCCGCGGTCTCGTCGATCATGAAGAAGTACCAGCCGAGCGGGGCGACCAGTTGGATCGCCGTATCGGCATCGTCGACCGCCAGCGCGTGATCCATCGCCGTCGTGATGTTGGCCCATTCCACGCGCAACCATTGCATCCATCGGCGTTGCTCACGACCCAACAGCCCGAGCTCGACCGGGGCGACCAGGCCGGCGAAGTACCGGGCGTGGCGATGGCCGACCTGCTCTGCCTCGCCCGATGCGATCAACTGCTCGGCCGCGTAGTCGGCCAGCGTTTGGAGCATGCGAAAGCGAACCCCGGTTGCCGTGTGGTCGGCGATGACGAGCGACTTGTCGACGAGCCGGGCCACGAGGGTGTCGACATCGCGGATGCCGATTCGTTCGCCACCGTCGCGTCGATCGGATCCGAGCACACCGTCTCGATGGCCTCCAGCGTCGCTCCACCGCTGAATGCGGCCAGCCTGCGGAACAGCGAACGCTCCCGCTCGTCGAGCAGATCGTGGCTCCAATCGACGAGATTGCGCAGCGTCTGCTGGCGCAATTCGGCCGAGCGAGGTCCGACCGACAGCAGGGCGAACCGGTCGTCGAGGCGATCGACGAGGTCGTTCAGGCTCATCGACCGCAGCCGCGCTGCGGCCAGCTCGATGGCCAAGGGCAGGCCGTCGAGCCGATCGAGGAGACGGTTCGCCGATGCCCCTGATTCGACCGCGGTGTCGAGGCCGACGCCGGCCGACCCGGCCCGGGCAGTGAGCAACTCGACGGACTCCTCAGGGGTCAGCGGCGGGATTGCCCACACCTGCTCGCCGGCGACGCCGAGTGGCTCGCGAGTGGTCGCCAGGATGGTCACACCCTCGCACTGCTGCAGCAGCTTCGAGGCAAAGGCCGCGGCCTCCTCGACAACGTGCTCGCAGTTGTCGAGCAACAGCACGATGTTCTCCTCACCGATGGCGTCGATCACACGCTGCAAGTCGGTGTCCGACCCTGTCGTTGCGCCGGAGGTCGGCATCGCCTGCTCCGACAATGCCGGCGACCGCTCCGACGACATCGCCTCCGCGCGGCAGTGACGCCAGCTCGATCATCACGACACGACGAGGACGGGGGTCCGCATCCACTTGCCGGGCGACTTCGATCGCCAGCGACGTCTTTCCCGCGCCCCCCGGGCCGACGATCGTGACGAGCCGATCTCGGCCGAGCAAACCGGTGAGGGCGGCGATGTCGGCGGTTCGGCCGACGAACGACGACAGGCGACCAGGGAGTTGCGACGAGCGTCGGGGCTGATCGGGTTGCCGCCGCTGCTTGGTGAACACGCCACTCGACGACGGCCCGAGCGACGGATCGTGCTGCAGGATCCTCGCCTCGAGGTCGCGCAGCTCCGGGCCCGGTTCGAGGCCCAGCTCCTCGCCGAGGATCGTGCGCGCCTGCTGGAACGCCCTCAATGCGTCGGCCTGCCGGTCCTGGCGGTAGAGCGCAACCATCAGGAGGGCCCACCAACGCTCGACCAGCGGCTCGGCGACCACCAGCGATTCGAGCTCCGCCGCGGCAACGTCGATCAGCCCAGCGCCGATCAGGCACTCGAGGCGGATGGCGATCGCCGCTTCCCGGAGCGACATCAGTCGCGCCGCCGGCGCCTGACCGATCGGCAGATCAGCCACGTCTTCGTAAGGCCGGGCCCGCCACAGCGCAAGTGCCGCATCGAGGTGCATCACCGCCGATTCGGGGCGGCCGGCCGCAGCAGCTTCGCGGCCCGCGGTGACCAACTGCTCGAAGCGGTGCGTATCGATCTCTCCACTCCCCAGCACCAAGGTGTAGGAGGCGCCGGTCGCATCGATCGTCATCGGGGCGATCGTCTTGCGCAGCTTCGAGACCAACGCCTGCAGCGCATTCGGTGACGGCGCCCCGTCCGGCCACAGCACATCGTTCAGCACATCGATAGGGGTCGACGCCGGAGCATGCAGGCTCAAGGCAGCCAGAGCGCGACGAAGTTGCGCGCCACGGACAGGGATTGCCGTGTCGTTGTCGTCGACGACCTCCAGTGGCCCCAGCACACGCAGTTGCATCGCGTCCGAGAGGCTACGCGGTCCGTCGGCGCCGGTCAGCGGCCCGCGCCCGTGACTCGCGGCACGTCGATCCGTCGGTATGGTTGACGTCGATGGGCCGCCCGCACGTCGTGATCATCGGATCGGGGTTCGGCGGCATTCGCGCAGCCAAGAGCCTGTCGCGAACCGACGTCGAGATCACGATCATCGACGTCAACAACTTCCACACCTTCCAGCCGTTGCTGTATCAAGTTGCGACCGCTGGGCTCGATGCCGACGACATCGGCTTCCCGATTCGGGGCATCTTCCGCAGGAACCGGGCAATCCGGTTCGTGCTCGGTGAGGTGACGGGCATCGACCTCGCCGGGCAGGTCGTGACCGTCGGCGACGGACGCCGGCTCACCTACGACTTCCTCGTCATCGCCGCCGGGACCGTCAGCACCTCGTTCGGCATCGAGGGCGTCGAGGCCAACACCTTTCCGTTGAAGACGTTGCACGACGCGCTCGACGCTCCGCGCCCATTTGCTGACCAGGTTCGAGCACGCCAGCGCGCACCCTGGCCGCCGGCATCGACCTCGGCATCGTGGTCGTCGGAGGCGGACCCACCGGGGTGGAGATGGCCGGCGGACTCCGAGAACTGATCGACAAGGTCTTCCGCAAGGACTTCCCCGACCTCGCCGCCACATCGACGGCCATCACACTCGTCGAGGCTGCCGACCGGGTCCTCGGCCCGTTTCACCCGTCGCTGTCGGAGCAGGCCGCCGCTGCGCTGCGGCGCCGGAACGTGACGGTGGAAGTCGGCGTCGGCGTCGATCACGTCGAGCCGGGAACGGTGGTGCTCGCGGACGGCCGCCGACTGGCGGCGGGCACGATCGTCTGGGCCGCGGGCGTGACCGCCAGTCCCGTCGCCGGCCTGCTCGGCGTGACGCTCGGCCGAGGCGGCCGCATCCCCGTTGAGTCAGATCTCTCCGTGCCGGGCCACCCGAATGTCTTCGCCATCGGCGACATCGCCCTTCCCCATGGCGATCCCCTCCCCCAGGTCGCCCAGCCGGCGATTCAAGGCGGCGCCCACGCCGCGGCACAGATCGCGGCCCGGCTCGCCGGCCACGACACGACGCCGTTCCACTACCGCGACAAAGGATCGATGGCCACCATCGGTCGCAACCAGGCCGTCGTCGAGTTCCCCAACGGATGGCGATTCCACGGGTTCATCGGCTGGCTGATGTGGCTCGGCCTGCACCTGCTGGAGTTGATGGGCTTCCGCAACCGGGCCAACGTCTTCGTCAACTGGGCGTGGAACTACCTGACCTACGACCACGGCTCACGACTGCTCCTCGACGCACCGACCGAACCGGGACGAGGCTGAGGATCACTTCGGTGGCATGCGGATGCCACCGTCGACGCGGATGGTCTCGGCGTTGAGGTAGCTGTTGGTGACCAACTCGAGGATCACCGAGGCCAACTCGTCCGTGGTACCGAGACGGTGCGGAAACAGGACGCCCTTCTCGAGGTTCGCCTTGAACGCCTCGCTGGCGTCGCCCGTGCCGTAGATCGGCGTGTCGATCAGACCGGGTGCAACCGTGTTGACCCGCACACCGATGGCCGACAGGTCACGAGCGATCGGCAGCGTCATGCCGACGACGCCGCCCTTGGATGCGGAGTAGGCCGCCTGCCCGATCTGTCCGTCGAACGCGGCAACCGAGGCGACGTTGACGATGGCGCCGCGCTCGCCGTGCTCCATCGGCTCGGTGGTGCTCATCGCGGTGCCCACGATGCGGATGCAGTCGAAGGTGCCGATCAGGTTGATGGCGATCACCTTCTTGAACGCGTCGAGGTTGGCGGCCGAGTCGTAGGTGCCGTCCTTGCCCACCGTGCGCTGAGCCCAGCCGATGCCGGCCGAGTTGACCAGCACTCGCACGGGACCCATGCTCTTGGCCATCTCGACCGCATTGACGATGTCGTCGGTGTTGGTCACGTCGACCTTGCAGAACGCACCGCCGATCTCGTCGGCCAACGCCCTGCCCTTGTCTTCCTGCAGGTCGGCGACGACGACCTTGGCGCCCCTCGACGCCAGCACGCGAGCCGCTGCTGCCCCGATTCCTGATGCTCCACCCGTGACGATTGCGCTTGCGCCGTTGATGTCCATGGGGGGCGACGATAACGCCGGCTGCACGATCACGACCGAATCAGCACCGGGCAGTACCGTCACCCCATGCCCGGACCGTTGGCTGGATTCACCGTCGTCGAGGCCTGCCAGATGGTTGCCGGACCACTCGCCGGCACGATCTGCGCCGACCTCGGTGCCGAGGTGATCAAGATCGAGAACCCCGAGCGCGGCGACCGGTTTCGCTACCTCGGCGACCGCGTCGGTGGCATCTCGGCGATCTGGGCTGCGGTCAACCGCGGCAAGCGAAGTGTCGTGATCGATCTCCAGCGACCGGAGGGGATCGCCCTTCTCCACACGATCCTTGCCCGGGCCGATGTCTTCATCCAGAACTTCCGACCTGGCGTGGTCGAGCGGCTCGGCATCGATGAGCCGACGCTGCGCGCCGCCAACCCCGACCTCGTCTACGTGTCGGTCAGCGGGTTCGGCGACAGCGGCCCGTACATCGGCCAGAAGAGCTACGACTACGTGATCCAGGCGTTGTCGGGCATGGCCGCGCTGCAGGCCGACCCGGCAACGGGCGAGCCGGCCCTGGTGCGCAACATCGTCGTCGACAAGGTCACGGCGATGGCCGCGGCGCAATCGATCCTCGCCGCGCTGCTCGCCCGCGCTCGCGGGGCCGGCGGCCAGCACGTGCGACTGTCGATGCTCGATGTCGCGCTGTCGTTCCTGTGGCCTGACGGGATGATGCAGCACACGCTGCTGGCCGACGACGGGCGCGTGACCCCCGGCCCGCACATGGCCGCCGACTACCTCATGCGTCGCACCGCCGACGGCGAGCACATCGCCCTGCTGCCCACATCGAACTCGCAGTTCCCCGGGCTGTGTGCGGCGTTGGGCACGCAGCAATGGCTGGCCGACGAGCGGTTCTCGACGTTGGACGCGCGCCAGGACAACGCCGGGGAGTTGAACGAACTGATCGCTGCCGAGCTGCTGCGCCACAACGGCGCCGAGATCGTCGCCCGGCTCCACGACCACGACGTGCCGTGCGCCCTCGTGAACCCCCTCGATCGGGTCCACCTCGACCCGCAGGTGCTGGAGAACGCCGTGCTGGTCGAGCACGAGCGGGCGTGGCTCGGCCCGGTCCGCGAACCGCGGCCGCCCGCGCACTTCTCGGCAACGCCAACTGCGCTCGGTCGCCACGCGCCCAAGTTCGACGAGCACACCGACGAGGTGCTGGGCGAATTCGGCGTCACCGCCGACGAGATCGCCGCGCTCCGCGCCGCCGGCACGATCGGCGCCCGCCGCTGACCTCACCAGACTCGCAGCAAGTCAGGAATCGAACAGCGACCCCTGCGGTGGTTCGACGTCCGACGACGAGGCCGGTCGTGGCGTGAACGGGCCTTTCGACGCGGCAACGGCGAGGGCGTCGACGAGATCGTTCATCGGGTCGCCGGAGTGACCCTTCACCCATTTGAAGACCGGCTTGCGGGCGATGCACAGCTCGATCAGTGGCTGCCACAGATCGAGGTTGGCGACCGGCTTGCGTTGCGAGTTCTTCCATCCGTTGGCCTTCCACGTCTTCCACCAGATCGTGCATCCCTTGATGACGTAGGTGGAATCCGACACGATGGTCAGCGGACCGTCGAGTGATCGCAGGGCTTCGAGCGCGGCCATGATCTCCATGCGCTGGTTGGTCGAAACGGCTTCGCCGCCCGAATCGTGCTGTTCGCCATCGGGTGCGGTGGCCCACGCCCATCCCCCCGGCCCCGGGTTTCCCGCGCACGCTCCATCGGTGAACACGACGATCGGTGCCCTGGGTGTGGCCATCGGCGCAAACTACTGTGCCGCCATGCGGATCCGAGCCATCTCGTTTGCCATGGCCCTGGTCGGCATGGTCGTCGTGGTCGCACCACCACACGTTCACGCGGAGCGCTTGTTCGTCTCGGTGTACATCGACACACCAGGGCCGAAAGGCAGCATCGCCGTGGTCGGCGACTCGTTGATGCTGGGCTCGGCATACGCTGCGCCCTTCGAGCCGGGCTGGGGCCCGTCGCTGGCCCAGATGCTGGCGGATCGTGGGTGGGGACCGGTTCGCATGGCCGCCGGAGTCGGGTTCCAGGCGGGCAGGATGGTCCCCAAGAACCCCGGCGCCAACATGTCGTTGTGGCTCACGACCCAGCGGTCGCAGGGGTTCGACCCCGAGGTCATCGTGGCCAGCATGGGACCCAACGACATCATCGCTTGCAGCGGCAGCGTCGATTGCGCGGCCGACGACATCCGCTCGTTCATGGACACGGTCGGGGCCGATCACGAGGTGTGGTGGGCATTGCAGACGACGGCGATCCCGGCGAACCAGGAGGCGTGGAACCAGGCGTTGCAGATCGTCGCCACAGAACGACCCAACCTGACGTTGTGGGACTGGCCCAGCATCCGGATCGCGGCCGGCATCGCCATCTCAGCCGACAACACGCACCTTCCCGGCGCTCCCCAGTACCGGCAGCGCAGCACGTTGATGGCCGACGACGTGACCGAGCGACTGGCCGCCTCGCGTCCCCAGACCGGCTCCGACGTCGCGCTACCGGCAGGCGGCGCGTCGTACGAGTACCTGCCGGTTCCACCGGTCCGCTTGATCGACACACGGCAGACCGGGCAGCGAGTTGCCGCCGGCGGCACGTTGACGGTCGACCTGTCGGTGCTGGCACCTGACCGCGGTCGGTCCCGACGCGGCTGCTGCGGCCGTCAACGTGACCGCAGCGGATCCGGCGACCGCCGGCTACCTCACGGTGTGGCCGTGCGGGGCCGAACGCCCGCTGGCGTCGAGTGTCAACTTCCTGGCCGGCCAGGCGCGTGGCGCACAGGCGACCACGTTGCTCCATCAACCCGATCGCTCGCTGTGCGTGTTCAGCAACACGGCAACCGACATCGTCGTCGATCTGCAGGGCGTGTTCGTGCCGAGCGGTGGGCTGCGGTTTGCCGCGATCACACCGCCGATGCGCCAGATCGACACCCGGAACACCGGGAGGTCGTCGACGCTGGTGCTGCAGGCGCCGCTGAGTGCCAAGGCGGTTGCCGCAACCCTCACGGTCACCGGCGGAGGCACCGCCGGCTTTCTGACGGCGTACCCCTGTTCCGGCGCGCTGCCGGTCGTGTCGAACGTCAACTGGCAACCCGGCGAGACCGTCGCCGGCGCGGTGTTCGTGCCGGTTGCCGCTGACGGCACCTACTGCATCTTCTCCAACTCGCCGGTCGACGTGATCGTCGACGTCACCGGAGTGTTCGACACCGAAGGGCCCACCAGCACCCTCCGCTTCACGCCGGTCGCACCGACGCGCATGGTCGACACCCGTGTCGGCCTCGGTGGTTGGCGGGGTCATCAGGGGGTGGGCCAGACCATCGACATCGGCGCCGCGCCCGACATGGCCGTCGCAGTCACCGGCACGATCACGTTGGTCGACCCGGCACTCGACGGATACCTCACCGGCACGACGTGCGACCAGCCACCTGGCATCACATCGTCGGTCAACGGGGCGCGTGGCTCGGTGATGGCCAACTCGCTGACCGTCGCCCTGTCGCCGGGCGGGAAGCTGTGCATCACCGCGTTGGTCGCCTCGCACACCCTGTTCGACACCACCGGGTGGTGGATGCCGTGACATGCGACCCTCCCGATCTCCGCGGCACATTACCGGTCGGTAAGCCTGCTTGACTAGGGGTCATGATCTTCGACGGCTTCGTCAACCAGCTGCCCGACTCTGACCCCGGCGAGACGCAGGAATGGCTCGACTCGCTCGACGCGGTGGTCGATGTGCACGGCAAGACCCGGGCTCGATTCCTGCTCTCCAAGTTGCTCGATCGGGCCCGAGCGACGCAGGTCAGCTTCCCGGCCACGGTCAGCACCCCGTACGTCAACACGATCCCGCGTGAGCAAGAGCCGTGGTTCCCCGGCGACGAGTACATCGAGCGGCGCATCAGGGCGTTCGTCCGCTGGAACGCGGCGGTGATGGTGGTCAGGGCCAACAAGCACGCCGACGGCATCGGCGGGCACCTCTCCACGTTCGCCAGCTCGGCCAGCCTCTACGAGATCGGCTTCAACCACTTCTTCCACGGCAAGGACGACGGCAACCCCGGCGACCACGTGTACTTCCAGGGTCACGCCACACCCGGTGTGTACGCACGGGCGTTCATGGAAGGGCGCCTGACCGAAGACGATCTCGATCACTTCCGCCGCGAGATCGGCCGCGACGGCCGTGGCCTGTCGAGCTACCCGCATCCACGGCTGATGCCCGACTTCTGGGAGTACCCCACCGTCAGCATGGGCCTCGGCCCGCTCGCCGCGCTGTATCAGGCGCGGTTCAACCGCTACCTGCAGAACCGCGAGATCGACGACACCAGTCAGAGCCGGGTCTGGGCGTTCCTCGGCGATGGCGAGTGCGACGAGCCGGAGTCCCTCGGCGCGCTCTCGCTGGCCAGCCGCGAGAAGCTCGACAACCTGGTGTTCGTCGTCAACTGCAACCTGCAACGCCTCGATGGCCCGGTGCGCGGCAACGGCAAGGTGATCCAGGAGCTCGAGGCCGTGTTCCGCGGCAACGGTTGGAACGTGATCAAGGTCATCCTCGGATCGAAGTGGGACGAGCTGCTGGCCAAGGACAACGACGGCGTGCTGCTGAACAAGCTCAACAACACCGTCGACGGGCAGTTCCAGCGCTACACCGTCGAGAACGGCGCCTACATCCGCGACGACTTCTTCGGCCCCGACCCTCGCCTGCGCCAGATGGTCGCCCACCTCAGCGACGAAGACCTCATGCTCCTGCCCCGCGGTGGTCACGACTACCGCAAGCTGTATGCCGCCTACAAGGCCGCGACGGAGAACATGGGCACCGGTGCGCCGACCGCGATCCTGTGCAAGACGATCAAGGGCTGGACGCTCGGCCCCGAGATCGAGGGGCGCAACGCCACGCACCAGATCAAGAAGATGACCAAGGGGCAGCTGCTGACGCTGCGCGACCGGTTGTACATGCACGACGAGATCCCGGACTCCGCCTTCGACGGTGACCTGCCGCCCTACTTCCGTCCGGCCGAGGACTCGATCGAGTACCAGTACATGATGGAGCGCCGCAAGTCGCTCGGTGGCTCGATCCCGACGCGCACCACTCGTGCCCGCAAGCCGCTGCAACTGCCCGACGACAGCGCCTTCGCCGAGTTGCTCACCGGCTCGGGCACGCAGGCGGTCAGCACGACCATGGGCTTCACCCGGCTGCTGCGCGGCCTGGCCCGCGACGAGAACTTCGGCCAACGCGTCGTGCCGATCATCCCCGACGAGGCTCGCACCTTTGGTATGGACTCGCTGTTCCGCGAGCTGAAGATCTACGCCGCACAGGGCCAGAAGTACGAGCCCGTCGACCACGAGATGCTGCTCAGCTACGCCGAGGCGGCCAACGGCCAGATCCTCGAGGAGGGGATCACCGAGGCGGGCTCGACGGCCAGCTTCATCGCCGCCGGCACCGCCTACGCCACGCGCGGCGTGCCGATGGTGCCGTTCTACACGTTCTATTCGATGTTCGGCTTCCAGCGCGTCGGCGACCTCATCTGGCAGGCGGCCGATGCGCGCACCCGCGGGTTCCTGCTCGGCGCCACCGCCGGCCGAACGACGTTGATGGGCGAGGGGCTGCAACACCAGGACGGCCACTCGTTGGTGCATGCCTCGACCGTGCCGCCGTGCCAGGCGTACGACCCGGCGTTCGCCTACGAGGTCGCCTCGATCGTGCAAGAGGGCCTGGAGCGCATGTACGGCGGCGGCAGCGACGACCCCGACGTCTTCTACTACATCACCCTCTACAACGAGAACTACCCGATGCCGGCGTTGCCCGAGGGCGATCCGGCGGAGGTGCGGGCCGCGATCATGCGCGGTCTGTACCGATGGGCACCGGCACCGGATGGCCCCTCACGGCGCGCCACGTTGCTGTTCTCCGGGTCGGCGCAGGGCGCGGCGCGCGAGGCGGCTGCCGAGTTGGCGGAGCACTTCGACATCGGGGTCGAGCTGTGGTCGGCGACCTCGTACAAGCGCCTGCGCGAGAACGCACTCGAGGTCGAGCGCTGGAACCGCCTCCATCCCGGCCAGGAGCCCCGCGTGGCCGATGTCGCCAGCCTGCTGGCCGACTCCCCCGGCCCGATCGTCGCCGTCACCGACTTCATGAAGATCGTTCCCGAGCAGGTGGCGCGCTTCTTGCCCGGCCGCACGTTCGTGCCGCTCGGCACCGACGGGATGGGCCGCTCCGACACGCGTGAGTCGCTGCGCCGGTTCTTCGAGATCGACCTCGGTCACGTGGTGATCGGGGTGCTGTCAGCGCTCCACGCCACCGGCGAGGCCGAGGCCGGAGAAATCGAGGCGGCGCTCGAGCGATACGGGATCGACGCCGACGCCCCCGACCCCTACGTGATCTGACCCGACCCGACCACGACCCAGCCCGGCCCATCGCTGATCCGTTGCGTTTGACGCCCCCGGCCCCGCTACGGGGCGCCAGCCGTCAAACGCATTGGTTACCCACAAGCGTTTGACGACTCCGGCCCCGCTACGGGGCGCCAGCGATCAAACGCCGCGGGCAGTCGCCTGGGCTCAGCTCCACCAACCGTTGATGTCGATGATCACCTGTGCGGAGCTCGACGAGTAGATGCAGATGGCGCCGGTCGACGACAGCGGCAACTCGGCGGCGTTGGCGACCGGGACGGCGATCTCGTAGTTGACGTTCGATGCCGTCGGGCAGGTCGCCGCACGGCCACGCCGTGACGAAGCCCCGATTGGTTGCTTCGACCACGGTGAGGTTGGCCGAGATCGCCCGGGCGGCGGCCGGGATGCCACGCACGCCGGCGATCTGCACGACCAGCGTCTGGTTGGCCGCCAGAGCAATGCCGTTCTGGCCGGCGTTGACCTCGGTGCGGTAGTTGTCGCGGGTGTCGGTGAACCGGAACGGAGCGCTCGGGGTGAACCGGTTCGCGGCGGACGACGAGGTGTAGCCGACCACGTCGACGACCAGGTCGATGTCGGCGTTGGTGAAGAAGCACACCGAGCCTCTGGACGACACTTGGGCCAGAACCAGGTTCGGGGTGACCTTGCCGGCGGCCGGGTTGAGGCTCGACGTCGTCGGCAGGTCACCGCAGGGGTAGGTCGTGATGAAGGCGTTGAGCGAAGGCAGGACGCCGGTCACATTGAGGGCGACTGCTGTCGCATTCGTGGGGACACCGGCCACGCCGGCAACCTGCAGCTCGACGATCTGTCCACCGGCAAGCCGTGCCGGGGTGCCGAATCCGTCTGCGGCTGTCCATCAGGCGCACCGGAGCGATCGGCGCATAGCGACCTGTTGCCGATGTCGAGTAGTAGCCGCCGACGTCGACGAGGAGGTCAGCCGACACGTTGCTGAAGGCGCACAGGCGCGCCATTGCTGTCGAGCGGGATGGTCGCCGTGTTGGCCACGGTCTCGCCGATCGAGAAGTTCGACGGTCGACACGCTCGGGGCGGTCGGCCGAGCAGTTCCACATCGTGAGGAAGCCCGACCGGTCCGGAGCCGTCAGGGTGACGTTGGCCAGCACGGCCTTGGCATCCGCCGGCACGTTGCCTTCGCCGGTGACCTGGATGCGATTCACGCTGCCGGCCGCGAGCCGAGTGGCGCCCTGTCCGAGACGGGTGTCGACGATTCGAGCGGGCGCCAGCGGCGCATAGCCGGTGGGCGACGAGGTGGGCAGGGCGACCGGAACCGGAACCGGGGTGGTGATCCCGGTGGCGGCGGCCTTGTCGATCGTGAAGCTCCAGCTGACATGCGCGCCATAGGGTGCTGACACCCGCGCTGTAGGTGCCCTGCGCCAGCGGCGAGCGGGGCACGATGATCACGGCGTTGTCGCCGTTGAGGATCTGCTGGGCAACACCGGTGGTGTTGGCGGCCGACAACACGCAGACTTCGAGCGGCTGCCCATCGGGACCGATGAGGGCGCCGGCAGCGCTGGTAGCGGCTTCGGGCATCATCGCGATCAGCGGCAGCCCGGCAGCGCCGGTCCAGCCGCAGTAGGTCAGCGGGCTCGGTGATTCGGTGACGAAGCGGTCGAGGTTCGGTCGTGGTGCCGTTGCCGGGGAACACGATCGGGCTGGCCGGGCGAGGTGCGTTGCCGAGGCCGCGGATGACGTCGAGGGTGGCGCCGGAGTGCCACACCGGGGTCGTGCTCAAGTCGCACTTGCCGAAGCCGGTCGACTGCAGGTTGGGACGCAGCACGCCGATCGCGTGGAAGGGCCCGCTCATCCACAGTTCGATGTGGCTGCGGGCGCTGGTGTTGATCTGGCTGGAGACGGCCACGTCGCCGCTGTTGCCGGCGATGTCACCCTCGGGTGTGTAGCCGGTCTTGCCGGGGGTCTCGTCGTGGCTGATGCCGTTGTACAGCATGTAGCAGGAGTGGTTGACGGCACCGGCCGACATCGATGCATCCTCGACAACGGGGCCGACGCCTGCCATTGCCCGGAAGTAGTTGACGGTCGTCAACCAGCTTGCGGTCGGCGGGATGAATGCGGGTTGGGGATTGGCTGCGACGACGCTGGACGAGATGAGAGTCGCAGCTGCGAGACCGATCCCGATTCCCAGGACTGCGAGTCGCCTCCTGCTCTTCTGCTTGTGCATTACTGCTTGCCTTCCTCGGCCCTTTTCCCCTGACCATCGGTCAACCCGTCAACTAAGGAGTCGGCCTGTCAGAGGTCGGACTTGAGGGCACTACGTCCCGATTACGGACGCAGCGTCAGACAACAGACGAAGTCTTGAGACAGCAGTCACAGACAGCGACCCTCCGCAGGTCACATCGGAAAAGAGGGTCAGCGGGCGCGGAAGCGGGCCAGGATGCCGCCGGCGCACGACCGATGCCGGCCAACAGGGCTCGGGCGTGGGCGCGACGCGGGTTCCAGCGCAGACGCCGGATCGACAACCACAGGGCGCGAGCGACCATGCCGGCATCGCCGAACCGAAACGCGAACCGCAACCGGTTGCGCTCCTGCAGATACCGGGCGCTGTCGCCGAGTTGTGATGTGGAAGCACTGACACGGTGCCGCACCGTGCTGGCCGGCACGCAGCGGTAGGCCCACCCCATCGCCGCGCCCCGGTAGGCGAGATCGACATCCTCGTAGTACAAGAAGTACGACTCGTCGAAGCCGCCGGTTGCCTGCAGGAACTGGGCGCGGAACAACACGGCGCCGCCCGTGAATGCGATCGATCGAGCGATCTGCCGCGAACGATGGCCCGTCGACCTCGTCGTACCCGATGTCGGTTCCCGCGCCATCCGCTCCGATGGCGACGCCGAGGCTGTTGATGCGGGGCGGGTCGGTGCCGGCGAGCAACAACTTGGGTTGCACTGCCCCGCACGCGGTGTCGGTGTCCAATGCTTCGACGAGCGGCCGCAGCCACCCCATGTCGACCTCGATGTCGTCGTTGAGCAAGGCCATGTAGGTGGCCCCGAGTTCCGTGGCGCGCTCGGAAGCCGGCGTTGGCGCCGGCTCCGAATCCGAGGTTTCGCGCCGGGCGCACCAGATCCACGTTCGGCGTCGACGATTGCCCGGCCTCCGTTGTCGACGACGATCACGTGATCGGCGCCGCCCGCGGCCAGCACGGAGTCCACGCAGGCGTCGAGCATTGCCACCTCTGCCGAGAACGTGACGATGACGACGGCGATCACCTGGCCATCAGATCACACGACGAGTTCACTAGCGTTCGTTGCATGACCGGAACCATGTTCATCACGGGCAACACCGCCGCCGATCAGCTCCTCAACACCGATGGCACCGCCGTGTTGATCGGCATGTTGCTCGATCAACAGGTGCCGATGGAATGGGCGTTCACCGGCCCGGCCACGCTGCACGACCGACTCGGTCATCTCGATGCCTCGAAGATCGCGGCGATGGACCAGGAGGCGTTCGTCGCCGTGTGCTGTGCGAAGCCGGCGATTCACCGCTTCCCGGCCTCGATGGGCCGCCGCATCCACGACGTCTGCACGGCGCTGGTCGAGCAGTACGGCGGCCGTGGCGAAGGTGTGTGGGCGGGAGTGAAGAGCGGTGGGGAGTTGTACGACCGGTTGCGCACGCTGCCCGGCTATGGCGACGAGAAGGCCAAGATCTTCGTGGCGATCCTCGGCAAGCGATTCGGGGTTCGGCCGAAGGGCTGGCGAGAAGCAGCCGGCAAGTTCGGCGACGACTCGCCGCGGAGCGTTGCCGACATCACCGACCCGGCATCGCTCGGCAAGGTCCGCGAGTGGAAGAAGGCGGCCAAGGCTGCGAAGAAGGACAAGCAGGATCGACCGGTCGGCTGAGCCCTACGGCACGACGATGTCGCTCGACACCGGCGGAAACGCGACGTCCGCAGTGCCGGTGGGGACCAACGGCAGATCGGCCGTGACCGGAACGGTGCCGGCCGGCAAGCTCGGGCCCTGCGTCGTCACCACTTGCGCGGGCGCCTGGATGACCCCGATCGTCGGCGGTGTGTTCGAGTCGCGGTCGTCGTTGGCGCGCGAGAAGCCGTATGCCACCAGTGCGGCGGCGACGAGTACGCCGGCCGTGACGAGGATCATCGTGGTGCGGGAGCGCTGCTTCGCTTCGGGTGACGGTACCGATTCGGGTGACTCGGGTGATTCGGTCGGTTCGGTCGGTTCGGTCGGTTCGGTCGGTTCCACCACGACCATGACCTTACAGAGGTGAGCCGTCCCGGCGGCGGAAACCGGACGATCTGGCTCTCGGCGACGACCGCCTTGGCCATCATTGGCTGCACGTGGGCCTTTTCGATCGCCCGCTACGGCGGGCCCGACGAACCGGCCCACGTCATCCGCGCCGCCGCGGCTGCGCACGGCGACCTCCTGGGCAAGCCGGTCGACGGGCTCGAACCCGGCTACCGGCAGGTGACGGTGCCGATCGCCCTGGCATCGGGAGACCCGGCCTGCTTCCGGCATGCGGAGGCGCGCCGACGCCTCGTGTGCTGTTGCCGACCGCCATACGAGGCTGATCGATGCGGCGACGTCGGCAGGGGGCTCGCCGCCTTGGTACTACGTGATGGTCGGCGCCACCGCTCGGCTGTTGTCGAACGGTCGACGCCTGCTGGCGTACCGGATGGTCGCCGTCATGCTGTGCGCCGGCATCCTCGGCTATGCGGTGTCGCGGGCTCATCGGTATGCGGGCGCGGCGTGGCTGCTCGTCGCGCTGACGCCGTCGGCGTGGTTCCTGATCGGCGTGGTCGGCACCAGCGGCATCGAGATCGCTCTCGTCGCGCTGGCGCTCGTCGAGGCGGTCGGCCGGTACCGGGGTGGAGCGGCTGCATCGCTGCTGCGCGTCGCCGTTCCGCTCGGCGTCTGTCTGTTGTTGCGCCCGGCCGCGTTCGTCGACCTGGCCGTGGTGGCCTTGGTCGTCGCGCCGACGGTGCCACGACCGATTCGCCGTCGAGACGTGGCGATGCTCGCCTCGCCGCTCGCCGTCGCCGGTGTCGCCACGCTCGCCTGGGGCCGGTGGGCCGATCTGGTCGTCAGCGACAGCCGAACCGCGGACTCCGACACGCTGATCACCGCCGTGCGCCGATCGGTGGAAGGGATCCCGTTGACCGCGCATCAGACCGTCGGCGCGTTGGGATGGAACGAGTTCTACGCGCCACCCGCCGCCCAACTCGTCTGGATCCTTGGACTGGCGTTTGCCGTGTACTGGGTGGCCACGCGTTCGACCGACCGTTGGTGGCACGCACGATGGGTCGTCGCCGCGGTGCTGCTGCCAACGCTGGTCGAGGTGATCGGCCACCGGCGCATCGGCGAGATCTGGCAGGGTCGCTACTCCATCCCGTTCGCAATGGGCGCCGTGTTGATCGCTGCGGCGTGGACCGCGCCGCGGCGCATCGGTGATGCGAGTGATCGTGATCGCCGCCTCGGCGGCGGAGGTGCTCACCCTGTGGCACACCCTCCGCCGGTACATGGTCGGCCTCGACGGCTCGCTCACCCTGCGTCATGCCGCGTGGCAGCCACCGTTGAACCCGTGGTTGCTGCTCGGCGTCAACGCCGCCGCCATCACCGGGCTCGCCGCGGTCGCGCTCGCCACGCCGCAAACCCCCAGTCGGGCGCGATACTCGCCGCCCGTGGCCTGATATCGCGCCCGACAGACCTGGTCGGGAGCGACCTTTGCCGGCGGTGGCGTGATAGCGCGCCCGATGGAAGTCAGCCGACGATGTAGCCGAAGACGTCGACGATGTAGTCGGTCGACCCGGAGTTGTTGTAGATCGACAGCTTGCCGCTCGTCCCGAGCTTGAGATAGGCAAGGTTGGGCACCGGCACCCCGATCCTCGGGTTCAAGGTCGACGCGGTCGGCCTCGCCGTGCCGGTGGGCCACACCGTGATGAACGACTGCTCGGTCGAGTTGACCGACGTGACGTTGACGATGGCCGCGGTGGCACCCTGGGGTACCGGCGCGACACCGCCGACGGCCAGGACGTTGGAGCCACCCTGGCCGAGAGGGCCGTCGACACCGGTGCCGACACCGAAGCGGCTGTCGACGATGCGTTGCGGGCTGACGGGCACGAAGGTGCCTCCGGATGTGGAGAAGTACCCGACGACATCGGCGACGACGTGCGTGTTACCCGACGAGTTGTAGATGCTGATCTGCCCACCAGCGCCGACCTTCGCCAGCACCAGGTTGGCCACCGTCAACCCGGGCACGAAGTTGTGGCTCGAGGCCAGCGGCTGAGCCTCACCCGTCGGCCAGACGGTGAGGAAGCCCGACGACGTCGGCTGGTCGGTGGTCACGTTGACGGCGACACCGCTGACACCCGTGGCCGGCACACCGGCCACACCGGTGACCTTGACGTTGATCGTCTGCGAGTTACCGACCGGCGCGGTCGAGCCACCCTGGCCGGTGCCGTCGCGCGTGTCGAGCACACGTCCGGGCGTGACCGCGGTGAATCGACCGGTGCAACCACCGGTCGCCGCGGTGTAGTAGCCCACCACATCGGCGATCAGGTGTGTGTAGCCCTGCGAGTTGTAGAGGTTGACGCGTCCGTTGGCGCCGACCTTGACCGTCACCAGGTTCGGCACGGTCTGGCCAGGCACGTAGTTGAGGTTCGACACCGTCGGCTGGCCTTCACCCGAGGGCCAGGCGGTGATGAAGCCCGGCGTCAACGGCGCGTCGACGGTCACGTTCAACACGACCGCAGTCGCGCCGGTCGGGGGCACGCCACCGACACCGACGACCGGGAGCTCGGTCATCGCCTGCGAGCTGAGCGCGGAGATGTTGCCGCCCTGGCCGGTGCGGGTGTCGAGCAGTCGCGCCGGGTTCAGCGGCACGTAGCAACTGGGCGTCGCCGAGACCGGCCGCTCGATGCGCACCGGGCCGGTCGAACGCGCCGCAGCGACACCGTTGCCGCCGCGTAGCACGACATAGACCCAGTACGTGCCGTTCGGCAAGCCGCTGCCGTCCCACTGATACGTGTTGGCCCCGACGTTCGCCGTAACCGTGCCCACCTTGGTGCCACTCCAACTTGCCGGATCGGTGGTCACGTAGATGTCAGCGGTCCCGGCAGTGTCGGCCGAGAAGCTGATCGGGTAGGTGCCCGATGAGAACGCTGCGTCGTCGGCCAGGCGGATCTCGTTCAACGAGAAGCCGCGCACCCCGGGATCCTCGTTGAGGTCGAAGCGCAGGGCGCTGATGTGCACGCCGCGCCAGCCGGCTTTGTACGTGGTGTTCTCGTCGTTGACCGCGATCGCGGGTGTCGTCGCCAGATCGATCGTCAGCCGGTTGCAGCCCGGGTAGACGATGATGTCTTGGGTCTCGCTCCAGATTCCACCGCCGTCGTCGTACCACGCGAATCGAGAGACCATTCCACCGCCGGGAGCGTTGGCGAAGCTGAACCCGCCATCGAAGCACACGTCGACCGTCGCCCGGTGATAGCGGTCGGTGTTCAGCGGCGTGCGCAGCGGTAGCTCGATGAACGAGTCGTTGGCGAACGTCGTTCCGTGGGCATTGCCACCATCGAACGAGGCGATGTTGAGATCACCGGTGCTCACGACGTCGTCGAAGCCACCGAAGTCCCACGGGTCACCCGACACCGTGGCGTAATCCGCGCCACCTTCCTCACTCGGGCTCAGCACGCGAACGGCCGGCGCGGCGACCGGCGTGACCGACGCGTCGGCACGGTGCAGCCGCGCCCAATCCAATTGCATGGGGAATCGGGCCGTGCCGGGGAACCCGCCGCCGGCGAGGATCTCGAGTCGGACGATCTTGCCGGACCAGGCGTTCGGGCCCAGCAAACCGGCGCTGGTCATGTCGATGTCGTAGGTCGTCGGCCCGGGCCCCAGCACGGTGAAGGGGATGATGTTCTCCCCGCCCGCCTCCGTCCAGTAGTGCACGCCCATGTTCCGCTTCTGATCGAGGTTCAACGAGAACGACAGGTGCGTGTACGTCGCCGCGTCGGCGGGTTTGGCCAAGCCGTCACGGCCCCAGGCCAGCTCCTGACCCCAGGTGCGAATCAGTTTGATCGTCGATCCGGCCTGGGCGTCGACGGAAAGCACGCCACCGCCGAGCGAGATCCCGAAGCTGCCTTCGCGTGCCGGCCAGCAGGATCGGCGGCACGTCCTCGGGGTTGCTGAAATCCCACGGGTCAGCGAGCACATCGGTGGCGTAATCGCCACTGGTCGAGAACGCCGCGGGCGTCGCAACGGCGGGGCCGGCATTCTCCGTCGGGTGCGCGGAGGCAACGTCGGCAATGACGACAGACGACAACAACCCAACAACGACGGCGATGCTTCGTGAGCGGCGCTTCATTCAGATCTCCTCAAACGGCCCGCTCGAGTATCGGCACGCTCCATCAGGTGCTGAAGCAACCCTACCCGGACGACCCGCCCGATCAGGTCGGATGGGCCTGCTCCAACAGGCTCAACACCCTGGTCAGGGCATCGCGCAGGCGCCCCTGCTGCTGCCTTGACTGCACCAGTTGATCACGGAGTGCGGCCAGGATCTGCTGCTTGCAGTGGTCGTCAGCCACGGTTTCCTCGCAACATCGCGTAGACCCGTCGAGCTCTCGAGCTGTAGCGCATCACCTTCGTGCCACGGAGCTCGGCAAGTTGGCGCTCGGCCTCTCGCAGACGCTCGGCCATCACCGGCGACCCGTCACCACGCATCTCCGCCAGCTGCGCGCCGAGCCCGACGATCGCCTGCGTGCGGGCCTCGACCAGCGCCTCCAGCTCTCCAATTCGGGCGCGCAGGGCGCGTTCGGTGTCTGTGTCTAGCTGGGCCATGGCAACCTCGGGTGTCGTTCGCGAAGGATGACGAAGTTCGATGCCATGTCGACATCGCTGATCTTGCGCATCGAGCCGGGCTGCTCGCGATAGCGGCCGACGATCGATCGGACCAGCTCGGCGCGACGGCCCTGCTCGGCGGCCGTGAGCCACAGGTCGTAGTCCTCCCAGCCGTACAAGCCGTCGGCGGTGGAGTACCCGCCGAGCTCGGTCCAGGCATCGCGGCGGAACATGGCCATGGCGTCGATGAAGGCGCCGTGCACGAGCAGGTCGGGGTCCCACGGCAGATGGCTGGTCAGGCCGACCGACCCGGTGGTGTCGAAGCGTTCGAGGATGCCGTAGGCGGCGACGACGTCGGGATCGGCTTGCTCGAGGTGGTCGAGCAGCCGTCGCAATCCGGTCGGGTACAACAGGTTGTCGGCATCGAGCGCGAACACGTGGGCGGCGCGTGAGCGGCGGAACCCGGTGTTGCGCGCCACCGGCAACCCGCCGTTGGCGGCGCGGGCGACGAGCATCGCCGGGAACCAGTCGTGCTCGGCCAGCAACTCCTCGGCGGTCGCTCGGGAGTGGTCGGTGGAGTGATCGTCGACGATCACCAGTTCCGTCCGCGTGCCACCCTCCCCGCTTGCGGCAACGACGGACCGCACCGCTTCGGCGAGGTAGTGCCCCTGGTTGAACAGTGGGATCACGACCGAGACGTCGGCCTCGTAGGCCTCCCACGCCGTCGTGGTGACGAGATCGACGTGGTCGGGATCGCCGTGCTCGACCAGGCTGATCGTCGCCTCGATGCTGCGGCTCAGCTGCAGCTGGGCGATGTACGCGGCCTTCAGTTCGCCAGCCGACTTGCGCAGCCCGTCGGGGCTCGGCGCCGGCGACGCACTCCGTTGCCGGCGACTGCGCCGTGACGGATGCTTGCGGCCGCCGTGCGGCGATTGCCGAGCGACGTTCGCGGCCTCGGTCAGGGCGCTCTGCAACATCTCGCTCTGCGACAGCGCGGTCGTCGTCAACTTGTAGGCGGCGTCGGCCATCGCTGCGCGACGAGGCTCGTCGAGGGCCAACGCGATGGCCTGCTCGGCGAGGTGGTCGAGCGGCGCCATCACGAAGTGCACGCCGGGCACGAGCGGCTCGATGCCGACCGACGTCTCGCTGGCGACCACGCATCCGTTGGCGATCGCCTCGACGACGCGGGCCCACTCGAAGTACGGCTCCTCACCGCGGTGCACGTTGAGGAGGATCCGGGTATCGGCCAACGCCGCGAACTTCTCGTCGCCGGTGGCGAACCCCGGGCCGCCGCCGAGGATCGGCCGGTGCCAGCTGAAGAATCGCAGGTCGGTGTTCCACTCCCACAGCATCCCGCCGGCACCGGCGATGAACTCCTCGCGGCGCGGCGTGCGACCCGACAAGAAGCCGATGTCGACCCGACGTTGCCGGCTCTCGCCCTGCCACGCGTCCATCGACGGCGTGCATCCCAGTGGCAGGTGCACCGCGGCCAGGCCGAGGCGGCGGACCGCATCGAGCGAGTACCGATTGATGTCGAGCACGACAGGACCGCATGCCGCGTAGGTCATCGCCAGATCGAAGAACGGCGTGCCCGGCTGCTCGGTGTTGATGCAGACCGAGGCCGCCGCAGCCCGCAGCCGATCGGGCTCTGCCGACGGCGACAGGACGAAGAACTCGTGCGGCGCAACGACGAGGTTGTGCATCGGGTCATCCGCACTGTCGGGCAGATCGTCGATCACGAGCTCACCGGGGCGACCGGTCAGCAGCAGGGCCTCGACCAAGTGCTCGGCGATCTCCCTCATGAAAACGTTGCCGCGCCCGCTCACGAACACTCGGCACATCGGGGGTCACAGTACCAGTGGTCGTTAGCATCGACGACCATCAGTCCCCGATTCTCGATCATCACGCCGGTCTACGATCCACCGCTCGGGGCGTTCTTGGCGTGCGTCGACGGCGTGTTGTCGCAATCGTTCACCGATTGGGAGTGGTGTGTGGTCGACGACTGCTCGACCCGCCCGGAGGTGCGCGACGCCCTCACGGCACTCGCCGCTCGAGACCCACGCGTGCACGTGCAGCACCGCACCGTCAACGGCGGGATCGTCGCCGCATCGAACGACGCGCTGGCGATGGCGACGCGGCGACTTCATCGCCCTGTTGGACCACGACGACAAGCTCGTGCCCTCGGCGCTCGAACGGATGGCGGCGACCATCGACTCCACCGACGGCGTCGACTACGTGTACAGCGACGAGGCCCACGTGCTGGCCGACGGCCGCGAGTCGGCCCATTTCCTCAAGCCCGATTGGTCGCCCGAGCGCTTTCGTTCGTCGATGTACACGTGCCACCTCTCGGCGCTGCGCCGCGATGTGGTCAGCGAGATCGGCGGGTTCCGCACCGACTTCGACGGGTCGCAGGATCACGACCTCATCCTGCGCGCCACCGAACTGATCGCCGCGCGGAACCGCCGCGTGGTGCATCTTCCGTTCCTCACCTACCACTGGCGCAACATCTCCAGCTCGGTCTCGCGTGCGACCTCCTCGCTCAACAAGGCCGTCGCCCGCGGGCGCCAGGCGGTGCAGGAGCAGTGCGACCGGTTGGGCCTCGACGCCACGGTGGTGCACGGGCCCGTGGAAGGCACCTATCGGCTGGTGCGCTCGATCCCGACGGATCTGCCGGTCACGGTCGTCATGCCCACCCGCGCCGAAGGCGGCGCCGCTCGCCCGTACCGATTGGCCGCGGCGGCGACGATCGAGGGCCTGCGCACGACGCACCCGGCCACTCGGCTCGTCGTGACGTACCCGGCGTCGCTGCCGCCCGAGCTGGTCGCCTTGCTCGACGACGCCGCCGGTGATCGTTGGGAGTTGTTGCCGGTGCGCGCCGACTGGTCGCATCGCTGCGGCGTTCGATCGGGCCTTCAACGACTACCCGTGCGAGGTGTTGGTCTCGGTCGCCCCGGGGCTGGTGCCACGGTCGGACCTCACGCCCGACTGGTTGGAAACGCTGGCCGGCCTGGCCCGTTCGCCGGGCACCGGCCTGGCCGGGTCACTGATCGCCGACGACAACGACCTCGTCGTGCACGCCGGTTGGGACGTGCCCAACTTCCGCTGGTACGAGTTGGAAGGCCTGCGCACCGACACGCGCAGCACCGGCAACGACCTGTTGATCGAGCGTGAATGCACCCAGGTCTCGCTGGCTGCCGCGGCGATCACTGCAGCCCACTGGCGGGAGTGCCGGGACCGCGCCAACGGCGGCTTCGACGCCGCCGGCCGGGCGCTGTCCGACGCCCTCACCGCGTCCGGCGCCCGAACGCTGTGGACCCCCTACGCCCGCTTCGACCAGGTCGTCCCGATCGACCGCTGACCCGGCCCGCCGGCCGCAGGCAAGTCACGAAATATCCGGTCGCACCGGAGATTCGGTGACTTGTCGGTCACTCCTCGAGCGTTCATGGTCGAGCCAGAGCGTGATATACCACTCCGACGGTCGAGCAGCATCGGCGGATGCCCGGGCCATCGTCACGTGCCGACACCAAGACCGCGAGCGTCGAGGTTGAGTGCCGCTGCCACGGCTTCCGCTCCGAGCGTAGAGAGGCCGTTGTGATCCGCGACCAGTTCACCCATCTTCCACGCCAGTTGACGCATGGCAACGATGGTGATTTCGTCAGGAAGGGCCACGAGTCCAGCCGATCAGAGCCCGTCGCTCGGAAAGGCGCCATCCGATCAGCAATGCGCCTCCGGTCGAGCGCGCTGCGCTCTTGCAGAGTCGGGCGTACCAGAGATTTGTGGTGGCCAACGTGTCGCCGCCGATGGCCTCGACGAGCGCCGGGTCGCGGCGCGCCAACCAGTCACGCAGAAGATGGTCGTCGAGAAGGATCGTCACGTTGTCGCAAGGTCGGGATCGTCATCGGCGCTGACGGCTGCATAGTGGTCGTTCGCAGAGAGGATCTCGTCGAGCAGGTGTTGCGCGGCGCCCACGGGGACAGTCAGTACGGCGAAGCCGAGGTCGATGACGTCGACCTGGCCGCCTTGCTCGAGTTTCCATCGGTGACGGATCGCCGCCGGCAAGCTCATCTGGCCAGATGTAGACACTCGAAACGTCTCGGTCCTCATGTTGCCTCCTGCTGACGCTGCCGCACTTGGTGACAATTCACTTTTACCAAGTGTAGCCGCTTCGAAACCCACTCGACCCGCCTGCCACCCCGCAGGCACGTCACGAAATATCCGGTCGCACCGGAGATTCCGTGACTTGTCTGTCAGACGACGGCGGGGGTGAAGGGGTCGTCGATGAGGTGGGTCAGCCAGCGGCGTTGGATCAGCTCGATCTCTTCGGGGTGGATGCCGGCGACCCGCGATTGCGACTCGAAGTGGTACAGCGCTGCGGCGGGCTCGTAGACGATCGACCAGCCCGGCCATGCGCAGCTTCATGCAGTAGTCGACGTCGTTGTAGTTGCCCGGCAGCAACACGCTGAACCCACCAACCGCGTCGAACACCGCGGACGGGGTCAGCATGCACGCAGCCGTGACGCCGGCGACTTCGCGTCGGCGGCTCAGCACGCCGTTGCGGCCGGGGCTGTCGCCGGGCAGGCCGAAGCCGACGTGATCGAGCGAGGTGCGATAGGTGTGGCCGGCGTGCTGCAACGTGCCGTCCTCGAACAGCAACTTGGCGCCGACCGCGCCGACTCCGGGCGCACATGCGTCGAGCATCCTCGTCAGCCAATCGGGCGTGATCACCTCGGTGTCGTCGTTCAACAGCAGCAGGTGCTCCCCCGTCGCGTGCGCCGCGCCGAGGTTGACCACCGCCGAGAAGTTGAAGGCTTCGTGGTAGTCGACCAGGCGCACCTGTGGGCCGAGCGCCCGCAAGCGCATCGGTCACCGCCGACGGCATCTCGCGCCCGGCGACGACGATCACCTCGAGGTCGACGTTCGGCGGTCGCCAGCACCGAACGGACCGACTCGACGACGAACGTGCGCTGACACGCCGCCGACGGTGCCCGCCGAGCCGATGCTCGGCACGATCACGCTGACCAGTGTCATCGCGGCAGGCGACTGGCGGCGACCGACCGGGCCCGGCGATACACGCGGCGGGCGATGCTGGTGATCGGCACTCGGCTGGCGTTGCGTCGCAGGTCGGCGTTCTCCGCCTCGACCTGGGCGACGCGGCTGGTCAGTTGGGAGAGTCGCGCCTTCAGATCGTCGAGCTCGGCAAGCCGCTGGGCGAGTTGGGCGCGCAGCTGCTCGGCTTCGGCGGCGAGCCCGATCGCCGCGTCGGTCGCGGTCCACCGCGCCAGGCGTTCGGCCGGAGATTCCCCGTCGGCAGTCACGGTTTCTCGATCTGCTGCCGGAGCGCGTCGACCCGGGCCATGAGATCGTCGGTGGCGCCGGCGACGGCGGTGCGCACCTTGTCGAACTCGTCGAGCTGGCGGTCGCGCAGCAGCGGCAGCTCCTTGCGCAGCGCGGCGACATCCGCCTCCATGGCTGCGACCTTGGCCTGCAGCGCTTGAAGGTCGGTGGTCAACGATTGCAGCGTCGAGTGCGTGGCCGCCCCGCCCTTCACGAGCCAGCTCAGTTGGCTTCGAACTCCCATGACGTCATTCTCCCCCGAGCAGTAGCTGGCTGATCAACCTACCCGTCTCCAGCAACGAGGGCTGCTGCCCCATCGTCAGGCGACCGGCAAAGGCCAGCCGGTCGGCCAGCTCGGCATCGCTGGCGATCCGCCGCATGGCGGCCGCGGCCAGCGCCAGATCGGGCGCCGCCCACGTCGCCGTCGGCGGGTAGACCCCTTCGCCGTGCTCGACGTTGACGAGGTCGTAGTCGATCAGCAGCGAGTTGTCGTCGGTCATGAAATCGAGGTTGCCGGAGTACCGGGTGGCGATCACGGGTGTGCCCAGCCACATCGCCTCGGCCAGGTGCAGCCCGAGTCCCTCGCTGCGATGCAGCGACACCATGCAGTCGGCCGCGGCGACGAGCGCCATCTGGTCCGCACGGGTCAACGTCTCGTCCCACACGCGGATGTCGGGGCGGCCGTCCGCAGCGGCGAGCACCCGTTGGTGGCTCGCCCATCGTTGGTGCCCGTTCATCGTCTTGATGATCAGCACCGGCCCCTCGTCGGCCGTGAACGCCATCCGGAACGCCTCGATGAGGCCCACGGGGTTCTTGCGCTCGGTCACGCTGAGGTGATCGAACACGGCGAGGAAGACGGGCCGCTGGCCGACATCGGCGAGCACGGCGAAATCGTGCCGGCCACGATCCGACGGCTGCGGTTCGGCGACCGGTATCGGTACGTGGCGCACCGGCACGGGCGACACGGCGGCGAACGCGTCGGTCACGAACTTCGTGCCCGCCCAGATCTCGTCGACCAGTGCGATCGACTGGCGCATGTGCAGCGGCACGTACTCGAGCTCCCAGAACCAGTAGCCGATCATCCGCTTGGTGGCGGCGAACAGCTCGGGGAAGTCGGCGGCGAGGAAGGGGAACTGATCGGCTGTCACGACGCAGACGGAGTTGGTGAACTCGACCCGATTCTTGACGCCGGGCATCCCCATCGGAAGGGCTGGCGGTCCGTTGCACGGCGACCGAGCTGTTGGGCACCGCGGCCTGCGTGGCTGCGTCGCGCAACCGACGGGCGACGTCGCCGAGGCCGGACTGACGCGTGCAGGTAGCCGACCATGTTGAGGCCGTCGCCGCGAAGTTCGTCGGCGACGACGACCTGGCTGCGTTCGAGCGCGGGCGGCACCAGCAACATCGGCGCCGTGTCGAACGAGAACGCGCCTCGGCACCACCGCTGATACTCCGATGCGGACCGGCCTTCGGGATCGGGGAACGCAGCCCACAGGTCGCGACGATGTTCGTGCAATGCAGTCCAGTAGCGCGGCGCCAGCCAGGCGCGGAACTCGGCGGCCGATGACCACGGTGCCGGCGGAGTCGCGCTCGCCTCGGCGACGACTCGCCTGACCACGTCGTCGACGACCAATCCGCCAGGGAGGCACAGCGCGGTTCGTCGGCCTGCCAGCTGGGGCGCGGCCACGGCCATCACCTGCTGGCGTTCGGGGTTGCCGAGCAGTTCGACGCGCATCGGGTGCTGTGTCTCCGCATCCAGCGTCCACGGGCTCTGCGACTCGTACCCGGCGACGTCGAGCAACGCCGGTTCAGCGCTGTCCCAACGCCACTTGCCGACGCCGATCGCTTCCTCGGTGCAGACCTTTGCGTCGAACCGCTGCGCAACTCGAGAGAGGGCGAGACCGACGTTGACGGCGTTCGGCAGGTTCGTCGCCAGCCACTCCAACGCGGCGGTCCCGGCCGATCCGAACACCGCCACGCTGGTGCTGTACGGGCCTGAGGCGATGAGGTCGGCTTCGGTCGGAACGAGCCGCATCGTCAGCGAGATCATCGATCGAGCGTGGAACGAGGGTGACCGACTCGGCCGACTCGTCGACCAGGGGGCCGAGCCCGGAGAGCACGGCGGTCGAGCCGACCCACAGCAGCACCACTCGGTCGGCGCCATCTCGCAGCAACCGTGCCGTCACTGCCACGGCTCGCAACCACTCCCCGACCAACGGGTCGCCGGTAATCAATGCCACCTCGTCCGCGGCGAATACGGGCCTCGATCGAGCCAGGCGACGCCGTCCAACCGCGGTCGCAACTGCGGGTCACCGCACCACACCGCGCCCACGTCCCACGTCGGATGATGCGTTGCGAGCGCTGCCGCCAACGCCTCCGGGCGATGCGTTCCGTGCGGCACGACGAGCACCGCGGCGACACGCCCGCTCATGGCCGTTGCTCCGGGGATCGATCGCGAGTGCACATCGTGGGCGTATCTTTACCACGGTGTCTTCCGAGGAACTCGACCACCTGCGTGCCGAGAACGCCGAGCTGCGCCGCCGAATCGAGGTCGTGCAGGCCGAAATCGACGAGCTCCGCGCCGAGTCGCTGCAGCGCCGCAGCGAGGTGCGCCAGCTGGTCGCCGACCTCCCGACGGTCGTCAGCCGCCGGACCGTGCTCCGCGAAATGGTGCGCGAAGGCGCCAACCATCCCGACAAGGCCGGCGTGATGGGGCGCGCCGTGCGCAAGCTCGGTCGGCGGCCCGCGCAAGGCGTGGCGGCTGCTGACGCGGAGTCAATAACGCGTGGCCTCGGTCAAGGTGTTCGTCGCGGCACGCGGCAACCAGTTCATGAGCGACATCGCCGGCTGGATCGCCGAGGTCGCGGCCCTGACCGGTCGCCGCGTCGAGACGGTCGACCGACCGCCTGCCCGCTGCGGACGGCTCGATCAACCTGGTCGTCGCCCCGCACGAGTTCTTCGAGCTGTTCGACAGCGAGCCGCAAGGACCTGCAGCGGGCGGCCGCGGCAAGCGTGTGCATCAACACCGAGCAGCCGGGAACGTCGTGGTTCCGGCTCGCCGTCGACGCCTGCCGCCGCGGCCTGCTGACGCTTGGACATCAGCGATCAGGGCGCCGCCGCGCTGCGCGGTGCGGGGCTCTCGGTCGAACGGCTGCGACTCGGCGGCGTGCCGTCGATGCACGTCCCGTCGAAGCGCACCGACCGCCCGATCGACGTGCTGTTCATGGGTGGCCTCGACGACCGCCGCGGCGCGGCCCTGGCGGAGCTGGCGCCGCATCTCTGGCGGCTGCACGCCGACATCCGCGTCGTCAGGTGTCGATCGCCCGATCGATTCCGACGACCCCGCAGACCGTCTTCGGCGCCGACAAGTACCGGCTGCTGTCGTCGGCGAAGTTGCTGCTGAACATCCATCGCGATCGTCCGGCGACCGGTCGACCATGCGCCGTACTTCGAGTGGGCCCGAGCGGTCGAGGCGATGGCGCAGGGATGCATCGTCGTCACCGAACCGTCGGAGGGCTGCGACCCGCTGATCGCCGGCACGCACTTCGTGGAGGCGAGCCTCGACGACATGGCTGCCACCATCCACGATCTGTTGGACGACGATGCCCGCCGCGCCGAGATCGCCGACGCGGCTCGTCACGATGATCTTCGGCGAGCTGGCGTTGATCAACTCGCTGGGCCCCGTGCTCGACCGGATCGAGCAGACCGTGCTGCCCGAGATCGCTGCCCACGCCGCCTCGCCTGCGGTCCGCAAAGGCGACGTGGCAACTCGGGCACACCCAGGGCCCGCACCCGGTGCGGCTCGGCGCCGTTCCGCCCGTTCCTGCCGACTCTGGTCGCTGCCAAGCGCTTGGCGATGGCCGAGAACGCCGCGCTGCAGCGCCTCGACGCTGCGGCGTGCGAGTTGGCCCACGGAAGCCGGCAACACATCGTCACCACCGAGACGCCGTCATTCGCCGGCGCATCGCCAGAGGTCAGCGTGGTCGTCTCGCTGTACAACTACGCCGACGTCGTCGTCGACACGCTCGACAGCGTTGCCGCCAGCGAGGGCGTCGACTTCGAGCTACTCGTCGTCGAGGACCACGCCACCGACCACAGCCGCCAGGTCGTGCAACGGTTCATCGACGAGCACCCCGACGGTGCCGATGGCGCTGATCGCCAAGGATGCCAACGAGGGTCTGGCCGCCGCACGCAACACCGGCTTCGAGCACGCCCGCGCCCCGCTGGTGATGGTGATGGACGCCGACAACACCATCTACCCGACGTGCCTGCGCAAGCTCGCCGATGCCCTCGGCGAGCACACCGACGTCGACGCCGCCTACGCGATCCTCGAAGACTTCGGCGACCAGCGCAACATCCGCAGCGCGCTCGCGTGGGACGTCGGTCGCCTCTGCCGGGCCAACTACATCGATGCCCAAGCAATGCTGCGCAAGGCCGCGTGGCAACGACTGGGCGGGTACCGCGCCGACGACGACCACGTGTACGGCTGGGAGGATTGGGACCTGTGGCTGCGCCTAGCCGCCGGCGGAGGCCAGGCGATGCTGGTCACCGAGATCCTCGGCCGCTACCGGGTGCAACCCGGCTCGATGATCGCCCTCACCAACCTGGCCACCGACGACGCGATCGCGGCGATGCGCCAGCGCTACCCGACCCTGCCGTGGCCTGCAGCGCGACCGACGCCCTTCGGTAGCGACGAGTTGGCCCCGGAGGAACTGGTCGTCGACGGCGCACTGTGAGCCACACGAATCCGACCAGAACGCCGCCGAACACTGCGGAATCGAGGAGCAACACGAGTCTGGCCTGCCCGTGTGCGAGCACGCACAGGCTCGCGGTGGAACACCAGTGGCGGAGCACCCGGGGGCTGTACGTTCAATCGCGGCAGCGGCGCGGCGCTATGTGGCGAACTGTCGACCACGCTGTGACATTCGACCGAGACCGAGACGAACCTTCGCCGGCGTCAGCGAGTAGTCGATACCCAACGGGGACGGAGTCGGTGAGAGGTCGGACGGCCCAGAAGCTGAGCACACAGGCGTACCAAACGACCATGCCGCATCGCGGCGAGAAGCGCGAATCGGCGACCGGCGAACATCCCCACACGGTACCGGTCGGCGCGACTGCCACCAATGATCTGGCTCGCAGACAGCCGCGTCGGTACACTGTCGCCCGCATGACTCTTCGATCGGCGGCTGCACACCGCAACCTGCTGTACCTGCTGTCGCTGAAGGAGCTCCGCACCCGCTACAAGAAGTCCATCCTCGGTTGGGCGTGGAGCCTGCTCAACCCGCTGACGCAGATGGGCGATCTTCACCGTCATCTTCCTGTACATCTTCAA
This sequence comes from Ilumatobacteraceae bacterium, assembly GCA_963805445.1. GTDB lineage: Bacteria > Actinomycetota > Acidimicrobiia > Acidimicrobiales > Ilumatobacteraceae > JAENVT01. The sequence goes on along the minus strand of CAWDUI010000046.1, from coordinate 9,368 downwards.
AGCCGTACCCGCCGATCGGCGACCCGAGCGGGCTGAAGAACTTCCCGCTGTACTTCCTGGCCGGGTTGCTGCCGTTCAACTTCTTCTCGATCTCCGTCGGCGTGTCGATGGGCGCGGTGCAGGGCGGCGCCGGCCTGATCAAGAAGGTGCAGTTCCCGCACGAGCACCTCGTCTTCTCGGTGATCGTTGCCCAGTTCGTGACGCTGCTGATCGAGCTGCTCGTGCTCACGGTCGCGATGATGTTCGTCGGCAACATGGTGCTGCCGTGGCTGCCCGTGCTGCTGCTGCTGCTCGTGCTGCTGGCGGTGTTCACCACCGGCGTCGCGCTGGTGCTCGCCGCGGCGAACGTCTTCTACCACGACGTCAACTACCTCTGGGGCATCCTCTCGCAGATCCTGTTCTACGCCACGCCGGTGATCTGGAACCCGGCAACAGTCGGCGTGCCATGGCTTCGCAGTGATCGCCAACTACAGCCCGACGGGCAGCTTCATCATCGCGGTCCACAACGTGATGTACGACCTGCGCATGCCGGGCCTCGGCCGGTGGATCTACCTGACCGTGTTCGCCTTCGGCACGTTCGCCATCGGCGCCTGGATCTTCAACAAGCTCTCGCCGAGCTTCGCCGAGGAGATGTGACCGATGTCTGACCTTGCGCTCGAGGTCGACCACGTCACCAAGACCTTCCGCCTGCATCACGAAAAGACCAACTCGCTCAAGCAGCTCGATCGCCGGCACGGGGGCGAACGCAGTACGACGAGTTCATCGCGCTCAACGACGTCACCTTCACCGTGAAGGAGGGCGAGGTGTTCGGCGTCATCGGCCACAACGGCTCGGGCAAGTCGACGCTGTTGAAGTGCATGGCCGGCATCCTGCAGCCGAACGCCGGCAGCGTGCGCGTGCACAAGCGGATGTCGGCGCTGCTCGAACTCGGCGCCGGCTTCCACCCCGAGCTCTCCGGCCGCGACAACGTGTTCCTCAACGCCGCGATCCTCGGCATGAGCCGACGCGACATCGCCGAGCGCTTCGACGAGATCGTCGAGTTCTCCGGGCTCGGCCGGCTTCATCGACGCGCCGGTGAAGACCTACTCGTCGGGCATGTACGTGCGGCTCGCGTTCGCCGTCGCGATCAACGTCGACCCGCGCCTGCTGATCATCGACGAGATCCTCGCGGTCGGCGACGTCAGCTTCCAGCAGCGCTGCCTGGAGAAGTTCGTCGAGTTCCGCAACGAGGGCCGCACGATCGTGCTCGTCACCCACGCGATGAACACGCGTCAAGGACATGTGCGATCGGGCGATCTGGCTGACCCACGGCAACGTCACCGGCGAAGGCGATCCTGCCGACCTCGTCGAGGAGTACACCGAGAGCATGCTCGGCAACCGCGACCGGCACGCCGATGGCAGCATCCGCCGCGGCTCGGGCGAGATCCAGATCACGTCGGTTCAGCTGTTCGCCGGCGACGGCATGCACCCCGGTCAAGCGATTCCGAACCGGCGACAACGTTCGCATCCACATGACCTACCGAGCCGAGAAGCCCGTGCCCGAAGCCGGTGTTCGGCATCACGATCGAGGCGCTCGGCGGCGCGACAGTGACGTCGCCGTGCACACGCGATGTCGGCATGATTCCCGAGGCGCTCTCGCGGCGAAGGCACGATCGACGTTCAACTCGACGCGGTCTCACTGCTGCCCGGCACGTACGACCTGCACACCTCGATCACCGACTTCAACCGCTCGCACATCTACGACAACCTGCACCTTGCGTTTCGATTCGACGTGATGAGCGGCAAGCCCTACGAGTCCGGCGGTTTGGTGACCGTCAGCCCGCAGTGGACGATCGAATAGCCGCACACGACATGCCGGATAGCCTCACCGGAATGGGTGATCAACCTCAGCAGCACCCCGTCGTCCGAATCTCGCCCCAAGTTGTGGGCCGCGACGAACTCGAACATCGCCTCCAATCAGCGAGGGAACAAGTGACCCAGTCTCGGGACTCTCACAAGCGCCGACCTTCTGATCGGAACGTATCTTGCCATCGAGTCAGCAGAGCTTCGCGCCGACCTGCTGCACAGCCACTGGGGCACGCTCTCCCCTCCTGCGATACCTGCCGCCAGCGGACTCCGCGGTCGCCTCGCCCGGGCTGACCAAGAAGGTCATCAGGAGATCCACCGTGTGGAACGTGGAGCCGCGCTTCGAAGCACAGCGCGAGTTCGACGCCGAAATTGCCCGATTCGCGACTGACACGGTCGAGACGATCAGGTTGCTCCGGGACCAAATCGATGACCTGCAGTTGGCGAACGAGGGACTGTTGCGTCGCCTTCACGCAACAGAACAGGCAATCTCACATCTCACGCTGTCGGTTGAGGCCAACGTCGAGGGATGACAATGCAATTCACAGAGGTGCATCAGTTCCACTCTGGTACCGCTCCGGGCGATGCCATCACGTCACAGATGATGTACCTCCGCGATGGCTGCGGGCGCTGGGAGTCGCGTCCGAGATATATGCGGAGCACATACCCGCGGAACTTCGGGAAACCATCAAGCCTGTTTCGGATTGGTCGGCCGGCGAACGCGCATTGCTCCTCGTCCATCACTCGATGGGGCATACCGCGTTCGACCACGTCGTCAACCTCGACGTGCCGATCGTGACGATCTTCCACAGCATCACACCGGCGCGTTTCTTCGATGACGACTTTCTTCGCAAGTACATCAAGATCGGATTCGACCAACTGCGCACGCTCGCAGAGCGGTCACTGTTCGGCATTGCCGATTCGAATCACAACCGACAGCAGATGTATGACGCCGGATTCACGTCTGTGTCGGTCCTTCCGGTCAAGGCGGACTATTCGGTTGAACGGGCGTTGAGAGCGCAACCTGGCAACAGGAGCAACGACTGGCTGTTCGTCGGCCGGGTGGTACCGAACAAACGGGCACACGAAATCGTTCGAGCGTTCGCCGCGCATGTCAGAGGATTTCAGACAACCGCCGTTCTGCATCTTGTCGGCGATCTCTCGCTCACCCCCTACGTCGATACCGTTCAGGCCGAGATCGAAGCAGCCGGCCTGACATCACGTGTCATGTTGCACGGAAAGTTGTCCGACACGGACATGCACAGTCGCTACCGCGATGCAGGGCTCTTCGTCTCCCTCAGCGAGCACGAGGGATTCGGAGTGCCGCTCCTGGAGGCCATGGCGTTCGGCCTGCCCGTGATCGCCCGTGACGCCGCCGCCGTCAGCGAGACAATGGGCGGTGCCGGCGCGCTTGTCGACACGGCCGATCCAGCAACGATCGCCGCGCTCGCGGACGTCATCGCGAGCGATGATTCTTTGCGCGAACGCATGATCGAACACCAGGACGCGCGGCTTGCTCGGCTGGAGCGCTTTGATATCAACGAGCTCCTCAGGACGACCATACGGCGCGCTGGAGGGCGAACCGTTCCGACCGACCGTGCAGATCCAAGGTCCTTTCGAGACGAGCTACAGCCTCGCAATCCTCAATCGCGAATTGGCGCTGGCACTCGATCGTCAATCCGAGTTCGACGTCTCCATCTACGCAACTGAAGGTCCCGGGGATTACTCACCTGCGCCGGCTGACCTGGCCCTTCATCCGAGAGCGACCGAGTTGTGGCGGAAGGCTCCCGCAGTTGGCTACCCCGACGTGGTCATCCGACAGATGTATCCACCTCGAGTGCACGACTCCACGGGCGGCCTGACACTGCAGTACTTCGGGTGGGAGGAGAGCCGGCTGCCAGCGGAGTACGTCGCAGATTTCAATCGGTACCTTGACGGCATCGGCACGATGTCGTCATTCGTGAGTGACCTCCTGGCTGAGTCGGGCGTCGTTGTTCCCACGGCTGTGGTTGGAGTCGGAGTTCACCAGCCCGATCCACTGGCGATCATCCACGCCCCTGAACTTCAAGCGCTGCGTTCGACACGAATCCTGCACATCAGTTCCGCCTTTCCGCGTAAGGGTGTCGACGTGCTGCTCGATGCGTTTACCACGGCGTTCGATGCAACCGACGATGTCACGTTGATCTTGAAGACCTTTCCCAATCCGCACAACCATGTCGGCGAGATGCTGGAGCGGCTCCGCGCTGACCGCCGAGCATTGCCCGACATCCGCTGGATCGATCGGGATCTCGACCGCAACAGCATCGATGCGCTCTACGGACTAGCCACCGCGTACGTGCATCCTGCCCGCGGCGAAGGTTTCGGGCTTCCAGTCGCGGAGGCCATGCTTGCCGGCGTCCCGGTGATCAGCGTCGCCGCAACGGGGCTGGCGGATTTCGTCTCCCACTTGACAGCCGCGGTCATCGGTCACCGGCCGGCTACAGCGGCAACTCATCTCAGCGTCCCGGGCTCGATGTGGGTCGAGCCGGATCGTGACGATCTGGTTCGGGAGTTGAGGTCGGTCGCACTCGACGCGGACCGCGAACTCAGGGATCGGCGGGTCATCGAAGGCCGCAGGCTGATAGCCACTGACTACTCGTGGGACCGGGTCGCAGAGCGGTGGCAAACCCTCATCAACACCCAGCGAACCCGCCGGCAGGGACTCGAGGTCGCTGCAGTTACGACCTTCAATTCACGCTGCGGCATTGCAGAGTATTCGGCCAGTCTGTACCACGCACTCGGTTCGCAGGTTGAGGCGGAGATCTACGCCGACAACGATGCCCAGGCGATCGATCCAAAGGTCGAGGCATCGGTGCACCGAGTTTGGTGGAACCACCTGCAGCACAACGTCGATGGTCTGCTTCACGCTCTCGACCGATCACAAGCCGATCTCGTGCACATTCAATACAACTTCGGGTTCTTCACGCTCTTCGAGTTGGGGCGGGTCATCCGGCATGAAGCGCCACGGCGCCCGGTCGTCGTCACGCTTCATCGCACGTCGGATCTCGAGACCAACGACGGCACTGTGGCGATCGAGCAGATTGCGGGCGATCTTCGACTCGCCGATGCGGTGATCGTGCATCAAAATCACGACGTCGAGCGTCTTGCGATGGCGGGGATATCGCGAAACGTACATTGCATTCCGATCGGCTCAGCACAGCCAATGTTGTTGGACCAGCAGGATGCTGCGTCTCCAATTCGGCCTCCCGCGCCGGGCGTTTCTCGTGGGAACCTTTGGGTTCCTCCTTCCGCACAAGGGCACGCTTCACCTCATCGGGGCGGTCGGAAGCTCCGAGAGCGTGGGATCAACGCCGAGCTCCTGGCAGTCTGTGCCTTGCACCCCGATCCATCCTCCGCGCGGTACTTGAGGATTGCGAGGACGAGGTTCAACGCCTGGGCCTGGGCTCGGCTGTTCGCCTCGTCACGGACTATCAGGAACAACACGACGCACTGTCGATGCTGGCCGCCGCCGATGTCATTGCCTTGCCCTATGAGGAAACTCGTGAGTCATCGAGTGCGGCGCTGCGATTTGTTCTCCCATCGGCCGTCCACTCGTGACGTCGGATGTTCCGATCTTCGACGACGCCGCAGAGGCGGTGATGCGAGTGCAGAACACCCGTCGAGCCCGAGGGTCTGGCCGGAGGTGCTCGAAGAGTTGTGGCTGAGCGAGGAGTTGAGGGCAACCTCGAGCGCAGCCGCCCGGGACTATGCCACGCACACCTCGTGGACAATGGTCGGCAAGCAGACTGTCGAGCTCTACGATCGGTCATGGCCACGTGCCCCGTCAGCGCTCTGAACGTCACGTCCATCGTTGAGAAGGAATCATCTCCCATGACCACTCTTGACGAGCTGATCTCACAGCTTCCCGAGCTCTACCAGCCTGTGTACGGTCGCGCCAGCGACGGAACCTCTCGGTCGGCCGACTCCCCACGGACGGCTCACATCCTGTCGATTATCGACTTGGTCGAAGCGCATTTCGGTCGACCCCTTCGCATATTGGATCTTGGCAGCGCCCAGGGCTACTACTGCTTTCTCGCGGCCGAACGCCACCATCACGCCACGGGCGTGGACTACCTACCGATCAACATCGCTGTCTCACGAGCGATCCATGCACAGCATCCAGAGCTTTCTGTCGACTTTGTCGAGGCCGATCTCGACGGCGTTGCGGCGTTGGTGGCCGAAGGAGACTTCGACCTCGTACTCGGCCTGTCGATTCTCCACCACATCGTGCACCGCAACGGGCACAGGGCCACCGCTGCATTGGTACAACAGCTCCGAGACAACGTGCCCTTCGGACTGTTCGAGATGGCGCTCCGTGACGAGCCTCTGTACTGGGCGGAGAGTTTGCCGGATGATCCCCGAGTCACACTCGCCCCGTATGAGTTCATTCGCGAACTTGACACTGGTCGCCGACCCACTTGTCCGAGATCGAGCGACCGCTCATGTACTGCAGTCAATCTCACGCACTTGTCAACGGGCAGCTCTACCCAATCTTGCGATACGCCGAGAGCTCGCATCCTGCCGCAGCTGGTGTTCACGTTGGAATCCGCCGCTACTACGACATCCCGGACGGCATCGTGAAGATTGCCGCTCATTTCGGAGAGGGCATCGACGTCCAGCTGCTCGCAGATCTTCAGAACGAAGCGCGCCAAGAGCGCAGATGCGATCGACAAGCTCACGGGCTCGGGGATCGAGGTTCCGAGCGTCATCGAGTTCCACGACGTACCAACCGAAGTGCTCATTGCGAAGTCGACCTTTCCCGGATCCCTGCTCAGCGAAGTGCTCACCTCGCTCGACGCCGAAGACCGGCTGTCGGCGTTCGACAAGTCCTTCGTCAACTGGCCGATCTCGAAGCCCTTGGCTGGTATCACACGGACTTACGGACGTGGAACGTGGTGTGGGATGCCGCGCGGGGCATCGCAAGGCTCATCGACCACGGCGCACTCGCACAGCAGCCGACCGACGCGGCATGGCCGCGGACGCGTACTACTCCTTTGTCGTATTCGCCTCGCGCTGTGGACAGGAACCGCAGATCAGCCAGGCCTCGAAATGCCACGTGCGATTGCTGTGGAGATTTCGCACTTGCCACAGCGCGCCGCATGGCTCCTAATGACGCGTTCTCGCGCCCTGCGAACCGCGACGTTCTTTCGGGACGCCTTGGAGCTGTGGGGAGAGATGTCCCCGAGCAGGAGATCGTGCCCGAGTTCCATCTGGCACTCGAATGGTTGCTCGCGACAGGAACGATGCTTCACCAGGAGCACGCAGATCAGCTATTTGAGATCAGCTCGCTCGGACGCTCACTTGCGCTCCTGGAGGCCGCCCAGCAGCCAGACCCTTGCTGGATACGAGGAGCTGACGACTGAGTACGAGGCTTTGCGCCAGAGCTACTCGGCGCTCGAAGCCACCTACGCCGAGGCAATCGATGCATACCAGCGACGGAGCGTGGCTACAAAGACGTTCTCGGCAGCTACCAACAGCGGGATCGCGACTACCACGACGTGCTTGACAGCTACCAACGAATCGACGACCTCTGACCAGAGCCGCGGAGTGAAACTTCTGATACGGACCACAGCGGACCTTGGGCGTACGCGTATCGTTTGCACGAGCACTGATGGATCGCGAGGCACAGGCAGCTCGAGCCACCTATCTCGACCAATCGTTGGATGAGATACGCCAGACCGTGAGTTGCGAGTCACGCCGCTTCGCTTGATTCGTCGATGGCTTCGCTGACTTGTCGAGCGAGCCGAGCGACCGAACCGACGTCGCCCGTGCGGTTTGCCGCGCAGCGTGAGTCGGTCCACCTCATGGAAGTCAACTCGGATCACACCGATCCAATCTCGCGGGAGTCCGTTGAACCCCGAATTGAAACTGACGGCTGCCCAACTCTGCGTCTCGAAGATGATGTCGCCGGCCTGTCCGTCGTAGGGACACGTGAGCGTCAGTGTCGACTGACTCTTTATCTCGCCTTGCAGCACCTCGCGCCCATGTCGGACGACATACGGCAGCGTGGCGAGAGTCCTGGGTTGACAAGGTCGATTGACACCGAGGTCCACGGGCCGGATACGGGGCAAACGAGGCGGCTACGAGACGTCGTATAGCGCTGCGTCGAGGTCCGGGGAGTCCGGTGCGCGCCCACCCCTCTCGTCCGGCGAGAGGCAAGCGTGTCTGACCCGGAAGAATTAAGCCGTCGAACTGGGACAGGCGCCAGATGGTCGCCAGCGGAGAGACATTCAGACGAGAATCCGCTGACGTTCCAACCCTTCGGGCGCAGGTCTCGACGAAGTAGCTCTCGGTGAAGCCCAGCTCCAGCCACCCATTTTCCCGGGCCGCCCACAGCGATTCGCCGTCAAGGCGCACACCCCAGGGCGCATGGAATGACTCCAGAATCGGCTCGGCGCACAAGAACACGTGGCCGCCCAGGGCTTGATAACCGGTGCAGATCCTTGAGCAGTTGACGTCGTCGGAACAATGGTGGAAGCACTGGTAGGAATAGGACGGCGTAGTATTCGAGTTTCGATATCGACCAGTATCGGAAAACTTTCCAACTCGAGAATCGACCTTCAGTCCCAGCAGCGCGGCTCTCTCGTTGATGAGGCGGGCAAAGTTCGGGTCGATATCCAGCGCAGTCACATCTATAGCCCATTTGGCACGAGCGCGATGGTCGAATTGCCCCAACCCGGGCCGAACTCGAGAATAGAGCTCCCGGATGGAAGTGCCATCGTCTTGATCATGAAACCGATTGCGATCAGCTGATCGCCGACCGTGGCTGAGCTCTGCGTATAGTACGGAAACGGCATCCTCGGATCGACCATGTACCCCGAATCTAGTTTGATGTCGAATACTCCGAACGAGATGTGATGTGCAGATACAGATCGAACTGTGCCGACCGATAAGCATCCGACCAGGGATCCAGTTCTGTACCGACAAGAAGTCCATTCGGAATGATCCGAAGACCGCTCGAGCCGCATCGTCGAGATCTTTGCCGCCGTGTCGATCTCGATCAGTTTCTCGTCCAGACGAGAGAGGGTCGTGACAAGTTCTACCTGACTCAGACCGGCCTCGCTCTTCGGCTCATCGACCGATGTCGCCGCGGCACCAGACGGACGGCGGAGGGGCGCGGACCTGCGAAGACGAAGAGGCATCCGTCAACCCTAGCTTGACGTCCCGAATCGGTCAGCTGCGGCACGCTTCGTTGTCGGCGCTCGGCCCGCCGACTCCATCTATAATCGACGTGTGAGCGCTCTCGGACAGGCCGTCGTTGTGAGCGACACGTGAGTTCCGTTGTCGACGGACCACTCCCGTCGGTCGGCGAGGCGGCCTCAACCACGAATCTCTCGAAGGTCCCATTTCGATGGATTCTCCACCGTCTGGCGACGCCCGTCGTGCGATCCTCGTCTCTGCCCTGCTAGCTCTCGGACTGCCCCTGGCAGGTTTCTGGGTGGTCCGGCCAGATTGGTTCTCACGGCTGAACGGGCTGGACACAT
>CAWDUI010000045.1:0-10209 GCA_963805445.1 Ilumatobacteraceae bacterium | reverse complement strand
AGGTCCCCAGGCGGGCGCCAAGAACTCCACAGGATCTTCTGCGACGCGCGGCGCGTCCGGCTGCACCCGCGACGCCGCTGGGCCAGGTAGTATTGGAGGTCGGGACCGGCAACCCCTCACGCGACGATGCCTCCTACGGGACAGGGCATGCACGCAGTCTTCGATGCCATACCGCGCTGCCGGCGCAGGACCAACATTTGACACGCGACTCACAACAACTCGAAGCGGCGATCTGGTCGATCTCCGAAGGCCGGGGATCGGATGACGAGCTGGCGCTGTTGCGCGCCGACGAACGCTCTTCGCTGATGATGCTCGACCGCTTGATCATCGACGCCGAAGACGATCTGGCGTCGGTGCGAAACCTCACCGGTGAAGAGCGCGACCAGGTCGTGGCTGATTTCACCGACACGCTCGAGGGGCTTCGGGCCACCGCCGCCCGGTTGCGGCCCCCGCCCGTCCCGCCGCCGTCGCCGGCGAACGCAACGGCGTACCTCGACGACGACCTGCCGATCACGTCCGAGCCGTGGGAGCCCGGCGAAGTGCAGTTGCAGGCCTCTTGGTCGGCCGGACAGGTCGTCGTGTGGGCGGCCGGGAGAGGTGCGCAGCCCGACGGCAACGACGCGCTGGCGACACGCCTGGAGTCGATCGGTGGGCCGTCGGTCGGATGGCAACTGCACCCGAGCGTGCCGCTTCCGGGCGGCATGCGGGCCGAGGCCGTGGCGATCCCGATGAAGGATGCGCTCGGTTGGCTCGTCGCCATCGGTGGTGGTCACGAGCACGAAGGCATTGGCGGCAGTGTCCGTTGGCTGGGTCGCGCCGCGCTCGAGGGCGTGCGGCTGGTCGCCAGCGGTGCGGTCGCTGCCCAGCCTGAAGGTCGGCGGACGGACCGAGAACGGCATGATCGACGCCACCGTCAAGTGGGTGCCGGCGCTGCTCGACGGCGCCGTGGTCAACACCTTGGCCGCGGCGATGCCGGGCGCAGTCGTCGCCGTGGGCGGCGGCAACGGTCGGTCCACGGCGATCGCCGTGATCACGGCAGCGGTCGAGGCGATCGTCGCCGAGAGCATCGAGCGCACCGAGCTGCCGACGCCACCGCCCGCCGCGAAGTCGGCGATGGACCTCGACGACACCGTGATCGCCCGGATGGACGGCACCCCGTTCCGAGCCAACGTCGGCCTCGCCTCGGCGTTGTCGCGACGCCTGGAGCAATGGTCGCGAAGTGTGACCGAACCGACGCGCCCCAGGCTGGTCGTGCAACTCGATGCTCCGGCGCCCGGAGGCGTGTGGCTCGTCACCGTGTCGGCGCCGTCGGGCAAAGGCGCGTTGATCCCGCTCGATGCCGCGCTGCGGACGGAAGGTGGGCGGCGCACGCTGACCCCGGAGTGGCAGCGGCTCGGCCGCCTCTTCCCGGCGATCGATCGTGTCGGCGTGTCGCGTCGCGGGCAAGTGGCGATGAGCCAGGACGAGGCATGGCAGTTCATGACCGTCGTCGGGCCCACGTTGTCGACGGCGGGGTTCGATGTTCGCCTGCCGGCGCTGTCGCGCCGCAAGGCCCGCCCTTCGCTGCGGCTGTTCGCCGAGACGCCCGCCAACTCGGTCGTCGGGGCGCATCAGCTCAGCAACGTGGCGTGGACGGTGCTGTTCGACGACGTCGAGCTGACCGCCGACGACGTCAGGCGTCTCGCCCGTCAGGCCCGCCCGCTGGTGCAGTCGCGAGGTCGCTGGATCGAGGTCGACCGCTTCGATGTGCAGCAGGCCGCCGCCGCGCTTGCGTCGCGCGAGAACATCACCCAGCTCACCGGCGCCGAGATCCTGCGCCACAGCATGGGCCTCGGTGGTTCCGGGTTGGCCGGCGGCGTGGTCGTGCAGGGCACCAGCTGGGCCAACGACATCGTCCGTGCCGCCGGTGAGGTCTCGATGTCGCCGGTCGTGAAGCCCGAGGGGTTCAAGGGGACGCTGCGCACCTATCAGGCCGAGGCCGTTGCCTGGATCGGGTTCCTCGACGCGACCGGCCTCGGTGGTTGCCTGGCGCTCGACATGGGCCTCGGCAAGACACCCACCGTGCTGGCCCACCTCGCCCGCTCGGCGGCCACCGGCAAGACGCTCGTGATCGCTCCGGCGGCGGTCGTCGGCAACTGGGCGGCGGAAGCGGCTCGGTTCACGCCGTCGCTGCGAGTCCTGGTGCACCACGGCGCATCGCGTGCCTCGAACGGCGAGTTCGCCGCCGAGATCGCCACCGCCGACATGGTGATCACCACCTATGCCACGGCCGTTCGCGACGTGGAGGCCCTCGCCGCCGGCACCTGGCGCACGCTCGTGTTGGATGAAGCGCAGGCGATCAAGAACCCGGCCAGCGACACCTCGCAGCAGTTGCGCCGCATCCAGGCCACGACGCGCCTGGCGCTGACCGGCACGCCGATCGAGAACGGGCTGGGCGACCTGTGGGCGATCCTCGACTTCACCAATCCCGGCCTCGTCGGGTCGCGCCCGTCGTTCATCGCCCAGATGTCGGGCGACGGTGAGGATGCGTTGCGTGCCCTCAACGGGCTGTTGCTGTTCCGGCGAACCAAGACCGAGCCGGAGGTCGCCGCCGAACTGCCCGACAAGATCGACGAGCTCGACCACTGCACGATGACACCCGAACAGATCGGGCTCTACCAGGCGGTGCTCGACGACCTCGTGGCCAGCGTGGCCGACTCCGCCGTGCTGGGCGAGACGAAGAAGGGCGCCATCCTGGCGGCGATCACCGCGTTGAAGCAGATCTGCAACCACCCGGCCGCGTACCGCGACGACGGGCAACCGCTGGCGGGGCGATCCGGCAAGCTGGCCCGCCTCGAAGAGATCGTCGAGTCGGTCTTCGAGGCCGGCGAACGCATCCTGGTGTTCACCCACTTCGCCACCTGGGGCCGCCGATTGGCCGACCACCTCACCGAGGTCACCGGAGTGCCGATCGCGTGCTACGACGGCAGCCTCAGTCGCGGCGTGCGCGACAAGCTGGTCACCGACTTCCAGAAGGCGAAGGGGCCGGGCGCGATGGTGCTGTCGCTGAAGGCCGGCGGCACGGGCCTGAACCTGACCGCGGCCAATCACGTCGTGTTGTACGACCGCTGGTGGAACCCGGCGGTCGAGGACCAGGCCCGCGACCGGGCCTGGCGAATCGGGCAGAGCCGCACGGTCATCTCGCACCGCTTGGTCTGTCCTGGCACGATCGACGAGCGCGTCGAGGAGATCGTCGCCGGCAAGCGCCACATCGCCAACGTCGTGTTGCCACGCTCCAGCTCGCTCGCCGACCTGAACAACGATCAACTGCGTCTCGCTCTCGGCCTTCGACCCGACGAGTTGCTCGAAGAGGAGGATCAATGAGCCGCCCGCAACAACAACGCCGGGGCAACAACCAGGGTCGCCGGCCACCGGCGAAGAAGCCCGCACCGATCGACATCTGGCGCGATCCGGGAGCGCTCCCTGAGATCGAGCCGCTGGTCGCAGCCCCCGAGGCCGGAGCACTGCTGCGATCCATGGGTGATCCGCCGATGCACGACGGCTCCACTGCCACCAAGTACTTCACCCTGGTCGTGCAACGCGCTGCCGTGATCGCCGCGGCGCTGGCGCTCAGCGCCGACCTGCTGGCGAATTCCGACAACGATTGATGAGGCGACCAGCAATGGTCGCCCTCCGATGCGTGCGTTCAGGTCCGGCGTGATGTCTGGGAGCAGTTGCGCTCTGATCCGACGTGGTCGGGCGGGAAAACACGCCTGGGCATGCCGAAATCGCGCCCGATGAGCATGGTCGGGCGCGGGAATATGCCTGGGGATGCCGAAATCGCGCCCGACCACCTTGGAGAACGCGCACCGGTCGCAGATTGGGCAAGGTTGGGTGGGGCGCCGCCAGCCTCGGTGGAGGATCAGTAGGCGGAACGCGCCGCGACGGGCGCTCGCCGGGCGACGGGCTGGGTCATCAGCCAGGCCACAGCACCGGCCGTGATCGCGTTCATCACAAGCAGCAGGTAGGCGTTGATGGGGGATGCCAGCCGCCGCGCAACAACACGCTGCCGGTCGCGCCGACCATGAAGCGGCGCAGCGACTGGTAGAAGGCGAGAACCTCGATCAGCACCCACGCCCCGGCGCAGAAGCGGGCGATCGAGTCGGCCTGTGCCGCCCACGGCGACGATCGGGTGCTCAGCAGACCGCACAGCACGACGCCACCGAGCAGCGGCAGGTTGTAGCGACCCTGCCAGACCTGAGGTGTCTTGGCCAGCACGACGTAGACCGCCGGGTAGAGCACCCAGATCGCGGCGATTGCGACGAGGACGAACTGCACGCGTCGCTCGCCGGCGAAAGCGACGAGCGCGCCCACCAGCACCAAGCAGACGATCCACAGCGCGAAGGTCGGTGTCGGCAGCACGGTGTCGAGCCAACCGAGTTGCCCGAACGCCTGGTTGAACAGATTGGTCGTGCGGCCGAGGCCGAAGCGCAGCATGGAGATGTTCGAGTCGGTGACGAGGTACTTGTCGTCGGTCAGGCCGACGCCCGCGTAGCGGCTCCATGCGGCCGACAGCGCAACGGCGATGACCAGGGGCACGGAACTGATCAGCAGCAATCGGGTCAACGCCTGGCGCCCGAGCGAGAACAGCCGTCGCTCGAGCAACAGCAACGTCGCCAGGGCGACCGCCACCCAGGGGAGCGCAACCGGCCTGACCAGCACGATGACCGCGGCGATCGTCGAGGCCATCAACAGTTGCCGCCGGCCGGCGACGCGATCGCTGGTCAGCAGGACCGCGATGTACGCCCACAGCAGCAGCGTGCCGGCCAACTCGGTCGACGCCGGGTTGGTGCTGGCGATGATGAAGATGGTCATCGGGCTCAGCGCCACCAGCGTCAGCGCACCCTTGCGGCCTCCGGCGCGGTGCATCAACCACATCGCAACCGTCAGCATTGCGGCGGCGATCAGCGCCGAGATCAGCCGGTAGCTGATGACCGACTCGCTGTTGCCGGTGACGCGGGCGATGCCGCCGACGACGGCGTAGTACGCGGGCGGGTACGTCGCCGCCGAGGTGGCGTATTGGATGATCTGCGGGTCGTTGTTCACGACGGCGCACGCCGCGGTGACATCGCTGTGGAACGCGAAGCACGGGTCGCCGGTGATCATCCCGGCAGGAACGTCGAAGTACCGCGTCAATGCGCTGAGGTCGGGAACCGGTGAACCGATCGTCTCGCCGTGCGCCGTGCCGTACGCCTTGGTGGTGTGGGCGACCTCGTCGGGCGCGCCGTACCGAGGCACGCCGAAGACCCAGGTGCAGACCAGCAGGGTGAGCGCCAACGCCAACGTTGCCGGCCAGGCACGGATGGCCTGGTCGGAGATCGAGGTGGTGAGCCGGATCCGCCGATTGGCCATGTCGGTACGTTACGCACGCCCGTGGCGGTGAAGCGGGTTCCTTGCTTCGCTAACGTCTCGGCCATGTCGGCAACGGGTCCCTACGTCCACCCCACGGCGATCGTCGAAGACGGCGCCGACGTCGGCGGGGGAACCAGCGTCTGGCATCACGCTCATGTTCGAGCAGGCTCTCGCGTGGGGAGCGATTGTGTGCTCGGCAAGAACGTCTACGTCGACACCGAGGCGGTCATCGGTGATCGGTGCAAGGTGCAGAACAACGTCAGCGTGTACCACGGCGTGCACATCGGCGACGACGTGTTCGTCGGCCCGTCGGCCACGTTCACCAACGATCTCGTGCCTCGCGCGTTCAACGCCGACTGGAAGGTGACCGAGACACATGTGCACAACGGCGCGTCGATCGGCGCCAACGCAACGATCGTGTGCGGCGTCACCCTGGCGCAGTACTCGATGGTCGCGGCCGGGGCCACGGTCACGCACGATGTGGCTGCTCACCAGTTGGTCGCCGGTACACCGGCACGTCACCTCGGCTGGGTGTGCCGGTGCGGCAAGGTCGTGTCGCGCGACGCAATCCCGCCGAAGGACCCGGTCTGCGCGGACTGCGCCACCTGACGGGGGCCGCCGAGAGCACCGGCTCGATGGCCCGAAACGCTAACGTTCCCTCTCCGTGCCGGTCGATCTCCCTCCAGTCCTCCCCGCGATCCCGATCACGACGGTTCGCCTGGATGTCGAGGTCGAAGAACTCGTGCTCAGCGTGTTGCGGTCGGGCATCATCGCCCAAGGACCGCTGGTCAAGCGGCTCGAAGAGCAGTTCGCCGAGCTGATCGGCGTCGACCATGTCGTCGCCGTCAACAACGGCACCACGGCCCTCATCGCTGCGCTGCAGATGCTGGACCTGCAACCCGGCGACGAGGTGGTCACCAGCCCGTTCACGTTCGTCGCCACGCTGAACGCGATCATCGAGAGCGGCGCGACGGCGCGGTTCGCCGACATCGATGCGGCCGACTTCAACATCGACCCGGGCGCCGTCGACTCGGTCGTCAACGATCGCACGAAGGTGCTGCTGCCGGTGCACCTCTACGGTCAGTGCGCCGACATGCCCCGCCTCGTCGATGTTGCAGCGGCGGGAGGACTGGCGCGTGGTCGAAGACGCCGCGCAGGCCCACGGGGCCCGCATCGGCGCACGCTC
This sequence comes from Ilumatobacteraceae bacterium, assembly GCA_963805445.1. Taxonomy (GTDB): domain Bacteria; phylum Actinomycetota; class Acidimicrobiia; order Acidimicrobiales; family Ilumatobacteraceae; genus JAENVT01. The sequence continues at coordinate 3,632 of CAWDUI010000045.1, read as the reverse complement.
GGCCGGCAGTTGGGGGATCGGGTGCTTCTCGCTGTACGCGACCAAGAACCTCACGTCCGCCGAAGGTGGCCTGATCTCCACCAGCGACGCGGCGGTGGCCGATCGGTTGCGCGTGCTGCGCAACCAGGGCATGCGCCAGCGCTACGTGTACGAGATGGCGGGCAACAACTTCCGGTTGACCGACCTGCAGGCGGCGGTCTGCCTGCCTCAGTTGACCGGGTACGCCGAGCAGGTCGCCACGCGCCAACGCAACGCCGGCCGGTTGAACGAAGGTCTCCGGGGCCTGCCCGGTGTGCAGGTTCCCGAGACGTTGCCGGGTCGCCATCACGTGTGGCATCAGTACACGGTGCTGATCGGTGAGGGTGCCCGGCTCGGTCGCGATGATCTGGTCGACGCGTTGACCGGCGCAGGCATCGGTTGCGGCATCTATTATCCGCGGACTGTGTTCGACTACGACTGCTATCGCGATCATCCGCAGGTCGTGGTCGACGAGGTGCCGGTCGCTGCCGAGGTCGCCGCCACATGCCTGTCGTTGCCGGTGCACCCCTACCTGTCGGAGGGCGATCTCGACCGCATCGTCACCACCATGACGACCCTGCTCGGAGACCACGGATGACGTTGCGCGTCGGGCTGATCGGCGCGGGGTCGATGGGATCGCTGCACGCCCGCGTGCTGGCGGGTTCCGAGGCCACCGACCTTGCCTGGGTCGCCGACCCGGATCGCGCCGCGGGCGAGCGCGTCGCGCAACGGTTCTCGACCAAGTGGGTGCCCGAGCCGGAGATCGCCGGCGTCGACGCGATCGTCATCGCCGCGCCGACGCAGTTCCATCACGGCTACGCCATGGCCATCGTCGAGGCGGGCCTGCCGTTGCTGGTCGAGAAGCCGATCGCCGACACGCTCGCCCACGTCGAGGAGATCATCGACGGCTCGCGCCGTCAGGGTTCGGTGCTGATGTGCGGCTTGCTGGAGCGGTTCAACCCCGCCGTGCGGACCGCAGCGGAGATCGCCCGCCAGCCGGTCCACATCTCGACCGTCCGCCACTCGCCGTATGCGGAGCGGATCCGAACCGGGGTGGCGTCGGATCTGTTGATCCACGACATCGATCTGGTCGTGCGCCTGATGGGCGAAGCGCCGGCGACCCTCACGGGGCACTACGGATACTTCGAGCCGCGCAGCACCACCAGCAGCGAGGACGTCGCCGAAGCAACGTTGCGGTTCTCGGGAGGGCAGATCGCGTCGTTGTCGGTGTCGCGGATCGCCCAGCACAAGATCCGTTCGTTGACGATCGGCGAGCTCGGTCGGTTGATCGAGGTCGATCTGCTGCGTCAATCGATCACGATCTACCGCCATGTGCAGGAGTCCGGGTTCGACGAGGACGCCGGCTACAGCCAGCAGACGATCATCGAGATCCCGGTCGTGCGGCACCCGGGCGAGCCGTTGCAATTGCAACTGGCTCACTTCGTGGCGCTGATCGAAGGGCGAGCCGACGTCGACGCCGAGCGCGACACGCTGCTGCTGCCACATGCACTGATCGACCAGGTCGGGGCGTCGGCCCGCGACGTCGACCCTCGGTGAACCCGTCGATGGTGCACCGATGACATCCACCGATGCCGACTACGCCCGCCGCCTGCAACGTCTCAGTGGGCGGCGGTGGAAGCGCCTCGTGCCGAACCCGTATCGCTGGAACGTGCGACGCCTGGCCACCGGGCGGGTGCTCGACGTCGGTTGCGGCATCGGCCGCTGCCTTGCCTTCATCCGTCCTCGTGGGGTCGGAGTCGATCCCAACGCGGCGGCGATCGCAGCGTGCCGCGAGAAGGGCCTGCAGGCCTATCGGCCGGACGTGTTCGCCAGGGTCTACGGCGGTGATCACGACGGCCGGCAGTTCGACACGCTGCTGTGCGCGCACGTGCTCGAGCACCTCGACGAACCCACCGGAGTCGACCTGCTGAGGACGTACCTGCCGTACCTGGCGCCGAACGCCCGTGTCGTGCTGATCAACCCGCAGGAACGTGGTCAGGCTTCGGACCCGACCCACGTGAGGCTGATCGACGAGGCCGAGATCACGCGTTTGGCAGAGCGATGCGGACTGGTGATCGAGCGCATCTCGTCGTTCCCGTTGCCACGCCGTTTCGGCAAGTGGTTCATCTACAACGAGACGGTCACGATCGCCACGGTGAGCGCCGGGATGAGGATCCTCGTCGTCAACAGCTTCTTCCCGCCGCGCACCACCGGCAGCGCCCACTTCTCGCTCGACGTCGCCCGCGAGTACGTCAAGCAGGGCCACGAGGTGTGGGTGGCGACCACCGCCGTGCCGGGGTCGCCCGAGCGCGAGGAGATGGACGGCATCCATGTCGTGCGCCTTCCTGCATGGTCGGTCACGCCGGGAAGCCTGGCGTTCAACTACGCGCTGCCGTTCGTCGTTCCGTCCCGGCGTGATCCGCCGCATCAAGCGGCTGTTCGACGAGGTACGGCCCGACGTCGTGCACCAGAACGGCCAGTTCTTCGATCTGACGTTCGTCACGACGTGGGTCGCCTGGCGGCGTCACGTGCCGAGGGTGCTGACGGTGCACACGCCGCTGATGCACACCAACCCGGTGCTGCGTGCCTTCATCTCGACCGTCGATCGCACCGCGCTGCGCCTGTTGAACTCGCTCGGACGGCCGCTGGTCGTCGGTGTCGATCGCTACGTGTGCGAGATGGCGCAGCGGCGGTACAAGCCGCGCCGCGGGCCGGTTCAGTTCATCCCGGCGACGCTCCGGGTCGATCAATTTGCGACCGGTGACGGCGACCGGGTCCGCCAGCAACTCGGTCTCGGCGACCGTCCGATCATCTTGTCGTTCGGTCACGTGATCCCCATTCGCAGCCGGGTGCCGCTGATCCAGGCCCTGCCACGGATCGCCGCCCAGTTCCCCGACGTGCGGGTGCTGGTGGTGGGCGAGGTGTACTACGACGAGTTCCAACGCCTCGCCGACGAACTGGGTGTCGCCGAGCACGTGATCGTCACGGGCCGGGTCGCCCATGCCGAGGTTCCCGATTACCTCGCTGCGGCGACGGTCGAGTCGCACGATCTCGACGGCCACGGGTTGGGCATCACCACGATGGAGGTGATGGCGGCGCATGTGCCGATCTTCGCCCGTGTGCGTCGCGACGTGTTCCCCGGGATCGACCTCGACGAGTGGCCCGAACTGCAGATCGTCGAGAGTGCCGAGCCGGCAGCGATCGCCGACTCGATCTGTCACCTGTTGTCATCGGCCGAGTTCCGCGCCGAGGTCGCCGAGCGCCAGTTCGAATTCGTCAGCCGGTACTTCCGCGCCGAGGTCGTCGCCGGCCGGTACCTCGAACTGTTCGAGGGGCTCGCCGCGTGATCTCGGGCGCTGCGCTGCGCAGCGTCACGGGCTACTTCCTCGCCGTACTCGTCGTCGTGTTCACGTGGGCCATCGGGGTGCCGCGCTTCGCGTCACCCGACGAGCCGGCGCACATCTACAAGGCCTACGCCACGGCGCATGGACAGCTGCTCGGGAAGGCGGCCCCTGGCTTTCCCGACAACCTGCGCGAGTTCGACGGCCCGGCGTCGCTCGGGATACCGGACCTGCCGTGCTACAACGGCCACCCCGACCAGCCGGCGTCGTGCG
>CAWDUI010000044.1:0-9273 GCA_963805445.1 Ilumatobacteraceae bacterium | reverse complement strand
CCTCGGTCGTGGGAGACTTTGCGGGTGACGGATCCGGGGGATCGAGCGGACGACCCAACGTGGCATGCTAACGATCTCTTCAGTGCCTGCTGGCTCTCCCCGCCCGGCGCGCGCATCCCCATGTCCGTCATCGTGCCTGCGTGGCGGCGCCTGACCGACGGCGAATCGACATGGCCGGTGCGCCTCGCCGTCGTCGCCGCGCCGGCCTGCAAGTCGCCCTGCCGGACCGGTACGAGGTCCCACCGTCGTGGTTGTTGCCGACGCTGGACACGATGCTGGCAATTGGGCTGTCGGTGGCTCACCCGCGGCGCATCACCCGGCACTCGCCGCAACTGCGGACGATCAGCATCTTGCTGATCGCCGTCATCTCACTGGCCAACGCCGGGTCGGCCGGCCGGCTGATCACCGCGCTGTTGCGCGGCAAGTCGCACGACGACGCCACGACGTTGTTGCTGATCGGTGGGGCGATCTGGCTGACCAACGTGATCGTGTTCGGCATGTGGTACTGGAACCTCGACCGTGGCGGCCCTGCCGCACGGGCGCAGGCGTTGAAGTCGTACCCCGACTTCTTGTTCCCACAGATGACTGCACCCGACCTCTCGCCGGCGGAGTGGCAGCCGGAGTTCTTCGACTACCTGTACCTGTCGTTCACCAACGCCGCGGCGTTCAACCCGACAGACACGCTGCCCTTGGCACGCTGGGCGAAGATGGCGATGATGCTGCAATCGATCGTGTCACTCGGCACGGTCGTGCTGGTCGTCGCTCGAGCGGTCAACATCTTGCAGTGACCGCCTGGCCGCGACGATGACCGCGAGCAGGCCGGCGGTCAGCACCAACAGCGGGATCAGCGCATCGGGGCGATCGTTGATGACATTGCCGAGCCGCAAGTTGACAGCGGCGATACCGACGATGATCGCCAATACCCCGAAGACTGCCGAAATCGGATCGAATCGATGGGTCTTCACGGTGTGACCTCCGTGGTCGTGGCCGCCAAGATCGATGTCGTGGTCGCCCCTGGGGATAGGGGAGGGTTGGGTCGTGGGATCGTGAAGCCACCCGGCGTGATCACCACGCCGTCGACACGGATCACTGCGCCGTTGTCGAGTCGCACCGAACCGTCGCCCAACTGCTCGACGATGGGAATCTGGTACGAACCGTCCGCTTCGATCCGGCGCCCGTCGCCGAAGTCGATCGAGCCGTCGACGAACAGCACGGTCCCGTCGCCGAAGAACTGCTTGGCGATCGCGTCGGGTCGGAAGGTCGGCACAGTGATCGGTGGGATGCTGTCGAAGAACGAACCACGGCGAACCTCGAGGTGGCCCACACCGACTCGCAGCTTCAGCTTGATCAGCTTCGTGCCGTTGGTGTTGTCGTTGAGGGTCAGCGAGCGCCGATAGCCGTTGCTCGTCGATCCCAGCGCCTCGATCGACCCGATCCCGACGCGGGCATCGATCTCCACCCGGGCAGCGTCGGGCAGCACGACGGTGAGGTTGCCCACACCGACATCGACTTCGGTCGTGTCGCCGGTGAAGTCGGCGAGGATCAACTCGAAGCTGCCGATGCCGGTGCGATACCGGGCGGCCACGGCGCTTCCGTCGCCGACGAACTCGGTTCGATCTCCTGACCGATGATCGAGGCCGACGCCGGCGAAGCTGAGTGCCGAGGCAGCCACGGCCGCAACCGTCGTCGCCAACGCCGGCACGATCAACCAACGGGCGCGGCCGGCGAACGTGCCGACCAGCATGCCAAGGCCGAGCACGACCGTGGCCCAGCCGAAGGCCCACGCCCCGCGGTTGCCGGCGCTTGCATTGAGCAGCCAGATCAGGGCACCGATCACGGTCGCCGCACCGATGGTCAACAATCCCAACGGCGAGCGCGGCGGGCGCGGTCGCCGGCGGCGCTCAGCTGTCAAGGCATCCCAGCGCTCAGCGGTGGAGCCACCGGAGGCATCCGTGCGCACATCGGCTGCTGCGGGCGGCGGGAGTGGTTCGACCGATGTCCGGCCGCGCCACAGGGCGATGGCGGCCCCCAGCAGGCCGATCGCCACGACCCACCCGGCGCCCGGCAAGCGGGCATCGCCGTTGAACAGCCAACGCAACGACAACAACACGGCAATGCCGCCGCCGACCCGGCGGGCAGTGGACGGCGGCGGCGACGTCGGCGAGTCGGCGAGCAGCGCCAGCCCGGCCACGTACATCAAGATGCCGACGCCGCTGAACAGGCCCAGCACGACGAACGCAATGCGCACGAACAGGGGATCGATTGCGAGGGCGCGGCCCAAACCGCCGGCGACACCGAGCACGATCCGCTCGTCGGACCGCGCCCAGCGCCGCTCGGGGGTCGGCGCGGTCACAGGGGTGGGCGGTGGCAGCGCGGCCGGCTCCGTCTCGAGATTGCTCATGGGTTGCACGGTACGGATGCGCGGCGGCCGACGCCATCGGGGATCACCCTGGTTGAACCCTGAGTGCGGTCGCGGGGGATCAGGGTTGCCACCTGATGTGCCGGGACCCATTCGATGCCACGATATGCGCATGGACACCACGCCCGCTCCGCCGCGCGGCGACCATCGGATCGAGTTCGCTCGTTCGTCGACCGACCGCATGCTGTTCGGCGTGTGCGGCGGGATTGCCCGCCGGTACGGCATCGACAGCTATGTGGTGCGCGTCGCCCTGCTGGTGCTGACACTGACCGGCGGTGTCGGCGTGGTGCTGTACATGGCGGCGTTCGCGCTCAGCACTCCGCCGGACGAACTGCCGCTGCCACCGGAACCCGACCACGCGATCGTCTCGGCGCGATCGCTCGCCGTCGCCGCCGCGGGCGGTGGCTTGCTGATGACCGCGGCAACATCGGCCTGTGGCCGGGGGACGCGATCATGGTGCCCGCCGTCATCGTCTCGACGGGCTCGGCGCTGCTGTGGTACCACGGCCGCGAGTCGCATCCGGAGGGTGACCCACTGGAACGCGTGTTGCAGGGGCGGGCCACGCCGTTGCGGGCCCTGGGTGGTGTGGCATTGGCGCTGGCCGGGGTCGTCGCCCTGGTTGCGCGCGGCGTGCGCGTGCATCAGTTGCCGGCAGCGCTCGCCGCTTTGGCGATGGCGCTCGCCGGTGCAGCGGTGTTGATCGGTCCGTACGTCGGACGGCTGACCACGCAGTTGCGCGACGAGGAGCGGGCCCGCATCCGCGATCAGGAGCGCAATGACATGGCAGCACATCTGCACGATTCGGTGCTGCAGACGTTGGCGCTGATGCAGCGAGCCGCGGCCGATCCGCGTCGGATGGTCATGCTGGCGCGTCGCCAGGAACGAGAACTACGCAGTTGGTTGTACGACGTGAAGGCCAGCGCCGCCGTCGGCTCGCTGAGCGCCCGGGCCGAGGGCATTGCCGCCGAGGTCGAGCTCGATCACGGGATGCCGGTTGATCTCGTCGTGGTCGGAGACGTCGAGGTGACGCCCGCCGTCGACGCGCTGCTGTTGGCCGTGCGCGAGGCGACGGTCAATGCGGCCAAGCACGCCGAGGCCGATCTGGTCAGCGTCTACATCGAAGTCGAACCGACCACGATCACTGCGTTCGTGCGCGACAAGGGCGTCGGGTTCGCGACCGCAACGATCGGCGACGACCGTCGTGGCATCGCCATGTCGATCCGGGATCGCCTCGAGCGCGCCGGAGGCAAGGCAATGCTCGATTCATCGCCGGGCGCCGGCACCGAGTGGGAGCTGTCGGTGCCGCGATGACGTGTCGCGTCCGTGTGTTCGTGGTCGATGACCACGCCCTGTTTCGCTCCGGCGTCAAGGCCGAGATCGGCGACGCCGTCGAGATCGTCGGCGATGTCGGTTCGGTCGATGAGGCGATCGACGCCATCCGGGCGACCAAGCCCGACGTCGTCCTGCTCGACGTGCACCTGCCCAACGGTGGGGGGCGGGCAATCCTGGAAGGCCTCGGCGCTGACCTGCCCGACACGAAGTGCCTGGCACTGTCGGTCTCGGATGCCGCCGACGACGTGATCGGGGTGATCCGCGCCGGGGCCCGCGGCTACGTGACCAAGACGATCACGCGCGACGAGTTGCTCGACGCCATCCGCCGTGTGCACGCCGGTGACGCAGTGTTCTCCCCACGCCTTGCCGGCTTCGTGCTCGATGCATTCGCCGGGTCCGTCCCGGTCACCTCGGATCCCGAGTTGGATCGGTTGACCCAACGCGAGCAAGAGGTGCTGCGGCTCATTGCGCGGGGATACACCTACAAGGAGGTCGCCGCACGGCTTCACGTCTCGGTCAAGACCGTCGAAACCCACGTCTCATCGGTGCTGCGCAAGTTGCAGCTCTCCAACCGGCACGAACTCACCGCCTGGGCCGCCGACCGCCGCTTGCTCTAGCGATCTTCGCAAAGGCCGTGTCGAGTGTTTCGAGGCACGCAGGTGGGCGTGAAACACTCCGCACGTTGTTCCGGCGGCTCAGTCGTCAGCGGTCTCTGCCGTGTCTGATGGCTCGGTTGTTTCGTTCGGCTCGGCTGGCCGCGCTGCCCACGCCGGGCGCTTGCCGGTTTCCAGCTCCAGCAACTCGGCCTTGGCCTCCCGCCAGGCAAGGTCGGCAGCAGCCGCTCCCTTGCCGGTTCGAGTCGCTTCTTTCACCAACTCGACAGCGCGATGGTGCGCGGCCTGGGCGCGCTTCAGGCGATCGGCCATCTCCGCCGCCTCGAGCTTGCGACGCTGTACTTCCGCCTTGCGATCGATCTCAGCCTGTTTGGCGCGCCGATCGGCTTCCGCGGAGTCCCGAAGGCTCTGGGCAAAGCGCTCGGCGTCGGAGAGCGGGCGTGGCGGCGGAGCCTTAGGACGTCGACGACTTGGCATCGTCGCCATTGTGGTCGGTGATCACGGCGATCTCAACTTCGCGATCGTGGCGCATGAGTCAGCGGAGGATGAGCACGATGATGACGATGAGGAGGATGAGGCCGATGAGGCCCCCGCTGACGTAGATACCGGATGCGAGCAACATGATTCTGGTGGTACCCGGCGTGGCGGGGCCGCAAACGTCGCGTGGCAAACGTTTGGTGGTGGGACTCCGAGGGTATTACGTCGGCTCAATCGCTCATCATCAACGAGGAGACATCATGGACAACAATTTGGATCAAGCCAAGGGCAGGGTCAAGCAGGCCGTCGGCGATCTCACCGACAACAAGGACCTGAAGAAGCAAGGCAAGGCCGACGAGAAGGCCGGCAAGGCCAAGGAGTTCTTGGAAGACACCAAAGACAAGGCAGAGGATCTCGTCGACAAGGTCAAGGACCACGCGACGAAGAACTGATGCTGCGGTGTGACCCTCGGCCGAGTCAGCTCGCGGCTTGGCCGAGGGTCAGCCAGGTAGCGTCGGCATGGCGACTCCTCCCCGGACAGCTCGGCGTGATGCTGGTAGCGGCCTCGGATCGGGCATGCTCTGCAACGTGACGAGGTCGCAGCCGAAGGTGTTGATCGTCGAAGACGAACGAGGAGTGCGACAGGCGTTGGAGCGCGGGCTGGCCCGTGGCGGGTTCGACACGACGAGCGTGTCGTCGGCACGCGAGGCGTTGGCCGTCGACGACCACGACATTGCTTTGGTCGACCTCGGATTGCCCGACGGCGACGGTGTGGAGCTGTGCCGAGAGCTACGCGCCCGGCATCCCGACCGACCGATCATCGTGGTCACGGGCCGCATGGACGAGCTCGATGTCGTCGACGCGCTCGACGCGGGCGCCGACGACTACGTGACCAAGCCGTTCTCGCTCGCTGTGTTGACGCTCCGCATTCGGCGGCATCTCGATCGCTCGTCGGCTGTCGTGGAAGTCGGCACGTTGAAGATCGATCGCCGGGCCCGCCGGGTGACGGTGGCCGGCGAGCGCCTGGAGCTGACCGCACGCGAGTTCGACCTGTTGACCGCGTTGGCAACGCGCGCCGGGGAAGCGGTGACCAAGGACGAGCTGATGGCCGAGGTGTGGGACACCTTCTGGTCGAAGTCGACCCACACTCTCGCCGTGCACGTCAGCTCGTTGCGCGGCAAGTTGGTGGGCACCCGGACCGGGTCCCCGTCGATCAACTCCGTGGCCGGCGGCGGCTATCGGCTCGACGCGGACTCCTCGAACCGGTAGCCGATGCCCCGCACGGTGGTGATGTATCGCGGCGCGGCTGCGTCGTCGCCCAACTTGCGCCGCAGCCAGGCCATGTGCACGTCGAGTGTCTTGGTGCTGCCGACGAAATCGGTGCCCCACACCTTGTCCATCAGCTGCTCGCGCCTGACCACGGTCCCGGCGGCCCTCACCAACTCGGCAAGCAGGTCGAACTCCTTCGTCGACAGTCCGAGCTCCCGATCGCCTTGCCACGCGCGGCGAGCGGCGACATCGACGGCGACGTCCTCGGATTCCAGGCGAGTCGCGGTGACGGCTCGTAGCCGCGCCCGGATGCGGGCCAGCAACTCGCTGAGCCTGAAGGGCTTCGTCATGTAGTCGTCGGCGCCGGCTTCGAACCCCTCGACGATGTCGAGCTCCTCGCGTCGGGCGGTCAGCACGATGATCGGCAGATGATCGTGAGCCTTGCGCAGGTGGCGGCACACCTCGAGGCCGTCGATATCGGGCAGGCCGAGATCGAGCACGACGAGCTCGGGTTGGGTGTCGAACACGGCGACCTCGGCATCGCCACCGGTGGTGACCCAGCGTGTCGCATGCCCGGCCCGTTCAAGGGCTCTCAGCAACGGTCCAGCAATCGCTGCGTCATCTTCGACCAATAACAGCTCTGCCATCCGCTGACCCTTCCCGCCCCGGACGCGCGAATCTAGGCCCGTGGGCACGAGGCTGCGCAGTCGAATGGTTCGCTCCGGTCTCGCTCTGGTCGTGGCGATCCTGGCGATCGCCGGCATCACGAGTGGCGTTCTGTTCTCCAAGGAGGTTCGCGTCAACGCCCGGCTGCGCCTGACCGCGCAAGCCGAGACGATGATCATCTCGCTGACCGACCGACTGATCGAGCAGGGATTCCTGACGACCGCTGACGTCGAACGACTGGCGCCAGCGGGGACCGAGGTCGTGCTGCGGGACTCCAGCGGAGCAGTCGTGGCCCGCACCGGGCCGGTGCTTGCCGACGCGGTGATGACCGTCGCAGTACAAGGCGCCGACCTCTCGGCCGTTGTATCGGCCGACCGGGCACCCGTGGATCACCGCGTGCGCAAGGCGTGGAACATGATCGTGCTCCTCAGCCTCATCGTCGCCGCGGTCGCCGCCCTGGCCGCCCTGCTCGAGGCCCGCCACCTCAGTCGTCCGCTCGATCGCCTGGCACGGGCGGCCGCGGCGCTCGGTGGCGGCGATGCCCGGGTCGCCGCGCCGCGTAGTGGCGTGTCGGAGGTCGACGCGATTGCCGTGGCGCTCGAGGACAGTGGCAAACGCGTCGCCGAGCTGATGGCAGCCGAGCGCCAGTTCAGTGCGAACGCCAGCCATCAGCTTCGTTCGCCCCTGACGGCCATTGCGATCAGCCTGGAGCTGATTGCGGACAGCTCCGATCCTGTGGCACGGCGTGAAGCTGCCGAGGCGCTCACCCAGGTCGCCGGCCTCGACGATCGCATCAACGAACTGTTGAACCTGGCCAGAACCGGGCGAACGGCCACACCGGCTCGCACCGATGTCGCCGCGCTCGTCAACCGCTACGTGCACCAGATATCCACACAGTTCGAGCGCGCCGGCCGCAAGGTGAGCATCGTCAGCCCCCCGGTGGTCGAGGCTGATGTGACCGCCGGGGCGTTGACCCAGAGCATCGAGATCCTCCTCGACAACGCCTTGGTGCACGGCCGTGGCGACGTCGAGGTGCGTGTGGTCCGCGACGCCCGCGGCGAAGTCGAGATCGCGATCAGTGACGAGGGTCATCTGGAGGACGAGATCGGTCGAGATCATCGCAGCAACGGGATGGGGTTGCTCTTGGCCAGGAACCTGTTGCGATCCGACGGCGGTCGAGTCGAGTTGGCTTCTGCGGCGCCGACGACGTTCGTCATCCGACTCCCAGCACATTCCTCGACACGGCCGGCGTCAGGCCCGAACTTCTTGGCGCATGAAGGCCGCATACGCCCCGGCGAACAGCGCGACGAGACCGCCGACGAGGGCGGCGACCTGCCACCAGGCGAGCACCAGGCTTTCGGAAAGCGACAGCGTGCTTGGCAGGGCCTGCGCGCTCGAGTCTTCGATCACCAGCCCCGTTGACTGCTTCGAGGGGTTCAGCAGCACATTGGTGGCTTCCTGGTACAGCTCCGATGGCGAGAAGCGCCGCACGTTCTGCTCGAGGCGAGCATTGGCCAGCACGACCTCCGCTGTCGGGTTGGAGGTCGGCACGGGGTGAACGGTGTCTGCCACCAATCCGGCGATCAATCCGCCGAACAACGTGAAGACCAACCACGCGGCGATTCCTGCCAGCGCCGCCGTTGCCGCGCGCCGAGTCAGCACCGACAAGACGGTCGCCAAGGCCAGCCACAACGCGATGTACACCACGGCGACGACGAAGAAGGCGATCATCCGAATGACTTCGCCGGTCGTCGGCCCGATGCCCAGTCGCAGCATCCCGTAGCCGACGACGACGGCCATGACGGCCCCGAGGGCCAAGGCGATGGCGCCGAGGCCGGCAACGAACTTGCCGTTGATCACCTCATCGTGGTGGATCGGCTGGGGGCAACCAGGCGTGGCAACGTTCGCTGAGCGTTCGCCGTTGACAGCGTCGAACCCGAAGGCGATGCCGAGCAGTGGCCCGAGGATTGCAATGAACTCGTAGAAAGCCGGAACCCGGTCGGGTGCCAGCGTGAAGAGGTACAAGACGATGACGGCACGTCGGGCCTGCTGGCCGCGGGAGCGGACGGACTGCTCGCGGAGTGCACGGACGCTAGACCTGCGAGCGCGACGAGCACGACGAGGATTACGAAGCGGACCGAGTGGACGTGGTCCTCGAATTCCTTGCGGGCCACGATTCGCCAACCGCCTCGCAGCCGCTGAGTGACGACTTGGTCGTGCAACCCGTTGGGCCCGACGATTGCCTCTGGCGCCGACGCGATGCTGGCGGTCATGCGATCCTCCCGGTGAAGTAGTGGTGATAGATCGCGTCGAGGTCCGCCCCGCGACGAACGAAGTGGTTGACGGTCCAGCCCGCCCAAGCAACGGCGGCGAGCAGTTCCGCATGCACATCGTGGGTGGCGTCGATGGTCCAGCGACCACGACCGTCGACCTCGACGCTGCCGACACCGTGCACCGCGCCAGCACCTCGCGGAACGGCGCGCCAGGGGGGCCCGG
>CAWDUI010000043.1:0-11626 GCA_963805445.1 Ilumatobacteraceae bacterium | reverse complement strand
GGCCAGGTCGTACCACGGCAGCGCACCGGGGCGGCCGTGCAACCTGGCCTTGACGTGCATCCACCGGCGGAAGTCGGGGAGCGCCGCATCGACGGCGCCCTGCATCGCGTCGAACGTCGCCTGACTGACGTTGTTGGCGAACAACGAGGCCTCGATCGGGGTGTTCCAGCCCCGGCGACGGTTGATGATGTTGGCTTCACCCTTGACAGCGTTCATCGCCGCGGCACAGGCGACAGCGACCGTGGGCCATGCTCGCATCTCGGCCTCATGGGCGAGCCGGCGTACCTCCGGGTCGCCATCGGTCGCCAACCCGCGGATTGCCGCCATCGGCATGGTCGTGGCCCCGCCGGGCAGCTCGACCACTTCGGTGAGCTGTGAGGTGATGTCGGAATGCAGATGTTCCCACGCCGTCGATCCCGTCGTCGACAACTCGGCGTACAGACCTTCTTCGACCTCTGCCATCTGGTGCTCCGCCCGGGCCGCCAGGAACGTGAGTGGCCCGCGGTGCTCGGCGACTTCGGTGCTGACGGTCGCCAGTGCGTCGATGCCGAGCGAGTCGACCCAGTCCGCGAGGCGAGCGAAGAGCGGCCGCTGTTGCGACTCGAACACCTCGAGCTCGCTGAGCAGACCTTGAGCCGTCTCGTCGAAGCTGTCGGTCGTGACGGTGGCGTACACGTACGCGCCGACGAGGTCCGTGCGCTGTTCGGTCTCGTTGAGGGCGCGGATCACCGCGTCGGCAGCTTGACCATCCGCCGCGGTGACCGGCCTCGGGTCGCACCGGCGGATGTCGTGCTGCTCGAACAACGCCGTCAGCCGAGTCGAGTCGGCCCCGACCTGCTCGAGCTCGTCGATGAACGATCGCGATTGGAACGACTCGTGCACGTCGGCCACGCTCCAGCGCGGGAGCGCCCCGTTCGTGTCGCCGGGCTCCGCCGTGCCGGTCATGGAAGTTGCTCCGGTCATAGTTGTATTCCGTTCGTCGTGGTGCCGGTCAGCTCGGCAACGTAGGCATGGTCGGCGTGGTGGATCGAGAACCCGAGTTGCTCGTACATCGACAGAGCAGATCCGTTCGCGGCGTCGACGTGCAACATCCCGACGGGCAACCCGTGCCTGGCGAGGTGATCGAGCCCGGCGATGGTCAGCGCTTTGCCGAGTCCGAGCCCGTGGAACGGCGGATCGACGGCGATCACGTAGATCTCGCCAAGCGGCGGCGTGGTGTCGCTGTGCACCTTCGTCCAGCAGAACGCGGCGAGGCGGCCGTCGCGCTCGTGCAGGCGGAAGCCAGCGGGGTCGAACCACGGCTCGGCTTCTCGCTGACGCAACGTATCGACCGTCCAGCCGCCTTGTTCGGGGTGATCGTGGAACGCCGCGTTGTTGACCCGCACCCATTCGTCCTCGTCTCGTCCGACGTCGAAGGCCCGAGTCTCGACCGTGGTGGTTTGTTCGAGCGGCAGCGTCCTGCGCATCTGCAGCAGCCGCCGTGCCAACCGCATGCCGGCTGCGGCAGCGATGGCCTCGACATGGTCGCCAGGCTGGTGGACCCACCAGAAGATGCGGCCGCCGCCATCGCCGGCAACCATTTCGAGCGCGGCGCGAAGCAGCAACGGCGTCAGCGCTGCGACGTGGGCGCGCTCGCCCGGGGCGACGACCAACTCGATCGCGGTCGAGTGGTTGGCCCGGGCCAACTGGGCATAGCCGGCAAGGGTGTCGACCGCATCGAAGGCCAAGACGGCGGCGAAGTCGGTGCCGCCGCGGCGAGCGAGATCGAGTCGGAGATGATCCGACAGCGGACGAAAGCCGTCGTGTTTGGCTGCGTCGACGAGCAACTGCTGGACGCTTTCGAAGTCGTGATCGCTCAGCTCTCGCCGTGTCTCGATGCGCCACATGGGCCCGAGGCTAATGCCCGGTCGGCGTAGAGGCTCCTGCGTTTGACCCGCTCGTTGAATAGTGTCGACGACATGGCGAAGCCGCGCACCCCGAAGGGTCGGACGATCGAGGTGGCCCGACGACTGGCCCTTACGTATCCCGACGCCGTGTGCGAGCTGGACCACACGAATGCCTTCGAACTGCTGGCGGCCACGATCTTGTCGGCTCAGTGCACCGACAAGATGGTCAACTCCGTGACTCCCGTGCTGTTCCACCGCTATCCGACGCCCGTCGAGCTCGCCGGCGCCGATCCGGCCGACGTCGAGGCGATCGTCCGCCCGACGGGCTTCTACCAGAACAAGACCAAGAGCCTGCTCGGCATGGCACAGGCTCTGCTCGAGCGCTTCGAGGGCGACGTGCCGACCGAGCTCGACGACCTCGTCACCCTTCCGGGTGTCGGACGCAAGACGGGCAACGTCGTGCGCAGCGTGGCGTTCGGTCTGCCGGGGCTGCCAGTCGACACTCATGTGCTGCGCCTGTCCAAGCGGCTCGGTCTCAGCACACTCGAGGACCCGGTGAAGTTGGAGCTCGAACTGAACCGCTTCCTGCCGCCGTCGGAGTGGGGTCGATTCAGCCTGCGGATGATCCTGCACGGTCGTCGAGTGTGCGATGCGAAGAAGCCGCGATGTGCCGAATGCACGCTGGAGGACATCTGTCCCTCGTCGCAGCTGCCGCGCCGAGCGTCACGAAAGTAACCCGAATACCACTCAGTGTGGCCGCTTGCGCCCTCCTGGAATCGGTGTATAGTGGCCCTACCAACCAGGTTCCCGCCACCTGGTTTGCGGGCGATGCTGGGATCCGCCGCCTAGCATTGCAGAGCGACGGCCCCGTTCATCGGGGCTGTCGCCGCGTTCTGGGCTAGTGTTTCCGGCCGTTTCAGCTGATCAGCTTGAGTGCGCGCCGCAGCAATCGCTCGGCGTTGCGCAGTCCCTGTTCGGCTTCGCCGACTGCTGCGCGGAGATCCTCCCGGCCCACTGGAATTTGCAACGGACCGACCTCGGCGAGTTGCTGTCGATATCGCTCTACGTGTTCGGCGATGACCGTCAGGGTTGCGGCAACGGGGTCGTTCATGGCCACAGTCTGGCGGCGAGCGAGCCCAAATCGAGGCTCCCTCGTTGGCGACGCTGTCGGTATCGTGGCCACCTGTGCATTCGGTGACGGTACGCGACGACTTGCGAGCACTCGAGGGGTACCACTCGCCGCAGGTCGACGTGCGCGTTCGGCTGAACACCAATGAGGCGCCCACGCCGCCGCCGGCCGCCTGGCGCGACGCCTTCGCCGCCGAGCTGTCACGCGTCGAGTGGCACCGCTACCCGGATCGCAGTGCGTCGGCGTTGCGGGCATCGATCGCCGACTCACATCACGTTCGGCCGGATCAGGTCTTTGCCGCGAACGGCTCGAACGAGGTGCTGCAAACGCTGCTCCTGACGTACGGGGTTCCGGCCGTCGTGTGGCGACGTTCGAACCGACCTACCAGTTGCACGGTCACATCGCCAGGCTCACCGGGGCGACGGTGGTCGAAGGCGAGCGGGCAACCGACTTCCGGTTGGATGTCGACGCTGCCGTCCGTCTGATCGAGCAGAACCGACCCGCCGTCACGTTCCTGTGCTCACCCAACAATCCCACTGGGCTGGTCGAGCCGCCCATCAACGTGCAGTCGGTGCTGGCCGCCGAACCGGGGTTGTTGGTGGTCGACGAGGCGTACGGGCAGTTCGCCGATTGGTCGGCGTTGAGTTTGGTCGACGAGTCAACACCGCTGGTCGTCACGCGCACGTTCTCGAAGACCTGGTCGATGGCGGCCAGTCGACTCGGCTATCTCGTCGGGCCGTCGTGGCTGGTTGCCGAGCTCGACAAGGTGGCGCTGCCGTATCACCTCGATGCTGCCAAGCAGATCGCCGGGCGATTGGCCTTGCAGTTCACCGACGAGATGGACGCCCGCGTCGCCCAGATCGTGACCGAGCGCGAGCGGATCTCGGCACGGCTCGGCCAACTCGACCTCGACGTGTTCCCGAGCGGCGCCAACTTCATCCTGTTCCGGCCTCGGAGCAAGCCCGGTCGACAGGTGTGGCAGGAGTTGCTCGACCGCAGCATCCTGGTCCGCGACTGCTCCGGTTGGCCGCGCCTCTCCGATTGCCTCCGCGTCACCGTCGGCACCGTCGACGAGAACGACGAGTTCCTGGCGGCGATCGAGGAGATCGTGCAATGAGCCGAACGGCAACGGTCCACCGGGCCACGAAGGAGACGTCGATCGATCTCGTCATCGACATCGACGGGAATGGCGTGACCGAGATCTCGACCGGAATCCCGTTCTACGACCACATGCTCGAACAGGTCGGCAAACACGGTGGGTTCGATCTCCGCATCGCGGCCAGCGGCGACCTGCAGATCGACACGCATCACACCGTGGAAGACGTGGCCATCAGCCTCGGCGAGGCCTTCCGCCAAGCGCTCGGCGACAAGGCCGGCGTCCGCCGGTTCGCCAGCGGCCTGTACCCGCTCGACGAAGCACTGGTCGAGGTGGCCCTCGATCTCTCCGGGCGGCCCTTCGTGGTGTGGGAGGTCGAGTTGCCGGAGTGCTTGCCGCTCGGAAATCCGGCGTTCGATCCGCAGTTGGCCGAGCACGCCGTTGCCTCGTTCGCCACCGCGGCGGGCATCACGCTGCACGTCACCTTGCGCCGTGGACGGAACGTGCACCACATCATCGAAGCGATCTTCAAGGGACTGGCGCGGTGCCTCCGCGACGCGGTGCGCGTCGAAGGCGCACAGGTACCGTCGACGAAAGGCGTGCTCTGAGCAATGACTGAACAGCCGCTGATCGCCGTCTTGGACTATGGGATCGGAAATCTGCGCTCTGCGCAGAAAGCGTTGCAGCGATGTGGGGCCGACGCCCGCCTCACTGTCGACCACGGGTTGATCGCCGAGGCCGACGCGGTCGTGCTGCCGGGCGTCGGCGCGTTCGGCGCGTGCATGGCAGCGTTGCGTGAGGCTGATCTCGAAGATGCCGTCGAGGAAGCGGTCGACTCGGGTCGACCGTTCCTGGGCATTTGCGTGGGGATGCAGATGTTGTTCGACGCCAGCGAGGAAGACGACGCCGCGGTTGGGCTCGGGATCATCCCTGGCACGATCAAGTGGCTGGGTTCGGAGCTGCCGCGACCGCAGATGCAGTGGAACCTGCTGTCGCTTGCGTTGCCCGACGATCCCATGTTCGCCGACCTGCCCGCCGAACAGGCGTGGGTCTACTTCGTGCATTCGCTGCACGCGGTGCCCGACGATCCCTCGACGATCGCGGCGACATGTACTTACGGTGGTGTCGTCAATGCAGCGTTCCGGCAGGGCAACGTGTTCGCCACTCAGTTCCACCCCGAGAAGTCGAGCACCTGGGGCCTCGCACTGCTGGGCAACTTCGTGCACATCGCGGCAACGGCGTCCGTCCGATGATGGTCGACCTGTTCCCGGCGATCGATCTGCACGACGGGCAGGTGGTGCGCCTCACCCAGGGCGACTACGGCAGTGCCATCGTCTACGGCAGCGATCCGATTGCGGTTGCTCGTTCGTTTGCCGACGCCGGCGCGTCGATGGATCCACATCGTCGACCTCGATGCAGCGAAGTCGGGCTCACCGCGGAACCGTCCACTGGTTGCCGCCGTCGTCGAGGCAGTTGCCGGCCGGGCGCGCGTGCAGACCGGTGGGGGCGTCCGCACGCTCGCGGATGCGCAACAGCTGGCCGATACCGGCGTCGCCCGAGTCGTGATGGGATCCGCCGCAGTGCAAAACCCGGAGCTCGTCGACGCGGCCGCGGACGTGGTCGATGTCGCAGTCGGTCTCGACCACCGCGATGGGGAGTTGGCCGTGCATGGATGGACGGAGGGTTCGGGTATCTCGCTCGACGAGGCATTGGCGTGGTATCCGTCGGCCAGCGCATTCGTGATCACCGACATCGCCCGCGACGGCATGCTCGAGGGTCCCGATCTCGAAGGGCTCGCTGCCGCTGCAGCGAACTCCACCGCACCAGTGATCGCCAGCGGGGGCGTTTCGTCGCTGGACGATGTCGCTGCCTTGGCCAGTGTGCCGGGCATCGCCGGGATCATCACGGGAAAGGCGCTGTACGAAGGGCGCTTCACCGTTGTCGACGCATTGCGGGTCCTGCGTCTGTGAGGGTCGCTCGTGTCATTCCGTGCCTCGATGTGACCAGGGGTCGCGTGGTCAAGGGCATCAACTTCATCGGGTTGCGCGACGCGGGTGACCCGGTCGAACTGGCTTCGCGGTACGACGCCGAAGGCGCTGACGAGCTGGTCTTCCTCGACATCACCGCATCATCCGACGGGCGCGACACCATGATCGACGTCGTGTATCGCACCGCCGAGCAGGTCTTCATCCCGCTGACGGTGGGCGGAGGCATCCGCACCGTCGATGACGCCCGGCGAATGCTGCGTGCCGGCGCCGACAAGGTCAGCGTCAACACCGCAGCAGTACAGCGACCCGATCTGATCAGCGAGATCGCCGCCGAGTTCGGCTCGCAGTGTTGTGTTTGCGCGATCGACGCCAAGCGACGGCCTGGCGGGCTCGGATTCGAGGTCTACCTGCACGGCGGGCGCACCCCGACGGGGATCGACGCCCTCGACTGGGCGTTGCAGGCCGCCCGGCTCGGTGCCGGCGAGATCCTGTTGACGTCGATGGATCGCGATGGCACGCGTGACGGGTACGACATCGACCTCACATCGGCCGTCGCCGAGAATGTCGGCGTGCCGGTCATCGCCAGCGGTGGTGTCGGTACCATGGACCACCTCGTCGAAGGGATCATCGATGGCGGCGCAACCGGAGTGTTGGCGGCCAGCATCTTCCATTTCGGCGAGCATGGGATCGCCGACGCGAAAGCAGCGATGGCTGCAGCAGGCATCGCCGTTCGTCCCGTCATGGCGGCCTGAGGCCCGTCCATCCCCTCGATCAAACGCCCCCGACTCACCAAGGAGAACCCGATGCCCACTACATCACCCAAAGACAAGATGGTCTACCGCCGGCTCGGCCGAAGCGGACTGCAGGTGTCGGTGTTGTCGTTCGGGAGCTGGGTGTCGTTCGACAACCAGATGAAGGACGACGCAGCCATGGAGTGCATGCAGACCGCGCACGACGCGGGGTGCAACTTCTTCGACAACGCGGAGGCGTATGCCGCGGGGGAGAGCGAGGCGATCATGGGCCGCGTCATCGCCGAGCTCGGCTGGAGGCGCCAGACGTATGTGCTGAGCTCGAAGTTCTTCTGGGGCATCGAGCGAGTGCCGAACATGGTCAACACGTTGAACCGCAAGTACCTCATGCAGGCAATCGACGGTTCGCTCGAGCGCATGGGTGTCGACTTCCTCGATCTCATCTACTGCCACCGAGCCGACCCGAACACGCCGATCGAGGAGACCGTGTGGGCGATGTCCGACATCGTCTCGTCGGGCAAGGCGCTGTACTGGGGTACGAGCGAGTGGGCAGCGGACGAGATCCGCGCGGCGTGGGAGATCGCCGAGCGTCATCACCTTCACAAGCCAGTGGTCGAGCAGCCGCAGTACAACCTGCTCGACCGCAAGCGCGTCGAGGAGGAGTACGCCAGGCTGTACACCGACATCGGTCTCGGGACCACGACCTGGAGCCCGCTGGCATCCGGGTTGTTGACGGGCAAGTACAAAGACGGGATTCCCGCGGACTCCCGCGGCTCGCTCTCCGGGTACGAGTGGTTGAAATCGCAATTGTCCGACGACGCTGCGCTGGCCAAGGTCGAACGCTTGCGTCCGATCGCCGCCGAGCTCGACTGCACGCTGGCGCAGCTGTCGCTCGCGTGGTGCGCCGCCAATCCGAACGTTTCGAGTGTGATCACCGGAGCCAGCCGGGCCAGCCAGGTCGCCGAGAACTTTGCGGCGATCGACGTGTTGCCACTGCTGACGCCCGAGGTCATGGACAGGATCTCGGCGGCGGTGGCATAAGCAATCGCCCGGCGGTACCCTGCGGCCGTGGCCCTGGAGAACGAGAAGCTGCCGATCAAGATGCTCAACGACCGGCTCCTGGTGCACATCCCGGAGAAGGACGGCGAGCGTCGATCGTCGGGTGGCATCGTGATTCCAGCGACCGCGCAGATCTCCAAGCGACTGGTGTGGGCCGAGGTGGTGGCGCTCGGCCAGAACGTGCGCAGCGCCGAAGTCGGCGACCGCGTGCTGTTCAGCCCGGAGGATCGTTACGAGGTGGAGGTCGGCGGCAACGACTACATCATGTTGCGCGAACGCGACATCCATGCGGTGGCCGCGACCCGCATCGAGGCCAGCACAGGGTTGTATCTGTAGCAGCGTCGCTGGCGGTATCTCCCGAGGTGCGTCCGCTCGCCTCGCCGTAGCATGTCGCCCATGTCCCGCGGCGTGACGATCCAGCCAACTCCCGAGCAGCTCTCGGCGATCAAGTACGACTCGGCTGGTCTCGTGGCCGCCATCGCTCAAGACGTCGAGACCAAGGCGGTGCTGATGCTGGCGTGGATGAACGCCGAGACACTTCGAACGACGTTGGAGAGCGGTCGGATGGTCTATTGGAGCCGCAGTCGCCGAGAGGTGTGGCGCAAGGGTGACACCAGCGGCGACCGCCAATTCGTCCGCGAGGCCTATTACGACTGCGACGCCGACGTGCTGCTGTTCATGGTCGAGCAGGAAGGCAACGGGGCGTGTCACACCGGCGCCTATTCGTGCTTCTTCCGCCGGTTCGGCGAATGACGGGGCTGCGCATGCGGCCGAGCCGCGACGAGTTCCGCAGTCTTGCTGCACAGCACACGGTCGTGCCGGTGTGGACCGAAGTGCTGGCCGACCTCGAGACGCCGGTCGCTGCGTACGCCAAGCTGGTCGGCTCGGGTTCTGGCTTCTTGCTGGAGTCCGTCGAGCACGGCGAGCGCTGGAGCCGGTACAGCTTCGTGGGGCGCGACCCGGTTGCCACACTCGAGCTCCGTGACGGCCGCATCACCACGTTCGGCCCGGTCCCGTCGTCGGTGCCACTCGATCGCGGCATGCTCGCTGCCCTCGACGAACTGCTGCGCATCTACCGCGCGCCGATCATCTCCGATCTTCCGCCGCTGCAGAGCGGTGTGATGGGCTACCTCGGGTACGACGTCGTGCGTGAGGTGGAGCACCTCCCCGACACGCCCCGCGACGACCGACACCTCCCCGACGCGGCGATGAGCGTGATCGGTTCGTTGGCGGCGTTCGATCACTGGCGCCAGCGGGTGTACCTGATCGAGAGCGTGCCCGTCTTGGAGATGGGCAGCGACGAACTGGATGAGGCATACGACGCGGCGATCTGCCGCGTCGAACGCGCCGTTGCCGACCTCGCCCGTCCGCTGGCATATGTGCCCGTGGAACCGCCGCAGGCCGACGACGAGATGCCGGCCGTCCGCAGCACGATGGCCAACGGTGTCTTTCAACAAGCCGTCGAGGTCGCCAAGGAGCACATCGTCAACGGCGACATCTTCCAGGTGGTGCTCTCGCAGCGCTACGACATCGACCTCGAGGCCGACCCGTTCGACTTCTACCGTGTGCTTCGCCAGGTCAACCCGAGCCCGTACATGTACTTCCTACGCCACCCCGACATCACCATCGTCGGCAGCTCACCCGAGCCGATGGTGCAGGTGCTCGGCCGCAAGGTCATCAGCCGCCCGATTGCCGGCACCCGCCGGCGCGGCCGCGACGACGATCACGATCGGCGGATGGCGGGCGAGTTGAAAGAGAACCCCAAAGAGGTTGCCGAACACATCATGCTCGTCGACCTGGCCCGCAACGATGTGGGCAGGATCGCCAAGTTCGGAACAGTGCACGTCGACGAGTTGATGACGCTGGAGCGCTACAGCCACGTGATGCACCTCACGTCGCAGGTCAGCGGCGAACTGGTGGAAGGCAAGACCCCCATCGACGTGTTGCGGGCCACGCTGCCCGCGGGCACGGTCAGCGGCGCCCCCAAGGTGCGGGCCATGGAGATCATCGATGCGCTCGAACCGGTGAAGCGCGGCCCCTACGCCGGCGTGGTCGGCTACGTCGACTTCAGTGGCAACCTCGACACCGCTATCGCGATCCGGACGATGTTCGTCGGCGCCCACGGAGCCTCGTTCCAGGCCGGAGCCGGCATCGTCGCCGACTCGATCCCCGACGAGGAGGATCTGGAGTGCCGCAACAAGGCAGCTGCCTTGCTGGCTGCCGTCCCCGCGGCGCGCCGCATGACCGCTCAACGCACTGCCGTCGGCACGCCCGCCTAGTACTGCAAAAGCCAACGTTGGCCCGTCGACGACCCGGGCCGAGCGGACAAACCACGGATACAAGTCGCCGGCTCAGTGCGCCATTTTCGCTGCTCGAGCCGCCCGACCGATCTCTTGGCGGATGCTGCGAACGCCGATCAGGCGCGTCTGGGCAAGCCCCGAACGTCAACGCGCGCAACGCAGGGCGAACGTTTCCGGACGCGCCGAACCGCACAGGCTCAGTCGATGAGTCCACCGATCAGCAAGATGGTGCCCAGCGCGCCGACGGCGAGGGTGCCGAGCAGGGCGATCGCCACGAGGCCGGGGACGCTGCAGATCGCCCGGATCCCTGCGTAGAGCGCGGGCATCTCCTTGCGGCGCTCCTTCAGATCGAGCCGCACCGACCCGAGCGACTTGGCGGTGTTGGCCAGCCGTTCTCCGGTGTCGTAGTTGATGAGCACGTTGGCGGTGCTGCGCGAATCGTCGAGCACCGTGCGAACATCGCGGAGCACAGCAGGGGCCGCCTTCACCGTCGTTCTGACGTAGAACCAGGCGATCAGCGCGGCGACGGTCGGCGCCAGGCACAGCCGCGCCGCCGATCACGATCCACGTCGATCTGGAACCATCGAAGATCCACAGACCGGTCGCGAAGGTTGCGGCGCCGATGAAGGCCGCGACGGCAGCCATCCCGAGTGCGAGTGTGCTGACCCGCGCCAGTGTGTTGCGGAGGCCGTCGGAGACGCGGACGGCCACGCGATCGAGATCTGCCATGTCAACAGTGTGGCATCCGGCGACGGTGCTGCAACACTGGTGTGATGGACACGACCTGGCTCGGTGATCGTCGTGATGTCGTCGTGATCGACGGTCCCGACGCGGCGACCTACCTGCAATCACAGGCCTCACAAGACCTGCGTGGGATGGCCGTCGGCGACTCGCGGTGGACGTTCTTCCTGCAGCCCACGGGACGCGTCGACGTTCTGGCACGGGTGACCATGACCGGCGACGAGACGTTCCGGCTCGACACCGATCCCGGTTTCGGGCCGGTGCTCGATGCCCGACTCAACCGATTCAAGATTCGCGTCAAGGCGACGGTCACGATCGCGGACAGCCCGGCAGCCTCCACCGACGTCGACGGCGACGCCCGAATTGCCGCTGCGTGGCCGCTGATGGGCGCTGAGATCGTTCCCGGCGAGACCATTCCTGCCGAGACGGGCCTCGACGAGGTGGCGATCAGCTTCACCAAGGGTTGCTACCCGGGTCAGGAACTGGTGGAGCGAATGGACAGTCGAGGTTCCACGGCGCCGCGGCATCTCGTGGTGCTCGACAAACGCGACGGCGACGAGCCTGGTGTGGCCGTGACCCAAGACGGTGCGCCGGTCGGCGTGATCACGTCGGTGGGATCGACACAGGTGCTGGCCTATCTCAAGCGTGGGCACGACGGGGCCGCGCGAGACTGATCCG
>CAWDUI010000042.1:0-9952 GCA_963805445.1 Ilumatobacteraceae bacterium | reverse complement strand
GGCCCGAAAGGTTGAGGAAGAGGCTAGTACCACGACCCCCCGGTGGCGACAGGGAACGGTACTGGCCGGGCCGGATGCTCGCCACCGCCACCGAGAGATCGCTGAAGGCATCTTCAGCGGCCTTCAGCTCCATGGCAGCGTCCGCCGTTCACGATCACCTCATGATCAATCTCAACCATCACCGCGACGATCCACACGTGAGCATCACGTTCAGCCTCGATGATCCTCGGCCAGTGTCGGTTGTCGGTGACTTCAACGCGTGGGATCCGCTGCGTACGCCGTTGGTCAAACGATCGAACAGGCTGCGTTCCGCTTCCGTCGAGGTGACCGAAGGAGAAGAGCTCCGCTTTCGCTACCTCGCCGAGGGCGGTGAGTTCTTCAACGATCCGGATGCGGAATGGTTCGAGCCGAATGGATATGGCGAGACCCACGGAGTGGTGGTCGCCAAGATGCCGGTCGGCGTATGAGCCCGTCGAGCCAGCCGACGGTGCTTCACGTCGCTGCCGAATGTGATCCGATTGCCAAGGTCGGTGGTCTCGCCGAAGCCGTCGCCGGGTTGAGCCGATCCATGAGCGTGCTTGGTTGGTCGAGTGAAGTCGTGCTGCCCGACTATGGGGAGTTCCACCTCGATGATCAGCGCGTCGAGGTCGTGCACGTGCCGAGTTGGTGTGAGGACTGCTGGGTTCGGACGGGAGTCGTCGACGATGTGGGCCGGGTCGCCCTCATCGGTTCCACGTCGCTACGGCGGCCCCATCCCTACGTCGATCCATCGACCTCTGAGTCATGGAAGGACAACGCCTGTCGATTCTTCACGTTCGCTGCCGGCGCGGCGGCCTTCGTCGCTCTTCGCCAGCCAGACGTCGTCCACGTGCACGATTGGCACGGCGCTGCCGCAACATGTTTGGTCGGCAGCGACCAACCGATCGTGTTGACCATCCACAACCTGGCCCATCAGGGCGCGGCCCCCGCTGGCTGGATCGATCGGATTGGCCCACGCGCCGAGCCGATGCGCTTGCAGGATGCGTGCGTACCGCTGGCGGGTGCCGTCCGCCGTGCCGACGCCGTCGTCACCGTGAGCGATGCGTATCGCAGAGAGATCTGTGCCGCAGCCGATGCCGGTGTTGGAGCGATGCTGGCCGAACGCGCCGATCGTTTCAGCGGGATCCTGAACGGCATCGATCCATCGGCGTGGAACCCTTCGACAGATGTGCGCATCCCCTTTGCATATTCGGCGACCGACCTCCGCGGGAAAAGAGCGTGTCGCGGCCGGCTGCTGAACCGTCTGGCTCGACCAGGGCGAACGGGGCCTGTGGTGGTCGTGGTCTCCAGGATGGCTCATCAGAAGGGCATCGATCTCGCCGTTTCGGCCGCCGCCAGAATCGCGTCCGACGACGGCTTGCTGGTCATCCACGGGGCCGGCCAGTTCGACGTCTGTGAAACGGCGCGCGCCATGGCATCGCGCGACCCCGAGCACGTCGTGGTGCTCGAAGGGTTCGACCTGACCACGTCACATCGACTGATCGCCGGGGCCGACATGCTGTTGATGCCGAGCCGATTCGAGCCGTGCGGGCTGACCCAGCTCCAAGCGATGACGTACGGGACGATTCCCATCGTCACCGACGTCGGTGGCCTTCGTGAGACGGTGATCGACGCCGATCGCGATGGCGACTGCGGGTCGGGTTTCGTCGCCCGAGTCCCTTCCGCAGCGTCTGTTGCGGGTGCGATTGATCGAGCGATCCACGCTTGGAACCAGAACGATCGGTGGACCAGGATCCAGCAAACTGCGATGCGACGAGACTGGACATGGGCCGCTCCAGCAGCGGCCTATGCAGGCGTCTACCGGTCGGTGCTCCTCGACGGTTCTCGATTGTCGGGTCGAAGCCGACGCCACCAGCCGTCCGGCTTGGGCGACTGTCGTGCCGGGCGGGGTCGCTCAACCAGAAGGTCTGGCAGTCACCGCAGCGCGTCGATTGAAGATCGCGACTCGTTGCTGGTAGGTCACCTCGCCGACGACCGTGATCCCGAGCAGGGCAGCAAGTAGGACAAGGTCCATCGGGCTGGTCGTCGAGATGTGCACGATCAGCGCGACGAGTGCGGCGGCGCACACAACGACACCGACCAACGAGAGCCATCGTCGGCTGTTGGTTCGATCGGCCATGCGGACGTTGGCCGCATTCGTGCAGGAGAAGATGATCAAGAAGCCGGCACTTGCCAATGACGAGATGGCCGCGAGCGGGATCACGTTGGCGATCAACAGCGATGTCACCGCCGTGATCAGCAGACCGACCAGCGGTTTGCCGGCGACCTTCTTTTCCAGCGCGCTCGGCAGCTCGCCATCTACCGCGATCACGACCGTCAGGCGGGAGGTGCCGTAGAGCGTGGCGTTGATCGCCGAGGCTGTCGACAGGAGTGCTGCGACAACGATCAGGTTGAATCCGACACGCCCCCATACGACGCGCGCTGCTTCGGCGAGAGCGAAGTCGGCCGACCCCGCGATCTTCGACAGCGACAGCAATCCGACGGTCACGATGGCGACGAGCATGTAGAGCACGATCGTGAAGATCACCGAGGTGTACAACGCCCTCGGGATCGTCTTGGTCGGCGAGCGCACGTCGCCGGCCGAGTTGGCGATCAGCTCGAAGCCCTCGTAGGCGACGAAGATCAACATGCCCCCCGATACGAGCGAGACGGGGCTGGCCCATTCGTGGGGCTGGATCGCGGAGAAGTCGGCACGGAGGAGCGCAGCGAGCACGAACGCGCAGAGGATGACGACCTTGGCGCCGACGACGTAGTCCTCCGCTGCCGCGATCAGTCGTGCGCTGAACACGTTGAGTACGGCAACGCCGACAATGACCCCGCTGATGAGGACGTGCAAGCCAACTCCTCGGGCGGTGCCGGGCAGAAACGTCGATCCATACGACCCGAACGCGAACGCATACAGCGACGTCGTGATCACGTACGACAACCACAGCAGCACGTTGAGCGAACCCGCGAACCGACCCGAACCAAAAGCCTGATTGAGGAACTCGACGGTCCCGCCCTTCGACGGAAACGCGACCGAGAGGCGGGCATAGGAGTACGCGGTCACCAATGCCACGAGACCAGCGACGAGGAACGCCATGAAGGTGCCACCTCGCCCCACGCTGATGGCTAGTCCGAGGACGGCGAAGATCCCGCCGCCGACCATGCCCCCGACACCGATCGAAACAGCTCCGAAGAACCCGATCTCTCCTCCGGATGCCTCGGCTCGAGACACGTCGCATCGCTCGATCCCGGCATCGGGTCCGTCGTTCATCACGACATGGTCGTCGGAGTCACCCGAGTCGGCCAACTGTTCAGGATCCGATCGGAGACAGGTCGGTGCCGTCGATGACGTCGGCAAGAGGCAGATTCATCGAATCACCTGGACTTTCGACCCTTTCGCGTCGAGGTCGTGGGCTGGTAGATCTCGGCACAGCATCCAGTGACGATCGCGGCAGATTGTTCATGCGACCTCTGGATCGCAGTTTTGGGACTAGTGGACGGAGATGATGATGATCGATCGTCGAGCATTCTTGAAGCTCACCTCGATGGGCACCCTTGGGTTGTTCGTCACCAACGGTACGCGGACGACGCAGCTGTGGGCGGCCCCGATTCCCGGTGGGCGCGCTCGCCCCTGAGGACATACCGAAGTGGCAGACGCCTTTGTTGATCCCTCCGCAGATGCCGCGTGCCGGGCTGCTCGTCGACCACGGGAAGTTGGTGGACTACTACGAGATCGCCGTTCGCCAGTTCAACCAGCAGATCCTTCCGTCTGGTCTTCCGGCCACGACCGTGTGGGGGTACGGCCCGGCGAAGGCCCTGAGCCCACTCGCTCCGCGGATCTTCAACGCCCCGTCGTTGACGATCGAGGCGAACGAGGGTCGACCGGTGCGCATCAAGTGGATCAACGAGTTGAAGGACTCCGCCGGGCACTTCCTGCCGCACTTGCTCCCCGTCGACCCCACGTTGCATTGGGCCAACCCACCTGGTGGAATCGAAGGTCGCGACACGCGGCCCGCATTCGCAACCACGCCTGATCCGTATCGCGGGCCCGTGCCGACTGTCGCCCACGTCCATGGAGCTGTCGGTGTCGCTGACGACAGTGACGGTTACACCGAGGCGTGGTTCCTGCCTGACGCCGTCGACATCCCGGCTGGCTACGCCACGGTGGGCACGTGGTACGACTTCTTCCGTGGCAAGGCCGCCACGAGCTACCGCGTCAACTGGGGGCCGGGATTCGCGACGTTCCAGTACCCGAACATCGACCGCGCCGGAACGAAGTGGTATCACGACCACACGCTGGGCCTGACGCGAGTCAACGTCTATGCAGGCCCGGCCGGGTTCTACCTGATCCGCGGCGGAGACCAAGGCGACCAGAAGGTTCGTGATTCACGCACCGGGCGTTTGGCCATCCTTCCTGGCCCGGCGCCGGCAGAGATCGACCAGGTCATCCCCAACCGCACGTTCCACGAGATCCCGATCGTCGTCCAGGACCGTGCGTTCAACTCGGACGGCTCGTTGTTCTATCCCGACTCCCGCTCGTTCTTCGACGGAATCGAAGGCCCGTACCTACCCGACACCGACCTTTCTCCGATCTGGAACCCCGAGTTCTTCGGCAACACGATGATGATCAACGGCAACACCTGGCCGTACCTCGATGTCGAACAGCGTCGCTATCGGTTCCGGTTGTTGAACGGGTGCCAGGCACGGTTCTTGACCCTTGCCTTCGGCGAGATGCCCGGCGTCGAGGTGTGGCAGATCGGCAACGAGGGAGGCTTCCTGACTGCGCCGGTCGATCTCACGACCGGCTACCTCAACAGAGTGCTCTTGGGTCCCGCCGAACGCGCCGACGTCATCGTCGACTTCACCGCTGTGCCCGTCGGGAACTACGTCTTGAAGAACCTCGGGCCCGACGAGCCGTTCGGTGGCGGCCAGCCCGAGCAGGACTTCGACCCGTCCGACCCCGGCACCACGGGTCAAGTCCTGCAATTCAGAGTCCGCCGCCGCCGCGGCATCGATGTGTCGACGCCGCCGCGCTTCTTGCGCCTTCCAGCGATCACGCCACTTCCGGCAGCCACCGTTCGGCGACCGCTGGCGTTGCTCGAGGAGATGTCGATGTCGTTCGAGGATGCTCCTGCTGAAGCTCTGCTCGGCATCGTCGACGGTGATCCGAATAGTGGGCCGGCCTCGTTGATGAAGCGCGCGTGGTCGCAACCGATCACCGAGAACCCGGCAGTCGGCGCGACCGAGATGTGGGAGTTCTACAACACCACAGCGGACGCCCACCCGATGCATGTCCACGAAGTGCTGTTCGAGGTCGTGGATCGTCAATCAATCGATTTCGACGAAACGAACGGGACCGTGGAAGTGACCCCAGGTTCCACACCGCGACCCCCGGAACCGTGGGAAAGTGGATTCAAAGACACCGTCATCTCGTACCCCGGTGAGGTCACCCGCATCAAGGCCAGGTTCGACAGCCCCGGCCAATTCGTGTGGCACTGCCACATCGTCGAGCACGAGGACAATGAGATGATGCGCCCGTATCGCGTTCGGACCCGAACAACCCGGCCAACCCACGGGCCACACCGGCCACAACATGTAGCGGCCGTCGACAGGCCCCGGCCGAGCCGTGCGCGGCACTCGTCGAGCGACGACGGGGTGACATCCTTCCCAAATCGCGAGGACTTTGGTCACTAGCGATGCAGACACGGTGGGAGCATCGTCGTGTCTCATGAACCTCGGTCGCGACGCTCACGGCTTTGTCATCCTGGATCGCCAAGCCTGCCTCCAGCGCCTCGCGATGCACCGCGTGGCCTCGCTGGCGATCACCGAACATGCCTTGCCGCTCGTTCTCCCGGCGCTGTACATGGTGCAAGGCGAGGACATCTTGGTCGGCGCATCGCGAACCGGCATCCTCGGTCGGTGCCTGCCTGACAGCGTCGTCTCGCTGTGCGTTCATGACGTCGATGACGACCTGCTCAGTGGCTGGACGGTCACGGTCACGGGCTGGGCGCAGCCCGTGGAGGAGGCCGCCGAGTTCCGTCGCTGGGCCACCGACGAATTGACCCAAATCGTGGTGCGGATCGGTACCGAGCACATCTCCGGTCGTCAAGTGATTGGTGACCCGTTGGCTGGCCGAACCGCGTGACGGCACTATCGGTGGGTGCCGAGAACTCCACAGGACTGCGCACGCCGTCCGATCCTGTGGCGGACGATCATTTCTCAACGGCCTCCACCTGAGGTTCCCTGAACCTGTGGGCGATGGCCTCGACGTGACGCTCGTCGGTCCCACAGCAGCCACCGATCACGTGGAGTGCCGGAAGGCGGCGGCCAAGTTCGGCGTAGTGCGCCGCGAGGTCGTCAGGGTCACCGCGATCGAGTTCGGCGGCTTCGTCCAGCTCGGCGTGGCTCTTCGCCGAAGCGTTGGCGTGGAGGCCGCGCAGGCGACCGAGCCATGCACCATCGATGCGCCCGAGATCGAGGTGGGTCGGGTGCGCGCAGTTCACCATGTAGTGCAACGGGTACCCACCGGTAGCGTCATCGATCTCTCCGATCGCATCGGCGAGGGTCGCGCCGGACGGCAGGTGGCCGTCGGTCTCGACCGTGAACGAAAGCACGATGGGAAGGCCGGCGTCGCGGGCGGCCAGTGCGATCCCGATCGCCTCCTCGACGTAGCAGATCGTCAACGCGGTGGCGACATCGACCGGCGTTGCGGCAAGGCAGTCGAGTTGGAAGCTGTGGTACGCCGCCGCTTCGCGGGCCGACATGGCGTCGTCGATCCGGTAGCCGTCACCCCTCGGTCCTACGGCACCGCCGACGAGGAAGGGCTGGTCGCCGTGCCATCGACCGCGTAGATCGTCCACGACGCTGACGGACTCGGCGATGAGCCGGGCGAGTTGGTCGCGGTCGTGTCCGAGGGTCGCTGCCCAATCGGGGTTGGCCCGCCATGTGGGTGCCTCGAGCACGAGCGCGGCCCCGACGTCTCGAGCGATCACCACGAACCGCTCGTAGTAGTCGGTCAGCAGCGCTCTCCCATCGGCCGTTCCGGCGAGTGGATACGCGGCGAACGCCGGAAGGTCGACGCCGCGGTCGAACAGCAGCCACGTCTCCAGGCCGGCGTCGGTCACGACGACCGTGTCCGGCGACGGGAACGGAATGCGAGTCATGTTGTTCGTCATCGCTTCAATTCCTTGTCGGGTGGTTCATGTTGTCGACGCGGGCGCCGGCGACGAACTTCATCTTGAGTCGTGTCATGTCCTCGAGCATGCACTCGTGGGGGCCGGGGCGCTTGGGGACATGCTGAGGATCATGTGAGGATCAGTGCCGCTGCGCCTCCACGAACGCCGCCGCCGCACGAAGCGCGTCGTCGAGCGGCAGCGCCCGACCCTCCTCCGACCAGGTCTCGAAGCGACTGCGCCCGACGCGACGCCGGACGTCGCCGAGCAACCGGTCGATGCGGCCGCCGAAGCCGGTGCCGGATCCGGCGGAGGGTGAGTTGTAGTCCGCGGTCACCGCGCCCAAGACGGTGGCGCCACGATCGTCACCGACTCCGGCGAGCAGCTCGACCAGGCCGCGGATCGTCGTCGTCGCATCCGTGTAGTTCCCGTGGCGCCGGAAGTCGTGCACCGCGCTGGCGTAGGCGTCGAACGCCAGCTCGTAGTCGCCGGTTCGCGTGTACTCGATCGCGAGGAAGGTGCGCGAGAGCGACACGACGTGACGACTGCCGACGCCGCTCCCTAGCTCGATCGCCGTGCAGAACTCCTCGGCGGCGGCGCGGTCCCCAGCCACGCTCAGGGCATCGCCGCGGGCGTACGCCATCCACGCCGCGTCGGTCGGGGCCAGCGGCGGCAGGTCGGCTCGCTCCAGGTCGTCGAGCGCAGCCCGGGGGTCACCACAGATCGTACGGGCGAGCGCCGAGTCGACAGCGGCAAACGCGAGGACGTGCGCATCGCCGAGTTCGTCGCCCAGCCGGCGCAGCTCGCGGGCCGCGGCGGAGTGCCTGCTCGGCGTCGGCGACATACAGCGCCACCTCGCCGAGCAACTCCTCTGCGATCGCCCGCAGGCGCCCCGTGGACACACCGGCGACATCGCTCGCCATCTGTCGGGCGGCGTCGAGCTCGCCGCGATGGATCGCCGCCCCGGCCGACAACAGGGCCACGCCGCACAGGTCTGTGGCCGGGCGCGAGGACAGGTCGCGGCACCATTCGGCCGGCTCGAGCCAGATCGTCGGGTATGTGGCGAGGTGCAGCGCAGCACCGAGATCGGAGACGAGGCCGAGATCGTGGCTGCCGGCCCAATGGAAGGCGGCGCGCGCCTCGTCGATCAGCAGTGCGAGCCGACGGCGGCCCTCTGGTTCCGCTGGAGTTCGGAGCTGATCGTCGACATCCCGGAGCACGTCGCGGATGTGCTCGGCGTGGCGCCGGCGCATTGCATCTGCATCCCCGGACTCCTCGAGCCAGCGCTCGGCCACCGCTCGCATCGTCGTGAGCATGTCGTACCGGGAGCCGGCGCCGTCGACGTCGGCCACCAGCAGCGAGCGCTCGGCGAGCGAGGCAAGGTCGAACCGAGCGCCGGTCGGGTCGTCGGGAGCCACGACCGCGGCGGCGTCTGCCACGTCCACCCGTCCGGCGAAGACCGAGAAATCCCGGAACATCCGACGCTGATCAGCGTCGAGCAGGTCGGTCGACCAGGCGACGACGGACTCGAGCGAGCGGTGTCGCGCCGCGGGCGTCCGATGGCTCAGCCGGAGGAGTGACGTGCCATCGGCGATCGTGGCTTCGAGATCGTCGAAGCTCATCGAGCTGAGCCGCGCCGCCGCCATCTCGATGGTCAAGGGGAGCCGGTCGAGCCGCGACACGAGGTGCTCGAGGCGCGCGTCGCCCACGGCGTCCGGTGTCCACTCCGGCAGGACCGCACGGACACGTTCCACGAACAGCGCGATCGCAGCGGGAACTGCGAGGGCCCCGATGGCGACGACCTGTTCGCCACTGAGACCGAGCCGGACCTGGCTCGTCGCCAGGATCCGAAGGTTCGGCTCGCTCGCCGACAGGATCCGGCCGAGGAAGGTAGCCACGTCGTCGGCGACGTGCTCGCAGTTGTCGAGCACGAGGAGAGCGTGCAGGCGAGCGATCGAGCGGACGGCGTCGTCGGGTCGACCGCTGTCCATCACCACATCGAGTGCTCGGGCGACGACGAGCGCGACATCGGTCCCGGCGTCGAGGGCGGCCAGCTCCACCACATGGTCGCGATCGACAAAGGAGCTGCCCACAGCGACGGCCACCGCCCGCGCCAGCGTCGACTTGCCGACGCCGCCGGGACCGAGGATCGTGACGAGCGGCTCCGTGGCAACTCTTTCGGCGATGGCCGTCAGCTCGGCGTCGCGTCCGAAAAGGACCGATCCGGCGGCGTGTCAGGCCCGAAGGTGGGTGATCGGAGATCATGACCGGCGCAACGAAGCGGTAGCCGCGACCCCGCACATTGCGGATCACTGCTTGACGCGTCCCATCGTCGCCGACAGCCCGCCGGGCCTCTTTCACCCGCGTGGTGAGGTTCGCCTCGGAAACGAAGCGGTGGCCCCACACGCCGTCGAGCAACTCCGCCTTGGAGACCACCTGGTGGCGGCGTTCGAGCAGGTGCACGAGGAGGTCGAACGCCTGAGGTTCGAGATGCACCGGCTCACCCCCTCGGAGCAAGTCGCGGCCGCCGACGTCGAGCTCACAGTCACCGAACCGGTACACGCCTGGCATTCTCCCACTCCGCCGCGAGCGCTCGATCGCCGGGCGATGAGGGTCCGACTCGGGAAGTTCAACGATCCCCGCGTTCATGCGGGGGGCGGGTTGCACTGGTGACGGTTCTCAACCGACGGTCGGTCCCAAGTAGTGCGATTCCAGCACGTCACGATTCGCGTGGACCTCGGCAGCGGTTCCTTGCA
>CAWDUI010000041.1:0-10054 GCA_963805445.1 Ilumatobacteraceae bacterium | reverse complement strand
CGAGTCCGCCGGAATGGTGCTCGCCGGCAGCGACCCGCGTGCGTTGTCGGCGCCGTCATCAGGCTCTCGCGTGCGTTGTACCGCAAGATGTGGCAGAACCTCATCTGGGCGGCCGGTTACAACATCATCGCCATTCCAGTCGCCGCCGGAGCCCTCGTCTGGGCCGGCATCACCATGCCACCAGCCGTCGCCGCGATCTTGATGAGCCTCTCCACCGTCGTGGTCGCGATCAACGCCCAACTGCTCCGCAGAGTCGAACTCACACCCGGGAGGCCGGCCTGACCGCGCCGACGATGATTCGGGCTGGCGATGCTGCCAGGCGCTGGAGGATTCGTTCCAGGAGCGGGACGAGCAAGCCTCTCCGATGTAGGCGACCGTGCCGCCGAGCACAAGGCCGGCGAGCACGTCGAGCGGATAGTGGGCCCCGACGTACACGCGGGTGAACGCCATCGCGATCGCGGCGATCATCGCGATCAGGCCGAGTCGTCGCTCGACGAGGAGGAGGCCGACCGCGACGGCGCCGACGGTCGTGGCGTGATCGCTGGGAAACGAGAAGTCGGTGGTTCGATCGATGAGCACATGGACACCGGCCAGCGTCTCGTATGGCCGGGCGCGGTCCACGGCGTTGCCGATGAGTTGCCCGATTCCCAGGGCGATGAGCGCAGCGGCACCCGCCCACAACGAACCGGCAACCGCTCTGAGATCGTTGCGGCGGCGAGAGATCAAGAACGCTGCGAACAACAGGCCGGCGAATGCCACGATGCCGTAATCGGCGTAGAACCGCATCGGACCATGCGCCCACGCCGTTCGATCAGCGAGCCGGTTGATCCACTCGAAGAGTGACGAATCCATGGCGGTCAGTATGCAGTGCTGCGCTCGTCAACAGCCCGCGGCGTTCGGCACGCCCGGTGTGCTGGCTACGGTCGTCTCGATGACGAGTCCCGCAGCTGACGGTCCTTCCCATTTCGCTTCGCTCGAGTTCATCGCGCCATTGGCGGAGACCGAGCCCAGCGGCTGGCGACTCGCCTCGCCGCCAATGATCCTGCTGTCGTCGTCGACATCGGCTGCGGGTGGGGCGAGCTGTTGATGCAGGTGGTTGCCGCCACTGCGTCCGGCGTCGGTGTTGGTGTCGACATCGACGAACTGGCTCTGCAGCGTGGTCGAGAACTCGCGACCGTCAAGGGACTGGACGGACGCGTCCGATTCACCACTCGTCTCGAGGACGCCGCGGCGGTGGCTGCCGATGTCGCGATCTGTTGCGGCGCGAGTCACGTCTTCGGGACCACGAGGCAAGCGTTGGTGGAGATGTATGCCTTGACGGAGCCTGGCGGTCGGGTCCTGTTTGCCGACGGATTCTGGGACAAGGCCGCGGCACAGGGGAGCGAGGCCCCCGACATCATGGATGATCTGAGCGAGCTGGGCGACCTCGTCGACCAGGCCATCGCCGTCGGATTTCGTCCGCTGTGGATCGAAACGGCATCGCGCGACGAGCTCGACGACTTCGAGAGTGGCTACCTCGCCGACTACGAGAACTGGCTGGTCGCCAACCCGGAACATCCCGACGCCGAGGCGGTGCGTGATCGTGCCGACACCCATCGCAACCGCTGGCTCCGCGGCTACCGACACGGTTTCGGCTTCGCCTACCTCACCCTGGGCCGACCGGGAACCCAGCGTCGAGGCCACGCCGACTGAGACAGCGGAACTGCATGCGGTCGCCTGCCGATCACGAGGTCGCATCTGACGGCAGCCCCCCGAGCGGCCTCCTCGATGGCGGCCGCCCGGAGTCGTCGTCGGCGCCTGTCAGGACGCCGGCTGCTTGCCGGGGGTGATGACAACCTTCAGGGCACCGGTGTCGGCGGCGCGGGCAAAGGTGTCGTAGGCCTTGATCATCTCGTCCATCGCGAAGTGGTGGGTGACGAACTGGCCGGCGTCGAGTTGCCCGCCGGTCGCCAGACGCAACAAGGTCGGCGTGGAGTAGGTGTCGACGAGACCGGTGGTGATGGTGACATCACGGGTCCAGAGCGTCTCGAGGTGCAGGGTTGCCGGCTTGCCGTGCACGCCGATGTTGGCGACATGGCCACACGGCCGAATCAAGGTCGTCGCGAGTTCGAACGTGGCCGGGATGCCGACCGCTTCGATGGCGACGTCGGCTCCGAGGCCGCCCGTGAGCTCCATCACCGCAGCGAGAGCGTCCTCGCGGCCGTTGTTGACGACCACGTCGGCGCCGAATCGCTTGGCCGTGTCGAGGCGACTGTCAGCGAGGTCGATGGAGATGATGTGGCTGGGGCTGAACAGACGGGCGCCCATGATCGCCGAGAGGCCGATCGGGCCTGCGCCAACGATCGCGACGACGTCTCCGGGCTGTACGTGGCCGTTGAGCACACCGATTTCATAGGCCGTCGGCAAGATGTCGGCGAGCATCAAGATGTCCTCATCCGACGTGCCGGCAGGGACCGGATACGTGGAGGTGTCAGCGAATGGAACCCTGACGTACTCGGCTTGAGTTCCGTCGATGAGATGGCCGAGGATCCAGCCTCCGCCACCGATGCATTGGCCGTAACGGGCCTCGCGACAGAAGCGGCACGTGCCGCAAGCGGTGATGCACGACACCAGGACCCGGTCGCCGACCTTCACGTTCTTCACGCCGGCGCCGACGCTCTCGACGGTGCCGACTGCTTCGTGGCCAAGGATGCGACCGTCGGTGACCGCCGGGACGTCACCCTTGAGGATGTGGAGATCCGATCCGCAGATCGTGGTCGCATCGACCCGGACGATCGCGTCCGTGTCATCGATCAAGGTTGCCTTGGCGACTTCTTCCCAGGCCTTGTTGTCGGGGCCGTGATACACGAGGGCGTGCATCATCGACTTGTTGGCATTGGTGGCCGCGGGCGCGGCGGGACTCGGGACGGGCGTGGTGATTGTGGTCATACGTTCCTCAAGGTGGAGAGGCGTCAAGCCCGAACGGGCGACAACCGATGAGGTCGTCCAGCCTGAACCAGGCGTCTCGTGGCCGCGCCATCAAAGCGCGTGGTACCCAGACTCTACCCAAGGATCGACGTCACCAGACGTGACGGACGTCTGACTCGTAAGGTTTGGAATGCCGATCGTTCTCGCCTTTGCCTGCGTGTTGCTGGCCGCAGTCCTCGTGTCGGCTCTGGCCAAGCGGACAATCCTGTCGACATCTGTGCTGTTCCTTCTTGCCGGGTTCGTGCTCGGCGACGGGGTGACCGGCGCGATCCACGTTGCGCCTGACGACGAATTCGTCAGCCGGCTGGCGGAGTGGGCGTTGTTCAGCGTGCTGTTCACCGACGGCATGCGGGTCGGGCTCGGCGAGTTGCGCTCGGCGTGGCGTCTTCCCGGGCGGGCGCTGATGCTCGGCCTCCCGTTGACGCTCGCAGCAACGGCAGTCCTTGCCAGGTACGTTGCCGGGCTCCCGTGGGTCGAGTCGCTACTGATCGGAGCCGTGCTGAGTCCCACCGATCCCGTGTTTGCTGCCGCCATCGTCGGCCGGGAGGAGATCCCGTATCGGCTCCGCAACCTGTTGAACGTCGAGAGCGGACTCAACGATGGACTCGCTCTGCCGATCGTTGTCGTATTGCTCGCTGTCGTCGGGCCGGAATCAATTCATTCCGTCGACTTGATCAGCGAGGTGATCGCCGGTGTCGCAATCGGGATCGTCGTCCCCGCCATCGCGATCGGCTGGAGCGATTGCGCGTCTTCGAGGCGGCGACTGCGTATGAACCGCTCAATGCCTTCGCGATCGGCCTGCTGGTCTACGCCCTCGCGTCGCTGACCAACGCGAACGCCTTCCTTGCGGCGTTCTCGGCCGGGATCACGGTTGCGACGATGAGCCCGGCAATCCGCAACGCCTTCCATCAGTTCGGCGAACTGGTCGCCGAACTGCTCAAGCTGGCGGCGGTCCTGGTGTTCGGGGTGTTGATCTCCCCACGATTTCTTGGTGAGATCCCCGTGAGCGGCTATGTCTTCGCGGCGGGTGCTCTGTTGCTTGCGCGCCCGGCATCGCTCGGCATTGCGATGCTCGGCAGCTCCCTGCACCTGCGAGAACGGATTGCCGCCGCATGGTTCGGTCCAAAGGGATTCGCCTCCGTTGTCTACGGGCTGCTGATCGTGAAGTCAGGAGTTTCTGCGAGTAGCGAACTGTTCCATCTCGTTGCGCTGGTCGTCGTTGCATCGATCGTCGCCCATTCCTCCACCGACGTCGTCATTGCTCGCTGGTTCGAATCGGGCAGCGACGCCCCGAGCGACGACGAGGGCGGCGAATCGATCGAGATCGCCAGCGGGTCGGACCCATAGTGCGGAGGGTGCGGAGGGTGAGGCGACATTCGGCGGCCAGTCGCGCGACGATAGAGGGCGGGATGAGAGCCTCATGTTGATCGCCGGTGTCGACGTTGGTGGCACCAACATCGAGGTCGGGCTTGTCGACGACCGGCATCGGGTTCACGAGCGCGACAAACGGACACCCCTCGGTCGAGCCCGCAGAAGATCGCCCGCACGATCGTGAAGCTGATCGAGGGTCTCGGTGAGGTGCCTTCGGCGATCGGGATCGGCATCCCTGGCGTGATCCACGAGGGTCGTGTCCTCGAGGTGCCCAACCTCGCCGGCTGGGACGACTCGTTCGACCTTGTCGGCGAGATCGAAGACCACTTCGCCGTGCCGGTTGCGCTCGGCAACGATGCCAACGTCGGCCTGTTGGGGGAGTGGC
This sequence comes from Ilumatobacteraceae bacterium, assembly GCA_963805445.1. GTDB lineage: Bacteria > Actinomycetota > Acidimicrobiia > Acidimicrobiales > Ilumatobacteraceae > JAENVT01. The sequence continues at coordinate 5,331 of CAWDUI010000041.1, read as the reverse complement.
TTGCCGGCGCAGCAGTCGGCGCTGACGACGTTCTCGGAGTGTGGCTGGGCACCGGCATCGGGGGCGGCCTGATTCTCGATGGACGCCCCTTCCTCGGATCACGTGGCTCGGCCGGCGAGATCGGCCATGTCATCACTCACCACGGCGGCGCGCTGTGCACCTGTGGTCGGCGCGGCTGCATCGAGGCCTACGCCGGCCGGCGGTCGTTGGCTGCCATCGTCTCGTCGATGGTCGACGCCGGTCGACACACATCGTTGTTCGACATTCAGCGCGACGAACACAAGTCGAAGTTGACATCGAAGGTGTGGGCCCGAGCGCTCGACGGAAAAGGACGAACTCGCCGTAGAGCTGTTCGACATGGCCATCGAGGTGGTTGCCGGAGGCATCGGGTCGGTGATCAACCTGATCGATGTCGAGCTCGTGGTCGTCGGCGGCGGCATGGCGGAGAAGCTCGGTCAGGACCTCGCCGACCGCATCGGCCGTCAAGCTCACCCATGGATCCTGCATCCCAGCCCGAAGCTGAAGTTCGTCGTTGCCGCGCTGGGGGACGACTCGGGCATTGTCGGCGCGGCGTCCATCGGGCGAGCTCGTCTGCTCGGCACCTGACCGAATCGAAGGAGTGCGACATGGAGGTGCGAGTTGGTCCAGCGGCCGTCACGATTCACAGCGATACGGAATTTGCGGTGTCGGAGCTCAACGGCGAGATGTCATCGACGAGCGAGCAGGGCTACTTCGCTTCGGACACACGGTTGGTGTCGGGCTATCGGCTGAAGCTCTGCCGACAGCGGCCAACTCTCTCCAACTCCTCAGCAGTCGACACTCATTCGGCGCGTTTCGAGTTCACCAACCCTGTCATGCTCGGCACCGACGGCGTCGAGATCCAGGCGCACTGTTTGCACCTGCGCCTCGATCGTACGATCGGCCACGGCATCCACGAGGACTACGACATCACCAACTACAGCCGTCGCCCGATCGCCGCGAGCCTCGAAGTGAGCATCGAATCGGACTTCGCCGATCTCTTCGACGTCAAGAGTGGCCGGGCTGTACGACGCGGGTCGTTGCAAAGCAAGTGGGACGAGCGTGCGGGAAGCCTCGTGACTCGCTACCACAACGGTGACTTCGAGCGGGCCATCGCGTTCCGCGTGGCGAAGGCCGACTCGGCGCCCGAGTTCGCCAACGGCGGGGTCATGTTCCGCATGAGCCTCGATCCGGGTCAGTCGTGGCACACGTGTCTGCTGTGGCGACCGATCCTCGACGGTGTTGAACCCGAGGATCCGCCGCGCGAATGCCACAACCTTGTCGGCACCACCGACCAGGACCGCATCCAGCGAGCCTGGGTCGCCGAGACCACCCGGATCACCGCCGGCGACCATGGTGTGACTGCGACGGTTCGTCAATCGATCGACGACCTGGCTGGATTGCGCATGCATCGCCACGACGCCGCCGAGCGCAGTGTGCCGGGAGGCGAACACTCCGACCTGTGGGTGCCAGCGGCCGGCGTGCCGTGGTTCGTCACCCTGTTCGGTCGCGATGCGCTGACCGTGTCGTTCCAGACGCTGTCGCTGACGCCGCGGTTGGCGCAGGGCAGCTTGCGGGCCCTTGCCGCGCTCCAGGCTGATGCGTACGACGACAACCGTGACATGCAGCCCGGAAAGATCGAACACGAGGTTCGGTACGGTGAACTCGCGGTGCTGCATCTCGTGCCGCACACCCCGTATTTCGGCTCGCATGAAGCGACCACGTTGTACGTCCTCGTCGCCGCGCTGGCGTGGCGGTGGCATGGAGACCGGGCCGCGCTGGATGCCGTGCGTGACCATGTCGATCGGGCGCTTTCTTGGATCGATACCGATGGCGACTTCGATGGTGACGGTCTCCAGGAGTACCAGACCCGCTCACCCACGGGTTACTACAACCAAGGATGGAAAGACTCCCCTGACTCGATCGTCGGTGCCGACGGCGAGACCTCGAAACTGCCGATCGCCCTGTGCGAGCACCAGGGTCTGGTTGTTGCCGCCAAGCGCGCCTGGGCCGAGATCCTTCGCGACGTGTACGGCGACTCCGCCGGAGCGGAGCGCCTACTGTCGGATGCCGCTCGCCTGGCCGACGCCATCGAGTCGCGCTTTGGTGGGAGGACGAGGGCACCTACTACCTCGGTCTCGACGGCGACAAACAGCCGATCCGCGCCGTGGCCTCAAACGCCGGTCACCTCCTGTGGGCACGCGCCATCGAGCCGGAACGTGCCCGCCGCGTTGCCACCCGGCTGCTGGCCGGCGACATGTGGAGCGGTTGGGGCATTCGCACCCTGTCGGCCGACCACGTTGCCTACAACCCGTTCTCGTATCAGGTCGGGTCGGTGTGGCCGCACGACAACGCCATCATCGCCGCTGGATTCCACCACTACGGGCTCGACGCCGAAGCGTCCGAAGTGGCGCGAGGGCTGTTCGACGCCGCAGCCAGCTTCGACTCCCGGCGGCTTCCCGAACTGTTCGCCGGGCTCGAACGCGACGAGGGGAGCTTCCCGGTTCAGTACCTCGGAGCAAACGTGCCCCAGGCGTGGTCATCCGCGGCCGTCGTGCACCTGGTCAGCGTTCTGGCCGGCCTGGAAGCCGATGCCCCGAACCACGTCCTTCGCCTTCGTCCCGCCTTGCCACCGTGGTTCGGTGATCTCCATCTCGACAACCTCGCCGTCGGTGATGCAGCGGTCGATCTGCACATCACCAGACGATCCGACGGAAGCCATGCTGTCGACATCGGCGAGTGCAGGGGAGACCTCGACGTGATCCTCGACGGCGACGCTTCGAACAACCGGAGCGATGCGCCGTCGAGGTCACGATGAGGCTCACGCCGGGCTGGGCTCCAGCGCTTCGATAGTCGGGCGGTCGAAGTCGTCAGCCTCGTCGCGCTCGACCTGGGTGGTGCGAGCTCGGTTGGGCAGCATCGACACGGCAACCACACAGCCCCCGGCGAGAACGGCGGCGCTGAGCCAGAAGCCGGAGTTCATCGCGTGGACGAATGCCCGACTCGCCGCGGCAAGCGCCGGCTGGTCGGATGGACGTCCCCGGCCGGCAAGGACGCCGAGCCCCTCTTTCGCCAGCCGGACGACTTCGCCGTCGGCGTGACCGCTGAGGGCATCGCCGACGTTGCGGCGGTAGATGCCGCCGATGAAGCTGCCGAGCACAGCGATGCCGAGTGCCGAACCGAGCTCACGGCTCACGTCGTTGACGGCCGACCCGATGCCGGCATCCTCGACGGGCACGGAGGCCATGATCGAGTCGGTCAACGTGGGCATGCCGAGCCCGAAGCCGAAGCCGAACATCATGATCACTGCGATCTCACGCGTCGCCGACCAGTCGGCTTCGACACCGGTGAAGATGGCCCCGGCGACCGCCATGATGGAGATCGAGATCATCACGGCGCGCCTCGGGCCGAGCCGGTTGGTGAGGCGAGGCGCGATGATCGAGGCGATCACGATCGCGCCGGCGTTGGGCAGGATGAGGAGCCCGGCCTCGAACGGGTTGCGACCCTGGATCAGCTGGAAGAACTGTGACAGGAAGAAGAACGTGGCCGGTCCGGCGAAGAACATGATCGCAATGACTGCGGCGGAGCCGGTGAAGTCTCGGTTGCGGAAGAACTGCAACGGCACCATCGGATAACGCGCCTGGCGTTCGATGAGGACGAACGCGGCCAGGAGCATCGAGGCGAGAACGAAGCTTCCGACGATCAGCGGCGAAGTCCAGCCTGCCTCGGTGCTTTGGATGATCGCGAAAACGAGGGTGGTGATCCCCAGGGTGGCCGTCATGGCGCCCGGAACGTCGAGCCCCACGCGGCGCGGGTCGCGCGATTCCTTCACGACAGGTTGGCCGATCAGGGCGATCACGATCACCGGCAGGTGGATCCAGAACGCCGCCGACCAATCCCAGCGATTGATCAGGTAGCCGCCGATCGCCGGTCCGAAGCCGATGCCCATGCCACCGACGGCGGTCCAGATCGCGATCGCCTTGCCGCGCTCGTGCCGGTCGAAGGTGTTGGTCACGATGCTCAGGGTCGCTGGGAGCACGAAGGCTGCGCCGAGTCCCTGGATCGCTCGACCGGCGATCAGTGCCTCGATACTGGTCGCCAGCGCGCTGACCGTTGATCCCAGGGCGAAGAACAGCAGGCCGGCGGTCATCCATCGCTTGCGCCCGAACCTGTCGCCGATCGACCCGGCGAGCATCAGGAGCCCGGCGAGGACCAGGACGTAGGAATCGACCACCCATTGCAGCTGGGATGTCGAGGCGCCCAGGTCGACCGAGATCGCTGGGAGGGCGGTGTTCACGACGGTCAGGTCGAGGAACACGATGAGCGTTCCGAGCGACATCACGGCGAGGATCAACCATCGGCGGGGGTCCGGGTTGGTAGCGACGTCGGTTGCGACATCGGCTGCGGTGCGATCGGGTGGGGGCGGGGCGGTTGTGGGGGTGGTCATGGTGGTTCCTTTTATTATGAACTGATCGGTACGGAATGGTGAAAGCGCCATTCTGGACCGATCAGTCCTCATTGTCAAGGAATTTTCTACCGATCCTTTCAATAATGCCCGAGCCTCGCTACGCTGCGGTCATGAATGCAAGTGCGATGGTTCGCGGTCGGGGCAGGCCACACGAGTTCGACGCCGATGAAGTGCTCGACCGCGTGATCGATCTGTTCTGGTCACAGGGCTACGAGGCGACGTCGGTTGCCGATCTGGCCGAGGTCAGCGGACTCAACAAGTCCTCGATCTACAACACGTTCGGTTCGAAAGAACAGCTGTTCCAGTCGGCCATCGAGCGATATGTCGAGGCGCGCGAAGCGAAGTTCCACGTGCTGCTTCGCGACGGCACGGGCGGGCTCGACGACGTGCACCGCATGCTCGGTCTGGCCCGGCAGGAGGCTGATGCTCCTCTTGGGTGGCGTGGCTGCATGGCGGTGAACACCGCGACACTCGGTGGTCGAGAGCCAGCCATGACCCGGATGTCGACGCGCTTCCGTGATGAGATCCGCATCAGCTTCCGTGCGGCGCTCCAGACGCGCCGCGGCGGCCGGCGAGATCGACGCCGGCGCCGTCGAGCGTTACTCCGAGCTGCTTCTGGCCTTCATGATGTCGTTGAGCGTGTTCTCTCGTGGCGGAGCCGACCACGCCGAGCTCGCCCGCCAGTTCGAGGCGATCTCGACGACGATCGACACCTGGCGGACCGCGCCCCAACGCTGAGGCCGTCTGTGTTTCAGTTCGGTTGTGGTGCGATGTAGCGCCACAGGATGGTGTTGTCCACGCCTCGACGAACACCGGGCACTCGAACGCCGACCCGCAACGGCTGC
>CAWDUI010000040.1:0-12522 GCA_963805445.1 Ilumatobacteraceae bacterium | reverse complement strand
CGGTTGCGCATCGTTCTTGTGCCCGCACTTCGATCCCTACACCGCCCCGACCGGCGTGGTGATGACACGGATCGTCAGCGAACTTGCCGATCTCGGCCACGAGTTGCATGTCATCACTGCGTTGCCCTGGTACCGCGATCATGCGGTCGAACCGGGCTGGGAGGCGAAGTGGTCGCGGCGTGAGCTGACCGAGTGGGGCTCGATCACCCGCTCAATCCGTTCCCCGGAGGCGACAAACGCAACCTGGCCGCGCCGCCGCGGGCTTCGTCGGGTTCAGGCTCCGCCGGTCTGTTGTCGCTGCCCGGTGGCCGGGTCGATGCGGTCATCGCCATGTCGCCTCCGCTGACCATGGGCCTGACCGGATGGGTCACGCACCTGGTTCGCCGCGGTCCGCTGATCTTCAACATCCAAGACGTGTTCCCGGAGGCCGGAATCGAGACCGGTGCCATCACGAACCGGCGCATCATCGCCGCCGCCAGGTGGCTCGAGCGGCTTAGCTATCACCGTGTTGCGGCAGTGACCGTGCTCAGCAACGATCTGCGAATAATGTTGCCGCCAAGGTCCGACCGTCGAAGCGCGTCGACGCGCGGGTCATCCCGAACTTCGTCGACACCGCGGTCATCCGGCCACGCGACCGGATGACGCGCATTCCGTGGCGAACTGGGCATCGGATCGGAGGTTGTGGTGCTCTATGCCGGCAACGTCGGGTTCTCCCAGTCGCTGGAGATGGTGGTCGACGCGGCAAGGGCCCTGCCTTCGTTGACCTTCGTCATCAACGGCGACGGTGCAGCGCGGGCCTCGTTGATCGAGCGTGCCGGAGGAATCGACAAGATTCGGCTCTCCGGCTACCAACCGGCCCATCGGCTGCCCGAAGTGCTGGCCACCGGAGACATCCACCTGGTGCCGTTGAAGGCCGGTCTCGGCCGTGTCAGCGTGCCGTCGAAGACCTATTCGATCCTTGCCGTGGGCCGGCCCGTGCTGGCCTCGATCGGTGGGGGTTCGAGGTCCCCCGCATCCTCGCCGAGTCAGGGGGTGGCGTGTGCGTGCCGCCAGATGCTCCGGAAGCCCTGCGCCAGGCGTTGGAACGGTTGGCCGGCGACCCGTCCGGACGCGACACGATGGCGGCGGCCGGGCGGCGATGGGTCGAGACGGCGGCGTCGCCGGCGGCGGTTGCCAGGGCCTACGCGGACCTGATTGTCGAGCTGAACCGGCGGTGATGACTCAGTTTTGATTCGGGGAGGCGATAGCCTCGCATCTTCGTGGCTCCGTCATCATCCGCCAAAAAGTTGCCAGGCTCGCCTCGCGCGGCAAGGGCAAGAAGATCCGCTTCCAGGGCGGCTCTATTTTCCCGATCGCTGTCGCTCTCGTCGTCATCTTGGGGCTGCTTGCGGTCGTGTACGGCCGCCAGAGCCGGCCGAGCGACGGGTCCGGTGTTCCGAGGGTCAACGACGGCACCAACACCGATGCTCACTGGCACGCTGCGTTCGGCATCTACATCTGCGACACCTTCCAGCCCAAGATCACCGGCACGAAGGAAGAGACCGGGATCGATTCCAGCGGCAACCAGGTGCTGCTGAACGACAAGTTCAGGATCCTCGGGGTGCACAGCCACGGTGACGGCATCATCCACTACCACCCGTACTCCACCAAGGCCTCGGGCAATCGCGCCAAGCTCGGTGTGTTCCTCGACGTGTACGACATCAAGTTGACCGACAACGAACTGGTGATGCCGGCCGATCAGGGCGGCGACAAGTGGTCGACGAAGGATACGAAGTGCGACGGCAAGGACACCGACCTCATCGTCCGTGTGTGGGATCACTACGACAAGCCCGATTTCCACGACGTCGTCACCGATTTCAACAACATCCGCATCACCAACGACGGCATGGTCTTCACCGTTGCGTTCGTCCCGAAGGGCACCGACATCCCACAGCCTGATTGGGCGGCCCAACTGCCCACGCTCGGGGCGTCCGACGACACGAACGTGGCCCCGCCCACGACCATCGTCGGCGCGACCACCTTGGTGCCACCCGTGCCCGTCAGCACGACGATCCCCGGCGAGACCACGACATCCGTTGCCGGCGGCAGCGCGGCGACGACCGAACCCGTGTCGACCAGCACCACGACACCGGCGTCGACCACCTCCGGCGGCTGATGCGCGCCGTCGTACTGGTCGGCGGCTTCGGAACGCGACTGCGGCCCCTCACGCTGACCACACCCAAGCCGATGCTGCCGGTCGGGCATGTGCCGATCATCGAACGGCTGGTCGACAACCTGGCCAAGGGCGGCGTCACGGAAGTGACCCTGGCGCTCGGGTTCAAGCCGGAACCGTTCGTCGAGGCGTTCCCGACCGGTGATTGCAATGGGGTCGTCCTGCGCTACGCGGTCGAACCCGAGCCGCTCGACACGGCGGGTGCGATCCGGTTCGCTGCCGACTTCAGCGGGATCGACGACACGTTCGTGGTCGCCAACGGCGACGTGTTGACCGATCTCGACATCGCCGCGCTGGTCGAGTTCCATCGCCTGCACTCCGCCGAAGCGACCATTCACCTCACCGGTGTCGACGACCCGTCGTCGTTCGGCGTCGTCGCCACGGACGACGACGGCAGGGTGCGACGATTCGTCGAGAAGCCAGCGCCGGGCACCGCGCCCAGCAATCAGATCAACGCCGGCACCTACGTGCTCGAGCCCTCGGTGCTGCGACGCATCCCGGCGGGCCACAAGGTCTCGATCGAGCGCGTCACGTTTCCGGAGGTCGTCGCCGATGGCCGCCTGTTTGCGATGGCGACCGACGACTACTGGCTCGATGCCGGGAATCCGGCGCTGTATCTGCAGGCCAACCTCGACCTGCTCGACGGCACGCGACACGCACAGCGTTGCGTCGGCGTTCATGACGGCGCCGAGGTGGCGTCGACCGCCACCATCACGCACAGCGTCGTTGCCGAAGGCGTGGTGGTCGGTGTCGAGGCGACCGTGACGAACTCCGTGCTGCTGCCGGGGGCCGTCATCGACGATCACGCCGCAGTGGCAGACTCGGTGGTGATGGGCAAGGTCGGCGCTGGTGCCAGCGTGACAAGGTGCGTGCTGGGCCTGCACGGACAGGTCGCGCCAGGCGAATCCGCGTCGGATGAGCTGCGGCCAACCATCGACGCGACGTGAACACGCTGGTCGTCGGAGGCGCCGGGTTCCTCGGATCGCACCTGGTCGATCGGCTGATCGCCGAGGGCAACGCGGTCGACGTCGTCGACGATCTGTCCAGCGGGTCGTTGGCCAACCTCGCTGATGCGCGCGCCGCCGGTGGCGCGCTGAAGATACACACCCTCGACGTGCTCGCCGACGAGTTCCCTTCATTGGCCGCGCTGCGAGCACCAGAGGTGGTGTACCACCTCGCCTGGCTGCCTCCGGGGCGCGGGGCTGCGGTGCAGGCCGGCAAGGCGGTGCAGGGCACGCTCGCCGTGCTCGAGGCAGCCCGTGCCCAGGGATCGAAGGTGGTCACGGTCCTGCCGGGGGCCGCGCTGTACGGCGACGTGCCGATGCGCGACCTGCCGATCAAGGAGGGCCACGCCTGGAACCCTGTCGGGCTGCACGGCATCGTCGCCAAGGCGATCGTCGATCTGCTGAACCTGTACCGCGCCGACCACACCGTCGAGTTCACGGCGCTGGCGATGAGCACCGTGTACGGGCCCCGCCAACGTGTCGACGGTGGCGTGGTCAGCTCGTTTGCCCACGCACTCCGCGACGGCACGAGCCCGTCGATCCACGGCGACGGTCGTCAGACCCGCGACTTCCTCTATGTCGACGACGCCGTCGATGCCCTCGTGCGGGCCGGCGCCCGCGGTGGCGGACTGGTCGTCAACATCGGCTCGGGGGTCAGCACGTCGATCCGTGATCTGTGGTCGATGATGGCCGGTCCCGGTGCGCAGGCTCCCGTCGCCGCGCCACGACGGCCCAATGACATCTCGTGGTTCGCCCTGTCGCCGACCCGGGCGCGCATCCACCTGGCCTGGGCGCCGTGGACCGACCTCGGGGTCGGTCTGCGCTCACTCGTGTGACGCGGCCAGCAACGAGACGCGGGCGAGCTCAGCACCGATCGCCGGACTGCTCATCACCGACGGTGTGATCACGGCGCGGACACCTTCTGCCTCGACGGCATCGGCGAGATGCGCATCGGCCGGGTCGATCACGAGTGTCGCGGCGATCGCTGCGTAGAGGCGGGCGACCCCGACAACAGTGGGCTCGTGGCCCAGCTCGCTCATCATGTGATCGGCAGGGCCCTTCAGCGCTGCGCCGCCCACGATCGGGGAGATCGCCACGACCGACGATCGACGCATGCCGAGTATGTCGTCGACGCGCCGCAGGGCGCGGATCGGCCCGATCGACACGATCGGGTTCGAGGGCGCGATCACGACGCAGTCCGCCGATTGCAGCACGTCGTCGAGCCCGGGCGTGAGCTCCGCCTCGTCGGCGCCGTCGAAGCGCACGGCGCGCACGGCAACTCCATGGCGCAACTTGACGAAGTACTCCTGGAACGACACGTCGCCGCCGTCGGCCAGCGTGACGATCGTGGAGACCCTCTGGTTGGACATCGGCACCAACCGTTGGCGAACGCCCCATGCCCTGCAGATCTCGGCGGTCACGTCGGCGAGCGTCGCGCCCTCGGCCAGACGCGCCGTCCGGTAGAAGTGTGTCGCCAGATCTCGATCGCCGAGGTTGAACCACGTCGGCGCAGCCGCGGAGGGATCTGGCCTCACGGTCGCATAACGCTGCAGCGCCTCCATGGCCCGCCACGATTCGTCGGCGAGCCCCCAGCCGCGGACGGGGTCGATGGCATCGGCCAAGGTGTACGTGACGGTGTCGAGATCGGGAGAGATGGCCAGACCGTGCAGCACCGTGTCGTCGCCGGTGTTGACGATGCCGATGGTGTCGGCCGGGTCGGCCACCTGAGCCAGCGCGCCGAGAAAGCGTGCGGCGCCCACGCCGCCGCACAGAACTGCGATCATGCGCCGTGCTCGTCGGCCAGGCGGCGATAGAGCGCGACGAGATCGGAGGCGCACCGCTGCCACGAGAACGTCGTCAGCTGGGTTGTCGCCGCGGTCAGCAGGGCGGCCCGGGCACTGTCGTCGAACGCTGCGGTCGCCAGGTTGGTCGCCAGAGCGATCGCGTCGTCGGCATCGCACAGCAGCCCGGCGGCACCGCACACCTCGGGGATGCTGCCCCGGTTGCTTGCCACGATGGGCGCACCGACCTGCATCGCGTCGAGCAGCGGGAAGCCGAAGCCCTCGTCCAGCGACGGATAGGCGATGACGGCCGCATGATGGAGCAGCCATGAGCGCGCCGCGTCGTCGATGCGGCCGGTCATGACGACTCGCCGGGCGGCAGCCGGGTCGAGCCCGTCGATCGCCGCGTTGATCGCCCGGCGGTCGTCGCCGTCTGCGCCCGCCAGTACGAGCAGGATCTCGTCGTGCTCGGAGGCCAGCAGGCCGAACGCCTCGATCAGGAGTGGGAGGTTCTTGCGTCGCTCGAGTGTGCCGATGGCGGCGATGAACGGTCGCCCGACCAGCACCGGGATCGGTGGATCGTCCGTGACTGCCGGCACCGGCAAGGCGGCCAGGGGGATCACGGCGACGCGCCTCGGGGAAGAGATCGGCGATCTCGGCGGCAGTGGCGTGGGAACTGGCGTGCACCGTTGCCCCGCGCTCGATGGCCCGGCGCAACACGCGGCCCGCCTGGTGGACAGCGCCACCGGCCAACGACGGATGACGCAAGAACCAGCAGTCGTACACCGAGACGACCTCGGCGGAGCGACATGGCGGCACGACGTAGTTCGTGCCGTGCACGACATCGGGTCCGCCGAGGAACCGATCGACACGAGGCCGATCGGCGACGGCCCACAAGCGGTGGGCCAGCAGCGCCGGGATCGGCAGCCGGCGAGTTCCAGCGGATTGGCGGGAGCGGAACGACACGATGTAGTCGACCAGTTCCACCTCTTCGAGACCGGTGATCGCAGTGTGCATGGCGTCCACGGCGTGCCCGACGCCGGTCCGCGGCCCGGCGAGGGGACCGATATCGAAGGCGACACGCAAACGGCTCATGAGCAGGCCGAGGCTAGCCGTTGCCGTCAGAAGGTGGCTCGCCGCCATAGACTGCCGTGTCCAGCTTTTCCGGCCTGGCCGGGCCCGACCCTTCAAAGGATTGCCAGCATGCCTCGTGCGTTCATCACCGGTGTCACTGGTCAAGATGGCCAGCATCTCGCCGAGTTCCTCCATTCCAAGGGGTACGAGGTCTTTGGCATGGTCAAAGGTCAGAACAACCCGCGGATGACGATGATGCGCGATGAGTTCCCCTACGTCGAACCGGTGCCCGGCGATCTCGCCGACCTGCCGTCATTGGTCAAGGCGCTCGACACCACGCAGCCCGACGAGGTCTACAACCTGGGTGCGATCTCGTTCGTGGCCTTGAGCTTCAATCAGGCCGAGTTGACCGCCAACATCACCGGCACCGGGGTGCTGCGGATGCTCGAGGCCATTCGCATGGTCGGCGGGGCGGAGAACAACCCCATCCGCTTCTACCAGGCCAGCAGCAGCGAGATGTTCGGCAAGGTCCGCGAGACACCGCAAACCGAACGCACTCCATTCCATCCGCGCTCGCCGTACGGCTGCGCCAAGGTCTTCGGCCACGACATCGTCGTCAACTACCGCGAGAGCTACGGACTGTTCGCCTGCAGCGGCATCTTGTTCAATCACGAGGGCCCGCGGCGTGGTCTCGAGTTCGTCACTCGCAAGGTCACCAACGCCGTTGCTCGTATCAAGCTCGGCCTGCAGACCGAGATCGTGCTCGGCAACCTCGACTCCAAGCGCGACTGGGGCTTTGCCGGCGACTACGTGAAGGCCATGTGGTTGATGCTGCAACAAGATGAGCCCGACGACTACGTCGTCGCGACCGGCACGACGTCCAGCATCGAAGACCTGGTCCGGCTGGCGTTCGCCGAGGTCGACATCGAGAACTGGCGCGACTACGTGCGCCAGGATCCCAAGTTCTTCCGGCCGGCCGAGGTCGATCTGTTGATCGGCGATCCGACCAAGGCTCGCGAAAGCTCGGTTGGGAGCCGGAGGTCGCGTTCCCGGAACTGATCAGGATGATGGTCGCCAACGACCTGAAGATCGAGGCCGAGAAGGCTCGACGCAGCTGAGGCCTGGTCAGGTCTCCAGCGGCATGTTGTTGATGGCTTCCATCACCGACGCGCCGACGGCACGTCGCCGCTGCGCAGCCGTGATCGCAGAGCGAGAGCAAAGGCACACAGCGCGGCGAACGACGAGGCAACCAGACCCAGTTCGACGCGCCGGAACAACTCATCGGATGCCAGCCACGTGACGAGCACGAAGGTGACCGCGCCGATGCCCCAACCGAGGGCGACCAGAGCGTGGCCGCGCAGGGCGATCACCGCCTGGGCGATTGCCAGCGCGATCATGTAGCAGGCGCTGCCGAGCGCCAGCATGGCCATCGTCTGGCGACTGAGTGTGGCGTCGTAGAACTTCTCGATCACCAGTGGTCCGAGGAGAAACGCCCCGGCGGTTCCCACCACGCCGACGAGCAGTACGAGTTTCATCAGACGAGCGAAGCCGGATCGGAACTCGGCGATCTCGTTGCGCGCTGCGAGGCGCGAGAGCCGTGGCAACAGCGCGGCTTGTACTGCTTGGAAGAGGAAGAGCGGGATGCGAGCCAGCAGGACCCCGTATGTGAACCGGGTGACCAGGTGCTTCTGGTCCTCGCTGGAGAGCAGGGTGGCAGCCAGCGGACCGGCGTTGACCAGGGCAGCGGCGAACACGGATCCGAGCAGCAGCCAGCCGAGGTTCGGGGTGACCTCCGCCCATGTCGCCTCCGGACCGGGCTCGGTGCGCAGCGCGCCTTTGGCCTTGACCCAGAGCACGCCGGGGATCGGCGACAGCGCCACGGCGAAGCCATACAACCCGACGGTCTTGACGCCGAGGACGGCCAGCGTCGCGCAGAAGGCGATGCGGACGGCGCCGTCGGCCCCCATCACGATCGCGTACGCGTGGAATCGACCGTTTCCGCTGGCGATGCCACGTGACAGGTGTGCCGGGGCATATGCGGAGAACGCCAGGATCAGGGCGATCATCAAGACCCAGTCGCCGTCGAAGTACCCGCTCACGATCAGCGGGCTGGCGGCGAGGGCGGCGAGGGTGACGAGCACGGCCAGGCCGACGCCGAGTGTGCGCACCCGCGCCACGACCGGCTGGCCGCCCTGGCCGATGGCGCGCCGATGGGCCAGCGTGCGGGCCAGTTCCTGCTCCAGCGGCAAGAAGAAGCCGGGAGCGAGGGCGAAGGTGGCGATCCACAGGCTGGCGATCGGCTGCACTGCCTCGTCACTGCCGAGCGCCACCTTGGCCACCTTCAAGAACAGGTAGCTGGTGATGCCGGCGACCAGCAGGCCGATCCCGACAGGGATCGTGCCCTCCGGCAATGGGGCCCGCCTGGTCACTGGACTGTCGTCTGATACCGGTGTGTCGCCAGATCGCGGAAAGTCGCCAGACGGCGTGTCGGAGGGGTCCACCAGACCTGCGAGGCTAGCGGCACGAACGCCTCGGGATGATGTCGATCCCGGGCGTTCGTGCCCCAGACGCTGGTTCAGGCGGTGGTGCGAATCATGCCGAGCATCTGCTCGCGGGCAGCCTCGGTGATTCCACGTGCTTGACCGAGCAGCGCAGCGGCCTTGTCGGGCAGCGCGCCTTCGATCTTGTCGACCACCGTGTCGAGTTGGACCTTGGCGGCCTCGAGACGCTCGGCGACGCTGGCAGCGAACTCGCGTCGGCGTGCTTGCGCTTGCTCGACCGCGGTCACGCCGATTCCGACGCTCAGGTATGCCGCGTCACGCACGGCGGCGGTGAGCTTGGAGACGTCGACACCGGGCAGATCCACCGACGGGAGGTCGACGGTCGGGAACTTCACGGCCGGGACGTACTTGGCGAAGTCGAACTTGCGGAGGGCGTCGAGATCGAGGCCAGAGAAGTCGATGCCTGAGAAGTCGATCTTGGGGAAGTCGATCTTGGGGAAGTCGACCTTGGGGAAGTCGGGGAGTTTGAACATGCACTCAATATACCGCACACTGCTAACTATTGCAAGCACTTGTTGGAGAGTGCCGGTGCTGCCCGGCTGGCGAGCAGTAGCCTGGCTGCCTCGTGGAAGCCGCCAGCCAACTCGCCCCTCCTGTCGTGGCAGTGATGGTGGTGTGCAACCCGGGGGACTGGTTCGACGAGGTGCTCGACGGGTTGGCCGAGCAGGACTACGCCAACCTGAAGAGCCTGTTCCTGGTCGTCGGCGAGCCCGGAGAAGTACCTGAACGGATACGCCAACGGGTTCCGAACGCCTTCGTGCGCGGAGTCGGGAACACCACCGGGTACGGCATGGCTGCCAACGAGGTGTTGCGCCTCGTCGAGGGTGACAACGGGTTCTTCTGCTTCCTCCACGACGACGTGGCCCTGGACCCCGGTGCGATCCGCGTGCTCGTCGAGGAGTTGTACCGATCGAACGCAGGCATCGTGGGTCCCAAGCTGGTCTCGTGGGACGACGCCGGCGTCTTGCAGCATGTCGGCCTCGGCGTCGACCGCTTCGGCGAGATCGACTCCTTCGTCGAGGAAGGCGAGGTCGACCAGGAGCAACACGATGCGGTTCGCGACGTGTTCGCCCTGCCCTCGGCCTGCATGATGGTCCGCGCCGACCTGTTCCGGGCGATCGCCGGGTTCGACACGGCCATGGACTTCTACGGCGACGACGTCGACCTGTGCTGGCGAGCACACCTCGGCGGCGCCAGAGTGGTCGTCGTGCCGGCCGCGCGTGCCCGCCACCGCGAGGCACTCGACGCGCGGCGCCCCGATCTGCGGCCCGCTCTGTTGCAAGCGCGCCACCGGATGCGCTCGATTGCGACGCTCACCGGCGCCCGCCGGCTTCCACTGCTGTCGATCCAACTGATCCTGGTCACCGTGTCGGAGTTGGTGGTCGGGCTGTTGTCGGGCAAGCCGCGCGAGGCGTGGGCCTCGATGAGGGCGATGGTCGGTCTGGTGCCCCGCACTGCCGGCCATCTTCGTTCGCCGCCGCGAGGTACGGGCCTTGCGGCGCGTGCCCGAGGGCGAGATCGCCGGACTGCAGTTGCGTGGCTCCGCACGCGTGTCGTCCTACCTGCGAAGCCGCGACATGCGTCCGGCCCGAGGCGAGAACTCGATAGAACGGCGATGGCGTCAGACCGCAGGATCGGCTCCCATGTTCGCCTGGATCGGTGTGCTGGTCGCCGTGCTCTTCGGCAGTCGTCACGTGATCAGCGGCATCCCCGCGTTCGGTGAGTTCCTGCGGCTGCCGGTCAGCCCGCGGGCGATGCTGACCGACTACCGCTCGGGCTGGTGGGGCCACGGCCTCGGCTCGACGACCGCCCGTACCCACCGGCGTCGCGCTGACGTCGTTGGCCAGCACGGCCACCTTGTTCCACATGGGATTGCTCCGGACGGTCGGCGTGCTCGGCCTGCTGTTCGCCGGGTACCTCGGGATCTGGCGCCTGGCCAGTCTGTTCCCAACGGCCCGGGCGCGGATCGCCGCCCTGGTCGTGTACGCCGCGGTGCCCCTTCCCTCGCAGCTGTTGTCGAGCGGACGCTGGGGTGCCCTCGCCTGCTACGCGACCGTGCCGTGGGTCGTGCACCTCCTGCGCCGCAGCGCGGGCATCGAATCGTTCGACAACACCAGGGCCGACGTCGGGCGAACCGATCTCAACCGAGCCGACGGCTGGTTGCGGTGCCGGCCCGTCCCGCTTGCGGATGCTGTGCCAACTCGCACTGCTGACGGCTGTGGTGTTCGCCTTCGTACCGTCGTTCGGTCTCGTGGTCGTAGCGCTCGGCGTCGTCCTGGCGTGACGACGCTTTGGCCGGCTGGCTCGTGGAGGGTCGGCTGTGATCTGACTCGGTCGCTCTCGCCGCTCGGTGGTCGGCTGGTCGCCAACCTGCCGTGGTCGCGACGTTGTTCGGGCGGCAGGGTGGACGTCATCGCCGGCGTGCCGTCACCGGTGGCATGCCTGCGGCCGGTCCGTCGGTCCGCGCTCGGCGTCAGCCGGCTGGCCCGGTTCGGGCTCGGTAAGCCAGTTCGGGTTCCTGCGCTCGCGCTGTTCTGCCCGTGCTGGTGGCCCCCCTCGTCGCCCGCAGCTGGCGACTGACGCTGGGCGGTCCGCGCCGTCGGCCTGGTCGTCGCTTTCGGCTGGCTGCTCGTGCTCGACGATCGCGGGTTGCCGGTCCGGCTGCCCGAGCCCGGCGTGCTGCTGGCCCCCGTGGCGGTCGGCTGGCGCTCTCGGCCGCGTGCCTCGCCGCCGCGTTCCACGACGACGTGATGGCGGCTCGTTCGGCTGCGCCAACCGCTCGGCCTGCTCGCTGCGACGGCGTCGCGCGTCGGTGTGCTCCCCGGCGTCACGCCGATCGGTGGGGGCGCTGGAACATGCCGAGCTGACCCTGGCCTCCGAGCTGGGCGAGCTCCCCCCGGACAGCGCCGACGGCGACTACCGCGTGCTGTGGATCGGCGACCCGCGGGTGATGCCGGTAGCGTCGTGGAGCCTGCGCACCCGGCATCGCCTACGCGATCACCGACGACGGCCAGCTCGATCCGTGCGCGAGCACTGGGCCGGGCTGCCCCGAAGTCCGACGCCGAGGTCAGCGCGTGGCCGATGCCGTGGGCGACGGAGACCACGCTGCGGCTCGGCCGGCTGCTGGCGCCGTACGCGATCCGCTACATCGTCGTCCCGGTCGCCGACGGCGCGGCCAGCACGATCAAACATCCGCTGCCGATCCCGAGCGGCCTCACGGACGCGCTCGACGACCAGCTCGACCCCGCCTCCCCGCTGACCAGCCCGCTGAACTACATCGTCTACGAGAACACGGCCTGGATCCCCGACCCGTGCGCAGTTCGCCGTGTGGCCGACGCAGACGCCACGCGGCAGGCCGGGCCTCGACTCGCTCGCACGTCTCGAGCTGCGGCGCATGTGGCCAACGCCGGTTGCCGTCGGCGTCGCCCGACAATGCCGATGCCTCGGTTCGCGGCACGCAACTCCGGGGCCGATCACCGTGGCGGACGGCCGTCGACTCAGCGCTGGACGCTGCACGTCGGCCGGGCAAACCGTCGCGCCGCGGCCCGGCGTTCGGTGTCGACGACCGGCTACGACATCAGCTCCGGTGGGTCCGGCCGTGCTTCGCTATCACACCGATGACATCGCGGTCCTTCGCCCTCGTGGGTCAACTGCTGCTGTGGTTGCTGTTGGTGCTGGGCGTCAGCCGCTTCGACACCGCGTCGCTCGTTCGGTGCGAGGCGGCGTCGGGTCGATTCCGCTCCCGGAGGCGCCGTTGCTGTCGATCGACGACGCCCATCGCCGACTCACCCAGCGTGGTCGATGATTCGCCGGTCCCGCTCTCCATGGGCGATGAGCCCGCGTCTTGGGAGACCGCCGGCGATCAACCGCCTGCTGAACAGCCCGACGCC
>CAWDUI010000039.1:0-21087 GCA_963805445.1 Ilumatobacteraceae bacterium | reverse complement strand
GCTCCCGCCGCCGTCTGACCAGCAGGCGATCAGTCCTCGACATCGATGTCGACCATGAGTCGATCTGCCAGAGCTTCCAGCTCTGTGCGGATGGTCTCGATGCCGACCGACGCGGGAAGTGCAACGGTCGCCGTGGCCTGGAACAGCGGACCGCCCGACATCGGAGCATTGACGGTGTCGGTGGTGAGCTCATCGATGCTGGCTCCAGCCGCGGCGAGTGCCGTGGAGACGGAATGCAAAAGACCGGGTCGATCGGAGCCGACGAGGTGCAGCACGAAGCGCCGCCCGGTGGCTGCCGGTACCGCACTGGTGCGATCGACGCTGACCTGCAACACGCCCCCGTGACCGAGCGCTGAGAGCGCGTCGCGCAACGCCTCGGCGTCGTGGTCGGGGATGCTGACCTGCACGATGCCTGCGAACTTCCCGCCGAGCCTCGCCATCTGACTGCGCTCCCAGTTGCCACCGTGCGATTCGACGACACCGGAGATCGCATCGACGAGGCCGGGACGGTCGTCGCTGACGACGGAGAGAACGAGGGTTGCCACGACGTAACGCTACCCATCCGTCGGGTACCCGCGGGTTGCGAACTGTGCAGCCGGAACCGTACGTATCGTTCTGGGGCTGCCGACTTCACCGACACTGACGTTCATCGACGCCAGAATTGCCGCCGGCTGTGTCACCGTGCCGGCGGGCTCGGGGTGTCGAGGAAGTCGGCCAACTGGCGACGCCACTCGACGCTGCACTTGTCGGCTTGCACGCTGACCAGCGTGGTTTGATCGAGCGGCAGCACGCCCTCGAGCTGTTCGAGCATGTGCTTGTCTTCGGCGCCGATCGCCAGGTCGAAGCGGATGATCTCTTCGGCGGACACCGAGAAGTCGTCGTTGCGCCACACGACGAAGGTGAAGTACGAGGTGACGTCGTCGATCGGCGTGGACAGCAGCAGCAGGACGTGTTCGAGACCTGAGTCGTATTGGATGGTGCTGCGCACGACGAATGGCATGCTGAACCCCGACGTCATCACGCGATGCACGACCTGCTCGGTCTGTCCGCTGACGAGGGCGCCCGTGGTGTTGTTGGCCATCACCTGGTAGCGGTAGCCGAAGTACCCGTCGTCGAGCGGCTGCAGTTCGAAGCGTGGCACGAGGGTGTCTTGGGCGCGCCCGAAGGTGCCCACGTGGACGAACGGGAAGTGGGTGATGTCGAGGAAGTTGTCGACCATGCGCGTCGCCGAGCAGTTCCACACCTCGACCGGCGTGTTGATGCGCCGGAACGACGGGTCGGCCTCCTGGGCAATGCAGGGGATCGGTGCCGACGGTGTGCCGAGGCAGACCCACACCAACCCATAGCGTTCCTCGCACCCGAACGGCTCGAGGTGGGCGCGAGGCGGTGGCGGCACGCCCTCGTTGGCCGACGGGACGCGCACGCAACGGCCCTCGTCGGCGAACGTCCAGCCGTGGTACGCACACGTGAGGCAACCGTCGTTGACCGTGCCGGCAGACAGGGGAGCCTCGCGGTGCGGGCAACGATCGGGCGCCGCAAGCACTGCGCCGGACGGTGTGCGCCACAGGACGAGCCGCCTGCCGAGCAGCTTCACGGCCACCGGCTGGGCCGCGACCTCGACCGATCGCGCCACCGGATGCCACGAGTTGGCCAACGCAACGCTGTCGCACAGGATCCCGCTCATTGACGCGACCTTACCGACCATCGATCTGCGGCCAGACGTGGGGGACGGTGATTCCGGCACGATCGAGCAACGAGCGCTGCCGTTGGCGCGCTTCGGTGCGCAGTGCAGGAGCATCGACGGTGACGCATCGGCCATCGCGGATCACGGGTTGACCGGCGATGAAGACGTCGCGCACGGTTCGACCGTCGGTGCCCCACACCAGTTGCAGCCCGACGTCGCCGCGCGGCACCCATCCCCAATCGCTGGCTCGATGCACAACGATGTCGGCCTGCTTGCCGACCGCCAGCGAGCCGATGCGGTCCGCCATGCCAATTGCCTCGGCGCCGGCGATCGTTGCCATTTCGAACGCCTGGTGGGCTCCGAAGCGCTGTGGCTCGAGGCGGGCGTCGTGGGCAATCCCTGCGGCCAACGCCGCGGCACGGAGGATGTCGGCGACATCTCCGGCGTTGCTGGCATCGCAACCCAGGGCGACCCGGCCGCCACGCTCAACGATCTCGGCATGGCGACCGACGCGAGTGACCCCTTGGCCGAGCCGCAGGTATGCCCATGGGCAATAGGCGATCGCGGTGCGGGTCGACAGGACCAGGTCGATCTCCTCGTCGTCGAGCCACACTCCGTGGGCCAGCAACAGCTGTGGTCCGAGCACGCCGAGGTGCTGCAGGTGCGCGACCGGGCGGCGACCGGTGCGCGCCAGGTAGTTCTCCGGGTCCGACGACGTGGGCGACAGGTGCATGGTCATGCCGGTTCGCATCGTGCGAGCAAGTTCAGCCGCCCCGCTCAGCAACGCATCACTGGCCAGATCGTGGCCGACCAAGGTGACCCAACCCTCGACGAGACCGCCTGCAGGAAAGGCCTCGACGACGGCTCGCTGGCGGTCGAGCACCTCGGTCGCCGAACCGACGAACGGCCCTTCCTCGATGTCCCATCCCCAGGTGCCGACCGTGCCTCGTATCCCAACAGCGTGCATCGCCTTGGCGACGCGATGGGGATGGGCGACGGTACCGGCCTCGATCACCGTCGTGACCCCGTTCTGGGCGCACTCGATGGCGCACAGGGTGGCCGACAACTCATCGTCGTCGGGCGTGTGCTGGGCATGGATGGGCACGGCCCACTCGAAGATCGAGGCCCCCGGCGCGAGCAGGTCGGGGATGCAACTGCGCACCAACGGATCGCCGGTCAGGTGCTGGTGGGCGTTGACCATGCCGGGTGTGACGACACAGTCGGTTGCATCGATCACCGTCGCGTCCGGGTGCGCGGCGCGCAACTCCGTGGTCGAGCCGACCGCGGCAATGAGCCCATCGGTCACGACGATCGACCCGCCGAGCAACACCTCGCGGGTGTCGTTCATCGTCACCACGTCGCCCCCGGCGATGATCAGGTCTGGTCTGATGGTCAGACCGTACTGCACCTAGGCTGGACCGATGAATCGCAGTGCCCCGCCCCCATCACTGCTCACCCACATCGCCCTCCCGGTCCGTGATCTCGACGCGACGATGGCGTTCTACGAGCGCTACACGACCCTGGTCAACATCCAGGAGCGTCTCGACTCGGATTCCGGCCTGCGCACCGTGTGGTTGGCCAACCAGTGTGACGTGACCGCCGACGCAGCGCGGTTCGTGATCGTGCTGATCTCTGGCAAGTTGCCGACTGCCGTCACCGGCGACATCAAGGAGGAATACGGCTTCCTCCGCTCGATCAGTCATCTCGGCATCTCACTCGACAGTCGCGAAGAGGTCGATCAGATCGCGGCGATGGCCAAGGAGGACGGCTGCTTGCTGCTGGGTCCGATGTACCGCAACGAGGTCGTCGGCTACATCTGCATCGTCACCGACCCGGACGGCAACAACGTCGAGTTCTCCGTGGAACAGGTGCTCGGCTAGCAGGTACGAGCTACCTGAGGCCGCGGATGAACGGTCGGGCCAGCGCACCCGGCTGGCGCACGCGCTTGGCGAACACGGCCATCGCCACGACCGTGACGACGTTGGGCGCCATGGCGAGGAACGAAGAATCGATCGCTTGGTAGCCGAGTGAGGGAATGGTCAGCACGAACGAGCCGACCAGGCCAAAGGTCACACAGCCGGCGACGGTACCCTTCAGCGTCCACCCGCCGAAGATCACCGCGGCGATGGCGATGAACCCGCGCCCACCGATCAGCGAATCCTCGAACCTGCCGGATCGGGCGAACAGGAAGTAGCCGCCACCGATCCCGGCCAGCAGCCCGGTGAGATAGATGGTCTGGCGGCGCAGTTTGTTGACGTGCAGTCCGGAGACGTCGGCCGCGTTGGGGTCCTCGCCGACGGCGCGCACCGCGAGACCCCAGCGTGTGCGGTAGATCAGCCACCACACCAGGGGCACCACCGGGTAGACGAGGTACAGGACCCACGGCTGATCGAACAGGGCCGGGCCGACGAGCGGGATGCGCGCCAGCAGCGGGATCTCGAAGCGACGGACGACCGATGATTTCGGGTTGATCGAACTGGTGAGGAAGCCGACGAGACCGAGCACGAGCACGTTCAGAACCAGGCCGACGACGAACTGGTCGGCGGGCAGCCGGTGACTCATGTTGGCCTGGACGGCGGCGACCAGCAGCCCGGCGACCGCGGCGAACAGCAAGCCGATCCCCGTCGAGTGGGTGACGTCGACACCGATCGCTGCCGCGAAGGCGCCGGCGAGCAGCATCGCCTCGAGGGAGATGTTGATCGTGCCGGCCTTCTCGGCGATCAACTCGCCCGAGGCGGCGAACAGCAGCACGACGGCAGCGATGATGGCATTCCGGTAGGCACTCTCGTTGGAGGCGATGTGTCCGAGGGCCGAGAAGAAGTTGCCCATGCGTCAGACCCTCGTGCTCGCCGCGGCCAGCGCCCGGCGGCGCTCTCGGACGTAGACGATCGCGGGCGGCAGCAGCATGGCCAGCACCAGCAGACCCTGCACGACGTCGGCGATGCGACCCGACACTCCGGTGGCCCGCAGGAATCCCGAGCCTGTGCGCATGCACCCGAACAGGAACGCAACGAAGATCAAGATGATGACCCGCTCACGAGCGACCAGCGCAGCCAGCAGACCGGCGAACCCGATTCCCGCACCGAAGTTGGCGACGAGTTGGTAGTTCCCGAAGTCGCCGCCGGCCAGCATGGCGCCGCCGGCGAGCCCGGCAAAGCCGCCGGACGCCAGCATGGCCCCGATGCCGTAGCGTCGCTCGGCGACACCGGAGCGCCGCGCGGTTCTCGGGTTGCGGCCGAGCATCCTCAGCCGAAAGCCGATCACGGAGCGATCGAGCACGACCCAGACGATCAGGGTGAGACCCAACGCCACCAGGACGCTGATCGGGAACTCGTTGCCGAACCAGGTGACCCTGGGGATTCGGGTGTCGGTGGCGAGCGGTTCGCTGACCTGGTTGCGATTGGCGCGTCCGGCCGCAGGGGCCAGCAGGAGCCAAGGCTTGCGCAATCCCCAGCCCATCAAGTTGGCGGCCACGGTGCCCAGCAACAACGTGCTCAGCACCTCGGGCACGTTGCGGTAGTACCGCAACACGCCGGCGATGCCTGCCCACAGCGCGCCCCCGATCACCCCACACAACATGGCGACGATCAGAACGAAGGGGCCTGGCCCTCCGAGGCGGACGGCGACGTACGCGGCGAAGCACGATCCCATCACGAGTTGGCTCTCCTGGCCGATGTTCACCAATCCGGCACGACCGTTGACGATGGTGCCGAGGGCGACCAGCAGGATCGGCGCCGAGATGCCGAGGGTCAGTCCCCATCGGCCGGGCTTGCGGATGCTGCCGTCGAGGATCGCCGTGTAGACGTTGGTCCACGATCCACCGGTTGCTGCGACGCAGATCGCGGCAAGGGCGAGGGCGACGAACAGACAGATCGCGTACAGACCGATCACCTCGGTGGTGATCCCGAACTTCGAGCGTTGCAGGGCCGCCGAGGCGACCTCGTCCTCGTCGGGGCCGGTGACGATGTGTTCGCCGACGTCACTCATGGGCACCACTCATCATCAGCCCGAGCGCGGCGAGGTCGACATCGTCGCGTCGCATCTCGCCGACGATCCTGCCGTTCGACATCACGACGATGCGATCGGCGAGATCGAGGATCTCCTCGAGCTCGGTCGAGATCAGCAGCACCCCAACGCCTTGTTCGGCAGCGGCGCGCAACTGCGACGACATGTACTCGATCGCTCCGACGTCGAGGCCGCGAGTCGGTTGCGCGGCTACGAGCACGCGCGGCGAGTGGGAGAGCTCACGAGCGAGCACGACTCGCTGTTGGTTGCCGCCGCTGAGCGACCACATGGGGGAGCGCGGCCCCTCGCACACGATGTCGAACTGCTCGATGAGCTTGGCTGCCTGGTCGAGCATCTCTTTGCGGCTCATCATCCCGCGTCGAGAGACGCGCTCGGGGTCGGCGATGAACATGTTCTCGGCAACGCTGAAGTCGAGCACGCAACCGCTGTCGTGACGGTCCTCGGGGATCACGGCGATGCCTGCTCGCGCCATTGCCCCGGCTTGACCGGTGGTCACGATCTGCCCGTCGACTTCCACGTAGCCGCCGTCGACCGCGCACAGACTCGACAGCAGGTCGCCGAGCGTGCGCTGGCCGTTGCCTTCGACTCCGGCGACAGCGACGATCTCGCCGGGGTGCACCTCCAGATGGAGGCGGTCGAGGAGCACCCGCCCGTCGCGACCGTGGACCGATGCGTTCATGACCCGCAGCGCGGCCCGATGCTCGGCCCGCCGGTCGGCGGGTGCCCGTCTGGATTCGTCGAGCACACCGAACGCAGCGTGCTCGCGGCGCAGCACAACCTCGCGGCCGACCATCGCTCGAGCGAGCGTCGCTGGATCGGAGCCCGCTGTCGGGCGGTGATCGACCACCTTGCCGTCGCGCATGATCGTGATCTCGTCGCTGGCCGAGATCACCTCGGCCAGCTTGTGGCTGACCAACGCCACGGCCTTGCGATCGTCGTCGACGACTTGGCGGAGCGCCTGGAACAAGAACTGCGATTCGGCCGGCGACAACACCGAGGTCGGCTCGTCGAACACCAGGATCTCAGGGTCGCGCCGCAGGCACTTGATGATCTCGACTCGCTGCCGCATGCCGGCGGTCAGGTCGGCGATACGGTCGTCCGGGTCGATCTCCAGGCCGTACTGCTCGCTGATCTCCCCGACTCGCCGCCGTACCTGCCGCGGGTCGAGCCGGCCCGTGTCACCCAGTGCCACGTTCTCCCACACCGTCAGCGGTTCGACCAGGCTGAAGTGCTGGTGGACCATGGCGATGCCGCGGCGCGCCGCCTCGACCGGGTCGACGATCTTGACCTTCTCGCCATGGATGCGGATGTGGCCGGAGTCGGGCAGGATCAGGCCGATCAGCATCTTCATCAGCGTCGACTTGCCGGCGCCGTTCTCTCCGAGGATGCCATGGATGCGGCCCCGATGCAGCGCCAGATCGACGTGGTCGCAGGCGACCACGCGCCCGAACCGTTTGGAGATGTCGATGAACTCCGCGGCCGGCGGGGACTCGGTGTCCCCGCCGGCGCGGTGATCGGGTACCTGGGTCACTGGCGCAGGTCAGCCCTGCGCAAAGGCAATGCCATTGATCTTGCCGAGCGCATCAGCGAGATCGCCGGCGGCGATCTGCTTGTACACGGCGTCCATCGCCGCCTGCTCGTCGGGTGTCGGGTTGCAGATCACCGCACCCGGCTCCGGGTCGACGCCCACCTTGAATTGCTTGATGTCGCCCTCCTTGAAGGTGCCGGCGATGATCTCTTTCATGACCGTCGTGACGTAGTCGCCGCCATCGAACTTCACGGCGATGTCGTACTTCAGATCCTCGGTGCTGTCACACACCTTCGACGAGCCAGCGCTCATGGTGATCAGTCCAGCGGCGTTGGCGGCTTGCACCACGGGCCGGTGTGCGCCACCCAGGTACGGGTACACCGCGTCGACGCCGTTGTCGATGGCCGTCTGCAACGCCGCTGTCGCGTTGGCCGTGTTGTCGAAGTCGAACGGGAAGTCGCCGGTCTGCACATAGGTCTGCGTGTACGACGGATCCACAGCCTTCAATCCGAGTTCGAACGCCATGTAGGCCTGCTTCTCGAAACCGAGGTCGCAACAGCCGATGATCACCACCGAATCGCCACCCTTCTCCTTCAGCTTCAGGCCCGTCGCATAGCCGGCCGTGTAACTGATCTCGCTGCCGTCGTCGGTGCTCTGCGAGAGGCCCGGGTTGGCAGGGAAGCCGGCGCCGCAGTTGCAGTACCAGAAGACGTCGGGGTACTTGGCAATCAGGTCGGGGAGCGGTTCGGCGATCTCCGACGCACCGACGATGATCACATCCACGCCTTGTTGAGCGAGATCGCCCATTGCGGTCGCCGCATCGGCCGACTGGATGTTGTCGACCACGATCGGGTCGGCGAACCCGTTCTCCTTGGAGAGCGTCTTGGCTGCGTCGACGACCGCTTGGTAGTAGGCGCCGTCATCGGCGGGCCCGGCGGCAGCGATGCCGAACACGACCTTGCCGTCGTGGTTGGTGTCGAGGTCGCTCACTGCCGCTGCGGTGGTTGCGGGCGCATCGGTTGCGGTGGGCTCGGTCGCTGCGGGCTGCGTCGCAGCCGGTGATGTCGCCGGTGGCTGCGTCGCAGCGGACGTGGCGTCGCTCGACTTGCTGTCGCTGCCACACGCTGCGGCGACGATGGATGCCGCCGCCAACAAGACCAGTGCTCGGCTGACTCGGTGACCGGATTGCTTGCTCTTCACGTCGGTTCTCCCCCTTGTGTCCGCGGACTGATGGTCAGACCATTCCGTTGTCGTCGCACCATACTCTCGAAGTCGAAAGCCTCGTAACCCGGAGTGTGAATGGCGGTTGAAGTTCGCGCTCGGCGGGGTCCATCCGACGGTCAGACCATCAGTCCATCGATGCTACGTTCGCGCTCATGACCCAACCCAACACCTTGATCTTCGTGGATCTCCCGAGCGACGATCCCGAGGCTTCCGGGAAGTTCTATGCCGAAGTGTTCGGATGGGAGGTCGAGGGGCGACCGACCGGCGAGTTCCACCGCATCGTGCCTGGCGGCCACTTCCCGCTGCCTGACGGCACACCGTCGGAAGTCGGCAATCTGCACATGGGCATCTACAACATCGCCAACGCCAGGCCGCACCCCGACCCCGCCGGCGTCGAACCGCGAACGCTCGCCACGCAAGGCCGGACTGCCCGGGTCTGGATCCTCGTGGCCGACGACGACAGCGACGAACGCATCCTCGAGACGGCGGTCCGCCTCGGTGCAACCGAGCTGTGGAGACATCACTACTGGGCCGAGTTCAACGGCTTCAACAGCGCCTTCCTCGACCCATGGGGCAACACATTGATCCTGTGGACCAAGGGTGGGTCGGATCCTGTCGTGCCGGAGGGCTGGACGCATGAGTGAAGTCGCTGACAAGTACGCCGTGCATCCGCCGTCGATGCGATGGACGCACATCGCGCTGCCATGCGTCGACATCGACAAGACCATTGACTGGTACGAGCGCTTCACGCCGCTCGAACTGCTTGATCGTCGCGAGGACGCCGACGGCTACGGGGCATGGTTGGGTCACCGCGATCAGGTCGACAAGCCGTTCATCTTGGTGCTGGTCAGCTTCAAGCGTGATCAGGCCAAGGGTCCCCAACCGACCATGGCGCCATTCGCCCACATCGGCATCGAGGTGACCAGCCGGGCGGAGGTCGACGCGGTCGCCGCGCGTGGCGACGGGGAGGGCTGCCTGGCCTGGCCGCCGACGGAGATGCCGCCGCCCATCGGGTACATCTGTGCACTGACGGATCCCGATGGCAACATGATCGAGTTCTCGTACGACCAAGGCGTGTACGCGACCGTGCAGGAGGTCTGGGGGAACGGGTCGTGACTGCACCGTTGCCGGGTTCGCCGATCGCCGTGTGCGTCGGCTATCTCGAGGCCTTCGCGAGCGGTGATCCCGATGCCGTCGCAGCGTTCGTTACCGACGACTTCGTCAACGAGCACACCGCTGCGCTGGGAAGTGGGTGCATCGGGATCGACGAGTATCGACAACGACTGCCGGGGTTCATGGCGTCGATGCCAGGGCTCCACTACGTCGTCGAGGATGTGATGGCCGATCACGATCGCGTGGTCGCTGCCTACACGTTGCACACGACGGCCAACGATCGACCCATCGCCGTCCGCGGTGTCATGCGGTTCTTCGTACGCGAGGGGCTCATTGCCCACCGCATCGACTATTGGGACAGCCTGGTGTTCCAGCGCCAAGCTGGTTTGGCCTGAGCCGTGCAGTTCCGACGGTTGGGAGCGAGCACGATCGAGGTCAGCACCCTGGCCCTTGGGACGATGATGTTCGGGCGGTGGGGCAATCCCGACGAAGAGGCGTGCCGCCGCATGGTCGACGATGCCCTGGCGGCGGGCGTGACCATGTTCGACACCGCCGACATCTACGACTTCGGCACGTCGGAGGAGTTTCTCGGTCGCGCCCTGGCGGGGCGGCGCGACGAGGTGGTGTTGGCGACCAAGGTCGGCAATGCGATGAGCGACGATCCGCTGGAGCGCGGGTTGACGCGCCGCTGGATCATGCACTCGTGCGAGTCCAGCCTGCGCCGCCTGGCGACCGACTACATCGACGTGTACCAGATGCACCGGCCGGATCCCGACGCGTCCCTCGACGAGACGTTGCTCGCGTTCGACGATCTGGTGACGGCGGGCAAGGTCCGGGCGATCGGCACGTCGACGTTCTCGCCGGCGCAACTCGCCGAGACGCGGGCCCGAGCCGAACAACTGGGCGTCGCGATTCCGACCAGCGAGCAGCCGCCCTACTCGGTGCTCGTTCGCGCCGCCGAGGTCGAGGTGCTGCCGTGGTGCAAGCACCACGATGTCGGCGTGCTGGTGTGGGCGCCGCTGAACGGCGGATGGTTGACCGGCAAGTACCAGTCCGGGTCGGTTGACTCGGAGTCGCGCGCCGCACGCGAACCGGACCACTTCGACCACGGCGACTCGGTCGTGCGTGAGCAGAAGCGTGTATTGGTCGATCGCCTGGCTGCAGTCGCCGATGCGGCGGGGGTGACCCTGGTGCAATTGGCACTGGGTTTCACCTTGACCAATCCCGCGGTGACCGCGGCGTTGATCGGGCCGCGAACCCCTCAGCAACTCGCGCCGCTGCTCGCCGCCGCCGATGTCACCCTGCCGGCCGACGTGCTGGCGGCCATCGACGAGATCGTCGCACCGGGCGTGACGGTCAACCCAGCCGACAACAGCTGAATCTCAAGCGGAGGCCGAAGCGGCGCTCGTGGCTGAATCGACCACTTCATCGTGCAGACCCTGGCTGGTGCCCGCTCTCGAGGCGGCGTACACCGTGTGGGCGATCAGGGCGAGGAACACGGTCGATCCGCCGATCAGTGCCGGCACGCCTGGGTACTCGCTGACGAAGATCCAGACCCAGATCGGGCCCATGATGGGTTCGAGCATCGAGAGCAGGGCCACATCGGTCGCCGGCGCTCGCGCCGCGCCGATGCTGAACACGGCGAGGCCGATCCCGAGTTGGGCGAAGCCGAACGTGAGCAGGAGCAGGAGATCGTGGCGAGTGATGTCGAAGGGGTGGGCGAACGGCGCGGCGATCACTGCGCTGATCGCTGCCGACAACAGCATCGCCGCGGCCATCGCGATCTCGGAGTGGCGACGGATCATGACCGTGCCGTAGCCGAACGCCAACGGGATGACGAGCGCGATCAACGCGCCCGATGTCGAGCCGCCCGCGCCAGGGCCGGAAACCATGAAGGCAACGCCGACCACGGTCACGACGATCGCCGCCCACGTGTAGTTGCGCACGCGCTCGCCGATGAGGGCCCAGGCCATCAGGGCCGCGGCCAAAGGGCTGAGCGCGAAGATCACCAGGACGACGGCGACACTGGTTCGTGTGAGCGCCACGACCATGCCGATCGACGAGGCGCTGAACGCCACGCCCACGAGCCAACCCGGGCGGCCGATCGTGCGGAGCGCTCGCAGTGGGTTGGTGCGTTCGCGCCAGATGATCAGCAGCGACAGGCTGACGCACGCCGAAAGCGAGCGCCAGAACACCGTTTGCCACGCCTGGGAGTGATCGAGCTTGCGGATGAACAGCCCGCCGGTGCTGAAGATCAGTGCCGAAGTGACCAGGAGCACGACTGCCATCGGCGCCACCCGCGAGCCGGGCGGCACGAACGAAACGGCGACGCCGCCTTCGCTCGGAACTGCGGTGACGCTCTCGGCGGTGTGATCGTGATCTCCGGGCATCGCCGGCAGTATCTCAGGGAATCGTCGCGCCCGACCAGTTCATTCTCCGCTGCCGTACGGCCGCGTCAGCACCTCGAGGTAGTGCCCGCTCGGATCCTCGAAGTAGAAGCCACGACCGCCGTCGTTGTGGTTGATCTGGCCCTCGTTGCCGGGCCACGGGTGCGGCCAATAGGTGATGCCGCGCTGCTGGACTCGGGCGAAGACCTCGTCGAACTCGTCTTCGGTGATCAGGAACGCATAGTGCTGCCCGGCGACTTCTCCGTCGGTGTCCGCGAAGTCGAGTGAGACCCCGTTCCCCGTCGAGACGACCAAGAAGTGCCCGAACGGCTGAGGCGCCGGCAACCCGAGGATCTCCGAAAGGAACGTCGCCGACTCGTGCTTGTCGCGGGCCGCAACGATCGTGTGATTCAACTGCGCAACCATGCCCGCAAGATTAGAGGTCGACGGTGTGGAGGGGTCGACGGGGTCGATGGCGAAGTGTGTACTTTCGCTGCGGCCTGTCGCATCGAACGTGCACACTTCGGCAATCTGGCGCCCAGCGGTTGCGTTGGGCGAGGTTGAGCTACCGCACTCGCCGGACCAACTGGGTCCGCATGTGCTCTGACTTCAGTCAGCGATCGAGTCGTCGTCTTGCTCGTGATGTGGTGCCAGCGGTGAACGGTCGCCGACGAACCAGATGTGGCCGAACGGATCGACGAAGCCGCCCTGCCGGTGCAGTCCCCACGGCATCTCGTGATCGCGGATGTCGTGCCCATCGGCGTCGGCACCGGCATCAACGGCACGGCGGATGACCTCGTCGGGGTCGTCGACGAAGATCTCGGCGCGCACCGTCGTGGTGCCGAGCGCCGACGGGCAGGCCCATCCGTTTGCCTCCGGCTCACCGAGAAAGAACGGCGCCCCACCGACCTCCAGGCCCACCACCGAGCCGAGGTTCCACAGCTCCGTTGCGCCGAGCGCCCGCTGGTACCACGCCGACGCGGCAGTCGCGTCGGGCACGGCGAGCATCAACGAGATCTTCACTCCGCCGTCGGGCTCTTTCACGTCGACCCTCCTTCTGCCAGCGCTTCGATCGTGGCGACGCTATCGCCCGTCGACCGGCCAGTGCTTGCGATAGCGCTGCACCAACCAGCGGTTGAACTGCACGTGGCTCTCCTCCTGCCACGAGTACCGACCGCGCGCCGCGAACCGCGAATGCATGCCGCGCTGCACCTTGGTGGTCGCATCCTGGTCCTGCTTCACGAAGACCTGCACGCCGGCGTCGCTCATCGCGAAGAGGTGCTCGAACATGGGATGCTCCATCGCGCTGGGGTGCAGCATGTAGCCGATCTCGACGTCGATCGTCTCGGCGGTCTTCGGTGTGACGATGAAGTAGAACGCCTGGTCAGGTGCTGTGCCGAGGCACAGCGTCGGCGGGACGAGGGCGAACGTCGAACGCCAGCGCTCCTCCTCGGTCAGGTCCGGAAACACCGGCAGCAACGCCTTCGTGGTGGCGTTGAAGCCCCCATCGATGTGGGTGTATCCGTTGGTGCGAAAGATCACGTTGGAGGCGTCGTCCCACGGCACCGGGAAGGCGGCGAGGTTGCTCGGGCAGAAGTCTTGAATCGTGTGATGCAGCCGGTTGGCGTGGTATCCGTCGTTGAAGTTCTCGAACATCACCTTCCAGTTCCAGGGGAGGTCGGTGAGCGTGAAGCTGGCCGGGCTGGCAGCGTTCGACAGGTCGTAGTGCTGGAGGAACGGCTCGTAACGCGTCAGCGTCGGCGCCAGTGGCTCGGCCGCCGGATCGAAGTTGACGAACACGAAGCCCAGCCACACCTCGACGAGCAGGTTGGGGAGTCCCCATTCCGACTTCGTGAACGCGGCGGTGCGCTCCATCGCCGGTGCACCCAACAGCCGCCCGTCGAGGCCGTACACCCATTGGTGGTATGGGCACGTGAACGTGCCGCAGTTGCCGCAATCGTCGACGATCTGCATGCCGCGGTGCTGGCAGATCGCCGAGAAGGCATGCACGACGCCATCCTTGGCTCGGGCGATGATCAGTCGTTCGCCGTTGACCGTTGCGGTGAAGTAGTCGCCCGGGTTGGCGATCCTGTCGACACGGCCCACGCAGAGCCACTCGTGGTCGAACAACGAGCGTCGTTCGAAGTCGAGGAACTCGTCTGTGGTGTAGCACTCCGCGGGAAGCGTGCATGCCTGATCGACATCGAGCACCGACTGGTCGAACGAGTCCAGCAGTTCGGTGGTCAGTACGGATGACTCGGCCATCAGTTTCCACCTGCGCTCGGCACAGCGCCGTACCCGCCTCCGCCGGGAAGCTCGAGGCTGACCCGGTCGCCAGGTTGCAGCGTGATGCGCTGCTGTGTGCGCACTGCTTCACCATTGACCGTGAACGACCCGGCTGCGCCTGCCTCGCCACCGAAGATCCCTTCTGGCGGCACGGCCAGTCGCGACGTGACGGCGTTGAGCTGCCACGGCCGCGTGGTGTCGACACTGAACTCGACGGTCTGGCCCATCCCACCGACCTGTTGTCCGTCACCGCCGCTGCCGGCTCGCAACGACTTGCGGTGGAACCGAATCGGCGCCGATGCTTCGACGACCTCGACCGGAACTGCGGCAACTCCCGTCGGGTACGAACAGGCCGACAACCCCGGCTTGTGGGCGCGGGCGCCGACACCGCCTGCGTACGTGAACATCGCGGTGATGAACGGCCGACCGTCGTCGTGGTTCCCCGACACCTGCATGGTCCAGACGGCGCCGCTGCCCTCGGCCATGGCTTGCTCCGGTTTGATCTGGGCGAGTGCCTTCAGCAGCGCATTCGGCAGGAACATGCCGACCACGTGCCGGGCCGTGCATGGCTGCGGCGAGACCGCGTTGACGATCGACCCGACCGGAGCCTCGACCAGGATCGGCGCCAGGCTGCCGTGGTTGTTGGGCAGCTCGGGGTTGAGCACCGAACGCACCGCGAACGTGGTGTAGGCGTGC
This sequence comes from Ilumatobacteraceae bacterium, assembly GCA_963805445.1. Taxonomy (GTDB): domain Bacteria; phylum Actinomycetota; class Acidimicrobiia; order Acidimicrobiales; family Ilumatobacteraceae; genus JAENVT01. The sequence continues at coordinate 6,143 of CAWDUI010000039.1, read as the reverse complement.
GTGTAGTTCTTCACCACGTTGATGCCGTATGGGCTGGCGCCCGACGACCCCGCATAGTCGACCAGGATCTCGCCGGCGACCGGGTCGACGGTGATCGCGCACACGATGTCGATGCGGCTGCCGTCGGCAAGGTCGAGCTCGGCGCTGGCGCGGTAGGTGCCGGCGGGGAGCTCTCGGATGGTCGCCCGCGTCGCGGCCTCGCTGCGCTCGATGATCTCGTCGGCGAGTGCCTCGATGTCGTCGAGGCCGTGTTGGGTGCACAGGCTGAGCAGTCGCTGTGCACCGACTTCACCCGATGCCATCTGGGCGTGCAAATCACCCGACATGTGATCCGGCTGGCGCACGTTGCTGAGGATGAACCGCCACACGTCGTCGTTGCGTTGCCCGGCGTTCATCAACTTGCAGATCGGGATCCACAGCCCTTCTTCGAACACGTCACGCGCTCCCGCGCCGATGCCGTACCCGCCGACGTCGGTGTGGTGGATGGTCGAGCCGAAGAACGCGATCGCCTTTCCGCCGCGGAACACGGGATACAACACCGTGACGTCGAGGAGTTGCCCGGCCGTCTTGTACGGATCGTTGGTGATCAGCACGTCACCCTCGACCAGCGAAGCGGGTGGGTATACATCGAGCACCGCAGTCGCGGCCCGGGCAAGGGAGTTGATGTGCCCCGGTGTCCCGGTGACGGCCTGGGCCACCATGCGGCCGCGTTGATCGAACACTGCGTTGGCCAGGTCTCCGGCCTCGCGAACGATGGGCGAGAACGCAGCGCGCTGCAGCGCCCTGGCCTGTTCGTTGACGGTGGCGATCAGGCTCTGCCACAGCACCTCCAGCTCGATCGGGTCGAACGCCATCAGTTGCTCCTCTCGGCGATCAGCGAGCCGTCGTCGGCGACTTCGACGACCCAGTTGGGTCGGATGACCGTGGTCGTCTCGCGCTCCTCGACGATTGCCGGCCCGGTCAACCGCTGCCCACGACCGAGGTCGGTGCGGCGGTAGACGGGAGTGTCGAGGTCGCCGGCCATGCGGTCGAAGCGAACGGATCGGAACGTGTGCGGTTTGCCGTGATCGACGCCGAGCATCGCCACGGGCTCGACGGTGTCGGCGTTTGCGTAGGCCGACAACCGCCATGTCACTGCCTCCACGGCGACGTCGGGGATCGTCAGGCCGTAGATCCGCCGGTAGTCGCTCTCGAAGCGGTCGACGACCTCGCCGTCGGTGACGGGCCACTGCAGCCCGTCGCCGACCCAGATCGTCAGCTCGTTGCCCTGGCCGAGGTACCGCGCGTCGAGGCCGTACCGGAAACGGATGCGGTCGCCCGGCACCCCAGCTGCGGCCAGCACGCGCCGGCCCTCTTCGCGGAGGTCGTCGAGCAGTCGGTCGCGTTCCTCGTGTGAGATGTCCGCCAGCGAGCGAACCATCGAGCGGGCCAGATCGATCCGCACCGGTGACACGAGCGTGCCGAACGCGCTGAGCACGCTGGCGTTGACCGGAAAGATCACCCGCGGCGAGTCGAGCAGTTCGGCGACGCCGCATGCGTGGATCGGGCCGGCGCCACCGAAGGCCAGGATCGTGACACCGCGGAGGTCCTCGCCCTGCTCGACGGCGTGCATGCGGGCTGCGGCTGCCATGTTCTGGTTGACCAACTCGTGGATCCCGGCCGCGGTGTCGCCGGCGGGCAGACCGAGACCATCGGCGATGGTCTGCAGTGCCGAGGCATTGGCCGGCAGATCGAGCTTCATGTCGCCGCCCAAGAAGTACCCGGCGTCGAGCATGCCGAGGGCCAGATCGGCGTCTGTCACCGCGGCCTTGCTGCCGCCACGGCCATAGCACGCCGGGCCCGGGTCGGCGCCCGATGACTCGGGGCCGACCTTCAACAGACCCAGCTCGTCGATGCGCGCCAGGCTGCCGCCGCCGGCGCCGATCTCGACCAGGTCGACCGACGGGACGGAAACGGGGAAGCCCGAGCCCTTCTTGAACCGGTAGATCCGGGCCACCTCGAACGTGTTGGTGATCTCCGGCTCGCCTCCGACGATCAAGCACGATTTGGCGGTGGTGCCACCCATGTCGAAGCAGAGCAGTCGCTGCTCGCCGAGTCGCCGGGCGAACCAACTGCCCGCCAACGCTCCCGCGGCCGGGCCGCTCTCGACCAGGCGGATCGGCGCCCGTGCCGCGTCGTCGGCAGAGACAACACCGCCGTTCGACAACATCATCAGCACCGATCCACCGAAGCCCTCGGAGGCCAGCCACTTCTGCAGCTCGTCGAGATATGGGCCGATCACCGGCATGGTTGCCGCGTTGCACGCAGTCGTGATCATGCGCGGGTATTCGCGGATCTGCGGCGAGATCTCGGCGGAGATGCACACCGGCACGCCGAGCTCGCGGCGCAGATGCTCGGCAATGAGACGTTCGTTGGCCGGGTTGGCGTAGGCGTTGATCAGGCAGACGCCGACGGCTTCGACGTCGGCGCGCCGCAACGCCGTGGCGATCGCGTCGAGGTCGGCGGCGGTCGGCGTCTCGACCACGTCGCCCGCAGGGTTGACCCGCTCGGCGATCTCCACCACGCGGCTCGCGAGGCACCGGCGGGTTGGGGAACTCGATCTGCAGGTCGTACATGTCGTAGCGGTGCTCGTCGCGAATCAGCATCGTGTCGCCGAAGCCGAGGGTGGTGACGACCCCGGCGCGACCGATCTTGCCCTCGATGAGCGCATTGGTGATCAGCGTCGTGGCATGCACGATCGGGGCCGTGATCTCGGCCGGGTGGACGCCGGCCTTGACCAGGAGTTGACGAACGCCGGCGCGCACGCCGTCGAGCGGCGCGGCCGGAGTCGTCAAGGTCTTGTCGACGATCACGCGCCCGCTGGCGGCGTCGATCAGCACGACATCGGTGAACGTGCCACCGATGTCGACGGCCAGGCGCCAATCGGGCGCCGTCGAACTGTCAGCCATTGCGCAGGTCCTCTCGTGGGGGAGCGAAGACGTCGAGGATCCAGACTTCGTCCAGCTCGTCGTCACCGATGAACACGCTGTCGCCGTGCCAGACCGATCGCGGTGCCAAGTAGATCTCGCCGGGCCCGAGCACGACTCGTGCCTGATCGTCCGCCTCGCCGATGCGGAAGTCGAGCTGGCCGCGCACGACGATGCCGAACTGCTCCTGCTCCAGATGGTGGTGCAGCACGGACCCGCCCGAACCGCCGGAGATGCGCCAGAAGCACAGCTGCATCAGCTCGCCGTTGATCACCCGGCGCCGGAAACCGGCTCGGTCGGTGTCGTTGAACTTGTCGTCTTCGTAGAAGTAGCAGTACTGGTTGGTCAGGTCCATCGGGGCCCTTTCGCAGTCGTCATCACAACAGCCGATCGATCATGTGGCGTTCGACGTCGTCGAGGTGTGCTTGAACCGCGGCGACGGTCTGCTTGCGGCGCCCGGCCACCAACGCCTCGGCGATGGCCCGGTGTGCCGCGGTCGACGAGGCGATGATGTTGCCCACCTCGCGGCGGTTGATCTCGGCGTAGAGCAACGAGGCCAGTTCGCCCGAGTCGAACAGTGCGCCGAGTGTCTTGCCGTAGACCTCCTGCAGCAGCGGATTGCCCGATGCACGCGAGATCGCAGTGTGGAACGCGCGATCGATGGCTCGGAACTCGTCGAGTTGTTGGGTCGAGCGTGACGCGAGCTCGCCGATGTCGGCACGTTCGGCATCGCTCGCTCGACGCGCCGCGAACTCCGACATCGCCGGCTCGATCGTGCGGCGGACTTCGAACAGTTGCCGGATCAGGGTCTTGCGCTCGTCGAGCGTCGCCGAATCGCCGCTCAGGCGGATCTCGGGCAGCCGCTCGGCCACCACCGGTCGATTGCCGCGGCGCTCGAGGTATCCCGATGCGGTCAGGCCTTGGATCGCCTCGCGCACGGAGGTGCGAGCGACGCCGAACTGCTCGCAGAGCTGTCGCTCGGCGGGCACGGCACTGCCCGGTTGCAACTCTCCCGTGCGGATCGCCTCGAGCAACTGGTCACGGATCTCCGACGAGATGGTTCGCCGCTTGACCGGCGCAAATGGCGTGTTCACGGTGTGCCGAGCGGTGCAGCAGCGCGGCTCGGCGCCGACAGCGCATGGTCCTTGTCGGTGCTCGCCATGTCGCCTCCTCGATCTGGTCTGGTTGTCAGACCATATTCCATGACGCGATGGGTCCGCGCCTCGGAGGTGCTCAGCAGCTTGACACGTCGCCAATAGATACAAGTACAATACAAGTCATGCCTGACTGGAACCCGGAGCAGTACCGCCGATTCGCCGCCGAACGGGCTCAGCCATTTCATGATCTGCTGGCGCTGATCGAGCCGGGTGCGATCAAGCGGAGCGTCGATCTCGGGTGCGGGCCGGGCGAACTGACCGCACTGGCTGCCGAGCAACTCGATGTCGACGAGATGATCGGAATCGACAACTCCCAGGCGATGCTCGACCGCGCCGTTGACCATGCGTCGGACCGGGTGCGATTCGAGTTCGGCGACATCGGCTCGTGGACATCGACCGGCGATTGCGATCTCGTGCTGGCAGCAGCCAGCCTGCAATGGGTCCCGGACCACGCCGCCGTGATCGCCCGCTGGACCCGTGCGTTGCGCGGCGGTGGACAGATCGCCATTCAGGTCCCGACCAATGCCGACATGCCCTCCCATGCTGTCGCTCGGCGAGTTGCCGAGCGAGAGCCATTCCTGTCGATGTTCGGCCCGGCCGGCCCGCCCATCGACCCGGTGCAGGCATTCGTGTTGCGCCCGGAGGTCTACGCCGAGATCCTCCACAACCTCGGGTTCGAACGCCAACACGTCCGGTTGCAGGTCTACCCGCACGTGCTCCCCAGCACGCGACACGTGGTGGAGTGGGTCCGTGGCACGATGCTGACCCGCTTCGAGAAGGTGCTCGACCCCGCAGCCTTCGACGCGTTCGTCGTCGCATACGAGACCGAGTTGTTGAGCGAGCTCGGCGACCACGAGCCCCACTTCTTCCCCTTCCGCCGAATCCTGATGTGGGCCCGCCTGCCCAGTTGACCCCCGCCGGATGAAGTGTGCAGGTTCAAGTGAGCCTGTGCGCGTCGAACGTACACACTTCCGGTTTCAAACGCTGTTGGCACGACTTGGCGATGAGTTCGACGACATCGGCGGCGCGGCGTTGTGAGTACCAGCCCAAGTACACCAATTCCCAACCGCACGCCGTGACCCTGAGGTCTCGGTCCTCGTCGGCGGCCTCGTGGAGGGGTCCGAAGTGGAATTCTCGGCTGTGCCCCTCGATTCCGAGGCGCGCCGCAGGGATAGCCAAGTCGATACGGGCGACGAATGCGCCTGCCTCGTTGGTGAGCACGAACTGCGGCACGATCGGTGGAATGTCGGGATGGTCGAGCATTCGGCGCAGCAGTTCCTCGAACCACGAGTCGGGCAGTGTCCCCTCGAGGCTCCAGCGACGGAGTGCCCGGATCAACACTCCGGTGCCCGACTGGCCAGGCCGATGAAGGCGATGCGCCGTCCGCTGCAACCAAAGCGGATTGACCCGATGAATCCGTCGGGCGGCAATCAGGGCGCGCCAGACTTTGTCGCTGGATTCGGTCGATCCAAGATCGACGAGGGTCCTCGCCAGGCTCGTGCATGGCAACCCATGGCGCTCATATCGATCGACCGAGGGAAGCGAGGCTGTTTGGTGCACGATCATTCCGTGGGCCGCATGACGGTTGACGCGATTTGGCCGCAAGACGACGAGCTCCTCGTGAGCAGACGCGAACCCATCGAGCGAGAACAGCCGTGCAGTCGCACCGTTGCTCACCAGAGGGCCTGCAGCACTGGCTGTGGTGGCAATGGCGAGCCGCTGCTCCCACGTCGGTGGGAAGCCACGCAAGACCAGCACTCCGCGTACGGGTTCGGTCAGCCACCCAAGTTGTTTGGCGAGGTGAATATCGCGAGGTGCGAACCCGAATGTGGCGGCCTGGCTACGACTGATGAGACCATGGTGAGAGACCGCGAACTCCGCCATGGCCCGAGGGACCGGGGCGGACATGTGGCGGAACCTATCGGCGCCGTCGCATGCGCCAAACGCTCCGGGACGAAGTGCGAACTTTCAGAGCAGACAGGGCGCGTTGAAAGTGCGCACTTCGGCTCGCAGGGCGAAC
>CAWDUI010000038.1:0-532977 GCA_963805445.1 Ilumatobacteraceae bacterium | reverse complement strand
TTGTTCGAGCAGCTTGATGACGGGTGCGGACACGATCTCACGCACCGCCGGAATCGTCAGTTCGAGGTCTGCGCACATGATCCGCATCCACATCTCGTTGACGCCCGCCAAGTCGGGCAACTCGACCTGTTCGACGTCCCACCCCGCCGTCTCCAACGCAGCGCCAGCGACCCGAACCGCGTCTCGGACCGACGGATCGACCGGACCGAATGCCGCCGAGTCGACGATCGCGGCGACCCGTCGCGTCGGCACACCGCTTGCAATCGGCACGTCGATGCTGGACGGCGCGCGCCAGTGAGCGCCGTTGAGGACCTCGAGCGCAAGCCGAACGTCGGCCACGGTCCTGGCCAGCGGGCCGTCGGTGGCCATCAGCTGTCCGCACATGGGCGGATCGATCGGATCAAGAGCAGACGCCGACGGGACTCGACCCATCGTCGGGCGCAAGCCGACGACACCGCAGCAGAACGCGGGGTTGCGGATCGATCCCCCGATGTCGTTGCCGAGGCCGAGCGGCGACATGCCAGTGGCGATGGCGGCGCCTTCGCCGCCGCTCGACCCGCCTGGAGTCGCTCCCAATCGCCACGGGTTATGGGTTCGCCCGCGAAGCGGGTTGTCGGTGTCGAGACGTAAGCCGAGTTCGGGCAGGTTCGTCCGCGCGATCGGGATCGCGCCCGCGGCTTTCAAGCGCTCGACCACGGGAGCGTCGACGGCCGGAAACGCCTGTGCGAGCGCCGGCAGTCCCTCGGTTGTCGCCGAGCCGACGAGGTCGATGTTCTCCTTGATCGTCACCGGCACGCCATGCAGCGGGCCGATCGGATCGGCGCGGTCGGCTGCATCGGCGGCCTCGAGCGCCGATTCAGCGAGGACCGCGGTGATGGCGTTGAACGAGCCGTTGAGTGCGCTGATCGAGTCAAGGTGCGCCTCGACCACTTCCCGGCTGGAGACCTCCTTGCGTCGGATCATCGCAGCCAGGTCGCCGGCGCTGCGTCGCGTGAGTTCGTTCATGGTGTTATCGCTCCATTTTCGTTGGATGATCGATCACTCGGCGCGATGCTCGCGCACATCGCCCGCGCCACCGCGGCCGTGATCGAGGGCTTCACACTGCAATGGATCGCCGACCCCGAATCGCTGCACGACCCGCTCGGAGCCAACGACTGGGATCTCGCCATCCGCACTGCCGTCGCGGTCGCGGATTCGTTCACCGAACCGATCTGACAACACCGCGCCTGAGTCTCACGGCAACACCTGTAATGACGCAGAACACGCGCCGATGGCGCGTGCAGAACGCCCGACCGGCTGCAGAGAAGCGCACACTTCGCCGGCGATCTGTGCTCTGCGGGATTCTCCTACGACAGTCATTTCAAGAGTCTCGTCGACCAGGGCATATGTGCCCTCAGTGATCTGGACGCGCGGGGCGTTCATGCATGGACAACGGGCCAGCTACTCATCGAATCGAACCCGCTGTCGGAGCCAACCGGCAAACGACTCCTCGTCGATGTTGCGTGCCGCGATGTCCACCATCGCCTGGACGGCGTCATCCATGTGGGGTGGGTCCGGATCCCAAGATCCACCGTTGAGATCGACGAACAGCGACAGGCACGCCCACGCCGCGCGCTTGTTGCCATCGGGCAGCGGGTGATTCCACGCAAGGCGACACGTGAGTACGGCGGCCTTGTCGTACAGGTCGGGGTAGAAGTCCTCGTCTCCAAAACCGGCTGAGGCGCGTGCAACGCCGAATCTGCCAACTCGACCCGGCTCGCCTTGACCAGTGTCGAGGTATCGAGACCTGTGACCTGCTCGGCCAACCAGAAGAACTCGGCGAGGCCGAGGTACCGGGTCACTCCGCCAGACGATCGATGATCGCTTGGTCGCGCTCGAGGAGCCGCCGTGCACGACTGATGAAGTCGGCATCCGACCGAACGCGGTCGATCTCGGTGGCCAGCGATTCGATGATCAACTGATTGACGCTGGTGCCATGCACGCGAGCGACCGTCTCAGCCTCATTGGCAAGGTCATCGGGTAGCCGCACCGTTGTCTGCTTTGTCATGAAACCACGATATCACGACATCATCGTCGACCGAAGCCTTTCGGTGGGCTGAACTCAGGACGGCACGAGGATGGACGGAACGGAAACAGGACCGGAATCACCGGTCACCTAGGTCATTCCCGGTCAACAACGGTCACTCGAAGACGGCCCCCACCAGGAACGGTGGCCGCTGAACAGGTACGACGCGGTCAGGCGGACGGGGGTTCGATTCCCCCATCGTTCTGGCGAGCGCCGGGCGGTGTGGGTCAGGGCTTGGCAGTCTGCTGGTAGTGCGCCAGCTTCCAGCCCGAGTCGTAGCGCACGTAGACACTGGTCATGATCCCGGTGAAATCCTCGCCCCCATCACGCTCACCGGTTCCGGTGTAGACCAAGGCGGCGACGTCATCGCTCAGTGTTGTGGCTACCGGATCGTCGATGGTGTACGACGACCACGGTGGAGCGCCCTCGAGCGAGTCGGTCACAGCAGAGCGGGACATCACGACGCCGTTGGCGAGCACCATGCGAGCGTCTTCGGTCATGAGGCTTCCGTAGAATTCGCCGCCGGTGCTGTCGCAGAGCGAGCGCCATCCGGCGTGTTCGAGTTCCAGCAGTTCGTTCAGCAGATCTTCCATGGTCGTGGTCGTACCCCGATTGCTGCCCGTTAAAGCTTCGCGTAGTCACGTTGCCGGTACCGATTGGTCACTCGGTAGCGGCCCTTATGCAGTGCCGGGTAGCTGCTCGGGTGGTGATCGGTGCCCCGGATAATCACGGTCGAGGAGTTGGCCGAGCACGGCAGCGCCCCAATCACGACACGGCCTCACGCTCGACTCGACAGCGTTCTCGGTCCAGGCGTTCTGGGAGGCGTACATCTCGAACTACATCGAAGGCACGACCTTCACCGTCGACGAGGCCAAGTCCATCGTCTTCGGCGGCGCACTGGTCGCCAACCGGACAGCGGACAGCCACGACATCCTCGGCACCTACGCCATCGTCGCCGACCCTCAGGAGATGAGCCGAACCGCGGGGGATCCCGACGAGTTCCTCGTCATCTTGCAGTCTCACCACGCCAGCTCATGGGTGGCAGGCCGGCCATCGCCGGCGCGTTCAAGATGCTGCCGAACAAGGCCGGCATGACCCTGTTCGTCGATCCCGCCCTCGTCGAAGGGACCCTGCGCGAAGGCTGGCGCCGTCTCGCCGAGCTCGACACCGCTTGGGAACGCGCCGTCTACACGATGTTCCTCGTCTCGGAAGTCCACCCCTTCACCGACGGCAACGGCCGCATCGCCCGCGTGATCATGAACGCCGAACTCGTCGCCGGCCAACAGGCCAAGACATCGTGCCCACCGGATTCCGCAGCGACTACCTCAGCGCACTCCGACGCCTCAGCCGCGACGACGATCCCAGCGTCTACATCAAGGCCCTCCGCTTCCTCCACGACTACACCGCCCAGATCGACTGGACCACCCACGACACCGCCGAAGCCGACCTCCGCACCACCAACGCCTTCGAGGAGACCGACGACGCCCCACGGCTGAGACTGCTTCGCCCCGTTCCGCGGGCATGAGCCGAACGAACGGCGACCGAGCGCGGCCACCGTCGGTGGACGGGGGTTCGATTCCTCCCACCTCCACCAACCCCTGGAAGCGAACGGCGAGCCGAAGTGTGTACTTTCGATGCACAGGGGGTCCATCGAAAGTACACACTTCGCCGCGGCGTGGTTCGCTCAACACGGTCGAGGCTGCGTGGTCGGTGCCCGATCGGCGAAGCTGTCTCGATGAGTTCTCCCGACGCGGCACCGACCGAGCGGATCGTGCGCCTTGTCGGCGTCTACGACGCCGACAGCACGCTGCGCGGTGAACTCTCCTACTGGGTCGGTGCCCGCCTCGGTCGGCGGCACTGCTCGCTGTGCGAGATCACCCATGGCTCGGTCCGTCAACGGCCCGAGTGGAAGGCCTGCCAGGCCGGGTTGCCGGTGCCGTTCGACACCTTCCATCGCAACGATCAGCCCGAGGTCGTCCGCTCGGCAGCGGGTGGTCAGGCGCCCGTGGTCGTCGCCGAGACCGGCACCGGTCACGTCGTGCTGCTCAGTGTGGCGGACCTCGAGGCGTGTGAGGGTTCGATCGATCGGCTCGTCGAGGCGATCGAGCAGTCCGCCGTCCGCCTGGGTCTGACGTGGGTGGCTCGTTGAACGCCCAACCAGTGTGTGCTGCGAAGATGTCGTCCGTGAGCTTCTCCGAGCGAGGGATCGAACCGCCCGACGGATTCACAGGCAAGGGTTTCATCGTCCGACCGCTGGTGCCGACTGATGTCGTGCTCGATCACGCCGCCGTGATGGCGAGCCGCGACTTCCTGTACCACTGGGAACAGGATCCCCCGTACCCGCCGGAGGACTTCTCCGTCGAGGACAACCTGGCTGATCTCGAGCAGATGGACGAGGCCCACCAGACCGGCCGCCGCTACACCTACACCGTCATGAACGCCGACGAGAGCCAGGCCCTCGGTTGCATTTACCTGCTGCCGAACGACGACCGGATGTATCGGACCGCCGTCGTGACATCGCACGACGGGACCGAGCTCTCGTCGGTCGACGCCACCGTCTCGTTCTGGGTTCGGCCCTCCACCTGGGAGGACGGGTTCGAGCGCACGCTTCTCGAGGCGGTGCTCGCTTGGCTCCGAGACGATTGGGCACTCCAACGGCCGGTGATCATCACCAACGAGCAACTCCATCACCAGATCGCCACGATCGAGTCCCTCGGCCTCACCCGGCGCTTTGACTACGACCGCGACAAGGACATGTACACGTCCCACGCATACGCCTGACGGCGAGCGACGCGGCTCGCACACCATCACCCGTCGTCCCAGTCCGGTCGGGCGCGATTTCGGTATTCCCGGTACTCACACCTCGCCCAACCAGGCTCAACGGGTTCGATCTCGGTATTGGGAGTACCGGAATCGCGCCCAACCAACCTTGCGAACGGCGGAGCGAGCAAGCGGTGCGGGCGGCAAGTTCTCGTGGCGGCTCACCGACAATGTGACATACGGCCCTGGCCTCGAGCGTCACTGGCTGCTTCGCTGTCTGGCGATCCCCCGGACCGACCCGCAAGCATAGAGAAGCACTGATCGCGTCACGGACAACCGGCACACACGCCGACCAACAAGGAGAGCACGTGGACACCCTCAACATCGCTCGCTGGCAGTTCGGGATCACGACCGTGTACCACTTCTTCTTCGTCCCGTTGACGATCGGGTTGGCGTTCGTCGTCGCCGGCTACCAGACCGCGTGGTACCGCAAGCACGACGAGCGCTACCTGCGCCTGACGAAGTTCTTCGGCAAGCTGTTCCTGATCAACTTCGCGATGGGCGTCGTGACCGGCATCGTCCAGGAGTTCCAGTTCGGGATGAACTGGAGCGACTACTCCCGCTTCGTCGGCGACATCTTCGGAGCCCCGCTGGCCATCGAAGGTCTGCTGTCGTTCTTCCTCGAGTCCACGTTCCTCGGGTTGTGGATCTTCGGCTGGGACCGGCTCTCGCCGCGGCTGCACCTGCTGTCGATCTGGCTGGCCGCGTTCGGCGCGATGCTCTCGGCGTACTTCATCCTCGCCGCGAACTCGTTCATGCAGAACCCGGTCGGCTACAAGTTCAACCCGACCGCGGGACGCGTCGAGCTCACCGACATCTGGGCGGTGTTGACCAACAAGGTCGCTCTCGTCACCTTCCCGCACACGATCGCTGCGGCGTTCCTCACCGGTGGCGCAATGGTGCTCGGCGTGTCGCTGTGGCAGTTGGTCCGCCACCCCGACCGTGACGCGGCATCGTTCCGGTCGGCCGCCAAGGCCGGCGCGATCCTGGTCCTGGTCGCCGCCCTCGGTGTCGCCATCACCGGTGACCGGCAGGCCAAGGTGATGACCCAGGTCCAGCCGATGAAGATGGCGGCCGCCGAGGCGCTCTACAACACGAAGTCGAGCGCCGGCTTCTCGATCTTCACGGTCGGCACGCTCGAGGGCAGCAACGAAGTCTTCTCGCTGCGCGTCCCCGGTCTGCTGTCATACCTCGGCAAGGGCAGCCTCGACGCCGAGATCGAGGGCATCAACAACCTCCAGGCCGCCTACGAGGCCAAGTACGGTCCGGGGAGCTACACCCCGAACATCCCGCTCACGTACTGGACGTTCCGTTTGATGATCGGCGTCGGGATGCTCGCTGCGCTCGCCGCGCTGTGGGTGCTCTGGATGTTTCGCAAGGGCCGGCTTCCCAAAGGGACGTGGTGGCGTCGGGCTGCGATCCTGCTGCCACTGACCCCACTGCTCGGCAACTCCTTCGGCTGGATCTTCACCGAGATGGGACGCCAACCGTGGATCGTGTTCGGATTGATGCCCACCTCTGCCGGCGTCTCCCCCGGTGTCAGCGCCACCGAGGTGCTGATCAGCCTGATCGGTTTCACCCTGGTCTACGGGTTCCTCGCGGTGATCGAGGTACGGCTGCTGCTGAAGACGATCGGCGCCGGCCTCCCCGAGATACCACCTCCGGCAGGCGATGGCGACACCGACGACGAGCAACGCCAACTGGCGTTCGCGTACTGAGAGGCATCGAGATCATGGAACTCACGACCGTCTGGTTCATCCTCATCGCCGTGCTGTGGGTCGGCTACTTCGTCCTCGAAGGGTTCGATTTCGGAGTCGGCATCCTCACCAGGGTCCTCGCCCGCGACGAGACCGAACGACGGGTGTTGATCAACACCATCGGCCCGGTTTGGGACGGCAACGAGGTCTGGGTCCTCGTCGCCGGCGGCGCGACGTTCGCCGCGTTCCCCGAGTGGTACGCGACCCTGTTCTCCGGGTTCTACCTCCCGCTGTTCCTCATCCTGATCTCGCTGATCTTCCGCAACGTCGCGTTCGAGTACCGCGGCAAGCGCGATGACGCTTCATGGAAGGAGTGGTGGGACCGGGCCATCTTCTTCGGATCCCTGCTGCCGGCCGTGCTCTGGGGCGTCGCCTTCGGCAACATCGTGGGCGGTGTCGACATCGCCGAGAACAAGGAGTACGTCGGAACCTTCTTCGATCTCCTCAACCCGTACGCGATCCTCGGTGGTCTCGTCACCCTCTCGCTGTTCATCACCCACGGCGCCGTGTTCGTCTCGTTGAAGACGACCGGCGACATCCGCACCAGGGCACGATCGCTGGCCTTCAAGTCGGGCCTCGCCGCCGCGGTGATCGCCGTCACCTTCCTGGGCTGGACCTACAGCCGGCGCAGCGACGCCGAACACATCGGATGGTTCGTGGCGTTGGCGGTTGTCGCAGCCGCGTGCCTGATCGGTGCGTTGTTGGCGATCGGTGCCGGCCGTGAGGGTTGGGCGTTCCTCGGCACCGCGGCGACGATCGCGTTCGCCGTTGCTGCGTTGTTCGTCTCGCTGTTCCCGAACGTGATGCCCTCGTCGCTGGATCCGGCATGGTCGCTGACGACGACGAACGCATCGAGCACGCACTACACGCTCAAGATCATGACCTGGGTCGCCGTGATCTTCACGCCGGTCGTGGTGGCCTACCAGAGCTGGTCGTACATCGTGTTCCGCCGCCGGATCGGGGTCCACAACATTCCTCCGGCGCAGCCGCGCGGCGCCTGCCACAGTCGCCCCGTGAAGCCACTCGACCCTCGCCTGCTCCGCTACGCACGGGCGACACGAACCCACCTCATCGTCTGCGTCGTCCTCGGATCGGTCACCGCCGCGCTGATCATCATCCAAGCAGAACTGCTCTCGCGGGGCATCGCCCGGATCGTGTCCGACGGCGCCGAACGCGGCGCGCTGACCGCCATCCTGATCGGCCTGGCCGCCGTGATTGCCGGACGGACGATCGTCGCCTGGTGCCAGGACAGCGCCGCGCAGCGATCGTCGGCGCTGGTGAAGTCGCAGCTGCGCGGTCAGCTCGTGGCACGTGCCGCGGCGCTCGGGCCCGACGCCACCGCGAGCCGCGCCGAAGTGGCCACGCTCGCCACCCGCGGCATCGACGCCCTCGACGGCTACTTCGGGCAGTACCTGCCACAGCTCGTCCTCGCCGCGATCGTCCCGTTCGTCGTGCTCGCCCGCCTGCTGCCGGCGGACCTCACCGCGACCATCATCGTCGCCCTGACCCTGCCGCTGATCCCGGTGTTCATGATCCTCGTCGGCAAGGCGACCGAAGCGTCGAACGCGAAGCGCTGGGATGCCCTCACCAGGCTCTCGCACCACTTCCTCGATGTCGTCGCCGGCCTGCCGACCCTCAAGGTGTTCGGACGAGCGAAGGCACAGGCCGAATCGGTGCGCATGACGACGGACAGCTATCGCACGACCACGATGGCGACGCTCCGCGTCGCGTTCCTGTCTTCGCTGGTGCTCGAGCTCATTGCAACCCTTTCGGTGGCCCTCGTCGCCGTCAGCGTCGGCTTGCGCCTGGTCGACGGTGGGATCGACCTGCGCACCGGGCTGCTCGTGATCATCCTCGCTCCCGAGGCATACCTGCCGCTGCGCCAGGTCGGCGCCCGATATCACGCCGCCGCCGAAGGACTCGCCGCCGCCGAGCGCACCTTCGCGATCCTGGAGACCCCGACGGCGCCGGTCGGCGCCGAGACCGACATCCCGGACCTCCGCAATGGCGGCGCCATCGAGATTCGCGGCGTGAGCGTCACGCATCCCGGACGCCCCGGTCACGCACCGGAAGCCACTGGATCTCGTCGCCCGTCTCGGCGAGATCGTCGTGATCGTCGGTCCCAGCGGCGCCGGAAAGTCCACGCTGCTGTCGGTCCTGCTCGGCTCCCGCCGGCCCGATACCGGCACCGTGACGGTCGTCGGCGGGGGCCGGCGCGTCGCACTGGCCGAACTCGACGTCGATCGCTGGCGAACGCAGATCGCCTGGGTCGACCAATCCCCGTACCTGTTCGTCGGCACGATCGCCGACAACGTCCGCCTCGCCCGACCGGACGCGGACGATGCCGCCGTGCGCGCCGCGCTCGACGCCGCCGGCCTGCGCTCGATGCACGCCGACCAGCGGGTCGGCGAAGGCGGCGGGGCCTTGTCGGCCGGTGAACGACGGCGAGTTGCCATTGCCCGAGCCGTGCTGCGCAACGCTCCCCTGGTCCTGCTCGACGAACCGACCGCGGGCCTCGATGCCGATACGGAACGCGACGTGCTCGCCACCATGGCCTCGCTCGCGGCGAGCAGCATCGTGATCATGGCGTCGCACCACCGGCAGGCGATCTCGATCGCGGACCGCGTCGTCGAGATCGGTACCACGATCGATCAGTCGCAAACGGTGCCGACGTGAGCTCGTTGCGCTGGATCCTGCGGCTCGGCCGCTCCGGTCGCGGCCGGCTGACCATCGCCATCGTGCTCGGTGCGCTCGCTTCAGGTTCAGCCATCGGTCTGGCTGCGACCGCTGCTTGGCTGATCTCGCGCGCGAGCCAGCACCCACCGGTGCTCCACCTCATGGTTGCGATCGTCGCCGTGCGCGCCTTCGGGCTCGCCCGCGGCGTGCTGCGCTACGGCGAACGCCTCACCGGCCACGACGCATCGTTCCGGATCCTTGGCGACCTGCGCGTGGCGACCGTCGAGCGGCTCGAAGACGTGCTCCCCATCCACTCCGACACCGACCAACTGACCACCAGCGCCTTGCTGTCACGGTTCGTGACCGACGTCGACGGCCTCCAGGACCTGTGGGTACGCGTCCTGCTGCCGTACGCCTCGTCGGCGGTGGTCGGTGCCGGCACGGTCGCCCTGATCGTCGTCCTTGTTCCGCCGGCGGGCATCGCACTCGCTGTCAGCTTGCTCGTCGCCGCCGTGCTCGCGCCGTTGATCTCCGTTCGCGCCGCGAGAGGGGCGGGAGCCCAGTTGGCCCCGCTACGTGCCGGCTACGAAGCCGCTGTCCTCGACCTGCTCGACGGCGCCACCGAGCTCTCCGTCTACGGCGCGCTCCCAGCGAGGCTTGCCGATCTCGATCGGCGCGATCGGGCGATGACCCGCACCGAGGCACGATCGGCCCTCGCTGCAGGTTCCGGCGCAGCGGTCGCGACGCTCGCCGCCGGGTTGGCGATGTGGGCCGGTCTGTGGTTCGGGGCCGAGGCGGTGCACGCCCGCACTCTCGCCGCGGCGAGCCTCGCCGTCGTCGTCCTCGTCCCGCTCGCCGTCCACGAGGTCTTCGCCGGTCTGTCACCCGCAGCCGCACAGCTCCCGGCCCTGGCCGGCGCAGCGCAGCGTCTTCGCGATGTGTTCGACGAGCCACCTGCGGCCCACGAGCCGGTCGCCCCGGCCGAACCTCCGAACGGGCCATACGGTCTGCGCGTCCATGACCTGCACGCGCGCTGGACGCCCGGCGGGCCGGAGATCCTGCGCGGGATCGATCTCGACATCAGCCCGGGAACGCAGACGCTGATCGTCGGACCGAGCGGAACGGGAAAGAGCACACTTGCGGCGGTCCTGCTCCGCCTGCTCGACCCGACCGGCGGGAGCATCGATCTCGTCGGCGCCGCCGCGGCGATCCCCCTCGAGCACATGGCCGGTGACGACGTCCGCAGCATCATCGGATGGTGCGCGCAGGACGCCTACATCTTCGACTCGACCATCGAAGCCAACCTCCGGCTGGCCCGTCCCGACGCCAGCACCGACGAGATCGACGAAGCGCTCCGCCGGGCCCGCCTCGGCGGGTGGGTCGGGTCGCTCCCCAACGGCCTGCAGACCATGGTCGGCGAGCACGGCAAGCACCTCTCCGGCGGACAACGCCAACGCCTCGCGCTCGCCAGAACATTGCTCTCTCGCCGGCCGATCGTCATCTTCGACGAACCCACCGAACACCTCGACGAAGCGGAGGCCAGTGCCCTGGCCGCCGACATCGTGGAGACGACGTCCGGCACAACCGTCATCATCGTCACCCACCGGCCTGAGCTCTTCCCCAGCGTCACCACCGTGTACCGACTGGAGGACGGAACACTCCGACACGTCAGGGAGCGGGGAGCCGCCAACGTCCAGATAGCAAATCTGGGCTAGGACTCCGCCGGGGGCACCGGATCGCCGTAGAACAGCAGGCAGGACCGCACCACGTACTAACCGGCAGAACGTGCGAGAGCGACGCCAGGCGGGCGGCTGCCCACTCATATGGTGCCGATTGAGTGTCACCCGCTGACTGCTTGTCGATCGTCTGTTTGGGTGGCGAACGGACTCCGTCACCTCACGGATGTTCCGCCAACCACGTCACGATGATTGAACTTCGACGCCCAAGCGGCCAGACACGAATGGAGCCGACCGGAGCATGACCTCGACCGAGCAGCCAACTCAGACCCCGATCAGGTTGATCCCCGGTCCACGTGGACGAGACAATTTGCGCAGATTCCGTCATCTGTTCAGCGACCTTGGTCCGGCACTCGACGAACTCAGTACCACGTACGGCCCCATCTGCCGCGTGGGACTTCCGGGGCTCAGAGTCGTCGTCATCGGCGACCCGGCACTGGCTCAAGAAATGTTCTCGATGAAGGCAGAGACGTTCCGGTGGGGTCACAAGTTCAACGTGGTCGGTGTCCGCTTTGTTGTCGGCAAACGATCGATGATCGTTTCCGATGGCGCCGACCATCGACGTCGCCGCAGTGCCGTGCAACGTGCATTCACTCGCCCCCGCCTCAACAGTTGGATCCCGATGATCGTCGACCGCAGCGACGCGGCAATCGACAGTGTCGTCTCACAACTTGACGATCAATCCTCGGATCGTCCGATCGACCTGTACCCCGTGGGTCGCGACCTGATCCTCGGCGTGACACTGCACGCCTTCTTCGGCGAACGATTTGCGAGACGTGTCGATGAGTTCAGCCAACTCTTCCTACGGGCCCAGGCATTCATCGAGGCTCCTGGTATCAACCAACTCCCGCACCCCATTCCGTTCACCTCGCGATCGAGAGTTCGTGCCGACCGCCGCAAGATCGACCGGATCATCGACGAAGAAATGGCCGACCGCCGAGCCCATCCGACTGGAAACCCGCTCGACGTGCTCGAGGTCATCGCCAATGACGGCACCCTCACCGACGCTGAAATCCGAGACCAGGTCGACACTCTCATCGGCGCCGGCTACGACACAACAGCATCAACCTTCGCATGGCTGTTGTGGTGCGCGGCGCTGGAGCCGGGAGTCTGGTCACGGCTACGCGCCGAAGCGGACGAGGTACTCGGACCGCCCGGGACCGCTAACCCGCTCTCCGACGACACCACGCTCGACCTATTGGAATACGCCCAGCGAGTCGTCCACGAATCGCTACGACTTCACCCTGCCGGGCTGGTCGGCGCCCGCGTTGCGGCAAGCGATGTCCGCGTCGGGGACT
The DNA here is from genome assembly GCA_963805445.1 of Ilumatobacteraceae bacterium. GTDB lineage: Bacteria > Actinomycetota > Acidimicrobiia > Acidimicrobiales > Ilumatobacteraceae > JAENVT01. Next base: position 520,625 of record CAWDUI010000038.1, on the reverse strand, counting down.
ACATCATCACGAAGGGCGCGCTGATCGCCTGGTCTCCGTACCTTGCCGGGCGCGATCCAAAGACGTGGACGGACCCCCACGAATTCGACCCTGACCGATACCTGAGCCTCACCGACGAACAGAGAGCGATCAGTGACCGAGCGTGGATCCCGTTCGGACGCGGTCCGCACATGTGCCTCGGCTTCGCTCTCGCCAGGATGGAACTGGTCCTGATGATCGCCCGCTTCGCCCAACGCCTCGACCTGATCCCGACGTCACAGGTCATACCCCAACCCGTTGGGATGGTTGTCAATCGGCCCATCGGTGGCGCGCCATTCAACATCCGCGCACGCGCAGTCTGAGAGATCGTCCGGTTGAACTCGGTCACAGCGCTGCATCACGACCACCGACGTTTTGGTCCGCCGTCCGCGGCCGATGCGGTAAGGTCGTGGTCACCTCACATGGGTCGATGGCTCGGTGATCCGCAACCGGATCCGCCTCGATTTGTCGATTGGCCCAAATCCCGAAAGGTTGATTTTGCTATGCACGTGCTCTCCAAGAAGCTCCGAGCAGCCGGAGGGCTGGCCGTTGCGACACTCGCCATCGGCGCCTGCTCGAGCGATGACAAGGCATCGACGACCACGTCCTGCGCCGGCGCAATCCTCGGCCTCGACCGCCGCACCGACCGACTCGGCCGCACCCGATTCGACGGCATCCGGAAAGCGCCTTGCAGCGGTAGAAGCCGCCGGTTCCGTGAAGTGCGGCACCCGCGATGCCCTCCCGGGCTTTGCGGTGCTCGATGCCTCCGGCGACCACATCGGTTTCGATGCCGACTTCTGTCGGGCCGTCGCTGCAGCGGTGCTCGGCGATGCGACGAAGGCCGACTTCGTCGACCTCGAGACGGCCGATCGTTTCACGGCCTTGCAGAGCGGCAAGATCGACGTGCTGATCCGCAACACCACGTGGACGGCGAGCCGTGACGGTGCCGAAGGCGCGACGTTCCTCCATCCCAACTTCTACGACGGCCAGGGCATGATGGTCGCGGCAGACAGCGGGTTCAAGACGATCAGCGACATGACGAATGCCATCGTCTGCGTGTCCAAGGGCACGACCACCGAGGGCAACGCGGCCGCAGCGTCGAACCGCCTGTCGCTGAACTGGGAGGTGCGTACCTTCGACGACACCGATCAGATCCAGGCGGCGTTCGTCGCCGGCCAGTGCGATGGTTGGTCGTCCGACACGAGCCAGCTGACCGGATTGCGCAGTGCGTATCCGAGCGGCGCCGACGCGCTGACGATCCTGCCTGACGTGTTCTCCAAGGAGCCCCTCGCCCCCGCCGTCGCTGACGGCGACACTCAGTGGGCTCAAGCCGTCGACTGGGCGATCCTGGCGACGATCCAAGCCGAAGAGTTCGGCATCACCCAGGCCAACGTCGACGACATGGTCGCCAGCACCGAAGACGTCGGCATCAAGCAGTTCCTCGGTGTCGCCGTCACTGGCGACGACGGCAGTGAGACCACCCTGGACCCGGGCCTCGGGCTGCCGACGGACTTCGCCTACCAGGTGATCAAGCAGGTCGGAAACTATGGCGAGATCTTCGAGCGCAACCTCGGCCCGCTCGGTCTCGAGCGTGGTGTCAACAGCCTCTGGACCGACGGCGGCCTGATGTACTCGCCGCCATACCGCTGAACAAACCCTTGCCCCGTGGAGCGGGCCATCTTCGGTGGCCCGCTCCGGTGCATGACCGGTCGATCGTGACGAGGCTCGCCCCGTGACTGCGACGGTCGGCTCGCGGCGCGCGCGTCCGCCACTGTGGCGCGACGTTCGCGTGCTGCGATGGGTGTTCCAGGTGGTGGTCCTGGCAATCGTCGCCGCCATCCTCGGTTGGCTCTACTCCAACTACCGAACGAACGTCGCCCGGACGAGGATCCCGACCAACTTCAACTTCCTCGATCGTCCCGCCAACTTCGAGATCCCCGGCAACGGCATGGCCCAGACCGCTCCCGTCAAGGATGCGTTGGTGCAGGGACTGCTCAACACGCTGCGCGTGGCGATCGCCGGACTGGTCCTGGCCACCGTGCTGGGCACGCTGATCGGCATCGGGCGCCTCTCCAAGAACGCCATGCTGCGCACGGTGTGCCGCGTGTACGTGGAGACGATCCGCAACATCCCGCTGCTGGTGCTGTTGCTGTTCGCCAACCTCGGACTCGTCCTGCAGGTGCTGCCCCGTCTGACATCCGCATGGCAGCCCTTCGGTCTTGCCGTGCTCTCGAACCGCGGCCTCGCCATCCCGTGGTACGTCGGGTCCGGGTGGACGCTGATGGCGATCCTGGCGATCGCGGTGCTGGCCGCCGCAGTCGTCTCGCGATGGCGCCGGCGAGTGTTCGACCGCTCGGGTTCACCCGCACGCACCGGGCTGTGGTCATCAGTGGCGGTCGTCGTCGTCGTCGCCGCCGGGTGGGTCGCGTTCGGCTACAGCGTCACCGTTGCCGGAGGTCGCCGAACGACTCACCGTGGGCGGCATGCGGCTGGATCCGTCGTTCTTCGCATTGCTGTTCGCGCTGGTCGTGTACACCGCCAGCCACATCGCCGAAATCGTGCGCGGCTCGATCCAGGCGGTGGATCGCGGTCAGGACGAAGCCGCGCAAGCGGTCGCCCTGAGTGGCTTCCAGCGGATGTGGTTCGTCGTGTTGCCGCAGGCCTTCCGCATCGCTCTGCCGCCCATCGGGAACCAGTACCTCAACCTGATCAAGAACTCATCGCTCGGCGCGGCGATCAGCTACTTCGAACTGACCAACGTCACCCAGATCTCGGTGGCCAACAGCTCGCCGCCAGTGCCGGCATTTGCGCTCACGCTCACCGTGTACCTCGTGCTCTCGCTGGTGGTCAGCGGTCTCGTCAACATCTGGAACAGTCGCTTGGCACTGGTGGAGCGATGACGCGCCACACCGCATTCACCCGCCTGCGCGCCTGGGCGCGGCTCAACCTGTTCCGAACATGGCTCGATGGTCTCGTCACCGTCGTCGTCGGCGCGGCCGCCCTGTACATCTCGTTCCGCATGCTCAACTACGCGCTGGTGACCGGTCGCTGGGAGATCGTCCGGCGCAACCTGAAGTTGCTCCTCGTCGGCCGGTTCCCCGACGACGAACTGAGCAAGGTCGCCGCGGCGATCGCCGTCATGGCCCTGTGGGGTGGACTGCTCGCCGGTCTCGTGCTCGGCCGGCAGCGCCGGGCCGGCACCTACGTCCCGACCACCACCACGCCGGTTCGCCGGGCAGGCGAGCTCGTGGGGCGGTTCTGGCCTCTCCTCCTGGCTGTCGGCGTGTTGCTGTCACTGACCACGTCGGTCGGTCCCTGGATCGTGGCGGCGGCCATCGCGGTCGCGGCCGTTCTCGGTCGCATCATCGGCGTCGCCGTGAGTCGGCCGCTGGTAACGCTTCCCACCGCGATCAAGGTGGTGCTCGGGCTGGCCGTCGCCCTCGTGCCGATCGCCGTGCTGCTTGCCCTGGCCAACACCCTCGGCTGGGACGAATGGGGCGGATTCATGATCAACCTGCTCATCGCCGCCTCAGCCATCGTGCTGTGCTTCCCGATGGGAGTGCTGCTCGCGCTGGGACGCGCGTCCAAGTTGCCGCTGCTCAAGGCCACGAGCACCGCCTACATCGAGCTCTTCCGCGGCTCGCCGCTCTTCGTGCTCCTGCTGCTCGCCAACAACGCCCTCGAGTTCTTCGTACCGCGCTCCATCGCCCCAGGTGTGATCGTTCGAGCCATCATCGTGTTCACCATGTTCACCGCGGCGTACGTTGCCGAGATCGTGCGCGGTGGGCTGCAGTCGGTCCCCCCTGGCCAGGGCGAAGCAGCGAAGGCGCTCGGGCTGCAGCCGGCACGCGTCACGGTGTTCATCACTCTCCCCCAAGCGCTGCGCAACGTGATCCCAGCCCAGATCGGCCAGTTCATCAGCCTGTTCAAAGACGTCACCCTCGCCGGCACGGCGATGGGCGTGTTCGATCTGTTGAACGTGGGCCGCACCATCACCAAGCAGCCCGACTTCGCCGGACAGCGACTCGACGTGGAAACGCTCGCCTTCGTCGCCCTGCTCTTCTGGGTGGGTTCGTACACCATGTCGCGGGAGAGCCAGCGACTCGAGAAGAAGCTGGGGGTTGGCACCTGATGAGCACGTCACCGTCGTCCGCAGACAACGAGGTGAATGCCGACGCGACCGCCATGGTCGGCGATCGCGAGGTGATCATCTCCCTCGAGCACGTCGTCAAGCGCTTCGGCGATTTCACCGCGCTCGACGACATCAACCTCCGCGTCGGCCGCAAGGAAGTCGTGGTCGTGATCGGCCCCTCCGGCTCCGGCAAGAGCACGCTGATCCGCTGCATCAACCGGCTCGAGCAGCACGACGAAGGCCGCATCGTGGTCGACGGCACCGAGCTCTCCGACGACATCCGCAACATCCAGGAGATCCGTCGCGAGACCGGGATGGTGTTCCAGCAGTTCAACCTGTTCCCCCACCTGAGCGTCATCGACAACATCACGCTCGCGCCGCGCCAGGTGCGGCACATGCCCAAGCGCGAGGCGACGGAGCTGGCCATGGAACTGCTCGAACAGGTCAAGATCCCTGAGCAGGCCAACAAGTACCCGCGTCAACTGTCGGGCGGACAGCAGCAACGGGTGGCGATCGCCCGCGCCCTCGCGATGAAGCCGAAGGTGATGCTCTTCGACGAGCCGACCTCGGCGCTCGATCCCGAGATGATCAACGAGGTGCTCGACACGATGAAAGACCTTGCGGCCGACGGGATGACGATGATCGTCGTGACCCACGAGATGAACTTCGCTCGCGAGGTCGCCGACCGTGTCGTGTTCATGGCGGCCGCCTCGATCGTCGAGGTGGGGACGCCGGACCACTTCTTCACCAACCCGCGCGAAGACCGCACCAAGCTGTTCCTGTCACAGATCCTCTGAGTGTTCAGACGGTGACGACGGTCTTGCCGCGGCTTCGACCCTCACCGACGAGATCGATGGCGTCGGCGGCATCGGCAAGGGGATACGTGGCGTCGACTCGGGGCGTCAGAGCCCCGGTCTCGACGTAGTCGAGGAGGGTCTCGAGATCCGCAGCGTTCGGCTTGGAGATGAGGGCGCGGAGCCGCTGTCGAACGAAGGGCGACAGCAACGAGGCTCGAATCGTCCGACCGAAGCCCATGGTCGCCTGGCCGCCGGATCCACCGACGATGACCAGCGTTCCGTCTGGCTCCAACGCTCGACGAAGTTCGGAGAGCGGCCGGTTGCCGGCGATGTCGACGATCAAGTCGAAGCGGCGTCCGCCGTCGCCGATTCCTTCGGAGGTGTAGTCGATCACATGGTCGGCGCCCAGCTCGCGGACCAGGTCGAGGTTGCGGGTGCTGGCCACGCCGGTCACCTCGGCACCGATGGCTTTGGCGATCTGAACGGCGAACGACCCGACGCCACCCGAGGCCCCGATGACCAACACCTTGTCGTCAGGCCCAGCACCGCCTTTGTCACGAACCGCTTGGAGAGCAGCGAAACCGGAAACGGGGATCGCCGCGGCCGCCTCGAAGCTGATGCCAGAGGGCTTGGCGGCCAGCTGGCCCTCGGCAACCGCCACGTGCTCGGCGAGGGCCTCGTTGCCCCATCCGACGACCTCGTCGCCGGGGGCGAAGCGATTGACCGCCGAGCCGATTGCATCGACGATGCCGGCAAACTCGAGACCGGCGACCCGGTGCTTGGGGCTGCGGATGCCGAATGACGGGCGGGCGATGTAGGGAAGACCCGCGCGTGATGAGCCAGTCACCCTTGGCGACGGCGACGGCGCGCACCCGAACGAGGACATCGTCGGGGCCGACCACAGGTTCGTCGATCTCTTCCAGCCGCAATACCTCGCTCGGTGCTCCGAATGCTTCCTGGACGATCGCCTTCATGTTCCTGCCTTCACTGTTGGCTGCTGTTCGTGGGCATACAGGGTACCCCGATGCCCCCGGAGCGATTCCGGAACGAGGGCCTAGCCAGCTCGACTCGTCATCCCGCATCCGTCACGACGTGACGGTGGATGTCGGTCGTCAGGGCATGGATGGCCCGCGTGAGCTCGGTGTTCGACTGAAGTTCCTGCTCCTGGGCGACGAAATCATGATCCGCTTTGGCTTGCTGGAACGCCGATTGCCGGTTCTGACCGATCATCACGAACGTCGAGAGAAAGATTGCCTCGAGCGACACAACCAGGGTCAGCTTCGGCCACGGATCACTTTCGACCACGACCATCCACACGGCAAATGCCACAGCGTGGATGTACACGAAGATCATCGAGCCGGCGAACGAAGTGATCGCATCGGCGATTCTCAGCTGCGCGTCTGCTGCTCGAGCCCTGGCGTGAGCCAGCACGACCGGATGGTGTTCGAGCTTTACCTGATCAGCCACTAGAGCCTCCTTGTTTGGACGTTGCGCAACGCTCGCGCAAATCCCAGCCGTGTCGGGATCACGAAGAATTGGAGGGAACGCGCTGCATCCCCGAAGACACCCACGTTCCGTGCCGCCTTCTGTCACCGTCGTAGGATGCATGGGTGGCCGATGCCGATATCAGCGCAGAATCGGCGTTGTTCGTGGTGGTGGGCGACGACACGGTTCTGCCGACCGCGTTGTCGAGAGGGCCATGGAGCCTGGACTGGCTGCACGGTGGCCCGGTCGCGGCGCTACTCGCCCACGCAGTGGAGCGCCTCGCCGCCGACCCAGTGGATTGGTTCATCGCTCGGCTGACCGTTGAGTTGGAGAAGCCGGTGCCGGTCGCGCCGCTCCGCTTCCACGCAGAGGTCACTCGAGCGGGACGCAAGGTCTCGCTCGTCGAGGCGGTGATCACTCGGGACGATACCGGAGTGGTGGTGGCACACGCCCGGGCGCTGCGGATCCGCACTGCACCCGTTCCGCTTCCACACGCTGACACGGATCTGGGACCGTTGCTTGCCGTTGAGCCTGCGCCGTCTGGGCCGGCTGACGGTCGCCCGGCAATTCACGACGAACAGGACGCGCTCGCGTTTCACAACGGTGGTACCGAGCGTCGCTACGTCAGCGAATCGGAATCGTTGGTCGGGCCACTGTTCGCCTGGATCCGTCTGTGCGTGCCGCTGCTCCCCGACCGCCCGCTGACGCCATTGCAGCGCGTCGCCGCTGCCGTCGATTTTGCCAGCGGAATATCGGCGGTTCTCCCGTGGGACTCCCACAGTTTCGTCAACCCGGATCTGACTCTCCACCTCTTTCGGCCGTTGCGAGGTGAGTGGGTGGGAATGGCCAGCGAGACTCATCACAGTGACCACGGCGTCGGGATGACGGACACGGCCGTCTTCGACGTTGATGGACGCGTTGGAAATTCGAACCAATCGCTCCTTCTGGACCTGCGCGGGAATCGGAGCGATTCGCCGACCACCTGATCGCCCCGGTAGAACGGAGGGCGTCAGACGCCTTCGGTCGGTAGCTCGACCGTGAAGCGTGCGCCGCCACCGGGTCGGTCAGTGGCGGTGATCGTCCCGCCGTGTGCTGCCACGATGCCGGCGACGATGGCGAGGCCGAGGCCTGTGCCTCCTGTCGAACGGGTGCGAGAGGTGTCGTTGCGCCAGAAGCGGTCGAAGATGTGGTCGAGGTGGTCAGGATCGATGCCGGGACCGTCGTCCTCGACGATCAGCTGCGTTGCCGACGGACCGGTTCGGATCGCCACTGCAGCGGTGGTCCCGGGCGGGGTATGTGTGCGGACGTTGCGCAGCAGATTGTCGATGACTTGGCGCAGCCGTTGCGGGTCGCCGGGCACCAGCACCGATGTCGGGGCGTCGAGATGGAGTGTGCGATCGGCGTCCACGGCGCGGGCGTCGGTGACGGCGTCGAGGGCAACGGCGCAAAGATCGACGGTGGCGCTCGAGTGCCCGGTGTTCGTCGAGGCGGGCCAGGAGCAGCAGGTCGTCGACGAGCGCGGCCATGCGGCGGCTCTCGGCCTCCACCCTTGCCAGGGCGGCGGCGACGCCGTCGGCGTCGAACGCGCCGTTGCGCACCAGCTGCGTCCATCCGAGGACCGAGGTGATGGGTGTCTGCAGTTCGTGTGACGCGTCGGCGATGAACTGGCGGAGCCGGGACTCGCTCGACTCCACGGCGAGGAGCGAGTTGCGCTGCTGTTCGAGCATGCGGTCGAGTGCGCGTGAGAGGTGACGGACTTCGGTGGGACCGTCGTCGGTGGGGATGCGTTGCTCGCGTTCGCCGGCCGCGACTGCGTCGGCCACGGCGATCACGTCGTCGAGAGGCCTGAGTCCGCGACGAACAGCGACACCGGCGGCCGCGACAGCAACGAGCAGCGTGAGCACGGCGCCGATGAGGAGTCGGCTGGTGAGTGACGACAAGGTCGCATCCACACCGTCGAGCGGGCCGGCTTCCACCTCCATGCGGGCGTCGCTGCCGACGTGGCCGAGCACGAGGTAGCGCAGGGATCCGTCGACCGAGCGGACCGTGACCTCCTGACCGGAACGGAGCCTCGCCAGGTCGGCGGCGGCGAGCGCGGGCAGCGAAGTTGGAGCGGTCGGTGGGCCGGCCGGTTCGGAAGTGACGATCGAGCCGTTCGGGTCGATCGACGAAGTGGGCGGTTTCGAGCACGCGCGGGTCGGTGCTGCTGGAAGTGTTGCGGTCCGGGGGTGGCCCGGCGTTGATGCGGTTCGTCAACGACTGCTCGACGCGGTGGCGCACATCGGCCACCAGGTGCGCTCGGGTCGAGGTGACCACGGCCGCGCCGAGCACGCCGAGTGCGGCCGCGATCACGGCTGCCATGGCGAGGGCGAGGCGGAGGCGGAGGCTCATGTCAGCGGGGGCCGTCGGGCTGAGTAACCGATGCCGCGAACCGTGTGGATGATGCGTCCATGATCGGGGGTCTCCAGCTTGCGGCGCAGACTGCTGATGTACGACTCGATGATCTGCCAGTCGCCGTCGAAGTCGTAGGGCCACACGTGGTCGAGGATCTGTCCCCTCGTCGAGCACGTGGTCGACGTTGACGAGCAGGTATCGCAACAGCCGATACTCGGTCGGTGTCGCTTGAACCTCGACACCGGCGGACCACACGCGATGGCTCGACTCGTCCAACTCGACATGACCGCACGTGAGGCGCTGGATGGGCGAACTCGACGCGCTGCGGATGCCGGACCGGCGCAGCACGGCGCTGATCCGGAACGTGAGCTCGTCGAGGCTGAACGGCTTGGTGACGTAATCATCACCTCCGCCCGAGAAGCCGGCGCGCAGGTCCTCGGTGTCGCGACGGGCGGTGAGGAAGATGACCGGGACGTCATTGCCGGCGGCTCGCATCCGCCGGCAGACTTCGAAGCCGTCGAGGTCGGGCAGGTTCACGTCGAGCACCACCAGGTCCGGTGCGCCCCCCGAAATGGCCTCGCAGCGCGTCGCTGCCGGAGGCGACGGTGACGACGTCGTAGCTCGCGAAGCGCAGACCGGCGCCGAGGAGGTCGCGGATGGAGTCGTCGTCTTCGACCACGAGCAGTCGGGCGAGGGGTCCTTCGCCTGTTCTCGCCATCACACGTCCGTCCTTCCTCCGATGATCCACCCGCGAGGCTAGGCACCGATCCTGAAGGAATGCTGGAGATCGTCCTTCAGCGATCCTGGAGGTCGCCCACGTACCGTCGGCGACATGACGAACCGGCAGCACCAATCGAACGCATCGGGTGCGATCGAGGCGGCGTCGGCGACGTGCTCAACTCGCGGCGTTGCTCGTCCTGGTCGGACTGACATGCGGCTGCGCATCCACCGCGCTCCGCCAACACGTCCACGAACGCATCCGACGAGCTCGACCGCGCCGACGGCAGCAATGGAGCTCTCCAGTCCAGTGATGGTCGACGGTGGAGCCTTGCCGGTGGAGTTCACCTGCGACGGCGCCTCGCATTCGCCGGCGCTGGCATGGACCGGTGTCCCCGTTGGCACCAAGAGCCTCGCTCTCGTCATGCACCACATCCCGGGCCCCGGTGACTCCCACTGGTACTGGGTGCTCTATGACATCGCGCCAACCGTCACCCACGTCGACGCGAACGCCACCCCGCCCGCGACGGTCGGCAACAACAGCGTCAACGGCCAGACCGCCTACGCCCCTCCCTGCTCCAAGGGCCCCGGCCCCAAGACCTACACGTTCACGCTGTACGCCCTGTCGGCCTCGCCCGACCTTGCCCGCCGCGCCGGTGTGTCACGCCAAGTGCTGCTCGACGCCATCAGCCTGACCACCATCGCCACCGCCACCCTCGACATCACCTACACCCGACCCACGACCGCCGCCGGCTCGACATCGCCAACTAGGAGGATGAACACCATGACCCGCCCCCCGCACCATCACGACCATCACGACCATCCACACGACCATCCACTCGACCGCCGGGCCTTCCTGCGGGTGGGCAGCGTCGGCCTCGGTGCCGTCATGCTCGGCGCTTGCCGCGACCAGTGCTCCGAAGATCGCAGCAACCGGGTCCTCGACGACCGATGCGGTCGCAGCCACGACCGAAACCGCCTCTCCCCCACCGACGGACTGGCTGGGTTCGACGAATTCGCCTCGACCGTCCGGGTGCTCGCCAGCGGCGAGATGTGGCTCGTGGAATCCAACGGCATGCCCGTCGCACAACATGATGGTCGGCATCACCAGCTGGCAGCAGCAGGTCCCCACCCCGCAGCCCTACACCGGCGCCAACGCCTGGCAGATCCCCGCGCATCCCACGCTGGCCGCCACGCCCATCTCGGCCAAGACCTCGCTGTACCGGGGCGCGATCGCGCTCGCGGTGAACGGCGTGCCGATCTTCAATGCTCTCAACAACCGCGGCGATGACGCCTATCTTGCCGGCGAGCTCGACCAATGGGGCGGTCACTCCGGCCGCGCCGACGACTACCACTACCACATCGCCCCACTGCACCTGCAGACCGTGGTCGGCACCGCCAAGCCCATCGCCTACGCCCTCGACGGCTTCCCTCTGTACGGCACCACCGAAGCCGACGGATCAGCCGTCACCGGGCTCGACGAGTTCAACGGACACCTCGATGCCGCCGGGCAATACCACTACCACGGCACCCTCACGTACCCCTACATCAACGGCGGGCTCCACGGTGTCGCCCACGTCGTCGACGACCAGATCGACCCCCAACCCGTCACCCGCCCCTTCCGCCCTGACGGCGCACCCCTCACCAGGAGCCACCATCACCACGTTCGAGACCACCGGCCAAACGCATACCGCCTCGAGTACTCCCTCGCCGGCCACACCGGCCTCGTCGAGTACACCGTCAACGACACCGCCGTGAGCTTCGTCTTCACCGATCCCCGCGGGACCTGTCCGCACCGAGACCTACGCTCGGACCAGCGCATGAGAAACGTCATTGGCCCCCTCACCCTGGCCATCGCCATCGCGATCGCCGCACCCGGATGCGGATCCGACGGGACCACGACCGCGACGTCGGCCGCCCCGGCCGTCACATCGACCATCACATCGATTCCCTCATCGACATCGGCGGACTCCGACCGAAACATCCGTGGACGTGACCGCCGAAGTCTGGGCCGACAACTGGTACGCGCTGTACGTCAACGGACTCAAGGTTGCCGAAGACAGCGAACCGATCACCCAAGTGCGATCGTTCAACGCCGACACCCATCACCTTCACCGCCACCTACCCCATGACGATCGCGATGGTGACCAAGGACTACACCGAGGGCAACAGCGGCCTCGAGTACATCGGAACCTCCAAACAGCAGATGGGCGACGGTGGCTTCATCGCCCAGTTCACCGAAACCGACACCGGCAAGGTGATCGCTGTCACCAGCGACCAATGGCACGGCCTCGTCGTCCAACGAGCCCCGCTCGATCAAGCCTGCGTGACCAGCCCAGACCCGAACACGACGTGCACCTACGAGAACACGGCCGAACCGGACGGATGGACCGACCCCGGCTTCGATGCAAGCGGCTGGCCACCAGCAACCGTCTACGCCGCACACCAGGTAGGCCCGAAGGGCGGCTACGACACGATCTCCTGGGATCCGAGCGCCCAGCTGATCTGGACGTCGGACCTCTTCGTGGACAACACCATCCTGTGGCGCTACATCGCACCACAACCGAACTAAACACACACGACGCACAGCCTTCCAATGTCGCTCTTCATTCTATTCGCTATGTAAGGCGGGCACCAAGCGAGCACGAGCTCGACGCCATCTTCCAGCGCTCCGACCCGTCCCGTCGGGCGATCTCGCCGGGTTGCGGCCGGCGGGACGTGCAGCGTTGGCGAGGCGAGCGTTGGTCTCGATCTGTCCCCGCCGCGATCAGCAAGCACGTCAAGGTCCTCGAGGAGCCGGTCTCGTTGCTCGCCGTCTCGACGACGCCGCCACATTCTCAGCTTCGAGTCCCAGCGCTCCTCCTGGCGGAGGACTGGATCGCCCGTTACCGAGCGCTGTGGACCTCCAGCGCCGAACGTCTCGCCGACCTCGCTGCCTCGCTCGAACAGCCCACGACAAGGAGACCAGACATGACCAACCCGACTGAGCTGTCGCTCGACGTCGACCAGCTCATTCCTGCCCGCCCCGAGACCGTGTTCCGCTGTCTCACCGAACCGGAGCTGTACGCACAGTGGTTCGAGCCGGACGGTGCGACCATCACCGTCGATGAGATGCATTTGGCACTCGGCGGCCGACTCCATCTCACGATCGCGTTCCCTGGAACGACTTCCAAGTCGGCATCGAATGCTTCTACGAAGTCATCGACCGCCGCTGTCCCTCGTGCACACCTGGCGCGTCGACGACGAAGAGCTCGTCACCACCGTTCGCTTCGACCTCGAACCGGTCGGATCACAAACCATCTGCAGATTCACCATCGCGGCTTCGTCGATCCTGTCGATCTCGAACAGAACCATGGCGGCTGGGTCGATCACCTCTCCAAGCTCAGCACCGTCGCACGATTGATCGAAAAGATCTGATGAACGCTCACGCGAACACGACTCGACGCGTTTGGTCCGACCGTACGACGACATTGGCCCTCGGCTTGTGGGGCGCAGTCCACGTCATCGGCGGAGCATCTCTGCTCGCCGCATCGACGACCGACGGACTCGACGCGCTCGCCCCCGATGCCGCCACGGTGGCACCGACCGTTCCCGGCGAAGGCACTGAGGCCCTCTTGCGATTCCACGCCCTCAACATCGTTCTCGGCGGTCTCGCCGTGTTCGTGCTGATCGTGTGGTGGGCACGGAGCCAAGTCCAGTTGGCGACGCGATCACCCTCGGTACCGCAGCGGCGCTCGACATCGGGCTCATCGTCTTCCTCGTGACGCCCGGGCTGCTGCCCGCAGTGCAGGGCATGATCGGCCCGCTCCTCGTCGTACTCGCAGCGGTGTCGATCGCAACATCACGCGCCGCGGCTACCTGACGAGTCACTGCAGCTCAAGCCGCTCGATTGAACGGCCTCAGCGTTCGGGCGCGGTCCGCCAGGTGTTGATCGTCGTCGAGATCGCCTCGAACTGGCGGGCGAGCTCGGCGTGGTCGGCTCCGCCACGAGAGAACACGCTCAACGACATCATGAAGGCCAGAAGCAGCTCGGCGTAACGCTCGACGGCGTCGGCGTCGATCTCGCCGGCCGCCGCGGCGCGCTGGAGCGCCGCACGGAAGCTGATGCGGATCTCATCACGGAAGCGTGTCGACATCCGGGTCATGGCTGGCTCTCGACCACCGAGCTCGGTCGCGGTGTTCACCGCCATGCAGCCACGCCACCCGAGGGGAGCATCAGCTTCCTGCCGGGCCAGACCGAGCATGCGGTGCACGTCGTCGAGCCCACCCGTGCCGTCACGAAGCAGCACGTGGAACTTCGCTTCGCGCGCCTCGACATATCGCTCGATGGCCGACTGGAACAGCTGTTCTTTCGAACCGAACGTGTTGTAGATCGAGGACTTGTTGAGCCCGCTCGCCTCGGCGAGATCGGCGACCGACGTCGCCTCGTAGCCCTGTGACCAGAACAGATCGATGACGCGGTCGAGCACTTCGTCGGCGTCGAACTCGCGTGGCCTGCCCCGACCGCGAACCATCGCACTTGCATTCATGACCGCAGCGTAGCGAGTCGCGATCATTATTGAAAGGATCGGTTGGAAATTCTCTTGACAATGAGGACCGTTCGGTCCAGAATGGCGCCTTCACCATTCCGTACCGATCAGTTCATAATAAAGGAACCACCATGACCACCCCCGCAACCGCCCCGTCCCCACCCGATCGCACCGCAGCCGATGTCGCTAGCACCCGGACCCCCGCCGATGGTTGATCCTCGCCGTGATGTCGCTCGGAACGCTCATCGTGTTCCTCGACCTGACCGTCGTCAACACCGCCCTCCCAGCGATCTCGGTCGACCTGGGCGCCTCGACATCCCAGCTGCAGTGGGTGGTCGATTCCTACGTCCTGGTCCTCGCCGGGCTCCTGATGCTCGCCGGGTCGATCGGCGACAGGTTCGGTCGCAAGCGATGGATGACGGCCGGACTGCTGTTCTTCGCCCTCGGATCAACGGTCAGCGCCCTGGCGACCAGCATCGAGGCACTGATCGCCGGTCGAGCGATCCAGGGACTCGGCGCAGCCTTCGTGCTCCCAGCGACCCTGAGCATCGTGACCAACACCTTCGACCGGCACGAGCGCGGCAAGGCGATCGCGATCTGGACCGCCGTCGGTGGCATGGGCATCGGCTTCGGACCGGCGATCGGCGGCTACCTGATCAATCGCTGGGATTGGTCGGCGGCGTTCTGGATCCACCTGCCGGTGATCGCGATCGCCCTGATCGGCCAACCCGTCGTCAAGGAATCGCGCGACCCGCGACACGTCGGGCTCGACGTTCCGGGCGCCATGACCGCCACCCTGGGGATCACCACCCTGGTCTTCGCCATCATCCAAAGCACCGAGGCGGGCTGGACTTCGCCGCTGATCGTCGGAAGCTTCGTTCTCGCCTCGATGCTCCTCGCCGCGTTCGTCCTCATCGAACGCCAGGCGCGTTACCCGATGGTGCCGTTGCAGTTCTTCCGCAACCGAGACTTCACCGGCTCCGCCGCAGTCATCGCGATCATGTTCTTCGCCGGACCGGCCACGTTCTTCTTCCTGTCACAGTTCTTCCAGCTCATCCAGGGCCGCAACCCGTTCGAGGCCGGCCTCCTCATCCTGCCCAACGCCGGCGCGATCGTGATCGCCTCGATCATTGCGCCTCGCCTCACCAACCGGCTCGGCCCGAGGCGCGCCGTGATGATCTCGATCTCCATCATGGCGGTCGCCGCGGCCATCTTCACCGGTGTCGAAGCCGACTGGTCGGCGACGCGTGAGATCGCAGTGATCATGATGTTCGGCTTCGGCTTCGGGCTCGGCATGCCCACGTTGACCGACTCGATCATGGCCTCCGTGCCCGTCGAGGACGCCGGCGTCGGGTCGGCCGTCAACGACGTGAGCCGTGAGCTCGGTTCGGCACTCGGCATCGCTGTGCTCGGCAGCTTCATCGGCGGCATCTACCGCCGCAACGTCGGCGATGCGCTCAGCGGTCACGCCGACGGCGAAGTCGTCCGGCTGGCGAAAGAGGGGCTCGGCGTCCTTGCCGGCCGGGGACTTCCGTCCGACCAGCCCGCGCTCGCCACAGCGAGTCGGGCATTCGTCCACGCGATGAACTCCGGCTTCTGGCTCAGCGCCGCCGTTCTCGCCGGCGGCGCCGTGATTGCCGCGGCGATGCTGCCCAACCGGGCCCGCACCACCCAGGTCGAGCGCGACGAGGCTGACGACTTCGACCGCCCGACCACCGAAGTGCTCGAGCCCAGCCTCATCCCCATCCTGATCGACGGATCGCGGTTGTTGGATGCATCGCCGTCGAGGATCACGTCGAGCGTCTCCTCGGCACTCGCCGATGTCGACAGCATGGCTTCCGTCGGCTCGTCTGGTGATGTGCAGATCGACCGCTGCATCACCGACGGCGAGGTTGTCGAGATGGAGATCACCGAACCAGGGTGGCAAGGCGGGACGAAGTCGAAGGACGTGGTTCGGGGCATCGGCTTCCAGTCCGGCCAGACACGCTGACGAGGTGCACGACGGCAGCGGATGACCACGCCTGTGGCACGTTTGCTCCGAGGTACTGAACCGGGAAGCTCCCCTCGTCGCGTTCGAGCCCGGCGAACAGTTCGGGAAGCCGCCGGGAGTCGAAGCTGGCGGCGGCGTCGAACAGCCCTCGCGCCACTTTGGCTGCTTCGGCGTCGAGCCCGTAGTGGTGGAATCCGGCGGCGATGATGGCGTTGTCGTGCGGCCACACCGACCCGACCTGGTACGAGAACGGGTTGTAGGCAACGTGGTCGGCCGACAGGGTGCGAATGCCCCAACCGCTCCACATGTCGCCGGCCAGCAGCCGGGTGGCAACGCGGCGGGCACGTTCCGGCTCGATGGCGCGTGCCCACAGGAGGTGACCGGCGTTTGAGGCCACGGCGCGGATCGGCTGCTTGTCGCCGTCGAGACCGAGGTAGTAGGTGCCCTCGTCCTCCCACCAAAAGCGCGACTCGATGGCGTCGGCCAGGCGAGCGGCATCCGACAGTAGGCGCTCCGCTCCGGCCGAATCGCTGTACACGTCAGAAGGATCTCGGCCCAGGCGCGCTTGGCGGCGACAACCAGACCCTGGTGCTCGCACAAGGCGATCGGCAGTTTCGAGGGTTCGCCATCGGCACCGACGATCGAGTCAGGGAGTCTTTCCATCCTTGGTTGTAGTAACCCGTGGGTGAGCGGGTCTGGTACTCCTGGAGGCCGTCACCATCGAAGTCGCCATCGGTATCGATCCATGAAAGCGCCCGATCGACATGGTCACGCACGGCATCGAGCGCGGCCCGGTCTCCATGCCACCGCCACGCCAGCGCGGCCACGAGAACGTACAAGGTCGTCGCTTCGTGCGAACCGAAATACGGGGTGTGCGGCACGAGATGCAACACCGCGAGTTCACCGTACCGCACCTCGTGCTCGATCTTTCCGGGCTGCATGTCACGGTTGTCGTCGTACGCATCAGCCTGGAGCGCGGCAAGAGCCCGCAAGCTGCCCTGCGCCAACCGCGGCGTCAGCGACAGCGTCTGAAATGACACGGTCAGCGCATCGCGACCGAACAGGGTGACGAACCACGGCACCCCAGCAGCTGGGACCCACAGGTCGGGGTGCTCGCCGGCCGGTACCGTCGGGCTGGCAGCGTCGTGGCGATGCATGCGCAATCCGGCCAGGTCGTCGATCGATTGACGAACCGTCGCAGTCACACCAGGGTCGCCGGCGGTGATCCGGGTGGTCTCGGCGACCCAGGCTCGCTGGATGCGGTCCTGGTCGGTGGTGCCGACAAGGTTGTGGCACTCGCGCGGCGGATCCTCGGGTTCGGCACCGTCGAGCATCGGTCGCCACAGCAGACACGTGTGCCACGACTGACCCGGATCGAGGCTCATCCGGAACATGATCCCGCCGTTGGCGAACTCGGGCGCCGAGTCGGCCTTGTCCACGCGGAATGCGATCGCCCGCTCGAAGTCACCGTTGTGGTATCGAGTGACGAGGGTTCCCGCACGCTCGTCCCACTTGCTTTGCAACGACCCGCGTCGCACAGCCCGGCCACCCTTGACGTCGAAGAGATCGGCGAAGTCCGATTCGATGCTCACTTCGAGGCTGGCGGCGATCGTGCGCCTGCTGTAGTTGGTGATGTCGTAGTCCTCGTGGATGCCGTGGCCGATCGTACGATCGAGACGCAGGTGCAAACAGTGTCGCCTGGATCTCGGTTCCGTCGGTACCGAGCATGACGGGGTTGGTGAACTCGAAACGCGCTGAATGGGTGTCCACTGCCGAAGAGTTGGACAGAGTCGGCGGCTGCCGGCAGAGCTTCAGCCGATAGCCCGAGACCAGCCGAGTGTCGGAAACGAAGTAGCCCTGCTCGCTCGTCGATGACATCTCACCGTTGAGCTCCGACACCGCAAACTCGGTATCGCTGTGAATCGTGACCGCCGCCGGACCGACTCGAACCTCCATGTAGCACTCCTTCGATACGGTCAGCTGTCGAGCAGACGAGCACGCCCGATGGACGCCGCGCCGACAATGCCCGAGTCGTCTCCCAGCGCGGCGACGACAAACTTCAGCTTCGGGCTGGGATGCAGGATCCACGGGTGAGCTTCTCGGGCGATGCGATCAGCGAGGTCCTGACCGAGCTTCTCCGCCATGCCGCCGCCGATGACCACGAGCTCGACATCCACCAGGTTGATCACCGACCCGATGCCTCCGGCAACCACCTCGATGGCCATGTCGAACAGCTCCACGGCGAGTTCGTCACGCTCGTCGAGTGCTCGAGCCCAGACCTTCGAGGTCAACTTCGACTTGTGTTCGTCGCGCTGAATGTCGAACAACGATGTGTGTCGCCCGGCGTCGACCATCGACGAGACGACGCTGGCCAACGACCGCCGGCCGGCGTAGGCCTCGATGCAGCCGCGCCGACCGCAGGTGCACAGTGCGCCGCCGTGGTGGGTGATGACATGGCCGATCTCGCCGGCCGAACCACGCGATCCGAGGAAGGGACGTCCATCGAGAATCAGGCCTCCCCCGATGCCGGTGCCCAGCCACACTCCGAGAACGTCGTCAACGCCGACCGCGGCGCCGGCGAGCCACTCCCCCAGCAGGCCGACGTTGGCGTCGTTGCCGAGCGCAACCGGCACGGCGAAATGGTCTTCGATCACGCCGACGATGTCGAACGAGTCGTCCCAGCCGGCAAGGTTCGGCACCTCGAGGACACGACCCTTGTGGATCACACCCGGAATGCCGATCCCGATCGCCGAAGGCACCTCACCGAGACCCTCGATCAGCTTCACGATCGTGCGGGCGATCTTCTCAGGGCTCGACCGAGGGGTGTCGCGCTTGCCTCGCTCGTGAACCCGATGCCGGTCATCGACAAGCCCGACCTCGATGTTGGTGCCACCAACGTCGACACCGGCGATCAACATGATGCTCTCATCTCGCGCTCTATCGTCGCGCGCCCGCTCGCCCGATGTTGTCTCACCTTCCGCACTATGGCTCCGACCCTGCTGGCGATCTCGATCGATTCGTCGCCCTCGGCCTCGCTCGAGGCGTCACTGCCGGATTCGAACCAGCGGGCGATGACGACGTCGGTGGAGGAATGGGCGACGATCGATGCAACGACGACCAGCGCGACGAGATGGAACAATTCACTGCTCGCCGAAACTCCTGACTTCACGATGAGCAGCCCGTAGACAACGGAGGCGAATCCCTTTGGACCGAACCATGCGGCGGCAATCCGTTCTCGCAGGTGAAGAGTGCTGCCGAGCATCGCAATGCCGAGCGACGCCGGGCGTGCCAGCAACAGTGCACCCGCCGCGAAGACATAACCGCTCACGGGGATCTCACCAAGAAATCGCGGGGAGATCAACGCCCCGAACACCAGGACCGCTGCCAGTTTGAGCAGTTCGGCGACCAGTTCGCCGAACTGATGGAAGGCGTTGCGGATTGCCGGGCTCATCGTCGCAACCGTGATCCCAGCCGAGAACGCCGCCAGGAAGGCGTTCGCGTTGGTCAGCGACGCGAGGGCGTAGACGAGCAGGCCGATCGCGAAGGCATTGAGCGGTTCATACGCAGTCGCCGCCTCGAAGACGCGCAATCGCTCCAGCCGAATCGCGACTGCGGGGACGACGATCCCGATTGCGACACCGGCGATCACTTCGCTGATCAAGTCGACGGAATGAATTGATTCCGGCCCGACGACAGCGAGCAATACGACCACGATCGGCAGAGCGAGTCCATCGTTGAGTCCGCTCTCGACGTTCAGCAGGTGGCGGAGCCGGTACGGGATCTCCTCCCGGCCGACGATGGCGGCGGCAAACACAGGATCGGTGGGACTCAGCACGGCTCCGATCAGAAGGGCCTCGACCCACGGGAGCCCGGCGACGTACCTGGCGAGGACTGCCGTTGCTGCAAGCGTCAACGGGAGACCGAGCATCAGCGCCCGCCCGGGAAGACGCCACGCCGAGCGCAACTCGCCGAGCCCGACCCGCATGCCGTCGGTGAACAGCACGCTGAACAACGCCCACTCCGCCAGCCGGCTGACGAATTCGTCGTCAGGCGCAACGTGGATCGCGCCGGTCACCCCGTCGCCGAGTACGAACCCGGCAAGGAGGAACAGCACAGATGTCGACAGGATTGTCCGCTTGGCCAGAGCCGACACGAGGACTGCGGCCAGCAACACGCAGGCAAAGGCGAGAACGATCGGCATTCCAAACTCTACGATGTCAGGCGCAATCACGAGTGGAAGTCGATGATCTCTACTTGATGATCAGGACCGGCAGGTCTGCCTCGCGCAAGACCTCGTGGCCGACTGACCCCGTGAACAGCTTAGCGAACCAGGGTCGGTCGTGTGATCCGATGACGACGACATCGGCCCCGTGTCGGTGTGCCGCTTTCATGATCGCGGCGGCCGGGTCGCCGACTTCGCCGAGCGCAATCGCATCACCAATCGATGCTGCATCGGCGCTCTCGGCCGCCCGCTGCTCGGCTCGCGTGGTGGCCGCATCGATCATTTGCGCGGCCTGGTCCGTCGAGACGGCCGGATACCACGTCCTCGGGGACATGATTGGCGACACGTCGGCCCAGCCCATGTTCGAGTACGGGCCGATGCCGACGTTGATCACGAAGTAGCGGGCCTCATCACCGAACAGGCGATGCGCGGACCGGACAACCCTGACCGCTTCCGATTCCGAGTCCTCCACAGCAATCAAAACCGTCGTCGAGGCCGCCCCAACCAGATCGTCGCCCATGTCGGCTCCATTCCATCGCGCCGCGCGACATTCACGTCGTGCTATCCGCTGGGGGATACCCGCGGGGCGCCTCCCTGAAACCGTGACGTTTGGCGACTTCCCACCTTGGGTACCCTCTGGTACCACGCGCCTTGATGGCGCGGCCACGAGACGCCTGGTTCAGGCTGGACGACCTCATCGGTTGTCGCCCGTTCGGGCTCGACGCCTCTCCACCTTGAGGAACGTATGACCACAATCACACCGCCCGCCCCGAGCCCCGCCGCGCCCGCGGCCACCGCTGCCGACAAGTCGACAATGCACGCCCTGGTGTACCACGGCCCCGACAACAAGTCCTGGGAAGAAGTCCCCAAGGCAACCCTGATCGATGACACGGACGCGATCGTCCGGGTCGATGCGACCACGATCTGCGGATCGGACCTCCACATCCTCAAAGGTGACGTCCCTGCGGTCACCGACGGTCGCATCCTCGGCCACGAAGCAGTCGGCACCGTCGAAGCCGTCGGCGCCGGCGTGAAGAACGTGAAGGTCGGCGACCGGGTCCTGGTGTCGTGCATCACCGCCTGCGGCACGTGCCGCTTCTGCCGCGAAGCCCGCTACGGCCAGTGTGTCGGTGGCGGCGGCTGGATCCTCGGCCATCTGATCGACGGCACTCAAGCCGACTATGTCAGAGTTCCGTTCGCTGACACCTCCACGTATCCGGTCCCTGCCGGCGCGTCGGATGAGGACATCTTGATGCTCGCCGACATCTTGCCGACGGCCTACGAAATCGGCGTTCTCAACGGCCACGTCCAACCCGGAGACGTCGTCGCGATCGTCGGCGCCGGCCCGATCGGCCTCTCGGCGATCATGGGCGCCCGTCTGTTCAGTCCCAGCCACATCATCTCCATCGACCTCGCTGACAGCCGCCTCGACGCGGCCAAGCGATTCGGCGCCGACGTGGTCGTCAACAACAGCCGCGAGGACGCCCTCGCTGCGGTGATGGAGCTCACCGGCGGCCTCGGAGCCGACGTCGCCATCGAAGCGGTCGGCATCCCGGCCACGTTCGAACTCGCCACGACCTTGATTCGGCCGTGTGGCCATGTTGCCAACATCGGCGTGCACGGCAAGCCGGCAACCCTGCACCTCGAGACGCTCTGGACCCGTGATGTCACCATCACCACCGGTCTCGTCGACACCTACTCCACCCCGACCTTGTTGCGTCTGGCGACCGGCGGGCAACTCGACGCCGGCCAGTTCGTCACCCACCACTTCGCGATGGACGAGATGATCGAGGCCTACGACACCTTTGCCCGCGCCGCCGACACCGGTGCCCTGAAGGTCGTCATCACCCCAGGCAAGCAGCCGGCGTCCTGACTGGCGCCGACGACGACTCCGGGCGGCCGCCATCGAGGAGGCCGCTCGGGGGGCTGCCGTCAGATGCGACCTCGTGATCGGCAGGCGACCGCATGCAGTTCCGCTGTCTCAGTCGGCGTGGCCTCGACGCTGGGTTCCCGGTCGGCCGAGGGTGAGGTAGGCGAAGCCGAAGCCGTGTCGGTAGCCGCGGAGCCAGCGGTTGCGATGGGTGTCGGCACGATCGCGCACCGCCTCGGCGTCGGCATGTCCCGGGTTGGCGACCAGCCAGTTCTCGTAGTCGGCGAGATAGCCACTCTCGAAATCGTCGAGCTCGTCACGCGATGCCGTTTCGATCCACAGCGGACGAAATCCGACGGCGATGGCCTGGTCGACGAGGTCGCCCAACTCGCTCAGATCATCCATGATGTCTGGTGCCTCGCTCCCTTGTGCCGCGGCCTTGTCCCAGAACCCGTCGGCAAACAGCACCCGACCGCCAGGCTCCGTCAATGCATACATCTCCACCAACGCTTGCCTCGTGGTCCCGAAGACGTGACTTGCGCCGCAACAGATCGCGACATCGGCAGCCACCACTGCTGCGTCCTCGAGGCGAGTGACGAATCGGACGCGTCCGTCCAGTCCCTTGACGGTCGCAAGTTCTCGACCACGCTGCAGAGCAAGTTCGTCGATGTCGACACCAACACCGACGCCGGATGCTGTGGCGGCCACCACCTGCATCAACAGCTCGCCCCACCCGCAGCCGATGTCGACGACGACAGCAGGATCATTGGCGGCGAGGCGAGTCGCCAGCCGCTGGGCTCGATCCCGTGACAATGGCGCGATGAACTCGAGCGAAGCGAAATGGGAAGGACCGTCGAGCTGCGGGACTCGTCATCGAGACGACCGTAGCCAGCACACCGGGCGTGCCGACGCGCGGGCTGTTGACGAGCGCAGCACTGCATACTGACCGCCATGGATTCGTCACTCTTCGAGTGGATCAATCGGCTCGCTGATCGAACGGCGTGGGCGCATGGTCCGATGAGGTTCTACGCCGATTACGGCATCGTGGCATTCGCCGGCCTGTTGCTCGCCGTGTTCATGTCTCTCGCCGCCGCAACGATCTCAGAGCGGTTGCCGGTTCGTTGTGGGCGGGTGCCGCTGCGCTCATCGCACTGGGAATCGGGCAACTCATCGGCAACGCCGTGGACCGCGCCCGGCCATACGAGACGCTGGCCGGTGTCCATGTGCTCATCGATCGAACCACTGACTTCTCGTTTCCCAGTGATCACGCCACGACCGTCGGCGCCGTCGCCGTCGGCCTGCTCCTCGTCGAGCGACGACTCGGCCTGATCGCGATGATCGCCGCGATCGCAATGGCGTTCACCCGCGTGTACGTCGGGGCCCACTATCCGCTCGACGTGCTCGCCGGCCTTGTGCTCGGCGGCGCGGTCGCCCTCATCGGAGCACGCTTGCTCGTCCCGCTCCTGGAACGAATCCTCCAGCGCCTGGCAGCATCGCGGGCTGGACTCATCGTCCGCTCGAACCACGGCGCCGCGACCCACGGTCGGCATTGACCGCCGGACACGGGCCGATGGTCAGGCCGGCCTCCCGGGTGTGAGTTCGACTCTGCGGAGCAGTTGGGCGTTGATCGCGACCACGACGGTGGAGAGGCTCATCAAGATCGCGGCGACGGCTGGTGGCATGGTGATGCCGGCCCAGACGAACGCTCCGGCGGCGACGGGAATGGCGATGATGTTGTAACCGGCCGCCCAGATCAGGTTCTGCCACATCTTGCGGTACGACGCACGGGAGAGCCTGATGACGGCACCGACGGCGCGCGGGTCGCTGCCGGCGAGCACCATGCCGGCGGACTCGATGGCGACGTCGGTGCCGGCGCCGATCGCCAGGCCGACGTCAGCACGTGCCAGCGCCGGCGCGTCGTTCACGCCGTCACCGACCATCGCCACCCGATGGCCCTGTTCGCGCAATGCGATCACGGTGCGGTCCTTGTCCTCGGGAAGGACTTCGGCGTGCACCTCGTCGATTCCGATCTGCCGGCCGACATGCTCGGCAACCGAGCGTGCGTCACCGGTGATCATCACCACCTTGGTCACGCCGAGGCGGTGCAGTTCGGCGATGGCCTCGGCCGACTCCGGTCGTGCCGCGTCCTCGAGCGCAAATGCGGCGAGCACTCGATCGGCATCGATCAGGTTGAGCACCGATGCTCCACGTTGCCGCCACCCGTCCACTGCCCCGGCCAATTCGGTTGGCAGCACCAGATCACGCTCGCGCAGCAGCGCAGGCCCGCCGACGGCGTAGGGACGGCCATCGATCTCCGCTTCGACACCGCGTCCCGTGAGCGCCCTGAACGACGTCGCTCCCGGGATGGGAAGGCCTTCGGCGGCAGTGATGATCGCCCTGGCCAGGGGGTGCTCGCTGTCCGCTTCCACCGCTGCTGCCAGTGCAAGTACTTCCGTGTCGGGTCGAGCGTCCACGGTGGCGATGCCGGTGAGGCGGTGCCGGCCGAGTGTGAGCGTGCCGGTCTTGTCGAACAGCACGGTGTCGATGGTGCGCATCCGTTCCAACGCGAGACGATCCCGCACCAAGATCCCCGAGCGCGAGGCCAGCGCCGTGGAGATCGACACGACCAGCGGGATCGCCAGCCCGAGAGCGTGAGGGCAGGCAATGACCAACACCGTGACCGCGGCGACCAGGCCCACGTCCCATCGACCGAGGGCGCCCCACACCAGCAGCGTCGTCAACGCCGAGGCAGTCGCGACATAGAACAGCACCGCGGCGAACCGGTCGGCGAGCACTTGTGCCCGTGAACTGCTCGCCTGTGCATCGGCGACCAGCCGCTGAATTCCGGCCAGTGCGGTGTCGTCACCGACGGCGGAGACCTCGACGTGCAACGCCGAGTCGGTGGACACGGTTCCCGCTACCACCCGACCCCCGACAGTGCGGGCAACCGGACGGGATTCGCCGGTGATCATCGACTCGTCGAGTTCCGCAGAGCCCTCGACGATCGAACCGTCCGCCGGCACCCGGCCACCAGGCCGCACGAGCACCCGATCCCCCACCCGGAGCTCGCTGATCGCGACTCGACGAACGCCGTCGGCTTCGACGACTTCAGCGTCGTCCGGTAGCAATTCGGCCAGTGCGGCGAGCGCGCCTCGCGCCTGACCGATCGCCTTCATCTCCTGCCAGTGCCCCAGCAGCATGATCGACACCAGTGCGGCGAGCTCCCACCAGAACTCGAGATCCAACCATCCGACGGTCGATGCCATGGACGCACCCCAGGCCACCGTGATCGCCATTGCGATCAAGAGCATCATTCCGGGGGCCCGCTCGCGAATCTCCGCTCTCGCGCTGACCAGGAACGGCTGCCCTCCCCACAGGTAGATCACGGTGCCCAGCACGGGTCCGATCCACGCCACCCCATCGAGGTGGTAGCCGAACCAGTCCATCACCATCTCCGAGGTGAAGACCACCGGCACGGTCATCGCCAGTGTCAACCAGAAGCGGCGGCGGAACATCTCCGGGTCGTGGCCGGCGTGCTTGTCGTGACCCGCGGGCTCGTGCCCGGCGTGGGGTGCGTGGCCGGACACCTCGATCGTCATGTGGTCCATCGCATTCCTCCTTGTCGAACCGAGTATACCCCCTAGGGGTATACTTCAGGTCGAATTCCGGAGGGCGATCGGGCAGCGCCTACACGAAGCGTCAGGCATTCGCCTCGCGGCGCGGGAGCTTCCAGTTGGGCCTGACGAAGTGGCAGGTGTAGCCCGCCGGATAGCGCAGAAGGTAGTCCTGGTGCTCGGGCTCTGCTTCCCAGAACGGGCCAACCGGCACGACTTCGGTGACCACTTTGCCGGGCCACAAGCCCGACGCCTCGACGTCGGCGATCGTGTCGTTGGCGATGGCGCGCTGCGTCTCGTCGGTGTAGAAGATCGCCGACCGGTAGCTGGCCCCCATGTCGTTGCCCTGGCGGTTCTTGGTCGTCGGGTCGTGGATCTGGAAGAAGAACTCGAGCAGATCGCGGAACGACTCCTGCTCGGGGTCGAAGATGATCTCGATCGCTTCCGCGTGCGAACCGTGATTGCGGTACGTCGCGTTGGCAACGTCACCGCCGGTGTAGCCGACGCGAGTCGAGATCACGCCCGGCCGCTTGCGGATCAGATCTTGCATTCCCCAGAAGCAGCCCCCGGCAAGGACGGCTCGTTCAGTCGCTTGACTCATGTTCATCTCCTCATCTCTGATCCGATCGTGACGTGTGCGCCTCGTTGCTTCGAACGCCAGGAACGATACCTCCGGCGTCGCAGGCAGACAGCGGCGCCGGGGCGGAAGCGCCGGCGAAATTCATTCGACGAGGTAGGTCTCGTAGATGACACCAGCGCTGTGTCGGCCGCCCACACTGACGAAGATGCCCCTGTTCAGCCAATCGAGGTGCGATACGGCGGCTTCGATCTGCGTTGCGGCACGAAAGACGTACTCGCTGGGGTCGACCTCGTCGCCACGCCCCAGGCGCGCCAACACATCGGGGCTCCCGTGGCGCACACTCCGCGAGGTGACGGAGAGCAGATCCCCGCCGTCGGTCTGGAGGGTGTAGCGAATGTCGCCGATCGCAGTGCCGTCCGCGAGCACGATCTGCCAATCGGCACTTGCGCCCGCGAGCAGGGTGCCGTTGAGCTGAGGTCCGGTGAACACCCCGCCCGTGAGGGGAACGATTCGGCGGCGGCGATTGCCGATCTCGCCGAGCTCCAACGGTTGGCCGAGCGTTGCCTCCAATCGATAGATCTGACTCAGACGAGGTGCGGGGAGTCGGGCGCTCATGACCTGCTCCCGTCTTGCCCCGGATCGTTCCGATGCGGCTCGAGTGGCGTGACATCGATCGGCGCTGCATCTTGGCGCGTCGCAACTTGGGTCTCGGGTGTTCCATCCGGAACGGTGACTTCGAACTCGACGAGAAACTCCATGTCGTCCTCCTTCACGTGAGGTCAGATACAAGTCTGAGCCGACGATCACAGCATCGCACCCGTGGGACACACCGGTAGAGGCGAGTCGTCGCCGCGTCCAGATCGGGCAGATGCCAGACTGCTCGCATCGATTCAGTGCGCATCGACCAGTGGCTGCAAGCCGTGCGGATCACCAAGACCCGCTCGGGTGCCGCGGCGATCTGTCGCGGCGGCCACGTGAGCATCAACGGCGCGTCGGCGAAACCGTCCTCACCGGTACGCGTGGGCGATCAGGTCGAAGCACGCGTCAACCAGCGCGAGCGGATCGTAGAAGTCGCCAAGCTCATCGCCAAGCGAGTCGATGCCGTCACCGCTGCCGAATGCTTCGAGGATCACAGCCCACCGGCGCCCGAACGTACCGACAACTTCCAACCACCGTTCGCCGTGCGGGACCGCGGTGCGGGCCGCCCGACGAAGCGAGACCGCCGTCAGATCGACCGTGTGCGTGGGCGTGGGCGCTGACGGAGCCCCCGGCCTCGACGTGAACGGGTATCGTGACGACGTGATCGGGCCCCTCGCGGACAGCGAGCTGACCGCCTTCTTGAACGACTTCAACGCACGGCAGATCCCTCCCGCCGCTGAGACCGGAGCACTGGCCATGCGCAGTGCGACAGCGCAGCGCTCCGCGGCCAGACCAAAAGGGCCGGAGATGAGTTCGGTGGTCGACCTCGCAGTACCGCCCCACGGCCGGCCGGCGCGCTTGTACCGACCGACAGCGACGGCCATCGACCTCGTGCTCTACCTCCACGGCGGCGGCTGGGTGATCGGAGACCTCGAGACGCACGACCGCGCCTGTCGCCGCCTGGCTGCCACTTCCGGTGCTGTGGTGCTTGCCCTCGACTACCGCCGCGCGCCGGAACATCCGTGGCCCGCCGCAGTTGACGACGCCGTTGATGCACTGCGTTGGATCGCATCGCG
Source organism: Ilumatobacteraceae bacterium (assembly GCA_963805445.1). GTDB lineage: Bacteria > Actinomycetota > Acidimicrobiia > Acidimicrobiales > Ilumatobacteraceae > JAENVT01. Next base: position 492,562 of record CAWDUI010000038.1, on the reverse strand, counting down.
ACCACGAGAGCTCGGCGAGGCACCGACTGCGCTCGCCATCGCCGGCGACAGCGCCGGAGGGACCACCGCGACACTGGCTTGCGTGCGCGTGCGCGATGAAGCGCCCGACGCGGCACCCGACATCCAATTGTTGATCTACGCGAACACCGATCTCAGCAACTCCGGAGCGTCGATGGTGGAGAAGGGCCACGGCTACGGACTCGACGTCGCCGACATCGAGTGGTTCAACGCACAATGGGTGCCGGACTCGACGCTGCTCACCGATCCCGGTGTGAGCCCGCTGTTCGTGACCGACCTCGCCGGTCTTCCCACGGCGATCGTCATCACCTGTGAGCATGATCCGCTACGCGACCAGGGTGAAGCGTACGCCGCGCGCCTGCGGGAGGCCCGCGTCCCTACAACCGTGCGCCGGGAGCCGGGCATGGTCCACAACTTCCTTCTCTGGGACACCGTTTCACCTGCATGCGCGGCCGCGGCCGACCGCGTCGCCGCCGATCTGACGACGGCGTTGCGGCACGCGGCGCGCTGATCAGGCGACGTCGAAACGATCGAGGTTCATGACCTTGGCCCACGCCGCGACGAAGTCGGCGACGAACTTGTCGCCCGCGTCGTTGCTGGCGTAGACCTCGGCGAGGGCCCGCAGCTCCGAGCTCGACCCGAAGATGAGATCGACGCGGGTACCGGTCCAGCGAGGCTCGCCCGTCGTTCGATCACGGCCCTCGAACACGTCCTCGGATTCGGAGGTCGCCTTCCACTCCGTCCCCATGTCGAGGAGGTTCACGAAGAAGTCGTTGGTCAACGTCCCCGGTCGCTCGGTGAAGACCCCGTACTCGGACTGCGCCGCGTTGGCGTTGAGCACGCGCATGCCACCCACGAGTGCGGTCATCTCGGGCGCGGACAGCGTCAGCATGAACGCCTTGTCGACCAACAAGTGCTCCGCAGCGAGCACGTGACCCTTCTGGAGGTAGTTGCGGAACCCGTCGGCTGTCGGCTCGAGGACGGCAAAAGCCTCGACGTCGGTCTGCGCCTGTGTCGCGTCGGCGCGGCCAGGCGTGAACGGAACCTGCACATCGTGGCCCGCCGCCTTCGCTGCCTGCTCGACCGCGGCACAGCCGCCGAGCACGATCAGGTCGGCCAGCGAGACCGTCTTTCCGGACCCGTTGAACTCCTGCTGGATGCCCTCCAGCGCGGCCACGACGCGTGACACGCCGGCGGTCACGTTGACGTCCCATTCGGCCTGCGGCGAGAGGCGGATTCGGGCCCCATTCGCACCACCGCGCTTGTCGGTGTCGCGGTAGGTCGACGCCGATGCCCACGCGGTGGACACGAGCTGAGAGATCGAGAGGCCGGAGCCGAGGATCTTGCTCTTCAGCTCGGCAATGTCGGAGTCGTTGATCAGCTCGTGGGTCACGGCGGGAACGGGGTCCTGCCACAGCAACTCTTCGTCGGGAACCCACGGGCCGAGGTAGCGGACGACGGGTCCCATGTCGCGGTGCAGCAACTTGTACCAGGCCCGGGCGAAGGCATCAGCAAGCTGATCGGGGTTCTCGAAGAATCGTCGCGAGATCTCCTTGTAGACCGGATCCGTGATCAGGGCGATGTCGGTCGTGGCCATCATCGGAGCGTGACGCTTCGATGGATCGTGCGCGTCCGGCACCGTGTCGCGCGCCTCGGGATTCTTCGGTGTCCATTGTTGTGCACCGGCTGGACTCTTCGTCAGCTCCCACTCGTAGGCGAAGAGATTCTCGAAGAAGCCGTTGTCCCATCGGGCTGGGCTGTTGGTCCACGCACCCTCCAAACCGCTGGAGATCGTGTCACCACCCTTGCCGGTGCCGAAGCTGCTCTTCCATCCGAAACCCTGTTGCTCGAGCGGGGCGCCCTCCGGCTCGGGGCCCACGTACTTGTCGGGATCGGCGGCGCCATGGGCCTTGCCGAACGTGTGCCCACCGGCGATCAGCGCCACCGTTTCCTCGTCGTTCATCGCCATGCGCTTGAACGTCTCGCGGATGTCACGAGCCGACGCCATCGGATCCGGGTTGCCGTTGGGACCCTCTGGATTGACATAGATCAGACCCATCTGGACCGCGCCGAGCGGATTCGCCAGCTCCCGGTCGCCGCTGTAACGCTCGTCTTCGAGCCACACCCGCTCCGGGCCCCAGTAGACGTCCTCCTCAGGGGCCCAGATGTCTTCACGACCGCCACCGAACCCGAACGTCTTCAGCCCCATGGTTTCGAGGGCGCGGTTCCCGGTGAAGATCAGCAGGTCTGCCCACGAGATCTTCCGGCCGTACTTCTGCTTGATCGGCCAGAGCAGGCGGCGGGCCTTGTCGAGGCTGACGTTGTCGGGCCAGCTGTTGAGCGGCGCGAAGCGCTGTGCCCCACTGCCTCCACCGCCGCGTCCGTCCGCGACGCGATACGTACCGGCGGCGTGCCATGCCATCCGGATGAAGAACGGTCCGTAGTGCCCGTAATCAGCCGGCCACCATTCCTGCGACTGGGTCATCAGCGCATCCACGTCGTTCGCCAACGCGTCGAAGTCGAGGGTGTTGAACTCGGCGGCATAATCGAAGTCCGCGCCCATTGGATCAGCCTTCGGGTGGTTCTGTCGCAGGACCCTCAGGTTCAAGCTGTTGGGCCACCAATGATCGTTCGCCGTGATCCCGACAGCGAGCTGTTGGGAGCTCATCACCGGACATGTTGCTGTCGACGGCTGGTCGCTGGTGGTCACCGTGCCGGTCTCTTCGTTGCTCATTTCTCTCCTCGATTGATGATGGACGGATATCGATGAATACTCACAACTCAGGTGTCGTCGCCCTCTCACGACATGCCGGGCAGCGGCCCCAATAGATGACCTCGGCTTCGTCGATCTCGTAACCGGAGTCGTCGGCCGCAGTCAGGCATGGCGTCACCCCGACGGCGCAGTCCACGTCGACCATGCGGCCACACGTGCGACAGATCAGGTGGTGGTGGTTGTCGCCCACTCGGTCCTCGTAGCGCGCAGCGGACCCGGCCGGTTGGATGCGCCGGACGAGCCCCATGTCGGCCAGAACGCCGACGGCGTCATACACGGCACGACGCGAAATGGTCCCGATGTCGGCCCTGACGACCTCGAACACATCGTCCGCCGTGAGATGCGCTTGTCCCGACACCGCCCGCAAGACGGCCAAACGCTGGGGCGTGACATTCAGGCCGTGTTGCCGCAGGAGCTGGGCCGCGTCGACTGACATATCTACATTATGTGCAAATCTCTACACGATGTAAAGTCGCCCATCGGTTCGGGCAACCAGGCGAGCGGCGGCGCGAGACTGCGGCGTGCCCCGTCGGAACCGTGTCGATCCATTCGGCGATCTGCACGCGGTGCCGCAGCGGATGGGCCTCACCGGCAATCGCGGCTGCCTCGTCGACGACACGCGAACGCTGGTCCGCCATCACAACGGCTCGCTGTGGATCACGTGCGTCACCGAGTTCCGGGGCTGGCGTCATCCGCTGGACCAGCCACATCGCTGGACCCCGCTGTTCTTCCTCGACGACGCCGTCGCCCTGGCGGCCGGACACCGCCCCTGCGCGCTGTGCCGACGCGACGCCTACCGTTCGTACCGGCGATGCGCTCGACACCGCACTTGGTTGCGACCAACCGCTCCGAGCGCTGGAGATCAACGGGCGACTGAACCTCGAACGCTTGCGCCGCGGACGTGGCCTCGTTCGGGCAGCGGACCGACGACTGTGGAGCGCAATCGTGGACGATCTGCCTGACGGCTCGATCGTCGTCGGCGACACCGGCGAGCCGCGGCTGATCCACGGCAGCTTCACACGGGCGTTCAGCTTCGACGGGTGGGTGCGGCCGCAGCCCCGTCCGTCCGGGATCGTGGTCGACGTCATCACGCCGCCGACTTCGGTCGCAGCATTGCAGCACGGCTACGAGCCGGCTCTGCACCAGACCGCCACATCGTGACCGCCACGGGTCGTTCTACACTGAGCCGATGCTCCCGTCACCGGCACCCGCTCTCGATGTCGCTGGTCCCCGCTGATCCCCCACCACCATGGACTCAGCGCTGACCCGTCCCACACTGATCCCGATCGACGCCCACATCAGCGACGCGGCAGGCGACACCGCGTCCCTGCGACGCAAGGCAGATCAGGTGCAAGCGGGTGGAGCGCGCGCCGCAGTGCTCGGCATGAACGACGGCCTGGTCACCAACCTGTGCTTGATCCTGGCCGTCGCCGGGGCAAGCGCCACGGCGTCGTCGGTGCGCCTGGCCGGCTTCGCCAGCTTGATCGCCGGCGCCTTCTCGATGGCCGCCGGCGAGTGGGTGTCGGTGCGCAGCCAGGCGCAGATGGCCGAGGGATTGGTCAGCGAACTGAAGCGTCTGATCGGGCGCAACCCGCGTTTGGTGCTCGACGTGTTGACCAATCAGTTGATCGACGATGGCTTCGCGACCGACACGGCGCGCAAGGCCAGCACTGAGCTTCCGCTCGACGAAGACCGGTTCTTGAACTTCACGTCGCGCACCGTGTTCGGCGTGAACCCCGCCCAGCTCGGCTCGCCGTTCGTCGCCGCGTTCAGCTCGCTGGCACTGTTCTCCGTTGGGGCCTTGATCCCGCTGTTGCCATGGTTCTTCGCCCACGGCACCCCGGCCGCCGTCTGGTCGGTGATCCTCACCGCGCTCGCCAGCCTGATCGTCGGTGGCCTGGTCAGCTGGACGGCAGGCAACTCCGCGTTGATCGGCGGCGGCCGACAACTGCTCATCGTCGTGCTGGCCTCGGCGGTGACGTACGGCATCGGCAGCCTCTTCGGAACCGCCGTCGCCTGAGGCAACGACCGGGTGACCGTCAGCCGACCGCGGCCACCCAAGCCTGCCGGTACGACGTGGCCAGGGTCTCGACGGTCTCGTGGGCATTGAGGCCACTCGGGTTCGGCAGGACCCACAGCTCCGCACCGCCGAGCCGGCCGTCCTGGCGGCCCTGGACGGCTTTCGGTTCGGCGAAGGCCTGCCGGTAGGCCGTCAGGCCGAGCACGGCAACGACGCTCGGCTTCCAGTGCCGCACGTTCGCCTCCAGCGCGGCCGCGCCGGCATGCAGCTCGTCGCGGCTCAGCTCCTCCGCCCGGGCGCTCGCGGTCGGGACGATGTTGGTGATGCCGATCCCGAGGCCCAACACCAGTTGGCGATCCTCGTCCGTCATGCCGTTGCTGGCATCGATCACGTGTGGGGTGATTCCGGCGGCGTGCAGCGCCGGCCAGAAACGGTTGCCGCGACGGGCGAAGTGAGCGTTGACCGCCGCGGTCCACAGCCCCGGGTTGATGCCGACGAACAACAGTCGCACACGATCGTCGATGAGATCGTCCACCGGGTGGCCATGGAAGGCGGCGAGCTCTGCGCGGGTAAACCTCATTCGCCCTAGCGTCGCGGGAACCGTCGCCCGAACCACACACGGATCGCCACGACCGTGCCGGCGCAGCTCGTCGCGATGAGCGGGACCATCTCCTCGACCGGAAGGCCGGCGACGTGGGCGAGCACTACGCCGACGCGCCGTCGTACGAATCGTGGCGGCGGAACCAGGCGGCACCGCCCTCCTCGTTGCGTCCGAGCGGAGCGCGATCGAGCCACTGGTACATTCCCCACATCGCGTCGAGGCCGCGGGCGTAGGCGGAGTAGGTGTGGTAGACGGCGCCGTCCTGCATGATGAACGTGCTCATTCCCGGCAACTCCCCCGGCCCGCTTCGACGCATCTCCTCGGGCACTTCCCGGAAATTGTACTCGAGCAACGGACGCTCCTCGGTCGAGGACACCTTGAAGTCGAAGTTGAAGTCATTGGCGAACGACGACACCCAAGGGAACGACCATCCCATGCGGGTTCGGTACGCCAAGCAGTTTTTCCAGCGGGGCGCGTGAGACAGCCACCCAGGTCACGTCGTGATGCTCGAGATGCACACGTGGGAGATCGATGTGGTCACCCAGTGAGCTGCAGCTGGGGCAGCCCTCGTCCCAATCGGGGCCGAACATGAAGTGGTACACGATCAACTGTGAACGACCATCGAACAGATCGGCCAGGCTCTTCGGACCGTCCTCGGTGTCGAACACGTATTGCTCGTCCACGAGCACCCACGGCAGCTCCATCCGCTGCTTGGCGATCGCATCGGACATGCGAGTCAGTTCCTTCTCCGACCCGAGCAGGGCACGCCGAGCGTTGGTCCACTCGTCGCGGGTTGCAGTCGAATGATTCATGGTTGTTCTCCTTGTTGATCCGTGGGTTGAAGCGGTGTTGAAGATGAGCTCTCGATGAAGGCCTGCAACTTGGCCAGCGTCTGACCCCAGCCGACGTTGACCGACGTCGTGTTGAGGTCGCCCTCGACGGTGATGCGCTCGTGATCGAGGCGAAGCAGCGTTCCGCCGTCGTCGGCGTCGTTCAGCGCAATGGTCAGCTTGGTCTCCTGGGCCGACGGGTCGAACTTGAACGTGAACACGATCCGTTCGTCGGGCACGAGCTCCTCGATCACCGAGACGAACGTGACGTGCACACCGTCTGGGCCGAGCATCTCGACCTGGTGCACGCCGCCGACCCGCTCGTCGACGGAGGCGACGACGATGGAGAAGTCGTCGGGCCCGAACCAACGTGCGAGCATTCCGGGATCGAGCCATGCTCGGTAGACCTTCGAACGCGGCGCGGCGATCACGCGTTCCAACGCGACTGCGAACTGCATCAGGTGTTCTCCTCGGTCATCAACTTCTCCAATCGATCGAGCTTGTGTGTCCAGAAGTCTTCATAGAACGCAACCCAGTTGCGGACGTCGGCGAGCGGCTCGGCGCGCAGCCGACAGATCGTGGTGCGACCATCGACGCGTCGGTCGACCAGGCCGGCGTCCTCGAGCACCATGAGGTGCTTCGACACTGCGGCGAGCGAGATGTCGAACGGTTCGGCGAGCTCGCCGACGGTGCGTTCGCCGTCGGCCAGAGCGTTCAGCATCGTGCGACGCGGCGCGCTCGACAGTGCGTGGAACACCACATCGAGACTGTCAACCATGTAGTTGAGAATACAGATGCACCGGCTAACTGTCAACCATTCAGTTGAACATTACGAAATGGCTGATCGCACAACCACCGCTACCGGTCGCGACAGGCCCTGTGGAGTCGTTTGGCGCCCGTCTGGGTACCTCGAAACACTCCACACCAGCTCTGTGAACACAACGTCGTATCGACGTTGCCCGTCGATCTCACTCGCCGCCGGACTCAGCCGGCGGCGATGACGGGGTCGCGATAGACGACGGCCGACCCATCGATCAGCGTCTCGCCACGCTGGTTGACGATGGTGGTTCGCAGGGTCGCGATCGGCTTGTCCTCCCGGCGATCGATGACCTCGACCTCGGCAGTGATGGTGTCTCCGGGCCGGCCTGGACCAGTGAACGCCCAGTTGACCTGGAGGAACACGGTGCCCGGCCCGGGGAGATCCTCGGCGACGATGGCATTGAACAACCCGGAGGTGACGCCGCCCTGAACGATGATTCCGCCGAAACGGCTGGCGGACGCCAGGGTGTCGTCGTAGTGCAGGGGATTGCGGTCGCCCGTGATCTCGGTGAAGCGCACGATGTCGTCCTGGGTCAGCGTTCGAGTTCGCCGGGCGATGGTGCCGATCGGGGGGATGATGGATGCGGTGTTCATGGACTCTTTCCTAGCGTGTGGCACGCATGGACTTCAGCCGAATCTGATCAGGCTTGCACCTGGTGCGCCAGCGCCCACTCGGCGGCCGACGCCGCGAGGTGCCCGATGGCACCGGTGGCCCACATCTGTGCCGCTGCGTCGCGCTCGGCGAGGTCGGTGCCGGTGACGGTGAGGATGATCCGCACGCCGTGACCAGTGCCATCGGCGAACTCGAGTCGGAGGTGCTCGCCGGGCCCGCCGGTCGGCGCCACGTCGAAGGCCAGGACGCGGTGCGTCTCGACCTCGGTCATCGTCCCGATCACCACATCCGGCGCCATGTACGGCGTCAGCGGTTGACCGACGCCGGGGGCGACACGTTGCTCGCCCGTGTCGCGGTCCTTGCCGAACCACAGGTTCCAGGCGACCTCGGCGGGGCAGGTCAGCTGGCGCTCGACGCGCACCGTCCAACCGGTCGCCGATTCCGTCACCTCGGGCCGGTCGAGTCCGAACTCATGCACCAGCTCCTCGTGCCGTTCGATCCCGCGGTCGGCCGGCGGCAGCGGGTCGCCGGCGAGCACGGCGCGTAGTCCGGCCAGGCAGAGCTCCCAGCCGGTCGCAAAGCTCGGTGCTCCAGAGCGATCGTCGAACGAATGAGTCAGGGCGAACCTGGTGCCGTCGCCATCCGGCGTGAGCTCGAACGTCAGCCGATCGGAACCCCAAGTGAACGTGAGACGACGCGGAGCATCGATGGTTTCGATGATCCCGGCGGCGGCATCGTGGTCGAAGGCGCCGAACCGCATCACCCCGCCGGGACGCAGGTCGAGCTCGACCGGACTGGGGAACCACTGGCCGAGGTGCTCGGGTGTGGTGACGGCGTGCCACACCTTGTCGATCGAGTGCGGGTAGCGCCGTTCGACGCGCACGGTCGGCCGGCCCTCCAGCGTCAGGAACTGGTCAGCGGACATCGGTGTCTCCTTGATGGTCTGGTTCGGGCATGGTGTCGAGATGGGCGCCGAGGCGGTCGAGATGCGACTCCCACATCCACCGATAGGGGGTGAGCCATGCGTCGAGCTCGGCCAGCGGCTCGACGCGCAGGGCGTACCAGCGGCGCGGGCCGTCGATTCGCACCGTCACGAGCGCGGCATCACGGAGCACTCGGAGGTGCTTCGACGTCAGCGGCTGGTTCAGCCCCAGACGCTCGGCGAGATCGCCGACGAGGTGCTCGCCATCGCGGAGGTGATCGAGGATCGACCGCCGAATCGGCTGCGCCAGCACTTCGAACGTGGTGAGCATCCACATAATATGCCACAGATTGCATATACCTCGCAAGGCATCTCTAGCACGACGAGCCCTGCTGGGATATGGTGGACTGCGTCCACTATCTTCGGGGAGCGACGATGAACCAGACGATCAACGACGTGCGCCGGTTCAACCGACACTGGACCGAGGTGCTCGGCCTGCTCGACGAGGGGTTGCTCGACACCGAGCACACCCTGGCCGAGGCCCGGGTTCTCTTCGAACTCGCCCAACGGGCGACGTGGGAACGGCTCGAACTGCGTCAGCGACTGGGCATCGATGCCAGCTTCTTGACCCGGGTGCTGACCCGGCTCGAGAAACGCGGCCTGGTCGTGGCCACCGCGTCCGTCACCGACGGTCGGGCGCTCGATCTCTCGTTGACCCCCGCCGGGCGAGCCGCCTTCGACGAGTTGGACCGTCTTTCGGCCGAACAGATCACTGGCCTGCTCGATCCGTTGACGGGCGATCAACGGGCGATGATCGCCGAATCGATGACCATCATCTCCAGCCTCACCAGTCGCAACTCGTCCGACCACAGGATCTCGTTCCGGGGTCTGAAGCCCGGCGACATGGGTTGGGTCGTTCAACGCCATGGCGCGATCTACGCCGACGAGTTCGGCTGGGACACCGACTTCGAGGCGCTGGTCGCCCGCATCGTCGCCGACTTCCACAACGGGCTGAAGCCCAACCGGGAGCACGCATGGATTGCCGAAGTCGACGGCGCCCGGGCCGGATGCGTCTTCTGTTGCGAACGCGACTCGGAGACCGCCCAACTGCGGATCCTGCTCGTCGAGCCCTGGGCGCGCCGGCTTCGCCTCGGCACACGCCTCGTCGATCACTGTGTCGAGTTCGCCAAGAGCGCCGGTTACTCCTCGATCGTGCTGTGGACCAACGACATCCTCGTCTCGGCGCGCCGCATCTACGAGGCAGCGGGATTCGTGCTCGTCGACCACGAGGAGCACCACAGCTTCGGCAAAGACCTCGTCGGCCAGAACTGGGAGTTGCGGCTGTCGCTGGAACCGGGACCATCGGCAACGACCTAGTGTTCGGTCAGTGTCCGAGCACGTGACCACCCACACCGATCCCAGCGACATCGTGCCGTCGCTGATGGCGCCGGTGAAGCCGCACGTGATCGTGCTGTTCGGGGCGACGGGTGACCTCGCTCGTCGCAAGCTGCTGCCCGGCCTGTTGCACCTGTCGCTCGCCGGCCTGGTGAGCGACTGCCGCATCATCGGCACCTCGCTCGACGAGTTCGACGATGAGACCTTTCGCAGGTTCGCTCGCAAGGCGTGCGACGAGTTCTCCAGTCGCACGATCTCCGACGATCAGTGGGCCGCATTCGCCGGCAAGCTGCGCTACGTCTCGCAGGAGAAGGGTCCGGTGGGATTGGCCGCAGTCGTCGCCGATGCGGAGAAGGAGTTGGGTGGCGAGCCGCGGAGACTGCACTACCTCAGCGTGCCGCCGTCTGCCGCGAGGGTCGTGGTCAACATGTTGGCGGAAGCGAATCTGGTCCCGCGCTCGCGGATCGTGATGGAGAAGCCGTTCGGAACCGACCTGGCATCCGCACGCACGCTCAACGCCTCGCTGCACGAGACGTTCAACGAGGACCAGATCTACCGGATCGACCACTTCCTGGGCAAGGAAGCAGCGCAGAACATCCTCGCCTTTCGCTTCGCCAATGGCTTGTTCGAGCCGATCTGGAACCGCGACCACATCGACCACGTGCAGATCGATGTGCCGGAGGCCTTGGCCCTCGAAGACCGCATCAGGTTCTACGAATCAACTGGCGCGTACAAGGACATGGTCGTGACGCACCTCTTCCAGGTGCTGGCGTTCATGGCGATGGAACCGCCGACCGCACTGGAGCCGCGTGCGATCAGCGAGGAGAAGAACAAGGTGTTCCGGTCGATGCGACCGATCGAGCCCGCGCACGTCGTGCGCGGTCAGTACATCGGGTATCGCGACGAGGTGGGTGTCGCCCACGATTCCGAGACCGACACCTTCATCGCCTTGCGGTGCGAGATCGACAACTGGCGCTGGGCGGGGGTGCCGTTCTTCCTCCGCACCGGAAAGCGGATGGCCGAGGGTGCCCGCATCATCTCGATCGCGTTCCGCGAGCCGCCAAAGAGCATGTTCCCGGCCGGCTCCGGCATCGGGCAGCACGGGCCCGATCACCTCACGTTCGATCTTGCAGACGCGTCGAAGCTGTCACTGAGCTTCTACGGCAAGCGGCCCGGGCCCGGGATGAAGCTCGACAAGCTGAGCCTGCAGTTCGCCCTGCACGAGACCGGCCGGGAGCGAGACGTGCTGGAGGCGTACGAGCGGTTGATCCACGATGCGATGAGCGGCGACCACACGTTGTTCACCACCTCAGAAGGCATCGAACGCCTGTGGGAGCTGTCGACACCATTGCTCGAATCGCCACCGCCGGTGCGCGCCTACGCGCCGGGCTCGTGGGGGCCCAACGCGATCCACCAGCTGATCGCACCGCACGCCTGGCGACTGCCGTTCGAGCGAGCGTGGCGCACCAAGCCGCAGTGAGGACGACCCGGTGGAGTTCTCGGCGCCCACCTGGGTGCCTCGAAACACTCGACAGGGGGATCTCAGTCCGCTGATTCGAGCTCGATGGTGAATCCGCGTCCGTCGTTGGGCAGCGAGATCCGTCCGTTCGCCAACTCCTGCGGCGTGCCGTCGACGACCACCGCCGCCGCAACGTCGCCGTGGACGACGAGAACGAATTCGTGGCGGGCAAAGGACGCGTAGCCACCACCGTCGACCTCGGCGCTGACGGTGACTTGCCGGACCGATCGGGTCACCTCGAACGACGTTCGCAGGCGGGCGCCTGCGTTGGCCGCGAACGTGGTTCCATCGTCTTCTTGCAGGGCCGACCGATACGAACCGTCGATCGAGGGAACGAAGAGGTGCAGTTCGATCGTTGTCGGTTGATACCCAGCGGTGGACGCCGGCGCCGCGGTCCACATCGGGATCACCGCGCCGCCACGAGCGAAGAGCGGGATGCGAGTCCATCGTGACCTCGGCCCTGACGTACCGCGGGCCGGTCACCACGTCGTCGGTGTGCCAGTCGTACCACGTGCCGCTGGGTAGGTAGATCTGCCTGGCTGTCGCACCCGGCTCGAGCACCGGAGCGACGAGCAGATCAGGGCCGAACAGGTACTCGTCATCGAGATCGCGGGCGGTGGCGTCGTGCTGATGATCGAAGAGCAACGGTCGTTGAACCGGGGCGCCGGTCTCCGAGGCGAGGACGAACGAGGTGTAGATGTACGGCAGCAGCCGGTAGCGCAGACCGATGGCCTCGCGCACGAGGTCTTCGACGGCCTCACCCCACGACCACGCGTACTGGTCGACCCAGCCGATCGACGAGTGGTTGCGGCAGAACGGCGTGAGGACGCCGTACTGCATCCAGCGCAGGAAGAGTTCGGCGTTGGTGTCGCCTTCGAAGCCTCCGATGTCGGCGCCGACGAATGCCTGGCCGGATATCCCGAGCCCGTTGGCCATCGGAATGCTCATCCACAGGTGATCCCAATTGGCCATGTTGTCGCCCATCCAGTTGGCGGCATATCGCTGGATGCCGGAGAAGCCGGCCCGGGACAGCACGAACGTGCGCTTGTCGGGCATTGCGTCGAGCAGGCCAGCGGTCGTGCCCATCGCCATCAGCAGTGCGTACTGGTTGTGAAATCGTTCGTGCGAATACTGACCACCGCCGAACCGCATGGCATCGGGTGGGATGGCACCCGTTGCCGGCTCGTTCATGTCGTTCCAGATCCCGACCAGACCGGACTGCACGTGCGCAGCGTTCAACTCACCCCACCACGACCGGGCCTCTTCGGTCACGAAGTCGGGGAACGCGGTGTTGCCGGGCCACACCTGACCGATGTAGACGTCTCCCCCGTCGGTCTTGCAGAGCACGTCGCGTTGCAGTGCTTGATCGAACACTCCGTAGCCGGGGTCGTACTTCACCCCGGGATCGATGATCGTGATGACACCGAAGCCCTGCCGGCCGAGGCGTTCCAACATGCCCGGCACGTCGGGGAAGGTCTCGGTGTTCCAGGTGAACACTCGATAGCCGTCCATGTACTCGATGTCGAGCCACAAGGTGTCGCATGGGATCTCGTGGTCGCGATGGCGCTGCGCCAGTTGCTCGATCGCCGCCTGTGTGTACTTGGCCCACCGACATTGGTGATAGCCCAACGACCACATGGGTGGGATTGCCATGCGTCCGGTGAGGTGGGTGTAGCTCGCCAGGATGCCGGGCATGTTCGGACCGGCGAAGACGTATTCGGTGTACTGGCCGCCGGAGAAGTGGACGCGATACTCGTCGCGCGGCGTGAAGTCGTAATAGCCGCGATAGCCGTTGTCGAGGAACGACCCGGTCATCGAACCGTCGGGATACGACTGGTGATAGAAGAACGGAATCGAGATGTAGTACGGGTCGAATTCGATGCTCGTCCGCTCCGCACGCAGGTCGCCGGGTGGGCGTCCAGCCGTGAACTCCTTGGTTCGTTCCGGGTCGAGGATGTCGGTGTTCCAGAGCGTGAAGTCGCGCCCTCGGCGGTTCTGATGCCCGGACTTCTCGCCGAGCCCGAAGATCGCATCCTCCGGGCGGCATCGCCGACGGAAGGTGAACGCATCGTTCAACGTCGCGTAGGCCCAGTAGTTGCCGGCGAGATCGGGCGCCGTTTCGATCACCGGCGTGCCATCGGCGCGGTGCACATCGAGCCGGAACTGATCGAGCCACAACGACACGACCATCGCCGACGTGCGCAGCCGCACCACATCGGTCGACCGTTCGACCGTGAAGTCGACGGCGTCGGCGAGCGGATCGACACAGACGGCGAAGGTCGGGGACTCGTCGAAGATCGCGCCCCGGCTGATCTTGATCCGCACGACGTCGTCGGCGACCACGTCGATGCGCAACAGCTCACCGTGGAGGCGGGCGAGGAGTCCGCGCTCGGTGATCTCCACGGAATCGACCCGTTCGAATCTGATGTAGTTGCTGGTATCGATCATGCCCGGCGAGTCTTGCAGCAGGTCAAGGGTTGCGGCGTTTCGCCGGGCTCCCGGGCCGCACCAGGCCGGTCTCGTAGGCCAAGACGACGGCCTGTACTCGATCGCGGACGCCGAGCTTGGTCAGCAATCGGCTGACGTGGGTCTTGGCAGTCGCTTCGCCGATGAACATCTCCGCTGCGATCTCGCGGTTGCTGAGGCCGTGGGCCAACAGCTCGAGCGCCTCACGCTCGCGCTCGGTCAAATCCTGCGGAAGCGTCGTGGCAACCGCCTCGGGCTCGGCACGTCGGGCGAACTCCTCGATCAATCGCCGAGTGACCGATGGCGACAGCAGCGCGTCGCCCTGGGCAATGACGCGCACTGCGGCCACGAGGTCTTTGGCCGGCGTGTCCTTGAGCATGTAACCGCTCGCACCGACACGAAGCGCGGAATACACGTAGTCGTCGAGATCGAAGGTCGTCAGCACGAGGACCTTCGTGTCGCATTCCTCGCTCGATGTGATCAGCCTGGTTGCTTCGATGCCGTCCAGCACGGGCATGCGGATGTCCATCAACACCACGTCGGGCCGGGTCCGCAAGCAGAGCTCGACGCCGCGCCGGCCATCCTCGGCGTCGCCAACGACGTCGATGTCGGGCTGAGCGTCGAGGATCATCGTGAACCCGTCACGCATCAGCGCCTGGTCATCGACGACTGCAACCCTGATCGTCATGATCGCGGCCCCGCGGCGGCTCGTGCCTCGGCAGCGTTGTTGACGATGGGGAGGACCGCGCGCACCGAGTATCCCCCGCCCTGCCGAGGCCCCGACGTGAACTGGCCTCCGTAGATCTCGACCCGCTCGCGCATGCCGATCAGGCCGTTCCCTGCCCCAACTCCAGACAGCGTGGTGGCCGCACCGCTGCCATCGTCGGTGACCTCGACGATCAACGAGTGTGCCTCGTAGGAGATCCGCACCACGGCCGAGGCGGACTGCCCGGCATGCTTGCGAACGTTGGTCAGTGCCTCTTGGACGATCCGGAACGCGGCGAGTTCGATGCCAGGAGCGAGCGCATGACGCTGTCCCTCGACGATCAACTCGGTCGCCACGCCGGTTCCAGCTGATTGCTCGACGGCCGCCGATATGTCGGCGATCCCGGGCTGCGGCGACAACGAAGCATCGCTGTCTCCGCTGTCACGCAGCACGCCGAGCATCCGCCGCAACTCGGTCAGCGACTCGCGTCCGACCGTCTCGATCCTGGCGAACACCTCGGCCGCCTTGTCCGGGTTGGCGTGCACGATCTCCCGACCGGCGGCCGCTTGCACGGCGACCACGCTCATGGCGTGCGCGACCACGTCGTGCATCTCGCGGGCGATGCGACTGCGCTCGCGCACCACCGCACGCTCCGCTTCGACGAGCCGATCGGCTTCGGCTTCAGTGGCGCGGCGCTCGGTGTCGACGAAGATGCGCTCGCGGTTGCGGATGAGCACACCCGCCGCTATCGCACCGGACAGAAAGGCGGCAACGCTGAGCGCCTGGAAGTAGGCGAAGCCGTCTGGGCGATCCAGAACGGTGAAGCCTGCCGCGACCATCAATCCGACGCACGAGACGACAAGTGTCCACCACGCCCGTCGCCGGTTCTCGGCATGAGCGGCAACTGCGTACAGCGTGGGCAGGCCGAGAACCGACATCAACGCGCCGTAGCCGCGGAGCCAGAACACGACCAGCGCAACCGTGACGACAGCCAGCACCGTGATCGGCCTGCGCCGTCGCCACACGAGGCAGACGGAACCAGCGATGACCAACGCGTATGCGAAGGCGTCCGCAGTGCGTTCGCCCGCCAACGCCTCGGCCGACGTCGATGCCACCTCGACCACAGACAGCACTGCGACCACGACGGCCACGACGAGATCGACCAGCAGCCGCGGGTCGCGCACCCACTTGCGGATGAGGCTCACGGGTGACCAGGCGGCCGAATCATGCGCTGACTGTACTGTCCGGCGCGCACCCCGATCATCCGGCGAAATGATGACCGAGGGTCCACCGAAGTGATGATGCCGCCAGCGGTGGCGCCATCCGCGACCACCCTTCGGTCGCATGCAGGATCACTCGATCGCCGGACGATCCGCGAGGTGTCGATCTTTACCGTTCGAGACCATGACACTCCTTCACATCCCACCCACCGAACGTGGCGCGCTCGCAGCAGCCTCTGCCCGAGGCGCCACCAAGACCTATGGCAGCGGCGACACCGCCGTGCTCGCCCTCGACAACGTCGACGTCGACTTCGCCGCCGGCCAGTTCACCACCATCATGGGGCCTTCGGGCTCGGGCAAGTCGACCCTCATGCACTGCATGGCCGGACTCGACCGCCTCAGCTCCGGTTTCGTCACCGTCGGCGATGTCGACATCACCAACGCCAGCGAGAAGCAGCTCACGGTGTTGCGTCGAGATCGTCTCGGCTTCATCTTCCAGGCATTCAACCTCGTGCCGACGCTGACGGCGATCGAGAACATCACCCTGCCGATGGATCTTGCCGGCACCAAACCCGACCGAGCGTGGGTCGACCACGTGGTCACCACGGTCGGGTTGAGCCACCGCCTGAAGCATCGCCCCAGTGAGCTGTCTGGCGGTCAGCAGCAGCGTGTTGCAGTCGCCCGTGCGCTGGCGAGTCGTCCACAGATCATCTTCGCCGACGAGCCCACCGGCAACCTCGACAGCACGACCGGAGGGCAGATCCTTGCCTTCATGCGCCACGCCGTGCGCGAGCTCGGCCAGACGATCGTGATGGTGACCCACGACGCAGTTGCGGCGAGCTACTCCGACCGCGTCGTCTTCCTCGCCGATGGTCGGATCACCGACCAGCTGGCCGATCCCACCCCCGATGCCGTGCTCGACCACATGCGTCGGCTCGGCAACTGAACCAACCACCAACACAGCGAGAGAAGACTCCAATGTTCCGACTCACCGTCAAGAACCTTCTGGCGAACAAGGTACGTTTCGCCCTCACCACGTTCGGCGTGATCCTCGCCGTCAGCTTCGTCGTCTCCGCGTTCGTGCTCGGCGACGGTCTGCGCAGCAGCTTCACCGCCGTGTCGGAAGACGTCACTGCCGGCGTCGATCTGCAGGTGCGCAACCACACGGATTTCGGCGACACCCCTCCGCTCTCGGCCGACACGGTGTCGGTCGTTCGCAGCGTGAACGGTGTTGCCGACGCTGTGGCAGACATCGAAGCTGCCGACAACGCTGTCCGCCCGATCCGGGCAAATGGGCAGAGCATCCCCACCGACGGCCCGCCACAGCTGGCATTCAACTGGATCGACAACGAACAGCTCAGTCCGTTCACCTTGGTCGATGGCGCCCCGCCGCAGATCGGCCAGTTCGCAATGGACGTCGACTCCGCTGCAAAGTACGGCTTCATCATCGGCCAGACGTACCACGTCGATGTGCCGTCCGGCCGCGTCGATCTCACCCTGTCGGGGACATCGTCGTTCGGCGCCGACAACTCGACGCTCGGTGCCGTGTTGATGCAGATGAACACCGACCAGGCAAGCGCCCTGTTCGGCATCGACGGCATCAACAACGTCGCGATTCAAGTTGCGGACGGAGCAGATGCGGCAGCCGTGCAGGCTGCAGTCGCTGCGGCTGTCCCGACAGCGGAAGTCGTCGATCACGCGACCGTGCTCGCCGAGACGACACGCGGGTTCACGACGACGATCGACATCGTCGGCAACATCCTGTTGGGATTCGGCGCCGTCGCAGTGTTCGTGTCGATCTTCATCATCTACAACACGTTCGCCATCGTGCTGGGGCAACGCAGCCGCGAACTCGCTCTCCTGCGCACCGTCGGTGCGGATCCGCTACAGATTCGGCGTTCGGTGCTCGGCGAGGCGCTGGTCGTCGGGGTGCTCGCCTCGATCGGCGGGATCGGCGGCGGCATCGCCGTCGCCAAGGGGATCACCGCCCTGTTCGGTGCGATCGGCGTGCACCTCAGTGCCTACCCGTTGATCCTCGCCCGTCGCACCCTGATCGCCGCGGCGACGATCGGCGTCGGTGTCACCCTGCTGGCCGCGATCGGGCCGGCCCGGCGAGCGGCGACCGTGGCACCGATCGCGCTCCTCGGCGGTGGCGCCGAGGACCGAACCGTCGGGTCGCGCACTCGGAAGATCTCGGGGTTCGCCCTGCTGGGAGCCGGACTGTCGGCCGGCATCGCCGGGTTGACGGGGGTCGGCTCGACGTCGGTCACGGTGGCCGCGCTGGCAGCCGGGGCCGTCGCCATCTTCCTCGGCGTCACCGTGCTCAGCCCGCTGGCAGTTCGACTCGTCACCGGCGTGCTCGGATGGCCGCTTCGCAAGGTTGCCGGCGTGGCCGGACGCCTGGCCCAGAAGAACGCTGCCCGCAACCCGCGGCGCACGGCCACGACGGCGGCCGCGTTGATGATCGGCCTGACTCTCGTGACGACCGCGCTGGTGGTCGGCCAATCGGTGAAGTCGGCGATCGCTTCGACCTTCTCCCAGTCGGCCAAGGCCGACTACTACCTCACCGACGACCTCGACGAGGTCCAGTTCCCCTCGACGCTCGCCAACGAGATCCGTCAATCCGCGGCCGTGGCGGCCGCAACCGGCTTCACGCCCGTCGAGGCGCGAGTCGACGGCAAGGTCACCGATGTCGTCGGCTTCGACTTCGACCAGATCAACGCCGTGCTGGACCTCGACGTACGAGCCGGCGGCTTCGAGAGCAACGTCGCCAACCCCGTTGTCGTCTCGGTCGACAAGGCGGCAGCGATCCACGCGGGCGTCGGCGACGGGTTGACGATCGACTTCTCGAATGGCTCGCACATCGACGCCACCATCGTCGGACTGTTCCACGACCAGAGCGTCGTGACCGAGGACTACTTGCTCGACACCAGCGTGCTCACTGCGGCAGGCGTCGATCCGGCAGCCGAGTGGCTGGGCGTGTCGATCGCTGCCGGCGCGACGCAAGCCGATGTCACTGCCCTGGTCACCTCTCTCGCCGCTCAGTTCCCATACGCGTCCGTCGAGACCGCCACCGAGTTCCGCCAGCGGATCGTGGGCCAGCTCGACAAGGTGCTGACGATGGTCAACGTGATGGTCGCCCTTGCCGTGATCATCGCTCTCATCGGCATCGCCAACACACTGGCCCTGTCGGTCTTCGAGCGCACTCGCGAGCTCGGCCTGGTGCGTGCTGTCGGCATGACCCGCCGTCAACTCCGGCGGATGGTTCGGTTCGAGGCGGCCCTGGTCGCCACGTTCGGCGCCACCCTCGGGGTCGGGCTCGGCCTGTTGTTCGGCTTCGGCGTGGTCGCTGTGCTGCCCGCCTCGTTCGCCTCCGGCCTCTCCATCCCCGTCGGCCAGATCGTCGTCCTGATGGTGGTCGCGGCCACCGCAGGCGTCGTCGCCGCCTGGTTGCCTGCACGCCGGGCCGGCCGCCTCGACGTCCTCGACGCGATCGCCCTCTGATCCAACTCACCACTCATTCGCAAGGAGGTCACCTCATGAACACCACAACCATTTCACCAGCATCACCCTCGTCACGCTCCAATCGCACATCGCCGGTGCGACGCATCTTCGGAGTCGCCACCCAACCGCAGACCTACCGAAACATCGCCTACCTGTTGCTCGGCCTGCCCCTCGGAACCATCTGGTTCAGCGTGTTGGTCAGTGGCTTGTCGGCCGCGATCAGCATGGTCGTCGTCGCCCTGCTCGGCATCCCGATGCTGTGGGCGATGTGGTATCTCATCCGCTGGCTGGCCAACGTGGAACGCGGCACCGCCAACGCACTGCTGGGCCAGCGTCTTCAGCCGGCGCCGGTGGCGGGCCCCACCCGAGGCAATGTGTGGGTCCGCCTGCGCTCGATGACCGGCGAGCGAGATCGGTGGCGGGAGCTCGGCTTCCTCGTGCTGCGCTTCCCCGCCGGGATCGCGACGTTCACGGCGGCGACCACTGCCCTCGCCACGCCGTTCCTTGTGGCCGGTGCGCCGTTCACGGCGCGGTACGGCAGCGATCACCCGTTCGGCAACTGGAGCCAGAGCTCGCGGATGGAAGACATCGCCAGGTCATCGTGGTCGTGGTTCCTGGTGCCGCTCGGCGTGGCGATGGTGTTCGCCTCGTTGCACCTCATGAACGCCCTGGCGCGAGCCTGCGGTCGCTGGACCACCGCGTGGCTGGGTGGGAGCACGACATCGGAGTCGTGACCCAGAAGAGCATCGGGGGTACGGTCGCAGCGAATCGCCGTGAAAGGAGACATCATGAGATCGGGTGCGTTGGCTGGGATCGGTGGTACACCGCTGGTGAAGCTCACGAGCCTGCCCGGGCCCGACGACGCCGAGGTGTGGGTCAAGCTCGAGGCTGCCAATCCGACCGGGTCGTACAAGGACCGGATGGCGCTGGCGATGATCGAAGGCGCCGAACGCCGCGGCGAGCTGGCTCCCGGTCAGACGGTCGTCGAGTTCACGGGTGGCTCGACCGGCAGTTCGCTCGCCTTCGTCTGTGCGGTCAAGGGATATCCACTGCGGATCGTCACCTCGAACGCATTTGCCGTCGAGAAGCTCCGCACGATGGCCGCCTTCGGTGCGACGCTCGAGATCATCGACAGCCCCGATGGCATTCATCCCGGGCTGATCCCGGCGATCCGCGAGCGGGCCAACGAGATCATCGAGAGCGAGGGTGCGTTTCCCACGGATCAGTTCAACAACCGCGACGCACTGGACGGCTACCGCGTCATCGGCCGAGAGGTGCTCGAACAGCTCCCCGAGCCCATCGATGCCGCCTGCCTGTACGTGGGAGTCGGCGGCTGCTTCGTCGGGGTCACCGAGGCGCTGCGCACTCGTTGGCCGGAGATGTCGCGTGTGATCGTGGAGCCCGCCGAGTCGGCAGTCATCGCCGGCAACCCGCCCGGCACGCATCGAATCGAAGGTGGCGGAGTTGGGTTCATCCCACCGCACATCACGCCCGACACGTACGACCGAACCGAGGCCGTGTCCACCGCCGACGCCTCGGCGATGGCACGGATGGCAGCAAGGACCGAGGGCGTCTGGACGGGACCGTCGGGTGGGGCCAACATCGTCACTGCCCTGCGTCTTGCCCGCGAGCTGGGCCGCGGGCATCGCGTTGTCACCCTCCAGCCCGATTCCGGGATGAAGTACCTCGCCGGCGACCTGTTCTCGTCCTGACCCACGCGCCCCCATTCGGGCGCGACATCGGTACGCCCGCCTACTCACACCGCGCCCAGCGCGGCGCACTGGGTTCGACTTCGGTATGGCCAGTACCGAAGTCGCGCCCGACCGAGCCTGACCGCTCGGGATTGCATCGTCGGCCCCGTCCGATAGACATGGTGCAATGAGCGCTCACCGTTACTCCGCCGTCGTGTTCGACTTCGGTGGTGTGCTGATCAGCCCGATCACCGACCGCATCACCGAAGTCGCCGACCGTCACGGGGTGAGCATGGAGGAGTTGCTGCACGTGCTGATGGGCCCGCCCGAGGTGTCGACCGACGACCATCCGTGGCATCGTGCCGAACGTGGCGAGATCGCCGTCGAGGGATTCCAGGAGCTCGTGCAGCCGTGGGCCGCCGAGGCGGGAATCACGTTGAGCGGCGACGAGTTCGACATCATCCTCGACGGCGTGTTCAGAGTGCACGACGATGTGGTCAAGCGCATCGTCGCGCTGCGCGCGGAGGGCATCACGACCGCCCTGCTGACCAACAGCTTCAAAGAGTTCCGGGATCACATCGAGAAGCACGTCGACTTCAAGATCTTCGACCTCGTGATCGATTCGTCGGAGGTGGGGTGCCGCAAGCCCGAGCCGGAGATCTATGAGTTGACCACCGATCGGCTGGGGGTCGCGCCCGACCGCATCTTGTACCTCGACGACTTCCTCGCCAACGTGACCGGGGCCCGCGACGCTGGTTGGGATGCGATTCACGTCACGGGCCCGCAACAGGCCATCGCCGCGCTCGACCTTGCCCTGGAAGCGCCTCACTCGGATCCGGGATGATGCGGCTCGCCGAGGACCTCGCCCTGGTGGCGATAAATCCTGCGTCCGGCCGGCACGCAATTGGGCAGCGGAGCGCGTTGAACGCCTGCCTGGCCGGTCTGCTGCTTGCTGACCTGGTGCTCGATGATGTCGTGCAGCCGGCGGGACGGGCCAACCGCATGGTCGTGACCGGACGGGCCGAGCCGCAGACGAAGGTCTTGGCTGCGGCAACCGCGGTCCTCATCGAGAAAGGCCCGAAGATCAGGGCCGTGCTGTCACACATGGACCGCGGTCTCACCCACCACCTCGGGATGGGTACCTGGGATGCGACGATGGCAGGCCTTGTCGAGGAGGGTGTGGTGGCCGCATCGAGTCGCGGCCTCCGCCCGCATCACGAGGTCATCGGCCTGCACATACGCGACTCGGTCGTTGCGGCGCTCCGCGTCGCCGCGGCCGGCGACTCGGAACTCGATCTGCGGACTGCGGCGTTGCTGTCGATGGTCGGCCCGGCGCACCTCCTGGAGGTCGTCGCACCTGCTCGGGCCGACCGCAGGCAAGCGCGCAGGCGAATCGACCACGCACTCGACGCAACGGTCCTGCAACCGGTCGGCGACATGGTTCGTCGCCTCATCACCGACGCGGACGCGGCCGGAGGCGTTGTTGCCGTCACCTGAGACGGTCCGACCACCTGGGCCGAGGCGGAAGCCGGCGGTCAGCGAACCTCCGCGAGCAGACGAATGATGTTGGCCTGCTCCCGCTTGGCCTCGGCGGAGCCACTTCCGCTGCGACCGGTGGTCCACTCGGCAAGCGCAAACGCGGTCGAGCCGCTGTCGTTGATCTGATGCGGGTCGGCGCCGGCCGCCAAGAGGGCGCGCACCGCCGGCGTACATCGATTGCGGACCGCGCGATGCAGCGGAGTGACGCCCCCGGACGCGGTCGCGTTCGGGTCTGCCCCGGCCTCGACGAGATAGGCGATGATCGCGGCCTGACTCCGAGGGTTCCAGGTCGGCGAACCGGGTGCTCCGTTGGCCGCGGAATGCAGCGGCTCGGCTCCACGTCGATTGGCGGCCCGTACGTCGGCGCCGGCCGCGACGAGCTTGCGGGCCACCCCCGAGTCGTAGGCAAACGCTGCCGCGTGCAACGCGGTGTCGCCGGCATAGATGTGTGCTCTCACCTCGTCGAGGAAGAACTCCTCCGACGTCGCTCGTGTCGCACCGCGCCGCAGTCGGGCCGTGGCCAACTCTGGTGTGCCGGCCAACAGCCCTGCGGCGATCTCCCGGTCACCACGAGCGATTGCCCGCATCACCTGGATCAGCGGCGTGTCCATCACGTGACCTTCGCGCAGCCGTGTCGGAGAAGCAGGGTCTGGGCGCTGCCGGCGATCCACGACTCGATGCGGTCGAGCGACCAGCCATAGCTGTCGCGCAACAAGAGGGCGAACCGGAAGTCGGAGACCGCGGCGAGGGTGTCGACGGCTGCTTCGACCTCGACGGAGTCGTCGAGCGCTCCCATTTGCTGCAGCAAACCGACGATCATGCGGGCCCCGTCGAGGTGACGGATCTGACCCTCGGCGAGCGCGACGACGAGATCGGGCTCGGCGGCGGCGCCGGTGACGAGGGCGTGCACGATGTCGCCGCAGTTCTCGACGATCGACCGGGTGATCTTGGCCGGCGTCGCGGCGATGTCGCACGGGTCGCTCGACTGCGCCGCCGCGGCGGCGATCGCAGCGACACCTGCCTCGGCATCGATCAGGTCGTTGAGCTTGGCGACCAGCGCCTGCTTGCTCCCGATGCTGTCGTACACGGTCTGCGCCGACACGGCCGCCGCCTCGGCAATGTCGCGCACGCTCGTGCGGGTGTATCCCCGCTCGGCGAAGAGACGCCGCGCCGCCTTGAGGATCTCCGACTGCGTGAGCTGCGCCTGGCGTTCCCGCAGGCTGGGTGGCTTCTCGGACATGTTCCCTGTCTATCACTTGACAACTGATCTATTTACTTTATAGTCGTTCCAGTCACTAGACACAACAACAACTCAACAGAAAGAGAGACCTCACATGTCCAACACCATCGAGTTCAGCACTGATCCCGCCCGCGCGGACCATCCGCCGAGGCGCGCGTTCGGCGACATCACTCCCCGACTGGCAGGAACGGGTGCGATCACATTCGCCGCCACCGTGGTCGCCCAGAACATCATCCGCGGCGCCTCGGCGCCGAGCAACGGGGCCTCGAGCGCCGACGTGCTCTCCCACTACGCCGACCACCGGGCAATCACCTTCGTGCTCGTCGCCAGCTACGTGCTCAGCGCCATCGGGATGTTCGTCTTCCTCGGTGGCGCCATGCGACGCCTCGTCGCCAGTGCGCGCCGGGGTTGGGCGATCACCGGCCTGGTCGGCGCGACCGGCATCATGGCCCTGTTTGCGATCGTCGTCGGGAGCGAACAGGCATTGTCGGTCGCCGCCACCCGCTCGAAGCCAGACATCGGTGCCATCGAGGCGCTCTGGGCCTTGCACAACAGCGTGTTCACCGTGCTCGATCTGTCGATCGCCGCAGCCCTGCTGGGCCTGGCGTGGGCAGGCGTCGCCGCGGGCATCACGCCTGGCGCATTCCGGCGGCTCGCCCCCCTCGGCTCCGGCCTGCTCGCGATCGGGGCGGTTGCCGGGCCATCGATCGCCGCGGGCGATTCCATGCCGCTGTTCGGGCTCGCCGGCCTCGGGTTCGTGGTGTGGCTCGCGTTCCTGGCCACCACGGGCCTCCGCCTCGTGCGCTCGCGGGAGGCGTGATGCCAGCCTCACTCCTCACATCGATCGACCCGATGTCGATCGCGACGGCTCACTTCGACCAGTTGCAGCGAGCATGGAACGAAGCCGACGGCGCGGCCTTCGGTCGCGAGTTCTCCGACGACACAGACTTCGTCAACATTCGCGGAGAACATCACCGCGGCGATCCCGCTGCCATTGCCCGCAGCCATCAGGCGCTGTTCGAATCCATCTATGCCGGTAGCACCGTCCGCTATCAGGTCGGCATGGCGCGCTTGGTGGCTCCTGGATGCGTCGTGGCAGTGACCACGTCGACATTGGTTGCGCCGACCGGGCCACTGCAGGGGACGAACCAGTCGAGGATCACGACCGTCATCACCGAGGATGACGGTCGCTGGTCGATCGCGGCGTTCCACAACACCCTCGTTCGCGAGTCTGCATGACATCCAACGCATCGAAGCGATTCCGGCACAACCAGGCCGGAATCGCTTCCGTGCGAGACTGAGCACGTGGAGGTGTTGCTGACGACGGACCGACTGCTGCTGCGCCGCTTCACCTTGGACGACGCCGACGATCTGCTGGCCCTCGACAGCGATCCCGAGGTGCGGCGGTTCATCGAGGACGGTGAGCCGGTGACGCGTGAGAGCTCGGTCGAGACGATCGAATGGTGGCTCTCGCACTACGAGCCACACGACATCTACGGCTTCTGGGCGGCGATCGAGCGTAAGACCGGAGCATTCCTCGGCTGGTTCCACTTCCGTCCGCATGAAGGCAGCCCGCGAGACGAGCCGGAACTGGGGTACCGGCTCGTTGCCAGTTGCTGGGGCAAGGGATACGCCACCGAGGGATCGCGGGCGTTGATCGAGATGGGTTTCGCGTCGGACCGCGTACAGCGTGTGGTCGCCGAGACGATGACGGTCAACGGCGCGTCGCGGCGGGTGATGGAGAAATCCGGAATGCACCTCGTTCGAACCTTTCACGCCGATTGGCCGGTACGAATCCCCGGCGACGAGGAGGGCGATGTCGAGTACGCCGTCACGCGTGCCGAGTGGCAGGCCCAAGCCGCTCACCGGCCGCGCACTCGATACTCCGCTGCCGCGGTCGCAGTCCTCTTCTTCGTCAACGGCGCGACGTTCTCGAACTGGCTGCCGCGCATCCCCGAGATCCGCGATCACCTCGGTCTCGGCAATGCCGGACTCGGAGCGACGCTGCTCGGTGGCGGCCTCGGCGGAATCTTCGGGGCGCTGGTCGTCGGCAAGGTGATGGACCGACTCGGAAGCCGGCGGGTGCTGACCATTGGGGCCACGGCGCTCTCTGTCGGCATGCCCCTGATCGCATTCGCCCCCTCGGCCGTGGTGTTGCTGCTGCTGTTGACCAGCCTGGGCCTGCTCGACGTGTGCAACGACGTGGCGATGAATGCTCAGGGCGTGATCGTGCAGCAGCGACTCGGCCGCTCGATCATGAACCGCCTGCATGCCATGTGGAGCCTCGGGTTCACCGGTGGCGCGCTGGTCGGCTCGGCTGCGTCGGCTGCCGGCGCCAGCGTGCGCGGCCAGTTGCTGGTCGTCGGAGCCATCTTGTTCGTCACCGTCTCGTTGGTGCGGCGTTGGCTGGTTGCGGTCGACCCGCCCCCCAACGCGGCGGCACTCGGTGACGAAGCCACGTCGGCCCCGCGCAAGCGGTTGACCGCGGTGACCGTCCTCATGGGCCTCGCCGCTCTGGGCGCGGTCGGGCTGGAAGTCATGCCGAACGACTGGTCGGCCGTGATGATGCGCGACGTGTTCGAGTTCGGACGAGCCAGCGGCTTCGGCACGATGGCATGTGCCGGCGCGATGTTGGTCGGACGGCTCGGCGGCGACCACGTGCTCGACCGCATCGGCGAGCGACGGCTGTTCACATGGGCCATCAGCCTCGTCGGCGTGGGCGCCCTCGCCACCGTGACCGCTCCCGTCGGCGCGGTGGCGCTTGCCGGTCTCGTCGTGTGGGGCCTCGGCCTCTCGGTGGTCTTCCCGCAGCTCTACGCGACGGCCGCCCGTCTACCAGGCGTGTCGGCCGGCACCGGCCTGGGCTCGATGCTGCTCGGTCAACGCCTCGGCGCGATGCTCACGGCCGTCAGCGTCGGCGCGATCGCCGAATGGCTTGACCTCCGCGTGGCCTTCGCGGTGGTGGGCGGCATCGCCTTCGCCGTCTTGCTGCTCACCTCGCGCCGCATGATGGCGGCCAGCGCGACCACCGACGTCGCGCCCGTCACAGCCGGACCGACGCCGGAGGGCCGTACGATGGACGGCGAACAAACTCCGTCGGAGCAAGGCGGTCCTGAGAGGGGTTCGAATGAACATCGATGACGACTTGATCGCTCGGATCAACTCACTGGTCGACGAGGAGCACCACCTCGAGCACAAGGCAACGCCCGGTTCTCCGTTGAGCGATGCCGACGAGGCCCATCTCCGTGGCATCGAGGTACGGCTCGACCAGTGCTGGGATCTGCTACGCCAACGCCGAGCACGCCGCGAGGCCGGGCTCGACGCCGATTTCAGCGGTGTACGTGCACCAGATGTCGTCGAGGGGTACCAGCAATGACATCGGCCAAGCCACTCGTGCCAGCAAGGCTCTGTGCAATGTGATGATGCAGCAGATGGGTGATGCGACCTCGCAAGTTCGAGGTGCGTCGCTCGTCGGCATCACCTCGGAGGAAGCGGCTCGACGGTTGGCCGCGGACGGGCCGAACGAGTTGCCAACCGCAAAGAAGCGCAACCTCGTCCAGCAAGCCTGGGAAGTGGTCAGCCAACCGATGCTGCTGTTGTTGCTCGGGGCCGGGACGGTGAACTTCCTGCTCTCGGAGCCGCTCGACGGTTTCATCTTGATGTCGTTCGTCGTCATCGTCATCGTCATCTCGATCTATCAGGAGCACAAGACCGAGAACGCCCTTGCCGCCCTCCGCGATCTGTCCTCGCCCCGGGCCCTCGTCGTACGTGACGGCCAGCAGTCCAGGGTCGCCGGACGCGAGGTCGTGCGCGGCGATGTCGTCGTGCTCGCCGAAGGTGATCGGGTCCCTGCCGATGCCGTCCTGATCGATTGTGTGAACTTCTCCGTGGACGAGTCGGCCCTGACCGGGGAGTCGGTGCCGGTGCGCAAGGCCCGGTTCGCCGGGGATTCGAACACGATGGAGATGGGTCGAGCGGGGGGTGACGCGACGCCGTGGGTCTTCTCCGGAACCCTCGTCGTCAAGGGTCACGGCACCGCGGTCACGCAGTCGACGGGCGCCCGCACCGAGTTGGGCCGGATCGGAACCGCACTGCGTTCGATCGAGCAGGAGAACACCCCGCTGCAGCGCGAGGTCGGTCGTCTCGTGCGCGTCATTGCCGCGGCGAGCATCGTGGCTGCCGCGCTCGTCATCGTCGTGTTCGGCCTGACCCGACATCACTGGCTGGAAGGTGTGCTCGCAGGCATCGGCACCGCAATGGCGCTGCTGCCCGAAGAGTTCCCCGTCGTACTGACCGTGTTTCTGGCACTCGGGGCGTGGAGGATGTCGCAGCGTCACGTGTTGACCCGGCGGGCACCGGTGATCGAGACGCTCGGCTCGGCCACGGCCATCTGTGTCGACAAGACCGGCACGCTGACGATGAACAGCATGACCGTGCGCCAACTCGCCGTCGGCGGACTGGTCCACGTCATCGACGGCGGTCCGATCCCCGAGCGGTTCCACGAGATTGCCGAGTTCGCCAACCTGGCATCGTCGGTCGATCCCTTCGACCCGATGGATCGTGCGTTTCGGCATCTCATCGAGACCTACCTCGCCGACACCGAGCACGTGCACGCCGGGTGGGAACTCGTGCGCGAGTACCCGTTGTCGGAATCACTGTTGGCCCTGTCGCAGGTGTGGCGCTCGCCCGATCTCACGCACTACGTCATCGCCGCCAAAGGCGCTCCGGAAGCTGTCGCCGACCTGTGCCACCTCACCCCGGAGGAATCCACGGCGGTGATCGAACAGGTCGAGGAGGCCACGGCCGGCGGCCTGCGCGTGTTGGCTGTCGCCCGAGCCCGGTTCAGCGGCGACTCCGGTTTGCCCAGCGAACAGCACGACTTCGACTTCGAGTACCTCGGCCTCGCTGGGCTGCAGGATCCCGTGCGCCCAGGCGTCGCCGAGGCCGTGGCCGACTGCCGCAGCGCCGGGATCCGAGTGATGATGATCACCGGCGACTATCCGGGCACGGCGTTGGCGATCGCTCGTGAGATCGGCCTGGACCACGCCGGCGGATGCATCACCGGCCCGGAGTTGGAAGCGATGAGCGTCGACCAGCTTGCCGAACGGATCCGCACGGTCAGTGTGTTCGCGCGCATGATCCCGGAACAGAAGCTGCAACTGATCCGCGCCCTCAAAGCCAACGGTGAGGTGGTGGCGATGACGGGTGACGGGGTCAACGACGCTCCAGCGCTGCGCGCCGCCGATATCGGCATCGCGATGGGTGCACGCGGCACCGACGTCGCTCGTGAGTCAGCCGGGCTGGTGATCACCGACGACGACTTCGCCTCGATCGCCGGTGGCGTTCGGCAGGGACGGGGGATCTTCGACAACCTCCGCAAGGCGATGTCGTACATCATCGCTGTCCACGTGCCGATCTTCGGTATGTCGCTGATCCCAGTGTTCGTCAACGGCTGGCCGTTGGTGCTCCTGCCTGTCCAGATCGCCTTCCTCGAACTGATCATCGATCCGGCGTGCTCGATCGTGTTCGAATCCGAGGAGATCGACCCGAAGATCATGGACGTTCCGCCGCGGCCTGCCGCCGAGCCGATGTTCGGGAAGCGGGTGCTGACGATCGCCGCGCTGCAAGGTTTGTCGGTGCTTCTGGCCGTGTTGCTGTCTACCTGTGGGGCGTGCTCGGCGACCGCCCCGACGATGTCGTGCGCTCCGTCACGTTCGCCACACTGGTCGTCGGGAACCTCGCACTGATCCTGGTGAACCGGTCGTGGCGGCTCTCCATCTGGCAGGCGATCCGGCAGCGCAAGAACCGAACCCTGAAGTGGATCCTGGGGTTGGCCGGGGTCTGGCTGGTCGTGTTGCTCAGCGTCCACCGGCTCAGGACCGCGTTCAACTTCGGCCCGATGCGACCCCTCGACTGGCTCGTCGCAGTCGTCGCCGGGTTCATCGGCGTTGCCTGGTTCGAGATCTACAAGGCTCGCACCAGCCGGCCCGCGGCCACACCGACCTGAGGATGCCGACCGTCCTCGGTAACATCGGTGTCATGGCCGACCCCGTAGCCGCTCGAGATAGGGCACGCACCGAGACGCAGTCGATAGAGACCGACGTGCAACCCGAGGCAGTCATCGACGTGCTCGCCGACACGCGCGGCTCCTGCCCCGGTGGGCGCCCGGTTTCGTCGATGTGGTCGACGGGGATGCCACATCAGGATGGGTCGGCACGAAGGCAGACCAGCGCTTCCCGATTCGAGTCCCTGTTGATCCCTCCGCCAGAACGGTCGACTTCCTGCGTGAGGTCGCGCCGGGTCGCGAAGGTGGGGCGTACCTTCGAGCCGTGCCGCGCCCGGGTGGCGGCACCGTCATCGTGATGACGCTGCCGATCCTGCCCGGCACCGATCGCGCCGCGACCGCCTCCATTCTCACCGAGGAGCTCGCCGCGCTCGCGTTCGCTGGTGGCTCAGGCCGGTTGAACTTCGCAACACCGGCGCGCCGCCTTCGCCTGGCGTGGCCCGTAGCCGCGATCGCGTTGATCGCGGCGTGCGGCAACACCGCCGGCACGGCCGACCCGACGTCGCTCCCGCCACTCACGTCGCCGGCCTCGACCACCGCAGTGGTGGCCGTGACCTCCACGTCATCGACGTCGACCACGACGACCACGACACCGCCACTGACCACTGTCACCAACGTCACGACGGCCGCACCGACAACAGCCGACCTCAACCAGCCTCCGAGCATCGATGCATCGGCGTACGCCGTCTACGACGTCGGCTCGCAACGGTGGCTGGCGGATCTCGATGCCGACACCGCCCGACCAGTCGGCAGCCTGATGAAGCTGCTCACGGCGTACGTGGTGATGCAGGCCGGCGACCCGGCGCACGTCGCCACCGTTCCAGCCATGCACCTGGATCCGGCGGAGTCGGCCATCGGCCTGTACAAAGGTCAACGACTGTCACGTGCAGTGCTGCTGCGTGCAGAACTGATCGTCAGCGCCAACGACGCTGCCCACACCCTTGCGCTCGATGTCGGCGGCACAGAGGAAGCATTCGTGTCGATGATGAACGACGCCGCGCAGACACTGGGGATGACCCAGACCGTGGCCGTCAACGCCGTCGGGCTCGATGCCGACGGGGCGCACTCGTCGGCGCGCGACATGGTGGCGATCGCCACGATCCTGATGCAGGACCCGACGTTCCAAGCGACGGTGGCGCGCACCGACGCGCAGATGAACGGCCAACACTTCAATGCAACGAACAAGCTGCTGACGAGGTACAAGGGCGCGACCGGGGTGAAGACCGGCCACACCACCAATGCCGGCTACTGCCTGGTCGGCTCCGCCACCAGAGGGGTCGCAGCGTGATCGTGGCAGTCCTCGGCTCGCCGAGCGACCAGGCACGGATCGACGGTGCCTCGGCATTGCTGGACTGGGCCTTCGATCAGCCCGCCTGACGTGCCCGCCCGACTGCCCGAAGGTGCGTGCGATCAGGGAGTCAGTCGAGGCGCAAGATCACCGGCATGACGACGTGGAACCAAGCAGGTGGAGACTTCGGCGAGCTGTGGGGGGAGACCCTCCAGGAGCTCTACGACGAGATGAACGGCTGGGGCCTCGACGAGGTCGGCCGGTGCAGCTGGCACCCGTCACTGGACCTCAGCTGGGACGACAACCACGTCGTCACCGGCGGAACCCTGACCGTCGAGCTCGAGGTGCTGGTGCCCGCCTGGGGTCGGCGCAGCGATGCCAACGACGCCGTCCGCGGCGAGTGGGACCGCTGGTCGGAGGCTCTGATGACGCATGAGATGGGCCATGCCAACCTGGCCTACCAGTACCTCGACAACTTCGAGGACACCCTGGTCGGCAAGACCACCGACGAAGCGTGGGCCGCCTTCACGCAGGTCCAAACCGATCTGCAACAGGCCAGCGACGGCTATGACTCGTCGACCAACCACGGCATCAACCAGGGCACCACGCTCGACACCAGCATCACCTGACGACGAGCTCGGCGGCCCAGTGCGCACCGAACGACGCACTTCGTGCTCAACAGACGGCGAAGTCGGTGACGCCGAAGATCAACTGGCCCCCGGAGGCATCGGTACGGATCACGAAGCCGAGGCCGGCGCTGCCGTAGATCGAGTTCTTGATGTTGGCCATGTGCGGTGGCGAGGCGTACCACAACGAGATCAGGCCGGACGGCGACGCGCCCGCTGGCATAGGCGATGTTCTCACCGGTCGGGCAACCGACAGCGGCGTCGCGTGCGGCACTGGTCGAGTGGACCAGACCGTTGTTGGCCATGGCCAGCTGCAACGCCCACGAGCAGGCGAAGGCCTGGGCAGCAGCGTTGGTCGCCAGCGGCGCCACACCGGCGGCGGCGCGTGTGGAGTTCAACGCGGACAGCCCGTCGGTGATGCACGCCGAGTACTGCACCTGGGGCGGCGGAGGCGGAGTGTTGGCCGGAGGCGGCAGTGTTGCGGTCGCCGAAGGGCCGGAGAACCACCCCTGCACGTCGGCGAGCAGATCCGTCTGCGATTGGCTGAAGAAGCCGAGGCCGCGGTTCGACATCTGGCTGATGGCGAAGTTGGCGACGATGTCGCCGCCGCCGACCGAGTTGACCGTCGAGGTCGCCGGACGGCCGGTGCCGGCCGGGTACGCGGTGACGTACCCACCCGTGCCGTTGACGGAGGTGACGTTGTAGGCAATCGAGCCGCCCTGAGACGTCGCCAGCTCCAGATCCGCCGCCGGGGTACAACGGCACACCGGTGCCGAGCGGACTCGCTCCACGGGTGTCGAGCAGGCGGGTCGGGTCGGCGGCCGTGAACAGCCCGTCGGTGCCCGACCCTGCGGATGGGCCGGTGAAGTAGCCGAGGAGATCGACCACGATGTGCCCACCGCCCGAGAGGAACAAAGCGACGCCGGCCGACGAGACGGGGAAGATCCCGGCCGCGGCACGAGTCTGGTTGGGTTGATCCACGTTGAGGATCGACGAGGTCGGCATCTGGCGACCCGCCGGGAACTCGGTGACGAAGCCGGGCCCCGAGGATTCCGTGACCGTCACGTTGAGGGCCAGCGCAGCCGCATCGGCCGGCACCCCGGCCGGCAACGGCAACGTCATGGTCGCGCCGGGCGAAAGCTTCGGCCCGGGCCGCGAGTCGAACAGACGCGTCGACGGCCGGGGTACGAACCTTCCGGAGGCGGCAGTGGTCGCGGGCACGAACGCACCGACCACGTCGACCACCACCTGCGAGAGGGTCGACGTGAAGACCCGGAACGTGCCCGCGGCGTCGAGGCGCGTGATCGAGCCGTTCGCCCGGATCTGGTTGACATCGAAGTTGACGTTCGAGACGACCGGCCGGGATCGATCGGACGGCCAAGCCGTGAGGAAGCCGGAAGCCTGCGGGTTCACGACGGTGAGGGTGAGCGCCAACGATGTCGCGTTGGACGGGATGCCGCAGATCCCCCGGGCGGCGACCTGCAATGTCAGCGCGTCGACCCGGACGAACCCGCTGTTCAGGCGGGTGTCGGCGAGGCGGCACGGTTGCACCGACACATAGGCCGACGTCGTCGAGACGGCAGCGGCGACGGATGGCAACGCAATCGTCTGACTGCACCACGGCAGTCGACTGCACAGAAGGTGACAAGCGCGACGATGTTGCGGACCCTCTTCAAGACAAACGGTCGTGCTGGGCGCTGCGCAGTAAAGCCGTGCATGAAACCGGTACTCCGATTGTTATGCGCCCACCGATTTTCTAGCACGCAGGCAGACTTCATCGCAACATATCGGCGCGGCAGGCCGCTGACTTGAGCAACAATTCAACCTGATGTCCGTTGGTCTGCGTGTCCTGCACGTCGCACTCGCCGAACCTGTTTCCCGCCTCCACCCAATGAAACCAGATCGAGGAATCCGATGAGCCTCTACCCGTACGCCGACCAATACCCAGTGATGCGCGGCCTCCCCGTCCGAGGGCCGTGACCGCTCGTCGATCCTCGAAGAACTCCGCGAGATGGCCGAGCAGGAGGACGCCAAGTGGGAGACCGGCAAGGCCTCCGGATCGTTCTATTGCGGCGACCACGACCACTACGAGTTCATGGGCGAGGCGTACTCGATGTACAGCCACATGAACGCCATGCAACGAGACGTCTGCCCCAGCGCGACTCGATTCGAAGGTGAGATCATCGCCATGGGTCTCGACCTCATGCATGCCTCCGCGGTCACCGACGGCGATCCATGCGGCATGCTGACGAGCGGCGGCAGCGGCAGCATCCTCCACGCCATGCTGGCCTATCGCGAGCAGGCCACGCGCAACGGCATCAGTCGGGCCAACATCGTCAAGCCAGAAACGGCACACCCGGCATTCGACAAGGCGTGCCACCTCTTGGGGATGGAGATGCGACACGTGCCGATCCACCCTGAGACCGCGCAGGTCGATGTCGACGCGATGGCCGCACTGATCGACGACAACACCGCGGCGATCGTCGGCTCGGCGTGCAACTACGGCTACGGCACCATCGACCCGATCGAGCAACTCTCCGCACTTGCCCTCGAGCGCGGCGTCGGGCTGCACGTCGACGGCTGCCTCGGCGGGTTCCTGCTGCCGTTCGGTGAAGCGCTCGGCTTCGACATCCCCGTGTTCGACTTCCGCATCCCCGGCGTCACGACGATCTCGGCCGACACGCACAAGTACGGCTACAGCGTGAAGGGCACGTCGCTCCTGATGTTCCGCCACAAGGAGTTGCGGAACGGTCAGTACTTCATGATGACCGACTGGTCGGGCGGCAAGTACGCCTCTCCTGGCATCGAGGGTTCTCGATCGAGCGGTCTGCTGGCAGCGACGTGGGCGTCGATGGTGGCGCTCGGGCGCGAGGGCTACATGAAGCACGCCAAGAAGATCTTCGACACTGCGTACGCGATGCAAGACGTCGTGCGCGCCCAACCGGAACTGCGCGTCATCGGCACCCCGTCGTTCTGCTTCTCGTTCACCTCCGACGAGTTCGACATCTACCACCTCAACGACGAGATGCGCCGCCGCGGTTGGCGGCTGAACGGCCAGCAATATCCCAACGCGGTGCACATGGCCGTCGACGCGACCCCAGACGCAAGATGGCGTGCTCGAGGCGTGGAGCGACGACATACCCGCGGCGGTCGCGTACGCCAACGAGCACCGCGGCGAGCCCGCCAAGAGCTCGTCGATCTACGGCGGATCGCTGACGCCGACGGCCGAGATCACTGCCAAGATCAACACCGCCGTCGTTTCGCTGCTCGACGCCTACCAATCACTGCCAGCGGCGACGTGAGGCCGGCATGTTCGAGCTGAGTCCTGAGCTGATCGCCGAATTGACCTCGATCGACACCCCGACGGTGTGCAATGCGTTGGAGCTGCTGGTGCCAGACCGGCGCGGCTACGGATTCACGACCAAGCCGCTGGTGTGCACCCGTCCGGCGCTGCGACCCGTCGTCGGCGTCGCCCGCACGGCGACGATCCGAGCCGCTCATCCCAGTGACGTCGACCGCGACCAGGCGTCGGTTCGCGACGAGTACTACGCCTACATCGATGCCGGACCGAAGCCCAGCGTGGTGGTCGTGCAGGATCTCGACGAGGAGCGTGGCTACGGTTCGTTCTGGGGCGAGGTCAACAGCAACATCCACAAAGGTCTCGGGTGCGATGCGGTGATCACCAATGGGAGCGTGCGCGACCTCCCCGACATCGCCGAGGGGTTCCAGATGCTGGCCGACCG
Organism: Ilumatobacteraceae bacterium; assembly: GCA_963805445.1. GTDB lineage: Bacteria > Actinomycetota > Acidimicrobiia > Acidimicrobiales > Ilumatobacteraceae > JAENVT01. Next base: position 456,965 of record CAWDUI010000038.1, on the reverse strand, counting down.
CGTCGGCCCGTCGCACGCGTTCGTGCACGTCGTCGACTACTCGCGACCGGTCACGGTGGCCGGGATGCGCGTCTCGCACGGCGATGTGATCCACGCTGATCAGCACGGCGCAGTCGTGATCCCCCACGACGTGTGCGCCGAGGTACGGCGCGCCGCGGACCTGATCAGCCGCCGCGAACGGGTGGTGATCGCGGCGTCGCAGCGTGCCGGATTCGACATCGAGGCGCTGCGCCGGGCCCAGCGCGAGGCTGCCGAGATCTGACGCTCAGCGCGCTGCGGCCAGGATTGCCGCCGTGGAGGCCGCGACATCGGCATCGGTGGTCGCGAAGTTGCTGACGGAGATGCGCATGACGGCCTGGTTGCGCCACGTCGACCCGCCCAACCAGCACGTGCCGTCTTGTTGCACCCTGGCGATCACGGCCCGCGTCCTGGCATCGTGATCCTCATCGCGGCCCGACGGGTCGAGAAAGCGGACCAACACCTGGTTCAAGACGACGTCGTTCAGCACGACGATCCCCGGCTCGTTGCCCAGCACCTCGGCAAACCGGCGAGCATGCGCGCAGCACCGCTCGACGATCGCCTCGATTCCTTCGCGTCCCAACGACGCCAGGGCTGCGTAGACCGGCACGCCACGAGCGCGTCGCGAGAACTCCGGATTCCAGTCGACAGGGTCGCGATCAGTACCCGGCGCAGCCTGAACGAGGTACGCCGCCGTGACGGTCATCGCCGCTCGGTGGGACTGGTGATGTCGGCAGATCACGATGCCGCAGTCGTATGGCACGTTGAGCCACTTGTGCGCATCGGTCGACCACGAGTCGGCCTGCTCGACGCCGGCGAGCCGCGGCGTCGTCCGACACGCAGCGGCCCACAGGCCGATCGCGCCGTCGACATGCAACCAGGCGCGGCGCTCATGGGAGATGGCCGCGAGCTCGCCGATGGGATCGATGGCTCCGGTGTTGACGTTGCCCGCTTGGCAGCACACGATGGTCGGGCGGCCAGGATCGACAGCAAGCACACGCTCCAGGTCGGCCGGCAGCATCGCTCCGTTGGCGTCGACCGCGACCCGCTCGATCGAATTGGTGCCGAGACCGAGCAGGCGCGCCGCGCGAGGAACCGTCACATGCACTTCCTCACCGACGACGAGGCGGATCGGCGGTGAGCCGGCCAACCCGTTGGCCTCGACATCCCATCCGACCGCGGCCAGAACGTGGTGGCGTGCTGCGGCGAGCGCCGTGGTGTTGGCCATCTGGCCACCGGTGACGAACGCGAAGGAGGATTCCGACGGAAGGCCGAGGAGATCGATCATCCACCGGCCGGCGATCTCCTCGATCACCGATGTCGCCGGACTGGGTGCGAACAGACCCGTGTTCTGGTCCCACGCGGTCACCAGCCAATCAGCGGCCAGTGCCGCGGGCAGCGCGCCGCCGATCACGAAGCCGAAGAACCTGCCGGAGTCCATGCCCATCAACCCACCGGCCTCGACGGCATCGGCCATTCGGTTCACCACGCCCACGGGTTCTGCCGACTGCAGCGGGGTCGGCCCGCCGAGCGTGGCACGCAGTTCGTCGGGCGTTGCGGTCGGCGTCACCATCGCGTCGCGAAGCGTGCTGCGGTAGGCGATGCCGCGTTCGGCCACGGCGCGGAGAAACTCGGGCTCGTCCATCACAGCGACGGTAGCAAGGGTGCGCGAGCAGGCAGTTATGGCGGCCGACTGGGTCGCGCGGACTCAGCCTCGTCGCCCGATGGGGCGGCCGCCTGTGGTCACACGCTGCGGCGTGGCCGGTGCCGGATCAGCCAACCAATGGCCATACCGGCAACTGCTGCTATCACGATCACGGTCCAGATCGGCGCCGATGCGTCACCGATGGCATAGCCGACTCGAACATCGTCGCGGTTGTCCATCCCGACCAGCACGATCGCAACGACGATCGCAGCGATGAAGATCCAACGGATGATGAGAGCCGCATCATGCCGATGCACCGCTCCAGCATGTTCGACCACGTCATCGCTCATCGTTCGTACCTCCTACTACTCCTCGGATGCGATACCTGTACCCAACCCGTCCGCTGCTCAACCGTCACGAGGTTGGCGGTCGATACGTCTCCTGGACCATCTCGTCGATGTCGGCAGTGCTGTGATCGACCGGCTCCATGTACAGCCGGCCCCAGGCGACCCGGCCGTCCTCGACTCCCAACACCGTCAGCCCACGCATCGCGAACGGTGCACCATCGAGATGAGTGCCGGACCATCGCCACTCGCCGATCTCGACGCCATCATCCGTCGTCGCGGCCAGCACGAGCTCAGCCCGGAAATCGGGAACCCCGGCGAACACACTGCCCCAGTTCTCCCTGACCTGGTCGCGCCCCGCAAATGCCCGCCCGGGATGCACCGGCTGCTCGCTGCGGTACTCATCGGCAAAGAGGGCGACAAAGCCGTCGAGGTCGTGTGCGTTCAGCACCGAACGCATCGTGTCCAACACCATCCCCATGACAGCTCCTGTCCGTTCAGCGGTCTCGGCCTCGGCATCGTAGGACGGGCGGCCGGCGTCGAGCATCACATGCGCCGGATGACCCCCGGGGCCACCCGACTAAGGTGCTGGGCCGTGCCCGACGTCGGTGATGACCCGTTCGTACCCAACACCGATCAGTTGATCGCCAACAACGTCCGCTACGTCGAGACGTTCGCGGATCACGACCTTGCCCTCCGGCCTCGTCGCCATCTGGCAGTCGTGGCCTGCATGGACAGTCGCATGGACATCTTCCAGATGCTCGGGCTCGCCCATGGCGACGCCCACGTGATCCGCAACGCGGGCGGCGTGGTGACTGACGACGTGATCCGATCGCTGGTGCTGTCCCAGCGCTTGCTCGGCACGCGCGAGATCATCTTGCTGCACCACACCGACTGCGGTCTGCAACGGCTGATCGGCGACACCCTGAAAGACGAGATCGAGTCCGAGACCGGCCTGCGTCCGTCGTGGTCGTTCGAGAACTTCAAGGACCCGTACCAGGATGTGCGTCAATCGATCCGCCGGCTGCAAGTGAACCCGTTCATCGCCTACAAGGATCACATTCGAGGCTTCGTCTATCGCGTCGAAGACGGGTACCTCGACGAGGCGGCTCCCTGACTCAGCCCCCGACCTTGCAGGGCAGCAATGAACCCAGCCGGGTCGTCGAGGCTCAGCGTCAGTTCGCGGATGCGCAGTGGGAAGCCGACGGCTCGCCCTCGCGACCGTGGCTCGATGCGCAAACGCACGAGGCCCTGGCTCGATCCATTGACGAGCCACCGTCCACGCCACCCGTGCGCACCCCATGCCAGCACCGGCCCTGACACGGACGCGGCATCGACGATCGAGTCACGCGGCACCTCGGCCTTGAATGCCCATCCGCCGACCCCCATGCGAACCGTCAAGGCCTGCGTTCCGACCCGCACGCTGCAGTGACGCGGGCCGGCCAGCAACAGGCTCATCAGTGCCCACATGAAGCGGTTGAAGGACAGCGAGTAGCGTGCTGGCACCCATGCTCGACACGATACGACCCTCAGTGATGGCGATCAGCCGAGCACGGCGTATGTGCCGGCGGCCTCGATCGCCTTGTGTATCGGCAGGATCAGCTCGGCAAAGCGAGCAGCACCACTGTCGCCCACCGATCGCCAGATCGACTCGCACAGCCGATCCGTCTCGGCCTCGAGACGCTCTCGCGCCTCGACACCCTCGGTCGTGACCGTGCCGTCGGCATTGACCCAACCCAGCGTGGCAAGGAGGTCGATCGCCGCTGCCCACTGGCCTTCATCCCATCGCCGTGTCACTTGGGCGATTCGCATCGGGAACCGGCCGGTGCCGACCTGCAGCACCAGGCATTCGCACGGCCCGATCTGGTTCGTGACGAGCGCGGCGATGTGCACATCGCCGCGCCACTCGCGCACCACTGTCAGCTGTTGCCACAGGGCGACCAACGGCTCGTCCGGCAGCGTCACCGCCGCGTTCGCTGCGGCCAGCGGCTTGCCCGCAATGTCCAACCCGGCGACCACCGGGTCGATGAGGGCACGCGCCTCGGCGATGTGATCGTGGGTCAGATCGGCGCCGACGCGTTCGAGCGCCCGGCCGACGACCCGAAAGCGCGCCGCCTGGAGCGAGGCGGGAGAGGCGGCGGCCCACACACCCGGCATCGCCGACCTGACGGCCAGCGGGCTGAAGTTGTAGAAGGTGGCGATGATGACCTCATCGGGTACCGCACCCATCGGAGCGGCGCGCGAGCCGAAGTAGCCGCCGGCTCCGGTGACCCCCAGCGAGCCATATTCCTCGGCCGCTTCCGGCACGAAGTACACAAGCCGGTGCACCAGGTTGATGGCCATGTGGACGTCGTGGACGGGGGAGGTCGGCATCCGCGGACTGTACCGCTCGCCATCCTCGGCCGACCAGGTCGGGGCGGGAGCTAGCGGCCTACAGCACGCTCGAGCTGGGCCTTGTTCATCTTCGAGCGGCCCTTCACGCCCTTCTGGCGAGCTTCGTTGTACAACTGGTCCCTGGTGCGTCCACCGGGTCCCCGATGCGACCGAAGCCCGCCGCGTCGGCCGGATGAGATGTCGTCGGTCGAGGTTCGGCTCGACTCCTTGGCCTCGCCGGAGCGGGCTCGTTCCTTGTTGACGGTGCGCGCCGCGATTTCCTCTGCGGTGTCTTCGCTCTCGCCGCGCTCTTCCAGGCTGTCCTTGATGTGCTCGTACTGTCGCTCTCGCTTGGCACTCCATGCTTGCTGTGGCATCGGTCCTCGCTTGTCGGTTGAGGGAGTGCCACACCATTCCCGGTGTCCGGCGGCGCCAAACCTGGCTGGGTCGTCAGCGATTCACGGGTCGTGACCAGCTCAACCGCCGGCCTGCTCCACCAATCATTGCCGAGCCGTCCATCAGGCGCAGCGACACCGGCTCGAGGCGCAAGATCCCGAACTCCGGCGTCCCCGGCGACTTCCACCCTGGCACGATCGACGGGTCGTAGCCGACCGGGGCGGGCGCGTTCACGAATCGTGTCCAACCGGCCTGCCGCCCTGCATCGGACAACTCCCAGTGCGTCACGCAATTCGCCGTGCACGTGTCGTGGTCGGGGTGCCAATACGTCAACGAGACTCGAGGCAGCACCGCAAGGTGCGTGGCCTTCAGCGACAGCGGTGACGTGGCGATCCAACCGGTGAGGATCGACCCGTCCCACTGCCAGACCGGATGGAGGATCCGCGTCTGGGGATTGCCCGCCGTGTCGACGGTGGCCACCGTCGCCCAGACGATTCGATGGGCCATCTCGACGAACGCAGGTGCGACGGATTCCAGTGTGTCGGGCATGGTCGGAGTTGCCTTTCTCTGCTGAGTCTCTGCTCGGTGTCTGCCGATCATAAAGTTTTGATCAAGTTTGTCACCCTGCGTGATGCCGATGTCGCCTGCCGACGCCCTCGCATCGTCCACTCACTGTTCGGCGTGGCGCCGTGACCAGCACGAAACAAGACGTAGCTCTCATCGGCGCCGGTGACGATCTCAGTCGAGTGCAGCGACGCGAAGTTCGCGGCCGATCGACTCGAGGTCGTGTTCGTCGTGGTGCTGGCGGATGTAGAGCTGCAGCTCGCCGAGGCGACGCCCGACGTCTTCGTCCTGGATCAGTGGTCGCGGCCCGAGCAGCGCGACCGAACAGATCGACGACCGACGTGGCCGCTCGCTCGACGTTGTGGCGCAACATCAGTGCACGACGCATCGCCGATGACATGTCGCCAGGGCCGACGTCGATCTCGCGGCCCGCGGCCTCGACCATCACCTGGAGCTGCCACCGCAGCGCGGCGAGGGCACCGATCTGGGCGTCACGGTGCGGATCCGGAGACCTGCCGGCGGCGCTCAGCACTGCGTGGTCGACCAGCCCGATCGCACCACCTGCCCGACACGCGGCCGGACCACAGGCGCCGTGCCAGAAGCCGAATCCGTTCGAGGTACCAACCGGGTGGTCCGACGATGTCGTCAGCCGCCACCGAGACAGCATCGAGAGTGGCGATCGACGTTGCGGTCGCGGCGAAGGCGCTGGTCCGCCACTGGCTCTCGTCGAAGGTGATCTGTGGCTGGCGTACATCGAGGTCGATCAGGTACGCCGCGTCGTCGTGGCGCACCGTGACCAGGGCGCGGTCGAGGATGCTGCCGCCCGTGCAGAACGCCTTCGTACCCGTCAGATCGAACTGCCCTGGGTGATGCGGGCGAGGTATGAGATCAAGGTTGACACGTCGGATCTTCTGCGGCCGCACACGCCGTACAGCAGGCCGGCGTACTCCTCCCGTCCGGCTTCGTGCAGGATGGAGACGGCGTCAGTGTGCGCTTCAGCCATTCGCGCGAACTGGAGATCTTCACGACCGAATTCCAGCAGCAGGCGGTGGCGATCGGCGGTTCGTCCGCTCGCCGGGTCGGGAAGGCTGAGATCGCCGGTCGCCAACCGTCGCCGCAGCGTCGCCTCGAGGTCGGCGGGGTCAGCGGAGCGGACGACCATGGGGCATCCGCGGAAGAGAAGCAAGTGTTGACTCTCGCCGTCGCCATACATCGAGCACGAACCCGTCACGCTCGTCGGACTCGTGGTTCTCGTGGTGCAGGTGCTCCATCGGAAGGTGCTCGCGCAGGAGCTCGTGAACCACGCTGACCGGGCAACACATGATCTGCTGACTGGCCCGTCCAATGCACTGCGATCAGCTGCCCGCGCGGCTCGATGCGTGTAGCGATCTCGTGCGCCAGCTCGATGAGCTGGGCAACGACGAAGTAGTACCCGATCTCGCTGAACACGACGAGGTCGAACGGGCCTTGCGGCATGTCATCGAGGAGCGAGCCGCGGTGCACGTCGACGTTGCCGAGATCGCCGCATCGATCTCGGGCTCGGTCGACGGCCGCCTCGGCAACATCGATGGCGGTGACGAATCCGCAACGTCCGGCGAGGCGTGCTGTCAGCTCGCCGATCGAGCAGCCGGGTTCGAACGCCCGCCGAAACCGCCCATGTGGCACGAACCCGAGAATGGTCGCGTAGCGCTGTTGTTCGTACTCGTTCGACGCGAACGCCCACGGATCATCGGTCTCGGCGTACATCCGCTCGAAGAACTCCCTGCTGGTCGTGTTCACGATGCGATCACGAAGTGCTCGGTGTTCCGATCAAGGTGCTCGGTCAACCTCGGATCGAGGATCGGGTCGTGTCGCATCGTCTGGATCTGTGACCGATGGGCGTTCAACGCGTTCGCCCGACGATTCGCTTCTGTCTCGGTGAGTGTCAGTGTGGCCATCGCGAGATCGGGATGGGCGAGCGGATCGACCCGGTGATACGCCCAGAACACCGACCCGAGGAGGTCTGCCTCGCGCGCGTTGGTCGCATGACGCGTGGCACGGCCGCACGCCTCGTGGTCCGGGTGCCAGTCGTGGATCCATGGCGCGACGACGAGGTCGCCGGGCTCGATCAATGCGACGAGCGTCTCCGTCAACCGTTGCTCGTGGTCAGCGACCTTGCCGTCGGGCAGGCGCAACCGGATGGTCGAGCCGGCGGGCACGTCGAGCATGTGCAGTGCCCTGGTCTGCTCTTCTTGGCGCACGCGAGCCAGTCCGGGTGCCGGCCAGCTCGGGTAGGCGGCCTCGCCGTCCGTCACGGCGACGATCTTCACGGGAACGCCGCGCCGGCTCTGGCGGGCGATCAAGCCGCCACTCAACAGGGCCTCGTCGTCGGGATGTGGGACGACAACGACGGTGCGGCGCTCCGGCAGATCGAGTCGCGCCGCTGCAGCGGTGACGTGTTTCCAGTCGGGCTCAGGCACGGGCGGCCACCGCAGCGTTCGCCTCGAGGTTGTGCAAGTTGGTGGCAAAGCCTCCGAGCACCCGACTCCTCGTCCGGGCGCTCGTGAGAACTCGGAGTGACGTCGTCTGCCTGATGGTGGTTCCGAGGTCTCTCAGGGCATGCCACATCACGTGGTCCTCACCCACCACGGTGTGACGACACCAGCCACCCACCGCCCCGTACACGGTTGCACAGATGCCGATGTTGGCTCCATGCACGTGGCCGTGCGCTTCGCCATCGACGATGTACTCGGCCCGGAACGCCTCGAGCATTCTCGGCGCCGTCGACACGGGATCGAGCTCGACGATGCCTGCCACCGCGTCCACGTCCATCGCCAGTTCGAGTTGAACACGCAGCCAGAGTGCGGGCACCACACAGTCCGCATCGGTGTTCGCAATCCAGCATTGCCGGCCTGGCACCATTGTCTGCAAAGCGCACTGCACGGCTGCCGCTCGCGCTGCACCTGCTCGACCCCACTGGCCTTCGATGACCATCACCGTGCAGTACTCCATTGCAGTGTGGCTAGCGACCTCGAAGGTCGCATCGGTGCACGTATCAGCGGCAACCACGACGAGCACGGGCACCGCAACCTCGGCGGCCGCCTGATCGATCGAGCGCAGGCAGTCCCGGATGGTGGCGGCTTCGTCGCGGGCCGGCACGGCCACGATCACCTGTTGATGCCTCATGCGCTCTTCACCGTCGGCTCACGATCCCAGTGGCGGAGCTGTCGGCACGTTCGCAGGAAGGCGGTCGCCGTGCTCTTCTTGGCATCCAGCGCCACGTACCCGACATCCATCACTGCGCTCACCCCGGCGGCATCGAACAGTGCCCGTGCAGTCGGTGCATACCCGACGAACTTGCAGTGCGCGTGGGCGTCGTTGACGAAGTCCTTCGCCGCGGCCTGTTCTGCGAGCAGTGCGGCGCCCTCGAGCGACGGGATGATGGCCAGGGCGTCGTACAGCACCGACGGACCACCGTCGATCTTCTGCTGAGCGGGGTGCACGGACTTGTCGCTGGCCGTGATTCCGCCGATCTTCGGGGCGATCAGGTCGACTGCCGCGCCCTCTGCCTCGGCCGCAGCCACGAGAGCGGCGAGCATCCGCGCGTCGGTGCCATCGGTGACGAGGATCCCGAGCTTGCGACCGCTGAACGTCGGAAGGGCGTTGTGCAGGATGCTCAGTGCCGGTGACACGGGCAGATCGGTGATGGGCGGTCGTGCCGGTGTCGACGCGGGTGGAAGCTCGGCCAGGCCGAGCCCGTCGCCGACCATTGCCGCAAGATCCTCGTCGACGTTGCGCAGGTTGGCGACCAGGCGTTCGCGAATGTCAGGCCGTTCCACCTTCGAGAGCTCGAACACGAACGAGTTGACGATGTGCGTCTGTTCGGTCGGGGTCTGGCTGGCGAAGAACAGGCGAGCTTGGCTGTAGTGATCGCCGAACAACTCGGCTCGGACACGACGTGCCTCGCCACCCTCGACAGCAGGGAACGACTGGAATCCGATCGCCGGATCCTCGCGCGGGCCTCGCGCCTCGCCCGGCCAGGAGTTCGGCTCGTAGTTGGCCCTGCCCACAGGGTTGTGCATGGCCATGTGCCCGTCTTGTTGGAAGGTCGCGAACGGGCACTTCGGGGCATTGATCGGGAGGTGGGTGAAGTTCGGTCCGCCCAGCCGCTTCAGTTGGGTGTCGAGGTACGAGAAGTTGCGACCCTGCAGCAGGGGATCATTGGTGAAGTCGATTCCCGGCACCACGTTGTTGGTGCAGAAGGCGACCTGCTCGGTCTCGGCGAAGAAGTTGTCCACCGTGCGGTCGAGCACGAGACGACCCACCAGCCGAACCGGAACCAGCTCCTCGGGGATCAACTTCGTCGCGTCGAGCACGTCGAAGTCGAACTCGTCGGCAAACGACTCGTCGAAGACCTGCACTCCCAGCTCCCACTCCGGAAAGGCCCCGGACTGGATCGCATTCCACAGGTCTCGGCGGTGGAAATCGGGATCAGCGCCGTTGATCTTCACCGCCTCGTTCCACACGACCGATTGCATGCCGAGCTTCGGCTTCCAGTGAAACTTCACGAAGCTCGACTCCCCCGCGATGTTGACGAAGCGGAACGTGTGAACCCCGAACCCTTCCATGAACCGGAACGATCGCGGGAGGGCCCGATCCGACATCACCCACATCAACATGTGCGTCGACTCCGGGACGAGAGAGACGAAGTCCCAGAAGTTGTCATGTGCGGACGCGGCCTGGGGGAACCCTCGATCGGGCTCTTCCTTGACGGCGTGAACGAAGTCGGGGAACTTCATCGCGTCCTGAACGAAGAACACGGGCATGTTGTTGCCAACGAGATCCCAGTTGCCTTCCTTCGTGTAGAACTTCACGGCGAAGCCGCGCACATCGCGGGCGAGGTCGGCCGAGCCCTTGTTGCCGGCAACCGTCGAGAAACGAACGAAGACCGGAGTCCGTTCTCCCGGCCTCTGGAAGACGTCGGCCCTGGTCACGTCGGCCAACGACTCGTACGGCTCGAAGAAGCCGTGTGCGCCGTAGCCGCGGGCGTGGACGACGCGCTCCGGGATGCGTTCGTGGTCGAAGTGGAACACCTTGTCGCGCAGCACGAAGTCGTCGAGCAGCGTTGGCCCGCGTTCGCCGACCTTCAACGAGTTCTGATCGTCGGCGACCGGTGTGCCCTGAGCGGTGGTCAAGACCGGGTCGCCCGGTTGACGGCGCTGATGTGTTTCACCGCCGGAGCCCACGGTCGACATCGCCGGATCGCTGGAGCCGGCACGGCCCGTTCGACGCTTGCTGGCGGGTGACTTCGGCGGCATAGGAGGACCCTTTCATCGTGGTGACTCGCGGCCGTCGGCAGCGTGGTGCCGCCGTACCCATACCCGCGATGGCCCAAACCGCGCCGACGTCACCCGGACGGGTGAACGTGCTCGATGACGTCCTACACAGCGCGCATTCGGTTGTTGCGCGAGCCGTGCTCGATCTCACCGGGTTCTGGGAGCGTCACAGCTCCCGTTGCGGGTAACCGGTCCGCCGGCGAGACAGTTCGACTCGAACTTCGTCGCCCGTCGGATCGCGCCGCAGGAAGACCACGTGTGCCTCGACTGCCATGACGGCGCGCTGGGTGTTGTTGGCCACAACGCCTCCGTCAGGCACGACGTCGGGATGGGCCTGCAGGTACGACGCCGCGGCGCGAACTGCTTCGTGCAATGCCTCGTCGTCGTCCGCTCGCATAGCTGAACTCCCAGCGCCGCGCCCGCTCGGCGATGAGCGCCTTGTCGTCACCCTCCGGCTCGAGCCCTGCGGCGGGAAAGACCCTGCAGTCGTACGTGCGGCACGTTCTCGGGCGGTGCTCGTAGATCGAGCACCGGTCGTCGATCAACATCGGACAGTGTCCGCGCTCGTCGTAGCCGAGCAAGCAGGTGGCCACGCGGCAGCCGCGGGGCGGGGAACAACAGCGCTGCAGGCACATGAGCCAGCGTGTCTGTCTCATCGGGCCCGATGTGGATGAACTGCGACGCCGTACAACACGCAGTGCAGCCATTGCACGGCACCTCGGATCCGCTCTCACCGCGGATCGATCCCTGCACCTCGCCGAGCCACGCCGCGAAGTCACCCGCCGGCAGCCCACGATCCGTGTTCACCCTCCGGACCCGGTCGGCACGGCATCGCGTCGACCCAGCTGCGGAGCCTCGGTGCCGGCCGGCGGCGGTCTGGTCGCCAGCCAGCAGCCGGCGATGACGAGTGCGAAACCGATCACGGTGGACCGCGGTGATCAACTCATCGAGGAAGACGGCGCCGAGAGCCACCGCGACGACCGGATTGGCGAACGTGATCAGGCCGGCACGCGCCGGGCCGATCTCATCGATCAAGCGGAAGAACACCACGAAGGCCAAACCCGTGCAGATGAAGGCCAGCCCCAGCACGGCGAGCACCCCGTTGATGCGCGGTGCGTGCGAGGGCAGCGAAGTGGCAGCAATGGGTGCATAGATCAGGCTGACCGTGGTCAGCGACACGGCAATGACGCCAAGTGACGGCACGTCGGCGAGGCGCCGTTCGACGAGGAACGGGGCCGTCGCGTAGCAGACGACGACGATCAGCACCTCCATCACGCTCCACCATGGCGGGGCGTGGTCGCTGGCAAGGTCGCGACCGACCAGCAGGGCGACGCCTCCGAGGCCGAGGGCAATGCCGATGATCCGCACCGTCCGCAGTGCGTGGCGATCACCGAGCGCGAACGCGGCGATCGTGCCGACGATCGGCACCGAAGCGACGATCAGGGCGGTCAGGCCGGATGCGAGATGCTGCTCGGCCGTCGTCAGCAAGATCCACGGGATCGCCATCTCCATCACACCGAAGATCACGACCGGGCGCCAACGGCGCAACGCGGGTCGGATCGCGCCGGATCTGCCCGCCAACAACAGCAGCACGACCGCCGCCAGCGATGTGCGCCCGAACACCACGAGAGGTGGCTCGAGTTGCTTCACGGCGACGCGGATGAGGAAGTAGGGAACGCCCCAGATCATCGCCATTGCCGAGAACAGCAGCCACCCGCGCTTCGTCACGGCACGATCCTCGGCCAATCCGCTGGAGCTTTGCAATCTCAATTCCTCATCGAGATCACCACCCGACGAGATCGAGTGCTCCAACGTGCGACGACCGGGCCCGTGGGGAGCCCGGTCGTCGCACGCCCGCCCGATGGAGACTCCGCCGAGTCAGGCGGAGATCAGGGCCCCGTCGATCCCGGCGAGCGGGTTGTCGCCGGGGAAGAAGCCGCGCTGGCTCGGGAAGACGTCGAGTGGTGACTGAGCGAGTGCAGCCATCCGCAGTACAGCGGCGTGGCGTGCCTCGACACCACCAATGGTCATGATCGTCGAGCGCAGCGCCGGCGTCGACAGGGCTCCACCGGCGAAGACGTAGGTCTGGGCCGCAGCTTCCTCCAATGCCAACGCCAGCATGACGGCGTCGGCTTCGGTCTTGGCCGCGTCGATCGCCGGCTTGACGAGTGCGTCGTAGACAGCCTGGTTCATCTCCGTGATGGCCTTGCCGCCGGCGCCGGTGATCACCGCGTTCAACGCATCGAGGTGCATCTGGTGATGCCCGGCGAACATGGTCGCGGCTGCGAGCACGGCAGGAGTCGTGATCAGACCACCTGCCGCGCCGTAGGCGTCGACGGCCAGCTTCTCCAACGATGCAGCCGTGCGCGCCAGGACGAGGTCCATGTCACCGGAGTTCGCCGCAGTCGTCGGGGGGCTCGTCGTGTCGGTCGGTTGCGTTCCGCCGGTCGTGGGTGACGGCAACGTGGTCGGCCCCGAGGTGGAGCCAGATGTCGCCGACGAGTTCGAACTGTCGCTGCCACAGGCGGCCAGCAGGGCGACACCGAGAATCGAGGCGCCGCCGAGCTTGAACAGGTCGCGGCGGTTCGGAGACGGCACGCCGAGGATCGTTGCCTTGTCGTTGGTGCTGAACTCGTCGTCTCCGATCAGCCTGGACAATGCGTCGCGCCACCGCGGCACGACGGAGGTGTTCATCCGGTCGACGACGCGAAGTTGGCGGCGAATCTCGTCGTTGTTGAGGTCATGGTTGGTCATGGGTCGTCCTTTCGTGGAAACGGTGAGGTCAGGCCGCGAAGACGGCGGGGTCGAGGCCGGTCAAGCGGGTCGGTGCCATCGCCGAGCGAGGCAGACTCGAAGGCTCCGGTCGGGAAGACTGCGGCGACGTCCTTGCCGAGGGCGAGGCCGAGCACGACTTGGTGCTGCGCCTCGATCGGCAGGATCGTGGCCGTCGCTGCGGCGTAGGCGGGGTCCTGCAAGAGGGTCAACGCCGCGGCGTAGGTGTATGCCGCCTGGCCCTCGAGCATGAATGCGAACTCGAGCGCACCCATCTCGTCGGTGATGCCCTGCAGGGCAGGCGTGACGGCGGCGATCAGCGTCTTGTTGGGCGCTGTCACCGCCTTCGACCCGGCAACCGCGCCGAAAGCATCGGCGTGCTGCTGGTGGTGCTTCATGAACAACTGGGCCACGGGCAGCGTGCCGGCGCTCAGCACTGGCGCTGCGGCGGTGTACGCAGCGACCGCGGCCAACTCGACGCTCTGGGCGTACCCGGCGATCGTCTGGTCGTCGAGCCCTGCGGCGGATCGGCGGGCCCGGTACAGACTGCGATGCGTTTCCGAGGTCTCCTCGGCGAACGTCTTCATGCCGTGCCGGTGAAGATCGTCGACCTCGGCAGCAAGTGCTCGAAAGTGACGGGTGGTGATGTGCATGGGGGTTCTCCTTGGGTTTCGGGGGATTCGAGGTCAGCTGACGACGACGGTGCCGGTCATGAACGGGTGGAACGAGCAGATGTAGGTGAAGCTCCCGGCCGTGTCGAAGGCGACCGTGAACGAGGCTCCCGGCTGGATAGCGCCGGCATCGAAGTTGCCGGCGGAGGTGGCCGTGTGGGCCTGGTCGTCGTTGTTGGTCCACACGACAGCGCCCCCGACGGGAATGCTGATGGTGGCGGGCGTGAACGTGAAGTCGGCGATCCCGACGGCCGCCGCACCGACCGTAGCCGGGAGCGCTCGCCGCCGAGATGTTGCCGTTGCTGGAGCAGGCGGAGACGGAGACGGGAAGCAGGATCGCCGCAAGGAGGAGAAATCGGTTCTTCATTGCCACCTGTTCGGAGCCCGGCGCCGATCGGATTGGGAAAAGTTCCGGTTACGACTGGACGGCGGTCGTCGTGCCTGCAGGTTTGGCATGCAGCGGTGACGGGAATACACCACCACGTGACCAATCTCCCGCCGCCGAACCTCACCGACATCGATCCCCTCGACGCGGCCCCCTTGTATGCTTCGACCATCGACGAGCCCTTTTCAGGCGAACCAGAAGCATTGTTCGGTGTGTCATTCGACGACGTCTTCCGCGCCGAGGAATACCTGTTGGCGTTACGCGGAATGGCGTCGCGAGGCGACCTCGTGCTGGGCGACGCGGTCATCGTCTACAAAGACGATGAAGGCAAGGTTCGCGTGCGCGAGACAACCGATCTGCAGCCGAGTGGCACCGCCGTCAAGGGCGCGCTGTGGACTGGCCTGCTGGGCCTGCTGATCGCCGGTCCGCTCGGCTGGATCGCCGGGCTCGGAATTGGCGCAGGCGCCGGGGCGATCACGGCCAAGGTCGTCGACATCGGCATTCCCGACGAGTGGGTCGACTGGTTCAAGAACGCGGTACGCCCGCACACGTCGACCGTGGTGGCGTTGGCAACGCAGGTCAACCTCCCCGCGCTGTACCACGAAGCGCAACGGTTCGCCGGTGCCGAGTTGGTGCACACGACGCTGCGTCCCGGCGCTTCGGCAGACCTCGCCGCGGCTCTGAAGGCTGCCAGCCGGTCAGTCGATGACCGGCAGGTCCCGTAGGCCGTCGCACAACTCACGGCGACCGCGCTCGAACGCCGCCCGCGCTGCCGGCACCGCCTGATCGGTCGGGAACGCCTCGAGGATCTCGTTGAACAACGACTCGATCTCGTCCCGGAACTCTCCGTGCGAGAGGATGTAGGGCAGGTTCTCGCGGATGCCGCGCACCACGGCGCGACCGACCTCGATCGGATCCATCGCACCGTCCATCGAGTTGAACAGTGCGTCGGGGTCGCCTTCGCTGGCCATCGGCTTGGCGTCGGCGTCTTCGCGATCCGGGGCGTCCAGGATGCGCGTTCGGGTCAGGCCAGGGCACAGCACCGAAACGCCGATCCCTTCGGGCGCCAAGCTGAGCCGCAGTGATTCGCTGAGGCCGCGGACGGCGAACTTTGCCGTCGTGTACGCGCCCCCTTCGTAGGGCAGCGCGGTGATGCCGGCGATCGACGAGGTGTTGACGATGTGACCACCGCTGCCGTGCTCGCGTATCAGTGGCACGAACGTCTTGACGACGTTGACCGCTCCCCCGAGGTTCACCGACATGGCATGATCCCAGTCGACGAAACCAGGGTCGGCGACCGCCCCGCCCCCGGCAATGCCGGCGTTGTTGCACAGCACGTGAATCTGGCCGAACGCGGCCACGACCTCGGCGGCCGCCTTGGCGACCGATTCGCGATCGGTCACGTCGATTCGGACGAAGACGACGTGGGCGTCGCCCAACTCGGCACGCGCATCGTCGATGTGCGCTTCGTTGATGTCGCCGATCGCGACGTTCATCCCCTCCGACAACAGCGCCCTGCTGATACCGAGCCCGATACCACTCGCTCCCCCGGTCACGAACGCCGTCTTCCCCGCGAAGTTTCTCACCCGTGTGACCCTACTCAGGGCCTGTCAGCGGGTCCTCTCCAAGACGTTCGGATCCCGGGGACGGCTCGATGCGCAGCAACCACGTGCCCGCGCCAAGCGGTGGAACGGTGCCCTGCGGGTGCTCTCGCCTGCCTTCGTCAAGGCGCTTGTTGCTCGACAGCAGGCGCACCGATGATCGGCAAAGCGACCACGTTCGCGGCGTGCAGGACGCCCATGATCAACAAGATGCCACCGATGCGCGCCACCTCGGCCTTCAACTGCGTCCCTGTCGAGTCGTGCCAGTCCCTGTGCTCGACGAACGTCACTGTGAAGAGCACGAACGACGCGAAGATGAGGTAGTACGCGACGTCGGTCAGCACGAGATAGCTCTTGCCGGTACGCGGGTTGGCGCGGAACACGTCGGCCGCGTACGAGCGTCCGAACCGCTTGATGAACGGTCCGAGCCCGACCGCGAGCGCGACGAGCACGATGTTGGTGATCAGTTCGATGACCCACCACTGCATGTTGAACCTCCTGTTGTCGAAATCGGAGAGCGCCAGCGCGAGCACCGTGTTGGCGAGGATGAACAGCGCCAGCCACCCGGCCATCCTCCAACGCCATCGCCGTCGGGCAACCGACTCCTCCAGCGACCGCGTCGACGCGGGCGAAGAGATCGGCGTTCTCCTCGACCGTCGAGCGGGCATCGGTGAAGGCTTCGATCAGTCGCTGCTCGAGATCGACGCTGCTCATGGCTCGGCCAATCGTCGATCGAGCGCCACCATCGCCCGTCGGAGATGGGTCTTGACAGAGTTGACCGACAGCCCGAGCGTCGAAGCGATGCGCTCGATCGGCAGCTCCTCGAAGTAGCGCAGCGTGATGCAGTCTCGCTGGCGAGCGGGCAGTTGGCGAACCGCCTCGATCACGCGGCGATGTTCCTCTGTACGGACCAGTTGGTCGCCAATGGCGTCGTCGACCTCGACATCGATCTCTCGTCCCGCTGGTGGCGTGATGGCGCAGCGAGACCAGCCCACGCCGATTGTGGTCGCGGGCCAAGTTCAACACGATGGATCGCAAGTAGGCCGGGGCCCGCTCGACCGCATCGATCTTGCCCGCGTGCTTGGCCAGGCGCAGGAACGCCTCCTGCACGACGTCTTCGGCCGCGTCACGGTCGTCGACGAACAACCGAGCCAGGCGCACGAGCGAGCGGCCCTCGGTCCGGAAGAGACGCAAGACGAGATCCTCGACCTCGACGCTGATTGCCTCTCCCTGCAAGCCGCGCCGCGACCGCGGCCCACGACAGCCCGGGTATGCGAGGAGAAGGTAAGACGGCAACGACGTTCACAGCGCGCTGAAGCTTGTCACGAAGTCAGCAGCGGTCGTCACGTACCAACAGACGAACGAGACGACGATCCGGGTGACACGATCGCCGACCTTGTCACCCGGTCTGCGGCGCAGTTCGTCTGTAGGCACCATGATCGCGCTCGAATCGAACACCGGCCGCAGGCAGCTCGACCGCATGATCGAGAACATCCGAGTGTTGATCGTTGCCGGAATACCGACGGGGGCCCTCGTGGTCGGACTGGGCAGCCGGATCGCCATGTTGATCCTTCGGGTCACATCGCCGGCTCGCGTGCGTGGCGTGCGCAGCGACGACGACTTCGTGATCGGCAAGGTCACCCTCGGAGGTACGTACAACCTGCTGCAACTCGGCGCCGCTGTCGGCATCATCGGCGCCGGCACCTATCTTCTCGTCGCGCCGTGGCTGATCGGCCCGCTGTGGTTCCGCCGGCTCACCACCGGCCTCGCTTCGGCGGTCGTCGCCGGCTCGATGCTGGTGCACGACAACGGCATCGACTTCCACCTCCTCCAACCGACGTGGCTGGCGATCGGACTCTTCGTCGCCCTGCCCGGCGTGTTCGGCATCGCGATCGCGGCGACGGTCGACGCTGTCCGCCGCCCCGGCTCGTGGACCATGCGAGGGCGGCGCCGATGGGCACTGGCGATCATCTCGGTGGCGTGCTTCCCGGCGACCTTGCTGGTCGTGATCCCCGCCGTCGTGGTGACGGCGTTCGGCGAGGTGCTGCGCGCCGCCGGTGTCCTGCGTCTGGTCCGCCGCATCCCCGCACACGCGCTGCTCATCCGATCGCTGTGGCTGTTGATCGCCGTTGCCGGCCTCGTCGCCCTGGTGAACGACATCACGGCGATCACCTGACCGCGAGGCCAGCTCCGCTCGGGCGCGGTCTCGGTACGTCCGGGTACTCACACCGCACCCGATGAGGTGGATCAGCTGGTCTGCGAGTGGGTCGGGCGTTGGGCGAGCTTGCGGCGCACGGCGTAGGCCGCGGCCTCGGCGCGATTGGCGCACCCGGTCTTTTGCAGGATCGAGCGGACATGGTTGGCAGCGGTGTGCTGGCTGATGAACAAGCGCTCGCCGATCTCACGGTTCGAGCAACCCTCGGCGATCAGGCTCAGCACGTCGAGCTCGCGCTCGCGACATCCCGTCGTAGGTCACTGGCACCACCGGCGCCGGAACGGCGTGCTCGATCAAGGCTCGCGGCCTGCTCGGCCAGCGTCGACATCCCGAGGGCCGCGGCGGTCGCCTGTGCCTGGTGAGCGAGGCGAGCTGGCCATCGCCGCGTCGCCGGTCGCCGCCGCGACGCACCGACCAATCGTGCTGCACGTGCGCACGCCACACCGGCGACGCGCTGCGATCAGCCAGCACCATGGCGGCACGGAAGTGCTGCTCGGCCTCATCGTCGCGTCCGAGGAGATGGGCGAGCCCGCCGCGCAGCCGATCGGCCGGGCCGAAGCAGATCGTCATCGCCACCATCAAGTTGCGTCCGGCGAACCCGTCGAGCTCGTCCAACAACGTGGCCGCGTGCTCGGCGGCACCGCAGGCGATGCAGGCCTCGGCCAGGAAGGTGAGGCACGCCGGCCAGACCGAGTCACGAGGAACGGCGGCGAAACCGTCGGGCCCGAGCACGGTGAGCTCGCGGCGGGACTCATCGAACATGCCGAGCTCGGCATACAGCGCGGTCAGGCCGGGTCGCCACACCGGTTGATCGCCGCTGTGCGTCGACAACGCCCGCATGAGCGGAAGCACCTCGGCGAGCCGGCCCTGCTCGCGCCGGATCGCGAACATCTGCAGGCCGTAGACGCCGGCATCGAGGAGCGTGTCGCCCGAATCACCGAGGGCGCGGGCCCGTTCGGCGGCGAGCTCGGCCTCGTCGAACCTGCCCGCGGCCAGCGAAAGCACGTGCGTCGTAGACGTCGGCCATGAACTGGAACATCAGATATCGACCGCGGTCGGACAGCACGCGGTGCTGCTTCAAGACTTCGGTCGCTTCGCCGAGCCGGCCGAGTTCGATCAACGCCCGCATCATGTTGCCCGTTGCGTACGCGCCACTCCAGCCGTCGCCGAGCCGAGAGGCCACGTCGTGCAGCTCGGTGCTTGCCTCGAGCAACCGATTGGTGTCGGTCGTCACGATGGTCACCGCCTGCAGGGCGGCCACGAGCCCCTCGAGGTCGCCGACGGCCCGGGCCATCGCCAGCGCCCGATCGCCCGCAGCGTCCGCGCCCGTCCTGGTCACCCGATAGGTACAGGCTGCGGCTCAACGAGGCCTGCAGGTGGATTCGCAACGGCACCTGCTGGTCACCGATCAACCCGATCGCCTCCGACACCATCCTGACCGCAGGTTCTCCCGGCGCGCCGGGTTGGTGCACGGCCTCTTCGTACCCCAGGGCGGCCCGCGCCGCGAGCTCGGCCCAACCGTTGTGGCGAGCCGCGTCGAAGGCCCGCTCGTATGTGTTCTGGGCCTTGAATGCCTGCCCCATGCGCATCTGCACCTGGCCGAGATCCACGAGCACCTCGGTCGTCTCGACGTCGATGATCGGCAGCAGACGCAGCACGGCCTCGAAGTGAGAAACGGCCTCGTCGTAGGCCCCGGTGCTCTTGGCCTGTTCGGCCGCGAGACGGCCGTAGCGCACCCCGCGCTCCGCACCCGCGCCCGCAACGGCTGCGGCTGCGGCGAAGTGGCCGGCCAGCTCGGCGTACACGGAGCGCAGATCGGCGTCGTAGAGCTGTTCGAGCGCCTCGGCGATCCGCAGGTGCAAACTGGCCTGCGTGGCCGGCGACAGCACTTCTTCGACGGTGTCGCGCACCAGTGCGTGCACGAACTCGTACGTCAAGACGTGCCCGCCCACGCTGACGAGGAATCCGTTGTCGACCAGCTCGTCGAGACCGCATGCCGACCTCGTCGGCCGGCATGCCGGTGGCGAGCGACGAGCACCCGCGACTCGACGCGCAGCCCGGCGATCGCCGGCCAACTCCAGTGGCCGTCGGGCGCGTCGCGACAGGCGGGCCATCCGGCCGGCCACGACCTCTTTGACCGAATCGGGTGCACCGACGCCGGCCAGGTCGCGACGCACGACCCACCGGTCGTCGTGGCGTACCACCACGCCGTGATGGATCAGGTGGCGCCACAGCTCGCCCAGGAAGAAGGCATTTCCACCGCTGCGCTCGGCTGCCGCTGCGGCAAGGACGCGGAGGTCGCTGTCGAGCTCCTGATCGAGAGCCCCGGCGACGTACTGCTCGACGCCGGCCGCGTCCAGACCCTCCAACCGCACCCGGGTGACCGACTCGCTTCGTTGCAGATCAACGAGGCAATCGGCAAGCGCATCGGTCAGGTCGGCCGCACCATCGCGAAACGTGGCGACGACCATCAGCCTCGCCGCCGAACCCGACCGCACGAGGTGTCGCAGCAGTTCCAGGGTCTGTCGGCCGGCCCAATGAACGTCGTCGAGCAGCAGCAACAGCGGCGCACGCCTGGGCCGCAGCTGCCAGGATGCGATCGACCGCGGAGAACAGGAAGTACCGCTCGGTCTCGGGATCGGCGGATGCCGAGCGTGACAGATCCGGGCAGCATCCGTTCGAGCTGCGGCAGCAGCATCAGCAGATCGCCCGAGATCGCGATCCGTGTATGTGCGGACGCCCATACCCCGGGCAGCGAACGGAGGAGATGGTCGAGAGCGTGCACCCATGGCTGGAACGGCAGCGCACAGCTCCTCGTCGCACGTCCCGAGCAGCACGATCGCGCCGGCTTCGTGACAATGCCGGGCGAACTCCGCGGCCAGGCGGGTCTTGCCGGCGCCTGGCCTCCCCACCGATCAGCACAACCTCGCGGCCGCCCGATTCGGCTCGCGCCCACGCCTCGGACAAGATGCCCCATTCGTCGGCTCGGCCCGCCAAGCGCTGCCGCGCTGTGGTCGCCAGCGCCGCGGGCAACGGGATCGGCGGCAGGATCAACGGGCTCGCTGCCATCGGGCGCCGGCCCGATCGGCTGCCATTCGACGGCGAAGATCTCGGCAGGTTCGTCGCGTGTCGTCGACTTCGAAGGGGCCCATCGTCACGAAGCCGGCCCCCGCCGCCAACAACCGCACGATGTTGTTGACCAGGAGCTGGCCGGGTCTGGCATGGCTCGAACAGCCGGGCACTCGAGGCGACCGCGGCACCGCTGCAGACCGCATCGACCCATGTCACGTCGCCCGTGGCCAGCCCGATCCGGAGCTGGGCCGGCGGCGACGACGGCTGCGCCCAACTGCAGCATCTCCACCCCGGCGACGACGCCGGACGACGCGCTGTCGAAGCGCGAAGAAGACCCGGTCCCCGTCGGTGTGGCTCACTCGACCGCCCTGGGCGTGACGCCAGATCGAGGAGCGGGCGCAGATGGTCGATGAGGACCGCCTCGGCGCACATGATCGTCGATGTCGAACTGCCAGCGGAACTCACGCACCCCTCCTAATAGTCAGATCTGACTACCTCCGCCACGCGGAGTCAACGAAATTACGCGTTCACGAAGGCCAAACGTGGTCATGACAGCCGATGCCGAAGTCTCTACAGTCATCCACGACGACGACGTGAGACCTCCTACCGGGCCCGGTGGGAGGGTTCACGACACAAGCAGAGGATGGAACCATGGCCCTCTTCGTAATCGAACGGAACTTTGCCGAGCAGCTCGACCCGCAGGCGCTCGACTATGCCGGTATTCGGCTGGTCAACGACGACGTCGGCGTGCGCTGGCTGTACTCGTTCCTCTCCGCCGACAAGAAGAAGACCTACTGCCTGTATGAAGCCTCCAGCCCGGAGGCCATCATCGAAGCAGCAGCACGCTTGGGAATCCCTGCCGATGTCATCGTCGCCGTCGATCAGATCGGCCCAACCGGGCCGCCTGAGTTCGCCGTCGTCAACGCCGAACCTACGTGAAACGAGACATTCCATGACGACCATTTCCACCGCAACGGACCTGCTGACCGACGAGATGTTGGCCAGGTTCGATGCCAGAGCAGCCGGCTACGACCGTGAGAACCAGTTCTTCGACGAGGATTGGGACGAGTTGCGGCGATCCGGCTACCTGCTCGCGGCCGTGCCAACCGAATTCGGTGGCTCGGGCCTCGGGCTCGACGAAGTCGCCCGCCTCCAGGGCCGGCTGGCGTACTACGCACCGGCCACCGCCGTTGCCGTGAACATGCACCTGTACTGGACCGGCGTCGCCGCCGACCTGCTGAAGACCGGCGACAGTTCGTGTCGCTGGATGCTGGAACGCGCTGCCGACGGCGAAGTGTTCGCAGCCATCCACGGCGAGGCAGGAAACGACATCCCGTTGCTGCTGTCGTCGGCACAGGCCGTGAAGGTGCCCGGTGGCTACGAGTTCACCGGCCACAAGATCTTCGGCAGCCTCTCGCCGGTGTGGACGCTGGCCGGCGTTCACGGCATGGACACGTCCGATCCCGCCAACCCGAAGGTCGTGCACGGCTTCTTGTCCCGCGACACCTCGGGCTACGAGATCGTCGAGACGTGGGACACGCTGGGAATGCGCGCCACGCAGAGCCACGACACCGTGCTGGATCGGGCGTTCGTGCCCGACGAGAACATCGTGCTCGTCTGCCCGGCAGGCTTCGCCGGCGCCGGCATGTTCCAGGTCAGCGTGTTCGCCTGGGCCCTGATGGGCTTCGCCACCGTCTACCTCGGTGCCGCCCGGCGTGCGTTCGACATCACCATCGACAAGATGCCGCAGCGCACATCCGTTGCCTTGACCCGATCGATGGCGCACCATCCCGAGGTGCAGCACAACGTGTCGGAGATGCGAATCTCGCTCGACGCCTGCGAAGCGTTGCTCGACAAGGTCACCACCGATTGGGCCACCGGCGTGCCGCATGCCGATTGGCCGGTCCGGCTGGTGGGCGCCCGCCACTTCATCATCAACCAGGCCTACGACATCGTCGACCGGGCCATGGATCTCTCCGGCGGCAGCGCCGTCTTCAAGGGCAACCGCCTCGAGCAGATCTTCCGCGACGTGCGGATGGGCCGCTTCCATCCCGGCAACACCCTGCTGGCCCATGAACTGGTCGCCAAGCTCTGCCTCGGCCTGAACCCCGACGACCCCCAGCGCTGGGGCTGACCTCCAAGGTCGAGTTGTAGCGAGCGGAACCTCCGCCTCGGTAACCGGTCCCGAGACCGGCCCGGTTACCGAGAGGAGGGACCGACCAGACGCCCTAGTCCGACGGCGGTTCGTAGCCGCCGTCGGCGTTGTGCGTTTCCGTGCCCGCGACCGGCGGGTTGAACACGCAGACCAAGTGGAGATCACCTCTGGTCGCCCGCAGGATGTGTTCGTCGTGCTGATCGAGGGCGTAGATCGTGCCCGGTCGGATCTGGAACGTCTGCCCGGTCGCCACATCGACGACCTCGCCTTCGCCGGCAACGCAGTAGTTGGTCTCCAGGTGGTGCTGGTAGTGGAGGCGGCTCTCCGAGCCCTCGATGACCCGTGTCTCGTGAACGGAGTAGCCCATCCCGTCGCCCTTCACGATCATCCGCTTGCTGTCCCATCCCGGGCCCGGACACGTGGCGACTGGTGTTGGCGATGTCTTCGGAGCGAACGATGATCATGGCCCGAAGCTAGTCATTCATGCAGATGCAACGCTCGACCAGCACGGCGAGATCCAGCAGTGCGGCATCGGCGCCTCGCCTGCCGGTCAGCATCAACCCGATCGGCGCCCGATCACCCGGCATCGTGACGCTGGGCAGGTCGAGGCGATTGGCGATCTCGGTCAATCGCAACACCTCGGTGTTCATCGCCAGGTAGTCCTCCGTGCGCTGCACGTCGGCGACCCCAGGGGGCAGGATCGGAACGGTCGGCGTGACGATCGCATCGACGCCGTCGAGTGCCGCGTCGTAGCGCCGCCTGCAGTCGGCGATCGTGCGCAAGGCCGCCGCGTAATCGGCCGCCAGCACAGTTGCACCATGCTGAATGCGTGGCGCGATGCGGTCGTCGTACTCGTCGGACTTCTCAGCGATCAGATCACGGTGCCAGTCGTATGCCTCGACGGCGATCACCGAGCCGGCGCGCGCGGCGAGACTGGCCTCGGTCAGCATCGGCAGATCGGTCTCTGTGATCCGCACCCCGGCGTCGACCAGCATCGCCAGCCATCGCTCGAAGCGTTCGAGCACCTCCCGGTCGGTCTGCCCGGCCTCGATCGCATCGCGTGGCACCAGCAGATGCGCGTCTCCGATCTGCGACACGGAACTACGCCGGGGATCGCGGTCGACGAGTGCAAGATCGACGCGATGCAGGTGCGCCACCGTCGACGCGATCAGTCCCGGGGTGTCGAAGCTCGGTGCGAGAGGGATCAGGCCTTCGGACGAGTAGCGACCCTGCGACGGCTTGAAACCAGCCACACCACAGAACGCTGCGGGGATGCGAATCGATCCGCTGGTGTCGGAGCCCAGTGAGAGATCCGCAATTCCCAGCGCCGACCGCGACTGCACCACCCGATGTCGACCCGCCGGCGACACGCTGCTCGGCCGGCCGCAACGGCGATGTCGGCGTTCCGTACGTGGCGTTGAGGCCCAGCGCGCCGTAGGCGAACTCCGTCATGTTCGTCTGTGCCAGAAGGATGGCTCCGGCGGCACGCAACGCCGCGACCATCGGTGCATCGGCGCGTGCGGGTGGCGCGTCGGCGAGCACCGTGGACCCTGCATTCGTGGTCCAGCCGCCCACGTCGAAGCACGCCTTCACTGTCAACACATCGCCGGCGATCGGCAGCGATTCGTCGACCGACGCCGCCTCCGCCAACGCTTCGTCGTCGCGACGTACGAGCAACGCCACGGCGGATGCCTCGGCGTGCGCCTGGGCTTGCCCGATGCAGTGGCGAAGATGTTCCTGCGGCGACATCGCCTCAGAAGCGACGGTCGTTGGACTTCTTCTTCGGCGGAGCCTTGAACGGCGCCTCGATCAACACCTCGAACTGGGCATCGTCGGGCTGCTTGGGCTCGTTGAGCCGCTGCAGGTAGGTCTTCAGGGCGGCACGTGCCGGCGCAACCTGCTCGCCCTTGGCGCCGACCGACCGGGCCAGGGCATCTTTGGCCTTGGCCACGCGGTCCCGGCGAGTTGCCTTCTCCTCCTCGGAGATGACCCGCTTCGGCCCTGTGGGCGCATTACGGCGGGCTTCGAGTTCTTGCAGCGGTGTGAGCTTGGCGACGGCCATGGGCTGAGCCTACAACGTGCCGTTGGGGAACCGACACGGCGCCCGACTCAACACGCGACCGATGGGAGGAGAGTTCGCCCCTCCTCCCATCGGTCTGCCCCGATGAAAGATCTACCGGATTCGTTGGTTGCGGTTTGCGCTGGTGCTGGCGTTGAAGTTGCCATCACCCGCGTAGACGGCCGACACGGTGTGCCGCCCGACCGACAACGCGTTCGTCGAGTACACCGCTTGCCCTGCCACGTTGAGGACAGTTGGCGAACCCACGTTGACACCGTCGACACGGAACTGAACCGTTCCCGTGGGGGTGCCAACTCCTGGGGTCCGTGCAGTGACGGTCGCCGTGAAGATCACGGTCGCCCCGAAGTTCGCCGGCGTTCCGCTCGTCGTGACCACGCTGTTGCTCGCGGACTTGTTCACCGTCTGAGTGAGGTTCGCGCTCGTACTGGCGAGGTAGTCGGCGGATCCGCTGTAAGCGGCCCGGATCGTGTGCGTCGCAACCGGCAGGCTGCTGACCGCCAACCGGGCTCGGCCGGTTGCGTCGAGGGTCACCGGCCCACCGAAAGCGGTGCCGTCGACGATGAACTGAACCGTCCCGATTGCCGCCGCCGGCGTCACGCGAGCAGTGAACGTCACGCTCTGACCGAAGACGGACGGGTTGCGATTGCTCGTCAGCACCGTGGTCGAAGCCGCTTGGTTGACGACCTGGGTGAACGGGGCGCTGACGCTGCTGGCGAACGTCGTCGAACCGCCGTAGGTGGCGACCACAGTGTGGCTGCCGGCGGATAGGGCTGCGGTCGCATACGTCGCTCTTCCTTGCGCATTCAGAGCGACCACGACGCCGACGTCGACGCCGTCGATGCTGAACCGGACGGTGCCCGTCGGCACGCCTGTGCCGATCGCCGCTGTCACCGCAGCAGTGAACGTGACGGACTGGCCGAGGTTGGCCGACGGTGAGCGATTGCTCGTGACCACCGTGACGGCCCGCCGCAGCACGCGCTGTGTCAGCGCCGCAGCAGTGCTTCCGGAGAAGTTCCCATCGCCGCTGTAGACGGCGGTGACCGAGTGGCTACCGACTGCCAGAGACGTCAGCGAAATGCTGGCTTGCCCCCCGGACAGCGACGTCGTACCGAGGCTCGCGCCACCGTCGAAGAACTGGACGGTGCCGCTGGCGAACCCGACCCCCGTGAGAATCGAGACGCCGGCGGTGAAGGTGACGTTGTCACCTTCGGCGGATGGGTTGACGCTGCTCGTCAGCGCGACCGCCGTCGTGCCTCGGTTGACAACGTGGGTCAGCACCGGACTGGTGCTGCCGGTGAACGCCCCGCCACCGCTGTGGAACACCGCGGTGATCTGGTGACTACCGACGGCGAGCCCTGCGGTCTGGAAGGTCGCGGTGCTGCCGACCAGCGTTCCAGAGCCGAGGCTCGTCGTTCCGTCGAAGAACTCGACGGAGCCGGTCGGGACTCCGACGCCCGTCGGCGAGACGGTGGCCGTGAATGTCACATTGTCACCGAAGACGGACGCGTTCGGGGCGCTGACCACCGACGTGGCGGTCGTGCCCAGGTTGACGACTTGGTCCACGGTGGCCGAGCTCGGACCGAAGATGGTGTCGCCGCTGTACACAGCCGTCATGGTTGTCGTGCCGGCGGGAAGCGTCGATGTTGTGAAGGTCGCCTGCCCGGCGGCGTCGAGCGCCACGGGGGCCGAGCCGTTGAACGTGACCGATCCGGTGGGTGTTCCGGCCGCCAGAACCGGGCTGACCGTGGCCGTGAAGGTCACGCTCTGACCGAAGCCGGACGGGTTCGGAGCACTGAGCACGATCGTCGTCGAGCCCGGTTGCGGAACCGTGACCGTGGCGGCGTTGGAGTACGCCGATGGGCCGATGACGTTCACCGCGTTGACGCGATAGCTGTAGTCGCCGGGCACCACGGTGGTGTCGACGTAGCTCGTGGCGGTCGGCGCCAACGTGTTGTCGAGCACGCTGTACGCCCCGGCCACGCCATTGGTGACGACCGCCCGCTCGACCACGTTGGTCGAAGCGGTCATTGCGTTGTTGGTCCAGTCGAGCGCGACCTGGCTGCCCGCGGACAGCGCCGCATTCTGCTGCAGCG
Source organism: Ilumatobacteraceae bacterium (assembly GCA_963805445.1). Classification (GTDB taxonomy): domain Bacteria; phylum Actinomycetota; class Acidimicrobiia; order Acidimicrobiales; family Ilumatobacteraceae; genus JAENVT01. Next base: position 429,266 of record CAWDUI010000038.1, on the reverse strand, counting down.
TCGCCGTCAGCGCGCTCGGCGCCGCCGGCAGACCCTCGACCCTGACCACGTTGGACGGCGCATCGCCGGCAACGTTGAAGGCCGTGACCCTGTAGTCGTAGGTGATGGTCGGGTCGGCCGCGACGTACGTGAAGGTGGTGGAGTTCGCCGGTGCGACCGCAACCTGCGTGAACACGCCGGCGTCGGGACCACTGACGGGAGCCTGCTCGATGCGGAAGCCGATCTCATAGTTCGAGTCGTGCCATGTGGTCGGATCGAGGTAGTTGACCGGGGTCGCGTCGACCCAATTGAGGATGACGCTGCCCCGCGTGAAGGTCAGGTTTGTCGGCGCCGGTGGTGCGGTCCACGGCACGAGGACCTCGACCGGCCGCATCATGTCCATCTCCTCGTGGCTCAAGATGTGGCAGTGGTACACGTACTCCCACCCGAAGTTGACGATCTTGTTGACGATCGCGTTGATGGGTTGCCGTTCGTGTCGGTGTTGTTGAAGCCGGCCTCCGTGCCGTTCGGCCCGTTGATGTCCCCCCTCGCACCGATGGGCATCATCGGGTTGAGCGGACGACTGCTGTCGGGCACCGCGAACGGGAGGGTCGGCACGATCGGTCGCAGTGCGATGATCGTGTCCTCGAGCGGGCTGACCCGCACCGTGTCCTTCCATCCGAGCTCGGTCGGCTCGGGCGGGATGATGATGTTGTCCCACGTGACCCTGTTGATGACCTGGACGTCGTACAGGTGGAAGTGAATCGGGTGGGTATCGACGCCGTTGTGAGTGATCTTCCAGATCTGCGTCCCGTCGGTGCCCGACGAGATCGGCGTCACCTGCAGGCTGCTCGGCATTCCCGACGAGTCCAGGATCTCGGTCACCGGGTTCACGTACGGATACAGGATGATGTTCTGCAGCAGTGGTGTGGCACCGGGTGCTTCGAGCCCGAAGTTGGCCGTCATGCGGCCCCACTCGTCGAAGTTCGCCGAGTTCATCTCGTCGTGCAAGCCCTTCGGCTGGAATGGGATCTGCAGTTGAGCACCGTTCAACGTGTCGAACTTGAAGGTATCGCTCGGCTGCGCGCCTTCTGCGATCCGGGCGAAGCCGTCGCACTTGGCCGTTGGCGAGGTCTTGCTGTTGCACCACCCGCTGCTGACGAAGTTCGTGCCGTAGGTCGTGTTGTAGGCGGCCTGGCCGACGATGATCGGGTCCGAGCCGGACTCGAACACACCGAGCCGTCCGGATGGTGAGCGAATGCGGCCATCAAGGCGCCCATCCGGTCATTGGTGTTGTTCGGGCGGTCGAAGGCGACTGCCGGAGCGGCGTTGGAGACCTTGACCTGCATGATCGTGCGGGTGTTGGGTCCGTAGCCGGGCAGGGTGGTCGGCGCTCCGACCGGCGACAGGTCGGGTCCACCGGTGTAGTAGTCGTAGCCGCTCACACGTGCCGGGAAGGCGGCAGGTGCGTCGTTGTACAGGATCAGTGTCTTTCCTCGGTACTGCGAGAAGTCGACGATCACGTCGGCGCGTTCGGCCGGGGCCAAGAGCAACGAATGCTTGTCGACGTTGCCGACGTCAAAGCGCGTGGGGTCGGTGATCCAGGTGATCGGCTGGTTCGGAACGACCACGGGGGTGGGCAGGAACCCGCCCTCTGTGCCGATCTGGATCCAGCTCGGTCCTGCCGGGCTCTTGGTCGTATCGGGAGTCGGGAAGACGTCGGGGTCGAGCTGGGCGGCTGCCAGTTCGGCAGGCTTCAGGGCGACTTCGCTGAGCGTTCCGGTCGTGGGATCGGCCACGTACCACTGCAGGTTCCAGAAGCGGTCGTTCGCCGCGTTCAGGATGCGGTAGCGGTACGCCTTGGGATCCACGGTCGTGGTCGGGTAGGCCGTTCCATTGACGATCGGGGTGTCGTTGAACGCCTCCATGCCCACCGAGATGTTCGGTGTCGACGGGATCAACGCCGGCTCGCAGAACGGCTGGACGTCGGGATCACACGTCGGGTCGTAGTACGGGTTGGCGATCGGCGGGTACTTGGCATCCTTGGCCGGCGGCCAGAACCACGGGCCGTACATCCAGCGCCCGAAGGCGCTCATGCCGGACGGGTCACTGGGGTTCTGGGCGGGCATGTACACATGCGGGGCCCACAGGCTGCCCTCTCCGCCCCATCGCGTGGAATCCCACGTCGGGTCGAGCGTGGCCATCTTGGCGGGGCTCGGCACGAACGTCTTGTCCTGGACGACGAGCGGCGTTCCGAGTCCCAGGCCGTCCAGCGCGCCGCCTGGGGCGATCAACTGCTGCTCCATCGAATCGGTCACCAGGTACGGGGCGGCTTCGCCGGCGTACACGTTCAGTCGAGTGATGCCCCACGCGTGGTCGTGGTAGAACATCAGGCGAGCACTCTGCTGGTTGGTGTAGAAGAACGTCTCTGCACCGGGGCCCGGGTCGGCCATATCGGGCACGTTGCTGACGCTGACGCCCTTCGGGTAGTCGGTGTTCTCACCCGAGGGCGTGATCCACTGATGCGGGGTGCCGTCGCTGATCCACGGGGTGATTCCCCCGTGCAGGTGCAACGTCGCCCGATTCTCGGTGTAGCACGTGACGGGCTTGGGAATCTGGCCACACTCGGGGTTGCGGACGGCGTCGGTGACTGATCCCTGATCCGCTGCCATGTCCATCGGTACGAATGAGCCATCGGGCAAGATGGTTGCCGGATCTGGCATCACCGCGTCCGGGCCCATTCCGGCGCCCATCAGCGAGGTGTCGACCGGCAGGAACAGGTTGCCGGCCTGACCGTTCGGGAGCAGGTTGCGGAACAGGATGCGCACCGGCTTGTTCTTCTCGGCAACGATCGTCGGACCGAGGTAGAAGGGGGCGTCGACGCCATAGCCTGGCTGCCGTCGGGAAGCAGCACCGGGCTGGCGGCACCGTTCGGATCGAGGCTGGCGTTGGTCAGCGCGACGTGGGCACCGGGCACCACGGTCGTGGAGAGCTGGACGTATCCACGCAGCAAGGTTGGTGGCAGGCTCGAAGCGAACTTCTGGCGGTACTGCACCAGAGCGATCTCGTAGTAGTCGGCACCGGGGTACGTGGTGGTGTCGGGGACTGCGACCGGGATGTAGTTGCCGAGGTTGTTCTTCGCGTCGGGGCCGAGGCCCGCCAGCGTGTCGACGAACTTCTTCAGGCCGGGCGTGAGGTATCCAGCGCCCGACGCCGTGACGTTGATCGCGGTGACGCGAGCCCTCGACCGCGACCGTTGCGGTTGCGCTGGCACCCTTGTCGGCGATACCGACGGTGTCGTTGATCGCGACTGTCGGGCGCCGAGTCATAGCCCTGGCCACCCGAGGTGATGTCGATCTGACCGATGCCGATCGTTGCCTCCGCTGTGGCGAACGTGGCCGGCAGAGTCTTCGAGGTGCCATCCCAAATCGTCACGGTGGGAGCCGTCGTGTACCCGGAACCCGGGTTGACGACGTCGATCGATGTGACGACGCCGTTGGCGTCCATCGTTGCCGAGCCGGTCGCCGGCACACCATCGGGAAGGTTCGGCAGACCGAACTCGACGATCGGCTGGATCGTGTACCCGGCTCCACCATTGGTCAGCACGACGTTGTCGACGCCACCGCTGGCGACGGCCGTCGCATCGAAGCCGGGGGTCGGGTTGCCACCGCTGAAGGTGACTGATGGGGCCGTGAAGCCGAACCCGGTCTCGTTCACCTCGATGCTGGTGACCACACCGGTGGCGATCACCGCACTCGCGCTGGCGGGCGAGGTCGGAGTGACGCCGGGCGACGTGATCGTGACGGTCGGAGGCACGACGTAACCGGCACCCGGGCTGGTGACGTTGATCGCCGAGATTCCGCCCGTCTTGGGATCGACCGTGGCCGTCGCCTCGGCGCCTGTGCCGGGATCTGCGATCGTCGGCGTGACGCTGGCCGAGAACGAGTACGGCGCGGTCCTGCACGCTGTACACGGGGAAGCCGGGATCGCTGCCCAACGTGAGCGTGTCTGCGAGCGCGGGCGCCACGTTCGTCGCCAGCGTCGCGTCACTCGAGGCCGGATAGCTGAAGAGATCCGGGTTCACTGTGATCCCTGTGTCGACGGGAATGCCCTGTCCGTAGAACCCGACCACATCACCGGCCTGAACGTCGACGGCCGGGCTGACCGGGAAGGTCGCGACTTCCGAGACCGCCGGGTCGGCGAGTGCCGGAACCGTGAGCTGCCCGCTGTCGTACACGACCGTGTACTGGCTGGCGGTGCCAGTGGGCCGAAGCACGTAGGCATGGAACAGGCCACCAGCGGATGGCGTCGGGCTGCTCCCGGCGTTCGCCTGGTTCCAGGTCTGGAAGCTCTGCAACGTGCCGGCGGGTAAGACTGCGGTCGGAAGGACCACGAACACCGGGCCGAGCACTCCCGGCGCGGTGGCGTAGTCGGTGGCGTTGGCGCGAGCGACCAGCGGGTTGCCGAACGACACCGGCGTCGGTGTTCCGAGGCCGATCGTGACGATCGCATCGGCGAGCACTTGTGGGCTGTTCGCCCAGTTCGGGTAGGGCCCGAAGTAGTGAGGCACCTTGGTCTCGTCGATCGGTGATGCCGCGGCGGCGGCGGTGTCGGCGCCGCTCCATCGTTGCTGCGACAGCACCATGGTCGTCAGACTCAGCGCACACGCGGCCACTACTGATACCAGTTTCCTGGTCAACTTCCCGTCCATTGATGTCCCCTTCAAGCTGGAATTTGAGCTGTTAGCGGTCACTCAAAGCCGAGGTCTTCCAGACCTATAGAGCCGTAAGTCCTCTGCTTTCCGATGCCTTCGGTCCATGAGACCGTGAAAGGTCACAACTGTTGACCTGGGGGAGTCGGCCGGTTTCTCAGCGTGGTCGGCGCCGGCCGACTCGGCGAATCTCGGCACGAGCGCGAGCGTGCACGACGGCACCCGGGCACGGCCAACGTCTCGTGCAACTCCGCTTCGCGTTGACCTTTACGCCTGAAGCCGTTCGAGCTGATCGCCGATCGCGATCACCTCGTCGATCAAGGTGTCGAGGTCGTCGGTCGACGCCGGCGGCTCGTGGTCGAGGCCGGCGGCGGCAAGCGTGCGCTTGAAGCGGACCATCACGCCGCCTGGATCTGATCGCAGTGCCCAGCTGACGAGACGGTCCGAGACGTCGCGACGGCCAAGCCGATCGACAGCAATCGCCGAAGACACTGCACCATGCCAGGCAAGCGTGTTGATCGACTCGCTGCGGAACCAGCGCCAGGGGTCGCCGAGGTCCCGGCCGGCGATCTTGTTTCCAGCGATGGCGTTTGCCGTCAACGCGTGCCAGGCAACCGCCAGGCGGTACCAGTTCGGAAACTCGCCAGATTGCGTCTGGGCAGTGTCGGAGAACCAGCACGCGGCCGCGACCCAGTCACCATTCGCCACTGCGAGATGACCCCGGAGCTCGGCGATCCCACCTGCCGCGTTTGCGCTGTGCAGCTGCTGGACCAACTGCTCGAAGCGGGCGAACGGCTCGTCGACGAGGTCGCAGAGCCGCGAGAAGATCAGGCACCGCACGGTTGCCCACTCGGCGACGTAACGAACAGCCAGCGGGGCGTCGGCAACCAGGTCGAGGCTGGCCAACAACTCGTGTGCCTCCTCGCGAGTGATCGACGCAGCGGCCAGCGGGAGCTGCGGTGGCAAGGAGTACCGATCGGTGGGGATCGGCCGGGCGGCGCGAATCATGCGCCAACCACGCGGATCGACAACCGCCTCCGCCTCCAGGGTCGACTGCCCCAGATCGAGGTGGTCGAGCAGATCCATGAAGTCGACCTCGTCACCCGAGGCGATCACGGCGGCACGCAGTCGACCCGTCATTTCCGCGCACTCTCGCTCTGCCAGGCCCGCTACGGCGACCGAGACGTTGAGCCCCTGCTCCCATTCACCGTGATCGATGAACCACTCCAACGCCACCCGCGTGTCGGGCAGGTAGTCGAGCATCCGTTGACGCTGGGCGCGCTCGTCGGGTCCGAAGGTACGCAGCGCCAGCTTGCCGACGAGTTCCGAGATGTAGCGGGCGTGACGCTCGCGGACGACGTCCGATGCGTGGGCGTGATGCAGGTGCTCGCGACCGTAGGCGCGCATGGTCTCGAGCATCCGGTACCTAGTGGTGCCGTCGCTCACGGTCGTGTGGTGCAGCAGCGACCGGTCCACCAGTTGCGGCACGACGTCGATCACATCGAGGTCACTGACCCCGTCGGAGGATGCGACGGCACGGGCGCCGCGTAGATCGAAGTCCGCAGGGAACACCGACAGCCGGTCGAAGACGTCGCGCTCGACTTCGGTGCACAGCTCGTACGACCAGTCGAGGGTTCCCCGCATGGTCTGATGCCGTTCCATTCGTGAGCGCCTGCCGCCGACGAGGAGACGGAACCGTTCCCCGAGGTTGGCGACGATCTCGACCGGCGTCAACGCCCGAACGCGAGACGCCGCCAGCTCGATCGCCAGAGGCAGGCAGTCGAGGCGCACGCACAGCTCGCGGATCGCGGCGGCCTGTTCGGCGTCGATCACGAGATGTGGTGCTTCGGAATGAGCGCGCTCGATGAACAGTTGCTCGGCGTCGGTGAGCGCCAGCGACGGGATCGGCACCAGGCGTTCGCCGCTGACCATCAAGGGCTCGCGGCTCGTGGCCAATACCGTGATCGACGGGCATGATCCCACCAGCTTCTCGACCACGTCGGCAACCGACGACAGCAGGTGTTCACAGTTGTCGACGACGATCAACAGGCGCTTCTGCCGTAACCGCCTGATGATGTCGTCGACGACGTCGCGCTCGGTGGGGGCGATGATCCCCAGCCCAGAGGCGAAAGCGAACGGCACCCCTTCCTCGTCAGCGATGGCAGCGAGCTCGATCATCCAACATCCATCGGGGAACAGCGCGGCCGTCGCATGGGCGACCTCGACGGCCATGCGCGTCTTACCGGTGCCACCCACGCCGATCAACGTGACCAACCGATGGTCGGCCAGTTCGTCCGACAGCTCCGACACCTCCGCGCCGCGGCCGATGAACGTGGTCAGTTCGATGGGGATGTTGCCGGCCCGTTGGCGAGCGACGCGCAGCGGTGGAAAGCTCTCGCCGCCGACCTGGAACAGGCGCTCGGGCGTGGCGAGCCCCTTGAGGTGATGTTCGCCGAGGTCGACCAACTCGAAGTCTGCCGACAGCGATGCCGTCGACGACGACACCAGGATCTGGCCGCCGTGACCGGCGTCCATGACGCGAGCAGTCCGGTTCATCGTGGCGCCGAAGTAGTCGGCATCGCGGAGTTCCGCCTCTCCCGTGTGGATGCCGATCCGTACCGGAAGCGACAACCGCTTCTGCGCGTCGATGGCCGCGGATATTGCCGCGGGGGCAGAGGTGAACACCGCACACACTCCGTCGCCCGTGTGCTTGAACACCGCGCCACCGTGCACATCCACGACCGACCGGATGATCAGGTCGTGGCTGGCCAATGCCGTCGACATCGCCTGCTCGTCGTTCTGCCAACGCTCCGTGGACCCTTCGATATCGGTGAACATGAAGGTGACCGTGCCCTCGGGCAGTTGGCGAGGCGCCGGTGCGGCGACGTCGCGGGTCGGATCGAGACCGCCGAGGACCTCGGCCTCCAGCTCACGCAACGCCGAGGTGGGCTCGATACCGATCTCGTCGCGCACCGTCGCGCGGAAGCGTTGATACGCGCGCAGCGACTCGGTGACCCTGCCCGTGTCGGCGAGGGCGCGCATCAGCAGGGCGACGGGTCGTTCCCGATAGGGCTGCTCGACGACATGACCTTCGAGCAGCACGACTGCTTCGGACGCTCGACCCAGTTCGATCAAGACCTCGCCGAGATCCTCGACGGCGACGGCGCGCATCTCCTCCAGCCTGGTGGCCGCGGCCAGCGCCCATGGCTCGTCGGCGAACTCCTCGAAGGCGGCGCCGCGCCACAGTCCCAAGCCCTCCGTCAGCACGCTGTAGCGGTCGTCTGCGCAGCACGTGCGTGCACCATCACTCAACTCGGCGAAGCGGTCGGCGTCGAGCTCGCCGGGCCCGATCGCGAGGCGGTACCCGGACAGGGTCGTCTCGATCCGGTCGCCAAGCGACTTGCGAAGGCGTGAGACGGCGGTGCGGATCACAGAGCCGTCGATGCGACCATCGGCGATGTAGTCGGCGATCCGCTCGGATGACACCGGAGCCCCTCCGGCCGCCACGAGCAACGCAACGAGGCGCCGAAGCTGCGGCGTCAGCGACACCGTGGCACCGGTGTCATCCCAGATCTCGATGCGCCCGAGGATCCCCAACCTCACGTTGACTCCAACTCCCCATCATCGCTGGTCCTGGCGTCGGAACAGCAGTTACCGTGGTGTCACGCTAGCCCAGTGATCCGGTGACACCGACGTGACTGGTGTCGCCCATGATCCACCCATGGACATGATCATCGTGGGTGTCGACCAGAGCGAGACTGCCCGTCGCGCGGCGTTCGCTGCGGCAAGGATGGCGGCAACGTGCGGCAAGGCGCTCCACATCGTGATGGCAGTCAGTCGTCGCAACGCAGTCGATGTTTCCGTCGGAGCCACCGATCGCTGGCACCTCGACACGCTCTCGACCGCCGAGCAGTACCTCGACGCCCTCATCGGCGAACTGCCCGCCTCGCCGATCACGCGCACCGTGAGCCTCCACGATCCCGCCACCGCCCTGTGCGAGGAGGCGACCAGGTTGGAAGCCGACATCATCGTGGTCGGCAATCGCCGCGTCCAGGGCGCAGCCCGGCTGCTCGGCGCTGTCGCCACCGACGTCGCCCGCAGGGCCCCCTGCGATGTGCTGATCGCCAACACGATGTGTGAGCGACCCGACGAGTAGGAGCACGGCGACGACGTATCTCAGGGTCGGGTCAGCGGCGCCTCAGCGACAGGGTGCACAGTGAGCCATCACACCTCACCCGAAAGGCCACACCCATGAGCTTCAACCCGCCCCTCTTCCACCTCGCCGGGCACGACCAGCGCCGGCACAACCTCCCCCACCAAGCCGAGGCACGTCATCATCACGCCATGCAGCGGCTGACAGCGACACTGTGGCGATGGCGATGACCTCTGCATTCACAGGCGCCGACGCCGCGGCGGCGCAGGCCTACTTCGCCACCGCCAAGGCCGTCGTGCATCTGCGGGCCAGCACGGAAACCCTCGAAGCACACCTCGAACTGTGCAGCGAGTTCGCCGACGATGCAGCGGCGCTGACGGTGGTCGAGCGGTGGTTCCAACAGCGCGACGCGTCGTGACCTGTCCGCGGACCACGTCGACCAATCGACTCGAACGACCTCGGTCAGCGCGACCACTACTGTTGTCTCGTGGAATTCCGGGTGTTGGGAACACTCGAGGTTCTCGACAATGGGGGCTGCCCCGTCGAGCTACGGGGCAGCAAGCTCCGAATCCTCCTGGCCGCGCTGCTGTTGCGCGCCGGTCAGCCGGTCTCGGCGGACCACCTCGCCGACCTCTTGTGGGGTGACAACCCGCCAAGCGGCGCCGCCAACGCCCTGCAGGCACAGGTGTCCAAGCTGCGACGGCTGATCACCGATGTGCCGTTGGAAGGTCGAGACGGCGGCTACGCACTGATGATCGATCCACAGGAAATCGACTTCGAACGCTTCACCAAGCTCGCCAAGCGTAGGGCGATGATGACCGACTCGCCACCGCACCGTGGACCGCAGCTGGCTGCGGGTCATGCCCACGGCCCGCAGCAGACCCAGCTCCCGGGTGCGCTCGAAGATCGAGAGCGCCAGGTGTTGGCGATGCCGAGGAGGGCGATGATCACGGCGAGGCCCAGCAGGGCGTAGACCAGGTTCAGCATCTGGTCGATCTGCGCTGCTCTGCGGCCTCGACGAACTCGTCGCGGTCCTGGAGCTCGGCCTGGGGTAACCGGTCGGTGAGGGCGCGACGGCCGAGCGGACCTCGGCGATGCTCGACTCCGTCGGCGGCCTTGACGAGCACCTGCACGTCGAACTGCCGTCGGCGATGTTCGCCTCGAACGTGTCGAGCCCCATGAGGTACGGGCCGGCGAGGTCGGACCGTCGGCGTAGATCGCCGCCGACCGTCAGCGTCTGCTCGCCCGTCTCGGCGAACGTCGCCGCGACGGTGTCACCGACGCTGCCAGCGTGGTCGGCGTCGGCCGTGTCGGCGTCCGACGGCGATCCGGCCGGGGCCGAGATCGCCGAGCGAGCCGTCGCTCGACGTCGAGGTCGATCGATCTGGCCGAACGGCCGTGCGGGTCGACGGCCGACCATCGTCGACGCTCTCGCCCGTCCAGCTCGACCGGGGCGATCCGGAAGCCGGTGACCGCGCCGACCTCGGGCAGTGCCGCGATGTCGGCCGCCAGACGGACGGGTCGAGGCCTCCGATGCCGTACCGGTGGTGGAGCGCACGACCATGTCGCCGGTGAACCGCTCCGCCATCGTGTCGTGGATCGACGCCTTGGTCGACGACGCCAGGATGGTGATGAAGCCCGACCAGGGCGACGCCGATCATGAGGGCCGAGGCCGTCGACGCACGTTCGCTTGGGGTTCCGCATGGCGTTCTCCCGGGCGAGCGTTCCGGTCATCCCACGGAGGCGGGCGCATGGGCGCAGCCGAGCACCCGGCTCAGCGGGCGGGCCAGCACCGGACCGAGCACGGCGACACCGACGAACACCAGCCACCGCGCCGAGGCCGACCAACGGCAGCGCCGGCACCCCCGAACAGGCCGGCACCCATGGACGCCGCGCCCAGGCCGGTGATCACCGTGCCGGTGACCGTGCGGCCACGGCTGCGCCGGACGACGTCGACGGCGACGTCGACGCATGGCCGCGACCGGCGACACCTTCGCGGCCGCACGAGCCGGGAAGATCGCCGAGGCGACGCACACCGACGCCGACGACCGATCGACACCACCACGGTGCGACGGTGCTGACGACGACGCTGCCGTCGGGGATCTCGAGCCCGATCGGCGTCGAGCAGCGCCTTCGAGCAGGCCGGCCACGCCGATGCCGGCCGCGAGGCCGACGACCGAGGCCGTGAGCCCCGACGGCGATCGCCTCCATCAGGACCGACCCGAGCACCTGGCGGCGGCTGGCGCCGATGGCCCGCATCAACGCCATCTCCTTGCCCCGCTGGGCGACGAGGATCGAGAAGGAGTTGTAGATGATGAACGAGCCCACGAAGAGGGCGATGACGGCGAAGCTCATCAGGAAGGTGTTGAAGAAGCCGATCCCTTCCTTGCACGTCCGCCTGTCTGCTCCGCCGCCATCTCCGCCCCGGTGAGGACCTCCGTCCCTCTCGGGCACGGCCTGGCGGATCGCGCTCGACGAGCTGGGTCGTCGGTCACGCCGTCGGCGGCCAGCGACCTTGATCGACGTCGACCTTGCCGGGCTCGCCGATCAGCCGCTGGGCGGCGTCGGCGTGAAGAACACGTAACTGACGCGCCGCCCCGGCTGTCGGCGCCGCCGAAGGTCGCGATGCCGACCACGGTCGTACCGTCTGCGACGCCGGCCTGGGTGATGACCTGCACGCGGAGTCGCCCAGACCTGGAAGTCGCCGTCGATCGGCGTTGGCCCGGTCCATGACGATCTCGTCGTCGGCCGCGGCGCGCGGCCGTCGGCGAGCTCGAACGGGTTGAGGTCGGTCGTTGGCGATCCAGTTGGCCGCCGTTGGTCGGGCGCACCCATGTCGGGGTCGCCCATCGGCTCGCCGTCCTGGTCGACGATCTGGGCGTAGCCCTCGATGTAGCCCTCGGCCACGGCGACGCCGGGCACGTCGGCGATGGTCTCCACCATCGCCTGCGTCGAGTCGTGCCCGTTGGTCGCCCGACCCGTTCGCTGGTCGAAGGCGGCCTCGCCGCGGACGCACGGCGTCGGTGCCGGCGTTGGCGTCGTCGAACAGACCGTCGAACGTGCGTGCTGATGGTGTCGGTGAGCACGAGCGTGCCCGCCATGAAGGCGACGCCGAGCATGACGGCGAGGCTGGTGGTGAGGAGCCGCAGCTTGCGGGCTCGGAGGTTGTTGAGGGTGGTCCGGAACATGACGATCACTCGCCGATGCTGCTTGATGCGGTCCAGCACCCGGTCGGGCGTGGGTGTCGGACATCTCGTCGACGATGCGGCCGTCGGCGAGGAAGACGACGCGGTCGGCGTAGGACGCGGCGACCGGGTCGTGGGTGACCATGACGATCGTCTGGCCGAGCTCGCGGACGGCCTGGCGCATGAACTCGAGGATCTCGGCGCCGGTGCGGGAGTCGAGGTTCCCGGTCGGCTCGTCGCCGAAGATGATCTCGGGGCGGCTGGCCAGCGCCCGGGCCACGGCGACCCGCTGCTGCTGGCCGCCCGACAAGCTCGCTCGGTCGGTGCCGCAGCCGCTCGCTCGAGCCCGACCGTGCGCGACCACCAGGTCGAGCCACTCGCGGTCGGGCTTGCGACCGGCCGAGCGTCATCGGCAGGGCGATGTTCTCGATGGCGGTGAGGGTCGGCACCAGGTTGAACGCCTGGAAGATGAAGCCGATCTTCTCGCGACGCACTTGGTAGCAGCGACGGCGCGTGCGGCGGCAGAACCGTGCCCGAAGGAGGCTGTCGTCGGTGGTGTGGTGAGTGTTGCGGTCATGGTATGGCTCCAATTCGTGTGTAGTGATGAGGCAGAAAGTGCGGTGTTGCACCGGCACACGATCTGACAATTGCCTGAGCCGCCGCTGATGCGCTCGCCGCCGGCGCGTCTCAGCGACACGTCAGCGCCAGCCGTCACCATGTGCCCATGACTACCGATACATCCACGTACCAATTCGACCTGGACCTCGACGGACTCGACGCCGAGCTCGACGCCACCGAAGAGAGAATGCACCGCCGGCGATGGCGCACACTCGCCGTTCTGTGCCTGACCTTGGTGATGATCTCGGTCGACAACACCATCCTCAACGTCGCGCTTCCGACGTTGGCACGCGAGCTCAACGCCTCCGCATCGCAGCTGCAATGGATCGTCGACAGCTACGTGCTCGTCTTCGCCGGCCTCCTGTTGACCGCCGGCTTCCTCGGCGACAAGTTCGGCCGTCGAGGCGCGCTGATGTCGGGTATGGCGATCTTCGGAGTTGGTTCGATCGCCGCCTCGATGGCGGGCTCGTCGTCGCAACTGATCGCTTGCCGCGCCGTGATGGGCGTCGGCGGCGCACTGATCATGCCGGCGACGCTGTCGATCCTGACCAACGTCTTTCGCGATCCGAAAGAACGTGCCAAGGCCATCGCCATCTGGGCCGGTTGCTCCGGCCTGGGCGTCGCACTCGGGCCGGTGACCGGCGGTTGGTTGATCGAGCACTTCTCGTGGGGCTCGGTGTTCCTCGTCAACATTCCGGTGTTGCTGCTGGCGATCGTCGGGTGCGTGCTCGTGGTGCCACCGTCTCGTGACCCCGATGCGCCGAGCCTCGATCTCGGCGGCGCGGTCTTGTCGATGGCCGGACTGACACTGCTGCTGTGGGCGATCATCGAAGCGCCCGAGCAGGGATGGACGAGCCCGCGCACGTTGCTGGCGTTCGCCGCCGCCACGGCGGTGCTCGGCGCCTTCGTGACGTTCGAACGCCGGCAGGCACAACCGATGCTCAACCTCACGTTCTTCCAGAACCGTCGCTTCTCAGCGGCCAGCGCCGCCGTCACGCTCACGTTCTTCGCCCTCTTCGGCACGTTGTTCCTCGTCAGCCAGTACCTGCAATCGGTGCTGGGTTACAGCGCAATGCAGTCGGGCGTGCGCTACCTGCCCCTGGCCGCGACGCTGCTCATCGTGTCGCCTCCGTCGGCGAAGCTCGCCGCACGCTTCGGTTCCAAGATCATCGTCACCGTCGGACTCGTCACGGTGTCGCTCGGTCTGTTGCTGATGACTCGCCTGCAGACCGACTCCGGCTCCACGCCGATCCTGGTCTCGCTGATCGTGCTCGCCGCCGGCATGGGGTTGACGATGGCGCCGGCAACGGAGTCCATCATGGGGTCGCTTCCACCCGCCCAGGCCGGGGTCGGGTCAGCCGTCAACGACACGACGCGCGAGATCGGCGGCGCCCTTGGTGTCGCCGTGCTCGGCAGCGTGCTGTCGTCGGTGTTCGGGTCGCGGATGACACACCTCCTCGCCGGCGCCCCGTTGCCGGAGGAGGCCAGAGCCGCGGCGAAGCACTCGGTGACCGGCGCAGTCGCAGTGGCCGACAAGATCGGTGGACCCCAAGGCAAGGCGTTGGCCGACGGCGCCAAGTCGGCGTTCGTCAACGGGTTGCACACGACCAGCTTGGTCGCCGCAGGTTTCGCGGTGGCCGGCGCCGTGATCGCCCTCGTGTTCCTGCCCGCCGAGGCGACGCCCAGCACCGGCGACGTGCGATGATGCTCGACCAGACCGTTGTCGAGCCGGTCGTCGTCAGGACACCACTTCGCCGGTATCGCGTCGACACGGACTACGTCCTCACGAACCACCTGGCCGACGACCGTGCCGAGTTCACCAGCAAACTCACTCAGGCGCTCCACCATCCAGCGTTTGACGTCTGCGGCCCCGCATGGGGGCGCCCGGCGTCAAACGCTCGACGTCGGTGTCGCCGGCGAGCATCGACGACTTCGCCCCAGTGGTAGCGAGATTGGCCGACCGGTGAGGCCGTAACATCGGCACGATGGCCGACCCCGTCTCCCCATCGGAGTTCCACGCGCACACCGACCTGCCCGACTGGCGAGTGCTGCTGGGCCGCATCGAGGCCGGATTCCGGGCGCCCTCGTTCCAGGCAGGGTCCGAGTTCATCGGTCACGTCGCCGAGGCGGCCCGGCAGCAGAACCATCATCCCGACGTCGATCTTCGCTATCCCGGCTACGTGCACGTGGCCTTGCGCACTCACGCGACGAACAGCCTCACCGACGCCGACGTGGCGTTGGCCACCACGATCTCGGCGTTGGCCGCCGAAGCCGGCCTGACCAGCGAGCCCGGTGCCGCGGTCGGTCTCGAAGTGGCGATCGACGCCATCGACATCGATGCCGTGCGGCCGTTCTGGAAGGCGCTGCTCGCCTACGTCGACGAGCCGCCGAGGAAGCCCGGAGGTCAGATCATCGCTCTCGTCGACCCTCTTCGGATCGGCCCGGCGTTCTGGTTCCAGCAGATGGATGGTCCGCGGCCACAACGCAACCGCATCCACCTCGACGTGACCGTGCCGCACGACGTCGCCGAGCAACGCGTCGCCGCGGCGATCGCTGCCGGCGGGCACCTGGTCAGCGACTCCCGGGCACGGGCGTTCTGGATCCTCGCCGATCCCGAGGGCAACGAAGCGTGCGTCTGTACGTGGCAAGACCGTGGCTGACCGGTCGACGCGGCGGCGCTCAATCCGCCCACCCGGTCCGGGAGGGGTCGGCGCCGTCTCGTTCGCCCGCTCCGGGCCGTTCTCGCCTGACGTGCAACAGCAGGTCTACATGCTGTGCCTCGTGGTGTGGCTGCTCGCCTCGGTCAACGGCCTGCGTTCTCGTCCCGAATAGGGCTCGAGGTCGCCGCTGAGAGAGCGTGAAACCGCGCCCGACGCAGTCGGTTTGTCGAAATCGGCAGCCTAGATTTCTTCGGAGGTGGCTGTTGTGGCCCTCGTATGGATCCTGTTGTGCGTGCTGCTCGTCGGGGTGGAGCTGCATCACATGGCGTTCTTTGCAATGTTCGGCGCTGCCGGCTCTGCTGCCGCAGCGGCCGTCGCTGTCGCCGCCCCATCGCACGTCGTCATCCAAGCCTGCGTCGCGGTCGGGGTCGGAACCGCCGGTGTGGTGTTCGTGCGACCGCACATGAGTGAAGCATTCGCCCGGCGCGGCCCCGGCACGTCCATCCGTGGAGTGCACGGCGGGTTGATCGGCGCACGCGGCCTCACCGTCGACGAGGTGTGCCTCGATTCCAGCGGGCACGTTCGATTGCTCGGTGAGACGTGGCTGGCAGTGACCAGCGATGGAACGTCGATTCCGCCCTCGACCGCCGTGATCGTCACGAACGTCGTCGGCACAACTCTGTCGGTTCGAGCCGCAGAAGAACATTGGGAGCTCACATGATCGCGTTAGGGAACGGCGCCATCGGCGCCTTGGTGGTTGCTGGACTCGTTGTCCTCGTCCTCCTCTTCATGCTGCGCAGGATGGTCAACATCGTGCAGCAGGGCGAGGTCGGCGTCGTCAAGCGCCTCGGCGAGTACCGCAAGACCCACGAGCCGGGCCTGGTGATCATCGGCCCGTTCATCGACTCGCTGCAACGCGTCGACATGCGTGAGATCCCGGTGCCCGGCGATCGGCAAGAGGTGATCACGCGAGACAACGTGGTCGTCACGGTCAACGCGACGATCTTCACCCAGATCGTCGACGCCAAGCAGGCGCTGTTCAGTGTCGCCAACTTCGGCATCGCCATCGATGCGCTGGCGCGCACCGCGCTGCGGTCGGTCATCGGCACGCTGTCACTCGACGAAGCGCTCTCGGAACGCGAGCGGATCAACACCGACGTGCAGTCCCAGATGGAGGCCGTCACCGACAAGTGGGGCATCCGCATCGCCCGCATCGAGATCGTCGAGATCACACCGCCACCGAAGATCCTCGAGGCATTGGCGTTGCAGAAGCAAGCCGATCAGGAGAAGCGGGCGAAGATCCTGCAATCCGAGGGCAACCAGCAATCGGCGATCAACATCGCCGACGGTGCCGCAAAGGCCGCGATCCGCGGCGCCGAGGGCGAGCGAGCATCCGCGATCTTGCGAGCCGAGGGCCAGCGACAGGCGTACATCCTCGAGGCAGAAGGCCGGGCCGAGGCCATCGCCAGCGTGTACAACGCGATCCGCGCGGCCAACCCGGATCCGTCGCTGATCGCCATCTTGCAGCTCGAGACCTTGTCGAAGTTCGCCGACAGTGACAACACCAAGATCGTGGTGCCGTTCGAGAGCGCCGCGCTGCTGGGCGCTGCCCAGGCCTTGCGGTCCGTGCTCGACGCGGTGCCGGGCGCCTGACCCGCTTGGTTCCGCAGCCGGTCACCGCCGACGAGGTCGGCGCGAACGCACGAGCTTTTGACTTCGGCCAGGCACGACATCGACCGATGTTCATCGTGTGAACATCTCTCCGTCACCGAGTATCAACGTTGCGTCACCTCGCGTCCGCAAGACTTTGCCGCACATGTTGCAGAACCCGACACGCACGGATGCAGCCATCGCTGCGACCGTCGCGTCGATGACCCGAGCAACCACCTGGCGGCTGGTCGACGAGTTGCCGCTGCGGTTCGACGTCCACCACCCGCAAGGAATGGCTCGAATCGGTTCGGCGTGGTGGATCTCGACCGTCGATGTCGTCGACCGACGTGGACTGGTGATGGCGGTCGACCGCGGCGGTGAACTGATCGAGGAGGTGTCGGTCGGTGATGCCGATCGATACCACCCCGGCGGGATGGACTTCGACGGCGCTGCGCTGTGGATCCCGTGTGCCGAGTACCGGCCCGACTCGACGACGACGGTCTACCGCTTGGTGCCGGGCGAGACGCCGGAGGTGGCGTTCGATGTCGACGATCACATCGGCGCGATGGCCCGCTGCGGGGCGGATGGCGATCTCATCGGCTGGTCGTGGGGCTCGCGGCACTTCTACCGCTGGACCGTCGACGGTCATCTCCGCGCCGCCCGCGTCAATCCGGCCTTCTTCGTCGACCATCAAGACTGCCAATGGCTCGACAGTGGCCATCTGCTGTGTGGCGGCGTGGCCGAGGTCGGTCTCGCCTCCGGGCCCGGCTGGCTCGGAGGTCTCGGGCTGCTCGATGTCGATGAACTGGTCATGCAGCGCGAGGTGCCCTTTCCGGCGTACTCCCCAACGACCGGCCGAGTGGCCACGCACAACCCGATCTGGGCCGAGGTGGTCGGCGACGACCTGATTGTGCATCTGCTGCCCGACGACGGGACGGCCGCAATCCTGTCCTACGCCACGCCGCTGGTCGGCCGCTCCGGTCGAGGTGACGATGGCACTGCGGGCTGGGACAGCATCGATCGCTTCGACTCGACGCTGACCTCGTCGTAGAGCGCGGCAAACGCTTCGGCGGTCGTCTCCCACGAGTACCGCTCGCGAATGAACCGCGCAGCACTCGTCCCTCGTCGGGTCCGCTCCTCCGCGTCCGACACCGCTTCGGTCAGCGCCTGGCTGGTCGAGGCGACGTCGTCGGGAGGCACGAGCCAGCCCGTCGGGTTCTGGGGATCGACGTTGATGAACGACAGCGGCCCACCCGTACTGGTCGCAATTGGCGGGACGCCGCTGGCCATCGCCTCGAGGTAGACGAGGCCGAACGGCTCGTCGACCGACGGGGCGGCGAACACGTCGCTGCAGTTGAGGATCTCGGCCAGATCATGGTGATCGAGCCAGCCGACGAAGAAGACGTCCGTTGCTCCGAGTCGGCGGACGGTGTCGTAGGGATGCTCGCCCTCCCACTCCCCCGGAAACCCGCCGGCCACGATCAACACCGATCGACACGTGGTCGTCGTTCGCATCATGTGGTGCGCCTCGATGAGCAGTTGCAGTCGTTTGAACTGCATGAACCGACCAGCGAACATCACCACGGGGACCTGCTGGCCATCATCATCGGTGAAGGCCCGGAGATCGTCGGTGGCGTAGTGAATCGAGCCCTCGGGGCAGCCCGGGCTCCAGCCGCGCGGCTCATCGACCAGGCAGCGATGCCACAAGTGCGAGCCGCTGCCGGCGAGACCGTGCACGGGGAGCGAACACCTCGGTATCGACGCCACTCTTGATCTTCGTGAGGCGGCTCGGGTCGACCGGCAGCAACTGCTGTGCCAGCGTGCGCGTCGTGATCGGCGACAACGACGACGCGGCTGGAGTCTCGCGGCCCACCGCTGCAGGCGCTCGACCCATTCGCCCGTCCATCGCCGAGCGCCGTCTACCCGCCTCTGCGTCGTGTGCTGAGGCAAGCATCTTCAACTCGGTCCCGTGAAGGTGGGTGATCACCGGCACGTCGGGCCACAACGCGTTGACCGCCTCGTGCATCGGCGTGAGGTGATGGAGGTGCACCGCTGTCGGGGCATCATCGGAAAATGTCGCGAAGAACGTGGTCCAGCTGACGACCTGCCGGTCGTAGGCGGCGTCGTCGAGGTCGAAGAAGATCCGATCAGGCACACCCGGCTTGTCCTCGTACGACGCCGGCATCGGCACCGTCTCGGCCATCGGGTCACCACCGGCGCGCCACTGTGACTGAGCTGCGGAGAAATCCAGCGAATGGCAATCGATGTCGCCGAAGAAGTGATGTGCGTTCGAGCTCTCGGTCGGGCCGCCGAGCGAACCCGCGAACAACGTCGGCCGCCAGCGTGTGCCGCCGAGGGCGCGGCTCAGGTAGCGCACGACCTGCGCGCTACCGCCCCGCGGAAAGTAGTAGAACCCCATCAGGATCGTGGGGTTGACGTGCGGGAGCATCTGTCCACCGTACGAGGGCAATGATCCGGGCGCAACTGGCGTGACGAGGTCTAATTCCCCTACGTCCCGGGTACAAGGTCCCTATGAACCTCCCATCCACAGTTGCGCCGCTCCGGACCCCTGGTTGCGCCCTCGTCACGAGGAGCCCGACATGTGCAACCACGAACTGCCAGCGAATTCTCCGCCGATGCGCCGTTCCGGGACTCTGATGACGGCGACGCGCGACAGCAAATCCGCATGGCGCGGCTGCCAACCACCGCCGAACACCACCACCCGACGGCCGAATCACAGCAGGCGATGCGGAGTGAAGCGTGCGCGACGGCCGTGGCCTCCGATCGGGAGCGGATCGCCGACGGGCTGTACGACTCGGTGATCCACCGACTGTTCGCGGCGGGTCTGCAGCTCCAATCGACGTGTCAGAGCGTCGATGCCCCAACCCAGGACCGCATCGAGACGACGATCGCATTGCTCGATGACACGATCGCCGAGCTGCGAAAGGCGATCTTCTCGCTGCACTGACAGCGTTACGCGTCGACCGTGAGATCGAGCGACGTGACGAAGAGCTCGTCGCCGCTGACCACCGTCGTGTCCGTCGAGCCGCACACGCCGCAACGAAAGATGGGATCGTCGAGCTCGGTGTGTGTGCCGCATTGGCGGCACTCGATCACTGCCGGCACGGCACGCACCTCCAGCGGCACCCCCTCGAACGGCGTGCCGAACACGACCATGTCCCAGCTGTGCCGCAACGTGTCGGGCACCACTTGGCGGAGATGACCGATGTCGACTCGCACGCGTTCGACCGGCCGGCCGGCCGCAGCCTGATGGGCGATCTTGGCGATCGCGGTGCAGATCGAGAGCTCGTGCACGGCGAGAGCCTAGAGAACATTCCGTCCACACAACGCCTTGACAACCGCAAGAGCGGAATATAGGAAGAGCCGGGTTGGTGCATTGGTCGCCAACGGGGGCCCACCACTTCGTTCAAGTAGCAGCTTTGGGGGCAGCAGTGATCGAGCACGATGCGACCGTCGGATGGCAGGCAAATCGCCACTCCCGCTTCGAGGTCGCAGCGCCGCGCCACTTCCTGCTCCCTGCCATCTTGCTCCTGCTCGCCGAGGAGCCCCGCCACGGCTATGGGTTGGCCAAGGGGTTGCACGGGTTGCAAGTCGGCCGCGTCGACCGACCAAGTGTCTACCGGGCCCTCGCCCAGTTGGAAGCCGACGGGCTGATCGCATCCTCGCCGGAAACATCACTGGCTGGGCAGGGCCGCCGTGTGTACGACCTGACCGAGCAGGGCGAGCACGTGCTTCGGCGCTGGATGGGCGTGATCAAGCAGGAGCGCGACGGCCTGGATCGTGTGCTGCGCCGATACGTCGCGACGGGAACCGTCGACGCGGTGCTTGCCGAGGTCGAGGGCGGCTGGCAGGCCGTCACCGCCACCTCGTGGTCCGCCGTGTCGCCGACATCGCAGATCGAACGTGGCAGAGGATCGCTGCTGTCGCCGGTGCCCAGCGTCGGTTCAGCCGGCGACGTCGATCCCGACGATCCCGACGGCGAGCAGGAACCGGTCTCGGCGCACGCCTTCCGCGTCGTGCCCGACCGTTCGGCGGTGATGATCAACGCCCGTTCGTCCGTCGGCCCGATCACGTTCGGCGCCATCGGCGTGACCGGCTCGATCGGGGCGACTGTGGCGGGCCGCCGCGTCTGTTCGTCGCCACCTCCTGCCGCGCACCTCGAGATCGAGGTCGACCAACTTCGTTCGGGCAACAGCCTCTACGACGCCGAACTGCTCCGCCGTATCGATGCCCGACGACACCCCACGGTCAGTCTCGATCTGCGCGGCTGCACGGCGCTCAGAACCGCCGGGCGGTTCCAGCTGCGAGGTGAAGTGACGTTTCACGGCGTCAGCCGCCCACTCGACGGCACGGTCTCGGTAGCGATGCCGACCGACCACACCTTGGTCGTACGCGGCGAACAGGTCGTCGACATCCGAGACTTCGGCGTCGCCTCACCCACGGTCTTGATGCTGCGGATCTACCCCGACGTCGTCGTCGGCCTCCAGGTCGAAGCGGAGCTCGACGAGCACACCAACTCCACGGTCAGACAACAGACCAATGCGCGAGACGATTGAAAGGACGACACGATGGGACTGCTGCTGGTCTTCGCAGCTGGGTATGTGATGGGCGCCCGGGCCGGGGGTGAATCACTCGATGAGGTGGTCGACGCGGTGAACGCGATCCGCGAATCCGACGAGTTCCACGACTTCGTCAGAGCACTTCGCTCGCACGCGGCGCAGTCGCTTCACGGGTTGGCGACGATGATGGAGAAGGGCCGCGAACCATCGAAAGCAGCTGGCGACACCGGCGATCTCCTCGACCGCGTTCGGCTCATCGTTGGACGGCGCTGACCGAGATGGCCTGTGTGACACCGCGGAGGCCAACGACGTCGCCCGATGAACCGACGGTGGGTTCGGCACGCATCGCGACCCAACGCGTCGTGCCCTCTTCGGCCAGGCGGTACTCGTCCTCGAAGGCCTGATTGCCGGCGACCGCGCCTTCCATCAGTGAACGGACACGTTCGCGATCGTCAGGATGGACCACGCTGAGGTGCGCCGCCAACGTGCCTTCGAACTCGAGCGGATCCACACCATGCATCCGGTGCAACTCGTCGCTCCATTGCACCGCGTCGGTTCCGACATCCCACAACCAGCGACCGACGTGGGCCAGTGCCTCCCACTCGCCGAAGCGTTGCTCGACCTCGGCCAGTGCGGCCTGCGCGAGCCGCGTCTCGGTCAGTTCTTGCGCAACTCCCATGGCGCCGATGTACACCCCGGACGAGTCCATGACCGGTGAGACCGACAAGGCGATCGGCACCGGCATCCCGTCCTTGCGCTGAATCTCGGTGAAGACGCGATCGATGCGCTCACCTGCCGCGACGCGCTGTTCGACGACCTCCAGATCGGCCTGCAGATGCGGCGGGGCGATCGAGGTCAGGGCGTTCCCGACGATCTCGACCTCGTCGTACCCGAAGATCAGTTCGGCGCCACGGTTCCACCGCACGATGCGACCCTGGCTGTCCTGGCTGAACAGTGCCAGCGCCGAGAGGTCGGCGAAGATGTCGAACATCGCCCTGCCGCCTGCGTCGACGTGGTCAGCAGATTGGTCGCCAATGCCGACGACGCGGATGACGCGGCCGATCAGCTCGTCAGCCGGCATTCCGAGCACGTCCGCGGCGCCCGGCGTGGCGCGAACGACGACTGCTCCGTCGGCCAATTCGAGTGCCGCAACTGCGCCAGCCTCGCTCTGATCCCCCATCGGTGGCGAACCATACCGCACGTCGCGACTCAGGAGTTCCGCGCGATCGCAGCCTCCACGTCGGGCCTTGCCGCTGCGCGTCGAACGGCGTACTGTCCGGGCGATGGCCGATTTCGGCGAACCTCTCGCTGTCGCGGCGTTGTCACTTGCCCGGCGACTTGCGGACGGCGCAACTCTGTGGTGCATCGCGCCGGAATGGCCAGAGCACGCCCGCCACGTGGCGGTGGAGTTCGTGCATCCGGTGCTCGTCGGCAAGCGCGCGTTTCCAGCAGTCAGCCTCGACTCCGGCGATCCGGTCACGGCGCTGCGATCGCTCGTCCGGGCCGGCGATGTCGTGCTGGCGATCAGCCCGAGCGACTCCAGGCCGACGTGTGCCGTGATGCGCCGGGCGCAGGCCTGGGGAGTGACAACCGTGTGGATGGGTGCCGGGTCGAGCCCCGCGGCGCGCTCCGCCGACCACATCGTCTGGCTCGAAGAGGACACATCCGAGGTTGGCAACGAGGTTGCCGACGCGGTCGCCACGCCTGCCGCCTACGACGGGCGGCTGGTGCTGCTGTACCACGTGCTGTGGGAGCTGACGCACGTGTGCTTCGAACACCCAGGGCTGCTCGAAGTGCGACCCGAGACCGACTGCGGAGACGAGGTGTGCATCACGTGCTCCGACGAAGGACGCATCGGCGAAGTGATCACCGCCGGCACAGGCGGGCTGGCGCGTGTGCGTACTGCCACCGGGATCGAGACGATCGACACGACGATCGTTCCGTCCGTCGCGCCGGGCGATCTCGTGCTGATTCACGCCGGCGCGGCGATCTCGGAGGTCCCGTGAGCGACGCCACCGACTTCCTGTATCCGTTCATCGAGGCCGACGAGCACGATGCCGGTTCGTTGTTGACCGACCTCGCTCACTCGGCCCGCGCCAAGCAGCAAGCCAGTGCCGAGCTTCGCGACGCAACGCTCGACCGGGCTGCCGACGTCATCGAGTCGGCCGCCGCGGCGATGGCGGTGCGGTTGCAGCACGGCGGGCGGCTGTTCGTGTTCGGCAACGGTGGCAGCTCCACCGACGCAGCGTCCCTGGCCGCGCTGTTCATCCAGCCTCCGTGGGGCCGGCCGCTCCCGGCACGCAACCTGGTCGCGGACTCCGCGGTGCTGACGGCTCTCGGCAACGACGTCGGTTTCGAGCTGGTCTTCTCGCGCCAGCTGATCGCCCACGCCGACCAGCGCGACGTGGCGATCGGGCTGTCCACCAGCGGCAACTCGCGCAACCTGCTGCACGCGTTCAGCGACGCCGCTGCCCGCGGGCTGCTGACGATCGGCATCGCCGGCTACTCGGGCGGCGAGATGGCAGCGTCGCCGCACGTGCAGCACTGCCTGGTGGTCGACGCCGACAGCGTGCACCGCATCCAGGAGACACAGGCAGCCATTGGATTCGCACTCTGGCGCGCCGTGCAAGCCCGCCTGTCCCTTCAATCGACGCCCGAGGCCGGAGGCCAACGATGACGAGCATTGACGATCGACATGCCGCCGTGCTGGATCGAATCGAAGCGTTCCGACGCCGGCGACCACGGCTGACCGACGACCTCGTCACCCTTGCCCATGGCGCCGGAGGCAAGGCCTCGGCGGCATTGGTCGATGCCGTGTTCGTCGAGGCGTTCAACGGCGACGACACGGGCCCGCTCGCCGATGCCGCGACCCTCACGCTGCCGACCGGCGAACGGCTGGCGTTCACCACCGATTCGTTCGTGGTGCAGCCACGCCGCTTCCCCGGCGGCTCGATCGGCCACCTCGCGGTCCACGGCACGGTCAACGACCTCGCCGTCTCGGGGGCGACCTCGGCGTGGCTCTCGGCCGCGTTCGTGATCGAGGAGGGCTTCCCGATCGCCGAGCTGCACGAGATCGCCGCCGACATGGCGGAGGCCGCGGCAGCTGCAGGTGTTCGACTGGTCACCGGCGACACGAAGGTGGTCGGCAAGGGCGCTGCAGACGGCTTGTACATCACGACGGCGGGGGTCGGCGTGATCCCCGCGGGCCGTGACCTCGGCGCAGAGCTCGTGCGGCCGGGCGATGTGGTGCTGCTCTCCGGCACGATGGCCGACCACGGGATGGCCGTGATGTTGGCTCGCGGCGACCTCATGCTCGACGCCGACATCCGCTCCGACACCGCAGCACTCGGTGAGCTGGTCGATGCATTGCTGACCGCTGCGCCGTCAACACGGTGGATGCGCGATCCGACCCGTGGCGGGGTGGCGACGGTGTGCAACGAACTGGCCCGCGACACCAACCTCGGTGTGGTGCTCGACGAGACACTGCTTCCGATCGCGCCCGCCGTGGTTGGGGCATGCGATCTGCTGG
Organism: Ilumatobacteraceae bacterium; assembly: GCA_963805445.1. GTDB lineage: Bacteria > Actinomycetota > Acidimicrobiia > Acidimicrobiales > Ilumatobacteraceae > JAENVT01. Next base: position 404,201 of record CAWDUI010000038.1, on the reverse strand, counting down.
GGATCGACCCGCTCTACGTGGCCAACGAGGGCAAGTTGGTCGCCGTGGTCGCCCCACACGAGGCCGACGCCGCGCTCGCCGCGATGCGATCGAATCCGATCGGCGCACACGCGGCGCGCATCGGCGAGATCGTGGCCGAGCCAGAAGCGATCGTCGTGCTGCTGACCAGCTTCGGTGGGACCAGGATCGTCGACATGCTCGTGGGTGACCCGCTCCCCCGCATCTGCTGACCGTGTCAACCCGGTCGACCACCAGAGAGCGGCTGCGGGTCACGGGCACCGTGCAAGGCGTCGGCTTCCGCCCATTCGTGTACCGCCATGCGGTCGCTCTCGGCTTGGTCGGATACGTGCTGAATGACAGCGCGGGTGTGTTGATCGAGGTCGAGGGCCCGGCCGAAGCCGTCGCCGAGCTGACCCGCCTGCTCGTCGATGACGCCCCGCCGCTGGCGCGGGTGACCGGCGTCGCCGCCGAACAGCTGCCGACTTCGGCCGCGGCGACCGACGGCTTCCACATCATCGAAAGCCGCGACGCCGGATCCGCCGATGTGCCGATCAGCATCGATACCGCAACCTGCGACGACTGCCTCGCCGAGATCGACGACCCCGACGACCGGCGCTACGGCTACGCCTTCACGAACTGCACGAACTGCGGCCCGCGGTACACCATCGTGCTCGGCGTTCCGTACGACCGGCCGGCGACGACCATGGCCGGATTCTCGATGTGTTCCCGATGCGAGGCCGAATACGACGACCCAGCAGATCGCCGCTTCCACGCCCAACCCAACGCCTGCCCGGTGTGTGGCCCGCAACTGATCTGGCGCACGGCCGTGACCACCGACGCAGCTGTTCGGTCCCGTCGCGCTCGACGCCGCGCTCGAGGCGATCGCATCAGGACGCATCGTGGCGATGAAGGGCATCGGTGGGTACCACCTCGTCGCCGATGCAACCGACCAGGACGCAGTGACCGAACTGCGCCGACGAAAGGCACGTGACGACAAGCCGTTCGCCGTCATGGTGTCGTCGCTGGATGCCGCCCGCCGACTCTGCAGCATCGACGAGATGGCGGCTACCGCCCTCACCTCGATCCGTCGGCCCATCGTGCTCGCACCTCGACACGACGACGCCAACCTGGCTCGCCGGCGTCGCGCCGGGCCTGCCCGAGATCGGGTTGATGCTGCCCTACAGCCCGCTGCACCACCTGCTGCTGGCCCGGGCCGGGCGACCGCTGATCATGACAAGTGGGAACCTCAGCGACGAGCCGATCGCCCATCGACGACGACGACGCGATGTCGCGCCTCGCTCCGCTGGTCGACGGGCTGTTGCAGCACGATCGGCCGATCCACATCCGCTGTGACGATTCCGTCGTGCGGGCAACGCCCGGCCGGCTGCAGGTGTTGCGACGGTCACGGGGCTTTGCTCCCGAGCCCATACGGCTCCCGTTCGATGCAAACGGATCGGTGTTGGCAGTCGGCGCAGAACTGAAGAGCACCGTCAGCGTCGCCAAGCGTGATTGGGTCGTGCCCAGCCATCACATCGGTGACCTCGAGCATCTCGCCACCTACCGATCATTCATCCAGGCAGTCGATCACCTGCCGCGCCTCTACGGGGTCGTGCCCGACCGCATCGCCCACGACATGCACCCGGAGTACCTGTCGAGCAAGTGGGCTGCGCAGGCGGGACTTCCGATGATCGCCGTCCAGCATCACCACGCGCATGTCGCCGCCTGCATGGTCGAGCACGGGCGTACCGAGCCGGTGCTCGGCATCGCCTACGACGGGCTCGGCTACGGCCCTGACGGCACGTTGTGGGGCGGCGAGATGCTCGTGGCCGACTTCGTGAGCGCTCGCCGCGTCGCTCATCTGCGTCCCGTGCGCATGCCGGGCGGCGTGGCCGCGATCCGCGAGCCGTGGCGGATGGGCGCGATGTGGGCGGACAGTGCGATGGGACGCGACGCCACGCACCGAAGGATGGTCGAGCGTGGCATCGATCCCGCGACGGCGACCGCAGTGCTCGATCTCGGCGAACGGTCGACTTCGCCGATCACGACCAGCGCCGGGCGGCTGTTCGACGCCGTCGCCATGTTGCTGGGCGGGAGACTGCGGGTCAGCTACGAGGCCCAGGCGGCGATCGAACTCGAAGCGTTGGCGCGCCGCGTCGATCGCCGCGACGCTCCGATGTACGACGGGTGCGTCGCGCTCGACGCAGGCGTGCTCGATCCCGACGGACCTGATCGCAGCATTGCTCGCCGACCTCGACGGCCGGAGTCGACCGAGCACTGATCGCCGCCGGGTTCCACGAGGCGTTCGGGCGAGCCACGGTGGCCATGGCGGCGATGACCGCGGCCGAGCACCATCTCGACACCGTCGTGCTCACCGGTGGCGTCTTCCAGAACGCCCGCCTGACCGAGATCGTCGAATCGGGTCTCGACCAGCTTGGGCTCGTCGTTCTCGTTCATGCCACGATCCCCCCGAACGACGGTGGGATCAGCGTCGGTCAAGCGGCGATCGCTGCGTTCAGCGGAGATGGCGCAGGCGAGATTCCGCGTCCCGTGATCGACGAACCCGGCAGCGCCGGGCGCGATCTCGGTCGACTGCGGCCCAGATCGGTGCCAGCGATGAGTTGGGTGGAAAACGCACTCATTGACGTCTCCTGGTCGCCGGCGTAGGACTGACATGTTCGGTGCCTCGGTGACCCCCGGGCCGTGGCATCGGCCTGTTCGTGCGTCGAGCCTCGTCGGCGCCCGTAGGAAAAGGAGCGAGTGTGACCGCTACGGAAGCCCCTCCGGACGATCTGGTCGTCCACGTCCTTTGGATCAACGCCGGGCTCAGCTGCGATGGCGATTCCGTTGCCTTGACGGCGGCGACCCAGCCGACGATCGAAGAGATCGCCCTCGGGGCCCTGCCTGGTCTGCCCAAGATTGCCGTCCACTGGCCGCTGATCGACTTCGAATGTGGTCCGAACAAGGGCGCCGACGACTTCCTCGAGTGGTTCTTCAAGGGCGCTCGCGGCGAGCTCGACCCGTTCGTGTTGGTCGTCGAGGGCTCGATCCCCAACGAGCAGATCAACGGAGACGGGCTACTGGACCGGGTTCGGCAACAACCCCGACACGGGGCAGCCGATGACCGTCAACGATTGGCTCGATCGCCTCACGCCACATGCGCTCGCGGTGCTGGCCGTCGGCACCTGCGCGACCTACGGCGGCATTCACGGTATGTCGGGCAATCCAACCGGGGCAATGGGCGTGCCCGACTACCTCGGCTGGGGATGGAAGTCGAAAGCAGGCATCCCGATCGTGTGCGTGCCCGGGTGCCCTGCACATCCCGACAACATGTCGGAGACCATCACGTACCTGTTGTACCAAGCGACTGGGCAGGCGCCGATGATTCCGCTCGACGAGGCGCTTCGCCCGCAATGGCTCTTCGGCGCAACCGTGCACGAGGGCTGTGATCGGGCCGGCTACTACGAGCAGGGCGACTTCGCAACCGAGTACGGCTCGCCGAAGTGCATCGTCAAGCTCGGGTGCTGGGGACCGGTGGTGAAGTGCAACGTGCCCAAGCGGGGCTGGATCAACGGAGTCGGTGGTTGCCCGAACGTCGGCGGCATCTGCATCGGCTGCACCATGCCGGGCTTCCCCGACAAGTTCATGCCGTTCATGGACGAGCCACCCGGGGCGCGGGTCTCGACGATGGCCAGCGGCGTCTACGGCAGGCTGGTCCGCAGTTTGCGCAAGATCACCCAGAAGACGATCGACGAAGAACCGAAGTGGAGAGTGAAGGGCACCACGTTGCTCACCGGCTACAACCCGGACAACCAAGCAGGGAAGGGAAGGTAGGACGATGGCAACCAAGACCGAAGCCCTGCGGCCGGAGGGCCAGGACAAGCAGCTCATCGAGATGGCGTGGGACCCGATCACACGCATCGTCGGCAGCCTCGGGATCTACACCAAGATCGACTGGGCCAACAAGACCGTCGCCGAGTGCCACAGCACGTCGTCGATCTTCCGCGGGTACAGCATCTTCATGAAGGGCAAGGACCCGCGCGACGCGCACTTCATCACCAGCCGGATCTGCGGCATCTGCGGCGACAACCATGCGACGTGCTCGTGCTACTGCCAGAACATGGCCTACGGCGTGCATCCGCCTGCGCTCGGCGAGCAGATCGTCAACCTCGGTGAAGCAGCCGAGTACATGTTCGACCACAACATCTTCCAGGAGAACCTGGTCGGCGTCGACTTCTGCGAGAAGATGGTCGCCGAGACCAATCCGGGCGTGCTCGATCTCGCCAATCGCACCGAGGCCCCGCATGCCGGCGAACACGGCTGCAAGACCATCGGCGACATCATGCGCACGTTGAACCCGTTCACCGGCGAGTTCTACCGCGAGGCGCTGCAGGTCAGCCGCTACACGCGGGAGATGTTCTGCCTGATGGAAGGTCGCCATGTGCACCCGTCGACGCTGTACCCCGGTGGCGTCGGCACGACCGCGACGATCCAACTCTTCACCGACTACGCCAGCCGGCTGATGCGTTACGTGGAGTTCATGAAGCGGGTCGTGCCATTGCACGACGATCTGTTCGACTTCTTCTACGAGGCGATGCCCGGATACGAACAGGTCGGCAATCGCCGCATCCTGCTCGGTTGCTGGGGCGCCTACCAGGACCCCGACGTCTGCAACTTCCAGTACAAGGACATGACGGAATGGGGTCGGGCGATGGGCGTGACCCCCGGTGTCGTGGTCGACGGCAAGCTCGTCACCAACGATCTCGTCGACATCAACCTCGGCATCCGCATCCTGCTCGGCAGCTCGTTCTACCAGAGCTGGGAAGACCAGGAGATCTTCGTCACCAAGGACCCGCTCGGCAACCCGGTGGACCGCAACCACCCATGGAACCAGACGACCATCCCGCGGCCGCAGAAGCGCGACTTCGACGCCAACTACAGCTGGGTGATGTCGCCACGTTGGTTCGACGGGAAGGACCACCTCGCGCTCGACACTGGCGGCGGCCCATTGGCCCGCCTGTGGTCGACCGCATTGTCAGGCCTGGTGGATCTCGGTGGGTATGTCAAGGCAACCGGCTCGAGCGTGCAGATCAACCTGCCCAAGACGGCGCTGAAGGGCCCGGTCAGCTTCGAATGGAAGATCCCGAAGTGGTCGAACACCATCGAACGCAACCGGGCACGCACGTACTTCCAGGCGTATTCCGCTGCGGCCGCGTTGCACTTCCTCGACAAGGCGCTTGGTCGAGGTTCGCGCCGGCAAGACCAAGACCTGGGAACCGTTCACAGTTCCTGATGAAGGCATCGGCTGCGGCTTCACCGAGGCCGTTCGTGGGGTGCTGTCGCATCACATGGTGATCCGCGACGGCAAGATCGCCAACTACCACCCGTACCCGCCGACACCGTGGAACGCCAACCCGCGTGACACCTATGGCACGCCGGGTCCGTACGAGGACGCAGTACAGGGTTGCCCGATCTTCGAGGAGAACGACCTCGAGCACTTCAAGGGCATCGACATCATGCGGACCGTACGCAGCTTCGACCCGTGCCTGCCGTGCGGCGTGCACATGTACATGGGCAAGGGCCACACGCTGAACAAGGTGCACTCACCGACGATGTACAACCACGAGGACCTGGGCTGAGGTGACGGAGATCGGCGAGACGATCGAGCACAAGCTCGAGGCCCTGCAGGCCCGAGCAGACCCACGCGTCTTCGATCAAGCGGTCGAGTTGCTGCAACTCGTCAGCGAGCTGTACGGCGCAGGCCTGGCCAAGATCATGGATCTGGCGCGACAACATGCGCCCGATCTGATCGGGCTCATCACCGCCGACGATCTGCTGGCCAGCCTGCTGGTCGCCAACGAACTGCATCCCGACGATCTCGCCGTGCGCATCGCCAACGCGCTCGAAGCCGTTCGACCGTTCCTCGCCGGTCACGGTGGTGATGTCGAGCTGCTCGACATCGACGAGCGCGCCGGTGCGGTACGACTGCGTCTGCTCGGCAGCTGTGACGGCTGTCCATCCTCAGCCGTCACACTGCGCACCACCGTCGAGCGGGCCATCGTCGATGCAGCACCGGAGATCGCGATCATCGATGTCGAGGAACCATCTGATCAATCCGGGTCGATCCCCGTGATGCTCGGCGCCAAACCCGGCGCCGCGTTCGATCCCGCGTCGGGATGCGGCGCCGCATTTGCATCGGACGTGAGCGTGCCGTGAGCGGACCGCAGCCCCTCGGCGCTGTCCTCAAGAGGATCCGCGAGATGCCGCTGCAGCCCAAGCCGCGCCCCGGCGAGCGGTGCGAGCTGTGCGCCGAGCTCCTGCCCGACGATCACGGCCACGTTGTCGACCTGGAGACCCGGGCCATGATGTGCGCCTGCCGCCCGTGCTACCTCGTGTTTGCGCCAGACGGCGCCGGCGGGTCGCGCTTCTGCGCCGTGCCCGATCGCTTCGTGTCGTTCCCCGAGTTCACCCTGTCGGCGTCGCAGTGGGATGCGTTGCAGATCCCGGTCGGTGTCGCGTTCTTCTTCATGAACTCGTCGCTCGACCACATCGCCGCCTTCTACCCCAGCCCCGCCGGGGCCACAGAGTCGCTGCTGTCCCTGGAATCGTGGGAGCAGATCGTGGCCGCCAACCCTGATCTCGCATCACTACGACCCGACGTCGAGGCATTCCTCGTCCGCAGCGCCGAGCGTCGATCGGGCCAGTCGTCGGCCGAGTGCTACCTGGTGCCCATCGACGTCTGCTACGAGTTGGTGGGCGAGTTGCGCAGGTTGTGGAAGGGGTTCGACGGCGGCACCGAAGCGCATGCCGCGCTCGACGCCTTCTTCGACCGCGTGCGTGCCAAAGCCAGGCCGGCGCATGCCTCGGCGGAAGCCACCCGCCGGTGAGCCCGGTCTCGTTCGAGATCATCGGCGCGAGAGTCGAGGCCTACGCGGCCGTGCCGACGCTGGCCTTGCGACTGCGGATCGTCGCCGCCGACGGCGAGGCCGTACACGCCATGGCTCTACGGAGCCAGATCATGATCGAGCCCAAGCGCCGCCACTACGACCCTGACGAGGAGGGCCGCCTGACCGAGTTGTTCGGCGAGACCCCGCGGTGGGGTGACACGCTGCGACCCTTCTTGTGGACCAACGTCAGCATGACGGTCACCGGCTTCACCGGTGCGACCGAGGTCGACCTGCCGATCACGTGCACCTACGACTTCGAGATCGCATCGGCCAAGTACATGCACTCCCTCGACGACGGCGAGATCCCGATCGTCGTGATGTTCTCCGGCACCGTGTTCGGCAAGAGCGCTGCGGGACTGAACGCCGCGCCGGTCTCGTGGAGCGAGGAGGCGTCGTACCGGCTGCCGGTCGCCTTGTATCGCGACATGATGGACCTGTACTTCCCCAACACCGGATGGCTGCGTCTGCGACGCGAGACGCTCGACGCGCTCCAGCGGTACAAGGCGGAGCGTGCACTGCTGTCGTGGGACGAGACGTTCGAACGACTCCTGAAAGAGGCCGGGGAGGACATGTGACCGCGCCGACGGTGCACGATCCCGTGCTGCGCTCCGACCGGTTCACGTCGGCGCGCCACGTCGCCGACGCCGTGCTGTACGAAGGGTACGTGCTGTATCCGTACCGGGCATCGGCGCAGAAGAACCAGCTGCGCTGGCAGTTCGGTGTGCTCGCCCCGCCCGCCTACGCGACGTCGTCGGGCAGTGAACGCTCGGCGATGCGCACCGAAGTGATCGTTGATCCCGGCGATCAACCCCGGCTCAGCGTGCGCATCCGCTGCCTCCAGGCCCAGCATCGTCACGTCGAGTCAACCGCTGACGGAGGGGTCTCGTACTCCCCCGTCGACGCGCTGGTCGTCGACGGCACGACCGTCGTGCCGTGGGACGAAGCCGTCGAGCACGAGATCGACCTCGACGTTGCCGACCTTCGCTCGGTCGACCAGCCGGCGACGGAGCATCCCGTCACGCTGCCGGCCGGCGACGACATCGAACTGCTGCGCGACCATCGCGGCAACATCGTCGGTCGAGCAGTTCGGCGCCGCGAGCAGGTCGATGGCGTCGTGCGAACGTCGGTCCGGCACGCGGACGAGGCCGGTCACCTGCTGAAGGTCTCCGTGGCCATCGACAACACCACCCCATGGAGCGTCGACCGAGCAAACCGCGACGTGGCGATGCGGCGATCATTGATCGCCGTCCACACGTTGCTGGCCGTCGACGACGCCAGGTTCGTGTCGTTGCTCGAGCCCGCCGCCGTCGCCGAGGGTGCGGCTGCAGGTTGTGTCAACGACGGCACGTTTCCAGTGCTGATCGGCGACCCGGCGACCAGCGACGTGATCCTGTCGTCGCCGATCATCCTGTACGACTTCCCGGCGATCGCACCCGAAAGTGCCGGCGACTTCTGCGATTCGACAGAGATCGACGAGATCCTGGCGCTGCGCGTGTTGACGCTGACCGACGACGAGAAGGCGGAGGCGCGAGGCACGGACCCGCGGGCGGCGGCCATCATCGACCGCTGCGACGACATGCCCGACGAGGTCTGGTCGCGCCTGCACGGTGCTCTGCGCTCCCTGCGCCCGATGGAGCCGGCGACCGAGCCCGAGCCGTCGGTGCCGTGGTGGGACCCGGGTCAGGACTCCTCGTTCGATCCCTTCACCGACACCATGCACATCGGCGGAGTGGAGATCGGCACGGGCACCCGGGTGCGCCTCCGGCCGTCCCGCCGGGCCGACGCCCATGACTTGTTCTATGCCGGCCGTCTGGCAACCGTGAAGGGGGTGTTCAACGACGTCGACGGTGCGCAACACGTCGCCGTCGCGCTCGACGACGATCCGGCGGCCGACATGCTCGAGTGGCAAGGACGGTTCCTGTACTTCCACCCCGACGAGATCGAGGTCCAACGAACGCTTCGGGTCCTGGTGGCCGGGATCGGCAACATCTTCCTCGGCGACGACGGCTTCGGGGTCGAGGTGATCCGGCACATCGACGCGGCGAGGCTCCCCGATGGCACCGACCGCGGCGGATTTCGGCATCCGCGGCGTACATCTTGCCTATGAACTGCTCGAGGGCTACGACGCGCTGGTGCTGGTCGACGCCATGCCGTTGGGCGAGCCGCCGGGCACCGTGGCGACCTTCGAGCCCGACGTCGAATCGATCGATCCGACCAGCGTCGACGCTCATTCCATGAGTCCCGCCGTTGTCCTCGGCCTGCTGGCCGGCATGGGTGGCCAGGTGTCTCGGGTGGTCGTCATAGGATGCCAACCACTGACTCTCGACGAGGGCATCGGTCTCTCCGAGCCGGTCTCTGCGGCTGTCGGGCCGGCCGTCGAAGCGGTGCACCAGGTTCTCGCCGACATCCATTCCATTCCAGAAAAGGAACTCCAACCATGATCCATCGCCTCCTGTTCTCGGTCCTGTTCGCTCTCCTCGCCACCCTCGTGGTCAAGTCGCTGCCCGATCTCGCCCGGTACCTCAAGATGCGCGAGATGTAGGAGCCCCGTGGCTCGTTACCGGATCCTCCCGACCCGGTCCCGCGTGTGGATCGAGGCACGTTCGAACGTGCACCCGATCCACACCGAGGCCGAGGGCCTCGAAGGCTGGCTCGACCTCGACATCACCGATGGCCAGGTCAACGTCGATCAGCCCGTCCTCGGTCATCTCGAGTTCCCCGTCGTCAACCTCAAATCGGGCAACGCGTTCGAGGATCGGGAACTGCACCGGCGCATCGACGCTCGCCGGTATCCGAGCATCGCCGGAGACCTGAAGTCGATGAAGCATTCCAACGAGGCCACCGACTACACCGTCCGCGGCGACCTGACCTTCCGCGGCGTGACACACACCTACGAGGATTCGATGACCGTCGCGGTGGGCGCCGACGGCAACCTCGTCCTCGGGGGCGCATCGATCTTCGACATCCGCGACTTCGGCATGGAACCGCCTCGGATCCTGATGTTGAAAGTGCAACCTGAGGTGACCGTGCGCGTCGAGATCGTCGCCGAGAAGGAGAACTGAGATGTGCCTGGGCATCCCCGGTCAAATCGTCGAGCTGCACCCGACCTACGAGCACCTCGCCCGCGTTGACGTCAGCGGCGTCGGTCGGATGATCAACATCGGGCTGCTCGAAGACGAGCACCTCGAAGCGGGAGACTGGGTGCTGATCCACGTCGGATTCGCCATGTCGAAGATCGACCAGGCCGAAGCCGATCTTGCCCTGGCATCGCTGCAGATGATGGGCGAGATGTTCACCGACGAGGTCGAGGCGTATGATGGCCTCGCCGACGTCGACAACCACAGGAGCAATCACGAGAGGAGTGAGCGAGCAATGGGAGTGATCATCGGAGTGATCGTCGGCTACATGATGGGTGCGAAATCGGGCGAGCAAGGCCTGGATGAGCTGAAGGAGGCGTGGGCGACCATCCGGGCGTCCGACGAGGCCAAAGAGCTGGTCACGGGTGGGCTGGCAATGGCCGCCAGCCTGATCAGCAGAGGCGGCGGGATGCTGGCCGAGCGCCTGCAGTCCGCCGGTGGCGCCACCAGCACGGTGACCGCCCTTCGTCCGACGGGATGACGCACCGGTGAAGTTCGTCGACGAGTATCGCGACCCGGTCACCGCCCGCCGGTTGATCGCGCGCATCGGCGACCTCGCCGGCGACGATCACTTCAAGTTCATGGAGGTGTGCGGCGGCCACACGCACACCATCTATCGCCATGGCATCGAGCACGTCCTGCCCGAGCAGGTCGAGTTGGTCCACGGCCCGGGCTGCCCGGTTTGCGTCATCCCGATGGGGCGTGTCGACGACGCCATCGCGATTGCCGAGACGCCGGGGGTCATCTTCACGTCGTTCGGCGACATGATGCGCGTGCCGGGCAGTCACGGCAACCTGCTGGCTGCCAAGGCCCGCGGGGCCGACGTGCGCTTCGTGTACTCGCCGCTCGACGCATTGCAGATCGCGATCGAGAACCCGGACCGGGCCGTCGTCTTCTTCGCCGTCGGATTCGAGACCACCGCCCCCTCGACCGCGGTGACCTTGCTGCATGCCCGGCAGAACCGCGTGATGAACTTCCACGTGTTCTCCAACCACGTCACGATCGTGCCGCCGATCAAGGCGATCCTCGAGTCGCCCGATCTCCGACTCGACGGGTTCCTCGGACCGGGGCACGTCTCCACCGTGGTCGGCAATCGACCGTACCGGTTCGTGCCCGACAAGTACGGCAAACCACTCGTGACCGCCGGCTTCGAGCCGCTCGACATCCTGCAGGCGATCGTGATGTTGCTGATGCAGATCCGCGAAGGTCGCTGCGAGGTCGAGAACCAGTACTCGCGCGTCGTCCGCGACGAGGGCAACCCGCGCGCGCCTGCAGATCCTTGCCGAGGTGTTCGAGCTGCGGCCCCACTTCGAGTGGCGCGGGCTCGGATTCATCTCGCAGAGCGCGTTGCGGCTGCGCCCCGAGTTCGCCGACTGGGACGCCGAGCTTCGCTATGCCGTGCCGGGCGTGCGGGTGGCGGATCCGAAGGCATGCCAGTGCGGCGAGGTGCTGCAAGGGTGTCATCAAGCCCTGGGAGTGCAAGGTCTTCGGCACCGCATGCACGCCAGAGACCCCGATCGGTACGTGCATGGTCTCCTCCGAGGGAGCTTGCGCGGCCTACTACAACTTCGGCCGACTGCACCGCGAGGCCGCTGTGACCCTGGGGCGAACCCGCACGGTTTGAGACCGCCCCGTCGGGGGAACAAACCAGCAATGTCATTGTCCTCCGTTCACCAACACGTGGATTCGATCCACAACCCTGTAGGGAACCTCGCCGCCGAACATCCCGGGGCCGTCAAGATCGGCCGAGCCGGATGGTTCGCCAAGGGGATCGTCTACGTGATCGCCGGCTACCTGGCCTTGTCGATCGCGGCGAAGGCCTCAGGGTGGGCCACCGGCTCGTCCGCGACCGGCACGCAGGAGGCCAGTCCGGTCGGCGCGATCAAGACGGTCGCCGGGTCCAGCGGCGGGACCGTGCTGTTGTGGCTGCTGGCGATCGGGATGCTGCTCTACGCCGCCTGGCGAGTCGTCTCGGCGCTGCTTCCGGGCAACAAGGACGCCAAGGCAATGGCCCACCGGATCGGTTACATCGCCAGTGCCGTGATGTACACGACGTTCGCGATCAGCGCGATCGCGTTGGCCCGAGACGCGGCGGCGACGCCCGACGGCAACAAGAAGGTCACCGACATCTCTGCGTCGTTCATGAGCCACAGCTTCGGCCGCGTGGCGATCGGCGTCGTCGGGGTCATCGTCATCGCGGTCGGCCTCTATCGCGCCTCGAAGGGCATCCACCTCGACGTCGAGGACGAGCTCGACATGTCGGGGATGTCGCCGGCCCGTGCCAAGTGGTCCGAGCGGCTCGGTGCCGTCGGCGAGATCGGTCGTGGCATCGGCTTCGCCCTGGTCGGCTTCTTCCTCCTGCGCTCGGCGATCACCTACGACGCCAACGAGGCGACCGGCCTCGACGGCGCCCTGCGCCGCCTGGCAACCCAGTCATGGGGAGTCGTCGTGGTCGTCGTGGTCGGCATCGGCTTCGCGGCATACGGCATCTTCTGTCTGGCCACCTTCACCCACCGTCGTCTGCAGGCGCCGTGATGGACTCGACAACAGCACACCCCCGCCTGCGAGACACGTGGCTCGTTCGGCGCTCCGAGGCCCTCGCTCTCCTCGGGTTCTACCTCGCCTTCAGTGCGGCCTGGTTCGCCGTCGGCTGGCTGCTGACCCATCCGCTCAAGGACTCGTGGATCGTGCATACCGATCAATCGGTATCGGAGTGGTTCGTGAGACAGCGCACGCCCGGGTTGAACTCGGTGAGCTTCGTCGGCTCGATGCTCGCAGACACCGTGGTGAAGACGGTCGTGACAGCCGTCGTCGCCATCGTGATGCTGATCGTTTGGAAGCGATGGCTCGAACCGTTGCTGGTGTCGGTCGCCCTCGTCCTCGAGGCGCTCTGCTTCATTTCGATCACGACCCTCGTCAACAGACCCCGGCCCGATGTCCCGCACCTCGACACCTCGCCTGTCGGCTCGAGCTTTCCATCCGGCCACACGGCGCAGCCGTCGTGTACTCGGCCATCGTGGTCGTGATCTTCTGGCACACTCGTCGGCATTGGGTTCGGGTGGTGGCCGTCGGCGTTCGCCGTGATCATCCCGGTGTTCGTTGCCGTGGCACGCCTCTACCGGGGGATGCACTTCCTCACCGACGTCGTCTTCGGGGCCCTGCTGGGTGCGGCGTCGGTCTCCGCGACGGTCTTCGTTCTCCGTCGTGCTGCAGAGCGCCGCGACGAAGTCGTAGGTGTCGAGGAGCCGGCCGAAGTCATCGCTGCGCCGATCGACCTGGTGCAAACGTAAGGTGGAACAAGCGTGAGTCCTGCTCTTGTCGTCTTCCTCTGCGCTCTCGGTGCCGCCCTGCTGGCATTCGCCATCTCCGCCTCGCGCCAGATCCATGTCGACCCCGTGGATCCGGCCAAAGCCGAACAAGCCGTGCGTCGGTCTCTGTGGCACCACCCTCGCGTCGACCGGTTCCTCCACGAACGGATGGATCGCAAGACCGCCGGCGGGTTCCTGCTCACGGCCAGTGTGGTCGTGCTCTTCGTCGTCGCGATCTTCGTCGGTGTCGTCCTCGACATGATCGACAACCATTCGGGCATCGCCGCCGCCGACCAATCCGTGGCCAAGTGGGGCTCGGAGAACGGCAGCACGACGACGGCACACGTCATGAAGTGGATCACTCAACTGGGCAGCACACCGGTGATCGTGGCCGCTCTGCTGCTGGTCGCCGGCTTCGACTACTTCCGGCGCCGCAGCCGAGAGGTGTTCGTGTTCGTCGCCGCGATCGGCCTCGGCGAACTGCTGCTGAACAACCTGCTGAAGGTCGTCGTCCACCGCGAGCGCCCAGCGGTGTTGCATCTCGTCGTCGCCCATGGTTACTCGTTTCCGTCCGGCCACACCGTCGCCGCGGCATCGGCCTGGTTGGCGGTCGCCCTGGTGCTCGGGCGCGACCGATCGCGTCGAACCCGGGCGTTGTTGGCCGGCGGGGCGGCGCTGATTGCTGTCGCGGTCGCCGCCAGCCGGGCATTGCTCGGCGTGCACTGGCTCACCGACGTTGTCGCCGGCCTGGCGATCGGCTGGGGTTGGTTCATGATCGTCGCGATCATCTTCGGTGGGCGCGCTCAGCGACTCGGCGACCCGGTCTCCGAACGCCCACGGGGCATGCCCGTTTCGGCCGGCACCCGGTAGCCCGCGCGAGAATCGGTCTCGTGCTCTTGGACACACAAGATCCGCGGGTTGTCACGGCGGTCGAGGCGATCCGCACCGGCGATGTCGCGGCGCTGAAGATCGTTGCTCGGCCCATGCACCCCGAGTTGGCCAACGCACAACTCGGGTCGCGAGGCGCGGCGGGCATGAGCCGAACCTTGCTGCACGTGGTCACCGACTGGCCGGGGCACCCACCCAATGGGCCCGACAGCGTGGCGGCACTGGTTGCCGCTGGGGCAGACGTGAACCCCCGGTTCGCCGGCCCGCACACAGAGACGCCGCTGCACTGGGCTGCAAGCAGTGACGACGTGCCCGTTCTGGATGCGCTGCTCGATGCGGGTGCCGACATCGAGGCACGCGGCGCGGTGATCGGCGGTGGCACTCCGATGGCCGACGCGACGGCCTTCGGGCAGTGGAACGCGGCACGCCGACTGCTCGAGCGCGGGGCGGCGACCACGATGTGGGAGGCCGCCGCGCTCGGGTTGCTCGATCGCGTCCGGACCTACTTCGCCGACGGCGGCTCTCCCGAGCCCGACGACGTGACCGGCTCGTTGTGGGGAGCGTGCCACGGTGGGCATCGCGACGTCGCCGAGTTCCTCCTCGAACATGGCGCTGATCTCAACTGGATCGGCTGGGACGAGCTGACACCCCTCGACGCCGCAGCACGGAGCGAGGCCACCGACCTCGTCGCCTGGCTACGCCGGCGGGGCGCCCGATCAGCACACGAGCTCGGCTCCTCCTGAGCGTTGCACCGCCCGGCGTTTGCGAATCGCCTCGTCGGGGTATGGCTGTTCGGAACCCGGAGGCATACATGTCGAGCGTTGCAGTGGTAGCCCATACCGAAAAGATTCCCAAGAAGGACGCACGCCGCCTGCGCAGCGCGCTCGCCTCAGCAGGTGTGGGCGATGTGTACTGGGTCGACATCGACAAGGGCTCCGCTGCCAAGGCTGCCGCCAAGAAGGCGCTGAAGCATGGGGCGACGACGGTTGTCGTGTGTGGCGGCGACGGCACTGTTCGTGCTGCATCCGAGGCAATCGTCGGCACGCAAACAGCGTTGGCCGTGGTGCCCGCCGGCACTGCGAACCTGTTCGCATCGGGCCTCGGTCTGCCGAGCGACATCGATGAGATCGTCGAGATGATCGCTCGCGGCGATCGTCGCAGTCTCGACACCGCCACGTGTAACGGCCGGACCTTCAACGTGATGGCCGGAACCGGATTCGACGTCGACATGCTCAACGATGCCGAGGACGACAAGGAGCGCCTGGGAACATTCGCGTATGTGGGTGCCGCTGTTCGCGAGACACGACATCGGAAGTTGTTCGATGCGAAGATCGAGATCGACGGCAACCCGTTCTACAGCGGTCCCGCCAGCTGCGTTCTGGTCGGCAACAGTGGCTCACTGAAAGGCGGCGTCAAGGCGTTCCCTGATGCGACCGCCACGGACGGCCGCCTCCATGTTGCCGCTGTGACCGCAGTCGGCATGCGCGAATGGGCCAACCTGATGGTCAGCGCCGTGTTCCGTCGCCAGCAATGGTCGAGCCACTCCGAATTGGGCGAGGGCGCAGCGGTGACGGTGACGTTCGACAAGAAGCGCCGGTTCGAGCTCGACGGCGGCGTGAAGGGCAAGTCGAAGACGCTGGAGTTCGAGATCCAGCCACACTCGCTGCTGGTCTGCGCTCCGGTGGCTTGAACCGCGTCGTTCAGCGCGACAACTGATCCGGCCCGGCCGTCCACCGGGTGTGGAACGACTCGGCAAGGATGCGCCCGGCAGGGTCGGTGATCATGCCCTTCTCCAGCGCGATCCCCCCGGCGCTGATGTCGGCTCGGAAGATGCCGCCAAGCCATTCGTCGTCGCCGATGTACGCCAGGGTGCGGTGGATGTGGATCGTGTAGTCGATGCTGATACCGCCCGAAGGCGGATCGATGCGTGTGAACGACGCCGGCGGAAACCAGTCGAGCGCCATGCCGAGCCAGGCGGCGTCGATCGCTCGTGGCTCCTGCGGTCGCATGTAGCCGGCGACCCGCGCTCGTGGTCCGTGGCTGAACGGCATGTCCGCCGGATCCAACATGGCGACACCGTGATCGAAGTGACGGATGTCGGGTGGCGCAGTGATTGCCACGCATTGCTCGATCGGCGGCAGGTCGAGCGTTGGCATCGATTCCCACGCGGTGCTCTCGTTCGTGAACGCGGCGGTGACGTTGCTCACGACGACGGGACGTGATGACTGTGAGATCGTGACCGTGAGGTTGCTGATCGAGCGACCCGATCTCAACACCTCCACATCGACGGAGGCCGGCCCGGCAACCGCGGGACGCAGGAACCTCGTGGTGATCGTCCTGATCGGACGATCACCGGTCGAGGTTTGCGCGGCGAGGATCGCGACTGCAGCGAGATAGCCGCCGTGCACTCCCATCAGCGACGACCACGCCGGATCCAACAGCACGTGGAATCGACCCGGCCGATCGACATCGGGTTGCAGCGACGTCGTGCGGTCGAAGAGCGTGGTGTGGTCGATGGTGGTCACGCGTAGGCCTCTTCGATGACCGCCGGGCCGACGGCCCTGGCGATCGTCCGCCGCGGCAGGCGCGACGTGAGGACCGACACGGACACCCCGCTGATCACGAGCAGCCACCACACGTGATGGAACGAATCAAGCGCAGTCTGCGGTGTGATGCCCGCAGTGAACGCCACGGCCGCGGCGACGCCCAGCGTGGCGCCCAGATTACGCACGGCCTGACTGACCGCCGACCCTGACCCGAAGCGATCCGCCGGCAGGCCCTGTACAGCAGCGGATGAGAGTTGCGGCAGGCACAGTGCCACGCCGAGCCCGCTCAAAACCACCGATGGCAGGTAGTGACCGACGTAGTCGGGCTGCAACGTGACCCGGTGGATCAGGAGGAATCCGCTGGTGCCCCAGACGAGGCCACCGGGGATCAGCAGGCGTCGTTGGCCGACACGTCCGGCCAACTTGCCGAACAGCGGTGCGGTCGCGGCGACGATCAGCGGGCCGACCGAGATCGCCATGCCGGCACGCAGGATCGAGTAGTGCCACACGCCGGTGAGGAACAAGACGTTGCCGAGGAACATCGCCGAGAACCCGACCGCGAACACCAGCGTCGCCGCATTCGCCCAGCGGAACGATCGCGATTCGAACAGAGCGAGGTCGAGGACCGGGTTGCGAACGACGCTGCAGCGCTGGACGAACCAGGCGACCAGGCCAAGAGCAACCACCTCGCTGACGATGAACCGGGTGCTGACCCATCCCCACTCGTCGGTCTGCACGATGCCGAATGCCGCCAGGGCAAGCCCAGCGGTGAGTACGGCGATCCCGGCCGGGTCGGGCACCCCCCCGGGGTTCGGCTCGCGCCACTCGGGCAGCACGCGCCGACCGAGCACGTAGCTGACGATTCCGACGGGGAGATTGATGTAGAACGCCCACCGCCAGCCGAGGTTCTCGATCACCAGGGCGCCAAGTGTTGGCCCGGCTGCGCCGGCGACCGCACCGACGGCACCCCAGATCGCGACGGCGACCGGGATCCTGTGCCGCGGAAAGGTCTGCAACACGAGCGCCAACGACGCCGGCACCAGGGCTGCCGCTGCGGCCGCCTGCAGGATGCGGGCCGCAACCAGAACGACGACGGTCGGAGCCAGGCCGCACAGCATCGACGCAACGGTGAAGACCACCGCCGCCGTCAGGAACGTTCGCCTTCTGCCGAGTCGATCGGCGAGGCGACCGGCTGGGATCAACAACGCGGCGAACACGATGGTGTACGCATTGAGGATCCACGACAACGACGACGGCGCGGTCGACGCGAACTGCGCCCTGATCGAGGGGAACGCCACGAACAAGATGGTCGTGTCGAGGAACACTGCGAAGACCGCCAGGCTGGTGCTGGCCAGGACGACCCACGGGTTGCGGTCGGCCGTCGGCTCAGCAGCCGTTGAGCCAGGCATTGTCGCTTTCATCGCATCACCTCGATATAGAATAGAGAACAGATAGTTGATATTTTATATCAACCGACTCTATAGTGAGACCACGTTCATGGCAACAAAAAACTTTCCGACTCCGGACCGCACGTACGGGCAGTACTGTCCGATCGCCGCGGGCCTCGATCTCATCGGCGATCGGTGGACGCTGCTGATACTGCGCGAGCTGTCGATGGGCGATCAACGATTCACAGATCTGCGATCGGAGCTCCACGGCATCGCTCCGAACCTGCTGACCGAGCGCCTGCGCACACTCCAGTCGATCGGTCTCGTGACGACCGCCGAGTTGCCACCACCGGCAGCGCGCAGCGTCTACCGGCTGACCGACGAGGGCCGCCGAATCGATCCGGTCCTGCGCTCCGTCGCCCGCTTCGGCATCTCCTACCTCACCGGCGACCCGAGCGACGTGTTCGACGCGTCGCGGGTCGCCTTCGCGCTGCTCGCCCCGTGGCGGCGACGCCCCGTCGCTCCGCTCCGGGCGCGCTTGGTCGCCATCAAGGACGACGCCGAAGCAGAGACCGTCGATCTCGTGCTCGGCCTCGAAGGAATGCAGATCGAGCCACCATCCGGCACGCCCGACGTGACGCTGCGCGTTGTGATCACCGACCTCGTCACGGCGCGTCAAACCGGCGAACCGCTGGTCGGTCAGATCACCGGCGATGCCACGTCGCGCCGTATCTTCCTCGAGCAGTTCCGGCTCAAGATGGCCAAGCGCTGAGGCGGCATTCGAGGGTCAGCACCGGTCGCGGATCGCGGTAGCGTTCGGGTAGCCCGAACGGAGGATCACCGATGGGACGCTTCCACTACCATGCCGACGGCACGGGGCATTCGCACGACGATGGCGACGACGATCACGATCACGATCACGATCACGAGCACGAGCACGAGCACGACCAGGGTGTCGGTGACCACTCCGGCTACCAAACGGGTGGGCTGCGCGTCGAGGTGTTGGAGAAGATCCTGGGCGAGAACGATCGCACGGCCGAAGCCAATCGCAGCGACTTCCATGACGCCGGCGTGCAGGTGGTCAACCTCATGTCGTCGCCTGGTGCAGGCAAGACCACGCTGCTGCGCGAAGTGCTGCTGGCGTTGGGCTCGTCGCTGCGCGTCGGCATCGTCGAGGGCGACGTCGAGACGTCGATCGACGCCGACCGCCTTGCCGGTCTCGGCGCACCGGTGTCGCTGGTCAACACCTCCAATGGGTTCGGCGGCGAGTGCCATCTCGACGCCACCATGGTCCGTTCGGCGCTGCCCCGTCTCCCGCTGGCCGATCTCGACCTGGTCGTGATCGAGAACGTCGGCAACCTGGTGTGTCCTGCGGAGTTCGACGTGGGCGAGCACGCCCGGGCGATGGTGTTCTCCGTGACCGAGGGCGAAGAGAAGCCGCTGAAGTACCCGGTGATGTTCCGCAGTGCCGACGTGGTCATCGTCAACAAGATCGACCTCCTGCCGTATCTCGACTTCGATCTCGGCCTCTTCCACTCGAACCTGCGCGACGTCAACCCCGACGTTCGCACGATCGAGACGTCGGCCAAGACGGGCACCGGCATCGACGAGGTGTGCGCCTGGATCTCCGCGTTGGCGCAACACGGATGACAACGGTTCGGCGCAAACACCCCGGCGACCTGGTCGACCCGGCAGCAATCGCGCTCCGGCTCCGCGAGGAGGGTCACACCGTCGGCAAGACCCGCACCGCGATCCTCGACGCGGTACGCACCAAGCAACGGGCCTTCACTGCAGAGGAGCTGGCCGAGTCGGTGGGCGAGACCCATGTCTCCACCGTGTATCGCACGCTGGCGTTGTTGGAGGAGATCGGCGTCGTTCGGCACATCCACCTGTCGCACGGCCCGGCCATCTACGAACGAACCGCTGTCTCCACCGACATCCGCCACCTCGTCTGCGAAACGTGTGGTCGTCACGTCGCTGTTCCGCAGCGAGTGTTCGAAGCGGCCCGACGCACTCTCGAACGCGACTACGACTTCGTGCTCGACGGCTCGCACTTCGCCATCGTCGGCCGGTGCAAGGCGTGCACTGACACCGAGTAGCGAGGCAGTCCCGGCGAGGGCGAGCTACTGCAGCGCTGCGAGAACTGCCGCCATCGTCGGCATGCCGCCGCGGGCGCCGACCTCACCCACCGAGAGCGAGGCGGCGGCAACGGCCACGGGTACCGCCGCTTCGAGTTCATCGCCCGCCGCCAATCGAGCCGCGAGCACACCGTTGAACGTGTCGCCGGCGCCGGTTGTGTCCTTCACCTCGACGGGCGGCGCCGGCAGACGCCGAGCCGAGAGCTCGGCATCGACGACCAACACCCCCTCGCCGCCCTGGGTGACGACCACTGCCTGGCGGCTGCGCTCCACGATCCGCAGCGCGCTCTCGACCGGGGTATCGCCGCGGACACCGCCGAGCAACGAGACCAGGTCGGCCAACTCTGATTCGTTCGGGGTGAGGATCGGGCCGAGCGTCAGCAACTCCCCCACGACTTCGAGCACCGGCGCCGGGTTGACGACACACACGACCCCGCCGGCGATCGTCGTCTCGACCGCCGCGGCGACGGCCTCAGCGGGGATCTCGGTACTCACCAGCACGCACCCGGCCGTCGGAAGGGCGGTGCGCAAGCAGCGCCGCACATGTTCGGCGCTGACTGCCGCGTTGGCGCCGGCCCCGACCGCAATCTGATTCTCGCCACGTTCGTCGACGACGATCAACGCAACGCCCGTGGACTCTGCGGGCAAGACAGCTACGCCGGAGACATCGATCCCCTCGGCGGCGAGGTCGGCCAGCGCCGCAGCACCGGTGTCGTCGTCGCCAACCGCACCGATCAGGCGCACCCTGGCGCCGACCCTCGCGGCCGCCACAGCGGCGTTGGCCCCTTTGCCACCGCCGAACGTCTGCAGCCCACCACCGACCACGGTCTCGCCGGGTCCCGGCAGCCGGGGCGCCACCACGACGAGATCCACGTTGATGGCCCCGACCACCACCACCCAGGTGTCGAGACCGGCATCAGTCATGGTGGCGGAGACTACTCAGGCAGGACCACCGCCACCAGCAAGACCCGATCGGGGAAGTGTGCAGGTTCAGTGCAGGGTGTGCGGATCGAACGTACACACTTCGCGTCGGCATCCGGCAGTGATCGGCACGGTCGTCGCGGCGGCTGCTACACCGTGGCGGAGACGTCGACCCGGGCGTCGTTGAAGCTGGCCCCACCGGCGAGATCGGCGAGATGATCCGGCGCGAACACGTTGGCCGTGTAGCCGTCGTGCCCGTCGCGACACCACATCCCCTTCGGCATCGTCGCCAGGCCGGGGCGCAGCGTTGCGTCGACCGCGACAACGGCTTCGATCGTGTGGCGGCCGTCGGTGATCCGCGCCCGGTCTCCCGAGGCCAGGCCACGGGCCGCAGCGTCGTCGGGGTGCAGGTGCACATCCGCAGCAGCCGGGGCGATGTTGCCGAACATCGAGCTGGTCGTGCGGCTGGTCGCCGGGGTGATGAGCGTCAGCGGGAGCGCCGGTTGTTCGATGGGCCGGTAGGCGGGCACGCGATCGACGCCCTCGGCATCGAACACCAACTGCACCCTGCCACCGGGATCGACGTCTCGGAACTGCACGGTCCCACCGGTCGGCCGGGTGACGAACGGCAGCACCCGACCACCCAGTGCCAGTCGTCGTACCCGCTGCGGTGTCGGGTCCCATTGATGCGGATCGAGACCGAATCGCGTTCCCACACCGACGCTGACCTCGTCGTTGGTGCGACTCTCGTCCGACACGCGGGATCACTGCCGGCGCCTCCTGCATGACGAACGATCCGTAGCTGCCCACGACTTCGTCGACCTCGAACTGCGATGTCGCCGGCAGGACCAGGTCGGCATATCGCGCCGTGTCGGTCATGGTCAGATCGTGCACCACGGTGAACAGATCCTCGCGGGCCAGGCCCTCGAGCACGATGGCCTGTTCGGGACAGGTCGCCGCCGGGTTCGAGCCCTGCACGAACAACACGTCGACGCGACCACCCTCATCGTCGACCAGGATGCGACCGAGACGGTTCATGTTGATCGGCCGGCGCTCGGGTACGGGCGCGTCGCCGACAACACCGCGGCGGATGGCGTCGTCCTCGTAGCCCACGCCCCCACTGATCGAGTTGAAGACGCCCGAACCCGGCACTCCGAACTGCCCGGCCAGGGCCGGCAGGGCGAACACGGCGCGGCTGGCGGATCCACCGTTGCGGTTGCGCTCCTGGCCCCAACCGACTCGCAACATCGCCGGCCGGATCGTGCCGTACATCTCGGCGAAGCGCTCGATGTCCGTCCGCCTCGATACCGCACACGTCGGCGGCGCGAGCCGCTGTCCACTGCTCGCACGCAGCCAGGTACTCGTCGGCGCCGTCGACCCACTCGTCGATGAAGGTGCGATCGATGTGGTCGTTGCGCTGCAGCAACGCGGCCACTGCCATGGCCAACACGCCGTCGGTGCCGGGCCGCACCGCAAGGTGCAGGTCGGCGCGGGCGGCGATCGGTGTGCGCCGCGGGTCGACGACCACGAGCGTCGCGCCGGCACGCCGACGTTCCTCGATCACCGGCGACAGGTGCGGGTGCGACACGTTGGGGTTGGCGCCCCAGACCACGATCAACTGGCTGTGTTGCAGGTCCTGCGGATCGGCCGACGCCAGGTCGCCATAGGTGCGGTCCCAGGCCTCGCCGACCGTCGCCGCGCAGATCGTGATGTCGGTTCGGGCCGCGCCCAGGTGCTCCCAGACCAACGGCGACAGCCCGTGCCGGCCGAGATTCCCGGCCGACGAGCTGTAGAGGTACGGCACGACGGACTCCCAACCGTGGGCATCGACCGCCATCCGGATCCGTTCCGGCGAACTCGTCGAGCGCCTCCTCCCAGGAGATGTCCACGAATTCGCCGGAGCCCTTGCGACCAGCTCGCCGCTTGGGTGTGGTGATGCGATCCTTGCCATGGAGCAGTTGGGGTGTGTGCTTGACCTTGGCGCAGATCCAGCCGTCCGTCGCCGGATTGGCGCCGTTCGGTGCGGCATCGAGCGCGATCAACTTGCCGTCCTCGACGGTTGCCTCCAGGCTGCAGCTATCCGGACAGTCGAGCGAGCAGGCGGTGATGGTCCCCATGTCCGCGAGCGTAACGGTTGCCGGGAGCCCGTCAGTCGCCGACCCTCGACACCTCGACTGCGACCGACAGCTCCTGGGTGGCGGGAGAGCCGAACACGACGCCGCGCACCGGCGCGACGTCGGCGTAGTCACGGCCCCAGCCGACCGTCACGTGCGTCATCGGCGGTGCCTTGTCGTTGGTGGGGTCCACATCGAGCCAGCCCCACCCGGGGATGTACACCGAGCACCAGGCATGCGATGCGTCGGCGCCGACGAGTTTGGCCTCCCCCTCCGGTGGTCGATTCTCGATGTAGCCGCTGACGTACCGAGCCGGCAGGCCGAGCGACCGCATGGTGCCGATCGCCAGATGGGCGAAGTCCTGGCACACGCCGCGACGATGCGTCAACACGTCGGCCAACGGCGTGGTCACATCGCTGAATCCGGGGTCGAACGCGAACTCGATGAAGATGCGATGCGACAGGTCGATGACGGCCTCGTGGAACGCCCGACCCGGCAGGAACGACCACGAGGCGAACCTGGCCAGATCGGCCGACGGCGTGACCAGGGTGGATTCGATCGAGCACATCCTGGCGAGCAAGCCGTCGGGGCTGCCATCGGTGGCCACGAGGGCACGGAGCTCCTCCCACGGTGGCGACCACACCAGCGGCTCCGGCGCAACGATGTCGACCTCGCACGACCCGGTCACGACGAGTTGGTCGTGAACCTGCTCGACCGCTCGGTACGACACATGGTTGCCGAACGCGTCGAGGTACTCGTCGGAATGATCGGGCTCCGGCAGGGTCGTGACCTCCGAGCTGAGCACGGTCTGCGTCGGTGTCTGCCGTGGCCGGAGATGGGCAACGGTGTGACCGTTGATGACCTGGGCGCTGTACCGATACTCGGTGGTGTGCTGCACTCGGTAGCGCATCAGCCGAAGCCGCCAACGCCACGCCGCGCCGGATGGGTGAACCAGGCCAACATCAGCTCGCGGATCAACTCCAGCAGCGGCCCGCGCACACCGAGCACCAACTTGGAGAGCGAGTCGGGCCCCTCGCCCAATCGGCCCCGCGCCGCCGCGTCGAGGAACCGGCGGTGCTTCGAAGCATCGGGGTTCCACGGCAGCGCGGCGAGGTGCTCGTTGATCCGGTCGAGTTGGAACACCAGTGAGCGTGGGTTGGAATCGTCGTGCACGAGCAGGTCCTCGATGGCGGCGAGGCGCATGTCGCTGCGGTACCGCCGGCGGTAGGCGACCACGCTCTCGCTGGCGCCGAGCACGAGGTCGTAGACCGGCTGGGCGACGTCGTCGGCGGGCGGATCACCGAGGGCCGCCTCGATCACCCCGAGCAGCAGCACGGCGCGCTCCAACCGCCGCCCGAGATCGAGGAACCGCCAACCCGGTCCGCGCACCATGCTCTCCATGACCAATCCCGGCCAACGCGGCCAGATCGACCATGATCCGGTCGAGGCACTCGGTGACGAGGAACGGATCGCTGCGGTCGGTGGTCGCGGCGAGGATCGACCGCTCGACGTCCAGGCCGTTGAGGACGCGCCACGTCGCCGTGGAGAGGAACTCGCGCACGCCGCCGGCGTTGGCGGCGAGGTGCCGAAGGCTGTTGGCCACGGCGCCGGACCGGTCGCCCAACGCGGCAGCGACCTCGACCGCCAGCACGTCGGTGTCGTCCGAGGGGGCCTCGACGTCCTGCTCCTGAAGACGGCCTCCACTGACCGCCCGCAAGGCGGAGACCGCGTGACCGAGCCACGGTGACGCCAGGAGCGCGGGGTCGCTGCCGCTGCGGGCGATGACGAGGCGTGCGGTCCGAGCCGCTGCCTCGGCGCGCTCGGCGTTGCGGCCCAGCCAGAACAAGGCCTCCGCCGACCGGGTCGGCAGCGAGTCGCGCAGGTCGATCTGCGGGAGGCGGGCGCGCCGGGCAATCGATGTGGAACCAGCGATGATCCGGGGGGTCGTGGGATCGGTCAGCACCCACACGTCCTTGCCGAACGCATCCGACGAGTTGATCACCAATTGGCCGGGCGCGACGTGGCGGCCGTGGCCCCCCGGCAACACGATGGCGTCGTCGCCGATCCGCACGGTCTGCACTCTGATGCTGGCCCTGCCGCTGCGCAGGTGCCCGTCGACTGCAACGGGTGTGCTGGCGAACTCGATCTTGGGCTGCACCACGTAGCGGTGCGGCGCCGCAGTCATGCGGTCGAGCCAGTCGGCCGTGCCCGAGTCGCTCAGCTCGTCGCCGAAGACCGACGGCACCGGCGAGACGGGGTCCGTGTCGTGGAAGACGAACAGGCGCGGGTCGGCGCGAACGGCAGCGAGCCGTTCGCGATCACCGCACCACCACGTCTCGATCGATGCCAGCTCCAACTTCTCGCCGAGCAGGTGCTGCGCGGCGTCGGCCAGGAACGGTTGCAGCCACAACCGGTCCGCCACGCCGCTGCCCAACGAGTTGGCGACGCCGACGTTGCCTTCGCGCACCGCCTGCAGCAGCCCCGTCACTCCCCCGAGGCCCGACGGGCGGAGCTCGAGCGGATCCGACCCCGTGTCGGCCAGGCGCCGGAACACGACGTCGATCTGTTCGAGGCCGCCGAGGGTGCGCAACCAGACCCTGCCGCCTCGCGTGATCAAGTCCCCGCTGCTGGCCAGGTGATAGCCGAGATGGGCGGCAAGGTACGACGCCTCGACGAACCCGGGCCGTTGCGGGTTCGGGCCGAGCAGGATCGTGCGCGGGCCAGTGACGGCCGGCGGCGCCACTGCCGACAACGCCGTACGCAGGTCGCCGAACCAAGCCGAGAGCGGGCTGACCCCGAGGTGTCGGAACGGCTCCGGGTACAGGCGCGACAGCACGGTGCGGTTCATCAACGCATAACCACATCCGCTCGGCGCATCGGTGTGATCACGCATCAGCAGCCATTGGCCGGAGCCGTCGCGCACCAGATCGGCGGCGTACAGCATCAGGCGGGGTCGCGGCACGGTGACCCCAACCGCAGCGAGTTGGTAGGCCCGCGAGCCCATCACGGCCGCGGTGGGGATCACGCCGTCGAGCAACAGCCGGCGTGGTCCGTAGAGATCGTCCAGGACCGCATCGAGCACGCGAGTGCGCTGGCTCAAGCCCGCGCTCGATGGCGCTCCACTCCGAGGCGCCGATCACATACGGGACCGGGTCGAGGCCCCACGGCATCCCGATCTCACGGTCGTCGTGAAAGACGTGCCCGGCGCCTTCGGCGACCAGGAGCCGCTCGGCGACCGCTTGTCGGCGGACGATCTCGTCGGCGCCGAGTGTGGTCCACGTCCGGACCATCGATTCCCACTGCGGGCGTACCGCGCCGGTCTCGTCGACCAGCTCGTCGAAGCGTCCGGCAACCGGCGTGTACGAGGGAGGGACTTCGACGTCGATCACGTCAGCTCGGCCATGCCGTGTGGCCGAAGTAGGTGCCGGCGATGCGATCGCTGATCACGCCGATGGCGATCTGCAGACGGTCGGCCTTGAGATGCAGTTGATCGGCATCGAGCAACTCGATCGGGTTCGACGACGACAGTTCCACCAATGCCGCCCGGCACGCAGCCATCACCGATTCGCTGAAGGGCAGCTCCCTCGCACTCGACTGCACCCCCGCCAAGCAGTACGCCACGGAACGCGGGAACGTGATCTCGTCGAGGATGAACCGGATCACCTCGCTGGCCCCATCGCCCATCGCCGCCCGGCGGTTGTACATCTGCAACGCCGACAGCGAGCGCAACACACTGGACCACTGCAGATCGTCGAACAGCTCGGCTCGCTCCGGGCGTTCGCCCAGCAGGAGGCCGGCGCGGACGTCGAGCACTCTGGTGATCATGTCACCGCGCTCGATGTGCCGTCCCAGACGCAGCATGGTGTAGGCCTCATCGCGGCTCATCGTGGTGGTCAAGATCCCGAGCACGCGCTGGTGTTCGGCAATCACCTTCTCCAGGAACCTCGAGCGGTAGCGCCGCTGCACACGATCGGGCCCGCCGCGGGCGGCGGCGAGGTAGAGATCGTTGACTGCGTTCCACGCCTGCGCCGGCAAGATGTCGCGGCACGTTCGCAAGTTCTCGCGCGCGTGGCCGATGCTCGAGTGCACGCTGCCGGAATTCAGCGGATCGGCGACGAGGAACATCACGATGGAGGCCTCGTCACCCGCGCTGTACCGCTTGTCGAACTCCTCCCGTCCACCGGTGATTCCGAGCAGATGGTCCCAGTTGGGCGTGATCGTCGGCGGGAGATCGACGATCACGTTGGAGTGCTCGCGCACGATCCGGGCAGTGCCCTCGGCACGCTCCAGATAGCGGGCCGCCCAGTACAACCGTTCCGCCACTCGCGACAGCAGCATCAGGACTCCTCGACGACCCAGGTGTCCTTGGACCCGCCGCCTTGCGACGAGTTGACGACCAGCGAGCCGTCGACCAGCGCCACGCGAGTGAGACCGCCCATCGTGACGTAGGTGTCGCGGCCCGACAGCACGAACGGGCGGAGATCGACGTGGCGTGGCGCCAGTTCGCCGCCGCACAACGTCGGTGCGGTCGACAGCTTCAGGATCGGTTGGGCCACCCAGTTGCGCGGGTCGGCGTGGATGGCCGCAATCGCACTCTCCAGCTGGTCAGTGGTCGCCATGCTGCCGATCGTCAACCCGTAGCCGCCGCTCTCGTTGGCCGGCTTCAGCACGAGTTCGTGAGCGTGGTCGACGACATGGGCCAACTCTTCGGCGTACAGGCACCGGTAGGTCGGCACGTTGGGCAACAGCGGTTCTTCGTTCAAGTAGTAGCGGATGAAATCCGGTACCCACGCGTAGACCACCTTGTCGTCGGCAACGCCGGCGCCGGGTGCGTTGGCGATCGCCACGTTGCCAGAGCGCCAGGCCCGCATCAGGCCGGGAACACCGAGATGGGAATCCTTGCGGAAGACCTCCGGATCGAGGAACTGGTCGTCGATGCGCCGGTAGATCACGTCAACCGGCTTCGGCCCATCGATCGTGCGCATCCACACCCGGTTGCTCGGATCAACGAACAAGTCGGCGCCCTCGACCAGCGGCACACCCATCTGCTGGGCGAGGAACGAGTGCTCGAAGTAGGCGCTGTTGTAGACACCGGGGGTCAGCACGACGACCTGCGGCGGCCGAACACCATGCAGCTCATCGGATGCCAACGACACCAGCAGCCGGCGCAGATGGTCGGGGTAGTCGTCGACCGGCAGGATCGACTGTCGCTCGAACAGCTCGGCGAACGCCCGCTTGGAGATGGCCCGGTTCTGCAACAGGTAGCTGACGCCCGACGGAACGCGAAGGTTGTCTTCGAGCACGTACACGACGCCGTCGGCATCGCGGACCAGGTCGCTGCCGCAGATGTGCGCCCACACGCCGAACTTCGGCGACATGCCGGCACACTCCGGACGCAGGTTCACCGAGCCGGTCAACAGATCAGCGGGAAACACGCCGTCGGCGACGATCTGACGGTCGTGGTACACATCGTCGATGAAGCGGTTCAGGGCTGCCAGACGTTGCTTGAGTCCACGCTCGATGCGAGCCCATTCCGATGCAGCGATCACCCTCGGCACGATGTCCATCGGCCAGGCGCGGTCCGTGCCCTGACCGTCGTTGTAGACGGTGAACGTGATGCCGAGCGCCAAGATGTCGACCTCGGCCAGGGTCTGACGCTGCTGCAGCTCCTCGATGTCCAACGAGCGAAGCCGTTCGACCAGGGCCGCTGCTGCCGGGCGGGGCACGCCGTGGGCGTCGACGAGCTCATCCCACAGGAGAGGGAGAGTGCGCAGGTCGGCCATTGGTGCTCTCACGCTACATCATCGAACATGACGCCAAGATGACGAGCTGGCGCGACGCAGTAGCATCCGCCCATGACTCACGACGTGCGCTTCCAGGTGCTCGTGATCCCGAACGTGCCGTGGTCGGAGTACCTCGACCGGTTCGTACGCCTCGAGTCACTGGGTATCGACGTCGCAGCCGTGCCCGATCACTTCTGCGACTGGAGCAACCCCACCGGCCCGTGGCTCGAGGCCTGGACGGGCCTCGCCGCGATCGCCGCGCGGACCTCGACCATGCGCTTGACGACCTGCGTGACCCAGATACCACTGCGCAACCCGGCGGTGCTCGCCCATCAGGCGGTCACCGTCGATCACATCTCCGGCGGCCGCCTGGAGCTCGGAGTCGGCACCGGCCTGACCATCGATCCGTCCTGCGACATGATCGGCATGGCGAACTGGAGCACCGGCGAACGCGTCGCTCGCTTCGGCGAGTACATCGAGCTGCTCGACCAACTGCTGGCTGAGGGCTCAACCACCTACCACGGCAACTACTACTCGGCCAACGGCGCGGTGATGAACCCTGGTTCGGTGCAGCAGCCGCGCCTTCCACTGATGGTCGCCGCGCTCGGTCCGAAGATGATGCGACACGCGGCTCGATACGCCGACATCTGGAACAGCTTGAGCTTTGCCCACGACTTCGAGGAGCAGCTGGCCGAGCTGGCCGCTCGCTGCACGACGATGGACGAACTGTGCGCCGAGATCGGACGCGATCCCGCCACCCTGCGCCGGTCGTACACGATGTTCGATCCGAAGGCACGGGCCAGTGGCGGGGCGATCGGCTACTACGAATCCGACGACGTGTTCGCCAAGACCGTGAGGCGGGTGACCGAGTTGGGGATCACGGAGATCTCGATGTACTACCCGGCGGTCGAGGCCCAGGTGCCCGCGTTCGAGCGGATCGCCACCGACGTGCTGCCCGAGTTGCGACGCCGTCATGCGTAGCCCGCTGCTCGACGACCTCGCTGCTCGATGCGCCGCGCTGTCGGGCGAAGGGCTGTTCAAGAGCGAGCGAGTGATCGACTCCACCCAGTCGGCACACATCCGACTCGCCGATGGCACAACGGTACTCAACCTGTGTGCCAACAACTACCTCGGCTTGGCCGATCACCCCGACATCGTCGCCGCCGCCCACGACGCCCTCGACCGGTACGGCTACGGCATGGCCTCGGTGCGGTTCATCTGCGGGACACAGACGGAGCACAAGGAGTTGGAGGCACGGCTCTCGAACTTCCTCGGCACCGACGACACGATCCTGTACGGCTCGTGCTTCGATGCCAACGGCGGGTTGTTCGAGACCCTCCTCGACGACACCGACGCGGTGATCTCCGACGCGCTCAACCATGCCTCGATCATCGACGGCATCCGTCTCTGCCGGGCCCGCCGGTTGCGCTACGACAACAACGACATGCAGCAACTGGAGCAACGCCTCGTCGAGGCGTCCGACGCCCGCTACCGGCTGATCGCCACCGACGGCGTGTTCTCGATGGATGGGGTGCTCGCCGACTTGACGGCGATCTGCGATCTCGCCGAGCGCCACGACGCGCTGGTGATGGTCGACGATTCGCACGCCGTGGGCTTGGTCGGCGGGCACGGTCGCGGCACGCATGACCTGGCCGGCGTCATGGGACGCGTCGACATCATCACGGGCACACTCGGGAAGGCCCTCGGCGGCGCATCGGGCGGCTACACCTCGGGTCGGCGCGAGGTGATCGACTGGTTGCGGCAACGTTCGCGGCCATACCTCTTCTCCAACACGCTGGCCCCCGTCATCGCGTCAGCGACGATCCGGGTACTCGATCTGCTGGAGTCCAGCGACGAGTTGCGGCTGCGGCTCGAACACAACGCGGCGCGATTTCGTGAAGGCATGCAGCGCGCCGGGTTCACGCTCGCCGGCGCCGGCCATCCCATCATCCCGGTCATGCTCGGCGACGCGCGCGTCGCCTCGGAGATGGCCGAGCGCCTGCTGGCCGAAGGGATCTACGTGATCGCGTTCTCCTTCCCCGTGGTGCCGCCGGACACGGCCCGCATCCGCACCCAGATGTCGGCGGCGCACACTGACGACGACATCGACGGGGCGATCGCTGCATTCGGCCGCGTCGGTCGGACGATGGGACTGATCTCGTGAAAGCACTGGTCAAGGCGCGACGCGAACCTGGCCTGTGGCTGGAAGACGTACCAAAGCCGACGCCCGGCGATCGCGAGGTGCTGATCCGCGTGCGCAAGACCTCGATCTGCGGCACCGACCTGCACATCCTCCACTGGGACGCGTGGGCCCAGGCGACGATCCCCGTGCCGATGGTCGTCGGGCACGAGTTCATGGGCGAGATCGAACAAATCGGCGCCGACGTGATCGGGCTCGAGGTCGGCCAACGTGTTGCCGGCGAGGGCCACGTCACGTGCGGCCACTGCCGCAACTGCAAGGGCGGCCGCCGCGAGTTCTGTCACAACCACACCGGTGTCGGCGTCACCCGCCCTGGAGCGTTCGCCGAGTACGTCGTGATCCCCGCGGAGAACGTGTTCGTCGTGCCCACCCACATCAGCGACAACGTGGCTGCCGTGCTCGATCCGTTGGGCAACGCCACGCACACGTCGCTGCGCTTCGACGTCGTCGGCGAAGACGTGCTGATCACCGGCGCCGGCCCGATCGGCATCCTGGCCACCGCGATCGTGCGGCACATCGGCGCCCGCAACGTTGTCGTCACCGACATCAACGCCTACCGCCTCGAAATGGCCGCCAAGCACGGCGCCAGCCGAGTGGTCGATGTGCGCACCGACCAGTTGCCGCCCGTGATGGCCGCGCTCGGCATGACAGAGGGATTCGACGTCGGCTTGGAGATGTCGGGAGCAGAGTCCGCGTTCAACCAGATGCTCGATGCGATGAACCACGGCGGGCGCATCGCCGTGCTCGGCATCCCCGCCGGGCCGATGACGCTCGACATCAACGACGTGATCTTCAAGGGCCTGGAGATCCAGGGCATCTACGGCCGCCGCATCTTCGAGACGTGGTACAAGATGGCGGCGATGCTGCAGAGCGGCCTCGACGTCAGCGACATCATCACCCACGAACTGCCCGCCGATCGCTTCGAAGAAGCCTTCGCAATCGTCTCCGGCGGCGAGTGCGGCAAAGTCATCCTCGACTGGGCCTGAGGGGTTCCACTCAGGTCGTCGAGGCAACCATCGCGTTGGTGGCTTCGCCGCTCATCGTTGCCAGGTGGCTGTGCACGTCGTCGAACTCGAAGTACACGTCCTGGAGGTGGCGCGGGCCATCGGGTTGATAGGCGGTTCGGGCGTGGAGCACCCGAAACCCGTTGACGAACAAGGTGTCGCCGGCCGAGAGCCGGAACGACACGTGGTTGGCGGGGTCGGCGATCGCTGCACCGAGCAGGCGGTAGGCGCTGTACCAGGCCGCCAACTCGGTGTCGTCGAACGCCAGTGGCTGCATCAACTGGTTGGAGAAGCGCAGGTGCACGAACCGGCCTGCCCGGTCGCGCACGACCAGCGGGGCTCGGGTGAAGGCATCAGCCTCGGTCGAGTACTGCCGGAACCCCACCTCGACCTTTGCCAGCACGTCGATGGCACCGGGGTCTTCGCGGTTCAGATGGTCGAGCACCGACCAGCCGTCGACGACCACGCTGTTGCCACCGTGGGCTTCGTTGACCAGCATTGCCAGCACCTGACCGCTCGGCGGATGGGTGTACTGGGCGTTGTCGTTGTGGGGCGGTACGTATTCGGCGGTGAAGGCGATGTTGTAGCCGGCCGGGTCGAGCTTGACGTCGAAGATCAGTCCGAGCGACGAGTCACGCAACGTCAGCCCCAGCGATCGCAGCAACTCGATCACGGTGCCCGGCTCGGTCGGCGAGCCGGTGACCACTGCTGCACCGTCGCGGCGCAGCGCCTCGAACATGGCTCCGCCGCATGACCTCATCGGCAATGCATTCGTGATGGTCGAAGCGCTCGATCTCGTACCCGGCGCTCCACAATCGTGCCGTCCATGCGCCGCGAGCACCGGTGGTGCGGATCTTCGCCCAATCGGTCGGCCCGTATGTGGACCGGTGGCCGCTGTCCCAGTCGATCTGCAACTGACCATCGACGACGTCGACCGTGCTGACAACTGGGGCCGCCGGCTCGGTCCAGGGCTGCCACCGGCGCTCGTCGGTCTGGCGGATTCGGCATGCGTCGCACTGACAGTTGTCGCGCAACCAGTCGGGCAAGAAGGTGGCCGAACCCTCACTGAACTGCACGTGGATCCCCGTCTCGACCGCTGCGGCGGCGACCACAGCGCCGCCTGGCAGTCGACTGCCAACCGGACCCATCTCGATCTCTCGGAACGGAACTCCCATGGCCGCACGCTAGCCACGGAGTCCTCGGGAGGGCATACATTTGCAGCATGACCTCAGTGAATTCCGACACCGCCTCTGCGTATCTGCACGAGTCCGATTGTCGGCTCGACGACTTCATCGCCATCGTCGAGCAGGCGACCGACCTGGCCGACTATCCGTTCGCCGACGCGGTCATCCAGAACGTGGTGAGCTACGACTGCGATCGGCTGCGGTCCGAATGCGCCGACCCCGACACACGTCGGGCAGTGCAATCCGAATTGAACAAGGCGTTCCTGCACGGCCCGGGCATCGTCGTCTTCAAGCGGGCCTTCGCGGACGTGTCCGTGGTCGACGCGGTGACCAACGGCGTTCAACGCGCTGATCGCCGAGCAGCACGCCCTCGGGATGAACGCCGGAGACCACTACGCCAAGCCGGGCGACAACGACCGGGTGTGGAACGCACTGGAGAAGTTGGCGGTCATGGCACCCGACGAGTTCGTCACCTACTACTCCAACGACATCCTCACCATGGCCTCTGCGGCTTGGCTCGGGCCAGGGTTCACGTTCACGTCGCAGGTCAACGTGGTGAACCCCGGTGGCGCCGCCCAGAAGCCGCACCGCGACTACCACCTCGGGTTCATGACCATCGACGAGGCGGCCGAGTTCCCCGCACACGTGCACCACCTGTCGGCGGCGCTCACGCTGCAAGGGGCGATCGCCCACTGCGACATGCCGGTCGAGAGCGGGCCGACGATGTACCTCCCGCACGCCCAGAAGTACCTCCACGGTTACCTCGCCTGGTGGCGGCCGGAGTTCCGCGAGTACTTCGAGCAGAACTACGTCCAGCTGCCGCTCGAGAAGGGTGACGCCGTCTTCTTCAACCCGGCGCTGTTCCACGCGGCAGGGACCAACCGCACGACCGACGTGCATCGCATGGCCAACCTGCTGCAGATCAACTCACCACTCGGCAAGTGCCTGGAATCGATCGATCACGAGCGGATGTGCAACGCCGTCTACCCGTCGCTGCTGAAGCTCAAGGCGTCGGGTGCCCCGGCGAGGGATGTCGAGAACGCCATCGGGGCATGCGCCAACGGCTACGCATTCCCGACCAATCTCG
Source organism: Ilumatobacteraceae bacterium (assembly GCA_963805445.1). Lineage (GTDB taxonomy): Bacteria > Actinomycetota > Acidimicrobiia > Acidimicrobiales > Ilumatobacteraceae > JAENVT01. The sequence continues at coordinate 369,559 of CAWDUI010000038.1, read as the reverse complement.
ATCGTGATCGGCCCGCTCCAGGGTTTGACGAACGACGACCAGGTCGACGTGGTCCGTCGTGCCGTCGCAGAGGAATGGACTGCCGACAAGCTCGCCGCCGACGCTGCGCGAGTACGCCTCTCGCCGCCTGACGCACGGCGGGCTCTCCTCTTGAAGAAGTCTGCGCTGCGCCAACTCGACCTCGTCGACAAGGCATCGCTCCCGCTCTTCGCGGTGACGATGCTCGCCGAGTACGCCGCGCTTCGAACGTTCCCAAGCGCACGGTCGGCGACCTCTACGACGCCGACGAGCGAACGCTGTCGGGAACCCATCTGCCCCCCGATCCGCTCGTGCCCCTCGGCTACGAGCGGAAGGACACGATCGCCAGCCTGACGATGCTCGCCGGCAACATCGCATTCGGCTTCGCGACGCTGTCGGCGTTCAGCAAGTTCGACCGCTTCCTGTTCAAGCACCGCGTCGCCAACATCGGGCTGCGCCGCGGCTCGATCGCCTCGGCGATGCTGCTGTGGGATTTCCTGTACTACTGGGACCACCGCTGGATGCACGAAGTGCGATTGCTGTGGGCCAACCACGTGACCCATCACAGTGGCGAGCGGTACAACCTGTCGACCGCGCTGCGCCAACCCTGGTCGGGCTTCTTGACCTTCTGGGTGTTCGCGCCGATGCCGTTGCTCGGGTTCCCCACCGCGAAGACCGCGAAGGCCGGCCAGCTCAACCTGCTGTACCAGTACTGGATCCACACCGAAGCGATCGACCGCCTTCCCGGCCCGGTCGAGAAGGTGTTCAACACGCCGTCGCACCATCGCGTCCATCACGGCGCCAACGAGCAGTACCTCGACAAGAACTACGGCGGCATCCTGATTCTGTGGGACAAGTTGTTCGGCACCTTCGAGCCAGAGGTGCGACGCGTCAAGTACGGCCTGACCAAGAACATCCACACCTACAACCCGCTGCGCATCGCCTATCACGAAATGGTCGACATCGCCCGTGACGTGCGATCGGCACGTGGGCTGCGCCGCAAGTTCGGCCACGTGTTCGGCCGGCCGGGGTGGACGCCGACGCGTTAGATCCGCGCCCCGCTCCCCCCGCTCGAGCCACCAACTGGTCGGGCGCGATCTCGGTACTCCCGATACCGAAATCGAACCCGTTGCCCCTGGTCGGGTGCGGTGTGAGTAGCCAGCATACCGAAATCGCGCCCGACCGGCGTGCTAGTTCCTGCGGATCAGTGTGAAAGAAGCGGGGTCGAGCTCGGGGTCGGTCCACTGCCCGTTGCACACCAAGCCGGCGGCCAGAGCGCCGATCGCGTCGGCACTCTTGGCCGCATATCCGTTGGTGCCGACCGCCATCACCAAACCAGTCTCGACGATCTCCAGGTAGGGCAACTTGGTGGGCGTGTCGGGAATCAGGCACGGCTTGGTCGACCACGACTCGACCCGAAGCCCCGGCAGCACGCCCAGCAGCAGACCGCGCAGCCACTCGAGGTCGGCTTCGTGCTGGGTGCCCGACATCCACTCGCGGCGCTCGCGTGCCGACACCACCCATCTGTCGCGCCGGGTTGCGCCCAACTTCACGTAGACGTGGCCGTCGGGGTACTCGGTCGGCGGCACGATGTACAGGTGGTCGTTGGCGAGGTCGTCGACGATGATCGACGGCAGGCCGGCAAGGCGTCGCTGCTCGCCGGCCGGGACCCGCGCCAGCACCACGGTCTCGGCGACGACATCGATCAGCGCACACGGGATGCCCGTCAACTCGTCGGCGTGCGGGCCGGCGGCGACCACCACGTACGTCGCCTCGATCGAGGTTCCGCCGACGGTGCGCACGAGTCCAGCCATCGCCGACCCGGTCGACCCCGGCCACCTGCTCCCCGACCAGCTCAGCCCCCAGTTGCCGAGCCACCGCCATTTGCGCGGCGAGCATCCGCCGGGGATCGATGAATCCACCCGGCGCCGGCTCACGCAGGACGGTGGCCGCGGGCGGCACCCTGACACGGTCGTCGCCGATCGGGTGCCCCGGCTCGTAGCGGTCGAACTCGACGCCCAAGGCATCGGCGACAGCCACGGTCGATGTCAACCGTTCGTCATCGACCTCGGCGATCAGCACGCCGACGGGGTGGTGGAACCCGATGCCCGAGGCGGCCTCGATGCCGCCGTACTGGGCGATGGCCCGATCGGCCAGGATCGCCCACTCACGGCGCCTGTCGAGGCGGCGGGTGATCCGCCCCGAGTCGTAGTGACTTGCGAAGACACCACTGGTGTGTGGCCCATTCGGCCGGTTCGCCGGGCCCGACCCCGACGCACCGCCGGCCACTTGCCGCCAGGTGCCGCAGCGCTGCCGCACCGACGAGTCCGACGCCGATCACGGCCACGTCGTAGCGAGTTGTCACGAGTCACACCTTACGGCCCGATCTTTCTGCCAAAGTGACGTGCGGCGGTCTTCTTTACTGGTACAAAAGGGGGGTGACCATGACCGCCGTGAAGCCCGCGACCTTCCGGTGGGATCGGCTCACGTATTCCTCGGCCCTTGGCTATGCACTGCTGGTCGGGGGACTCAGCGTCGGCGTCGTGCTCGGCGAGTTGCGCCAGCAGTTCCATCTGTCGGGGGTGATCGCTGCACTGCACGGTTCGACGTTCGGCTTCGCCTCGCTGGCCGCCGGCATCTGGGGGGTGTCGGTCGTCGATCGGCTCGGCCGTCGCACGTCGTTGCTCGTCGCCGCGGTGGCCATCAGCACCGGCATCGCCATGTTCTGCCTCGGCCCGACCTGGCAGGTCACGTTGGCCGGCACGGCGCTGGCCGGTCTCGGCGGCGCACTGCTGGTGATGGTCATGCCGGCGTTGATCAGCGACCACCACGGCGAGCATCGAGCCGCCGCATTCGCCGCGGTCAACGGGGCGCCGGGCATCGCCGGCGTGTTGTTCAGCCTCGTCGTCGGCGCAGCGTTGGCCCTCCACTACTCGTGGCGACCCCCGTACCTGATCCTGACGGCGATCATCATGCTCGCCCTCACTGCGGTGGCCTGGCCGGTGCCCGTGCCGGAGTCGCCTCGCCAGGGCTCGTTCACCCTTGCCCACCTCCGCGACCGCGACGTGTTCGTGCCGTGGCTGCACATCGTCAACGCGGTGTTCTCCGAGTTCGCCGTCGGTGTGTGGGCCGCGACGTACCTCAAAGAGGTCGGCCACGCTTCGGGTGGCCTCGCCGCTGCCCTGGCCGGCGTGTTCGGCGTGATCGATGTTCCTGTCACGTGTGCTGATGCCGACGATCATTCGCTACTTCGGCGACGCCACCGTGACGCTGAGCTTCCTCATGCTCGCTTGCCGGTGCGCTGGTCATGTGCTTCGCTCCGGGTTTGACGCCCCGTGTTGCCGGTCTGTGCATCGTCGGCTTCGGCGGCGGTGCCGCTGTACCCACTGACCGTCGACCGCCTGTATGCCTCGGCGGAGCACAAGATCGACTCGATCTCGCTCGGCGCCATCTGCATCCTCGCCTCCGGCACTGCTGTCACGCTCGGGTCCACTCGCGCTTGGGCGTGCTGGCCGATGCGGTCGGCCTGCGGTGGGCACTCCTGATCGTGCCGGTCGTCGGCACCATCGGGGCGATCACGCAGCGACCGGCGCGGACTCGTCGCAGATTCGTTGCGGCGCTGGACTGAGGGCCACGACGGCATACAGTCGGCGGGATGGGTACCACCATCTCACTGACATCGTCCGACGGCTTCCAGCTCTCCGCGTACCGCGCCGAACCGGAGGGCGGCACAGCCCGTGGTGGCGTCGTCGTCGTGCAGGAGATCTTCGGCGTCAACGAACACATCCGTACCGTCGCTGATCGCTATGCCGCCGCCGGCTACCTGGCCATCGCCCCGGCGATCTTCGACCGCGACCGCCCCGGCATCGAGCTCGGCTACACCCCTGAAGACATCGAGGTCGGTCGCGGCATCGCCATGGGCTCGCTCGACTTCCAGAAGGTGGTCGACGATGTCGCGGCCGCGGGCGCGGCCGCCCGTGAGGCCGGCAAGGTCGGCGTCGTCGGATACTGCTTCGGCGGCCGGATCACCGCGGCCTGCGCCATCCAGTTGCCCACCGTCTTCGACGCCGCGTCGTCGTACTACGGCGGCGGCATCGTCGGCCTCATCGACCAGACGCCGGTCGTACCGATGATCATGCACTTCGGCGAGCGCGACCACGCCATCCCGATGGAAGACGTCGACAAGGTCATCGCCGCGTGGTCGGACTCGACCGTCTACGTGTACGACGCTGAACACGGCTTCAACTGCGACCACCGCGCCTCGTTCAGCGCCGTGCCCGCGGCGATCGCCCAGGCGCGAACGTTCCGCTTCTTCGACTCCCAACTGGGCTGACGCTGGGCATCACGCTCAGACCGAGGCGACGGCTCGGTCAGCCGGGACGTCGCGCAAGCGCCACGACGTACCCGACAGCAGCGCGCCGCACGCGACGAGCGCCAGCATCATCACGGCGCAGCTGGTGTACGCAGCCGTGCGACCGAAGTGCTCGTAGATCTGACCGATCGCAGTCGCCGCTATTCCTGCGGTCAGCGTTTCGACGCCCCCGAGCAGACCTTGACCACTGGCCTGTCGGTCGGCGGGAACCACGAGCCCGACGGCGACGCCGCAACTGCTGACCGTGAAGCCGTCGTTGGTCGCGTGCACGAGCGAGATCGCCAACATGATGCCGCCAGACGGTGCGTGGCCGTAGGCGAACATCGCACCGGCGCCGACCAACAATCCGAACGTTCCGAGCCGGAATGGTCCGACCGACTGCGCAAGGCGTCCACCGATCGAGGCGAACAGCACCATCGGCACGGCGAACAAGGTGATGCCGAGGTTGGCGATGAGGTCGCTGGCGTGCAGGTCGTCGAGCACCAAGGCCCACAGCGCGTCGAACGAGCCGATCATCATGAAGACGGCGGCGCCCATCGACAGCGCGGCAAGGTACGGCCTGATGCGCAGGAGATCGAACGCGAACCTCGGTGGCACCTCGGCATCGACATCGGTCTCGGCGACGCGGGTGCGCGGATCAAGGGGTACATCGCCACTGTCAATGCGGCGATCAACAGGAACGGCGCAGCGATCCCGAACGGCCCGACCAGCACGGCCGAGATGGCCGGGCCGGCGGCGAACCCGCCGACATCGGCCGCCAGCATGCGACCGAGGTTCTGGCCGAGGTGATCGGGATCAGCAAGGATCACGATCCGCCGCGCGGCGGGGTACGCCAGCCCGACGCCGATGCCCATCACGAACCGTGAGAGGAGCAAGATGACGAAGGTGGTGCCGTAGGCCATGCCGAGCAGGCCGGCGACGTTGAAGACCATGCCGAGCACGATCATCACCCGGGCGTGGCCCCGATCGGCGAGCGGGGCGATCGTCACCTGGGCCAGGAACGACGACAGGAACCCCATCGCCACGATCAGGCCGAGGGCCCCCTCGCCAATGCCGTACTGGTCGCGGAACTCGTCGAGCACGGTGAACATCACGCCGTACCCGGAGGCGAACAACGCCGTCAGCGTGCCGAAGACGACGACGACGGAGCGAGTACGCATTCGGACAGTATTGCCGTGCCGTCGCCAGTCGTGCGGGGTGATTGTCGCCACGACGGTTGACTGATGTCCGACTTTTCCTTATCATTCGAGATATGTCGGACATAGGGCCTGCCCTGCCGCCGTACGATCTGGGCTACGACCTCGACGAGACGATCGTCGCCGACTCCCCTGCCCGATTGAAGGCACTGGGCCACCCGTTGCGAGCACTCATCCTCGACCTGGTGCTGGAACGGGCGATGACCGTCACCGAGCTTGCCGCCAGAGTTCGCAAGCCACGTGGCACCGTCGCCCACCATGTCGACGTGCTGACCGATGTCGGGCTGTTGAAGGTCACCGGTACCCGACGTGTGCGAGCGATCGAGGAGCGCTTCTACGGCCGGACCGCCCACACCATCATGTTTCCCGACGAGACGATGGACGGCGACCTCCCGTTCATCGCCGACGCACGCGCCCAGGCCGACCTCTCCGACGCCTCCGACGACGTCCGGCGGATTCACCTTGCGACACGCCCGCATCCCTGCCGAGCTCGCCAAGGAGTTCACCGAGCGAGTCCATGGCGCTGGCCAACGAGTTCACCCGCCTGCCACGAGGCGGCTCTCGCGAGTACGCGTTCCTGGCCGGCGTCTTCCCCACCATTCGACCGGTCGCACCGGAGGACGCAACATGACCACGACCACAACCACCACCAAGCCCCTCGGCGCGAACTACCGCAAGCTGTTCATCTCGACGACCATCTCGAACGTCGGCGACGGCATGTCGCTGATCGCCTATCCGTGGCTGGCGTCGGCGCTCACCCGCAACCCGCTCCTCATCGCCGGGGTCGCGTTGGTGCAACGGCTGCCGTGGCTGATCTTCACGCTGCCCGCAGGCGTGATCACCGATCGGGTCGACCGCAAGCGGGCGATGGTCGTCGCCGACTTCGCCCGCTTCGGGCTCACGCTGGTCGTCGCCCTTGCCGTCCTCAGCCGCCAAGGCACGTTGCCCGCCGTCGGACGAGCTGTCGAAGGTCACCGGCACTTCCACCGGGCTGTACATCCTGTTGCTGGTCGCCACGTTGCTGCTGGGCACCGGCGAGGTGTTGCGTGACAACTGCGGGCAGACGTTCATGCCGTCGATCGTCGAGGTCGATCAGTTGGAGAAGGCCAACGGTCGCATGTGGAGCGCCGAAGGCATCGCCAACACGTTCATCGGCCCTCCCCTCGGTTCGCTGCTCCTGATCGCCGCGTTCTCGCTGCCGTTCTTCGTCGACGCGGCGTCGTTCTTCGCCGCCGCCGTACTGGTGTGGTCGATCCCCGGCAGCTTCCGCGCCGAGCGTCCCGATGATCACGTCGAGCGCCCGTGGAAGGTCGAGCTGGCCGAGGGCTTCCGCTGGCTGTGGTCGAACGAGTTGCTGCGATCGATGGCGATCATCCTCGGATTGATGAACCTGGCGTCGGCGCTCAGCGGCTCCGTGCTCGTGCTCTTCGCCCAGGAGATCCTCGACGTCGGTCCGTTCGTGTTCACCATCATGGGCTTCGGCTTCGCTGCAGGAGGAACGATCGGCGCCAACCTGGCGCCGTGGCTGGCTCGAAGCGATTCGGCAGCGGCACGTGCCTGGCGGCCGTGCTCGGCACCAGCGCGGCCGCTTCGTTCACGGTCGGCCTGTCGTCGTGGTGGCCGTTGGTGATGGTGGTCTTCGGGTTGGGCGCCACCGTCGGCGCGACCTGGAACGTGATCACCGTCAGCTTGCGCCAGTCGGTCATCCCGCCGCACCTCCTCGGCCGCGTCAACAGCGTGTACCGCTTCTTCGCCTGGGGGATGATGCCGATCGGCGCAGCTCTCGGTGGAGCCACCGTCACGGTCGTCAGCAATCTCGCCAACCGCCGGATCGCTCTGCGCTCGGCGTTCTTCGTCGACGCGGCGATCTACCTGTGCCTGTTCGTCATCGGCCGCAGCAAACTGACCACGGCCAAGCTCGAAGCGGCCAGAGCGGCGGGGCCTGCATAAGCTCTCCCGGACGAATCACCTACCAAGGGGAACAGCAAACATGCCGCTCGGCGAATCTCTCAGCGAACAATCCATCCTGGCGGAGAAGGCCAAGGCGCTGGTTCCTCTCCTCGACGCCGAGGCCGAGTTCGCCGACACCGAAGGCGAGCTGTCACCGACAGCCGTCGCCGCTCTCCATCGCGACGGGCTGTTGAAGATGTGGGTCCCCGAGAAGCTCGGTGGCGCCGAGCTCGACCCGGTGCATTCGCTCGAGGTGCTGGAGAACCTGTCGTACGCCGACGCCTCGGCCGGCTGGGTGACGATGGCTGCCAACCTGTCGATCGGCACGGCTGGCGCCTACCTGTCTGACCACGCTGTCGCCGAGCTGTGGGCGGACGGCAAGCAACCCGTGATCGCCGGCCAGGGCACCCGACCTGGCACCGCCACGATGGTCGACGGTGGTCTGTCGCTCAGCGGATCGTGGAGCTTCGGGTCGGGCCTGAAGCACTCGACGCACGTGCACTCGTTGGGCATCGTCCAAGAGACCGGCGAGCCACGGATCTTCGTCACGCCGATTGACGACGTCAACCTGATCGACAACTGGGACGTGATGGGCCTGCGCGGCACCGGCAGCATCGACTACACGATGGAGAACGTGTTCGTGCCCGACGGGTGGAGCCACTTCGCGGTCACGACCGACACCCGAGCGGGGCGGCAACCTCTACGGGCTCGGCATCATCGGCTTCGCCGTCACCTGCCACAGCGGTTGGGCGATGGGCGTCGGCCGGCGCTTGCTCGATGAACTGGCCGGGCTGGTGCAGGGCAAGGCCGGGCGACCCGGAGCCCAGGCCGACAGCAGTGCGTTCCAACTCGGCTACGCCGAAGCCGAGGCCAAGTTCCGTGCCGCGCGGGCGCTGGTGATCGAGTCGTTCACCGACCTGTCGAACAGCCTGTACGCGGGCGATGGCATTTCGGTGCGCCAACACACGTTGATCCGTGTCGCACTGGCTCACATCACCAAGACGTTGCACGAGATCGCCGCCTTCGTGTACCTGTCAGGCGGCACCACGGCGCTGCGCCACGGCACGATTCAGCGGATGTTCCGCGACGTGCACGCCGGCACGCAACACGTCACCTCCGGCCCAGCGGTCTGGCAGACGTGCGGTCGCGAACTGATGGGGGTTGCCGATGGCCAGCAGTGGCAGTTCCTCGACCTCGTCGAGCCCCACTGACCGGGGTGCACCCGAGTTTCCGTGTCTTCGTGCGTGCTACTTGAAGTAAGCCTCCACCCAAGCGCCGCTCACGAACCGGTAGTAGTCGCCATTCGGTATGTCGATGGCGATGTCGCCCTCGTCGACGCCCGGGGTGTCTGCGATCGTTGGCACATCTCCGACGAGGAAGATGTACGTGCCATTCGTGCCGTCAGCACCGGTTGCTCCAGTTGCGCCGGCAGCCACGGTCTTGGGGCGTAGTAGCTGAGGAGGACGATGACGACATTGACGCTGCCCTTGGGTTGTACAACCTCAAGGAGTCATCGCTGTGATCATCACGGTGGCGCTGTTGGCCACGGCACCGGGTGAGTCCCAGTTGACGATCGACGTGGCCGGTCGGGCATCCGTTCTTGGGTAGACAACCAAGAATGATGCCTCCGTACCGTCCGTGACCGTCACGTTCAGCGACCTGGCGGTTGCGTCGGTCGGAAGACCGGCGATCACGAAATCTCGTATGTCGTTGGCGCCGAGCGGCGTGTCCGAACCGAGTCGTGTATCAAGAATACGAGTCGGCACGACCGTGTGGAAGGCGACGGCGGGTCCCGGGTCGGCGGATGGGGCGGCGAGAAGGACACCGCCTCCTGCCAGTGCCGCGATGGCGGTCACCGTGGCGAGCAAACGCCACCTGCGGACGATGGGGAGATGTAGCGGTTGGATCATTGGAAGCCCTCCCTGCAAGAGGCCTCCACCCTGCCGACCGAAATCCGCCGTCAACGGGGAACATCCCGTGATTGCCGGTAACGGTCCATCCTGATGACCTCGGAACGTCGATCCCGTCACAGCGCCTGGTATGGGCTTCCCTCGCCCCGTCAACACGCGGCAGTCGGCGTCAGCGTGTAGGTCTCCGTACCATCCGAGGTCATCGTGCCCAATGGCGTCTTCACCGAACCCGGGCCGGTACCGATGATCGTTCCTCCGGTGTCGTCGGCAGTGACGGTGTAAGTCCCGCTGACGAAGACCTCGTAGCCGAGATCGGGGATCGCTCCGGTGTACGTGTAATCACCGTCTCGTCGTCTGCGGGCGTGAACGTGACCGTCACTCCGGTGCCGCTGATCGTGAACGGCTGCGATAGGTCGCAGATCGTCCCGGTGCCGATGAAGTCGTCCAAGCCCCGAGTTGCCTGGTAAGAACGAGCGTTGGTGTCGAGGACGACCTCTGCACGCCCGATCCCTCGTTTGGAACGAGCCTCCAACGACACGGTACCGGTCTTGTCTCGGGTGCCCGGCGCGACGTAGGTGAACGTCGCCGCGGCGGGCACCTTTGTGCCGTCCGGGTCGACGGAGGTCTCCCCCGCCAGAGTTGCCTTCACGGTTCCGCCAACGGGGAAACCGTCCAGCCTGCTCTTTGGCTGTGCCGTGATCGTGACGTGCTGCGATGGCAGCAAACCCGACCGCTTCGCCGGGGTCGTGGTGGGTTCGAGGACGACGCATCTGCCCGACTTCCACCCCGCCTCGGCAGCAGCGAGCATCGCGTTGTCGACCAACCAGTCGAGGGCGTTGGCGAACGCGAGCTCGTTGTTGACGAAGTCCTGTGGCACGTCCCAGCCGGAGCGGTCGATCGACCCGCTCGCATCGGTCGGCGTCGACCCCACGACGGTTCGGGAGAACGTCAGGTCGATGCGATACGGAGTGTGATTGCTGATTGCTCCGGCGGAGGCTTTCGCTTGCCGATCGGTGCCGACCAGCTGGCATCGTCGCCGACTTGCCCCGTCACGTTGGATTCCATGCTGTAGCTCGCTCCGTATTCGCCGTCGGCGGTCGAGATTCCGGCAGACGCCGAGTCCTTGGCAGCAAACCGGCGATCACCAGCCGGGCATGGCGAGACCTCGATGTGTATCTTCATCGTGCTGTTCAATCCGCCCGCGCTCACGTCTTGCGAGGCGTCGAACTGAACGGCGCCAATGCTTCCCGACATCTTGCCGGAAGAACCGACGTCTCGGGTGACGGATTGCCCCGGCTCGAGACCGTCCGTGGAGTCCACCAGCCCCTGTGCTCCGAGAAGCAGCGTCGGAAGGGACGCCGTGAGAATTCCCGCAGCCGTTTGGTCGGGCACGACTGCTCGCCGCAGGCCTGCCACGACGCCAAAGTCGGGCGGGACCTGCCACGATTTCGAAACATCCGACATCGCAGAAACGACGGCCGCATATGCATCGTCAGCAACACGATGACCGCCCAGAGCCGATTCGAGACCTGACAACGACATCAACTGACGATCGAGGACCACATTGCGTAACGGGCCTCGGCCTCCAACGCAGGCGCACCTTCTCCAGCGAGGCGCTGGGCTTCGGCGAGTTCGTCGCGAGGCGCTCGGACTCAGGCGGTGCCGCGCCGTCGCCGGGTGCGCTGGACCCGGGCCGTGATGTGCCATCGATGACCCGTACACCCGGGGCATCCTTCGAGCACGAGCCAACCGTGGCGGCGAGAACCATCCCGGCGACTACTGCAGCAAACCTGCCCATCGAGCCCTCCGCGTATGTGGACCGGGGGTTGCCCACCGGTCGTCATCGTTGCACCGAGGCCCAGAACCGCCTCGACGCAAGTATGCGGCACCCGTGGCGTGTGGTTCAAGCGGTGGAATGCGTCTGATGCCTGGCGCCCCTATCCGGGGCCGGAGTCGTCAAACGCTTGAACAGATCGCGCCGAATTGGCCGATCTACGGCTCACAACTCGCGGCTCACCGGGCCGGCCAATCGCCGCGCCCAGGCGAGGGCGTGATCGAGCGAGCCGGTGAACGCAACGCCCTGCCAGGCGATGTCGAAGGCCGTGCCGTGATCGACTGAAGTGCGCACGATCGGCAACCCGACGGTCACGTTGACGCCGCTCTCGAAGGCCAGCAGCTTCATCGGGGTGTGACCCTGATCGTGGTACATGCACACGATCGCGTCGAACCGCTTGCGGTGCACCGCCTGGTGGAAGACGGTGTCCGCCGGGTGCGGGCCGCTGACGTCCCAACCTGCGGCGCGCGCCGCCTCGATGGCCGGCACGATCTGGTCGGCGTCTTCCGAGCCGAACAGGCCATGCTCGCCCGCGTGCGGATTGACACCGCAAACCGCGATCCTCGGCTCGTCGAGGAAGCGGTGCAGTGTCTCGTAGGTCAGTTCGATCACCTCGATGACGCGGGCGGTGGTGACGCGCCGGATCGCCTCCTGCAACGAGACGTGCGTGCTGACGTGGGTGACAGCCAGATCGCCGGCGGTCAGCATCATCGTGAACCTCTGCACACCACAGGCGGCAGCGATCAACTCGGTGTGGCCGACGAAGCCCGGGTCCGACAGTTGCGTCGCCTCCTTGTTCATCGGCATCGTCACGATGCCGGCGACCTTGCCGGCAATCGCGTCGCCGGTCGCCGAGAGGACGTATTCGCGTGCCGCCGCGCCCGACGCCGCGTCGATCACACCTGGGCGATGGTCGCTGCCGGCCAACAGGCCTGCATCGACGACCTGCAGCGGGCCGGCACGCCACTGCCTCGGCCTCGCTGATCGCCTCGATCTCGACGTCGAGGCCGAGCAAGCTCGGCACCGCGACGCAAGATGGCGGCGTCGCCGTACACGACGACCGTGTCGTCGGCGAACGCCCCGTCGGCGGCACGACGAAGCACGATCTCGGGCCCGACACCACTGGCGTCGCCCATCGTGATCGCCATCGGAACGTGGGGGTGGTTGCTGCAGTCAAGAGGTCACCAGGTCCACCAGCGTATTGGGTGTACCGAATCCACCGGGCTTGCACGCCAACCGCAGCGTCGTACCGCTCGATGCCGGCCTCGCCCAGACTGACACCGACGTCGATCGAACCGAACACGCGCACCACGCTGTCGCCGATGAACGCCTCGGCCGTGTCGCCGCCCACCAGGATCACGCTCTGCGCTCGCATCGATGACTACCAACCGGCGGCCGCGTTCGGCGACCTCGGCGGCGATGGCGACCGATTCCGGCGTACGCACCTCCGACGAGGTGACCACATCGATGCCCGCCTCCGCCAACTTGGTGATCTGGGCCCGGCTGATCGGGTGCAAGCTGGCGCACACGGCGACGATCGGTGGCGGAAGGTGCGGCACCGGGAGCCCGGCCGCCGCGCCGTCCGGCGACCAGACACCGGCGACAGCAGCGACGACCGATGCCGGACCGACGAGCACGACGTCGGGCACGCGCAACGCCATGGCGACCAGGCGATCGATCTCGCCGAGGGTGCTGGCGTCGACGATCGCGACACCGGCATTCTTCGTCGACAGCCACACCGCGAGTGCCTCGGCATCGGCGATCTCGTCGCCTGCCAACGTCTCGACCGGCCGGCTGCTGCTCACCGGGAGGCGGGGATCGCTGCCGATCTCGCTCTCGGCAACCGGCACGCCGTTGACGTACACGACGCCCCCGGAGCAGACCCGCCCGACCAGCGGGTGGGACGGGATCATCACGACCCTGCGACCGGCGTCGACCAGCGCCGATGCCTCCGCTGCCCAGTTACCGCGCAGGGTGGAGTCGATCTTGTGCACCCGGTGCACATCGGTGGTCGTCGAAGTGATCCGCCGCCGCGCCTCGTCGGCCGTCTCGTGGCGCGACCGCAGGTCGATCACGACGCAGCAGTCGTGCGGAACAACTGCGGTCGCTGTTGCACCGATGGGGATCACGTACACCTGCAAACCGACGTCGGCGCAGGCCGCTCCCGCCTCGGTCGCGCCGGTGCTGTCATCGGCCGTCACCAGCATCGAGATGCGACGGTCGATCATTCGCGAGGGCGGGCCAACTCGTCGATCACGATCGCCGCCGTCGAGCATCGCCAACGTCGAGGGCGGCGTCAGTACCTTGATCGACCGGCTCCCGCCTCCGAGGATGATCCGCTGGACGGGCCATGACGGCACCATCGATCCAGATCGGGCAGACCGTCCGGCAGTGCGAAGGCGGTCACCCCGCCGATCTCCATCCCGGTCAGTTGCATCGTCTCGTCGGCCGAGGCGAACGATGCCTTGCGGACCTCGAGGCGCTTGCGGACGACGCCGTTGACGTCGAGCCGCGTTGTCGCCAGCACCACGCAGGCCACCGGGCGCGGTATCTGGCCCTTGCCGACGACGATGATCGTGTTGGCCGAATCGTCGGGCGAGTAGCCGTACGCCTCGCAGAACGCTGCCGTGTCAGCGAGCGTGGGGTCGCAGGGAACGATCTCGTGATCGACGCCGAGGCGTTGAAGGTGAGCGACGACTGCATCCTGCGGGTTCACGACGCATGGCGTACCACGACGAACGACTCGTCCTGAAACCAGAGGCCCCCGTGCTTCAGCACCACCTCCGCCGTGGCGTCGAGGTACTTGCCTTCCATCAACACGTCCGCCGATCGCTCGTCCTCGATCTGGGCCACGTAGACCGCGGCGTTCCACGCGGCCATCGTCGTCGACGTGCTGATGCGATTGGAGACCTCGTTCGGCATTGCGTGCAGGTGATAGGTGAACAACGAAGCGGCGTCGCTGGTGCCCTCGAACCCGAAATCGGGGATCGTGTCGCCGTTCAACTGCGCGTCGAGCTCCTTGATCAGCTTGTGGCGCGGCGTGGCAAACGGGTCCTCGTCGGACCAGATCCTGCGGATGATCTCCATGCCGGGATCGTGGCCGGTCGACTGCACCACGACGAGCCGCCCCGCCGGGGCGAGCGCCTTGGCCAACGGCGCCAGCACGTTCTTGACCTTGGTCTCGGCCGAGGTGCGGCTGCGATACGGCTGCGCGGCCAGCACGAGGTCGTACTCGAATGGCTGCGGGCCGCCGGTCGCTCGTGGGATCAGGTCGTTGAGTGCAAAGGCGTGGTCCTCGCGATAGAGCACCATCACCGACGGCGTGACGTACACCGGGTTCCCTGTTTTCGGGCTCGATGCTGTCTGCCAGCCCTGCGTGAGGTGGTCGTCGAGTTCGTGGATCTGCTGGAAGAACTCGTGCGCGCTGCCACCCTTCAGCGGCACGTCGATCCACCGCACCTTGTCGTGGAACTCGGCCGCGTTCGGGAACAGGTGCGGTGCCTCGGCGTAGAACATGTTGGTCAGCACGATCACGGATTGCGGGTGCTCGGCAAGCCGGTCGGGCAGCGTCGCCAGCGTCAGCCGGGTGTCTTCCATGCTGACTTCCTTGCCGACGACGAAGAACGGAACCGTCGGCAACCGGCGATGCAGGTCGCGCAACACCTGGCTCAGCACCATGCCATTGCCCGTGCCGGCATCGAACAGACGGAGTGCGGGGGGCCGCGGCACGATGTGGCCCAACTCGCGGCCGATTCGTGCCGCCACCTCTGCCTTCTCGCTGGTCGTCATCACGAACAGCAGGTACTTCTCACGGTTGTCGAAGAACCGGAAGGGCTCCGCTCTCGCGGCGCCGGCAGATGTGGACTCAACCGCTCCGATGTCGGTCATGGCAACCCCCGTTCGACTCGCCGAACCGTACCGCGAGCACAGCGACAGAACATCACAGTGGTTCGTGCCTGGCGAACGTGTGAACCGGCGGTCAGCCTTTGCGGGCCAGGTCGCCGATGATCTGCTTCGAGGCCAATTTCCCGGGGCCACCGGACACGCAGCCACCGGGGTGGGTGCCCGAGCCGCACTGGTAGTAGCCGTCGATCGGCGTGCGGTACTGGTTCCAGCCCGGCGCCGGACGGAAGAAGTACATCTGCGGCGCCAGGAACTCGCCGGCGAAGATGTTGCCCTCGCTGAGACCGACGACGCGCTCGATGTCGAGCGGAGTGACCACTTCGCGATGCAGCACCAGATCGCCGAAACCGGGGAAGAACGACTCGATCGTCGCCTGCACGGTGTCACCGAAGTTCTGTCGCTCGGTGTCCCAGTCACTGCCTTTCAACTCGTACGGGGCGTACTGGATGAAGCACGACATCACGTGCTTGCCGGGCGGGGCCATGTCGGGATCGACGAACGACTGCAGGCAGGCGTCGATGTAGGGCCGCTTGCTGTACCACCCGTACTTGGCATCGTCGTAGGCCCGCTCGAGGTAGTCCATCGACGGTCCGATGTTGGTGAAGCCACGGAACTGATCGGTGCGATCACCGAGGGCCGGATAGCGCGGTGCACCGTCGAGGGCGAAGTTGACCTTGGCCGACGTGCCCTGGAACCGGAACCGGCGAATGCTCTCGTTGAGCTCGGTCGGCAGATCTGCAGGGTCCACCAATTGGGTGAACGTCCGCCGCGGGTCGAGTGACGAGACCACCACCTTGGCCTGCAGCTCCGTGCCATCGGCAAGCGCCACGCCGGTCGCCCGGCCGTTGCTGGTGATCACGTGGCTGACCGGCGTGTCGACGACGATCTCGGCGCCGAACGCCTGGGCCGCACGCGCCAAGACCTGGGTGAACCCGCCGTTGCCACCCTTGTGGAACGCCCACGAGCCGAAGTGGCCGTCGTGCTCGCCGAGGTTGTGGAACAGCAGCACCAGTCCGCTGCCCTGCGAGCGCGGGCCGACCTTGCTGCCGATGATGCTCGACGACGACAGCCAGCCCTTGATGATGTCGCTGTCGAAGTAGTCGTCGAGGAAGTCGGCAGAACTGCCCGTCAACAACCGGATGCAGTTCTGCAGCACCCTCGACGGCAGCGACTTCATCCGCTTGGCGAGTTCGGCAAGCTGCATTGCGTCGGCAGGGTCGTTGCCGAACAGGTTCGGTGGCGCCGAATCGACCAGGGGCTTCAACGCCTGGCACACCTGCGCCATGTCGTACTCGTATTGATCCATCGCGTCGGCGTCGTGCTTGGAGTGCCGGGCGATCTCTTTGAGATTCGTGTTGCGATCCGTGCCCATCAGCAGGTAGTCGCCGTCCTCCATCGGAGCGAAGGCGCTCGGCATCTGGAGAGGCATGAACCCGTGCTTGGTCAGCTCCAACTCGTGAATGATGTCGGGTCGCAGCAGGCTGAGCGCGTAGGAGAACGTGGTGAAGTGGAACCCGGGGATCAGTTCCTCGGTGATGGCCGCGCCACCGACGATGTGGCGCCGCTCGATGATCAAGGTCTTCAGGCCCGACTTGGCGAGATAGGCGCCATTGACCAAGCCGTTGTGGCCACCGCCGATGACGATCGCGTCGAATGAGGTCGTGGCAGGCATCAGGCGGTCTTTCTCGGCGGGTTGAACAACGGCGGCCGGGCAACGACGGCGGCAACGGTGTGATATCGGTGGTTGATGGTGATCTCCAGGTTGACCCGTGACCCGGTGGTCGCCAGATCGGGACGCACACGGGCCATGGCGATGTGCCGCTGCAGCATCGGCGAGTACATGAAGCTGGTCGTGTAGCCGACCCGGTTGCCGTCGTCGTCGTACAGCATCATCTCGTACACGACCGGGGTCTCGTCCTTGGGCGGGATCAAGCCGGCCTCCCCGTAGTGCCGGTCCCATTCGCGCCAGTCGATGATGAGACCGACCATCTTCCACCGCGATGTCTTCTCGGCGAGCTCACGCTCGATCGCCGGGCGACCGATGAACCGCCGCGTCGATGTCGGCAGGTCGCGGAACATCCAGGCGAACCCGAGCTCGGCCGGTGTCGAGCATTCGTGGTCGTTGAACGCGAACCGGCTGCTGTGGAAGTCGACACCGATCAGCACCAGCCCGGCCTCGATGCGCGTCATCAGCAGGGCGCTCTGGCCGACTGGCAGCACGCCTCGTCCACGACCGGCTTCTTGCAGCGTGTCCCACATCTCGATCGCGCCCTCGGTGCCGACCCACAACTCGTAGCCGAGATCGCCGGTGTACCCGGTGCGCGACACGTGAACGGGAACGTTGCCGATCTTCGCCGGTCCGTGGTGGAAGAATCCGAGGCCGTCGATCGCCGGGTCGAGCGACGCCAGGATCTGGCGCGACCGCGGCCCCTGGACTGCGAGCGATGCGTAGTCCGCCGAGACATCGGTGATCTCGACCTGGTCGTAGCCGATCAGGTTGCGGAAGTAAGCCAGGTTCGGCTCGGCCGAGGTGAGGATGAACTCGTCGGCGGCGAACCGGATCACCACTCCGTCCTCGACGACGTAGCCGCGCTCGTCGCACCACAGCGTGTACTGCGCCTGGCCGTCGCGGCACGCGCCGATGTCGCGCGCCAGCACGCCACCGAGAAATCGGCCGGCATCGCGGCCGCCGATGCGGTACTTGTAGAGCGGCGAGGTGTCGATCAGGCCGGCCGCGTTGCGGACTGCGAAGTATTCGAACTTGTCGGACATCTGGTACTTCACAGCCGACAGGTAGCCCGACCAGTGCGACCACAGTTGGGTCTGGTTCAACGGGGCGAGGCGCTCGTGGAACGGAGTCGTCAGGACCATGGCAAGATCGTAGACGTCTATTGGACATCTGCGCAATAAGGATTACCATGTCGGCGTGACGCGCCTCGAGCCCGGCCGCTCGCCGAGAAGAGATCGTCGCGGCTGCGCTGCGGGTCGCCTCGACCAAGGGCCTCGGCAACACGACGGTCCGCGACGTGGCGGCCGAGATGGGTACGTCGAGCGGGTTGATCCATCACTACTTCGCGTCGATGGACGATGTGTTGGCCGCGGCGTTCGAGGAGGCGGCCGGGACCGACCTGGCCAGGACCGAAGCAGCGATGCTGGCATGCAGCAACGCCTCGGAGCGCCTGTCGACGTTCTTCGCCTCGTACACCCGCACCGAGGAGTACCGGGCCTTTCAGATGTGGCTCGATGCCTGGGCAGAAGCCAGCCGGCGCCCGGCGCTCGGGGCCACCTCGCGCCGCCTGAACGTCGCCTGGCAGGAACTGATCGCCGCCACCTTGATCGAGGGTGTCAACGACGGCGTGTTCGTGTGCGACGACCCGGCGGCAACCGCGTGGCGGGTGCTGTCGTTGCTCGACGGGCTCAGCCTGCAGGTCGCCGCTCACCCCGGAGTGATCGAGCGGGCGATCGTGCTCGACTGGGCGATGTCAGCCCTCGAAGGCGAAGTCGGGCTTCCCGTGCAAACCCTGCCACGGCCGCCGGCCGACGGACGCCCGGGCGTGGCCGGCTAGCGCACTCGCCAGGTCCACACCCGCAACATGATGTCGTCGCCATCCTCGTGGATCATCGGGAGCGACTCGGTTCGCTCGACCAGATCCCACGTACCCGAGTCCACCAGGCGCTGCTGTTCGGCTCGGTACCCGAGATGATCGACAGCGTCGTCGCGGAACGTGATGGACACGTGCCCACCCGGCGACGTCACCCGGGCCAGCTCGGCAAAGGCCGAACCACCGACGTGGCCGAGCGTGAACACGCCCACGGAGATCACCGATGCGAACCGACCGTCGTCGAACGGCAGCCGATCGAGCAGCGAGCCCTGGTGGAGCTCGCTGTACACCCCTCGTTCCGCGCTGCGCTCCAGCATCCCCGCGGACAAGTCGAAGCCAACGATCCGAGAATGACCCAGCGCGGCCAACGACGCACCGACCAGGCCCGTGCCACAGCCGGCGTCGAGGATCTCCGAGCCCTCGCGGGCGAAGTGATGACACCGCTCGGCTCCGGCCTGCGGCGCAGTCCACCGCAGGTGGTCGAGGTCCATGTCGTAGTCCGCCGCCCACACGTCGTAGCGCTCGCGTAGCTGCTCCTCGCCACGCGACGCGTAGATCCACTGCAGACGGCTGTCGCGCTCAGTACTCATAGAAGCCGCGACCGGCTTTGCGGCCCAGCAAGCCCGCCTCGACCATGCGCAGCAGCAGCGACGGTGGCGCGTACAGCTGCTCCTTGAACTCGCTGTACAGCGATTCGGCGACCGCCTGCACTGTGTCGAGGCCGATCAGGTCGGCGAGCCGGAGTGGCCCCATCGGATGCGCGCAGCCCTTGACCATGCCGGTGTCGATGTCGTCGGCAGTGGCGAACCCGGACTCGAGCATCCTGATGGCGGCCAGGATGTACGGGATCAGCAGCGCGTTGACGATGAAGCCGGCGCGGTCGCGAGAACGGATGACCGTCTTGCCCAGCGTGTCGCCGGCGAACTGCTCGATATCGGTCGCGGTCTCGGGAGACGTCAGCAACGATGTGACCAGCTCGACCAACGGCAGCACCGGGACCGGGTTGAAGAAGTGGATGCCGATCACCTGGGCTTCACGCTTCGTCGCCCTGGCGAGCTTCATGATCGGGATGCTCGATGTGTTCGAGGCCAGCACCGCGTCGGGCTTGCAGAGATCGTCGAGACGGCCGAACACCTCGATCTTCATCGCCTCGTCCTCCGCCACCGCCTCGATCACCAGGTCACAGTCGTGCAGGGCATCGAGCTGATGACCGAACGACATTCGTTGCCAGGTGGCGTCGTGATCAGCGTCCGACAGGCGACCCGATGTCACGGCACGCTTCAGTGAGTTGGCGACTCGCGCCATGCCGGCCTCGGCGGCCGATGGTGAGCTCTCCGTGACCACGACCTCGAGACCGGCGCGCGCCGTCACTTCGGCAATGCCCGAACCCATCAGCCCACAGCCGACCACACCAACCCTGTCGATCACCTTCGTCATGGGACAGATCTTGGCAGACGACCGCACCTCTAGTTCAGAGTGACGGCGATCTCGGTGGCCTTGACCGCTGCCCACAGTTGCAAGCCGACCTTGATGCGCAGCGCCTCTGCGGCCGCAGCAGTGATCTCCGCGGTCAGTTGGATCGGGCCCTGCAGGCGAACTCGTACACGTTCGGCGCGATGGTCGACATCGATCACCGTGGCTCTCCACACGTTGCGCATGCTGCCCTCGGGACGTGACGCGTGCAACGAGACGGCCTGCGGCCGGATCACGGCAATCGCCGCGCCATCGACATCCGCCGCGGCCACCACCAGCGTTGCGCCGCCATCCACCGCAAAGATCCCGCCCATCATCGACCCCGTCAGCAGGTTCATGCCGACCAACTCGGCCACATAGGCCGACCGGGGGTGGGCGGCGATCTCGACGAACGTTCCGTCCTGCACTACATGACCGTGCTCGATGATCACCACTCGGTCGGCCAGCGTGTAGGCGTCGACCGGGTCATGGGTCACCAGCACCGCGGATCCGGCGAACTCCGTCAGGTGCCGCCGCAATTCGACGACGCACGTCGACCTTGGTTCCGGCGTCGAGGGCGGCCAGCGGCTCGTCGAGCAGCAGCATCTTCGGCTCCGATGCAAGGGCACGCGCCAACGCGACCCGCTGCGCCTGCCCACCGGAGAGCTCACCCGGACGCGATTGTTCGAGCCCGTCACTTCCCACCCGCGCCAACCAGGTTCGGGCCTGGTCATACGCAGCCGCCTTGTCGACTCCCCGCGCCCGCAGGCCGAACGCCACGTTCTCGAGCACCGACATGTGCGGGAACAACAGGTACTGCTGGAAGACCACCCCGCACGATCGGTGCTCGGACGGCACGAAGGTGCCCGTCGACGGATCGTCGATGACCCGGCCGAGCACCTCGATCGAGCCCCGTTCGATCGCCAGCAGGCCGGCGAGACACCGCAAGATCGTGGTCTTTCCGGCTCCGTTGGGGCCGAGCAACGCCACGACCTCGCCCGGCGCGGCGTTCAGCCACACGTCGAGGTTCAGCGACCCGCGGGCGACCACGATGTGGGCGCGCAACGTCACGTGGCCCGTTCACCCCCGCCCAACCAACGGTCGCGCAGCGCCACGAGCACGGCGAACGAGACGGCGACCATCAACAACGCGATCACGATCGCCTGTTGAGGGTCGGTGTCGAGGGTGATGTACACCGACAGCGGCAACGTCTGTGTCCTGCCGGGAAGGCTCCCGGCAAACATGATCGTCGCGCCGAACTCCCCGAACGCCCTGGCCCACGACAACACGGCGCCGGCGACGAGCGCCGACCGGACTGCAGGCAACGTCACCCGTCGAAACGTGTACCAACTGCTGGCGCCCAAGGTGCGTGCCGCATCGTCATGACCGGCATCGACTTGGCGCAGCGCGGCCTCGACCGTCACCACGAAGAACGGCATCGCCACGAAGGTCTGGGCGATCACGACACCTGCGGAGGTGAACGGCAGGCGCACATCGAACCAGCGGTCGAGGTATTGCCCCACCACCCCGCGACGACCGAGCGCGTACAGCAACGCGAGTCCGCCGACCACCGGAGGCAGCACCATCGACAGCGTGCACAGCGCGCGCACGATCGGCCGGCCGATGAACCGCTTCCGTGCCAACATCCACGCCAAAGGCAGGCCGAGCAGCACTGAGAGCGCCGTCGCGCACAAGCTGCACACGATCGACAACTTCAGGGCCTGGCGCACCGGCGCGCTGCCCACGATGCGGCCGACGTCGCTCCACGGCGCCCGACTCATCAAACCGATCAGGGGGAGGGCGAAGAAGACGATGGCCAGCACGGCCAGCGCGAACGCCGGCCACGGCAACGGCCGCTCGGTCCGGCGTACGCTCCTAGCTGTCATCGTGACCGGACCACGTGAAGCGTGGCGACCGCTTCGCCACGAACGCAGCGATTCCTTCCGCCGAGTCGCCGGCAGCGGCGGCAGTTCGGCTCCATTCGTGTTCGAGATCGGGCCGAACATGGCCGTGGGCGACGACGTCGGCGACCATCGCCTTGGTCGCCGCCTGGGTCAGGAGCGAGCGAGCGGCGAGCACGCCGGTCAACGTAGCAAGCCGCGCCTCTCCCGCCGCGGTCTCCACGACCTCGTCCACGAGGCCGAGGCGCAGCGCCTCGTCGGTGTCGACGAGGTCACCGGTGAACAGCAGTCGCTTCGTCGCCGCAGGCCCGAGGAGGTGCGTGACCCGCTCCAACGACGCGCTGGGGTAGACGATGCCGAGCTTGGACGGCGTGATCCCGAACCGCGCACCGCTGGTCGCCAGGCGCAGGTCGCAATCGATGGCCAGCGCGCATCCGCCGCCGATGCAGTCGCCGGAGATGAACGCGACGGTGGGTTTGGGTATGGTCGCCAGGGCGGCTTCGGCGGCGAGGTTGACCTCGGCGAACGACCGTTCACCGGCGCCGCGTTGCACACCCAGTTCCGTGATGTCCGCGCCGGCGCAGAAGTGGTCACCCGCGCCGCGCACGACCACCACGCGAACCTCCGGGTCCGCCGCCACACGCGACGCGGCCTCCTCCAGCGACACCCACATCGCATAGCTCATTGCATTGCGCTTGTCGGGGCGGTCCAGCCAGATCGTGGCGACGGCGCCATCACGGGTCAGCTTGATCGGTTGGCTGGATTCAACGTTCATCGACGCCAAGTGTGGCCTACGGGGCGATCGGTCGGGCAGTACCGTATGGTGTCGAGCGAGGAGGACTGTGAACCGGACGCATCTGGCGGTGCCTGTCGTGACCGTGGCGATGCTGGTCTCGTGCAGTGACGGCGGCAGCACGGCCGATTCACTGCCCAAGTTCTGCGTTGCCGCACGAGCTGCCAAAGACGCCGAGGACGCCCAACAACGCCTGTTCGGCCAGACGGTGACTCCCGGGTCCGCCGATGTGAAGGCGGCGGTCGAGGGGTTCGCCACGAAGTTCGCGACGATGGCGGCCGTCGCGCCCAAGGAGATCAAGCCGGATGTCGACACCATCAGCAGCGCGGCGCAGGGGCTGCTCGCAGTCGTGAAGGCGAACAACTACGACGTCACGGCGATGGTCGCGACACCCGAGTTCGCCACACTGACCGACACGTTCGCCAGTTCCGATTTCATCGACACTCAGGGCCGATTCCAGAACTATGTCGCAACCAACTGCGGGATCACGTCGGACACCACCTCGAACACGGGATCGTGACGATGACGCTGCTGATCGGTGAGGAGGTCGACAGTGCTGTGCACGCCGGCCGACCGGTGGTCGCGCTGGAGTCGACGATCATCAGCCACGGGATGCCGTATCCACAGAACGTCGAGATGGTCGCCGCCGTCGAAACGATCGTGCGAGACCGTGGCGCGGTCCCCGCGACGATCGCCGTGCTCGACGGCGTGTGCTCCATCGGCGTGGATCAGGCCGGCATCGAACAGTTGGCCAGTCGCCCCGACGTCTACAAGGCGACCACACGAGATCTTCCATGGCTCGTGGCGACGAAAGCGACGGGGGCGACAACCGTCGCGGCGACGATGCATCTGGCCGCTCTGGCGGGGATTCGGGTCTTCGCGACCGGCGGCATCGGCGGTGTGCACCGCGGTGCCCCGGCAACCTTCGACATCTCGGCCGACCTCACCGAACTGGCCGCGACCCCGGTGGCCGTGGTCTGCGCCGGCGTGAAGTCGATCCTCGACATCGCCCTCACGCTCGAGTACCTCGAGACCGCCGGGGTGCCGGTCATCGTGGTCGGCAGTGATCAGTTCCCCGCCTTCTACAGCCGTTCCAGCGGTCACCCCGCCCCGCGCCGGGTCGACGATGCTCGGCAGGCTGCGGCGGTGCTCGACGCAACCTGGCGCGACTTGCGGTTGCACCGCGGCATCTGTGTGGCCAACCCGATCGACGAAGCCGACGAGATCCCCGCGGCAGACATCGATGGGGTCATCGCCGAGGCGCTGACCGAGTTGACAGAACGCGGAATCGTCGGCCAGGCGGTCACCCCGTTCCTGCTGTCGCGACTCGTCGATCGAACCGGCGGGCGCAGCCTCACGGCCAACATCTCGCTGATCAAGCACAACGCCGCGCTCGCCGCCGACCTCGCCGTCGAATACGCCCAACTGTGCTCGCCAGATCAGGCGTAGCGGCTTCACACCCCGACAGCCGGGCCTATCTGAACAGGTCGCGGCTCTGGTCGCGCAGCACTGGTGCGATCGTGGCCGTGTCGTCGACCTCCCACGCATGGCCGCGGATCACCCCGACGGGCACGCGCGAGATGTTGCCCTTGACCAGTTCTGCGGCGCCGGCGAGCTCGTCGGCCAGGCACACCGCCTGCACCTTGAACTCGTGGCCGTGCGGATCGAACTGACCGATGTAGCTGTGAATCGGCTGCATCCCGGCGATCCCGATCGCAATATCGGTCTGGCCTTCGCGCCACGCCCTCCCGAACGTGTCGGAGATGATCACGGCGACGTCGACACCCTGTTCGGCGAGCCCGGCACGAATGGCGCGCGCCGACGCGTCAGGATCGGCCGGCAGCAGCACGAGCCGCCCAGCGGCGCCACTCGATGATTGGTCGACCCCGCTGTTGGCACACACGAAACCATGGTGCGTCTCGGTGATCAGCACGGGCCCGAGCTGGCGGACGATCCGCTTGGCTTCGCGCAGCACGACCTCGGTCACCGCCGGGTCCTTGTCCCACGTGGCCGACCATTCGATCGCGAACGGCGACGGCTCGATGTCGGCAAGCTCGACCGTGCGGCCCTCGGCCTTGGAGACGATCTTCGACGTCACGACCACGATGTCGCCGTCCGCCAACGCCACTCCGCCGGTCGTCGCGGCCGCGGCTATGGCCACTGCCAGGTCGGTACCCTCGACGATCTCGGCGATGCCCGGCACACCAAAGATCTGCAAGCCGGTCACGGGCTGAACGTAGCAGCGCCCGATGCAGCACAATGGGGTCCATGGTCTCCGACTTGTTCGATCCGGCGGCGTGGCGCGAGGTTCCCGGCTTCACCTTCGACGACATCACCTACCACCGTGCCGCGGACCAGGGCACGGTGCGCATCGCGTTCAACCGCCCGAGGTTCGCAATGCCTTCCGGCCGCGCACCGTCGACCAGCTGTACACCGCGTTGGACCACGCCCGGATGACCACCGATGTCGGATGCGTGCTGCTGACGGGCAACGGTCCGTCGCCGAAAGACGGTGGGTGGGCGTTCTGCAGCGGCGGCGACCAGCGAATCCGCGGTCGCGACGGATACAAGTACGCGGCCGACGAGGGGCGGGATTCGATCGAGCCCGGACGCGCCGGCCGGCTGCACATCCTGGAGGTGCAGCGACTGATCCGTTTCATGCCGAAGGTCGTCGTCTGCGTGGTACCCGGCTGGGCGGCCGGCGGTGGCCACAGCCTGCACGTGGTCTGCGATCTCACGCTGGCCAGTGCGGAGCACGCCAAGTTCAAGCAGACCGACGCCGACGTGGCCAGCTTCGACGGCGGGTTCGGCAGCGCGTACCTGGCGCGCCAGGTCGGTCAGAAGTTCGCCCGCGAGATCTTCTTCCTCGGCCGCGAATACTCTGCGGCCGATGCTCACCGCATGGGGATGGTCAATGCCGTCGTGCCACACGCCGACCTGGAGTCCACCGCGCTGCAATGGGCCAAGGAGATCAACGGCAAGAGCCCGACGGCGCAGCGGATGTTGAAGTTCTCGTTCAACCTGATCGATGACGGCCTGGTCGGCCAGCAGGTCTTCGCCGGCGAGGCGACTCGTCTGGCCTATGCCAGCGACGAGGCCGAAGAAGGCCGCTCGTCGTTCATCGACAAGCGTGAGCCCGACTGGACCTCGTTCCCGTGGCACTACTGACGTGATCCTGATCGATGACGCCGACGATGCGCGGCTGGCGTGCTTCCGGCGCAACGAGCGCGGCTTGACGAATCGACGCCAACGCCGCAACGACGATGGCGACGGTCTGTTCATGGCCGAAGGTGATCTCGTGGTCGATCGGGCGCTCGCGGCCGGCTGCACCGCAGTCGTCGCCCTGGTCGACGTCGCCAAACCGCCCCCCGTCACCTGGCGATTGCCCGAAGCGGTACCGATCTACGCCGGCGGCGACGAGGTGCGGGCAATGGTCACCCAGCTGGGCACGCCACAGGGGATCGTCGCCCTGTTCGCCCGGCCCACGCGGATCACCGCCGAGCAACTGACTCGGCAGGCAACTCGGCTGATCGCCGTCGAGGCCGTCGACAACCCGATCAACGTCGGCTCGATCGTCCGCAACGCCGTCGCCCTCGGGTGGGACGGCATGCTCTTCGATTCGACCAGTGCCGATCCGTTGTCTCGGCGGTCGTTGCGAGTGTCGATGGGTCAGGCGATCGCCTTCCCTGCGGCCAGGGTCACGAACCTACCCGGCGAGCTGCAGCGCCTCACCGACCAGGGCTTCACGGTCTGCGCTCTCACACCGGCCGATGATGCCATCGACATCGGTGCGATCGAGGCCGGCGAGCGGATGGCGATCGTGATCGGCTCCGAGCGCGCTGGGCTGACCGCCGAATCGTTGAGTGCGAGCACCTCCAGGGTGCGCATACCCATGGCCAACGGGATCGACTCGCTGAATGCCGCTGCCGCGACCGCCATCGCGTGCTACGCGTTGGGCAAGCGCTAGCGCGGTCGCTGGCCGGGCGAGGAGATCGGCAGGCCCGTGTCGTTGCGCATCTGTTCGGCCGCCGGCGTGAAGTACGCCATCAACCGCTCGGCGATCTCCTCGTTCGGCGCGCAGGCGGCGACTGCGGCGCCCATGTGGGCCAGCCAGTGGTCGCGCTGCAGCGGGCCCACGGTGAACGGCATGTGACGCATGCGCAGTCGCGGATGGCCGCGCTCGTCGTTGTACGTCGTCGGGCCGCCCCAGTACTGGGCCAGGAACAAGGTCAGGCGGTGGCGAGCGCCGCGCAGATCCGGCGCCTCGGGGTAGAGCGGCAACAGAACGTCGTCGCTCGCCACGCCTGTGTAGAACGCGTCGACGAGCCGTTCGAAGAACGGCATGCCGCCGACGGCGTCGTACAGGGTTGACGTGCCTCGATCGGAGTCGGTCATCGACCGCCGAGGCTATCGGTGATCAGGCTGCGAGGCCGTTGAAGACCCGCACGTTGGCGAGGTCTTCTTGACGCGCTACGCATGGCATGTTGCCGTCGCAGAGGTCGAAGATCACATTTTCGTTGTTGGCCAGAAGTACCAATGCCGAGACGACGTCGCCGTCTATCTCGAGCTCGATCACATCGCCGCCCCGAAGTCGATTCGCTGAGTTCATTGTGTGCCCGTCCTTGTCCGAGTTGCCCGTCACGACCAATACGAGTCATTGGTGTCCCGTTTGCGTACCGTCGCACTTGTCACATCGGCACAGAAAACGGTCGGCTTTACGAGAACTTTCGGATCATCGGCTCCGGAAAGACATCGGGCAGCCCGTCGCTGACCCGATCGGGGAACACCGCGGGGCGCTTGGCCAGGAAGCTCTCGATGCCTTCGCGCACGTCCGCGCTGCGCCCGCGCAGTTGAATCCCCCTGGAGTCGACGCGATGTGCCTCCATCGGGTGATCGGCCGTCAACATGGTCCACAGCATGCGGCTGCGTCAGCGCGACGCTGACCGGCGACGTGTTCTCGGCGATCTCAGTGGCAATTGCCCGTGCCACCGGCAGCAGCTCATCGGGCTCGTGGATGCTGCGCACCAGCCCGCCGGCCAACGCCTCTTCTGCATCGAAGACGCGACCACTGAAGCACCATTCTGCGGCCTGGCTGATGCCGACCAGGCGCGGCAGGAACCACGACGAGCAGGCTTCGGGGACGATGCCGCGTCGGGTGAAGACGAAACCGATCTTGGCTGTTGTGCTGACCAGTCGAATGTCCATCGGCAGTGTCATCGTGATGCCCACACCGACGGCAGGGCCGTTGATCGCGGCAATCACCGGCTTGGTGCTCTCGAAGATCCGCAGCGACACGAGGCCGCCACCGTCGCGCACGAGACCGCCCGGCTTCGTGACGTCGCTCCCACCCTTGGCGAACGTGTCTGCTCCGGACGAGAGATCCGCTCCGGCGCAAAAGCCCCGCCCGGCTCCGGTCACGATCACGGCGCGCACATCGTCGTCGGCGTCGGCGCGGTTGAACGCATCGATCATCTCGCGGACCATCGCGTTGGTGAACGCGTTCAGCTGAGCCGGTCGGTTGAGCGTGATCGTGGCGATGTGTTCGTCGACGTCGTAGAGAATGTCGGAGTAGTCCATCCGCCTGAAACTAGTGCCACGCGAATTTCCGGACAGCGATCAGGTCACGCAGTTCGGGCGCTCCTGGCCCGGAGTGTTTCGGGGTACCCAGGCGAGCGCCAACAACTCCGCACGCTGGTGTGGAGTGTTTCCAGGTCACCAGGTGGGCGCCAAGAACTCCACAGGACCTTCAGTCTGCTAGCCGTCGCCGCCGCCGACCGCCGCCTCGGAAGTGAGGAGACCGCCGCCTGAGTCATTCGAGTAGTCACCAACGTCCTTGAAGATCGTGCCCGCGAGGTCAGCTGCAGTTGGCGAGGCTGGGGCAGCGCTACCTTCGGCCGGGTCGTCTGAGGTGGTTGGATCGTCTGGCATGGTGCCTGATCGTAGATCGTCCGGCGAGGAGGCCGAGCGCGATCTCGGTGGCGCAGTGCGGCGGCTTGACGTGAGCTGCGTCGCGCTTCTACGGGTTGGTGACCCCTGGGATGGTTGGCGTGGCGGTTGTCGTGACCACGAACGTGGGACCACTCAGCGGATCGACGGGAATCGTGCCGGTCGATGTGTCCGTGTGGATGACGAAGTTGCCGAGGCCGCTTGCCGGCGCGTACCAGAGCCCGTGGCTGTCCGGCGCGACGGAATCTCCATCGACTTCGGCATGAAAGCCGATGTCGGTTGCGGTGTAGCCGACCAGAAGGCCAGGGCCGTGGCCGGATGATTGGAAGAACGTGAACAGTCGACCGGTGCTGACGAGGCTGGTATCGCTGCAGTGCGACTCGGCATGGCCGGGATCGCGACGCCGTTGACGATCGCCGTGTAGACGGGCGTGTCTCTGGTCAGCCAGAAGCAGATCTCGAGACCATCGGGATATTGCACGACTTCAACGGTCCCGAGTGGTGTTGGCGATGTCGCCAACCACACACTTCCTGCGGGCAGTTGCGCAGGGTCCAAGACTGCTGGCGTCGTGGTCCGTGGAGGGTCCGACGCGGGTTCGTTGTCGGTCGAGTGGCGTGATGCCAGGATCGCGGCGATGACAACGATCATCACCACGGCGGCGGCGATCGCCATGACCCTGATTGTCCAATGTGGTCTGTCGAGTTCAGGACCTGCGACGATGCGCACACTCGTCGGCTCAGCATCTGCAATGGGCGCGACATCGACGTCGCGTCGTTGGGCGAGTTCGCTGATCAGCACTGGTGAGCGGAGGTCGTCGAGGACTTCGCCCAACAGGCGTAGCTGATCGATCAGTTCAGCGGTCATCGACGACCTCCAGCTCGGCGCGCAGGCGTTCGACCGCCCGGGACAGGTGCTCGTGCACGGTTGACGCGCTCACACCCAACAAGTCGGCGACTTCTGCTTGGGTCCAGGCGAAGGCGTAGACGAGGACGACGACGGTGCGTTGCTGGGTGGGCAGCTTCGCCAGCGCCGGGACGAGTTCTGGTGTGATCTCCGGGATCCGCGACTCGACCGCCTGCATCAACCTGGCCGGCACCGGCCGAGATCCGAAACGGCGCACCGAGCTCTGCCCAACCCGATACAAGTAGCCGAGCTTGTTGTCCACGTCGCGGAGACGGGACCAGTGTTCCCACGCCCAACTCAACGCATCGACGGTGGCCTCGCGGCCGTCCGCTGGTCCATAGGTGGCGACGAGCGCACGATCGAGACGCGGCTCGACGTCGCCCACGAACACAGCGAAATCCGCTGGCGGTCGCGACCCACCAGATGCAGCCATCATCACCCCTAGGACCCGCCAGCGCCTCGATTCCGCGACACGACGCCAACAAAACCCGACCTGTCACGCTTCGCATCCAAGCAGCTCTGCCGGTGCAGAGCAAAGGGCGCGAGATCGACAGATCGGCTCCCCGGTCAGGGTTCGATGCGCTCGACGGTGGTCACCCTGTCGATCGTTCGGTCGATCAGGCGTCGCGACCGATGCCGGTGCTCTCGGCCCAGGCCACAGGTAGGCCTCGGCAAAGTCGAGACGGTCGATCTCGTACGCCTCGATTTGCGCGCAACAAAAACGCCGGGTCGACAGTGATCATCGAGTGCATCGCGAGGAGTGACCGCATCGCATCGGCGATCTGCTCGCGCGGAGCCTTGCAGAACGACTCGAGGACATAGATGGTCTCGGCGACGATGAGGTCAGCGAGGTACAGCTCGGGCTCTGCACCGAGGAAGGCTGTCGCACGTTCCGCCATCGCATGCGGGTCGCCGGTGAGATGTCGCGAGCGAGAACAGTTCGTGTCGACGAACGGCGGTGTCAGACGTCGAGGAAGCGGCTGGCAGCAGTCGCCGAACCGACAGCACCGACGAAGGCGCCCAGCAGGACCATGAAGATCACGACCCGGATCGGGTAACCGTCGGTGACGACGAACCCGCCCAGTCCCGCGGTCGAGGGGAACTTGCGCACGCCGGCGGTCCAGTCGGCGTTGCCGAGCAACAACAGCACGCTGCCGAGTGCGGCGCCGGCGAGGCCCTGCAGCAGGCCCTCGAGCATGAAGGGCAGTCGGATGAACCAGTTGGTTGCGCCAACCAACTTCATCACCTCGATCTCGCGGCGTCGGGCGAACATGGCAGTACGGATGGTGTTCCAGATCAGCAGGATCGAGGCGAACAGCAACACACCCGACATCACGTACGTGCGCACGCCGAAGAAGCCCTTGAGCTTGCCCAACACGGTGATCTGATCGGACGGGAAGTCGGCGCGCAGCACGCCGGGCAGGGCGACGAACGACTCGCGGATGCTGAGCAACTGCTCGATGCTCTGCTTGTCGACCGGCTCGACGCTGAAGTACGACGGGATGTTGTCGGCGGACAGGAACTTCAGTGACTCAGGGTCGGCGGCGAACAACTTCTGCGCCTGCCCGAGCGAACAGTCGACCGAGCAGTACTCGACGTTCTTGATGATCTCCGGCCGGCTCTCGAGCGCCTCTTTGATCGTGGCAACGGCGTCTTCTGCTGCGCCGTTCTTCACGTAGACGATCATCTTCACGCCGCCGGTCCACTGGCTGAGCTGGTTGTCGAAGGCCTGTTGGATCAACAGCGTCATGCCGAACAGGAACAGCGACACCATCGAGGTGATCACCGCGGCGACGGTCAGCGTGAGGTTGCGTGTGAGGCTGGCCCACATCTCGCGCAACGTGTACCGAAGACGGGAGATCATTCGTACACGCCTCGGGCCTGGTCGCGCACGATGATGCCGCGATCGAGTTGGATCACGCGCTTGCGCATCATGTTGACGATCCTCTGGTCGTGGGTGGCCATCACCACGGTCGTGCCGGTCTTGTTGATGCGGTCGAGCAGCCGCATGATGCCCTCGCCGGTCGCCGGGTCGAGGTTGCCGGTGGGCTCGTCGGCCAACAGGATCAACGGCCGGTTGACGAACGCTCTGGCGATCGACACACGCTGCTGTTCGCCACCACTGAGTTGATGGGGAAAGCGCTCCTGCTTGCCGGAGAGTCCGACGAGATCGAGCACCGCAGGCACCTGCTGACGGATGACGTGCTTGGGCCGCCCGATCACCTCGAGGGCGAAGGCGACGTTCTCGTGAACCGTGCGGTTGGGCAGCAGCTTGTAGTCCTGGAAGATGTTGCCGATGTTGCGGCGCAGGTGCGGGACCTTGCTGTCGCTCATCTCGTTGATGTTTCGCCCGGCAACCCAGACCGAGCCCTTCTCCGGCCGCTCCTGGCGGTTCATCATCCGCAGCAACGTGCTCTTTCCCGAGCCCGACGGACCGACGAGGAAGACGAACTCGGCCTTGGCGACGTCGAAGCTGGCATCACGGAGCGCGACGACCTCGGTCGAGTAGCTCTTGGTGACATTCTCGAGTCGGATCATCGGCGTTTCTCCGGGCCGTCTTTCTGTGGGAACTGTTCGATGCACACCGCGGCCCCGCCCGAAGCCCGGGGAACACTAACCCGATCACTGCGCTTCTCGCCGTCGCCACCGCAGGTAGCCCTCCATGAACTCGTCGAGATCACCGTCGAGCACCGCCGTCACGTTGCCCGATTCGACCTCGGTACGCAGGTCTTTCACCATCTGGTAGGGCTGCACGACATACGACCGGATCTGACTGCCCCAGCCGACCTGGGCCTGTTGGCCGGCGATGCTGTCGAGCTCGGCCTCGCGCTCGTCTTCGATCTTGGCGGCGATCATCGTCTTCAGCCGGCGCATCGCCTTCTCCCGGTTCTGCAGCTGGCTGCGCTCCTCCTGCGACGACGCCACCAGTCCGGTTGGCTCGTGGATCAGCCGCACCGCGGACGACGTCTTGTTCACGTGCTGACCACCGGCGCCGCTGGCCCGGAAGACCTCCATGCGGATCTCGGACTCGTTGACCTCGAGGTCGAGCTCGTCCATCACCGGCCACACCTGCACGCCGGCGAAGCTGGTCTGCCGGCGACCCTGGTTGTCGAACGGGCTGATGCGCACCAGTCGGTGGGTACCTCGCTCGGAGGTCATCAACCCGTATGCGTAGCGACCGGTGAGGGTGAACTCGGCCGACATGATCCCCGCCTCGGCACCTTCGCTGAGCCCGTCGAGCTCGAAGTTGAACCCACGGCGCTCGGCCCAGCGGCCGTACATCCGCAGCAGGATCTCGGCCCAGTCCTGGGCGTCGACGCCGCCGTCTTTGGCATTGATCTGCACGATGCAGTCGGCCTCGTCGTGCTCGCCGGTGAACAGGCTGCGCAGATCGAGCTGGTCGAGTTGCTTGGTGATCGAGGCGACCGCGGCATCGAGCTCGGGCTCCTGCGACGCATCGTCGACCTCGCGTGCCAGCTCGTGCAGCACATCGGCGTCTTCGAGCTCGCCGGCCAGGTGATCGAACTGGTCGAGGTCGGTCTTCACGTTGGCGTACTCGGTGTTGATCTTCTTCGCTTCGTCCTGGTCGTCCCACAGGTCGGGCCGGGCGACCTCCTGCTCGAGCTCGACCAACCTGGCCCGATTGGCGTCGATCTTGAGGTAGCCGTGCGCCTCGCCGAGGCGGCGGCGCAGCTCTTTCAGATCGTCGGAGTAGTCACGCATAGAAGGGAGAGTTACGCGCTCGCCCCGTGACACATCTTGAACTTCTTGCCGCTGCCGCACGGGCACGGGGCGTTGCGTGGTGTCTTCGACCACTCGTCCTTGACGATCGTCTGCTGCTTGACGGGTGCCGCCGCGGCCTGTGCCGCAACCGCGGGGTCGATCTCGCCGCTGGCCGCCGCCGACTGGGCTGCGGCGGCGAAGCCGCCGGGCTGGGCGTTGTCGCTGGAGGTCTGCTGCACGTTCTGCACCGTGGGCGCCGGGGGGTCGTTGCGGATGACCTGGACGTGCATGACGTACTTGACGAAGTCCTGGGCGATGCCCTTCATCAGGCTGCCGAACATCTCGTAGCCCTCACGCTGCCATTCGACGAGCGGATCCTTCTGGCCGACCGCACGGAGGTTGATGCCCTCCTGCAGGTAGTCCATCTCCTCGAGGTGCTCGCGCCAGCGCTGATCGATGATCCGCAACATGACCTGGCGCTCGACATCTCGCATGACCGGCGGGGTCAGTTCCGCTTCGCGCTTCTCGTAGTAGGCGGATGCATCGGACATCACGAGGTCGTACATCTCGTCGGTCTCGTGGCACTTTTCGAGCTGGGCTTCGCTGATGTCGCTCGGCCAGAACGTCTTCAGCTCCAGCACGAGACCATCGAGGTCCCATTCGTCGGTGGCGACGCTGGCGCAGTGCGTCTCGATCAGCGTGTTGACCGCCTCGGCGAGGTACTCCATCGCCGCAGTCTTGAGATCGGCGCCCTCGAGGATCTGATCGCGGCGCTTGTAGATCACCTTGCGCTGCTCGTTCATCACCTCGTCGTACTTCAGCACGTTCTTGCGGATCTCGCCGTTGCGCTGCTCGACCGTGGTCTGGGCCCGCTCGATGGCCTTGGTGACCATCTTGGCTTCGATCGCCTCGTCGTCGGGCAGGGCCCGGCCCATCACCCACGACAGCGCACCGGTGGCGAACAGACGCATGAGCTCGTCGTCGAGGCTGAGGTAGAAGCGGCTCTCGCCGGGGTCGCCCTGACGGCCGGAACGACCACGCAGCTGGTTGTCGATTCGCCGGCTCTCGTGACGCTCGGTGCCGAGCACGTACAGACCGCCGAGGCCGCGGACCTTGTCGCCCTCGGCCTTGCACTCCTCTTTGAACTTGGCGAGCAACTGGTCGTACCGGGCAAGCGCCGCGGTGCGCGCCGCCTTGAACTCCTCGGGCATCTCGTCGATCGGCAACGGCAGGGCGAAGTCGTCGACCAGCACATCGGGATCGTGGCCCTCTTTGACCACCTCGTGACGCGCCAAGCCCTTCGGGGTTGCCGCCGAGGATGATGTCGACGCCACGACCAGCCATGTTGGTCGCCACCGTGACGGCGTTGAGCCGGCCGGCCTGGGTCACGATCATGGCCTCTCGGGTGTGCTGCTTGGCGTTGAGCACCTCGTGGGGCACGCCACGCTTCTTCAACAGCTGCGACAGGTACTCGCTCTTCTCCACGCTGATCGTGCCGACCAGCACGGGCTGACCGCGGTCGTACTTCTCACTGATGTCGTCGACGACGGCGCCGAACTTCGACTGGTCGCCCTTGTAGATCAGGTCGGCCTGGTCGTTGCGGATGACGGTCTGGTTGGTGGGGACCGGCACGACGGCCAACTCGTAGGTGCCCATCAGCTCGGCAGCCTCGGTCGCTGCAGTACCGGTCATGCCGGCGAGCTTGTCGTACATCCGGAAGTAGTTCTGCAGGGTGATCGTGGCGAGCGTCTGGTTCTCTTCTTTGATCTTCACACCCTCCTTGGCCTCGACGGCCTGGTGGATGCCTTCGCTCCAGCGACGACCATCGAGCACGCGGCCGGTGAACTCGTCGACGATCTTCACCTCGCCGCCTTGGATGATGTAGTCCTTGTCGCGCTTGTACAGCTCCTTGGCCTTCAACGCGACCGACAACTGGTGCACCAGGTTCTGCTGCACCTCGTCGTACAGGTTCTCGATGCCCGAGCGACTGCTCGACCTTCTCGATGCCTTCTTCGAGCGGCACGACGACACGCTTGTCCTCTTCGACCTCGTAGTCGATGTCGCGCTTCAGCGACCGGACGATGGAGGCGAACCGGTAGTACAGCTTGGCGGCGTCGGCGACACGACCGCTGATGATCAGTGGCGTGCGGGCTTCGTCGATGAGAATGGAGTCGACCTCATCGATGATCGCGTAGTGGTGGCCGCGCTGCACCTTGTCGGCCAAGGTGGTGGCCATGTTGTCGCGCAGGTAGTCGAAGCCGAACTCGTTGTTGGTGCCATAGGTGATGTCGCAGGCGTAGTTGGCCCGCTTCTCCGACGGGTGCTCTTTGAAGCCGGGGATGATCAAGCCGACGTCGAGGCCCATCCACTTGTGGATGCGGCCCATCCACTCGGCGTGGAACCGGGCGAGGTAGTCGTTGACCGTGATGAGGTGCACGCCCTTGCCGCCGAGACCGTTGAGGTAGGCGGGCAGCGTGCTGACCAGGGTCTTGCCTTCACCGGTCTTCATCTCGGCCACCCAACCGAAGTGCAGTGCTGCACCACCCATCAACTGCACGTCGAAGTGACGCTGGCCGATGACCCGGCTGGCCGCTTCGCGCATCACCGCGAACGACTCGATCAGGAGGTCGTCGAGGGTCTCACCGCGCTCGATGCGACCGCGGAACTCCGCCGTCTTGGCGCGAAGCGCGTCGTCGCTGAGCGCACTCATTGCCGCGGACTGCGCATTGATGTCGGGAACCAGGCCCTCCAGGGCCTTCAGCTTCTTGCCTTCACCAGCTCGGAGGATGCGATCGAGGATGCCCATGCGGGTTCAAAGCCTACCGGCGGGTACGGCGCTGGCATTGGCACCGCGCCCTCCGCCGGGCACGAAATCGCGGTGCGACACCACGGGGTGCCGCAGCTGGGCGCTGGCCGCAGCGACGAGCTCGACCCGAGCGACGCCCGCCCTCCGCAACGCCTCGGCGGCGGTGCGCAACGTAGCGCCGGTCGTGACCACATCGTCGATGACCAGCACCGACAGATCGCACCGCGGGCGCCGGGCTCGAAACGCCGGGCCGGCCAGACGATCGGCACGGGACTTGCCGGTCTGCGGGCCGCCATGGGCGCGGTACAGCAGTCGCCGGCAGGGCACGCCCAGTTGACGGGCGACGCACTGGGCAATGGCCTCCGCCTGGTCGAAGCCCCGACGGCGGACCCGCTGTGCACTGGTCGGCGCCCAGGTGACGAGATCGACGTGCTGCAGCGCAGCCGGCGCACCATCTGTGCTGCGATCACCGCGGCTGCCGAACGGCGGCGCCGGAACTTCAAGGCCACGATCAGCTCGCGTGCCACACCATCGAATGCAAATGCGGCCCGGATGCCGTCGGGGCAACGCTGCGGGCCGACCGACGCCAGCGAGAACCGGCATCGGTGGCACAACACGTCGCCCGGACACCCGCAGGCAGCGCAACGCCTGGGAAGCAGCCCAGAGATCAACCCGGAGTTCAACATGGTGCAATCAGTACCAGGAGGGTGTGACATCCCGATCGGTAGGGTCGCGACGTGTTGCATCGCGTCCAGCTCGATCGTCCCGCAGAGCGGCTGGCCCGCTGCGTGGCCGGGTTGGCGTGCTTCGGGTTGGGCATCAGCATGTTCGTGACGGCCCGCCTCGGTCTGGCGCCGTGGGACGTCTTTCACCAGGGCGTGTCCCGCCACACCGGCATCGCCCTCGGCTGGGTGATCGAGATCACCGGCTTCGCGCTGCTGTTGTTGTGGATCCCGCTGCGACAACGCCCGGGCGTGGGAACCATCCTGAACGCGCTCGAGGTCGGCCTCGTCGTCAACCTGATCGGCGACCATCTGCCGTCCACCGACCGCCTCATCCCCCGGCTGGCCTACGTCGTCGGGGCTGTGGTCGTGATCGCCTTCGGCTCGGGCCTC
The DNA here is from genome assembly GCA_963805445.1 of Ilumatobacteraceae bacterium. Lineage (GTDB taxonomy): Bacteria > Actinomycetota > Acidimicrobiia > Acidimicrobiales > Ilumatobacteraceae > JAENVT01. The sequence goes on along the minus strand of CAWDUI010000038.1, from coordinate 332,136 downwards.
TACATCGGCGCGGGTCTCGGCAGCGGCCCGCGCGACGGCCTGATGGTCGGGCTGGCAGCACGTGGATACTCGATCCTGGTCACCCGCACCGTCTTGGAGGCCGTCGTGATGGCCGGCGGCATCGCCCTCGGCGGTCGCATCGGGATCGGCACGCTGGCGTTCGTGGTCGGGATCGGCCCGCTCGTGCACGTGCTGATCCCGCCGCTGGAGATGCCCAAGCCAGTCACGAGATCTCCGGATGCACCGGAGATCTCGTGCCCTGCCTTGGAGTGAGCTCCTAGTACCGGTAGTGGCTGGGCTTGAAGGGGCCTGACGGCTCGACGCCGAGGTACTCGGCCTGCTCGTCGGTGAGCTTGGTCAGCTTCACGCCCAACGCGTCGAGGTGCAGCGCGGCGACCTTCTCGTCGAGGCGCTTCGGCAGCACGTGCACGCCGAGTGGGTACTGCTCGACGTTGTTGAACAGTTCCATCTGGGCAATCACCTGATTGCTGAACGAGCAGCTCATCACGAAGCTCGGGTGCCCCGTGGCGCAGCCGAGGTTCACCAGCCGGCCCTCGGCCAGCACGATGATCGTGTGGCCGTCCGGGAACGACCACAGATCGGTGCCCGGCTTCAACTGGTCGTGCGTCGCGCCGCTGCGAGCCAAGCCGGCCATGTCGATCTCGCTGTCGAAGTGACCGATGTTGCAGACGATCGCGTTGTGCTTCATCTGATGCATGTGGTCGATCGTGATGATGTGGTCGTTGCCCGTCGCCGACACGAAGATGTCGGCGGCACCGACCACGTCGTCCAGCGTCGTGACCTGGTAGCCCTCCATCGCTGCCTGGAGTGCGTTGATCGGATCGACCTCGGTCACGATGACCCGGCAGCCCTGGCCCTTCAGTGCCTGCGCGCAGCCCTTGCCGACGTCGCCGTAGCCACACACGACCGCGACCTTGCCGCCCAGCATCACGTCGGTCGCCCGGCAGATGGCGTCGACCAGTGAGTGCCGGCAGCCGTACAAGTTGTCGAACTTGCTCTTGGTGACCGAGTCGTTGACGTTGATCGCCGGGAACAGCAACTCGCCGCGCTCGAACATCTTGTAGAGGCGCATGACACCCGTGGTCGTCTCCTCGGTGACGCCCCTGATCGCTGCGGCCATTCGGCTCCACTTCTGCGGATCGGTCTTCAACGAACGCTGCAACAGACCCAGCACGATCGCGAACTCGGGGTTCGACGCCGACCCCGGGTCTGGCACCTCGCCGGCCTTCTCGAACTCGGCGCCCTTGTGCAGCAGCAGCGTGGCGTCGCCGCCGTCGTCGAGGATCATGTTGGGACCCTGCTCCTCGCCCGTGACGCTGTTCGGCCACGTCATCATCTGCTCGGCGCACCACCAGTACTCCTCGAGCGTCTCACCCTTCCAGGCGAACACCGGCACACCCTTGGGCTCGTCGACGGTGCCCTCCGGGCCGACGGCAACCGCTGCCGCGGCGTGGTCCTGGGTCGAGAAGATGTTGCAGCTCGCCCAGCGCACCTCGGCGCCGAGCTCGACCAACGTTTCGATCAGCACTGCGGTCTGGATCGTCATGTGCAGCGAGCCGGAGATCCGTGCACCCTGGAGCGGCTTGGACGGACCGAACTCCTTGCGCAGGGCGCGTAGACCGGGCATCTCGTGCTCGGCAAGGTGGATCTCCTTGCGGCCGAAGGGTGCAAGTGAGAGATCGGCAACGCGGTAGTCGCGGCGCGCCGCAAGCGACGATGTCATGGAAGGTTCCTCCACAGGTAGAACAGGCACGGGATGTGCGAAGTTGTAGTTCGGGCCGGTGCCAGCTGGCAACGTTCAGTTCAGCCCGTGGGGTGCAGAGCAGTCTAGTCGGCGAGAACGACGGCGGACGCGTCGAACACGTAGTGCTCCATGCCCGGCGAGGTTGTACATGGTCACGGTTGCATCCGTGCCGTACTTCAAGATCGCCATGTTGGGGATCGGCGTCGGGCCCTCGACCGTGTTGAGGTTCGACGACAGCGGCCGAGTGGCCTTCGCCGGGTACGCGGTGAGGAACGACCGCACGAACACCGACACGTACTGACGCGTCAGCGATGCGGATGTGAGGTTGCCGATCACGGCGAGCTGGCTGCCCACGGAGTCGGAGCCGATGGCAACTGAACTGGCGAAGGCCGCGAAGCTCCAGTCCTCGGCCTGGCCGGGACCGAGCGGTGCGTCGCCGAACTGCGGGTCACGGGTGTCGAACGTGCGGTACGGCGACGACAGCGGCACGACTCGCCCAGCACGTGTGGTCTCGTCGGCACCGGTCTGCATGTAGCCGACCACGTCGGCGACGACGTCGGTGAAGCCGGCGTTGTTGAAGATGCGGACCTTGCCATCCGTACCGACCGGCACGAACACCAGATTGGCCTTGATCGCATTCGGCGCCAGGTTGAGGTTCGACGTGGTTGGTGCCTGTCCGCCGAGATCGTCAGGGAACACCGACAGGTGCGTGGCGGTGTTCCCGGTGATGCCGACCACGTTCAGCAGGACACCGGTGACGCTTTGCAGGTCAGGCACGACGGCGGGCATGGGCGGGTTGATTCCGTCGACGCCTCGAATCTTGAGCGTCATCGTCTCCTGAGCGGAGAGCGGCGTACCTGACGGGCGGCCGACGTTGAACGCCCCTGGGCGTGTGTCGAGAACGCGCGACGGTGTGGTGGGGATCAGCCGGGCGCCGGGATCAGTGGTGCCGGCGGCGGGCACGTAGCTGCTCGTCGAGAACCAGCCGAACACGTCGACGATGACGTTGGCAGTCTTGCTCTGACCGAACAGGCCGATCGTGAGGTCGCCATCGGCTCCCGGTCGCACGATCGAGGAGTTCGGAACCGTGTCGCCTGGCCCGAAGTTGATGATCGAGGTGCGAACCGCCGGGCGGGCACCCTTGCCATACGCCTCGAGATAGCCCCCGGCGCCTGCATCGGTGACGGTGATGTTGACGACGACCGCAAGCACGTCGCTGGACGCTTTCGGAATCGGACCGAGGCCGAGCAGCCCGATGTCGAACGTGGCCGGCTCCGGTGCTCCCAACGGCTTTGCGCCCGGGGCAGGTTCGTTGATGGCCAGACCGGGCCGCGAGTCGTAGATGCGTGTCGGCGTGACCGGATGGAACTCGCCACCCTCGCAGAGCGTGCACGCTGCAGCCTGGACGGTGCTCACGACTTGTGACGCAGTGGGGATGACGACGATCGCACCGACGAGCCCGAGCACCGCCGTCAACCGCGCGATGTGACGTCGTGACTTCATGGTGTGAGCGTACCCCACGGTGCCTCCAGATCGGTGTGCGGGCAGCCTGATGCCCTGGTCACGCTGCGAATGTCGGAGCCAGGCCTTCGCTGCTCACACGGGTCATGATCGCCGCGTGCTCGGCGTCGTCGACGGCAACGGCCTCATCGATCAGCATGACCGGGATGCCCTCGCGGATGACGTACTTGCGGTGCAGCCGTGGGTTGTACAGACCGTCGCTGTCGCCGAGGTAGTACAGGGGGCCTTTGTCCTGCGGGCAGGCGAGAACAGCGAGGAGTCGTGGGTCGAGCGCCATCGTCATCGATTCTGTCACACGCTCGTCACGAGGGCCAGAACCTCGGCCACGCGTTGGTCGCAGTCGTCGCGAGTGGCCGCTTCGAGGTTGAGGCGCAGCAACGGCTCGGTGTTCGACGGGCGCAGGTTGAACCACCACGACCCGCAGTCGACGGTGAGGCCATCGAGACGATCCTGTTGATCGGTGCTGAACTCTGCGGCGACACGGGCCATGACCGCCGCCGGATCATCGACCTGGGTGTTGATCTCACCGCTCGACGAGTAGCGCTCGAACGGCTTGCGCACGACGGACAGCACCGTGTCGGCGCGGCTGATCTCGGCGAGCACGAGCATCGACGCAATGAGGCCGGAGTCCGCACCGAAGTTGTCGCGGAAGTAGTAGTGCGCCGAGTGCTCGCCGCCGAACACCGCGCCGGTCTCGGCCATGATCTCTTTGATGAACGAGTGCCCGACCTTGGTGCGCACCGGAACGCCCCCGCTTTCGCGGATCACCTCCGGCACCACCTTGGAGCAGATCAGGTTGTGCAGGACGGTGGCGCCGGGATGTGTGCGCAACATCGCCGCCGCAAGCAAGGCCGTCGTCGTCGATCCGCTGAGCCCGCGACCGGTCTCGTCGACCACGAACACACGGTCAGCGTCACCGTCGAACGCCAGTCCGACGTCGAAGCCCCCGGACACCACACGTGCTTGCAGGTCTCGCTGGTTGGCCGGTTGCAGCGGGTCGGCCGGGTGGTTCGGAAAGGTCCCGTCGAGTTCGCCGTACATCACTTCCAAGGTGATCATGGGCAGACGCTCGAACACGGCCGGAACCACGAGACCGCCCATGCCGTTGGCAGTGTCGGCCACGACGCGGATCGGATGGATCGAGGTCGTGTCGATGAACGACACCACATGGTCGGCGAACGCACTCAGCAGGTCGCGACTGGTCAACGACCCGGACCGCGCCGCAGGTGCCGGGCCGTGGCCGGCGAGGACGTCGGCGGCGGTGGCCTTGATCTCGGCGAGCCCCGTGTCTTGCCCGACGGCGCGGGCGCCGCTGAGGCAGAACTTCACTCCGTTGTACTGGGCGGGGTTGTGCGAGGCGGTGAACATCGCGCCGGGCGCATCGAGGGTGCCGGCCGCGAAGTAGACGAGGTCGGTCGAGGCCAGCCCGAGGTCGATCACGTCGACGCCCTGCTCGAGAACTCCCCGAACGAAGGCCTCGACGAGCTCGGGGCCCGACGGGCGCATGTCGCGACCGACCAGCACTCGAGGGGCGTTGGCGAATCGGGCGAAGCCGACACCGAGCGCATGGGCGACGTCGGTGTTGAGCTGATCGGGGACGGTGCCACGCACATCGTACGCTTTGACGATGGTGTCGAGCACCAAGGGGTCGGTCGAGGACATGGGGCCTAGAGGTTAGCGCCCGGTGGGGCCAAGTCGGCCGGGGGTTCGGTCGGCGACGCCCAGACCAGCGGCTCCGCATCAAGATCTGATTCGAGCGGATCGTCCGGATCGCCACCCCACATCTGCGATGGCGTCGGGTCGATCAACATCGTGTCGTCGGGGGTCTCCCAGTCGTCCCATTGGAACTCGTCGGGATCCGATTCGCTCCCGAAGGGATGCGTGTTGGCGTGTCGAACGTCGCCGCGGATCCTCATGAAGATCAACAGACCGATGCCGAGGAACGTCAGCAGGTATGCGAAGTAGTCGAGGTTCGACCGCTGGTAGGTGAGGTGCACGTTGGTCGACGTCGGCACCACGACCATCAGGTTGGGGGCGATGCGGTACGGACCCTTCGCACCGCTGGCGTGCCAGTTCGGGAAGTAGCTGATCTTGACCAGCACCGGCACATTGATCTGGTCGACGGTGAAGCTGAGGTCCTGATCGCCGAGTTGCACGTTGCTGACCGTCACCGCAGGGAGTGGCTTGGCGACGATCGGCTCGGCCGGTTGGACGATGTCGATCTTGCGACCCGAGGAACCCGGAGCCAGCCCGTCGCTGCGCGTTGCGTCGACCTGCACGTCGATTCGTTGCCAGTCGGCCGGGCCGTCGTCGGCGGGTATTGCTGCCCACTCGTCGCGATGTTGGAACCAGCTCATCCCCATCTCGAGGTTGCGTTCGCGCTGGTCGCCGCCGCGATGGTTGACCACGACCGGTTGGACGGCCAGAGGCACGACGAGATCGCTGTCGGCGACCTGGTAGATGTTCCACGGCCCGACCGAGGCCAGCTTGGTCAGCTCGGGTCGCTTCTCGGCTTGGGCCTTCGCCTTCTCGGTGAAGACCATCAGGTACTTGACGCCCAGCGTCTGCAGGTACGGCACTCCCTTGGAGTCGTCGTTGTCGTCGTAGCGCAGCTCGCGCACCGGGTTCGAGCTGTTGCTGCTGATCGCCGCCGCTGTGACGAAGTGGTACGGCGTCGTGCCGCTGGCCTCGAAGAACAAACCCTCCATGCTGGCGATGCAGCCATCGGTCCAGTGCGGGAGCAGCATCAGGGCCATGGTCGTGCCGTACTGGCCGTTGTCGCCGTTGTTCTCCCACATCGCTCGCCCGCAGCCGTGTTGGCTGTCGGCGCCGAGCGTCTTCATCTGATCGATCAGGGCCTTGTACTCGCCGTACGCATCGCGGCCCTCGTATCCCATGAAGTTGTAGCGCGTCCACCCGTCGCTCTGCGCGTCCTTGGCCGTCGGTGACAGCGTGATCGGGTTCCAGTCGCCGATGCCCCACGCGTAGACCGACTTGCCGTGCTGGGTGATCGTGCGACCCCCTGGCACCTGTTGGAACAAGAACAGCTCCATGACCAGCACGACCACGCTGACGACGGAGGCCGTCGCCAGACCGACCTTCCACATGCTGCCGCGATGGCGGCGGGCCCGGCTGCCGCGCACGATGACCTCGACGAGTTCCACGATGCCGACCATCATCAGCATCAGTCGCAGCAGGTAGAGGAAGGGCAGCAATCGGGGGTTCCACAGCAGGCCGATGACAGGAAGCGAGTTCTTGGCCAGGAACACGAACGCGGTCAGTGCCAGGCAGCAGATGCCGAGCCAGGCGCCAGCCAGGTGACGCCGGATCACGGACGCGACGAAGCCGAAGATCGCCAAGCCGGTGACCACGATGTCGAGGAAGGTCGTCCAGGGAAAGAACATGTCCCAGTACGAATCGGAGGCCCCGTCGGGACGGCCGTGGTACTTCATGTCGGTCATGTACGCGTGGTTGGCGAGGAAGGGCACCACCCAGAACGCGCTGAGCAGCACCGCGCCGGCGAGCACGGTGAACCCGTAGATGAATCGCGTGCGGTCCATCCAGACCGCCCACAGGAGGACCGCGCCGAGCACCACGAAGATCAGCACGATGCCGTGGCACAGCATGGCAAGGGCGATCAGGATGGCCGCCCAGCTGCGGAACTTGCCGGTCTCCATCCCCCGTGCGAACACCCCGAGGCCGAGGATCGCGAACGACAGTGCGATCGAGAACGAGAACTCCCCGGCCATCGTGCTCTTGACGTTGCCGCCGTAGATCGAGAAGCTCTCGTCGAACAAGAAGATGGTCGCGGCCAGCGCCATCAGTTCGGGCATGGGGTACCGGAAGCGGGCGAGACGGCCGAACGCCCAACAGCACACGGGCAACGTGACCAGACCGAGGATGGCCACCAACTTGAACGCGACCCCATACGGGAACACGACGTTGAGGGCGATGATCATCAAGGCCGGAACGACCATGTAGAAGCGGTAGAGGGGGAAGCCGTCGTACCAGTAGTTGCTCCACCCGCTGAGCTGCCAGTGCGGGAGCAGATGATCGCGGAGGTAGGCCGGCGCCATGACGTGCGCGCCCATGTCTCCACCGGTCGGTGTGTTGTTCTCGAACACCAAGTTGAGGTGCACGACCTTGAGGACCGCAAAGGTCGAACCGCCCACCACGATCAGCGCCGTCAGGTACCGGGCGATTCGCTCGTTGGTCCACGGCGCGTCGAGCCAGTACCGCGGCCGCCGCACGATGCGCGACCCGATTCGGTCGAGCAATGGTCGCTTGGGCAGCGTGAGGCGCGGCGTCGTCGGCGGCAGGGGCTCCTCGGCGACGATCGGGTCATCGATCAGCTCGGTCATGTCGGGCGCCATTGTTTCACTCGCAACCGATCATGCAGCGTCACCCCGCGGTCCACGACCAGGCCACGAGCAGCAGACCGGTTGCGTTGAAGGCCATGTGGGCGGCAATGCCCATTCCCAGCCGGCCGGTGCGCAGCGCGCACGTGCCGAGGATCAAGCCGAACACGAACAGCCCGGGGAGCTCGACCCAGCGGAAGTGGATCAGTGCGAAGAAGGCCGCAACGACCGCCACGGCAACGGCATCGTTGAGGCGGCGCACCGCGGCGCCCTGCAGCAGGCCTCGGTACATCAACTCCTCGACGAACGGTGCGCCGATCACGACCACGACGACGAGGCCGACGAGCCAGCCGCCGTGGGCCCGGTCGTACAGGTCGCGAGCGTTCCGTTCGACTCGTGATCGGCTGAACGTCTCGGGCCAGCCGCGCTCGAGCGGCCAGTAGACCAACCGCAGCACGACGAGTTGCGACAACACCCCGATCGGCACGCCGATCAAGTCGACGACCTTGAACCGCAACCCGTACTGGTCGGCGAACTGTCCGCGGCCGCGGCTGACACGACCGAAGCGGTTGCTCAGCAGCCACAGCCCGACCAGCATCGGCACCCACAGCCCGGCAGCCAGCACCATCGTCACCCACACCGGCGCGTCGGTCGCCGACCCGTAGCCCGTCGCCGAAACCACGGTCGCTCCGACCACGTTCCCGATGATCCACGTGACGAGCCAGACGACCGCGGCCTGAGGGAGTTCGATACCCGCCCGGTCGGGATCGACTCGCGTCGGGGAGACCTGGGCGCCGGGCATGAGCCGACAGATTACCGGCGCACCGGACGCGACGGATTCAGCCGGCGAGTCGGGATGTCGCCGAGAAAACCAGCACGCGCCTGCTGCGTCGGTCTTCCAGCCTCCAACCGTTCGGCACCGACAGTCGTGCGGTGTGGCGCTCGCACAGGTCGTAGTCGTGGGGGTCGCGGCTGGGTGTGAGATCGTCGAGCCAGACGATCGCCCGGCCGTACTGGTACGAGAGGGTCGACGACGCAGCCTGCGCGCACCCGGATCGCGAACATTGCCGATTCATGTGGTCAAGATACGCGCCACTTCCGAGCGTGTGGTGGATGCATCCCCCGCAGAACCAATTGCCCCGAAGCCCCGTAGCATATCGACATGAGCAACCTGCCTCCCCCGCCTCCCCCGCCGCCGCCTGGCCGCTCGGGTGGCCGTGGCCCGCAGAAAGACCAACAGTCCCCCGAGCAAGGCGGCCGACGCCCGCTCGGTACTGGATGGCCACGTTGGGTCATCCCCGTCCTCTTCGCGGTGCTGATGTTGTCGTTCGCCCTCCCACGGGTCTGGCCGACCACCAGCACCGACAAGGTGTCGTTCACCGCCTTTTGGACCGACGTGCAAGACGGCAAGGTCAAGAGCGTCGTCGTCAACAACTCGACCAACAGCATCTCGGGCGTCCTGAAGACGGGCGAGAAGTTCACCAGCACGGCCCCCAACAGCTTTCCCGATGTCAACCAGACCGTCGAACTGCAGAACAAGGGCGTCGATTTCGAGGCCAAGACACCGAGCTCCAACTGGCTGCTCAGCTGGGCCAGCCTGTTGTTGCCGTTGGTGTTGCTGATCGGCTTCTTCATGTGGATGCAGCGACGCGCCGCCGGCCAGATGGGCAACGTGATGTCGATCGGGCGCAGCCGGGCCAAGGCGTACACCACCGACAAGCCGTCGACCACTTTTGCCGACATCGCCGGCTACGAAGGCGTCAAGCAGGAGATCACCGAGGTCGTCGACTTCTTGCGGATGCCCGAGCGGTTCCGCGAGATCGGAGCACGGGTGCCGAAAGGCATCCTGCTCGTCGGCCCGCCAGGCACGGGCAAGACGTTGTTCGCCCGCGCCGTCGCCGGCGAAGCCGGCGTGGGGTTCTTGTCCGTCACGGGCAGCGACTTCATGGAGATGTTCGTCGGTGTCGGCGCCAGCCGCGTCCGCGACCTCTTCCAGCAGGCCCGCAAGATGGGTCGGGCGATCATCTTCGTCGACGAGATCGACTCGATCGGCCGCAAGCGTGGCGCCGGCCTCGGTGGCGGTCACGACGAACGTGAGCAGACACTGAACCAGATGCTGGCCGAGATGGATGGCTTCGAGACCAGTGAAGGCATCGTCATCCTGGCCGCCACGAACCGCCCCGACATCTTGGATCCGGCGCTGCTGCGTCCCGGCCGATTCGACCGCACGATCATCGTGCCGTTGCCGGAGAACGAAGAGCGCCTGGCGATCTTGAAGGTGCACAGCCGCGACAAGCGGATGGGCCCCGACGTCGACCTGGAAGTGATGTCCAAGGCCACGCCGGGCATGAGCGGCGCCGACCTGGCCAACCTGGTCAACGAAGCCGCGCTGTTCGCCGTGCGCCGTGGCAGCAAGCAGATCGAGCGGATCGACTTCGAGAACGCCCGCGACCGCGTCGTGATGGGTGCTCGTCGCGAGAGCCTGGTGCTCAGTGGTGAGGAGAAGCGGGCGACGGCGATCCACGAAGGCGGTCACGCCATCTTGACGACCGTGCTGCCCAACGCCGACCCGCTGCACAAGGTCACGATCCTGCCGCGTGGCATGGCCCTCGGCGTGACATGGAGCCTGCCGGAAGAGCGGCACACGTACTCGAAGGAGTACTTCGACGACGTGATCTGTCGCGCCATGGGCGGGCGCGTTGCCGAGAAGATCGTCTTCGGTCATCTCAACTCCGGCGCCGCCAACGATCTCGAGCAGGCCACCAGCATCGCTCGACGAATGGTCCGCGAGTGGGGCATGAGCGAGGCCGTCGGCCCGATGGCGTGGACCGGTCATCAGCAGGTCTTCCTCGGCGAGGATCTGATGACGCAGGGCCGCGAGTACAGCGACGACACGGCGAAGATGATCGACAACGAGATCGCCCGCATCCTGCTCGAGCAGGAGACACGAGCGTTCGACGTGCTGTCGAAGCACCGCCGAGCGCTCGACCTGGTTGCCGAGGCGCTGCTCGAGCGGGAGACGATCGACGGCGGCGAAGTCGCCCGCATCGTGCACGAGAGCCTCGACGAAGGCCCCAGCGACAGCTCGGCACGACGGGCCAGCGATGCCGTCGTGGACACCGACGACGCCCCCGCCGCAGCCGAGCACGGCTAGATATCCGGCTGCCGACCGAGTTCGGGCTCCGGGCTCGAGCCCGGGTGCCGAGCCTCGGCGACTGCGGCCCACAGATCGGTCGCCGAGATCGGGCCGACGAAGTTGACCCGCACGACCCCGGCCTGATCGGCCACGACGACGATCGGCACTGCTTCGACGTGGTACTTGCGGTGCAACGCGGCTGAGGTCGAGTACTCGACCTCGGCGACATCGACCTCGGCGCATGCCAGCACCTTGGCCTTGCGCACGACATCGGAGCACGCGCCGCACGTCGCCGACGAGAACACCGCAACGAGCCACGGAGCGCGTGCTTCGGCAAAGTCGGCGCGGTCGATCTGTGCCGGCGCCGAGAACACCGGCTGGGTCGGGGCGTCGACGACCGCCCTGCCGCGCAGGACGGCGCCGACGATCAAGGCGACGATCAGCACTCCCCCGGCGATGATGACCTGCGTCACGACGTCAGCCTGGCAGAGCGAACGAGCCGGACCGACCGCGGAGGTCGGGATCGCGTGGCAGCAGCCGCTCGACGAAGATCCGCTGTGTCGACTCGACGACCAGCGGATGACCGAGCGCGGTGGCATCCGACACCCCGATCGTGATCACGCCACCGGCGGGGAGCTCGATCGTCTCCATGCCAGGTACCGGCACCTCGCCGCCGGCACCGAGTGTCTTCACGGTGACGGTGGCGGGCGAGCCGGTTGCGTTCAGCACGACCAACACGTCGGGTACGGCCAACGAGGTGCCGATCGCCATGCTCCAACGGGTGGAGGCGAACGACGGCGGTGACCCCATGACGACCGTCGTCGCCACGGTGTCGCCGGTCTGGCGCGTGATCGCCCGCTCGACCAGGATCGATCCGGTCGTCTCGGTGGAGAACACCGCGCCGTGTCTGCCGGCGGGCACACCGACGTCGCCGGCGATCAATGACACGACCTTGCCGGCAGGCACCGTCAGCGGTTCGGGATTGACGAATCCCGCAGCCGGGTCGAGACCGAGGAACGCCACGTTGACGACCGCCTCGGTGTCGGAGCCGTTGTAGATGCTGTAGCGCTCGATGACGTTCGCGGCCACCTCGCCGTCGGCAAAGTAGAACTGGTCGCCGAGCGACGGCGCGCCGAGTGTCATGGTGAAGCCCGCCCGGCCGACCGACGCCAGGTACTCCTGAGCCCGCCCGACCACGACCCGGCCCCGAGTGCTGCTCACGGTGATGGCCAGCACCAACTCGCGCTTGGCGAGGAGATCCTGGCTGACGACGAGCACCGAGTTGGCGCGCACGAGCAAGCTCTGGAGGATGGCCGGCTGCCGGCTCTCGGTGCTCGTGGCTTCTCTGATGCTGATGATCGCGTCGGAGGGGAACGGGTTGGTGACGACCAGCTGCTCCTTGCTGCCCTCGATCGTGTATCCGTCGGCGAAGTACCACGTCGAGGACGTCGAGTTGGAACACGGCGACACGGCACTGCCCGACGGGCTGTCCGCGCGTTGCTCGACGTATCCCCCGCCTCCGTAGATCTCGACCATTGCCGACACGAACGAGCCCTGCGTCTGCAACTGACCGAGATCGAACTCCTTGGTGGTGCGCGCCGCCACCTCGAACGGCACGTCCGCGGCGGCAACACCAGCGGCGTCGGTGAACGCTGTCAGCTTGCCGGTGAGGGCTACTTCAGACGGGTTGACGACGATCGCGATGCCACCCAACTGCGGCCCGCCGACGGGAACACCGGCGCAGAACCACGCGGAGGTGATGAAGTCGCCCTTCGGGACGAACGGCATGGTCGCGTTGCCAAGTCGCGAGAACTGGGCCGACGCGCCCTGGAGCGGCCGCGAACGTTGCAAGGCGATCACGCCGACGATGGTTGCCAGCACCATCAAGCCGACGACCAGCCGGCGGATTGCCATCATTCGACACCCGCCTCGTGCGGCTCGGCGTCGGGCTGTTCAGCAGGCGGTTGATCGCCGGCGGTCTCCCAAGACGCGGGCTCATCGCCCATGGAGAGCGCGGACCGGCGAATCATCGACCACGCTGGGTGAGTCGGCGATGGGCGCGTCGATCGACAGCAATGGCGCCTCGGGAGCGGAATCGACCCGACGCCGCCTCCACCGAACGAGCGACGCGGTGTCGAAGCGGCTGACGCCCAGCACCAACAGCAACCACAGCAGCAGTTGACCCACGAGGGCGAAGGACCGCGATGCATCGGTGTGATAGCGAAGCACGGCCGGACCCCCGGTGGTGATGTCGTAGCCGGTCGTGACACCGAATGCCGGGCGAGGTGCGATGGATTGCCCTCCGACGTCCAACGACCAGCGCTGGTCGACGCCCGTCGCCACCGTCACGGCACCAGGTTGCGTGGCGAACGAGAGATCGGCATTGTCGGGCGCGCCGACGCCAACCGGCGTTGCCAATGGCTGCAGCTCGAGACGTGCAAGCGAGTCGAGGCCCGCTTGCCGGGTGGCGTCAGCGTCGGCCCCGGCGAACTGGGCACGGGTCGGGATCCAGGCCGTGTTCTCGTACACCAGGAAGTTCAGCGGTCGAGTCAATGGCGCGGCGAAGTCGAGCTGGTCGTCCAGCGCGTCGACGAGGCCGTTCGGCAGCGGCAGCGGCTTGTCGACCGTGCTGGTGGACCCGTCCGCGACCGGCACGACGATGTAGCGGATCGCGTACGGTGCCAGCAGGCGCCCTCCCCGCAACGTCGATTCCGTCGCCAGCTGCCTCACCACCGAGCCCACTTCGGCCTCGGACTTCGACGGCCGTCCGGGCCACGCTTCGTACTGGGTCAATGGGCCGTCGTCGGTGATTGCGTACCCGATGCCCGGCTCGAGGGTCCACGAAGGTATCGGCATGACGTCGGGGTTGCCGATCCACAAGATCCGATAATCGCCTTCCGTGGGATTCTCGGGGAACTGCCCGAGCACCGATGTCAGCGTCAGCGTGGGCATGTGCCAACGCCCCGAACCGATTGCCGCGACCCCGGGCAGCACGCCGACCGCGACCGCCGCCGCGCTCAACAGCCCGAGCGGCTGGCGCCATCCGAACGAGCCGGCCAGCACGTCGTCTTGGAATGCTGCGGCGATGCACGCGGCCGACAGCGCCAGACCGACCGCCACGGGCGCCAGCAGCACACCGGGCTCGGGAAGGCGGACCTTCAACCCGCGATCGTCGAGCACCGCGAGCCAGCCGAACGCGACGACCAGGCCGGCAGAGCGGACGGCCCACGTGAATCGCCAGCTGCGGGCGACGAGCGGCGCGACCAGCACGGGCAGATACAGGGCGATCGCCAGGATGCCGAACTGACCATTGCCGAGCCCGAACCTCGCCAGCCGGCTGACGCCGAGCGCTCGGCTACCGACGGATCCGGCGGGCAGCCCATCGGCCACCGGTGACGGAACTCCGGCGATGATGTCCCACCCGTGCCGCCCGAACAACGACGAGGCCCACGGCAGGTTGGCGACCAACGCGACCACCGATGCGGCGAGAGCGACCGAGATCATGATCACAGCCGTCTTCCACGAGCCGCCGGCCACGAGCGTGCTGATCGCCAGCACGACACCGAGCGCTACGACCACGAGACCGAACGACGGTACGAAGGCGAACACCACAGCGGTCAACAGTGCGAGTTGGCACAGCATCCGCAAGCGGGCACGGGCCGGCACCGCAACCATGCCGTCGGCTCGGTTGAGATCGGTTCGCCCGACGTCGGCCCTGGTGTTGTCGAACGATTCGATGCCCGCGCTGCGGCGCAAGAGGTGCACGACCCACGGCACGGTCGCGTAGCACACGAGGGCACCCCAGCGTCCGCTCGACAACAGTTGCGAGGGAAGGGGCACCGCGGCGTACACGACCAGGGCGGCGATGCGCGCCCGGGCCGTGGGGAACAGACTGGCCAGGCGCCAGATCCCGAGGTACCCGGCCAACAGCAGGCCGAGCACGCCGACCGTCCGGAGCAATCCCATGTGGAACAAGGTGGCCGTGCTGGCCAACGACGTCAGCGCGACGCCGGTGGGCACGGGCGTCGTCGAGCCGAGGCCGTGGCCCCACCAGCCCGATCGGTAGTCGGTCAGCATCGCCCGCGGGCTGACCGGCAGCCGCAGGAACTCACCGAACGCGGGGATGCCGCTGATCACGTGACGACTGCCGAAGAGCACGGCGACCAGCACACCGATCCAGGCGAACATGGGAGCCGATCCTGCGGTCTGACGCCATCGCCGTTCTATCGAGTTCTCGCCTCGGGCCGGACGCATGTCGCGGCTTCGCAAGTAGGCCGACACGCGTGCCGAGCCACGCAACTGCAGACCGGCGATCTCGCCCTCGGGCACGCGCCGCAAGGCCCGTACCTCGCGGCGGCGAACGAAGATGCCCGGCGTGCGGGGCACGAGACCGACCATCGCCCTCATCGAGGCCCACGCCTCGCGCGGCTTGCCCGACAACAGCCCGACCACCAACTCCGACACGGTGACCAGGATCAGTTGGATCGACAGCAGTGGAAGCCGGCGGGCTCCGGTGAGCGTCGCAATCGAGCGCATCCGGTGGCGCGCTTGCAGCAGAGCGGGCCGCAGATCGGGGCGCCGCGTCGTCGAGTGCCTCGCGGTGGCGGGCACGCGCCGCCGGCACGACGACCACTCTGGCGCCGCCGAGGTGTGCTCGCCAGCACAGGTCGACGTCGTCGCCGTAGAAGTCCATGGCCGTGTCGAACCCGGCGATCGCCCGGAACAGGTCGGCGCGGACCATCATGCAGGCCGAGGGCAGGGCGAACACGTCGCGAACCGCATCGTGTTGCTCCTGGTCGACCTCGCCTTCCTCGACGAAGGAGTCGATCTCGCCGAAACGGTCGACGCCGAGGCCGACATGCTGCAAGACGCCGGCGTCGTCCCACGAGACCAGCTTGGGACCCGACGATGCCTGCGTTCGATCGGTACAACTCCTCGACGAGCACGCGGATCGCACCGGGGTCCAGGGCCACGTCGTCGTGGAGGAAGCAGAAGAACCCGTTGTCACCCTCGACGAGGCGCAACACCTCGTTGGCAGCCATGCCGTACCCGGTGGTGTTCCCGACTCCGCGCACGAATGCGTTCGGAACCCGTTGGCGTATCCGTTCAGGCACTTCGTCCGGGCTCGCCGACGACCAGGAACAGGCTCTTCAGGTTGGCGTAGTCCTGCTCGGCCAACCCGTCGAGCACCTCGTCGAACCAGTCCCCCGGGTTGCACACCACCATCACTGCCACGACAGGAGGGGCGAGTTGGCTGGCGGCTTCCACGAGGCAGCCAGGCTACTGCTCGCCAGCCGGGCAGCACCGGCACTCTCCAACAAGTGCTTGCAATAGTTAGCACTGTGCGGTATATTGAGTGCATGTTCAAACTCCCCGACTTCCCCAAGGTCGACTTCCCCAAGATCGACTTCCCCAAGATCGACTTCTCAGGCATCGACTTCTCTGGCCTCGATCTCGACGCCCTCCGCAAGTTCGACTTCGCCAAGTACGTCCCGGCCGTGAAGTTCCCGACCGTCGACCTCCCTTCGGTGGATCTGCCCGGTGTCGACGTCTCCAAGCTCACCGCCGCCGTGCGTGACGCCGCATACCTGAGCGTCGGAATCGGCGTGACCGCGGTCGAGCAAGCGCAAGCACGCCGACGCGAGTTCGCTGCCAGCGTCGCCGAGCGTCTCGAGGCCGCCAAGGTCCAACTCGACACGGTGGTCGACAAGATCGAAGGCGCGCTGCCCGACAAGGCCGCTGCGCTGCTCGGTCAAGCACGTGGAATCACCGAGGCTGCCCGCGAGCAGATGCTCGGCATGATTCGTCCCACCGCCTGAACCAGCGTTTGCGGCACGAACGCCCGGGATCGACGTCATCCCGAGGCGTTCGTGCCGCTAGCCTCGCAGGTCTGGTGGATCCCTCCGACACGCCTCTGGTGATTTCCGCGATCTGGCGACACACCGGGATCAGACGACATTGCGGTGACCAGGCGGGCCCCATTGCCGGAGGGCACCATCCCGGTCGGGATCGGCCTGCTGGTCGCCGGCATCACCAGCTACCTCTTCTTGAAGGTGGCCAAGGTGGCGCTCGGCAGCGACGAGGCAGTACAGCCGATCGCCAGCCTGTGGATCGCCACGTTCGCCCTCGCTCCCGGCTTCTTCCTGCCGCTCGAGCAGGAACTGGCCCGCACGCTGGCGCATCGCCGCGCCATCGGCCAGGGCGGCCAGCCGGTCGTCGCGCGGGTGCGCACGCTCGGCATCGGCCTGGCCGTGCTCGTCACCCTCGCCACCCTCGCCGCCAGCCCGCTGATCGTCAGCGGCTACTTCGACGGCGACTGGGTCTTGATGATCGCCCTGATCCTGGCGTTCTCGGCATACGCCCCGGCGCACCTGTCGCGTGGCATCGCCAGCGGCAACGGTCGATTCCATGCGTATGCGATCGTGATGGGCGCCGACGGCGCCGTCCGCATCGCCTTCTGTGCGACGCTGGCCGTCCTCGGCGTCAAGACCGTCGGGTTGTATGGCTTCGCCGTGGCGCTGTCGCCGATTCCCGGCGTGCTCTGGGTGAAGGCCAAAGGCGCGCTGCGCACCGAGCCCGGCCCAGAGGCGACGTGGGCGGAGGTCACCCCGAACCTCGGCTGGCTGCTGCTCGGCTCGGTGTTCGCCGCTGCCCTGGTCAACGCCGGCCCGCTGGCCGCCACGTTGCTCTCCAGCGACGACCAGAAGGACCTGGTCACCCGGTTCACCTACGGCGTCCTGCTGGCCCGCATCCCACTCTTCCTGTTCCAAGCGGTGCAAGCAGCGCTGTTGCCACGTCTCTCGCGCCTCGCAGCACGCAACGAGATCGCCGAGTTCCGATCCGGCTTCGCTCGTCTGATGAAGCTCGTGCTGATCGTCGGTGTCGTGGGCACCGCCGGAGCGTTCCTGCTCGGACCGCTCGTCATCGAGAAGTTCTACGACGCCACACTGAGTCGCCAGACGATGGCCATGCTGGCGCTGGGCAGCGCCTGCTACATGATCGCCCTGGCCATCGCCCAGGCGGTGATCGCCCTGCGCGGCCACGCCCTGGTCGCGCTCGGTTGGGGCATCGGTGCGGTCACGTTCGTGCTCGTCACGTGGCTGGCATCCGATGAGTTGTTCCGGCGCGTCGAGCTCGGTCTGGTTGCCTCGTCGTTCGCCGCGCTGTGTGCCTTCGCTCTCGCCCTGCGATCACGACTGCGCAGCGGCGACGTGCCATCCGGACAGTCAGTGATGGAGGCCATCAACAACATGCCGCTGGAGACCTGACAGGCCCAGCTTCAGCTGCGTCGAGCCTTCTCCGCCTCGATCTTCAGGTCGTTGGCGACCATCATCCTGATCAGTTCCGGGAAGGCGACCTCCGGCTCCCAACCGAGCTTCTCGCGGGCCTTGGTCGGGTCGCCGATCAACAGATCGACCTCGGCCGGTCGGAAGAACTTGGGATCCTGGCGCACGTAGTCGCGCCAGTTCTCGATGCCGACCTCGGCGAACGCCAGCCGAACCAGGTCTTCGATGCTGGACGTCGTGCCGGTCGCGACGACGTAGTCGTCGGGCTGATCTTGTTGCAGCATCAACCACATGGCCTTCACGTAGTCGCCGGCGAAGCCCCAGTCGCGCTTGGAGTCGAGGTTGCCGAGCACGATCTCGTTCTGCAGGCCGAGCTTGATGCGAGCGACGGCGTTGGTGACCTTGCGTGTGACGAACTCGAGACCGCGCCGCGGACCCTCGTGGTTGAACAAGATGCCGCTGCAGGCGAACAGTCCGTAGCTCTCGCGGTAGTTGACGACGATGTCGTGACCGAAGACCTTGGCGCAGCCGTACGGCGAACGCGGATGGAACGGAGTGCGTTCGGTTTGCGGGGTCTCGCGAACCTTGCCGAACATCTCGCTGCTGCTGGCTTGGTAGAAGCGGATGGGGTTGTTCTCGGCGCCGCCGACCATGCGAATGGCCTCGAGCATCCGCAGCACGCCGGTGCCGGTGATGTTGGCGGTCAACTCGGCCTGGTTGAAGCTCAACGCCACGAACGAGATCGCACCCAGGTTGTAGACCTCGTCGGGCTGCGTGGTGTCGAGCGCCTTGACCAACGACGGCAGGTCGGCGAGGTCGCCGGGCACCGGTTCGACGTACGGGAACTCATCGCGCATCATCGTCATCCGCGGGTTGTTCTGACCTTTGACCATGCCAAAGACCTCGTACCCCTTGGAATGGAGGAACTCGGCGAGATGCTGGCCATCTTGACCAGTGACACCAGTGATGAACGCACGAGGCATGCTGGCAATCCTTTGAAGGGTCGGGCCCGGCCAGGCCGGGAAAGCTGGACACGGCAGTCTATGGCGTCGAGCCACCTTCTGACGGCAACGGCTAGCCTCGGCCTGCTCATGAGCCGTTTGCGTGTCGCCTTCGATATCGGTCCCCTCGCCGGGCCACGGACCGGCGTCGGGCACGCGGTGGACGCGATGCACACCGCGCTCACCGGCGTCGATGATGTCGAACTGGTCGACTACATCGTGTCGTTCCGCTCCCGCCAATCCGCTGGAACTCGCCGCCTGCCGATCCCCGCGCTGCTGGCCCACCGCCTGTGGGCCATCGCCGATCGGCCACGTGTCGATCGGTTCCTCGGCCAGCCCGACGTCGTGCACGGCACGAACTACGTGGTGCCGCCAAGTCGCTGCCGCCGAGGTCGTCTCGGTGTACGACTGCTGGTTCCTGCGTCATCCGTCATTGGCCGGCGGCGCTGTCCACCAGGCGGGCCGCGTGTTGCGCCGGGCCATCGGCGCGGGGCGACGGTGCACGCCAGTTCCCACGCCACCGCCGCCGAAATCGCCGATCTGTTCCCCGGGGCGCGGGTCGCCGTGATCCCCCTGGCCGCCGTGCCCGTACCGGCCGCCACGGACGATCCACCGATCCCGACGCTGGTCGGGCGGCCGTTCATCGCCGCCATCGGCACACTCGAGCGACGCAAGAACCTCCCGCTCCTGATCGAGGCGTTCGGCCTGCTGGCCTCCGAGCACGACGAGATCCTGCTGGTACTGGCGGGCGCAGACGGCGACGACCGCCGGGCGATCAACGCGGCGATCGACGGGCTCGACCAGGCCGCTGCCCGACGAGTGGTCATGACCGGCCGCATCGACGAACTGTCGCGTTCCTGGCTGCTCCATCATGCGGCCGTCATCGCCTATCCGTCGCTGGACGAGGGCTTCGGCTTTCCGCTGCTCGACGCGATGCAGGTCGGTGCGCCCATCGTGGCAAGCAACCGGGGCAGCATCCCCGAGGTGTGCGGTGCCGCCGGTCTGCTGTGCGATGCCGACGATGCGATCGCACTGGCGACCAACCTGGCGAGCGCCGCGTTCGACGACGAGTGCCCGCGCCACCCTGCTGACCGCGGCGGCAACGCAGTTGACGACGTTCTCGTGGCAGCGTTGCGCCTCCGATCTCGTCGCGCTCTATCGCCGCCTGGCCGACGAGCGTGGCGCATGATCGCAGTTCTGTGTGGTGGCGTCGGGGCAGCACGCTTTCTCGGCGCGCTGGCTCAGGTGGTCGACCCGGCCGACACCATCGGCATCGTCAACACCGGCGACGACACGGTGCTGCACGGTCTGGCCATCTCGCCCGACATCGACACCGTCACGTACACGTTGGCCGCGGCAATCGACCCCGTCCGCGGCTGGGGTCTGGCCGACGAATCGTGGCGGGCCATGGAGGCGCTGCAGCGTTACGCGACGGTGAGGCCAGACTCCTCGGCGGCCGCGCCGACGTGGTTCAACCTCGGCGATCGCGATCTGGCGACCCACTTCTACCGCACGGCGCGTCTGGCCGAGGGTGCGACGCTTGCCGACGTGACCACCGAGATCTGCAGGGCATGGGGCGTTCGCCAACGGTTGGTGCCGATGACCAACCAGACGGTCTCCACAGTGGTCACTCTGGCCGAGGGTGGCGACGTGTCGTTCCAGGAGTACTTCGTCAAGTTGCGCCATGGAGTCGCCGTGCGCGCTGTGCGCTTCGAGGGCGCCGACGAGGCGGAGCTCACGCCCGGGCTCGACGACGTGCTGCAATCGGCCGGCTGCATCGTGATCGCGCCGTCGAACCCGATCGTGTCGATCGGCCCGATCCGCACGTTGCCACGCGTCGACGACATCCTCGGCACTCGCCGATCGTCGGTCGTGGCGATCTCTCCGATCGTCGGCGGCGCAGCGCTGAAGGGCCCTGCCGATCACATGCTGAGCGAGCTCGGCCACGAGCCCACCGTTGTCGGGGTTGCCCGCCTCTACGCGGCGATCGCCGGCACGCTCGTGATCGATCCGGTCGACGCACACCTCGCCGATGCCGTCGAGGCCGAGGGTGTGCGCGCCGTGATCACGCCGTCGGTGATGAGCAGTCCGGCGATCGGTGCCGAGCTCGCCCGCGTCTCGTTGCTCGCCGCGTCATACGAGTGAGCGCAGACCGACCCCGAGGTCGGTCCATGGCGCCCAGGCGAGGTGGATGCGCGCCCGGGTCGGCGACAGGGCGAACCACGAGATGTCATTGGGCCGGCGTGGTGCGGCGACGGGAGCCTGGGCGCCGGGACCCGCCATCATCGACCACAGATCACGGATCGACGTACTGACTCCCGAGCCGATGTTGACCACCAGTCCGCCCCCGCGGGCGCCGGCCCGGACGAGGGCATCGACGGCATCGTCGACGTAGAGGAAGTCGCGGGTCTGACGACCGTCGCCGTGGATCGACGGGCTCGTGCCGTCGCGGAGCGCGTGGGCGAACGAGCTGACCACGCCTCCGTCGACGCGTTGGCGGGGCCCGTACACGGTGCTCATCGCCAGCGCCGTGAACTCGACGGTGTGGTCGGCCCGATACAGGTTCAGCAGATCGACGATCGCCTTGGCGACGATGCCGTGCAGCCCGACAGGGTTCCAGGCGTGACCCTCCTTGATCGGCAGGTCGCGCATCGGCACATCGCCGTACAAGCGCCGCCCCCGGCAGGACCGTGACCACCTTCGAGCCCTGGGCACGCGCTGCCTCGAGCACTGCGAGCATGCCCTGGACCGCTCTGCCGGCATGCACCGCAGCGCCCGCGCCCCGGAGGCAGCCAGGCGAGGTGGTACACCACCTCTGGCGCTCGCAGTGCGGCCAATGAAGGGAACTCGTCGGCGAGCACGTCGAGGGTGTGGATCTTCACCGCGCCACCGGCGGCCCGCGCATCAGCGAGGTTGGCCAACGACCCGCTGGACAGATCGTCGACGACGTCGACCGTGTCGCCCTCGGCGATCAGCCGATCGACCAGGTGCGATCCGAGGAACCCGGCGCCTCCGACGACCAGCGTGTTCACGTCGCGTCGATGGTTGGCCGCAGCTCATCCGAAGCGGATTCGCCTGGCGCGACCTGACCGTGCAGGCCCAGCACGCACCTTGTCACGCTGGCACCAGCGCCGACCTTGCCCATCACCACCGAGTTTGCCACTGCGGCGTGATCGTCGATGACGGCCCCCGGCAGCAGCACCGAATTCGGTCACGGTCGCCCTCGACACCGACCACCACGCCTTCGGCAACGACGCTGTGCGTGATGGTGGCGGTCGACTCCACATCGGCGCCGTCGTGTACGCCGACGCAACGCTGTGAGTGTCGCGTGCCGTCGAGCAGGTCGAGGTTGGCCTGCAGATACAGCGCCGGATTCCCGGCATCGAGCCAGTAGTCGTCGGTCGCCATCGCAAACAGGCGGCCGTCGGCGACGACCTCCGGAAACGTGACGCGCTCGATCGAGACCCTGTGGCCCGGCCGGGATGCGTCGCAGCACCGAGGGCTCGAGCACGTACGTGCCGGCGTTGATCTGATTGCTGGGCGCGGTACCCGGCGCTGGCTTCTCGACGAATCGCTCGCACCCTGCCGTCATCGTCCGTGGCGACGACGCCGAACGACGATGGGTCCTCGACGCCGGTCAGGTGAATGGTCGCCTCGGCGGAGTGCAGGCGATGGAACTCGACGAGCGCGGCGATGTCGAGATCGGTCAACACGTCGCCGTTGGCGACCACGAACGTGTCGTCGATCCCGCTGAAGTCGGCAGCGAACCGGATCGCACCAGCCGTGTCGAGCGGCTCGGGTTCGACCGCGTAGTGCAGGACGACCCCATTGCACTCACCGGTCGGGAACGCCTCGACGAACGGTTCCGGCTTGAACCCGAGCGCCAGGGTCACCTCCGTGACGCCGCCCTTGGCCAGGTTGTCGACCAGCCGTTCGATGATCGGCACATGCCCGACCGGCAGCATCGGCTTGGGTGTGGTCAGCGTGAGGGGCCGCAGTCGCGTTCCGAAGCCGCCGACCAGTACGACGGCGCGCATCAGCCGCCGGAGGTGGTCGACGCCGGCGTCGTGGTGCTGGTCGACACCGGTTCGGTCGTCGGGGTGCTGCCGCCGGCAACGGATGTCGTGGTCTCGCCGGGGATCGTCGTGCTGTCCGGCACGGGTGGAACCAAGGTGGTCGCGCCGACGATGGTCGTGGGCGGGGCCACGTTCGTCGTCGTCGGACGCGCCGAGCGTGGGCAGTTGGGCCGCCCAATCAGGCTGCGGGATGTCGGTGCCCTTCGGGACGAACGCAACGGTGAAGACCATGCCGTCGTTGGTGATGCGGATGTTGTTGAAATCGGTGACGACGTCGTGGAAATCGGGCTTGTCGTAGTGATCCCACACACGGACGATGAGGTCGGTGTCCTTGCCGTCGCACTTCGTATCCTTCGTCGACCACTTGTCGCCGCCCTGATCGGCCGGCATCACCAGTTCGTTGTCGGTCAACTTGATGTCGTACACGTCGAGGAACACGCCGAGCTTGGCGCGATTGCCCGAGGCCTTGGTGGAGTACGGGTGGTAGTGGATGATGCCGTCACCGTGGCTGTGCACCCCGAGGATCCTGAACTTGTCGTTCAGCAGCACCTGGTTGCCGCTGGAATCGATCCCGGTCTCTTCCTTCGTGCCGGTGATCTTGGGCTGGAAGGTGTCGCAGATGTAGATGCCGAACGCAGCGTGCCAGTGCGCATCGGTGTTGGTGCCGTCGTTGACCCTCGGAACACCGGACCCGTCGCTCGGCCGGCTCTGGCGGCCGTACACGACCGCAAGCAGCCCCAAGATGACGACGAGAGCGACAGCGATCGGGAAAATAGAGCCGCCCTGGAAGCGGATCTTCTTGCCCTTGCCGCGCGAGGCGAGCCTGGCAACTTTTTTGGCGGATGATGACGGAGCCACGAAGATGCGAGGCTATCGCCTCCCCGAATCAAAACTGAGTCATCGACCGCCGGTTCAGCTCGACAATCAGGTCCGCGTAGGCCCTGGCAACCGCCGCCGGCGACGCCGCCGTCTCGACCCATCGCCGCCCGGCCGCCGCCATCGTGTCGCGTCCGGACGGGTCGCCGGCCAACCGTTCCAACGCCTGGCGCAGGGCTTCCGGAGCATCTGGCGGCACGCACACGCCACCCCCTGACTCGGCGAGGATGCGGGGGACCTCGGTACCCGCGTCGATCGAGGCCAGCACGGGCCGGCCCGCGGCAAGGATCGAATAGGTCTTCGACGGCACGCTGACACGGCCGAGACCGGCCTTCAACGGCACCAGGTGGATGTCTCCGGTGGCCAGCACTTCGGGCAGCCGATCGGCCGGTTGGTAGCCGGAGAACCGAATGTTGTCGATTCCTCCGGCACGCTCGATCAACGAGGCCCGCGCTGCACCGTCGCCGTTGATGACGAAGGTCAACGAAGGCAGGGCCCTTGCCGCGTCGACCACCATCTCCAGCGACTGGGAGAACCCGACGTTGCCGGCATAGAGCACCACGACCTCCGACCCGATGCCCAGTTCGCCACGGAATGCCGTCATCCGGTCGCGTGGCCGGATGACCTCGGTGTCGACGAAGTTCGGGATGACCCGCACGTCGGCGCGCTTCGACGGTCGGACCTTGGCGGCAACGTTGTCGCGCAGATCGTTGCTGAGCACGGTCACTGCCGCGGCGCGGTGATAGCTGACCCGCTCGAGCCACCTGGCGGCGGCGATGATGCGCCGGTTCGTGATGGCACCGGTCTCGATCGCGGCATCCGGGAACACGTCTTGGATGTTGAAGATCAGCGGCCCGCGGCGAACCAGGTGCGTGACCCATCCGGTCAGGCCCATGGTCAGCGGTGGCGACATGGCGATGACCGCATCGACCCGGCCACCGGGCAGCGACGACAGACCGGCGAGAGCACTGAACCCGACGAAGCCCGCGGCGCCGGCGCGCCAGGTTGCGTTTGTCGCCTCCGGGGAACGGATTGACCCGGGTGATCGAGCCCCACTCGGTCAGCTCACGCCGCGACCACTTCGCCTCCCAGCCCGGTTCGACCGCATGATCGCGGTACCAGGGCAACGCGGTGATGACATGCAACTCGTGGCCGAGTTCGGCAAGTTCGCTGACGATCCGCGTCATCACCACGCCGGTCGGGGCGGTGTCGGGATCGAAGTGCGGGCACAAGATCGACGATGCGTAACCGCTGTCGACTTCATGCGTGCTCCAGCGCCGCGGAGTACGCCGCGGCAAGTGCCGCACCGGAGGCAAGGGCAGTGAATGCCGCGGCCCGGCGAGGCCTGCTGCGACCATCGTCGCCCGGTCGCCGGCGACTCGGGCGAGGGCATCCGACCAGGCGTCGATCACCAGCGGGAGCACCAGCCCAGCGCCGTCGACGACGGCCGGGATGCACGTCGAGTTGCTGGCCACGACCGGGCAACCGAGCGCCATCGCCTCGATCAGTGGAGCGCCGAAGCCTTCGTACTGGCTGGGGAAGACCATCGCCTCGGCCAGCTTCAACAGGCCCGTTTCGGTCGGCCGGCGGCACGCGTCCGAGGCGCCGGATCCGTGGATCTGTCGCCGCCTCGACCTCGGCTTCCGACGTTCCACTGCCGCCGATGAGCACGAGCCGCAACTCGGGGTCACGCCATCTCGTCGCCAGAAGATCGATGAGGAATCGATGGTTCTTGTGATGGTTGGTGACGGCCGGGTACACGATGACCCGGCCACCACCGAGCGAGAACCGATCACGAAGGTCGGCCTCGGGAGTGATATCGGTCAGCAGCGCCGGCTCGAAACCGTGGGGCACGACGATCACCTTCGACGCCTCCGCATCGTAGGCGTCGATGACGGAGGTGCGCACGTAGTCGCTCGGCACGGTGACCACGGCAGCTCTGCGCACGGACTGGCCGATGCACGGCCGCAAGGTACGGTGCGCTTCTTGCGGCTGAAGTACTCCGGATATGTGCGGTACTGCAGGTCGTGGATCGTCAGCACGTATGGTCGCACTGCTCCGAGCGGCGCCGTGCCACCGCCATGATGGCGCAGATCGGCGGCCGACGTTCGGCGGCGGAACCACGTGACCTCGCCCGCAATCCGTCGGCCGCGCGACGCACCGTCGAACGAGGCGACGACCGTCGGGAACAAGGCCGCCAGATCCGGATGCGCCTCGACGAAACCGTCGACGACATACAGGGTCGGCCGGATCTGCGGTGCGGCCTCGGCAAGGCCGAGGAGCTGACGAACGAGGTACTCCTCGGAGCCGCCGACATCGCCCGGCACGCACCACAACAAGTTCACGGCAACCGACGGATCGGCCATCAGCACAGCTCCCGATAGGCCGCAGCAGTCAGGCGCGCCGTCTCCTGCCACGTCGCCCTGTCGGCGCGAGCCATACCCTCGGTCGCCAGGGCGTGACGACGCGCCGCAGGCCTCGGCGATGCCGCGGGCGATGTCGGCGGGGTCCGCCGGATCGACCAGCACGGCTGCCCCGCCGGCGGTCTCCTCGGTGGCCGTGCCGCGGCTGGTGACGACCGGCGTGCCCTGGGCCATGGCTTCCAGCACGGGCAACCCGTAGCCCTCGCGCTCGCTCGGGTAGCAGAACACCTCGGCCCCGGCATACAACCCGCTGAGGTCTGCGGCCGGCACGAAGCCGATGAACCGGACGTCGCCGCCCGTCGGCATGTCGATGTCGCCCCAGCCCTCTGCGCCGGCGACGACCAACGGGAGCGGTTCGTCGAGGAGAGCGATCGCCTGGACGAGCCCGCGAAGGTTCTTGCGGGGTTCGACGGTGCCGACGAAAAGCAGATAGCGCTGCGGCAGGTGATACAGCGCCATCACGCGGGCGCCCTCGGCGGCGTCGACCTTTGCAGCGTCGACCCCGAGGGGCACCAGGCGCAGGCGATGACCTGGGATTCCTGCGGCGACGCAGTCGTCCATCGTCGCCTCGCTGCTGCACAACACGAGGTCGGCGCGTCGACGGATCTGCTCGAGGCTGCGGCGAAAGATGCTGTTGCCGCGACGGGTGAAATGCGACGGGTCGTGCAGGAACGCCAGATCGTGAACGGTCACCACCATCGGAGCGTCGGTCGCGCATGGGATCAGGGTCGTGGCGTGGGCCACGTCGACCGGCCCGGTGGCGCGCTCGACCTTCGGCCAACCTCGGCGCAGCCACAGGTCGTACAGCAAGCGGACTAGCGACCGGCAGATGGGCCACCGGTACGACCGGCGACCACGGCTCGCTGGGCACGTGCCTGTGGCGACCGGCGACACCGAGCAGCGTCACATCGCGCTCGCCCGCCATTGCCTCGGCGACGCGGATCGCGGCAACGCCGGTGCCTCCCGGCACCCGGTGCCAGCATTGTTCCAGGGTGTAGGCAACACGCACGGCCCCCATCATGGCGCGCCGCGCTTTCGTCTACGCTTTTCTCATGCGCAAGCAGTTGCCACCGACAGCACTCCAACGCGACTCCCGATTCCACCGCATCACGACCGAGGAACGCTTCGCCGACGAACGACCCAACGACCAGGGTCAGGACCGCCGGATGGATCCCGAGTCGACCGAGTCCTTCGACCGGGCCCGGCGGCAGATGCACGGAATATTCGTCGGCGAGATCCAGGCGCTCGAGGGCGCCGGGCGCACGGCGTTCGACTACACCACGGAAGAGACTCCGTTGCAGATGAAGCTCGACATGGCCAGGCAGTGCTGGGACGAAGCCCGTCACGTCGAGATCAGCCTGCGCCTCGGCGAGCACATGGGCACCGAGGTCGGCGAGTTCAGCGAGGCCGTCACGCTGTTCGAGGCCGCGTGCCATGCAGACCCCGTGTTCCGTCTTGCCGGCGTGAACCGTGCGCTCGAAGGGCTGGCCATCGACGTTTTCACGACCATGCGCGACTTCGCCGGCGACATGAACGATCCCGTGCTGTACTTCTGCGAGGACTGGATGCTGGCCGACGAGGTGACCCACGTGAAGATGGGCAGCACCTGGCTCCGCGAGCTCACCAAGGACGACAAGGATCGCCAGACCAGGGCCCTGGAGTTCCAGCGCACGGTCGACGGCCTGTTCAACTTCCGCGGCAACCGCGGCGAGGACCGTGAGGCCGCGATCCGCCTGGCCCGCACGTTCCGGGAGATGGCCGGCTTCCAGAAGGAAGAGATCGACGAGATCGCCGAGATGTCGCGGGTGCAGCGCGAGGAGTACCGGGTTCCGGCGAGCGCGTACTCAGCCCGACGGGCTGGCCAGGTCGGCGACGAGCACGCCGCGCTCGACCACGGCAACCCCGTCGAGTTCGACGGTGCAGCCGCGCATCGGCAGGTCGAAGTGACCAGCCGTGAAACGCCCGGCCGTTTCGTTGGCGCCGGTCGAGTACAAGAAGCTGCCCGCCAGGGCGCGCGCCTCGGTACCCCACGTCTCGCGACGGTCGTACAGCTCGACTGCCTCCCAGCGCGCCGCCTCGTTCATGCCCCACCCGACGTGACTGGTCGCGTAGCTGGCGCGGTCGCCGAACGACGCCAGGTACGAGCGGAACAACTGGGCATCGACGCCGCTGCCGCCGATCTCGGTGATGTGATCGTCGACGATGGTCATCTCGATCGGTGACTCGACGATGCGGTTGAAGGTCAGGTTGAGGTCGCCGGGCGCCATCACCAGCGTGCCGCCGACCGAGTGCGCTGCGGGAAAGGCGATCACCAGTCCCCCGGGCCAGTGGGCGATCGTGCCCGGACCGTTCGTCAGACCCGTCGAGCCGGCGGTGACGGCGCCGGTCAGCTCGATCGTGAGATCCGTGCCGGCGTCGCTGGTGACGCGCATCCGGGCCGCGCCGCGCAGCCGGCTGGTGGGCGAGATCGACACGTCGGGGCAGATCGGCGTCCCACCCCAGCCGTTCGAAGATGTCGGGATGCTCGTTGGAGATCATCAGCACCCTCGTGCCGGTGGCGAGGATCGCGCCGAGCTCGGGCGCGTGCAACAGCCCTTCCACGGTGCAGTCGACCACCAAGCCGGCCGACGACAGCGCGGCGATGACGCCCGGGTTCCCGGCGATCGCCTGCGACGCTCCCGTCGATCGGATCGGCACGGAATGCGTCGACGCCGGAGTTGGCACGACGACGTCGAAGACCCGGCCGCCCAGCGACTGCGCGGCGAGCCGGGCCGTGTCGACCAGAACAGGTACGGCTCTGCGACTCGCTCAACAGCGCCACGACTTCGCCGTCGACCAATCCGCACCGCGCCAGCTGAGCCGCGAACGTTTCGATGTAGCGCCACTCGGTCATCGGTCTGCTCCTTGCTCCGAGTACCGCTGCATGTGATCGTCGAGCAGTTGGTTGACCGCGTCCGGCGCCTCGACGTTCAGCAGGTGCCCGGCATGCGGGATCACGACGAGCCGAGCGTGCGGGATCAGATCGGCGAGGGCGAAGGCGTAGGCCACTGGTGTCTCCTCATCGAGCTCGCCGACCACGCACAACGTCGGCGCGGTGATCGTCGGCAGCAGAGCCCGGCTGTCGTGGGTGACGAGGCAGTCGATGGCCTGGCGCATCGCTGTGCCGGTCACCCGGGCCATCGCCGCCCGCTGACCGGCGAGCGCCTCTGCCGAGATGTGCGGCCCGGCAATCGAGTCCAGCACCCGGTCCGCGAAGTCGGCGGGCTCGAGCCCTTCGTCGAGCGGGGCAAGGCGGGCCGCGCGCCACTCCTGCGGCTTGGTGCCGTCGAGGCCGAACGCCGGGCTGGTCGACAACAGGGTGAGGCTGCGCACCCTCGATGGAGCACGCGCCGCCACGTACTGGGCGATCATCCCGCCGAACGAGATCCCGGCGAGGTGCACCGCGTCGGCGCCGAGCACGTCGATGAAGTCCACGACCGCGTCGGCCAGCGCGGTGAACGTCATCTCGACGTCGAGAGCAGCGGAGGCTCCGTAGCCCGGCAGGTCCCAGGCCACGACTCGACGCCCGTTCGCCAGCGCTCGCAGCTGGGGCTCCCACGACAGACGGCTCCCGCCGAGGCCGTGGAGCAGCACCAACGGCGCACCGTGGCCCGCCTCGCGCCAGGCAAACCGTTCGCCGTCGACGTCGAAGGGAACCATCACGTGCGTAGTCTTTCCTGCTCATCGATATTTGTCAACGGTGTTGACATCGCCTCGACCGGCATCCACAATCGTGGCCATGCAGGTCGATCGAGACGAGTTGGTCCATCGGGTCCGAGCCATGGGCCCGGTGATCGCCGAACGAGCGGTTCGCTACGACCGCGAGGCGAGCTTCCCGTTCGAGAACTTCGCCGACTTCCGCCGGGCCGGGTTGCTGGCCCTGTGCGTGCCGGCGCAGCACGGCGGTCTCGGCGCCAGCTACGCCGACTACGTGCGGGTCAGCGAGGAGATCGGCCGCTACTGCGGGGCCACCGCACTCACGTTCAACATGCACAACGCCACCATGCTGTGGTGTGGCGAGGTCGCCGATTCGCTGACCATGTCGGACAGCGAGCGCGCCCGGCACGATCACATCCGCACGTCGATGTTCCGCGGCGTCGTCGAGCACGGTCACATCCACAGCCAGCCCTTCAGCGAAGGCCTCGCGCCGGGTGCGACGGCAGGTGTTGCCACGCGGGCGCGGGCGGTTGATGGTGGCTGGCGGGTCACCGGGCCGCAAGATCTTCGCCTCGCTGGCCGGGGCCGCCAACTTCTACAACGTGATCTGTCAGGTGGCCGGTGACGACACGATCCGCTTCCTCGGTGTCCCCGCCGACGCCGAGGGTGTCTCGATCGTCGACGACTGGGACCCGCTCGGAATGCGCGGCACGGTGTCGCGCACCCTGCTGATGGACGACGTGTTCGTGCCGGAGACCAACGAGTGGCTTCCCGCCGGGATCTACAACCAGGCCGCCGAGCGCTACCCGTGGTTGTTCTTGTCGCTGTGCCCGAGCTATCTCGGTTTGACCGGTGGAGTCCTCGACACGACGCGTTCGTACCTGCGCGGCGAGCTGCCCGGCCAAGCTGCCGGGGCGCGACGCGACCACCCGATGAAGCAGGTCGGGTGGGCGCAGATGCAGCTGCGCCACCAGCAGTCGAGGGCGTTGTTGTACCGCGCCGTCGACGAGGCCACGCTGGACCCCGACCAGGAGGCGCTCGTGCTCGGTTGGTCTGCGGCCTACACCGTGATGGAGAACGCCGCCGAAGTGGCATCGATGGCCATCCGCGTGTGCGGTGGACAAGCGATGCTCAAGCATCTTCCGCTCGAACGCATGTATCGCGACGCCCGGCTCGGCTCGCTGATGCTGCCGTGGAGCGCCGAGGTGTGCCTCGAGCGGCTGTCGACGGCTCGCCTCTACGACTGATCGGTCGAGACAAATGGCACGCCTGACCCCGGAACGAATCGTGACCGCCGCCATCGAGGTGATCGACGAGGTGGGCCCCGAACAGTTCTCGGTGCGCAAGCTCGGCGATGCACTCGACGCGGATCCGACCGCGATCTATCGCCACTTCCGCAGCAAGGACGAGCTGCTGCGAGCGATGGGCGACCGCAACCTGTCCGGGGTTGTCGACGACCTGCCGACGACGTCGTGGCGGGCGTGCATCCGCGAGTTGAGCATTCGCATCCGCGCTGCCAACCTCGCCCAGCCTGCGCTCGCCTCGCTGGTACGTGGCGCCCCGCCTCGGCATCGCAACGAGCTGTTGATCACCGAGACGATGCTCGGCCAGCTGCGCGCCGCGGGTTTCGACGCCGTGACTGTCGGCCGAGGCGTACCACGCGGTGATCGAGCTGACCATCGGCTCGGCAACCATCGACTCGACGTTGGCATCGATGTCCGCATCGGATCGCGACCGGACCTACGCCGAGTGGAGGGCGGACTACGCGGTGCTCGACGCCGAGGTGTTTCCCCATTCGGTCGCCATGGCGGCGACGCTGTATCCCGGCACGGCCGACGACCGCTTCGTGTTCGCGCTCGATCGTCTGCTCGACGGACTCGCCGCCGTTCGTTGAACACACCCTGCTGCGGAATGTGGCAGCGTTTTGCCATGACCGACTACATCGACGTCAATCGGGCCAACTGGGACGATCGGGCCGCAGCGCATGCTGCCTCGCCCGACTACTTCTGCGATCGCTTCGTGTCCGATCCCCAGTTCTTGAGCGAGGTGGTGAGGTTCGATCTCCCGCTGCTCGGCAACATTGGCGGTGTGCGCGGCGTGCACCTCCAGTGCCACATCGGGACGGACACCATCTCACTCGCCCGTCTCGGCGCGACGATGACCGGGCTCGACTTCTCGGGCGCCTCGGTCGCCGAGGCCCGGCGCCTCTCTGCGCTCGCGGGTACACCGGTCGACTATGTCGAGTCGAACGTCTACGACGCTCTCGACGTGCTCGAACCGGCCTCCTACGACCTCGTCTTCACCGGGATCGGTGCGTTGTGCTGGCTTCCCGACATCCGCCGCTGGGCAGAGGTGGTCGCCGCGCTGCTCCGCCCGGGCGGACGACTGTTCATCCGTGAGGGCCATCCGATGCTGTGGTCGCTCGACGAGGCGTGCCGAGACAAGTTGCTGGTCGGATACCCCTACTTCGAACGACCCGAGCCGTTGGTCGACGACGACCCGGGCACGTACGTCGCAACGCAGGCGGAGTTCACCCACAACGTGACGCACAGTTGGAACCACGGGCTCGGCGAGACGATCACCGCCCTGTTCGATGCCGGCATGCAGTTGACCGGTCTCGTCGAGCACGACAGCGTGCCGTGGGAGGCGTTGCCGGGTCAGATGGAACGAGGTGACTTGGGCGAATGGCGAGTGGCCGACCGGCCGTGGCGCCTCGCCTGTTCGTACACGTTGCAAGCCACGAAGCGGTCGTGAGGAAGGTTCCTCAGAAGAAGGGCAGGTACTGCTCGAGCTCCCACGAGGAAACCGTTTCGACGTCCCAATTCCCGTCCGCGGCCTGCCACTTGGCCAGCTCGTCTCGACGGATGGTCAAGAACGCCTTCACCAGATCGGGACCCATCGCTTCACACAGCACGGTGTCGGCCTCGAGTGCTGCAAGCGCCTCGGCGAGGTCGTGCGGCGTGTGCCGATCGGTGTTCGGCTCGGCATCGCCGTCACCGACCTGCGGGTCGCCACAATCACGACCGTCGACCACGCCGAGCAGCGCCGCGTTGAGCATCACCGCAGCAGCGAGGTACGGGTTGGCACTGCCACACGGCATGCGGTTCTCGATCCGCGTTCCCGCATCCGCGTTCGGACGGGACGCGGTAGGTGCTGATGCGGTTGTCGAGGCCCCAGTTGGCCCAGTACCCGGCGATGATCCCGGGGATCAACCGCTTGTAGCTGTTGACCAGCGGCGCGGACATGGCCGCCATTCCCTCGTGATGGGCGATCACGCCGCCGAGGCATTGGCGGGCGAGTGTCGACAACCCGTGCTCGCCACTCGGATCGGCGAAGGCGTTGGCGCCGCCGTGCACCGGCGTCAGCGACATGTTGACGTGCAGGCCACTGCCGACCAGGTGGGCCATCGGACGGCCCATGTAGGTGACCCAGTAGCCCTTCCGTGCGGCCAGTTCTCGGGTCATCTCCTTGCAGATGAACGCCCGGTCGGCGGCATCGAGCGCCGGACCGTAGCGCAAGTTGAGCTCCATCTGTCCGGGATGGAACTCCCCCATGATCCCCTCGATGTCGAGCTCGCACTGCTCGGCGGCGTCGTACATGTCGAACATCAACCCGGTGTTGTCACCTCCGAGACCGACGCCGTACACGCGGTGCGACGGAATGTGCAATGGGCCAAAGCCTCCCGGCGCCGCGGGGTCGGGCTGCATCAGGTAGAACTCCATCTCGAATCCGAGATGTGGCTCGTAGCCGAGCGATGCCCACGCCTCGACGGCGCGCTTCAAGGCTCCCTCGCGGGCACAGCGCCAGCGGTTGGCCGTTGTACTCGAGATCGGCGATGGCGACGTCGGTGTCGACCTCCCAACCCGGACGAATCGATTCGGCGAGCGGCAGCGTTGCCAGATCGGCGAACCCGACGTCGGGGCCATATCCGTCGACCGGCAAGATGTCGCGGTCGAGGCCCATCGTCAACGTCGTGACGGCGTGATGGCCGTGCTCGTGCAACCTGGCGCGCGGCACGTACCGGCCGTGCGACAGCCCATTGAGGTCAGCCCACATCACCCGAACACGACGATTCCCCATGGCCGGCGACGCTAGCAAACGACGGTGATCGTTAGCCTCCGAACGATTCAGGTGTGGTGCACGGTGTGCTGGCCGACGTTCTCGATCGCTTCCTTCTTGCTGGCAGCGGCCCAGATCACGGCGATGGCCAACAGGATCAGCGCCAGGTGGCGGCCCCACAGCTCGGAGGCGACCGGCGCCGTCTCTTTCCAGAACTGCGAGTAGATCGCCAGCAGCACCGTGGCCAGCCCGATGATGGCCGCGACGAGATCGAGCGGCTTCTTCGTCGCGAAGCTCTTCAGCGCCCCGACGCACAGCATCACGTAGACGACGCTGATCAAGAAGCCGCCGATTCGCGAGGCGATCAGGAAGGCGTTGAACACGTCGGTGTTGAAGAACGCCGCAGGACCGGCCGGATCGATGAGGTCGGTTCCGTACTTGATCAGGGCGATGAATGTCGTGACGACCGTGATGACCAGGATCACGAAGCTGGCCATCGCCGGAAGCGACCTGGCGTTGAGCTTCGCCAGCGGCTTGGGCAGCAGGCCGTCGCGGGAGAGGGTGAACAGGCCGCGGGCCGCCGCGAGCTGGAACCCGATGCCGACAGCAAGGATGTCGAGCAGGATGGCGAGATCGATCCAGACGGCGAAGAAGCGGTTGAGGTAGATGTCGGCCAGGGCCGTGAAGTCGCCACCCGCAGCCGGGTCGCCGATCGCCAGGGTGTACTGGGTGATCAGGTAGAAGGCGCCGACGATCAAGATGGTCGCGACGACGGCCTTGGGGATCGATCGCTGCGGATCCTTCGACTCCTCGCCGAGTGCTGCGGCGAGCTCGAACCCGATGAACATCAAGATGGCGAAGAGCAGACCCTTGAACACCGACCCGCCTTCGGCGACGTTGCCCGGGCTGAACGACTTCAAGCTGTTGCCACCCGGCCCGCCGTCGGCGATGACCTTGACGGCCAGCACGAGGAACGGGATGATCGACAGCACGATCAGCACGAGTTGCGCTTTCACCGAGATCTGCACGCCCATGACGTTGGCGCCGAACATCAGCGCAGCGATGACCAGTGCCCAGATCCACCATGCCACGTCGAGGCCCATGTGACTGTCGAAGAACGACCTGGCCCACAACCCGCCGATGATCGCGATGCCCGGACCGGCGAGGGCGATTGCGGCGATGTGGTACGTGCCGGCGCAGAACGCAGCGGCGCGCTTGCCGAGTGAGTGGGCGATGAACTCGTAGACGGTGCCCGTCCCGCTGAATCGCTTGGCGAACTCGCTGAGCGTCCAGCCGATCCCCAGCACGCCGACCGTCGTCAGCAAGATGACGAATGGTCCGGCGCCGGGAGCGAGCGAGAAGGCGATCAGCCCACCCAACACGCCACCGGAGAAGACCGGGCCGACCGCCAGCGACTGGGCGACGCAGTCGACCGTGCTCAGCTGCCCGCCCGCGAGTTTCGGAGCCTCTACGAACATTGCGATATCCCCTCTCGAAGACCGGCACCCCCACGGGCCAATCCTTCGGGGCCGAACGATAACACGCGGCGAATGCGGTCAGAGCGATCGGGCCAGGGCGTCAACCGTCTCGCGCAGGGGTTCGCCGAAGTCGCGCAGCAGGGCGATGCCGGCCAGGCGCAGCACCGAGTTGTCGAGCACGCTGTTGGCCGGGCGAGGCGCTGGTCGTGCCGGCGTGAGCTCCGCTGTCGTGATGGGGCGCACCATGCCGGGTTCCTTGCCCATCGCCGCGACCACCTCGCGGGCGAAGCCGTACCAGCTGGTCGGCCGTCTGATTGGTCACATGAATGACGCCACTGCGTCGTTCGACGGCAATGCGGCGAATCATCGGCGCGAGGTCGGCTGGTGAAGGTCGGATGCCCGATCTGGTCCGAGACGAACGCCAGCTCGCTGTGCTGCGTCGCCAAGCGCATGATCGTCTTCACCATGTTGGAGCCGTGCTGACCGCAGACCCACGACGTGCGCACCACGGCGGCGCCGGTGCCCATTGCCAGCGCTTCGCGCTCGCCGAACAACTTGCTTGCCCCGTACACGCTCTGCGGCGACGGATCGTCCCATTCGTGGTAGGGGCGATCGAGCAACCCGTCGAAGACGTAGTCGGTCCCGATCTGCACCAGGTGCGCCCCGGCGGATTCGCAGCTCTCGGCGAGCCACCGAACCGCCAGGCCGTTGTGTGCGAGAGCACGGTCGGGCTCGCTCTCGCAGGCATCGACGGCAGTCCATGCTGCGCAGTTGACGACGACATCGGGACGCAGCATCGACACGGCTCCGTGCACCGCGTCGCGGTCGACGATGTCGAGGTCGCGATGCGTCGTGGCGATCACCTCGTCACCGGCGGTCTCGCAGCACCGAACCAGATCGATGCCCAGCTGCCCGCCGGCACCGGTGATCAGCAATCGCATCTAGAAGCCGGCCCTGGCCTTCAGCGGCTCCCACCATGCCCGGTTGTCGCGGTACCACTCGACGGTGGCGGCCAGGCCGTCGACGAGGTTGTGCTCGGCCTTCCAGCCGAGCGCGGTGACCTTGTCGTGGGTGATCGAATAACGCCGATCGTGACCGAGGCGGTCTTCGACCGGGGTGATGAAGCTCTCGTCGCGCCCGGTGAGCTCCAGCAACCGGTAGGTCAGCTCGCGGTTGGTGATCTCGTTGCCCGCACCGATGTTGTAGATCTCGCCGAGCTTGCCGGAGCGCAGCACGAGGTCGGCCGCGGTGTTGTGATCGTGGACGTGGATCCAGTCGCGGATGTTGCCGCCATCGCCGTACAGCGGCACGTTCTTGCCGTCGAGCAGGTTCGTGGTGAACAGCGGGATGACCTTCTCCGGGAACTGGTACGGACCGAAGTTGTTGCTGCACCGCGTGACCAGCACCGGCAGGCCGTGCGTCGTGTAGTAGCTCAGCGCGATCAGATCGCTGCCCGCTTTGGCGGCCGAGTACGGCGAGCGTGGCGACAGCACATCGGTCTCGCTGAACGATCCGTGCTCGATCGACCCGTACACCTCGTCGGTCGAGATGTGCAGGAAGCGCTGCACCCCCACGCGGCGGGCAACGTCGCACAACACGTTGGTGCCGAAGCAGTTGGTGCGAACGAACGAGTAGCCGTCCTTGATCGATCGATCGACGTGCGTCTCTGCAGCGAAGTGCACGACTGCGTCATGCCCGTCCATCGCGGCCAGCACATCGTCCTCGTCGCAGATGTCGGCGTGCACGAACGTGAAGCGGCGGTCGTCGAGCACATCACGGATGCTCGCCAGGTTGCCGGCGTAGGTGAGCGCGTCGAAGATCGTCACTTCGTCGTCGCTGTTGGCCTGCAACCAGCGCACGTAGTTCGATCCGATGAACCCGGCGGCTCCGGTGACGAACAGCTTCATTCAGGTCCTCATCGGGAAGTAGGGGCGGCGACCGTCGGGAAGGTCGGCGCGTAGCGGATTGGTCTGATCGCGTGTCGACAGGATCGGGTCGCCGATGCCCCAATCGGCTTCGACCGCCGGGTCGCTCCACAGCACGCCCAGCTCGTCGGCCGGGTTGTAGTAGCCGTCGACCAGGTAGGTGATGACCATGTCGGTGATGGCCGCGAAGCCATGTGCGACCCCGGGCGGGATGAACACGCCCGCGTGGTTGTCGCCGGTGAGGTCGAGTTCGAGCGTGGCGCCGTCGGTCGGCCCGCCCGCGCGGAGATCGTGGAGCACCACGCGCGCGTGCCCGAACGGCACGTACCAGTAGTCGGCCTGGTGCAGGTGATAGTGCAGACCGACCAGCGAGCCGGCCTGACGGTTGGCCCGATTGCCCTGCACCATCTCGCGCCCGTTGGGGAACCACTCGCGCCGATAGGTCTCGATGAACAGGCCGCGTTGATCTCCGTGGATCGACGGATCGACGACCCAGACACCGGCGATCTTGTCGCTTTCGGTCACGGTTGGCATGGACGCTGCCTCGCTTGCTGTTGGCTCATTCGACGTCGATCTGGCAATGGTCGCCGACCATCAACCGCAGGGCACGGGGCCTGACCTGCGAGCGGGTGACAACGGCCTCTTTGCCGATCAAGCTGTCTTCGAGACGTTGGATGTCGATCACCTTGCTGCGTTCCATGATCACGGAGTGCTCGACCTCGCTGTTGACGATCTCGCAACCGTCGCCGATCGCCGAGAACGGACCGACGAAGCTGTCGGTGATCGCTGCGCCGGACCCGATCACCAGTGGGCCGCGCAGGATGGAGTTGGTCACCGTCGCGCCGGCCTCGATGATCACTCGGCCGTCGATGGTCGAGGCGTCGTCGACCTTGCCGTCGACTCGGGTCTCGATCTTCTCCAACAACAGCCGGTTGGCCTCGAGCAGGGGCGTGAGCTTGCCGGTGTCGATCCACCACCCGGTCAGCAACTCGCACCGCACCCGCTTGCCCTGATCGACCAGCCACTGGATCGCGTCGGTGATCTCCAACTCGCCTCGAGGCGACGGCTCGATCGAGCGGACAGCGTCGTTGATGGTGCGGTCGAACAGGTACACCCCCACCAGGGCCAGGTCGCTCGGCGGGTCGGCCGGCTTCTCGACCAGTCGCACGACGTTGCCAGCCTCGTCGAGCTCGGCGATGCCGAAGCGGTGCGGGTCGGGGACCTGCTTGAGCAAGATCTGTGCGGTCGGCGGATCGGCGGACTCGCGGGCCGACTCGAACGCATGCACGAACGCGCCGAGGTCCTGCTCGAGCAGGTTGTCGCCGAGGTACATCACGAAGTCGTCGTCGCCCAGGAAGTCGTCGGCGATCAGCACGCAATGGGCCAGGCCCAGCGGCGCATCCTGCGGGATGAACGTGAACGCCGCGCCGAAGCGTGCGCCATCGCCGAGTGCGGCCATCACCTCGGCACGCGTATCGCCGACGATCACGCCGATCTCGGTGATGCCGGCGGCGACCATCGCCTCGATCCCGTAGAAGAGGATCGGCTTGTTGGCGACCGGGACCAACTGCTTGGCACTGGTGTGGGTGATCGGCCGCAACCGGGTGCCGGCGCCGCCGGCGAGAATGAGAGCCTTCATGACAGTCGCATAGTATGGCGGGGCGCGCTAGGCATTCGCTGCCGGCGCCGGGCCTTGCCCTCGGAAGTAGGCCAGCACTGCGTCGGAACCGTCGGCCAGCAACAGCACCGCATTGCCCCCGATCGTCTTGCCGAACACCGGCAGCGAGTAGGTGGCGATGCCGGCATCGACTGCCGATCGCAGGGACGCGGCGGCGGAGATGGGATCGAGCTCGTCGTCGACCCGAAGCGATGATCCGATGGCCGTGATCAGGCGACCGGCCGCGAATGGGTCGACCTTGATCCGATCCAGCGCGGTCTGCAATGCCAGGTTGACGAACTGCTGCTGACGCTTCGTCCTCCCGAAGTCCGACGCCGGGTCCTCGTGCCACTTGTCGTCGCGGTACTCCTGGTAGTGGCGGCTGCGCGCATAGGCGAGCCCTTGCACCCCGTCGAGAATGGGGCAACCCGGTTCGGTGATGTTCAACCCGGTGTTGACATCTCGCGTGGCGAACTCGAAGCAGATCTGCACACCGCCGAGCGCGTCGACCAGTGACTTGAAGCCGGAGAAGTCGATCTCGACGTAGTGGTGGATGGGCAGGCCGAGCTCGCCCTGCAGCGTCTGCACCAGGATCTCTGGCCCGTCGTTGAAGGCCGAGTTGATGCGTCGCTTGTTGACGTGGCCAGGGACCTGGACCCACAGGTCGCGGGGGATCGAGAGCAACGCTGCGTCGCCGGTGGACTTGTCGCGTCGCAGGATCATGATCGTGTCGCTGCGATGTCCCGACACGTCGGCCTCGGTACCGATTCCGCTGGCATCCGTCGACGTCGGGTCGGCGCCGGCCCTGCTGTCGGAGCCGACGAGCAAGAAGTTCTCGATCGACGATCCCGTGGCGTCGAGGCTGGCGGCCACGCCGGGGATCCGGCCCACCGAGTCGATGGTCTTGCGCGCCGCGATCAACACACCCGTGGCGCCCAGCACCCCGACGAGCGCAGCCATCGCCAGCAGGCTGGGAAGCCGCCTGCGACGTCTCGAGCGCGGGGCAACGTCGGGGACGAGCACGCTACCGAGGGTACTTGCGCACCCCGCCGCTTGTCCGGCACCCCTCAACGCAGGTGAACGACGTCGCCGGTGTCGAATCGATGGGTGATGCCGCAGTCGTCGAGCACGACCAGCCGTCCGTCAGGCGTGACGTCGAGCGCCCTGCCCTCGACCGACGAGTCGGTCAGGTCGACGCGGACCGGCTGGCCGATGCGTCGCCAGGGACGCTCGGTAGAGCGCGCCGATGTCGGCCGGCAGGCGGTCGTACGCTGTCGAGCAGGGCATGCAGCACGTCGAGCGGGTCGTGGCCACCGCCGAGGAGGGCCGCACCTTGCGGCGCCCAGCCGACGTTGAGGCCGATCCCGACGACGACGTACCCCGGTCCGCTCGCTGCCCGGCTCGATGCCCGCCGATTGAGCCAGCACCCCGGCCAGCTTGCGACCGTCGAGCAGCAGATCGTTCGGCCACTTCAATGTCGGCGATGCCCCGGCGATGTCTGCGCAGGCCCGAGCAGCGGCCAACGCCACGCGTTGGGTGAGCTCGTGGGGATGCTCGGGGACGGCTCGGAACAGCAGCGAGACCAGCAGGTTGGCGCCAGGCGGAGCGATCCACTGCCGGTCGAGGCGGCCGCGCCCGGCCGTCTGGTGCCGGGCCATCAGCACGCTGTGGTCAGGCGCTCCGGAGGCCGCGGCGGCCAAAAGATCGGCGTTGGTGCTGCCGGTTTCCTCGACGACGGTGACCAGCCATGTGGCGCGGGGAGTACCCATGAAGCAAGATTGGCATTCGTGCTCACCAAGATCCTGATCGCCAACCGTGGAGAGATCGC
This sequence comes from Ilumatobacteraceae bacterium, assembly GCA_963805445.1. Taxonomy (GTDB): domain Bacteria; phylum Actinomycetota; class Acidimicrobiia; order Acidimicrobiales; family Ilumatobacteraceae; genus JAENVT01. The sequence continues at coordinate 291,051 of CAWDUI010000038.1, read as the reverse complement.
CGTCCGCGTCATTCGTGCCGCCCGCGATCTCGGAATCAAGACGGTCGCGGTCTACAGCGAACTCGATCGCGATGCGCTCCATGTTCGCCGCGCCGACGAGGCCTACGCGCTCGGAGGGCAGACCGCCGCCGAGAGCTACCTCAACACCGAGGCCATCCTCAAAGCAATCGAGGACAGTGGCGCCGACGGCGTGCACCCCGGCTACGGGTTCTTCAGCGAGAACGCCGATTTCGCCAGGGCGATCGCTGCCAAGGGGGTCACGTTCATCGGCCCGCCGCCGGAGGCGATCGACGAGATGGGCGACAAGGTCAGTTCGCGCCGCGCCGCCCAGCGCGGCGGCGCGCCGATCGTGCCGGGAACGACCGAGTTCGCCACGTCGGCCGACGAGATCCTGGCATTCGGCGCCGAACACGGATACCCGCTGGTGATCAAGGCGGCCTACGGCGGTGGTGGCCGCGGCATGAAGGTCGTGATGAGCGCCGATGAGGTGCCGGCCGCGATGGACAGCGCCCAGCGCGAGTCGAAAGCGTTCTTCGGCCGTGACGAGATCTACATCGAGCGATACCTCACCTGGCCGCGCCACGTCGAGGTGCAGATCGTCGGCGACCAGCACGGTGATGTGGTGTGGATCAGCACCCGCGACTGCTCGGCACAGCGCCGCCACCAGAAGCTGATCGAGGAAGCTCCCGCCGTCAACCTCGGGCCCGGCGTCGAAGCAGCGATGGGCGAAGCAGCGATCAAGGCGGTCAAGGCCGTCGGCTACTACAACGCGGGCACCGTCGAGTTCATCTACCAGGACGGCGAGTTCTTCTTCCTCGAGATGAACACCCGCCTGCAGGTCGAGCACCCGGTCACCGAGGCCATCACGGGCATCGATCTCGTCGAATGGCAGATCCGGGTGGCCAGCGGCGAGCGGCTGCCGATGACGCAGGAGGAAGTGACGGCGTCGATTCGCGGCCACGGCATCGAGGTGCGCATCAACGCCGAGAACCCGGCCGGCGGCAAGTTCCTGCCGTCTCCCGGCACGCTGAGCAAGATGGTCGCCCCCAACGGTTTCGGCCTGCGCTTCGACGCCGGCTACCAGACCGGCGACACCATCAGCCAGTACTACGACAACCTGATCGGCAAGCTGATCGTCTGGGGCAGGGATCGCCCGACCGCCATCGCCCGCACGATCCGTGCGTTGGAGGAGTTGGTGGTCGAGGGTGTGGCCACGACGATCCCCGCCGACCTGGCCATCTTGCGCCATCCCGATTTCCAGGCAATGGAGCACTCGACGAAGTGGGTCGAAGAGCGCCTCGACCTGTCGGATGTCGAACCGCCCGAGCCACCCGCGCCGGCCGACGACGAGGCCGCAGACCTCGTCCCACGCACCACCACAGTGGAGGTCAACGGCAAGCGCTTCGAGGTGAAGATGTGGGTGCCCGATGCTCCGGCGGTTGCGGCCGGTGGCCCGGCGAAGGTGGCGCGCAAGGCGCCGCGATCCTCGGGAGGCAGCGGCGCCGCTGCAGCGGGGTCGGGCAACGTCGAGGTGCCGATGCAAGGCACCATCGTCAAGGTGCTGGTCGAGGTCGGCCAAGCCGTCGAGGTCGGTCAAGCCGTCGTGGTGCTGGAAGCCATGAAGATGGAGAACCAGATCGCTGCCGACAAGGCCGGCACCGTGAAGGAGATCAAGGTGACAGCCGGCGACACCGTCGGCGCCGGCGACGTGGTCGTGGTCATCGCCTGACCGGGTCAGTCGCAATCGCCGCTCCACAGGGAGTGCGCGAGATCGCAGTGCTGGGTGGTATCGAACTGATACCATTTTTGCATGGCCATGACACTTCGCCTCACCGACAACGAGCAAGCGGCACTCCGCGAACGAGCGGAAGCCGAAGGCATCTCCATGCAAGAAGCCGCCCGCCGAGCGGTCCGCGAGTTCGTAACTCGCGGCCAACATCGCGACCGCGTGGGCGCCGCGGCCACACTGATCATGGACAAACACGCCGACGCGCTGCGACGCCTCGGCGAATGAACGACCCGATCGAGTACCTCGACCTCGACGACCTCGTCGATCTCGCCCGCACCCTGCTCGGCGACCCACCACCGATTGGCGATGTCGGTCTCCTCGGCTCCGCCACAGCGCGACCACAGGCCACAGCATTCGGCGAAGATGCGTACCCGGACCTGCTCACCAAGGCCGCTGCCCTGCTCGAGTCGATCGTCAACAACCACGCACTCGTCGACGGCAACAAACGACTCGGATGGCTCGCAACCGCTGTGTTCCTGGAACTCAACGGCATCAAGGCGTCACGGGCATCGAACGACGATGTCTACGAACTCGTGATCTGGATCGCCTCATCCAACCCTGACCTCGACGACATCACGACGCGACTCCGACCCTTGTCCGTCCCCGGCCTCAGCGCCGCTGAGGAGTGAACGACTGCGTGCCGATCACCGGCAGATCGGTGCTGTGGTCTCGCCCTCGGAGTAGCGCTGCCGACTCGGCATGCACACTCAATCACGGGGCGCCGCATGGCGCACCACGAGGGTGCCGGCCGCCTTGTCGTGCAGGCCTTGGCGCAGCGGGTTCCACAGCGCGATCGAGTACACCAGCACGCCGAGGAACACCCCGACGCGCGGGATCGCGCCGAGCGACAACGGCACCAGCGCGCGCATCACCGCTTCCGACCACCCAGGCCGACCACCGTCGATCAGACGAACCACACGGGTGCCCATCGCCAGCTTGCCGACCGTGCGCCCGAGCAGGGCGATCATCAGCGTCTCGTACACGATCCCCAGTGACGTCACAGCGATGTTGAACACCAGCAACGACTTCGACGTCACCGAGTCGCTGGGGGTGAACCCGACGGCGACCACCACGGCAAACACCGGCAAGGCGACGAGGATCTGATCGATGACCAGCCCGCCGGCCCGCCGGATGATGGGCGCCAGGATCAGGCCGGCAGGGACCGCTGGCTGAGCAACCTCGTCGCCGGCCGGGAACACTTACTCGGCCGCTTCTGCGAGCGCCTCGGCAAGCGCTGGATGTACGAGCAGGCTCTCGACGATGTCGGTGACCTTCAGGTTCGCGGTCACCGCGAGGGCGATGACGCTGATCAGTTCTGCTGCATGGCGCCCGACGATCGACCCACCCAGCACCACGCCCGTCGCCGGGTCGCTGATGATCTTGACGAAGCCGCGGAAGTCGTTGTTGATGAGTGCCTTCGGCGTTGCGCTGAACGGCACCTTGGTGACGCGGATCTTGCGGCCGACGGCGAACGCGTCGGCTTCGGCGAGCCCGACATCGGCGATCTCGGGCTCGGTGAAGATCGCGCTGGCCGCCTTGTCGTAGTCGAGGTGGCGGTGGGCGACCTTCTGCAATCCCATCACGTGCTCGGCGACCTTGCGGCCCTGCATCGCTGCCACGCTGCTGAGCGGCAACTTGCCGCTCACATCGCCGGCAGCGTAGATGTGTGACACGTTGCTCTGACAGTGGCGGTTGATGGTCACGAACCCGCCACGGTCGACCTCGACCCCGGCCTTGTCGAGGCCGAGCCCGTCGCTGTTGGGGATCGACCCGATCGCCAGGACGGCATGCGAGCTGCGGACGACTCTGCCGTCGTCGCAGCGCACGATGACCTCGTCGCCGTCGCGGTCGATCGAGATCGCTCGAGCGCCCTTCAACAGGTGCACTCCGCGCTGCAGGAAGTCGGCTTCGAGCACGGCGGCGACTTCCGGATCCTTCTGCGGCAGCACCTGCTGGCGGCTGACGACCAACGTGACCTTGGCGCCGAAGCTGCTGAACATGTGCACGAACTCCACGCCGGTCACGCCCGAGCCGATCACGGTGATGTTGTCGGGGAAGATCGACGGCGGATAGCACTCGCGTGTGGTGAGGATCCGCTCGCCGTCGGTGACGCACCAGTCGGGGATGCGCGGCCGCGACCCGGTGGCGATCAACACCGCATCGGCGGCAAATGTTCGTGTGCCCTCTGCCGTGGTGACTTCCACATCGTGAGCACTGAGCAGGCGCGCCGTACCGTGGAGCATCTGCACGCCCTGGCTGTCGAGCAGCCGGGTCGTGCCCTGCTGCAGCCGGGCTTTGATCCCCTCGATGCGCTCGGTCAGCGCCTCGATGTCGACTTCTGCCTCCTGCTGCTCGAGACCCATCCCATGGATCCGGCGCGAGAAGCTCATGGCGCCGCCCGTGGCGATCATCGTCTTGGACGGGATGCAGTCCCAGAGGTGGGCCGCGCCGCCGACGACATCGCGCTCGACCATCGTCACCTCGGCTCCGAGACGTGCGGCGTATGTCGCCGCAGTGTTGCCTGCCGGCCCGCCGCCGATGATCACGAATCGAGTTGCCACCGGGACGAAAGGCTAGCGGCGCTCAGTCCCCGGCGAGTGCCCAGCCATCGTCCGCGAAGAGGACACCGCGACTGTCTCGTGTGAGTGAGAACGATTGGATACCACCGTCGGGAACGTTGGGGCAGTACCTCGACGGATATTGGTACGTGTTGCGCGGCTCGCCGACCCACTCGAAGTGCATGCCGTCGGGGTTGATGAAGTTGCCACCCCACGCGAAGTTGTGGGCGCGGAAGATGCGCACCACACGACAATCCATCTTGGGGACGCAACCCTGACAGTTGGCCACGGTGTTGGTGTCGAGGGCCTGCCCCCACGTGTGGCGCGACAGGGTGCCGAGTTGCGTCCCGACGATGCGGGTGAACCTCGGACCGAAGCATCCCCCGAACGTGTTGGCGTTGTTGACGTCGATCGATCCGGCAAGACCGGCATCGACGACGGCCTGCAGCGCGGCCGCCAGATCGGCCTTGATCGAGTTGTTGCACGCGGCGCGGATGCCCGTCGGGTACAGCTCCCGTCCGGGGATGTAGGCCGCCTGCCAACCGCCGTCGACCAGCATCGCCCCGCTGGGGGTCAGGCTGTAGGCCAACTCGCCGAGCAACTTCTTGGTCTTGGCAAGACCGATGGTGCCGTCGGGGTCGGGCGGGTCCCACGATCGCCTGACGCGGATCTTGGGATCCGTGCTCAGCCCTCGCGCGGCCATGGCAGCGTCGAGCGCGGTGCGATCGAACTGGCCGTAGATCAGCACGCTGGTCGGGATGGTCGCACCGAGGAGGTCGGCCTGCTCGGTCGACATGACGATCTCCGTGCCGCCGACCTCTGCATCTGGTGCGACGCGACCGACGATGAACTGCACGATCGAGCCGTCAGCACTGGCGAGATCCAAGATGTCGCCGGCCTGGGCGCCGCTGAGGCTCGCCGACGTCGCCCCCATCACGACGGTGCCGGAGCTGATGAACTTGGACACCTCGCGGCCGAGCGTTGCGCCGATCGAGTCGAGGGGCAAGGCGGTGACCGATGTCGGGAAGTACCAGGAGCCGAGCGGGCCGGGAGCTTGATGCACGACGACACCACCGCGGGTCACCCTGACCAGCCCGATGCCGAATCCGCGTCCCGACCACACCCCAGCCACCGGCATCGACCGCGGCGCTGATCGCTGCATCGACCACGGCAGGCTGCAGCGGCCCGAAGTTGTAGATCGAGACGAGGTCGCCCGGGACACTGAGGTTTTGAGCGGGAGCACCACCGGTCGCCGGTTCGCTGATGACCGCTGCAGGGCCGGCGGCCTCACCGGGAATCGCCGCCCACGCTCCCGAGGCGATGACCAGGAGTGCGGCAGTTCGGGTGAGTCGGGTTCGTAGCATGCAGTCAGTTCCTGATGTCGTCCGGCGTGGCGTCCGGGTCGTTGTCCAGCCGCATGTGAGGCACCAACCTACCAGCGACACCGAAACGGCTCGCGGTCAGCACGATCGAAGCGATACCGTCATGCCCTTGTGAGTCACGACGATCCCGACCTCGAGCCGGACACCAGCGGCAGCGGTCTCGCGGCAGAGAAGGCCAAGCGACTCGACAAGATCGGGGCGTTGCGCGACAGCGGGACCAACCCGTATCCCTACCGGTTCGACCGCTCCCACTCTCTCGGCGACCTGCGCGCCCAGTTCGGCACGCTCGAGCCCGGCACCGAGACCGACCACCGCGTCACCGTCGCCGGCAGGATGATGCTGCGTCGCCAGCAGGGCAAGCTGATCTTCGCGACGCTGCTCGATCGCAGCGGCGAGGTGCAGTTGTTCGTCTCGAAGGCGACCATCGGCGACGACGGATTCGACGCGTTCGGCGAGTTCGACCTCGGCGACTGGCTGGGTGCCGAGGGCACGGTCATGACCACTCGCAAGGGCGAGCTGAGCGTGAAGGTGGACCGCGTCGAGCTGCTGGCCAAGGCGGTACGGCCGATGCCCGACAAGTGGCATGGCCTCACCGACACCGACACGCGGTTCCGCCAGCGGTACGCCGACCTGATCGTCAACGAGGAGGCCCGCCGGGCGTTCCGCATCCGCCACGAGATCATCGCCAGCTTTCGTCGCACGCTGCACTCCGAGGGTTTCATCGAGGTCGAGACGCCGGTGCTGCACCTCGAGGCGGGCGGCGCCCACGCCAGACCGTTCATCACTCATCACAACACCCTCGACATGCAGCTGTACCTGCGCATCGCTCTCGAACTGCACCTCAAGCGGCTGATCGTGGGCGGCATGGAGCGCGTCTTCGAGATCGGGCGCATCTTCCGCAACGAGGGGATCTCGACCCGCCACAACCCCGAGTTCACGATGATGGAGCTGTACCAGGCGTTTGCCGACTACTCGGAGATGATCGACATCACCGAGCGGCTGATCACGCAGGCGACCATCGACGCCACGGGCACCTCGGTGGTGACGATCGGTCAGGAGCAGATCGACCTGGCCCAGCCGTGGCGGCGAGCACGGATGATCGATCTCATCAGCGAGGCGATCGGCACGGAGGTGCATCCGTCGATGCCGGTCGAAGCGACTGCGGACGCTCGCCGAGCAGCACGGTGTCGGGTACAACCCATCGTGGGGAAGCGGCAAGATCATCGAGGAGCTGTTCGAGGCGACGGCCGAATCGTCGTTGATCGCATCCGACGTTCGTCACCGGTCACCCCGTGGAGATCTCGCCCCTGGCCCGGACCGACCGCAACGACCCGTTCCTGACGGAGCGCTTCGAGCTGTTCGTGAACGGCCGCGAGTTGGCCAATGGCTACAGCGAGCTCAACGACCCGGTCGAGCAGCGGGCCCGCTTCGAGGACGAGCAGACGGCGCAAGGACGCCGGCAACGTCGAGGCCGGGACGGTCGACGAGGACTACCTCCGGGCTCTGGAGTACGGCATGCCGCCGACCGGAGGCCTCGGCATCGGCATGGACCGCGTGGCGATGTTGATCGCCGGTGTGTCGTCGATCAAGGAAGTCATCCTGTTCCCGACACTGCGCCCGGAGGTGATGTAGATGAGCACTGCACGATTGGCATGGGGACGCGGGCTGGCCACCATCGCCGCCGACGGCTCCGTGCTCGACACGTGGTATCCCGACCTCGGCCTCGGCGAGCTCGATCCATCGGCGGCTCTCGTCGACCCCGAGACCGCCAACCGGCACGACACGCTGCGCGGCGTCGAGGTGCGAGTGGTCGAGACGTCGATCGATCTCGACGCAGCCGCCCGAGTCGCCCAGCGACATGTACCTCCGGCTGCATCTGCTGTCGAACCGCCTGTGCGCGCCGCGCACGATCAACCTCGACAACGCCTTCGGCTTGCTCGACGAACGTGGCCTGGACCAACCTCGGGCCCGTTGCGGTCGATCAGGTCGATTGGGTGCGCTGGCGCATGCGCTCGACCGGCCAGATGCTGACCGTGCACGGCGTCGACAAGTTCCCGCGGATGACCGACTACGTCGTGCCGACCGGAGTCCGGATCGCCGACGCGGATCGGGTGCGCCTCGGCGCACACCTGGCCGAGCGGCACGACCGTGATGCATGAAGGGTTCGTCAACTACAACGCCGGCACGCTCGGTCGTTCGATGGTCGAGGGTCGCATCTCCGCCGGCGTCATCGTCGGCGACGGCAGCGACATCGGCGGCGGGGCCTCGATCATGGGCACGCTGTCGGGCGGCGGCAAGGACCAGATCACCATCGGCGAGCGCTGCCTGCTCGGCGCCGAAGCCGGCATCGGGATCAGCCTCGGCGACGAGTGCGTCGTCGAAGCCGGGCTGTACGTCACCGCCGGCACGCTGGTGAGGTTGCCCGACGGCGAGGTCGTCAAGGCCCGTCAACTCAGCGGCGCGAGCGGACTGTTGTATCGACGCAACAGCCAGACCGGTGCGGTGGAGGCCATCCCCCGCTCCGTGGCCTGGGAAGGGCTCAACGCCGCGCTGCATCACAACTTGAGAAATTGCTTGCCCGCGCAAGCACATCCCGTATCACAAGCGCACAAGTGGCTACCATTTTCATCGTGGCGTGACAGTCGTCACGCACGTGGAATGGGGGTTTCACATGGAGGAATTCGAAAGGGTCATCGAACCCGACGACCGGTACCGGGTGTGGGTGTATCGCCACCCTGTGGCCGGCGGCGCGTTCGCCGCGTTCGTGGCGACACAGATCGCCACGATCTGGGGCTACTACGGCCCAGGGATCGGTCTGCCGTCGCTGCCGTTCCCGAACTACAACGGACTGCTGTTCGCTCCGGCGTCGGTGCAGTTCGCTGCGGACGGCACCAGCAACTTCGGCAACGTCGGCAGCTTCTTCGTCGGCCAGTCGGTCCACTTCACCAACGGCATCGTCTTCGGGTTGTGGTTCGCGCTCGTGGTCTACAACAAGATCCCGACACCGTTCGGGCCGAAGATGCGCAGCATTCAGAAGGGCCTGTTGTTCGCCGTGGTGCAGACCATCATCAGCTGCGGCTTCCTGTTCCCATACGTGTACGCACGCAAGCTGGGCTTCGGAATCTTCAGCTTCGGGGACAACCTCTTGGGCACCAACCACGATCACTGGAAGCTGCCATTTGCCATCCTGCTCTGGCACCTCATCTGGGGGGCCATCCTCGGGTATCTCTACGACCCGAAGAATCCGGACGAAGTCAGGAGCTAGTCAAGATCAGTCCATGTCACGGGCCGGGTCTGCGCATTGCAGACCCGGCCCGCTCGCGCCCGGACGCCGATCTCAGGGCATGATGTCTCGGTGATCGACCACTACCGTCAAGCCTGCGACGACCTCGACAACGGACCGTTCGCCACCACCGAGATCGTCGTGCGCGGTGTGCCCATGCGGGTGTTCGCCGCCGCGCCGCCGACGCTGCGCGTGCTGTGGCAACTCGCTGCGGCGCATGCCGACAAGACCTACATCGTCTACGAGGACGAGCGGCTGACCTACGCGGAGGTGCAGGCGAGCGTGCGATCGTTCGCCCACTACCTCCAGCACACGTGCGGTGTCGGGCACGGCGACCGCGTTGCCATTGCCATGCGCAACTATCCCGAGTGGGTGATCTCGTATTGGGCGACCGTGTCGATCGGCGCGGCGGTTGTCGGGATGAACGTGTGGTGGACGAGCGTCGAGATGGAGTACGCCCTCACCGATTCGCGACCCAAGGTGTTGGTCGCCGACGACGAGCGGCTCGAGCGCGTGATGCCGGTCCTCGACGGCCTCCGCTCGGCGTCACCGCTGCATCTCGTGTCGGTGCGAAGCAATCGCGCCCTGCCCACCGACTCCGCCCGATGGAGCGACGTCGTGCAACCCGGCGATGCGCCGGATGCATTGCCCGAGGCCGAGATCGACCCGGACGACGATGCCTGCATCTTCTACACCTCGGGCACGACCGGGTTCCCGAAAGGGGCCCAACTGACGCACCGCGGCTCGATCCACAACGTCTTCAACATCGCCTACCTGACCGCGGCGATCTCGATGGCCGAAGCCAAGGCTGTTGCCGCGGGCGACGTGGCGGCGCCCGAATCAGCCCCGACACCGCCGGCGCAGACCGTGATCATGGCGCCGACACCGCTCTTCCATGTCACGGCATGCAACTGCCTCCTGCACCCGGCAACGCTGATCGGTGGCACCGTCGTGTTCACCCGCAAATGGGATGCGGGCCGCGCCCTCGAGCTGATCGAGCGCGAGCGGGTCACCAACTTCTCCGGCGTCCCGACCATGAGCCGCGAGCTGTTGGCGCATCCCGATTGGGCGACACGCGACACCAGCTCACTCGGCGGGATGACCGGCGGCGGCGCCGCCGTGCAGCCCGACCTCGTCAGCAAGATCGACAACGCCTTGGAGAACGGTGTGCCGGGCACCGGCTACGGCCTCACCGAGACGCACGGGATCGTCACCGCCAACTCGGCACGGCTGTACCTGGCCAAGCCCGATTCGGCCGGCCCGATCGTGCCGACCCTCGATTCCAAGCTGGTCGACGACGATGGCCGCGACCTGGCGCCGGGCCCCGATGTGGTCGGCCAGCTGTGCGTCCGCGGCCCCGTCGTGATCAAGGGATATCTCAACCGACCCGAGGCGACCGCCGACGCGATCCGCGACGGCTGGTTCAACACCGGCGACATCGCCCGCATCGACGAGGACGGTTTCGTGTTCATCGTCGACCGCGCCAAGGACATGGTTTTGCGTGGGGGCGAGAACATCTCTTGCAGCGAGGTCGAGGCGGCGATCTACCAGCACGACGACATCGCCGAAGCCGCGGTGTTCGGCATCCCCGACGAGCGGCTCGGTGAGGAGGTCGGCGCCGCCGTCGTGCTGCATGCCGGCGCGACGCTGACCAAAGCAGAGCTGCAGCAGTTCCTCGGCGAGCGCATCGCCAAGTACAAGGTCCCATCGACGATCTGGTTCCTCGACGAGCCACTTCCTCGCAACGCGAACGGCAAGTTCGTCAAGCGCGAGCTGCGATCCCAACTGCTCGGTGCCTGACACTGCGCGCGATCATGCACCGATGACGACACGCAACCAAGACTTGGTTCGCGAGTTCTTCGCGACGCTGAGCTCCGGCGACCTCGAGGCGCTCCGCAAGCTGATCCACGTCGACGGCTCGTGGGAGGTCATGTCGACCGCGGTGCCCGGTGCCGGGCTCACCCGGGGCGGCGACGCCGTGATCGACGACTTCCTCACGCCCGTGCGCGGCATGTTCGTGGCCGGTGATCCGAAGATCCAGGTGAAGCGCACGTTCTCCGACGGCGCCATCGTCGGCGCCGAGACCGAAGCAGTCGGCGAGCTGGCCAACGGCAACCACTATCACAACCGATATGCCTGGGTCATCGAGATCAAGGACGACCAGGTCTGCCACCTGCGCGAGTACATGGACACCGCCTACATCATGAGCGTGGTGTGACGGAGCGTCAGCGCGCTCAGATCCAACGCAGGGGCTCGCCGGCACCCTCGTCGGCGGGTCGTTCGCATGTGGGGCAGTAGAGCCGTGTCTCCAACGCCGTGCCGCACTCGCCGTGCACCGGACCCTCGGCATCGCCCGTCTGGCGCGCGCCCCACGCCGACAACAACGCAATCGCCCCGCCGAGCTCTCGACCCGCGTCGCTGAGTGAATACGCCAGCCGCACGGGCCGCTGGCTGTACGGCGTCGCCACGACCAGACCGTCGCGCTCCAACTGACGCAGCCGTGTGGTGAGCACGTTGGGAGCAATTCCGTCGAGCGCCTCGGCCAGCTCACCGAACCGCCGCGGGCCGTCGAGCAACCCGGCGATCACCTGCAGCGCCCAGCGATCACCGATCACGGAAAGTGCGTGGGCGAGGTTCGTCGACATGCTGCTATGTTACTACTCATTACATAGTTACTAGCTAATTAGTAAGTAACTCTGAATGAAGGAGCCACAGATGTCCGTCATCGAGAATCTCTCCGCATCCGCCCGTACCGTGCTCGGCGAGCTCGGTGCGTCCATCGTGACCATCGGACAAGACGGTCGTGGCAGCGGCGTCGTCATCGCCGCCGGCAAGGTGCTGACCAACGCACACAACCTGCGCGACCGCACCACGCTGGTCACGTTCGCCGATGGGAGGGCCGAGCAGGGCGAGATCGCCGGCGCCGACGAAGACGGCGATCTCGTCGTGCTCGACGTCGACACCGGCGTCCATCACGCCGGCGACCTGGGCCGAGCAACTCCCCCAGGCCGGTGATGTGATCTTCGCCCTCAGCCGTGGCGGGCACCGTACCCGCATCTCGTTCGGCATGGTCTCCTCGGTCGACGTGGCCTTCCACGGCCCTCGTGGACGGCAGGTCCATGGCGGGATCGAGCACACCGCGCCACTCGTGCGCGGTGCCTCCGGCGGCCCGGTCGCCGATGCCGGCGGCCACGTCGTCGGATTGAACACCCACCGCACTGGCCGCGGCTTCTACGTCGCCCGCCCGATCGACGCCGCGTTGCAGTCGACCATCGCCGACCTTGCCGCCGGCAACTCGGTCGAACGTCCTCGGCTCGGCGTCGCTCTGGCACCGCCCGATGTGGCTGCCAAGCTGCGCGCATCCGTCGGGCTGCCCGAGCGCGCCGGACTGCTGGTCCGTGGCGTCGAGCCGGGCGGCCCGGCGGCCAACGCCGGCATCGCCGAGGGCGATCTGCTCGTTGCGGTCGGCGACATGTCACTGGACTCGCTCGAGGTGCTGCACGACGCCTTGGGTTCGGCTGGCGAAACGCTGGCACTGACCGTGGTTCGAGGTACCGACGAGCGAGCCGTCACGGTGACGTTCACGAAGTGAACTCGATCAGCCCAGCGCGGCTTCGATCCGCTCGATCGAACCGACCACATCGGTCGGGTCGAAGTAGACCGTCGACATGCCGACAGCCTCGGCGCCGCGCAGGTTGATCCGCTGGTCATCGACGAACACGACATCGGCTGCGACTGGCGCCCCGAACGCATCGAGCGCCAGACGAAACGCGTGTGGGTCGGGCTTGAGGTACCCGGTGATCGAACCGTCGACGATGAAGTCGAACTCGGCGATCACGGAGATCCCTGCCTTCCATTCGGGACCGTGGAACGCGTTCAGGTCGTTGGTCAGCACTCCGACCACGCGGCCCGCAGTGCGATGCCGCGTGATCAGTTCGGCCACCGCTGGACGGACGAGATGGTCACCGGGCGGCTCGTAGAAGTGACGCATCAGACCCTGCAGGTCGAGACCGAACGGTGCGGCGCGAATCGACCAGTACTCGCGCTCGGTGATCTCCCCCGCCTGCCACTGCACGTACTCCGGGTCGGTGCTGATGTCGAACGGACCTCGCCACGACAGTTTGCCCAACGTCTCTTGCGCCTTGCCGATCAGTTCGAAGGGCGTCAGCAACACCGGGCCCCCGAAGTCGAGCAGCAGATGCTTGAGTGGCGGCGCAGTGGTCACGAGACGAGTAGACCAGCACGATCGTGTTCGGGCAACGGCATCGTTCTCGCCGGCGGAACAGTCGGCAGCGGATCGCGGCTCCCGTACGTTGGGTATCTCGGACGGCAACTGCCAGTCCCCCTCGCTGAACTGGGCAGCCCCAGAACGACACGTACGCTTCCGGGGCTGCCCAGTTGGCCGCTCAGCTGCTCAGTCGAGGATCGTCACCACACCGTTGTCGCCGTCGACCCGCAAGCGCATGCCGGTCTTGATCGACTTGGTGGCGAACGCCGTGCCGGTCACCGCGGGCAAGCCGTACTCGCGACACACGATCGCAGCGTGGCTCATCATCCCTCCCGAGTCGGTGACCGTCGCCGCGATCCTGCGGAAGATCGGCGCCCACGACGGCGCCGTGACCGGGGCAACCAGGATCTCACCATCTTGGATCTCGGAGACCTGATCGGCGCTGACCAGCACCCGGGCGATGCCCTCCACGATGCCCGGCGAAGCGGCGAAGCCGCTGAGACCGCCGTCGGCACTGACACCACCCAACCACTTCTGGATCGAGTCGCTGGTGATTCCCCACAACATGATCGTGAACGGCTCGGTCACCACGTCGGGAGGTGCGCCCAGTGCGGGCGGAGCATCCCAGGCCTGGCACGCGGCCATGATCGCTCGACGCTTGGCGACCACGTCGGGCCAGTACGACGGCCCGCGTGGCGCGACACCGGCTGACCACGCAAACGTCATGTCGCTGATCGCCGTCGGGATCTCGTCGCGCTTGAGCATGAAGATGTCGTCGGCGTCGTGCCAGAAGCCTTCCTTCATGAACACGCTCGACAGCTCGCGCATCTTGCGCCACATCACGCTGATGCCCCAGTGTTCGACGTAGAAGTTGTGGTTCTCGACGTAGTGGAACACGGTGCGACTGAGGCCCAACTTGGCCTCGAAGTTGGCCTTGTCGTCGCCGTCGAGCAGATCGATGTATTCCGATGCGACGCGGTCGCGTTCGGCGATCACTGCGTCCTGCGGGGTGTCGATCTCTTCCCCCGCCTGCAGCTTGCGGATGTAGCCGCGCATGAACGAGAACGGGATGTCGAGACGCTCGGCCCACACCGCATCGGTGTGGTAGAAGCCCGTGCCGTTGGAGTAGTTGAACCAGGGGTATTGCGCGGTCGCGTACTCCTTCAACCACGATTCTCCGCCGGCGGCTGCCTGCACGGCGGCCAAGGCCTGGTCGACAGTCCCCTCGCACAGCACATCGGCGAGACCGGTGTCGACCGCCAGCCGAGCGAGGCGTCGCAGCTCCTCGTCGGGGCGGAACAGATCGACATCGATGCCCGCGACCATCTTGGCGATCGAGAGATCGGGGATGTTGGGGAAGACCTGCTTGCAGAATCCGAAGTAGTCGAGGTACGCGGCGTATCCGAGGTTCAACATCTCGAAGTGCAACTGCCACAGCTCCAAGGAGAGGTCGACGAGTTCGTGGTACTCGTGCTGCAGGTCGTAGACGTTGCTGCGCCCGGCGTGTCCGGTGACGACCTCGAGATCGACCATGTCGGGCAGCGGCTCGAAGTTCAGTGCTTCGAGCTTGCCGATCACCACTTTGGCCTTGTCGATCCACTCGGTCTCGATCGCGTTCCAATTGGCGAAGTAGTGCCCAGCGCGCTGCATGAAGTGCTCGACCCGGCCGGGGATCTGCGATGGATCAGCGACCGGCACCGGCGACAGGTAGAAGTAGCCGTTGAGGATGCGGATGTCGATGCCCATCGCCGGCGGGACGATGTAGTGACGGCTGTTGTACGAACCGAGCGACGCGAACGCGTACTCCACCAAGCTGGCGTCGAACGGCGGCATCACCGTCGGCAGGTGAATCGCGTCGCGGAACCAGAACACGGACTCGTCGTACGACTTGCGCGCCTCGCTGAACAGCAGGTGGTAGTGGTACATGTCCTCCCAGCCCTCGGCGCCTGGAGGCGTCGTCACCGAAAACGGGCTGTCGAAACGATCCTTCGTCATTGCATTCCCCCAATGGATTGTGGTGTATGGCGCTTACTTGACTTTCACGGGGCGCAGCAGGTTGCTGACGACCCCTTCGACCCCGGTGTGAACACCCTGGCTGACCTGGCGCGGCTTGTTGCTCCACACGGTCTCCGGACGGCTCTGCAGGAGATGCACGGTGTACGCGCCCTCGTCGTCGACGGTGACGGCCCATTCGACGTCTTGCGGGCGACCGAAGTGCTTCTCTGCCTGGCGGGCGAGCTTGGCGATCGACTTGATCTCGTCGTCGGTCAGGCTCGGCGCCGTGCTGCGCTCGCTGTCGAGCCGCCGCTCGACGACCTTGCCTCCTTCGATGCAGCACTCCAGCTCCTTGGCTGACACCGTGCGCTTGGTGATCTCGAAGATCACCTTGTCGATCATGTAGTTGTCGGGGGTGACGCTGCCCGAGACCACCGACTCGCCCAGCCCGAACGCGGAATCGATGACGATGGTCGAGCGGTCACCGTTGGTGGGGTTCAACGTGAAGGCGACTCCGGCTGCCCGCGGCAGCACCATCTGTTGCACCGCGACGCTCATGGCCACATCGGCGTGCGGGTACCCGTTCTCGTGCCGGTAGGCGATCGCCCGATCGGTGTACAAACTCGCCCAGCAGCGCACCACGTGATTGACCACCTGGTCGGCGCCGCGGATCCACAGGTAGGTGTCTTGCTGGCCGGCGAAGGAGGCGTCTGGTTGGTCCTCGGCCGTGGCGCTCGATCTCACCGCAACGGCGACGTTTTCGATGCCGGTCTGATCGCACAGTTGGCGATAGCCGTCGCGGATCACGGCTTCGGCGGCCTGCGACGGACCGGCGTCGAGCACCAACTGGCGGCACCGACCGGCGGCTTCGGTGAGTGCGTGGAGATCGTTGACATCGAGGCTGTCGAGCAGCGCATGAAGGTAGGGCCCGACATGATCGCGGCCCATCGAGTCGGCGAAGGCGTGTGTGGTGACCGCGAAGCCGGGCGGCACGGGGAGCCCCGCCCGGGTCATCGCGCCCAGGCTGGCGCACTTTCCGCCGACGATCGGCTGGTCGAGTTCGTGGTAGTCGTGAAAGAAGATGGCGTGGTCCCCCACTACCACGACACCCCTTCGTAGGCGTCCCAGCAGCGCCGCGTCGCCTCGGCGCCGGCAAAGTACGCAGCACGTGCCGAACGGCGCTTGGCGTCGGTGTCGAGGTACCGCTCGGCGAACTCGCCGACGTGACCACCGTGGTCCTCGTCGACCGTGATGTGGATCGTGTGGAAGGCGTAGTCGTCGGCTTCCAGCAGGTGCCCGTAGTGATGTTTGAATCCGTCGACCGCGCGGATGTACGCCGGAGGGATCTGGTTCTCGATGCCCAGGCTGGCGCCGAACTGGAACTCGTACCACGGCCGTTGGTGAGCGAGGTTGTACAGGAAGCTCTCGCTCAGCACGGCCTCGACATTGGGGGTTGCCTCGGTGATCACCTCGTCGGGCGCGCCGAGCGCACGCGTGAAGTGGAACAGCCAGTGGAGGTGGCCGTGACCGGATTTCGACTGGATGCCGAGCACCTCCTCACCGATGTTCTCGATCACCGCGTCGGTCATCTCGTACGGGATTCGCCCGAGCCAGATCGAAAGGAAGCGGCGGGTGTGGTACGTCACCCCGTGGTAGTGCTGCCGCGCCCACCCGACGAGCTCTTCCTTCGTGGCCTCGCCCTGCACCACGCGCTCGACCCAACGCGCCTTGTCGAGCGTGCGGCCGGAAGCGATCAGCTCCTCGCGCATCTCCTCTACGAATGCTTCACCATCGAACGACATCTGGCGTACCCCCTCGGTCTCGTGCGCCGGTCGCACTGTCGCACCACAGCACGGTTCGCTCAAGATCGCCGTTCCGACGAACGGAACGAAGGAGACGACGTTCGGTGCATCGGTGCTGCGATGATGAGCGCGTGCAACCCACCGACCTCGCCGACCTCGTTCGTCGCCGCCGCACCAGCATGCTCGTCGACAAGCAGCGCCCCGTGCCGCGCCAGTTGATCGACGAGTTGTGCGAACTGGCCCAGTGGGCTCCCAACCACAAGCGCACCTGGCCGTGGCGCTTCGCGATCGCCGAGGGCGAAGCGCGAGCCCGGCTGGGCAATGCAATTGCCGGCGCGATGGAGGCCCACGGCGACCCACCCGAGAAGGTCGACAAGACCCGCACCAAGTACCTGCGCACGCCCGTGACCTTGATCGTCGGATCCGCCCCCGGCGAGTCTCATCTGCGCACCTCGGAGAACCGCGACGCCGTGGCCGCCGGCGTCCAGATCCTGCTGCTCGCGGCAACCGCCCACGGACTGGCCAGCTATTGGGGCTCGTGCCCGAAGGGGGCGAACGACGTGGTCAGTGAGTTGTGCGGCTTCGAGGCTGGCACCCACATCAGCGCCCTCATCTACCTCGGGTGGGCGACGTCGACCGTCGAGTCTCCCGGGCGTCCGGCGCCCACCGTGCACATCATCGCTGCGGACTGACTGACATCGCCCCCGTGGGGCGAGGTCAGCCCCAGATGCTCTTGCGCGGCACCGGCGTGGCGACGACCGCCCCACCGAGTGTGCCGATCGGCGTGATGCACAGACGAGTGTCGACGCCGTTGACCTTCGACTCGCACTTGCCGCAGATTCCCTCCTGGCAACCGCGCCGGGGGCGCACGTGCTCGGCGATCTCGCGGATCGCCTTCAGCGCGGCCATCGTCGGGTCGGCGAGGATCGCGTACTCGACATCGTCGACGGTCAACACCGTGACGACCGCAGGCTCTCCGAACCCGGCGAAGCCTCCCCCGTCCACCGCCGGGGCCACGCTCGTGTCCGGCGGCGTCTCGAGGCTCACGCGTACCAACTCGGTGTCGCCAAGGTGGGGATCTCGAGCTCCAACCCTCGACCGCGATAGGTCAGCACCGCGTGCTCGTGATCGTCGTAAACCTTGATGCGCACGTCCTCGGTGTTGTTCGGCTCGCCGGGGTCGTGCCCCACTGCGGAGGCCGCGACCGCGCGGATCGGACCGGAGTGGCCACAGATGTAGATCGCCGTGTTCGGTCCGCTCTCGTCGACGATCTCGGTGATGCCCCGCCAGTGGCGGCGGACCACGATCATCGGCGGCTCGAAGTAGAACAGCGGCTGCGTGAGCCACACGGTGATCGGATCCCCGCCGGCCTGCAACACCCGGTAGAAACGGTTCATCTCGGTGATCCAACCCGGCCGATCGCCGATGCCGAATCGCTGGTACTCCTCGTGGATCTGGGCGAACTCCTGGAACGCCGCGGTCACATCGACCTCGCGGCCGCCGGCCCACACCTGGAAGTTCTTGAACGCGTCGTGCGGATACGGATCCTCCACGGTCACACCGGCGATGCCGTAGCGACTCAGCGCCTGCAGCACGCCGCTGCGCACGCCGACGGCCGTCTCGGTGGCCCGCGCCGTCGGTGCGTGCGGGAAACGAACGGTCATGCCTTCTTTCAATCCCTTGGCCAGGTCCTGGCCCTTACGATGGGCCTGCCACTGGCCGAGCGGCGTCAGCGCGCCATCGGTGACGTAGCCCTGCGTCTGGCCGTGGCGGATCAAACGAACGTCGACCGAGGTCGTGACCCGCTTGCGGAACTCGCCCGGGAACTGCTCGCGAGGCGACACCGTCTCGCGAGCGAACTCCTCCGTGCGACCCGGCGGCGCAGTGACCCGATCGAGCTCCTCGAGGGCCCGCAACGTCGAGCGCTCGCGAGCGCGCAGGACGAAGGCTGGCTCGTCACCGGAGTGCCCGTCGCTGGTCAGCGGCGAGACCGGTTCTGCCCGCCGCCGCGCATAGTTGGCGAGGTACAGCGGCGCGTCGTCGCGGGTGACGCTCATGTGTAGATCGATACGAACGACTCGACGACACGGTTCTCGTAATAGAACAGGGCCTTGCCCAGCTGATCCTCCGTCCAGGTGATCGTTTCCCAATCGGTGTCGGTCTTGTATCCGCCGGTGAACACCTCGTTGCGATTCCCGACCGGGTCGAAGAAGTAGATGGTGTGGCCGCGCGTGATGCCGTGGCGGGTCGGGCCGATATCGATGTCGATGCCGTTCATCCGCAAGATGTCGGCCGCTCGGCCGACCTCGGCCCAGCTGTCGAGCCAGTAGGCGAAGTGGTGCAACCCGCCGTTGGCCCCGCGTGTGAACGCGATGTCGTGTGGCTGGCGTGATCGCTCGAAGAACACGATCAACTGATAACCCTCGTTGGTCACGAGCTGCTCGGTCAGCCGGAAGCCGAGGACCTCACTCATGAACCGTGCCGCGTCCGGAACGTTCTCGGTGGTCAGCAGGCAGTGGTCGAGACGAGGCGGCGCGATCCCGACGAGATCCATCGGCATGGGCGGCGGGTTGAACAGCGGCAGGCCATTGCCGACCTTGTCCATCTTTGCGTAGATCTCCATCGTGTGACCCGTCGGGGAGTCGAAGCGGATCGCTTCTCCCTGCCCGGTCTCCACCCCCGCGCCGATGCGCTCGACGGTGCAGCCGTAGCGCTCGAGATTGGTCTCGTATCCCTCGAGATCGTCGATCGACTCGGTCTTGAAGGCCACGTGCTCGAGGCCGTAGCGATTGGCGCCGGTGAGCATCAGCGAGTGGTGATCCTGCTCGTCCCAACCTTTGAGGTAGACGTGGTTCTCGTCGCGTGCCACCTCCCGCAAGCCGAGCACTTCGGTGTAGTAGGCGGCACAGAGCTCTAGATCGGGAGTTCGGACCTCGACGTGCCCGAGACGGAAGATTGCCATGCATCCATCTTGGTTGGGTCACGACCGCTCCGAAAGAGCACCGTTCTGTTGTATGGAACGCCAACATGTTGCCGAGCAACGCCTCCGTGAGACCGTGTGACCATGGCATTTGACGGAGAAGCGTTCGTGGACGAGATGCGTGACGAGCTGCAGGCCTCCGGCCGCACGCTCGACCAGGCCGACTGGGTCAAGCGCACCCAGCAGGGTGAGGCGACCAACGAAGACCTCGTTGCCTGGGCGCGCCAGCACTACCACGGCGTGACGTACCACACACGCCGGATCCTGTCGGCGTGGGTCACCCGGATCCCGTACGAGATGACCGACAGCGTGATCGAGAACATCGCCGAGGAGGTGCTCGGCACCACGTCGAAGTCGGGGTTCGGGCACCTCCACTGGCTGTTCCAGTTCACTCGCGCCCTCGGCGCCCCCGACGAGGTGATCACCGAGGCAACCCCCAACGTCGACGCGGTCGCCAGCAACCACTTCCTGTACTGCCTGGCGCTGCAGCAGCCGTGGTACGAGTTGACGTTCGGCGGCATCCTGGCGATCGAGAACCAGATCCCCGCGGCGTACATCAAGGTCGTCGATGCCTTCAAGACGCACTACACCGACATCTTGCAGCCGGACGACTACGCGTTCCACACGATCCACATCACCGTGGACGAAGACCACGGCGGCCATGTCGGCGAGTTCGCCGAGCAGTACCTCGACACCGACGCCAAGCGCCGCGCGGCTCGTGCCGCGTACTTCACCGGCGCCGAACTGACCAGGCGTTGCTGGGACAACCTCGCCGAGTGCAGCTGGTAGCGCTACTCGTTCCGCAGCGGATAGGCGCCTTTCGAGTTGGCGATCTCGACGACGCCGCAGCCGACCTCGACGCACGTTGCCGCGAGATGCACGTCCGACGTCGCCAGTGCCGAACCTGATGTGATCGCCGTTGCCAGCGCAACACAGTCGGCCATGCTGAGCGGGCGTGTCGTGCGGTGGTAGTGGCGGCTCCGTAGCCGGGCCGCCTGGTCGGCCAGTTCGATCGACAGCGGCTCGAAGTTCGACACCGAGCGTGTCGATTTCAGCGGCGACAACGTCCGAGGTGGCGCCGCGCCGCGTCAACTGATCGATGACTTCCGCTCTGTTGAGCACGTTCATGATGCACTCGCCGACCATCGTCGCCACCACATCGCTCGACCCAGGTTCGCCCCTGAACAGGCTGACCACGACACGAAGCATCGAGAACGGTCACTCCGTCTTCTCGTCATCGACCGCTCGGTCCTCGTCGCGCATCTCGTCAGAGGTCGCTGCGATCCACGCGTACTTGCCGATCACCGCAGCGATGGGATCGTCGGGGACGGGTCGCAGCACGAGGCGATCACCCTCGTCGACCAGCAACACCCGACGCACCTTCCACTTGTGGCGGATCTCCGCCGGAATGGAGATCTGTCCGCGGTCAGTGAGTTTATCAGCATTGATGACACTTCATCAGCATATGCGCACTTGTCCGATGCCGGCCGATTGTTCCACCCAACGAAACACGGCTACGTTCTCGGCGATGGCTGCGCATCGGGAGTCACCGGAATCGGCCGTGGCCAGGGCGTTGTCGCTGCTGACCGCGTTCACGTTCGCCGAACCGGTGCTCGGCGTGTCCGAGCTCGGGCGCCGTGTCAAGTTGCCGAAGAGCACCGTGCATCGCCTCCTCGCGATCCTCGTCAGCGAGGGGTTCGTCGAGCGCACTCGTGACGAGCGCTACCGGCTGAGCCTGAAGCTGTACGAGATCGGCCAGGAGGTCGTCAGCAGTCGGGCGCTGCGCCAGGTCGGCCATGTGCCGCTGGAGAAGCTGCACAACGACAGCAACGAAGCGACCCACCTCGCGGTGCTGTCGGGATCCGACGTCGTCTACCTCGACCGGCTCGAGAGCCCGCAGATGATGGGACTTGTTCACCAAGGTCGGCAGGCGGCGATCGGCGCATGCGACCTCGTCCGGCAAGGTGTTGCTGGCGTACGGCTCGCAAGCCGATGTCGACGACGCTGTCGCCGGTGGCCTGCCGCGCCTCGGGCCGCGCACCATCACCACGCGCACCCGGTTGAACCAGGCGTTGGCCGAGGTGCGCAAGGCGGGCTATGCGATCAGCACCGACGAAGCCGCACCGGGTGTCGTGTCGATCGCCGCCCCCATCTTCGACGGCCTCGGCACCTGCGTGGCCGCCGTCTCGGTTGCCGGACCACTGATCCGCATGCCGGCAGACCGCCACGACCATCTGGTTCGGCTGGTGGTGCGGACCGCTGCCGACATCTCGCGGGCGCTGGTCAGCGACCCGGCTTCGATCCGCTGACGATCGACACACCGTCGAGCGCCGTCGAGGGCAGTTGGCACAGCCGCGTCGGCGTGCCGTCGACCAACGATTCGCAGGTGCCGCACAAGCCCGCCTCGCAGCCGCGCCGCGGCCGGTCGTACTTGGCCAGGAAGCGGATGGCGAACAGCGCTGAGACGTCGGACCACGTGGCGAACGTGAACCGCCGCCCGTCGATCTCGAACGAGACCTCGCGTTCGTAGGCCTTGGTCACGTCATGCACAGTACGCAGCTGTTGCACAACCGGGTCAGGCGGGCGTCCCGCATGCCGGAACGGCAGCTTGGCGCAGTGAACCACCGTGCATGAAGATGCACGACGATGAGCATCAGCCCGTCCGACATCAACTACTACGGCGACGAGTTGTACTCGGCGCTGCTCGATCTTCGAACTGTGCCGAACCTGCGAGATCGGGTGCCCGGCATCGATCTCGGCGACGCCTACCGGATCCAGTCACGCATGGTGCAACGGCGCATCGACGCCGGTGAGACGATCGTCGGCAAGAAGGTCGGGGCAACCAGCGCTGCAGTCATGACCATGCTCGGCCTCGACGAGCCCGACTTCGGCCAGCTGATGAGCGGCATGGTGTACCGCAATGGCGACACGATCAAGCTCGATTCGCTGATCCAACCGCGAGCCGAAGGCGAGATTGCGTTCGTGTTGAAGCACGACCTCACCGGGCCGGGCGTGACGGCGGTCGATGTACTGCGGGCGACCGACTACGTGGTGCCGTGCTTCGAGATCGTCGACTCACGCATCGACGACTGGGACATCAAGGTCGTCGACACCGTCGCCGACAACGCCTCGTGCGGTGTCTACGTGTTGGGCACCGAACCGATGGATCCCCTGGAGGTCGATCTCTCGCTGGTCGGCATGACGATCGACGTTCGCCGGCCCGGCGACTCGGTCGGCGAGCTCTTCGCCACGGGGGCCGGTGCCGCGGTGAAGGGCTCACCCGTCAACTCGCTGATCTGGCTGGCCAACACACTCGGAGCACTGGGGATCACCTGCCATGCGGGAGACGTGATCCTGACCGGATCGCTGTCGGTGATGGCCTGGGTCAGGGATCCACAGACCATCACCTGCGAGTTCGGTGGTCTCGGCAGCTGCAGCGTGACGTTCGAGTAGGGAGCAGTACGTGGCACTTTCCCCATCCGTGATCTCCGAGCTGGCCGACATCGTCGATGCAGCGCAGCGCGACGCCTCCGACATCGTCAAGCTGACCGAGGACCACCCCGACATGGACGTCGCCGACGGGTATGCCGTGCAGGCCGAGCTGAGCCGCCGATGGCAGGCCGACGGACGCCGACTGACGGGCTACAAGGGCGGCCTGACCTCGAAGGCCAAGATGGTGCAGATGGGATTGGAGACACCGGTGTTCGGGGTGTTGATGGGTGACACCTGCGTGCCCGATGGCGACGCCGTCGACATGGCACAGCTGATCCATCCCAAGGTCGAGGCAGAGATCGCTTTCGTCACAGCGCGGGAGCTGGCCGGCGATGTGTCCATCGACGACGTGCTGGCCGCCACCGAGTTCGTGCTCCCGGCGATCGAGGTGATCGATTCACGATTCAAGGACTTCAAGTTCGACATCCAGAGCGTCATCGCCGACAACACCTCGGCGGCGCGCTACGTGGTCGGAGGCTCGCCGCGTCGCCCTGACGGCCTCGAGTTGCACCTCTTGGGTGTCGTGATGCGGCGCAACGGCGAAGTTGCCGGCACTGCTGCCGGTGCCGCGGTGATGGGCCATCCAGCAGCGTCGATCGTCGCCCTCGTCCGCTGGCTGGCCGACAGCGACCAGACCCTGCCGGCCGGCAGCCTGGTGATGACCGGTGGTGTCACCGAGGCGGTCGCCGTGCACGCCGGCGATCACGTGACCGCCCAGGTGCAGCATCTCGGCACCGTCGGGGTGCGCTTCATCTAGCCAGCTCACTCGTCGAGGAACTGCAGCATCCGCGCCTCGGTCATCCGCAGCGCGTCGAGATCGCCGAGGTACGCGTTGTAGCCGAGGTGCACCAGCCCGATGTGGAGAGCACAGCAGCGCAGACGGGCATCGAAGTTCGGCACCTCGAGTCCCATGTCGGCGTAGTGGTCCTGTGCCGCCGCGGCGACGTCGAGGTGCTCGATCGCCGGGTGCCACGGCGCCCAGAACACGAACGTCGCCAGCTCGTACACGAAGTCGCCGTACATCGAGCAACCCCAGTCGAACACCGCCGACACCTGACCGCTCGTGGCCAGGACATTCCGGTTGAGCAGGTCGTTGTGCACCAGGCTGCGACTTCCGGGGAAGGCGCCGGCAAGGTCGAGCATCTGCGAGTAGGCCGGCCCGAAGCCATCGCCGTGCGGCGAGTCGGCCAGGAGCTGCTTCCATCCATGAGTCCGCGACCCCGGAGGGTCCTGGTCGACCGCGGCCAGAAAGTCGCCCCACGTCGAATGTGGCGCGTTGCCCGCCTGATTCCAGCCTCCATGGCCGGTGGTCGACGAGATGTCGCAGCCGCGCAGGGCATCGAGCATCGACAGCACCGATGGCAGCGTTACCTGCCACTGCTCCGCGTCGAGCTGTTCCAACGGCGTCCCGCGGGCCCGTGTCGAGATGCAGTACCAGGCTCCGAATGCGTCGCCGATCTCGATGACCTGCGGGATCGGCAGGTTCCGGGTCGCAAACCGAGCAGCCAATCGATCGCGTTCGAAGTCGTCGGCGTGACGGCCGAACCGCACGACCAGTTCGCTGCCGTTGTGGACGAACCCGAAGCAACGCGACCACGCACCCTCACCGATCAGCTCGACCTCGCCGACATCGGCGCCGAAACGTTCGACCAGGAAGGACAGGGCCTGCGACAACTCGACGTTCGACGGCGGCTCGAGCACCCGCCGATGCTACGGCTCGACGCGGGGCATGGCGTTGTGCATTCGCACGAGGCTGAAGTCGAACTCCCCCTGCACCGCGATGTCGCGCAGCGGCCACAGTGAGGGCACGATCCGTAGTTCGATGGCGGCACGGGCGTGGGCGGCGAGGAGGTCACCGACGGGCGTGACGCGGATCGGCACGACCTCACGATCGGCGATCCATTGCCCGTCGGCGTCCGCCCATGGCACGAATCCCGTGTTCTCGAACTCGTAGCGATAGATCTCGGCGTTGCGCATCCGCTCGAGCCACACCGATTCGATGGCGTGCAACCGTGTGGCGACAGTGGCGAACCGCACCTGGAACTCGGGCTGGTCACGGGGACCGTGCGGCCAGATCGTGACACGCGGGCAATCGCGGGGGAACCAGTACAGCGGCGCATGGTCCGCATCGATTGCCCAGACCGCCGGGGAGTGCGACGGATTGGTCAGCGGCACGTGCGGCGCGAACCGGCTGATGTGGGGATCTTCGCTGAAGTGATACAGGACACGGCTTCGTATCACTCCGAGACATCGATCGGCGAACCGGCGTAGGTTGTCGCGATGAACCGCTTCACCGATCTCGTCGGGAGCACCGTGCCGCTGCAGCAGGCCGGCATGAGCGGCACGGCCACGCCGACCCTGGCGGCCGCGGTATCGAACGCCGGCGCCCTCGGGATGATCGGCATCGGTCGTCAGCCGATCGTCGTCGTCGAGCGCTACCTCGACGAACTGGCAGCGCTCACGAAGGCGCCGGTCGGTGCCACGTGCATTGCCCACTTCGTGCAGCCCGACGTCGTGGCGCTGGTCGCCGGGCGGCTGCCGATCATCGAGTTCTTCTACGAGTGGCCGGACCCGGCGAGAGTGCCCGAGGGTGTGGTCTGTGGGTGGCAGGTCGGCTCGGTCGACGAAGCCAGAGCTGCGGTCGACGCCGGGTGCCGCTACGTGATCGCCCAAGGAGTGGAGGCAGGCGGCCATGTGCGTGGCCACGTACCCCTCACCCAACTGCTCTGCGATGTTCGCGCCGCGGTCGATGTGCCGGTGGTGGCGGCCGGCGGGATCGGCAACGCCGACGCGGTTCGTGCCGCGTTGGCGCTGGGCGCCGATGCCGTTCGAGTCGGCACCCGATTCGTGGCGACGTTCGAGTCGTACGCCCACCCGGCCTACGTCGATGCCCTGGTCGGCGCGACCGCCGACGACTCGGAGCTCACCGAGGCGTTCGGTTTGGGGTGGCCCGCCGCGCCGCACCGTGTGCTGCGCTCGTCGATCGCCGCCGCCACCGCCGCGCCGAACGACGTGATCGGGGAGACGACGCCCCAAGGAGGCCAGCCGCTGCCGATGATGCGCTTCGGTGTCAGCTCACCGACCCGCGACACCACCGGCGACATCTCCGCCATGGCGCTGTATGCCGGTCGCTCGGTCGGCTCGGTCGAGCGGGTGATGACCGCCGCCGAGGTCGTCGCCGAGCTCTCAGCCGGATTCGCCTGACCGGCAACGCCGCACCGCGTTCCGCAGGCAGGAACGCCGGGCCTTCCTCGCCAGCGTGGGTTGGGGCAGAGTAGGTGGATGGCCAAGCTGACCGCAGCGATCGTCGGTTCCGGGAACATCGGCACCGACCTGATGTACAAGCTGATGCGCTCCGACGTGATCGAGCCCCGTTACATGATCGGCGTCGACCCGCGTAGCGATGGATTGGAGCGCGCCCGCAAGGCCGGGCTGGAGGCATCGGCCGACGGCGTCGACTGGCTCCTCGGCCGGAGCGAGCTCCCCGACTTCGTGTTCGAGGCGACCAGCGCGTACGTGCACATCGCCAACGCACCGCGCTACGCCGAGCTGGGCATCCGGGCCATCGACCTCACGCCGGCGGCGATCGGACCGTTCGTCGTCCCGAGTGCCAACCTCGACGAGCATCTCGACGCGACGAACGTCAACATGGTCACGTGTGCGGGGCAGGCGACCATCCCGATCGTGCACGCGGTCGCCGCGGTGACCACCGTGGACTACGCCGAGATCGTTGCCACTGTTGCGTCGGTCTCGGCGGGGCCGGGCACGCGTGCCAACATCGACGAGTTCACCCGCACCACGTCACGGGCGATCGCCGAGGTCGGCCGCGCCGGGCGCGGCAAGGCCATCATCGTGCTCAACCCCGCCGATCCGCCATTGATCATGCGCGACACCATCTTCTGCCAGTTGCCACGCGATGCCGACGAGGTGCTGATCACCAAGGCGGTCGAAGATGCGGTCGCCAACGTCGCCCAATACGTGCCCGGCTACCGGTTGAAATCACCGCCGCAGTTCGGCGAGTCGCGCGACGGCACGCCACGCCTCGCCGTGCTCGTCGAGGTCGAGGGAGCCGGCGACTACTTCCCGCCGTATGCCGGCAACCTCGACATCATGACGGCGGCGGCTGCCGCCACCGGCAACCGCATCGCCATGCACATGAACGGAGCCAACTGATGCCGTACTCCAACCTGCTCGACGTGCGCATGACCGACACGTGTCTGCGCGACGGCTCGCACGCCAAGAACCATCAGTTCACCGAGCAGCAGGTACGCGACGTCGTCGGCGCGCTCGACGCGGCCGGCATGCCCGTGATCGAGGTCACCCACGGCGACGGCCTCGGCGGGTCGTCGTTCAACTACGGCTTCTCGCTGACCGACGAGCGGCTGCTGATGCAGGCCGCCGTGGAGACTGCGAAGCAGGCCAAGATCGCCGCCCTGATGGTTCCCGGCATCGGCACGATGGACGACATCCGGTTCATCCACGACATCGGCCTGTCGATCGTACGCGTGGCGACACACTGCACCGAGGCCGACGTCTCGATCCAGCACTTCGGCCTGGCCCGCTCGCTGGGTCTGGAGACCGTCGGGTTCTTGATGATGGCCCACGGCCAACCGCCGGAGCTGATCGCCAAGCAGGCACGGATCATGGCCGACGCCGGATGCCAGTGCGTCTACGTCGTCGACTCCGCCGGGGCGATGATCCTGGAAGATGCGCAGTACCGCGTCGAAGCAGTGGTGGCCGAGTTGGGCAGCGATGCCCAGGTCGGCTTCCACGGTCACGACAACCTGGGGATCGCCGTGGCCAACTCGGTCATTGCGGTGCGCGCCGGCGCGGTGCAGATCGACGGCTCGGTTCGTGGCTTCGGCGCCGGCGCCGGCAACACCAGGAACGAGGTGTTCGCGGCCGTCGCCGACCGCCTGGGCATCACGACCGGTATCGACGTGCTGGCATTGATGGACGCCGCAGAAGACGTGGTCCGCCCGGTGATGGACAGCGAGTGCATCATCGACCGGATGGCGCTGGTGATGGGATACGCCGGCGTCTACTCCAGCTTCTTGAAGCACGCCTTCCGCGCCGCCGAGCAGTACGACGTCAGCGGCGCCGACGTGCTGATGCGATGCGGCGAGCAGAAGCTGGTCGGTGGACAGGAGGACCAGATCATCTTCATCGCCGCCGACCTGGCCGAAGAGAAAGCCGCCTTGGCCGCGGCGTCCGTCTAGTCGTCGCGCATTCCTTCCAGCAACAGCCTGCTGCGGGCGGCGAGCCGCCAGGCGCTGGCAGGTGCGAATCGTCTCGACCACCTCGGTGAGGTGCACCGCGGTCTTGGCGATCGGGTGCGGGATCGCGTCGTGCTGCAAGCGCGGCAACACCGTGTCGAGACCGGCGCTTCGCAGGTCGGCGATCAACGTCACCACCAACTCGTTGTCGTGAGTCCGCTGCAGATCCGCAAACAGCATCAACGCCTCGCGCCAGTGGGCTCGGGCACGGTCGATGTTCTCGCCGAGGTACTGCACTGCCATGCCGGCAGCGACCTCGTTGCGGCTGCGCGCAAAGCCGAAGAAGACGTTGCGCCACCACGGTCGGTTCTGCCCTCGGCTGACCTCGGCGACGGGCAACAACGTGGTGGTCCGCGCATCTCGTCGACGCGTACACCAGCGTGGTCAGCGCGTCGGACGGCGCCTCATCCGTCATCGTGATCCCAGTGGTCGATCGCCAGGAGCGGCACCTCGTAGCACCACGCCTGCCGAGTGAGGCCGATCGACGGGTCACCGTCCCACGGATACTTCTCCCCCATCAGATCGCCGGCCCGGCGACGTTCGTCGGCGTCCGTCACGTCGCGGGCGACACCAGTGCGCGTCTCACCCGCCAGGCGCACCGACACATGCGGGTTGGCGAGGGCGTTGCGATACCAGTCGGCGGTGGGGCCATTGCCGGAGATCAGGTACATCGTGGCGTCGATGACACCGAACCAGATCTCGATCTCGTGCGGCCGGCCGCTGCGCCGACCGATCGTCGTCAGGTCGCAACACTCGACGTCGATGTAGCGAGACAACCAGGTGCTCATGCTCACGACCCGGCGCGATACACCCCGAAGACTGCTCGCAAGGCATCGCTGACCTCGCCGAGGGTCGCCTTGGCGCGCAGCGCCTCCTTCATCGGGTACAGCAGGTTCTGTGTGCCTCGCGCCGCCGCGGTGAGATCAGCGAGGCGAGCCTCGACCAACGACGCGTCGCGGCCCGCCTTGAACTCGGCCAGCGACGCCTTCTGCCCGCGTTCGAGCTCCGGGTCGACAGGGAAGATGGCAGGGTCGCCATCGGCGGCGACCTGGAACATGTTGAGACCGACGATGACCCGCTCGTCATCGTCGATCGACTTGGCGTATTCGTACGCGGCCTGCTCGATCTCACCCTGCTGGAAGCCGGCCTCGATGCCGGCCACAGCGCCACCCATCTCGTCGATTCGGTCGATGTACTCCCAGGCCAGGCGCTCGACCTCGTCGGTCAACGATTCGACGAAGTACGAGCCGGCCAAGGGGTCGGGGGTGTCGACGATCCCGCTCTCGTAGCCGATGATCTGCTGCGTTCGCAGGGCGACCTGCGCAGCCTGTTGCGACGGCAAGCTGAGCGCCTCGTCGTAACCGTTCGTGTGCAGGCTCTGCGTTCCACCCATCACCGCCGCCATCGACTGGATCGCCACGCGAACGACGTTGTTCTCGGGTTGTTGCGCGGTCAGCGTCGAGCCGCCCGTCTGCGCATGGAAGCGCAACAGCTTGCTGGACTCCTTCTTGGCGCCGAACCGCTCGTTCATCAGGCGGTACCAGATTCGCCGCGCGGCGCGGAACTTGGCGACCTCTTCGAAGAAGTTGTTGTGCGCGTTCCAGAAGAAGCTGAGGCGCGGCGCAAAGGCGTCGATGTCCATGCCGGCTGCCAGCGCCGCCTCGACGTAAGCGATGCCGTTGGCGATCGTGAACGCGATCTCCTGCACGGCTGTGCTGCCGGCCTCACGGATGTGGTAGCCCGAGATCGAGATCGTGTTCCACTTCGGTATGTTGGCGGCGCAGTACTCGAAGATGTCAGTGATGATCCGCATGCTCGGGCGAGGCGGGTAGACGTAGGTGCCGCGGGCGATGTACTCCTTCAAGATGTCGTTCTGGATCGTGCCGCTGATCTCACTGGCGGGCACTCCCTGCTCCTCGGCGACCAACTCGTAGAGCAACAGCAAGATGGCGCCGGTCGAGTTGATCGTCATGCTCATCGATGCCGTGTCGAGCGGGATGTCGGCCAGCAGCAGGCGCATGTCGGCGATGGTGTCGATGGCGACGCCGACCTTGCCGACCTCGCCCTCGGCGCGGGGATGGTCGCTGTCGTAGCCCATCTGCGTCGGGAGGTCGAAGGCGCAGGAGAGGCCCGTCTGGCCGGCGCCGAGCAGGAACTTGAACCGCTCGTTGGTCGAGGTCGCCGTGCCGAAGCCGGCGTACTGACGCATCGTCCACAGCTTCGTGCGGTACATCGTCGGGTACACCCCGCGCGTGTACGGCGGCGCACCCGGTTCGCCGAGTTGTTCGGCGGGATCCCACCCGGCGAGATCGGACGGCCCGTAGAGCGCCCTGACCTCGATGCCCGAATCGGTGCGCTTGTCGTCACTCATCACCGACGAGCGTACGACCCTGCCGTAGCGCGGCGCTACCGGGCAGCGATGACCGCGACTTCCATCTTCCACGCCGACCTGGCCAGCGCCGGAACCGTGACGAGCGTGCTGGCAGCCCGATGGCCGGCCATCGCCTGGTCACGCACCGCCATCACATCGGGCAGGCAGGCCATGAAGTCGACCACCACGTACGTCGTGACGCTGACGATGTCGGCCACGGTCATACCCGCGTCGGCAAGGATGGCCCCGATGTTGAACCAGATGACCGCCGCCTGATCGGCCACCTCGTCGGGGATGGTTCCGTCGGGTCGAGCTGCCACGACGCCACTGACGTACAGCGTCGAGCCGGCGCCCTCACTGAGCACGGCGTGGGCGTAGTTGGCCGCCGGCGGGGCGATCGACGCCGGCATGATCTCACGGTTCATGCCGCGACTCTACGACGCGACCTCCATCCCCCCGCCAGAGCCGGCGGCCGGGCCGCGGCGTATCGTGGACCCATGACCGTTACGGAATCTGGTGTTCGCATGATCGACGGCGTCGAACTGACGCCCAAGGCCGTCAGCTTGGAGGGCCCGCCGACCTTTGCCACTGTCGAGGACGAACGCTTGCACCGCAAGCAGAAGCTGGCGGGGGCGTTGCGCATCTTCGGTCGCGTCGGGTTCGGCGAAGGCGTGGCCGGGCACATCACGGTCCGCGACCCCGAATTTCCCGACCACTTCTGGGTCAATCCGTTCGGGATGAGCTTCCGTCACGTGCGCGTCAGCGACCTGCTGCTCGTGAACCACCAGGGCGACGTGGTGTACGGCACGCGCCCGGTCAACCGCGCCGCCTTCGTGATCCACTCCGCCATTCATCAGGCACGGCCCGACGTGATCTCGGCGGCTCACAGTCACAGCGTGCACGGCAAGGCGTTCGCCTCGCTCGGAATCCCCCTCGACCCGATCACGCAGGATTCGTGTGCGTTCTACGGTGACCATCGAGTGATCGCGGCCCAGGGCGGGGCCGTCGTCTTCGACGTCGATGCCGGCAAGGAGTTGGCCGCCGAGTTCCCCAGCGGCAAGGCAGCGATCCACCAGAACCACGGCCTGTTCACCGTCGGCACCACGGTCGACGAGGCGTGCTTCTGGTTCCTCAGCATGGACCGCTCGTGTCACGCTCAGCTGATGGCGATGGCCGCCGGAACGCCGAAGCTGATCGAGCACAGCATGGCGCAATACACGTTCGAGCAGACCGGCTTCCCCGCCGCTGGATGGTTCAGCTTCCAGCCGCTGTGGCAGGAGATCTGCCGCACCGACCCCGACCTGTTCGACTAGCCGCGACGACCCCGGGCAAGCTGTCCCGTCGGGGGTTGCCCGTCGGGCGCGAAATCGGTAGCGCCAATGTACTCAAACCGCGTCCGACCAGGCTCACTTCCAGCTGCGTTCACGGCGTTCAGCTCGTGGCGTTGTCGAGCGCAGCCTGTAGGGCGTCGGTCGCCGCGGAGACGGCCAGCTCGATCCGGCCGGCGGGGTCGAGACTGTCGTGGGTGTCGGTGCTCGGGTCGACGAACACGACTGCCCGACCGATCTGCACCCAGACGTTCATCGTGTCGACAGGGATGCCGTCCGGGGGTGGCGCTCCGAAGTCGAGGTGCTGGCCGATCACGATCTGCCGATCGCCATGCGGGGCGACCGGTAGTGGGTCGAGGCGACTCGCTTGTGAGTTCCCGTACATCCGCCGGAACACGTGGTCGAAGCACGGCGCGAAGCCGGGCTCGGCGATCTTGTCCATGGCCTGCGATGCGGCCTTCTCCGACGGGAAGATGTAGATCCACTGCGTGATGACCCAGGTGACCATCTCTAGCCCAGGGATTCCGAACTGTCGCCCAGCGGTGACTGCATGCCGTCCGGCGGTATCGAAGGCGTAGTCGAGGTACGGCTTGCACTCGGGCACCGTCGCGGCTGACTCGGCGATCGAACGAGATGTCAGATCACCCCACAGGTGCGTCACACTCCACGAGAATCCGAGATCGGACGGCTCGAAGATCGCCGCCTTGGCGATGTCGAGGTCGTGGCTCGTGTCGACCTCCGGCTCCGCTTGGTGGTTGATCACAACCACGGCCAGCGCCGCAACGAGGGCAATCGATGCGGCGGCCCCGAGCAGGACTTTCATACGACGGTGACGTGGTGGACCCGATGCCTCTTGTCTCCCGGGGTCGCTGCCGTCTCCTCCGTGCCCGACGTCGTGCTCCACTACCTTCACCATCACGTCCTCCTTCACCTCGAGCGGCGGTGCCGCGACAAGTTGTTGTTCGAGCCGACGGCGGAACGCCGGAGACATCTCCAGCTGGACCGCGTCGAAGAGTTGGTTCTCGTCAATCGCCATCGTCGGCCTCCACCACCATCCGCAGTCGCCGGCGGGCGCGTGCAAGCAACGATGTCGTCGCCTCGACGCTGCGCCCCAGCAGCTCGGCGACCTCGGCGACGGTCAACTCGTCGACGATCTGCAGCGACAATGCCCAGCGTTCCTGGTCCGGAAGCGAAGCCAGCAGCGCGCTCGCCCGGGCGGCGGAGAGCACGCCCGCTTCGCTGTCGCGCCAGCCGCAATCGACCTCGTCACCGAAGGAGCGTTGTTGGGCATCGAGGCGCCTCCGTTCACGATCGCAGGAGCGCACGTGGTCGATGAATCGATTTCGCGCCGTTGTGATGATCCAACCCGGCTCGACCTCGAGCAGCAGTCCATTACGTGATTGACGCACCAGGGCGAAGAAGGCGTCTTGGACGATGTCCTCGGTGAGTTGCCGGTCGCCGCCGGTCAGACGACTGACGTATCGATGAACCTCTGCCGACACGCAACGGAAGAAGGCAATCACGCCTTCCGGCGTTTCGACGGGGAACCGTCTGCTCGCGTCCGAATGGATGGCCATCACTAACACCTTCAACGACACCGGCATGTCGAACCTGTCGAAGGTGGCGAAGCTTATTTCTCGGCGCACACCTGACCGGCACGTTGATGGCTTTCCGCCCGTGCCCGAACTGCCGATCTCGCATGAGGTCGCTCGATTGTCTCGAAACCAACAAAGCACTTGCTTGGTTTAGCCATTCGTACTACCGTGCTCGACCATGGGAGCGCGCACTGGTCATGACTACATCACGGGGCTGAAAGACGATCGCACGGTCTGGCTCGACGGGCGCCGGGTCGACGTCGTCGACGAACCCCGATTCGCCGGATCACTTCGTGGTATGGCCGAGTACTTCGACTACCAGCACGACCATGCCGACGACTGTCTGGTGCAAGACGACGAGACCGGCGAGATGATCAATGCCAGCCACATCATCCCGCTCGACGACGACGCCATGAGACGCCGCCACCGCGCCCTCGACCGGCTGGCCCGGTACTCGATCGGCATGCTCGGTCGCACGCCCGACTACGTCAACGTCACCGTCGCCGGCTTCGTGGCGCAGCGCAGCTTGTTCGAGAAGAACGGCGACACGCGCGCCGGGGCCGCGCTTGCTGCGTTCCAACGCGATGTCGCCCTCCGGGACCTCTCGCTGACGCACACGATCATCAACCCGGTGATCGACAAGGCGGTCAATGATGTCGAAGGGATCAATGCCGAACTGACGCCGCGCATCGTGCGGCGCACCGACGACGGCATCGTTGTCAGCGGCTCGAAGATCCTCGGAACGCTCGGGCCCTTCGCCGATGAGAACTTCGTCTACCCGGCGCACCCGTTGCCGAAAGATGCCGACCCGGCGTACGCGTTGTGCTTCTCGGTCCCCGTCGGCGCCAAGGGCCTGCACACCGTGTGCCGCGACCACTACACCGTCGATGGCACTCGCGCCGACCATCCGTTCTCGTCCCGATTCGACGAGCAGGATGCCTTCTTGATCTTCGACGAGGTCGAGGTGCCGTGGGAGCGCGTGTTCATCGCCGGCGATCTCGACGTGTACGGCAACGTGATGAAGCACGGCTGGGCGGCAAACATCATCCAGCAGACGGCGATCCGTGCTGCCGTCAAGCTCGAGTTCGCCTACGACCTCGCGTTCAAGATGGTCGAGGTGCAGAACATGGGCGCCCGTGCCGAGGCCACACAGCTGCTCGGCGAACTGGTGACCTACGCCGACATGACCCGTGCCGGCGATCCGTGCCGCCGAGGCAGGCGCTCACCAGTACCGGTACGGCGGCTGGTTCTGCGATGGCGAACCGTTCACCGCGCTGCGCGCCCTGATGCCATCGTGGATGACCCGGGTCAACGACATCTTCAAGACGTTGGGCAGTCACAACCTGCTGTGCACGCCGAACGAGGCGGCGTTCGCCGACCCGGAGCTCGGACCGCTGGTGCGCAAGTACCTGCCGGGCGCCAACGGCATCGGCGCCGAGGAGCGAGCCAAGATCTTCCGGATGGCGTGGGACTTCGCCGGCTCGGCCCTCGGGTCGCGCAGCGAGTTGTACGAACGGTTCTACCTGTCCAGCCAGCCGCGCAACATGAGCCGGCAACCACCTGATCGCCAGGATGGGGCGGGAGTGGACCGACGTCGACGACTTCTGCGCCGTGTCGGGAATCGAGTGACGTGGCCCGCTCCCGGCGTGACGAGATCCTGGTGATCGCGGCGGACCAGTTCGCCGAACGCGGCATCGCCAGCACCACGGTTCGCGACATCGGAAGCGCAGCCGGGATCCTGTCCGGCAGCCTGTACCACCACTTCGAATCGAAAGAGCAGATGGTCGCCGAGTTGCTGCTGCCGGTGATGCAGCGCCAGGTCGGCCACTACCGCACGATCATCTCCGCCGACCGCTCAGCCACCGAGACGCTGCGCTCGTTGATCACGACGGCAGTCGACGAGGCGGCGCAGACGCCGAGCGAGACGCGGATGATCCGCAACGACGCCCAGACGTTCTCGTCGACTCCCGCACTTCGACCGATCGCCGAGCTCCTGCTCGAGGCGGCCAAGCTGTGGGGATCGGCGATCGACCACGGTGTGGCGGCCGGTGAGTTCCGCAGCAACGTCGATGCTCGCCTGGTGGTCGCGGCCATGTTCGACGCGGTGCTCAGCACCACCCGTTGGTTCACGGGCAAGAAGCGTCAGAGCCCGCAGCACGTCGGCGAGGCGCTGGCCGATCTCTTCCTCGGTGGCCTGCTGATCGTCTAGTTCTGGGTGATGCCCAACGATGCGGCGATGGCCGGGCGGCGCAACTTCCACACGAACCCGTCGTAGAGGATGTGCAACGCACCGAAGAACAACACTGCGAACGCGTACAGGCGGCCGTCGAAGTGCGATCTGGTGAGGGCCACCAACGCAACGATGGCGACGAAGTAGAGCGCATATGTGGCTGCCCGGCGGGCCGGTGTGCGTGTGGCATTGGCCACCGGAGCCGCATCGCCGCGCTTGCGCAACGAACTGTGCACCACCGCGAAGTACTCGATGGCGTGGGCGGCGACGTAGCCGGCGATGCCGGCGATCGGATCGATCATCACAGCGACGATCAGGCCGGCGGTGCCGAGCGCGTACCAGTGCTTCGGTCGACTGGCTGCGGCGCCGAGGCGGCGTTCTGCCTTCCACCACCGAACCACGTACACGACACCCACGACGAAGGCGACCCAGAAGATCCCCCGCGCCACGTTGCTGAGGTTGCCGAGCAACCGCACGCTGCGAGCGTTGGTGCCACCGAAGCCGAGCTTGTGGACCATCCGCTGCAGGTCGACGTACCCACCGATGTAGGCGATCCCGGCGACGAGCCAGACGATCAGCATCGGCTTCTCGATCCGTCCGTGGTCATCGCCCGCCTTGCGGCCGTAGATGCGCATCACGCCATAGCGCTGCATCAGCGTGTGCTCCGCGTTCCACAGCCCGGCCATCAGGGCGACCGCCGACAGGCTGACGTTGAGCCCGATGACGATGAGGGCGAAGCGCCACCCACGGCGCCCAGCGGTACAGCCGGCGATGCGCGTCGCGCTGCGCCGGGTCGCCGTACACCAGCCCGAGTGTGAGCGGTTGGTGGGCGAACGAGACGAGGAAGATCAACCCGACGATGGTGTGCACGGTCGTGAGATGCGGCTCCGCGGCGTGCACGAGCAGTGCGATCGGCAGCCAGCACCAGCCCAGCGCGATGTCGGCCGCCGGGCCGTGCATCCACAGCCGTCGTGTCGCCGCTCGCTGCCCCGTCGCTATCAGCACGACGCGAACTGTAGTGCGTCAGTCGTGCAGGCCAGGAGCGCAGAGGCCTTCGAGGTCGCGCACGATGATGCGGTCGCGATTCTCGTAGGTCACCTCGTTGCTGGGATCCTTGCGGAGGTTGAACGTACGGAAGCTCATGTCGGTGGTGTCGATCGACAGGATCCGCCCGTCAGCGGCTCGCCGAGGCCGAGCAGCACCTTGATCACCTCGAGCGCCTGGATCGAGCCGATGATGCCCGGCAGCACGCCGAGCACGCCGGCCTCGGCGCAACTGGGCGCCAGTTCGGCGGGCGGCGGCTCCGGCACCATGTCGCGGTAGGTCGGGCCGTGCAGCGGGTCGAACACGCTGACCATGCCTTCGAAGCGGAAGATCGAGCCGTGCACCACCGGGATGCCGAGCTTGACGCTGGCGTCGTTCAACAGGTAGCGGCTGGGGAAGTTGTCGGCGCCGTCGACGATCACGTCGTAGCCGGCGATGATGTCCATGATGTTGCTGGCATCCAGCCGGGTGTCGTAGGTGACGATGTCGACGTCGGGGTTCAGCAGGGTCAGCGTCTTCTTCGCCGAGTCGACCTTGCGGTCGCCGATTCGATCGAGGTTGTGCAGGATCTGGCGCTGCAGGTTGCTGGCGTCGACCTCGTCCATGTCGACGATGCCGATCGTGCCGACGCCTGCGGCGGCCAGGTAGAGCGCCGCTGGAGAGCCGAGGCCGCCGGCGCCGAGCATCAGCACCTTGCTGTCGAGCAGCTTGACCTGTCCCGCCACGCCGACCTCGGGCAGCAGCAGGTGCCGCTGGTACCGGTTGCGCTGATCAGGTGTCAGCACCACGGGCGTCTTCCACGGCCGGCCCTCGTCCTTCCACTTGCCGAAGCCACCGACCACCGACGTGACGTTGGTGTAGCCGAGCTCCTGCAGCGTCCTGGCGGCGAAGGCGCTGCGCACGCCGCCGGCGCAGTAGATGACCACTTCGGCGTTCTTGTCGAGCAAGCGCCCCTCGACCTGTGATTCGAGGTGCCCACGGGGGATGTGGATGGCGCCGGGGATCGCGCCCTGGTCGTACTCGTCGGGCTCACGGACATCGAGGGCGATGACGCCCGCTTCGATCTTGCTCGGCGGCGGTCGCCGTATCGATCTCGGTGATCTCCGCCTTGGCGGCGCTGAGCAGATCTCGGAAGGTAGCCATGGTGAAAGCCTACCAATCTGGTCAGGATTTGGCTACGGGGTTCCGGGATCAATCGGCGCATCGACCAGTGCCGGCAACAACTCGCCGAGCGAGCCGATCAGCAGGGCGTCGGCGAAGCGGTCCATGCCGGTGGGTTCGCCGTTGACGATCACGACGCGGGCGCCCCGCGACTTGGCCCGCGGCACGACGTTGGCGGCCGGGAAAACCGTCAGCGTCGACCCGGCGGCCAGCAGCAGATCGCACTCGTCCGCGGCGCGCATCGCGGCGTCGATCACATGGGGCACCAGCGACTGACCGAACGAGATCGTGTCGCTCTTCAGCACGCCCACCGCGCACACGACGCAGTGCGGATCGTCCTCGCCCGCACGGACACGGTCCAGTGCCTCGCGTCATCGGACGTCGGTCGTCACATGTCCAGCAGCGAGTCCAGCGCATGGTGCCGTGCACCTCGATGACCTTGCCGGGATCATGACCGGCCTGCTGGTGCAGCTCGTCGATGTTCTGGGTGACGACCGCACGCAACCGCCCTTGACGCTCCAGCTCGTAGATCGCCCGGTGGCCGGTGTTCGGTGAGGCAGTCCACGCCGGCGAGTTCAGGCGGTTCTGCCATGCGAAGCGGCGCACGTCAGGATCGGCCAGGTAGTTCTGCAGCGTCGAGGCCTTCTCGGCAGCCGGGTTCTTCGTCCACAACCCGTTCGGCCCGCGGAAGTCGGGGATGCCCGAATCGGTGGAGATGCCGGCGCCGGTGAAGACCGTGACGCTGGCGGCCGCGGCGATCCATTCCTTGGCGTGGGCGAAGCTCGGCGGCCGTCATGGCGACATCTTGGCGCACTCGTTCCACGTCCGGCATCTCGCCGTGCATCTTTGGGATGACTCCCCGCACGCACCGATCCCTACCCAACCCCGACGAGGGAGAGCTTCATGGCATCCACCCCGATGGAGATCCCGGTCACCGACCAACTGTTGATGGTCGTGCCATGGCTCGACCCTGTGGTCGATTCGATCGGCTACGACGTGCGCTCGCAGTACGTCGAGCTGTTCTGGCTGAACGTGCTGGGACCGACGGCGACGTGGATCCTGCGCCGCCTGGTGCTCGGCTTCGATCGCTACCCGCTGGGTTACGAGCTCGACGTCGAAGAGACCGCCAGCGCGCTCGGATTGTCGTACACCCTCGGCACGGCCAACGCGTTCATGCGATCACTGAACCGTTGCGTGCTGTTCGGCGTGTCGCAGCCGACCGACGGCGGCCTCGCCGTCCGGCGCCGCGTCCCGCAGGTGGCGAGACGTCATCTGATGCGCATGCCTCCACACCTGCGAACGGCCCACGCACAGTGGAACCTGCCGACGACTCGCATCTCACTCGTCGACCTGGAGCGGGCACGCGTGCTGGCCGAGGCCATGGTCGAGACCGGCGACGATCCTGACGCCGTCGAACGGCAACTCCTGGCTCTCGGGGTTCCGCCCGCCGCAGCGATCGAAGCGACCTCGATGGCGACGAGCCGAGGACACTCCCCCGACGCCGCGTAGGTCTAGCGGAAGTCGAGCGCCAGTTGGATCAGCAGCCGCGTTCCGAATCCGGTGGCACCCGCGAGAGCCAACCCTCGTCGCCGTCGCTGTTCATCGGGCCGGCGATGTCGAGGTGGGCCCATGGAGTGTCGCCGACGAACTCGCTGAGGAACAGCGCGGCGATGATGGCACCGCCGTACGGACCCCCGACGTTCTTCATGTCGGCGACGTTGCTGTCGATCAGCTTTCGGTAGCTGCGCTCGAGCGGGAGTTGCCACACCTGCTCGTCGACGTCGATCGCCGCGTTCTTGACCCGCTCGACGAACGGTTGGTCGTTGCCGAAGACGCCGGCCATCTTCAGGCCGAGCGCGCCCATGACGGCTCCGGTCAAGGTCGCGATGTCGACGATGGCGTCGGGCTTGGCCTCGACGCCGAGCGACAGACCGTCGGCCAGCACCAGCCGGCCTTCCGCGTCGGTGTTGTGGATCTCGGCGGTCTTGCCGTTGCGGAACGTCAGCACGTCGCCGACGTTCAACGCACTGCCGGAGGGCATGTTGTCGGTGCACATCATGTAGCCGGTGACGGCCGACTTGCACTTCAACGCCCGCAGCGTCGTCATCGCTGCCAGCACCGCTGCCGCCCCACTCATGTCCATCTTCATCGTCTTCATGCCATCGTTGGTCTTCAGGCTGAGACCGCCCGAGTCGAACATCACGCCCTTGCCGACCAGCACGAGGTGACCGCGCGGGTTGCGTGGCGCATAGGTGAGGCGGATCATTCGGGGCGGCTCGGTGCTGCCCTTGTTGACACCCACCATCCCGCCGCAGCCCATTGCCGCGAGTTGGTCCTTGTTGAACACCTCCACGCCGAGACCGGTCTCTGCGCCGAGGGCGACGGCCTTGTCGGCGATCACCCGCGCCGTGAGATGGCCGGGCGGCGTGTTGGCCAGATCCCTGGCCATGGCGGCCGCTGCTGCGGTCACCGAACCGCGCTCGGCGCCGACCTTCGCGCCGGCGGCACGGCGATCGCCCACGATCAACGTCAGTTCCTGCAAGCCCGGCGACGGTGGCTCGGTCTTCAACCCGTGGTAGCGGTAGGCGGCCAGGAGCGCGCCTTCGACGACCGCCTGCGCGGCCGTCGCCGAGTCGACGCCCTCGAGATCTGCGAGTGAAGTGGCGATCGCGGCCCGCTTGCCTGCGGCACGGACCAGCGCCGCGGCCGCGTTGCGCAGGCCCGTGGCGGTGACCGCGTCGTCGCCGATGCCGACGGCGATCTGCGTCGGGCCGGTCGCAGACGGCACCACCAGGGTCTGGCCCGGCTTGCCATCGAAGCCGGCAGCCGCCAAGGCCGACCGATTGAGCCCGAGGCTGCGCGGCACGGCACCTCGAGTCCCCGACGGGCACACCGATCGAGTCGACAGCTTTCGGGCTACTCCTGGCCAGGTGAACGTTGACGGTCATGGGCGACAGTCTGGCGTACCGGTCGCGACGGGCGCGAACTCGTCGGGGCGCGTGCTCCAACGCAAGGAGAGCGACCCTAGAGTGATCGCCGCATGAACATCATTGCGTGGATCGTCGTCGGTTTGATTGCCGGGTTGCTGGCCCGGTGGATCGTTCGCGACGACCGCAGCGGCTGCCTGTACACGGTTGCCGTCGGGGTGCTCGGCGCGTTGATCGGCGGCGCATTGATGCAGGCCAGTGGTCGCGACGGCATCAACGACTTCAGCTTCCGGTCGCTGCTCGTCGCCGCGCTCGGGGCGATCTTGCTGCTGTTGGTGCTGCAGGCGCTCGGCGGGCGGTCGCGCCCACGCCGCCGTCGCCGCTAACCCAGCAGGGCCCGCACCCGATCCTTCGGCCGGCCGATGATCGCCTTGCGCTTGGTCACCACGACCGGGCGTTGCATCAGTTGCTTGTGCTTCAAGAGCACGGCGACGACCTGATCCTCGGTCGCTACGTCGGCATCGGTGAGGCCGAGCTTGGCCCACAGGCTGTCACGGCGAACGAGGTCGGTGACCGGGTCTTCCAGTTTGGCGATGATCGACCGGAGGGTGGCTTCGTCCGGGTGGCGTCTTGAGGTAGAGCACGGTGTCGAAATCGACGCCGAGTTCATTGGCAATGCTCACGGCATTGCTCGAAGAGTTTCAATGAACGTTGTGGTAGATCGTGACGTCGGCCATCGGCTCACTCTACGCCGGCAGCGACCTGCCCGGCTCTCGTAACACCCCCGTCGTATCGTGACCTTGCGGCTTCCCCCGATTCCACGACAACAACGTCACGTCCATCGGAGGCACCACATGCCGCGCTCCACTGCCCGCCCGCGACTGCCGCAGGCCAGCGATCCCATCCACTCGTCCATCGATGCGATCGCCGTCGTGTCAATGGTCATCCATCGCCCGTTGCAGGCCGAGACAATCGCCTTTCTCCTCGACGACAGCGGCCACAGCGACACCATCACCATCATCAGTGGCACGTCCGAGCCCGATTCGGTCCTGGCGGTCGCCGAGTGCATGGCGCGCGCCGGCAGCACCTCGCCGGCCTTGTGCGGTCTGGTCGTGGCCAGCGTTCGCCCCGGCAACGGCACCGGTACCGACGGCAACGTTGCCGGGCGACATCGACCGCTGGCTGCAGATCGATGCAATCACCGACTCGCACGGCATCGAATTGATCGAGTGGTTCGTCGTCGGTCCCGGCGGGTGTCGACTGCCCACGAGACCTGCTCGGCGACCCGGATCGCTGGTGAACGGTTCGCTGCTGGTGCCGCTATCGCCCGGCGCGCCGTTCCGCTCGGACTCAGCCGCAGCCCACCATCGCGCAGACGGCGCAGCAGTTCGCGGCTCGGCGTCATCACCGCGCCGGCGCTGATCATGTCGTCGACGAACTCCTCCGGCACGTCGTAGTGGTCACCGTGGAACCCGCGGCGCGGGATCCCTGCCTGCTCGGCGAAGGCGTGCAGTTCCTCGTAGCTCACATCGCTGACCAGGTGCGACCAGCGCCGCCCGCGGTACCACCAGATCGGGGTGTCGATCAGCACGGCCATCGCCGCCACTGTGCCGTAACGTCGCCTCGATGACCCAACCGGAGACCGAGATCCGGAGGGCGTGGCGAGAGATCGCCGGGTCCCACCACGACGGATACGTCGACGACCTCTTGATCCGCTACGCGGAGCCGCACCGTCACTACCACACGGCCACGCACATCATGTTCGTGCTCAGACATCTGCACGACATGTGCCCGGCCCCGCATCGAGTTGTCGCCGGAGGTCGTTGCCGCGGCCTTGTACCACGACGCGATCTACGAGCCGAGGGCCGCCGACAACGAGGCGCGCAGCGCCATCGATCGCCGCCGCCGATCTCGCCGCGATCGGCTGGTCGCCCGAGTCGCGCCAGTTGGTCGCGGCACTGATCGAGGCCACCGCAGGGCATCTGCGCGACGCCGCTGCCGGACCCGGTGTCGGTCCTCCTGACCGGCCCACCGACACCATGCTGCTGCTCGACGCCGACCTGGCGATCCTCGGCGCGGACCCGGGCGCATACCAGGCCTACGTCAACGGGATTCGCGCCGAGTACGACCACATCGACGATGTGCAGTGGGTGCAGGGCCGCGCGGCCGTGCTGCGCCACTTCCTCCATCGCCAACGA
This sequence comes from Ilumatobacteraceae bacterium, assembly GCA_963805445.1. Taxonomy (GTDB): domain Bacteria; phylum Actinomycetota; class Acidimicrobiia; order Acidimicrobiales; family Ilumatobacteraceae; genus JAENVT01. The sequence goes on along the minus strand of CAWDUI010000038.1, from coordinate 247,412 downwards.
CTGTTCGTCACCGCCCACATGTTCGCCGCGCTCGAGCATCGGGCCCGTGCCAACATCGAAGCCGAGCTGGCGGTGCTGCAACGTCAAGGCCTCCTGAATGATTGACTAGTCACGTGAGCGAACTGACCACCGCCCCGGTCGAGACGATTCCCGACCTCGATCCCGATCTCGAGACCCAGGAACCAGCTACGGCCCACATCGTCAAGACCGAGCCCGGCGAGAGCGCCGCGGCCAAGGTGCTCGAGGCGCGGATCTACGGCATCGCCATCGAAGCGCTGTGCGGCCACGTGTGGGTGCCGTCTCGTGACCCGAAGCAACTGCCGCTCTGCGAGGCGTGCAAGAGCGTCTACGAGATGTATCGCATGTTCAACGACGGTCTCAACAACACCCCCGACGAGTGACCGTCGAGTGACCGACCCTGCGGCTGGACTCCGCATCCGCGAGGCGGCGCGCGCCCTGTTGGTCGATCCGGATCACCGCGTGCTGCTCGTGCGCTTCGAGTTCCCGACTGCGACTCGCTGGGCCCTGCCCGGCGGTGGACTGGAACCCGGCGAAACCCATCTCCAGGCGCTGCGCCGCGAGCTCGACGAAGAGCTCGGGTTGGTCGACGCCGCGATCGGGCCGCAGATCTGGCATCGGCTGCACATCGTGGCGTTCCTCAACGGCGAGTTCGACGGCCAGCGCGAGCGCATCCACCTCGTCCGTTGCGATTCGTTCGAACCGCACCCGAAGTTGTCGTGGGAGGAGATGAACGCGGAGTTCGTGTACGAGTTGCGCTGGTGGACGCTCGACGAGATCGCGGCCAGCGACGCCCACTTCGTCCCCGACGACCTGCATTCGCTGCTGGAGGCCGCTGCTGCGCGACGGCCCACCAGCCGAGTCGATCGACGTGAGCGCCTGATGCTGTTCAGTGCCGACGCCTGGCCGGGGATCGCCGACGGATCGATCACCGTCACCTTTCGCGCCTGGACTCGGGCCCAGGCCAAGGCCGGCGGCCGCTATCGCGTCGCAGGGATGTTGATCGAGGCCACCGACGTTCGCCGGATCGGGGTCGACGAGATCACCGATGACGATGCCCGCCACGCCGGCGCCGACCGATCGTGCGGCACTGCTGGCCCGACTCGGGTCAGCGGATCCGGTGTGGCGCATCGACTTCGTGTACCTGGGTCCCGATGATCGCATCGCCCGGCGCCAACGACATCTCCGCGGACGACATCGCAACGGTGATCGCCCGTCTCTCACGGCTCGATCGCAACGGCGCATGGACGCGCTCGACCCTGCAACTGATCGAGCGGTACCCCGGCGTGGTCTCCACGACGCTGGCGCGGCACGCCAATCAGGATCGAGCTGCGTTCAAGGTCAACGTGCGCAAGTTGAAGGAGCTCGGCCTGACGGAGAGCCTCGACATCGGCTATCGCCTGTCGCCGCGCGGCGAGGCCGTGCTGCGCGCCGGCTCCTAGACCCGGTGGGCGGTCGGCCAACACGTTGTATCTGTGTCGGGAGGTGAAGACTCTTGTTCAACACGTGCAACGAGGTCAGGGACGTGGCGCGTAGAACAGGAGTGCCACCATGTGGGAGCAGTACTGGCAGGACCGGGGATCGCCGTGGGACTACGACCCGGGGCCTGCCAAGAACCGCCGTTGGTCTCGGCTGTTCGCCGAGACGCCGAACTACCGCGGCTTCGGAGTCGCCATGTCGGGCAGCGAGGAGTTCCGTTGGCACTTCGGCCCGATGTTCTACCGAGGCCGACTCGGCGACCATCAGGTCAAGGTGCTGGTCGTCGGCCAGGAAGGCGCTCAGGACGAGTCGCTGAGCCACCGTTCGTTCACGGGCGGCACCGGCGGACGAATGCAGCACCTGCTGACGCATCTCGGCATCACCCACTCCTACTTGTTCCTCAACACGTTCGTCTACCCGATCTTCGGGCAGTACAACGGCTTGCTGCCGGTCATTGCCCAGCATCCCGCTTCACCGATCGCTCAGCATCGCCGCACCCTGTTCGACTACGTCGTCGCTCGCAACGACGTGCAGTTGGTCGTCGCCGTCGGGCGGGCGGCCAAGGAGTCGCTGGCCAGCTGGGTCGAAGCCCACGGCGGCACGGCCGACCCCGAGAACCTGCATCTCGCCGACGCGTCGGTGATCTCGCCGAACCTGCGCATGGTCGGCGTGTTGCACCCCGGAGGCGCCGGCAAGGGTGGAGCCGTCTCGGCGATCATCGCCAGCTTCAACGCGGCGATCAACCACGTGCACCAATGGATCGCTGCTGATCCGTCGTGGCTGCCGATCGATCTCGGGTGGCGTGCGGGCCACGACGCCGTACACGTATTCCAGCGACCCGATCCCGTTCCGCGACTTTCCGTATGGCGTCGCCTGGCGGCTCGGGCGTGGGTCGACATCGTCGAACCGCCGCGACGGGCAGACCGCGATCCAGATCTTCTCCGAAGACGGCGCGTACAACAACGACGGCACGACCCTGACGTACGCGGGCAGCACCGCCGGCACCAGCGACGGCTACAGCGCCGACCCGGGCGATGTCGCCTGGGAGCCCCCGCGACGCGCCCACAAGGACTTCGATCGCGGCCCCGGGGCGAAGTTCGCCGCGCTGCTGCAGGGCGGTCGACCAGGGTTGGGCTGGCCCGACTTCGAGTCGTTCGGGCTGAAGTTCTCTCCGTCGTTCGGAACCGGCCCGATCTTTCGCGGGCGCCTCGATCACCCGAGCATCCTCGTGCTCGCCGACCAGCAATCGCACGACGACCTGTTCGCCATGCGCGCTCTGACGGGCGACGCCGGCCAGCACCTGCAGGCCTTCCTGCGCGCCGCCGGGTTGAGCAGCCGGTACGCGATCCTGCGGGTGCTGCCCGATCGACACGATGGCTGACGATCGAACCGCTGTTGCTGCCGCAGTCGACAGTGCCCCGGTACGGGCGCTCTACGCCGAGGCTGTGCGCTCTGGCCCGTGCGCAGGTCCTGTTGTTCGTCGGGCCGCTGGCGCAGCGCTTGCGGACCCACGTCACCCCGACGGGCACGCCGACCGTGACGATGAAGTCGCGCCTGCAATCGGGCGTCGACGCCAGCTGGCAGGCGGCCTTGACCGAGTTGCAGGGATTGACCTACCGACGCGAGATCGTCCACGCCGACGTTCACGTACGCGGGCGAGCGCGAGCAGATCCCGCGCCAGGACCTGCCCTTCGGCACGTTGCACTGGCAGGCGTCGAGCGGCAATCGCGGTCAGCAGGCAACACACGGCGGCACGAAGTCGTTCGACTACTACAAGGTCACCATGCCGGCGTGGGCGGCAGCGCTGCCCGCACCGCCACTGTCGGCCTCGGAAGCCGCCGCCGCGCAGATCCTGCGGAACCTGTGAGTCCGACTGCCGATGCCAGAGGTTGAGGAGCCCAATGCTTGAGGTGCCCAATGCTTGAGGTGCAGGGCCACATCGTGGCGATGGACAGCGCCGACCCCGAACGACACGTCACCGGGCGCGTAAGGCTCGACGGCGCATTCGTCGACAAGGTCTTGCCCGGGCGCGGTTCGCCACCGCAAGGCGTCGTGCAGATCGACGTCGGCGATGCGTACGTCTACCCGGGCCTGACCGATCTCCACTCGCACCTCGGCTTCGCCACGCTGCCGTTGTGGCACGAGCCGGCTCGTACCAGCGGACCGTGGCTGCACCGCGACCTGTGGCCGAGCGCACCGTCGTACAAGCCGGCTGTCAGTTGGCCCGCCTATGCGTACCTGAAGGGCGCTCCGGAGGAACTGCTGGCGTACGCCCAGGTCCGCGCCCTCGCCGGCGGCACCACGACGATCCAAGGGTGGCCGAACGCCAACGTCTCGCCGGCCAACCAACTGGTGCGCAGCGTCGACGACGGCGTGGACCCCGACTCGATCCGCACCTCGGTGATCAACCTGTCGACCGCCGAGCTCGACGATCGCCGGGCGTTGCTCGACGAAGGACGCGCCCTCGTGTACCACCTGTGCGAAGGCCAGCGGGGCAGCAAGGTCGCCCGCGAGTTCACCGATGTCGCCACGACCGGCTGCTTGCGCCATCGGTTGATCGCCATCCACTGCTGTGCTGTCGGGGAGGAAGAGTTCCGCCAGTGGAACGTGCACGCCGAGCTGTCCGACAATGCGTCGCCGGGCGGCGTGGTGTGGTCGCCGTTCTCCAACTTGTGGCTGTACGACCAGACGACCGACGTGATGGCTGCGCGAGCGCACGGCGTGCTGGTCTGCATCGGGTCCGACTGGGGCCCATCGGGCAGCAAGAACCTGCTCGGCGAGCTGAAGGTCGCCTACACGTGGGTCCGCCATGCCGGACTCGACGTGACACCGTTCGACCTCACCGAGATGGTGACCTCCAACCCCGGTGATCTGCTCGCACGGGCCTGGTCGGGCAGCGCCCCGGGACGGTTGCAGCCGGGCCGGATGGCCGACGCGGTCGTGGTCGCCAAGCGATACGACGACCCGTGGACGAACCTGCTGCTGGCCCGCGAGCGCGACGTCCTGCTGGCGATCGGTGACGGCCGGGCCCGCTACGGCACGGCGGCGCTGATGAAGGCCGCCGGCGAGACCGCGACGACCAGCATGCGCGTCGGCCCGACGTCACGTCACTTCGCGCTGCGCCGGCCCGACGACCCGACCAAGGTCTGGACGTGGTCGACGGTCATGCGCGCACTGCGCACCGTGCAGGCCGACCCCGTGGCTGCCATCGAGCAGGGCCTGGCGATCGAGGCGATCGAGGCCGACGTGACCACGCCCAACATCGGCACCCTCATCCTGGAATCCGACATGCCGGGCGGGCCCAACAGCGTTGCCGGGCCGCCACCGCCGGGGACCAAGTTCGACGCCCCACCGCTGCCGACGCTGGTCCACGACACGACGTGGTTCAAGGCGGTGCGCTCTGCCGGGTACCAGGGCAACATGCTCGACAACCTCGACCAGCTGTTCGCGGCGAACGCGGTCCTGCCGTGAACGAGGCGTTGCACGGCCTGAGTTGGGCGGAAGCGATCGCCGCGGCGCCACCGCGCGACCCGCTGACACCGTCCGAGCGCACGAACATCATCAACATGTTCACCGACCTGATCGACGGGCTGTACGTCCACCTTCCCTTGAAGCGCGCCATGTACGGCATCGATCCGGTGCAACAACTGCGTCGGCTCCACGATCGCGCCCGGCTGATGACCGACGACGCGTTTCACCGCGAGATCGGTGGCATTCTCACCAACCTGCGCGACGCGCACACCGCGTACATCGCCCCGTCGCCACTCGCCGGCAGCGCGGCGCGATTGCCCTTCCTGGTCGAGCAGTTCGGTTCGGACTCCGAGCCACGCTTCATCGTCTCCAAGGTCATCCGCGAACTGGTGACCGATACCAGGTTCACCGAAGGCGCCGAACTGATCGAGTGGAACGGTGTGCCGATCGCCGACGCCGTGCGCCGCCGCGGCGAGAGCGAGCGTGGTGGCCGCCCGGACAGCGCGATGGCGAGGGCGCTCGACTCGTTGACGTTCCGGCCACTCGGGATCGGTCCTCCGCCCGACGAGCGCTGGGTGATCGTCGGCTATCGCAATGGTGACGGAACCGACCCGAGCGACGACGGAGGGATGCGTGAGCACCGCTTCGAATGGCGGTTCATCTATCCGGGCCCGGCACCCGACGCCGCCCATCCCACGGCTCCGGCTGCTGCGGCCACGGCGATCCATCCCGATCGGGCGATGGTCAGGCGCGCCAAGAAGCTGTCGTTCAACTCCGAGTTGTGGCAGACCGAGCGCCACGACCGGGTGGCGGCGGCCGGTGTCGGCATGGCCGGCAACGGCTGGATCACCGGTCAGTTCCAAGACAACGTCTCGGCACGCGTGGTGCCGGTCAACGGACGCGACTACGGATACCTCCGGCTGTGGAGCTTCGAGCTCAGCGACGACGACGGCTACATCGCCGAGGTGATACGGCTGCTGGCGGAACTGCCGCAGGACGGCCTCATCATCGATCTCCGCGGCAACCCTGGCGGGCTGATCTGGGCAGCAGAACGGCTGCTCCAGCTGTTCACCCCATCGCCGATCGCGCCGACGCGATTCTCGATCATCGCCTCGGACCTGACGCGGTCGATGACCGATGCACCGCAGAACCGTCGATCGCTGAGCCCGTGGCGACGAACGCTGCTCGACGCCGTCGGCACGGGCGAGGTCTACTCCCAGTCGGTCCCGATCACGCCGTCGGAGCGATGCAACGACATCGGCCAGGTGTACGGAGGCCCGGTGATCGCGGTCGTCGACTCGACGACGTACTCGGCGGCCGACCTGTTCGCCGCAGGGTTTGCCGACAACGGGATCGGCACGGTCGTCAGCCTCGGGCGGGCAACGGGCGCGGGCGGCGCCAACGTGTGGTGGGCCGACACGCTCAACAGCGTGTTGGCCGGCACACCCCACCAACTGCCACGGTTGCCGAAAGGAGTCGGGTTCACGCTGTCGGTTCGCCGCGCCACGCGGATCGGCGCGTCCGACGGAGCACCGATCGAAGACATCGGCATCGTCGGCCACCGCACCTATGCGATGACCCGCGACGATCTGCTGCAGGGCAACACCGACCTGCTGACGTTCTGCGCCAGGCTGATCGAGTCGGAGCCGGCCACCTCGCTCGTGATCCGCTGGAAGGCGCCGGTGCTCGATCTGCAGGTTGATCGGCTCGATCGGATCGACGTCTACGTCGATGGCCGCCCTCACCAATCACACGATGTCGTCGACGGGCTGCAGTTGACGCTCGGTCACCCCCAACAAGTCATCCGCGTCGAGGGGTACTCAGGGGAGAACCTCAAGCAGGTCCGGACCGTGCGGCTGACGTGACGCGCGGCCGTTGGTGAACGGCGGGGCCCACCGGCTACCGTGCCCGAGATGTCGGCCCCGCTGTGCGTCATCGGCGACTTTGCCTGGGACGTGTTGATCCGCACGAACAGCGAACTGCTGACAGGTGGCGACACGTTCGGCGAGGTGATGCTGACCCCCGGCGGCAGCGCCGCGAACGTCGCCGTATGGGCCAGGCGCTGCGGCTTGGAGACCGAGTTCATCGGCAAGGTCGGCCGCGACCGGTTGGGTCAACTGGCGCAGGAGGACCTCGCCAAGGAACACGTCGTCACCCACCTCGTCGAGACCGACGAACACCTCACCGGGTGTGTTGCCGTGTTCGTCGACCAGACCGGCGAGCGCTCGATGGTGTCGGGCCGCGGCGCCGACTTCTACCTGCTTTCATCCGAGTTGCCGAAAGAGACCGTGCGCGGCGCCCGCCATCTCCACATGACCGCCTGGTCGTACTTCGTCGACCCGCCCCGCTCGGCGTCGCGTGCCGCCGCGCACCTGGCGCAGGAGTGCGGGGCGACGCTGTCGTTCGATCCGGCCTCGTTCCAGATGATCGAGGAGATGGGTGTCAACCAGTTCCTGGCGGCCACCCAAGATCTCGGCATCGACATCTTCTTGCCCAACTACCAAGAGGGTGAGGTGCTGACCGGTCTCGACGATCCGGAGGCAATTGCCGCGGCGCTGGCCAAGTTGTACCCACAGGCGCTGATCATGTTGAAGCTCGACGCCGACGGCGCACTGGTCTACGACAACGGTGTCGCCACCCACATCCCGCCGGCGACGAACGATCTGGTCGACGCAACCGGTGCCGGCGACTCGTTCGCCGGCGCGTTCCTGGCCCGGTACCTGGGTGGCACGTCGGCCATCGAGTCGGCCCGGTTCGCCACCACCATCTCGGCGTGGGTCATCGAACATCTCGGAGCGCGCCCGGAGCCCGACGCTCGTCTGCGCGGTGTGCTGCAGGCTGGCAATCTATGACCATGTCGATGTCCGACCGGTTCCGCGCCCTCCACTCCCATGGCACCTTCGTGATGCCCAACCCCTACGACCTGGGTTCGGCACGCCTGCTGGCCGCCCTCGGGTTTCCCGCGCTGGCATCGACCAGCTCGGGCTTTGCGGCGACGCTCGGTCGCCTCGACATGACGGTCGACCGCGACGAGTTGCTCGATCACGTCCGCCCACTTGCAGCGGCCACGGACCTGCCGCTGAACGTGGACTCGGAGCGCTGCTACGCCGATGATCTGCCCGGCGTCACCCAGACCGTCGAGTTGTTGGCCGATGCGGGCGCCGCCGGCTGCTCGATCGAGGATTGGAACCCGCTGACCAATTCGATCGATCCGCTCGAGATCGCGGTCGAGCGTGTCGCTGCCGCTGCCGCCGGCGCCGCCAACACCGGCATCGTCCTCACGGCGCGATGCGAGAACCATCTGCACGGCATCACCGACCTCGACGACACGATCGCCAGGCTGAAGGCCTACGTCAGCGTCGGGGCCGAGGTCGTGTACGCGCCCGGCTTGGCCGACCTCGGGCAGATCGCCAGGGTCGTCGACGAAGTCGGCGTACCGGTGAACGTGTTGATCCTGCCCGGTGGCCCGAGCGTCGCTCAGTTGGGCGAGGCCGGCGTTCGCCGCATCTCGACCGGTGGCCTGCTGTCGCGGATCGCCTACGGCGCGATGGTCGCCGCCGCCGAGCGACTGCGCGACGACGGCGATGGTCGACACGACCGAGCCGTTCCTGTCGCGAGCCCTCGCTGCTCAGGCGCTGCGCGACTGATCTGGCGGCGGGGTGTCGCTGACCAGCGGGTGTTGGATCGTCACTCGGTAGTGCACGCCGAGCGGCAGGTCGTTGGAGTGGCAGGTGAAGCTGAGATACGGCCAGCCCATGCCCGCTGATTGCTCGGATTCGACGAGTCGCACGGCGACATCGCCGATCCCGTACGCCGTGCGCATCTGGGTTCGGCCATCGACCACGACCTGGGTCAGCGTGGCCTCGGCGACGGCGATGGCGCCGTCGAGCATGATGCCGAAGGCCTCTGGCACGTAGAACCCGATCGGCGCGCCAGGTTGCTCGGCCGACGTGCGCACGACGATGCCGCGTTGCACGGCCGGTGCAACCACGACGACTCCGCTGAAGACGATGACCCTGATGCGCTTGCCGTCGACGTCGCGGACGAGGTGCTGCAGCGTCGGTTGCGGCGCGGCATTCTGCAACGCGTAGTCCATGGGCGACCTCCTTGCACCGACTGTAGACGCAGCATCGCTGCGATCAGCGGAAGTCGCGACTGGCCGTCGAAGCCGGCACCGGCAGCAATGTCAGCTCGTCGGCGACGATGTTGATCACCCCCTCGGCGCGCTCCAGGCGACCGCGTATCAACAACGCGGGAGCACTGCGGGCGATGGTGCGATAGCGGGCCCAACAACCTTTCGACACGACGATGTTGATCAGCCCGGTCTCGTCCTCGAGGTTCATGAAGGTGACGCCTTGGGCCGTCATCGGCCGTTGGCGATGGGTGACGATCCCGGCGACCAGCACCTTGGCCTTCGGTTCGCAGTCCCACAGCCCCCGAGCGGTGACGACGCCACGCTTGCGCAACTCCTCGCGCAAGAACTGCGTGGGGTGTCCGTGCGGCGCGATCCCGGTGGCCCACAGGTCGGCGACGACGGTCTCCATCGGGTCCATGCCGGGCAACCGCGGCGATCGCTGCCCGGTGATGATGCCCTCCAGGCGATCCGACCGTGATTGCACCGCCCCGCCCACGGCCCACAATGCCTCACGACGCTCCAGCGCGAAGCATTGCTCGAACATCCCGGCGGTTGCCATGGCCTCCAGTTGTTGCAATTGCAACGATGGCACGCGGCGCACGAGATCCTCGAGCGATTCATACGGCCGGCCGGCGTCGATCTCCTCGGAGAGGTCGCTGCCGACACCACGGACAGAACCGATCCCCAACCGCACGGCCACATCGCCGACGGACTCGGCACATGGCTCGAGTGTTGCAGTGGCGCGCGACGCGTTGAGATCAGGCGAGCGCACGACCACGCCATGGCGCGTCGCATCCTGTGCCAGCGAGTGCGGGCTCCAGAACCCCATCGGCTGGGCGTTGAGCAACGCTGCACAGAACGCAGCGGGTTCGTGCAACTTGATCCACGCCGAGGCGTAGACGAGATACGAGAAGCTGACGCTGTGCGACTCGGGGAAGCCATAGTTGGCAAAGGCGGCCATCTTGGTGAAGATCTCGTCGGCGACATCACCGGTGATGTTCCGTTCGGCCATGCCTTCGTACAACCGGGCCTTCAACTTCTCCATGCGTGCCCTGCTGCGCTTGGATCCCATGGCTTGTCGCAACTGGTCGGCGTCGGCGGGCGTGAAGCCGGCCACGTCGATGGCCATCTGCATCAGCTGCTCTTGGAACAGCGGGACACCGAGCGTCTTGCCGAGTGAGTTCTCGAGCAACGGGTGCAGGTAGGTGATCGGCTCTTGCCCGTTGCGCCGGCGGATGTAGGGATGCACGGATCCGCCCTGGATCGGCCCGGGGCGGATCAGGGCGACCTCCACCACGAGGTCGTAGAAACGGCGGGGCTTCAGCCTCGGCAACGTGGCCATCTGGGCCCGCGATTCGATCTGGAACACACCGACGGTGTCGGCTCGGCACAACATCGCGTAGACATCGTCCTCTTGCGGAATGGTGGCCAGATCGACCTCGTAGCCACGGTGCTCGCGAATGAGATCAACGGCGTAGTGCAACGCGCTGAGCATGCCGAGGCCCAACAGGTCGAACTTGACCAATCCGGCTGCAGCACAGTCGTCCTTGTCCCACTGCAAGACGCTGCGTTTGTCCATCCGCCCCCACTCGACCGGGCAGACCTCGATGACGGGGCGATCGCAGATCACCATGCCACCGGAGTGGATGCCGAGATGTCGCGGCGCATCCTCGATCTCGGTCGCCAGCTCCAGCACCGCCGCAGGGATGCCGTGATCGGGCTGGTTGGCGGTGGTCGACACGTTGCCCCACGCATCGATCTGCTTGCTCCACGCATCTTGCTGACCGGGCGCGTAACCGAGCGCCTTGGCCATGTCGCGCACCGCCGAACGTGCCCGATAGGTGATGACATTGGCGACCTGGGCGGTGTGATGGCGCCCATAGCGCTGGTACACGTACTGGATCACCTCTTCGCGCCGGTCGCTCTCGATGTCGATGTCGATGTCGGGAGGGCCATCGCGTTCGGTCGACAAGAACCGTTCGAACAACAACCCCAACGACACGGCATCGGCCTTGGTGATGCCGAGCGCGTAGCACACCGCACTGTTGGCGGCGCTGCCGCGACCCTGACAGAAGATGTCGGCCCGGTTGCAGAACTCGACGAGATCCCACACCACCAAGAAGTACCCGGCGAACCCGAGGTGTTCGATGACGTCGAGCTCGTGGTCGATCGTTTGCCACGCCCGGGCGCGCAGCGACAGGTCTTCGTGCGCAGTGGGTCGCTCGCCGTACCGACGGCGACCACCCTGCTCGACGAGGTGGCGTAGGTACTGCATCTCGCTGAGCGGTGCCGTACCCGTGCTATCGGGGTCACTCGGGCATGGGAACGGCGGCAGGTTCGGCGCAACCAACGCCAGATCGAACGCCGCTGCCCGGCCGATGTCGGCAGCAGCCTCGACGACACCGGGGTAGCGCAGGAACCGACGGGCCTGCTCGGCTCCACTGCGCAGGTGGGCGCCGGTCGATGCGGGGAGCCACGGGTCGAGCTCGTCGAGGCTGCGCCGGGCCCGCACCGCGGCGATCGCCGTTGCCAGGCGGCGCTGCGAGGCGTGGCGTAGTGCACGTTGTTCGTGGCCACGCAGGCCAGGTCGTGACGGGCCGCCAGCTCGGCCAGGGCATCGTTGCGCGCCGAGTCGAGCGGATCGCCGTGATCCCACAGTTCGACCACCACCCGGTCACGACCGAACAGCTCGATGAGCCGCTGCAGTTGCTTGGCCGCTGCGGCCGGGCCGTGATCGACCAGCGCCGACGGCACCGCCCCCTTCCGACAGCCGGTCAGCACCCAACCGTGGCCGGCCATCGAGTCGGCGATGTCGAGCAGGCTGAAACGTGGTGCGCTCTTCTCGCCCGCCAGATGACCGAGGCTCAGCGCACGCGCCAGGCGCGCGTAGCCCACCGGCCCATCAGCCAGCACGAGCAGGTGATCTCCGTGCGGGTCGGGCGCATGGTGATCGGGGACCAGGCCGGTGGCGATCTGGCGTTGCGTCTCGTCTTCGTCGAGCACCTGACGAGTCGTTGCTGTGCCGAGCGTGATCTCGGCGCCGAACACGGTCGGCAACCCCACGGCCCTGGCCGCCTCGGCAAAGCGAACGACACCGTAGAGACCGTCGTGGTCGGTCACCGCCAGCGCTTCGAGCCCCAGCCGAGCTGCTTCCTCTGCCAGTTGCTCGGGGTGCGAGGCGCCGTCGAGGAACGAGAAGTTGGTGTGACAGTGCAACTCCGCATATGGCACCGTCGGCAGGTCGGGGCGCATCAGCGGACGGGTCTGGTCGGGCTCTGGCGCCTGGTAGGGCTGGCGTTTGCGGCTCCAGGCCGGGCCGTCGCCACCCGCGTTCCACGCCGGAGAGCCCGGGGCGCGACCATCTTTGCCGCGACCGGCCGGGGGGCGGTCGGAGAGCGTTGCTTCGAGCTCCCACCACGGCATGTTCGGGTTGTTGAACCCCATAAGGGTTCCGACTCTATCGAACACTTGTTCGTCACTTCAAGCGAGAGTTCAACCCGGTGACGGAAAAGTGCACTCGCCTACGATGAACTGATCGTGACCGACACGTCGGCGTTCCTCGAGCTGTACGACGACGCGCTCCCGCACGTCTACGGCTACCTCGCCCGCCGCTGCAACAACGCCGCCACGGCCGAGGACCTGACGGCCGAGACGTTCATGGCAGCCGTCGCCGCGCTCCACAACAACCACGACGTGAACGGCAACCGCGTCGGTCTGAACCCGGCTCACATCAACACGGCGTGGCTGATCGGCACGGCCCGCCACAAGATGATCGACCATTGGCGGCGTACCGAACGGCGCAAGGAAGAGCTCGCCGAACTGTGGGACGACATTGCCGTGCCGGACCCGAGCGACGCGGCGATCGACGCCGCGGCGGCACGGGATGCACTCGCCCAACTCGCCCCGACCCATCGAGCGGTCCTCACGCTGCGCTACCTCGACGATCTCCCGGTCGGCGACGTCGCGATCGCGATCGGCCGCACGGTGCACGCGACGGAAGCGCTCCTCACCCGGGCCAAGGCCGCCTACCGCAACTGCGCTCTCAACACTCATCCCGGGCTGGAGACGTCATGACCGATCCATTCGACGCCCTGCGCATCATCGACGAACCGTTGGACCCGCGTCCCGAGTTCACCGACGAGCTCCGACGCGTGTTGACGACCACCATCAGGAACGCCGAAGCACACCGAGCCATGCAGGGCGAATTGCACGACGAGCCGCAATCACAGGCTCGCACGCCGCAACAGACGATCACCGCGTACATCACCGTGCGCAACGCCGCAGCCGCGCTGGAGTTCTACGCCGAGGCGTTCGGGGCGGTGGAGCTCAGCCGCCTGGTGGGCGACGACGGACGCGTCGGCCACAGCGAGATCGAGATCGGGTCGAGCAAGTTGATGATCGCCGACGAGTACCCGGAGATCGACGTGCTCGGGCCGGAGACCCGCGGCGGGCCGACGTGCTCGTTCACCATCGACGTTGCCGATGTCGACGCATCGTTCGCCCGAGCCGTTGCCGCCGGCGCCACCGTGGTGCGGCCCGTCGCCGATCAGTTCCACGGCCACCGCATGGGCTGGGTCGCCGACCCGTTCGGTCATCGCTGGACGCTGAGCACGCCGATCGCCGGGTTCGACCGCGCCGGGTATGCCAACGCCAGCCGCGACGAAGGCTACGAACTGATCGAGAGCAGGCAACTGAAGCACCACGGCCAGGGCGATCTCTACTACTTCACCTTGCCCGTGCATGCCCTGGCCAGGGCCAAGGCGTTCTTCGGCGCCGTGCTGGGATGGCAGTTCCCCGACCCCGAACAAGGACACGTCGCCAACATCTCGGCGCCGCCCGGCGCGGTCAGCGAGGTCGAAGCGCACGCCTCGACCCGTGCCCGACTGTGGTTCGTCGTCGACGACATCCATGCCGCGGTCGCCCACGTTCGCGAGCACGGTGGCCACGCCGACGAACCGGTGTTGTACGACAGCGGATGGTCGGCCGACTGCGTCGACGACCAGGGAACGACGTTCAGCCTCAGCGTCCCGGCAGCAAAGTACTCACGACAACCGGCCGAGTAGGCGTCGCTGATCAGCGGATGGCGAGACCGGTGAGCAGATCGAACAGATGCATCTGCGCCGCCTCGACCTGCAGGGTCACGGTGTCGTCGACACGCAGTTGGGTGGTCGGTGGAAGCCGGGCCGACACTGACTGGAGTTCGGCGTGGCCTTCCGTCGCGTCGCGGATGTCGTCGGTATCGACGCCGGGTGCGTCGACGTCGATGTGGAGGATCACTTCCGAGCCGAGGCCCTCGCGGACGGTGACCTTTCCACTGATCGTGTTGCCGGTGGAACCGGCGACGGCCTCACTGAGGTGCTCCGGCCGGATCCCGACGGCCACTTCGCTTCCGGAGTACTTGGCCAGCGTTTCCGGCGCTTCGGCGAGCGTGATGGTCGACGAGCCCAAGCGAAGCGTGCCGCCCCCGGGTCCGGACTGGTAGCCGGCGCGCAGCAGGTTCATCTGTGGCGAACCGATGAACGCGGCGACGAACAGGTTGGCGGGCCGGTCGTACAGGTTCTGCGGCGAGTCGACCTGCATCAGCGTGCCCTTCGACATCACGGCGACGCGATCGCCCATGGTCATCGCCTCGATCTGGTCGTGGGTGACGTACACGGTCGTCGTGTTGAGCTCGTGTTGAAGCCTGGCGATCTCACCACGCATCTGAACGCGCAGCTTGGCGTCGAGGTTCGACAACGGCTCGTCCATCAAGAAGGCCTGTGGCTGGCGAACGATGGCCCGACCCATGGCAACACGTTGCCGCTGGCCGCCCGACAACTGAGCGGGCTTGCGGTCGAGGTTGTCGGTGAGCTCGAGCGTCTGAGCGGCGTCGCTGACGCGTCGCTCGATTTCTTCCTTGGGCATCTTGGCCAGCTTGAGCGCAAACGCGATGTTGTCGCGCACGGTCAGGTGCGGGTACAGCGCGTACGACTGGAAGACCATGGCGATGTCGCGATCTTTCGGCTCGAGGTCGTTGACGACGCGGTCCCCGATTCGCAGCTCGCCACCGGTGATCGATTCGAGGCCGGCGATCATTCGTAGCGCCGTCGACTTTCCACAGCCCGACGGACCGACGAGCACGAGGAACTCGCCATCTTCGATATCGAGAGACAGATTGGAGACCGCCCGGAAGCCGTTCTCGTACACCTTGTCGATGTCATTCAATGTGATTGTCGCCACAGGACCCCCCTCAGGTTCGCCGGGAAGTCTTGCATAGCTCTTTCCGTTCGGCGAACCAACATGCTATGGTGCCCGTCGATGGAACTTCTCCAGGAATTTCCATCGACTTTCCACCACGTCCCAAAGCTTGGTTGTTCCTGAGGGGGAATTAGATGAAAACACGAAGAAGTGCATTCGGCGCACTGTGTATAGCCGGACTCGTCATTGCCGCCTGCGGCAGCGACACGAAGTCGTCAACACCGACAGATGCCGCCGGTACAACCGCCGGCACAACCGGCGGTGCCGCGACCACCGCCGCTCCGTCGGCTGGCGGCGACAGCATCCTCAACGGCGAGATCAAGTGCTCGCAGCAGTACGCCGGCAAGGAAGTGCACGTCCTGTCGCCTGTTGTCGACAGCGCCAACGACCACCCGATCCCCGACTTCGTCGGTGCGTACCAGCCTCTGGTCGACTGCACCGGTGTGAAGATCGTCTGGGAGGGCACCAAGAACTTCGAGCAGGACGTCAACCTTCGCCTCGAGGGCGGCAACGCCCCCGACGTGATCGACTTCCCGCAGCCCGGCCTGCTGGCCAGCTCGGTCGCCAAGGGTTACCTGTTCGAGTTGCCGGCTGACGTCGCCGCCCACACCAGCAACGACTTCATCTCCGGCTGGGACGTGTACAGCACCGTCGGCGACAAGATCTACGGCATGCCAGGTCGCTCCAACGTCAAGTCGCTCGTCTGGTACAGCCCGAAGGCGTTCACCGACGGCGGCTACACCGTCCCGACGACGCTCGAAGAGATGAAGGCGCTGTCCGACAAGTTGGTCACCGACAAGAAGACCCCATGGTGCGTGGGTGCCGCTTCCGGTGTCGCCACCGGCTGGGTGCTCACCGACTGGATCGAAGACTTCATGATGCGCATCAACGGTGAGAAGGTCTACGACCAATGGGTCAACCACGAGATCCCGTTCAACGACCCCAAGGTCAAGGCCGCGGTCGATGCAGTCGGCGCCTACGTGAAGAACCCTGACTACCTCGGCGGCGACGCACTGGTGAAGGCCATTGCCACCACCAAGTTCGAAGAGGGCGGCCTGCCGATCCTCACCGGCAACTGCTACATGCACCGCCAGGCGAGCTTCTACTCGACGCTGTGGCCAGAAGGCACCAAGATCGCCCCTGACGGCGACATCTGGTTCTTCTACCTGCCCAGCCCGGCGAGTGGCCCGAAGTACCTCCTCGGCGCCGGCGACATCTACGCCGCCGGCACCAACAAGCCGGAGAGCTTCGACGTGGTGCGCTACACGGGTTCCGTCGACTACCAGCAGCAGGTCCTCGACACGCGGCACGAGCTGTCGCCGAACAAGAACATCGACACCAGCAAGGTCACCGATCCGTTCCTGAAGGCGGTCGCCGACCTGCAGAAGAACGCTGACATCTTCCGCTTCGATGGTTCCGACCAGATGCCCGGCGCAGTCGGCTCCGGCACCTTCTGGACCGAAGTCACGGCATGGGTCGTGGGTGGTAGCACCGACGACTTCTTGAACAACGTCGAGAAGAGTTGGCCGACGTCATAGCACTGCGCGTGTAACGAGTAGTTTGACGAGGGGGTCGGGTTTCGGCTCGATCCCCTCGCTCGTTTTGGTAGATGGAGGGGAACCTGTGGGGGATCTGATAACCGCCTTGGTCATCGTGGGTGTCGGCATCGGGGGCCTGATCGCCGTGCTCGGGGGTCTGTACTGGCTCACCAAGCTGCTGCCCACTCGCTGGAGTGAACGCAGCAAGATCTTCATCTTCTTGTTCCCCGCCGCCGTGCTGATGATCGTCGGTCTGGTGGTGCCGGCGATCCGCACGATCTACGTCAGCCTGCTCGACAACAACAGCAAGAAGTTCATCGGGCTCGACAACTACCACGAGATCTTCACCACGGCCGGCACCCGGCTGACAGTGATCAACAGCCTCACGTGGGTCTTGGTGGGTACCACGGTCACCGTGATCGTCGGCCTCGCTGTCGCCCGCTTTGCCGACGGCATGCACGGCGAGAAGGCCGCGAAGTCAGCGATCTTCATTCCTGGCGCCGTCTCGCTGGTGGGGGCCGGTGTGATCTGGCGGTTCGTCTATGACGGGCCGCCGTTCAAGGTCGGGTTGCTCAACCAGGTCACCAAGGCGATTCCCGGCCTGCCCAGCAGCCTTGGCGGCGACGGGCAACGTAGCTGGTTCATCGAACGTGGCTTGGCCGGCCTCACGCCACCGCAGAATGCTCCGGGGTTCAACACCTTCTTGTTGATCGTCATCTTCATCTGGGCGTCGGCGGGCTTCGCCACGGTCATCTTCTCGGCGGCGATCAAGGGCGTGCCCGATTCGTTGATCGAGGCTGCGAAGGTCGACGGGGCGACGAACCGGCAGGCCTTCTACAAGGTCACGCTGCCGTACATCCGGGCCACCATCATCACGGTGGCGACGACCACCACGATCGCCGGTCTGAAGGCCTTCGACATCATCGCCGCCACCACCGGCGGCAACTTCGGCACTGGCACGATCGCCAATCAGTTCTACGTCACCAAGTTCGTGCAGGGCCGCGACGGTCTCGGGTCGGCCCTCGCCGTGGTGATCTTCGTCCTCGTAGTCCCCGTAGTCGTTCTCAACCGCCGCGCCCAGGCCCGAGCCGAGGAGATGATGGCAGCATGACCATGGCAGATGTCCCCGTACGAAACACTCCGATCGTCGAGTTGGGTTCAGCCGACAAAGCGATGGGCGGCGAGCCGCTCGGACGATCGGTCAGCGCCACGCTCACCAGTCCCACCGGCCGCTGGCTCGTCTACGCGTTGGTCTTCTTCTGGACGGTCCCGACCTTCGGGCTGTTCGTGTCGTCGTTCCGGCCAGAACTCGCGGTCAAGACCACCGGCTGGTGGTCGATCTTCCTGCACCCCTCCGTCACGCTCGACAACTACCGCACGGTTCTCTCATCGGCACCCGGCAACGAGAACCTCGCCCATTTCTTCCTCACCTCGTTGAAGATCACGATTCCGGCAACGGTGCTGTCGGTCGGCATCGCCCTGCTCGCTGCATATGCGTTCTCGTGGATGAAGTTCAAGGGGCGCGACTGGTTGTTCGTCGCCGTCGTCGCCTTGCTGATGGTGCCGTTGCAGATGGCCCTCATCCCGTTGCTGCGTCTGTTCACCGGCGGGGCACACATCGGCTCGGTCACGATCATTCCCTACATGCACCTCAACAACAGTGCCGCTGCCATCTGGATCGCCCACTGCTGCTTCGGGATGCCGTTCTGCATCTTCATCCTCAAGATCTTCGTCTCGACGCTGCCGCGCGAGATCATCGAAGCGGCGCGGGTCGATGGTGCCGGGCACGCGACGGTTTTCATCCGGCTGATCATTCCGTTGACGGTGCCGGCGATCGCGTCACTCTCGATCTTCCAGTTCATGTGGATCTGGAACGACTACTTGGTCGGCAAGGTCTACGGCGGAACCGACAACGTTCCGCTCACGGCCCACCTCGCCGAGATGACCGGCACCCGCGGCCAATCGTGGCAACTGCTCACCGCCGCCGGAATGGTGGCGATGATCTTGCCGCTCGTCGTGTTCTTCGCACTCCAGCGATACTTCGTGCGCGGCCTGCTGGCGGGTTCCGTCAAGGGCTGAACCGGCGAGGTCCTCCTCGCTCCCCGTCGAGGCTCAGTGAATCGGCGACAACCACATACAAGTGTCGGATGGCAGGTACATCGCTGTCGCGTCGGGCTGTGTTGCCAGGATCACGCTGCGACCGGCAGTGAGCTCGGCCGGCAGGTCCACAGCCTCGCCGCCGAAGTTGGTGACGATCAGCACGTCGTCGCGCTCGAAAGCCAGGCACTCCGGGAGGTCGACCTCGACCCACGTCAGGCCGCCCGTCAACAGCGGGCGGTGGGCCAGCAGGGTCTTGTACCAGGCCAACATCGACTGCGGGTCGGCTGCCTCGCGCTCCACCGAGTGCTCCCCCCATGTCGGCGGCTGCGGTAGCCATGGCGCAGCGCTACCCGCCGGCGAGAACCCGAACGA
The DNA here is from genome assembly GCA_963805445.1 of Ilumatobacteraceae bacterium. Taxonomy (GTDB): domain Bacteria; phylum Actinomycetota; class Acidimicrobiia; order Acidimicrobiales; family Ilumatobacteraceae; genus JAENVT01. Next base: position 228,062 of record CAWDUI010000038.1, on the reverse strand, counting down.
CGTCGCCGGGTCGCTGGTCCACGGCAGCGGAACACGGCACCCGTCGCGCCCCAGCTCGGTGCCGCCGGAGCGCACGAACAGCGGATCCTGGCGGGCCTCGGCGGGCATGTCGAGATACTCCTCGAGACCCATCTCCTCGCCCTGGTACAGGTACAGCGCGCCGGGGAGCGCGGCGGTCAGGGTGATCGCGGCGCGGGCCCGCCGGCGACCGAGCTCGAGGTCGATCGGCGCATCGACGTACACCAGGTTGTTGCCCGTCCACGCCGCCGGGTCGTTGGCGTTGAGCCGACCCAGGCGGGTGACGATGCGTTGCGTGTCGTGGTTGTTCTGCGTCCATGCCGGCGCGCCACCAACGGTGGCGAGCATGTCGAGCGAGCCGGCGATGGCGTCGCGCATCGGCTTGGCCTGCCAGGTGATCAGCATCAGGTCGAAGGCGAACGACTGGTGGAACTCGTCGCCCTGCATGTACTTCATCAGCTCCTCCGGCGCGCCGTACGACTCGCTGATCGTCACCAGGTGGCGGCCGGGGTGGGTGCGCTCGTACTCCTCGATCAGTCGCCGCCACCGCTTCCACACGTCGTGCGCCGTCGGGTAGAAGTGCCCGTAGATGTTGTAGCGCCATTGCTGGCCGTCGGTCAGCCCGGACGGCGCGGGCGGCGAATCGGGCAAGTCGGGATGCTTGCCGAGCACCGGGACAGCGTCGACGCGGATGCCCTCGACGCCGCGGTCGAACCAGAAGGTCAGCATGCGGTCGAAGTAGTCGATGACGTCCTGGTTGTACCAGTTGAAATCGGGCTGGCCCGGCGTGAACGTGTGCTCGTACCACTGACCAGGCGTGCCGTCGGCTTCGGTGACCCTCGTCCACGCCGGGCCGCCGAAGATGGCCCTCCAGTTGTTCGGTGGCTCGTCGCCGTTCGGGCCCCTGCCGTCCTTGAACCAGTACCGCGCCCGCTCCGGCGAGCCCGGGCCTGCCTTCACGGCCGCCTGGAACCAGGCGTGGTCGGAGCTGCAGTGATTGGGGACGATGTCGAGCATGATGCGGATGCCGCGCTGCTTGGCCTCGGCCAAGGTGCGGTCGAAGTCGGCGAGGGTCCCGTACATCGGCTCGATGTCGAAGTAGTCGGCGACGTCGTAGCCGTGGTCGGCTTGCGGCGACGGGAAGCATGGCGACAACCAGATCGCATCGACGCCCAGGTCGCGTAGGTGATCGAGATGGCTGCGGATCCCCTCGAAGTCGCCGATTCCGTCGCCGTTGCTGTCGGCGAACGATCGCGGATAGAGCTGATAGACCACCGCGTCCTGCCACCACAATCTGGTGCCTGAGTCGTGCATACCGGCCTCGGTCATCGTGTCCCCTCTCGTTTCGCTGCTGCGGTGGTCGCCCGCACCACGAGCTCCAATTCCAGCATCTCGGTGTTCGGCTGACGATTTCGCATCGAGATCGCTTCGAGGACGAGGTCGGCGCCCCGCTCTCCCGAATGGACCAGTGGCTGGCGGACGGTCGACAGGCCCATCAGACCGGCGAGATCGATGTCGTCGTATCCGACGACCGACAACTCCTCGGGAACGAGAATACCGAGTTGTGCTGCCGCCTCGAGGCAACCGATGGCTTGCACGTCGGACGCGGCGACGATTGCGGTCGGGCGATCCGGCAGCAACAACAGTTCGGTGGCCATTCGCTTTGCCGCCGAGTGGAGGAATGCGCCGTACCGCACGTACGAGACCGGAACGTCCAGCCCGGCACCGGCCATCGTCGCCCGGAAGCCCTCTTCGCGGTGCGCTCCGGCGACGAAGCCGAAGGCGTTGTGCGGCGGCTCGCTGACGAACGCAATCCGCTCGTGACCGAGGGCGATGAGATGCCGCGTGGCCAGCGCTCCACCCGCTCGATCGTCGATGCGCACACTGGGTAGCCCGACATACGACGTATCGACCAACACCGTCGGGAACCGGGCGTTGATCAGTCGCTCGCCCTCGTCTCCGACGAGCGGCAACGACATCACGATCAGGCCGTCGAGAACTGCGTTGCGTGGAAGTTCCACCAACTTGGCGCGAGCTTGTTCTGGTGATTCCACGTTGTGCAACACCACCGCGCAGCCGTGCGGGGCAAGCCGCAAGACAACGCCGCGGATGCGCTGAAACGCCGACTTCTCGTCGAAGAACGGCACCAGTACGGCGACCAGTCGGCCGCCTTTCCCCTGTTCAGCGCGATGTTTTCTGGGTCGGCGGTAGCCGAGCTCCGCTGCAGAGGTCTGTACCTTGATGCGTGTCGACTCGCTGACCTTGGTGCTGCCACTCATCACGCGGCGACACCGTGCCGATGCCGACTCCGGCGTGTTTGGCGACTTGCGCCATGGTGGCCATGTGGAAACCCTACCCGGGTGTTCCACCCCGAGCTGCCCCGTAGCGCACGTCGGGCCAGTGCTCTTCGTTCCCCGCACCATCGGTGAACTCGAGCGCCGCGAAGCCGTGACGCTCGTAGAACCGGCAGGCCCGCGTGTTGGTCTGGAACGCCCACAGCTGTAGATCGCCCGGCTGGCGTTGGCGGGCAAGGGCCATGAATCGATCGCCGAGCCCTCGGCCCATCCACGACGGATCGATGTAGAGGTGATGCAGCCAACCCGGGGCCAGCATCATCTGGCCGACCACCACACCGTCGAGGTCGGCAACCCACACATCCATGGTGGGAATGGCGACGTCACCGATCCAGGCGGCGATCTCGGGCTCGGTGTGAACTTCGGGCACCTCGGGGAGCCCGAACGCCTTGGAGCGCACGTACACCCGGGCACATGCCGCAGCGTCGGTCGCGGTTGCCTGGCGCAGGATGGGTTGCCTCGGTGACCCAGGCTGGAGTGCGCGCAACACTCCCTCCAACCCCGGCTCGGCCATCGCGATCGCCTCTGCCCACGTGAACCAGCGAACCTCCTGGCTCTCTCCCTCCGGCGGGGACGGCGCGACCGAGGGGGCGCTGAGGTGATAGCGAAGGTCGAGATGGGTGTGGCCGCGGGGCCCGGGATGCACGTCGACGTGGACGAGTGCGGACGGATCGTCGCCCGGGACCACCGGCAGGCCGGTCTCTTCTCGTGTCTCGCGCTGCGCCGCCTCCCACGGCTGCTCGCCGGCATCGATGTGGCCGCCCGGCTGCAGCCAGATCGCCAGACGCTTGTGGAGATGCAACACGACGCCGGCATCACCGGTGACGATGGCCGAGGCGGTGACGTGGGTCGGCGACGCAAGCTCGTCGAACGGATGCTTCAGCGTGCCAAGGGCAGCAAGGAACGCGGCGATCGAGTCGCGCTCGCGGGCATCGACGGGCGTCCGAGCAGCCACGACGCGGCGCACCGCATCGGCCTGCTGCTGGTCGAATTGTTGAAATCCGTGCTTCAGGTAGGCCACCGTGTGCCGATAACTCCTGTGTAGGGATTGGGAATTCGGGGAACTGACCGACACACCACGAGGCGGAAGATAGAACCAATGGAACCGGATGCACAACTGGCACCACGTGTGCTCCTGGCAGTCAGCGACGCATTGTTGCGCCGTGTTGCCTCGGCCGCGTTGCGCAGCCGTGGGTTCTCCGTCAGTGCAACGACGGAAGGTCCAGCGGCGTTGACGCTGGCTACCTCGTTCTCACCCGATGTCGTCATGGTCGATCTGCAACTGCCCAGCCCGCACGGCGGCAGTCTGTTCGACACCATGCGTGAATTGACGGACTCGTATGTTGTCGGCATCGCTCCCCCCGATGCCGACAACATGCGTATTCGTGCCCTGCGTGCAGGCGCCGACGACGTGGTCTCCACCCCGGTGAACCCCGACGAACTGGCTGCCCGGTGTCAGGCACTGCTGCGGCGCCCACGGCAGCTGCACTCCGGCTGGGACCCGATCCACGCGTCGGTCATCACCCTCGGGCCGCTGACGGTCGACGTCGGTCGCAAGGAGATCCGCGTACGCAACCACGACATCCCCGTGACCCGGATCGAGTTCGCCTTGTTCGAGCAGCTGTGCCGTCGGCCGTCGGAGGTGTGCGCTCGTACGCAACTCCTCGAAGAGGTGTGGGGCCCCAATTGGGTGGGCGACACACATGTGGTCGATGTCCACCTGTCGAACCTGCGTCGCAAGTTGCAGCTGCGGGCACCCGAGCTGCGCTTCATCCACACGGTTCGCGGCGTGGGGTTCCGGCTGAGCAACGACGTGCTGCGACCAGAGGTCGATCGCCGCGAGCTCGTCCCGGCCTGACCGTCGGTGCAATAACCTGGCGAGCCTGAATACTGGTCGGATAGCCGAGCCATCGCAGTTGCCGTCCCCTGTCTGGTCGTTCTGATCGGCCCGGTCGCCTCCGGCAAGTCGGCGTGGGCGGCAGAGCACTTCGCCGCGAACCAGATCGTGTCGAGCGACGCCCTGCGCGCCGTCGTCGGTGAGACCGAGCACGATCTTCGGGCTTCGACCGACGCGTTCGCCGTGCTCGACGACATCGTCGCCCGCCGTCTGCGGAGACGGCTGACCACCGTCGTCGACACGCTGGGCTTCGACGCCGACATGCGTGCTGCGTGGAGGAACCTTGCCCGTCAGGCACGGCTGGCGTGCATCGCAGTGGTCTTCGACACTGCCGCGACCGAGTGCCGGCGTCGCAACGCGGCACGACCGGTCTCGGTGCCGGCCGATGTGGTTGCCAAACAGCTCCGCCGATGGCCGGGCATTCGCGCCGACGTGCTGGCCGAACCGTGGGACGACGTGCTGACTCCAGAGCCGGTCGTGGTGGTGCCCGCGGCGCTGACGACTCGTCGCCGATCACCCTCGGTCGCCGGCACCACGCCCGTCACCGCCCCGGCAGGGATTCGGGTGGGCCTGCACCTGTCGTCGTTCGACTGGCCGGGAGGGCGCGGAGAACTGCCGGGACACCTGCGGTCCATCGGCGCCGCAGCTGAAGCCGCGGGTGTCGATCACATCTGGATGATGGATCACCTTCGCCAGATCCCACAGGTCGGCCCGGCGTGGGCCGACATCCCGGAGCCGTACACAGCGCTGGCCTGGCTGGCCGCGGTCACCGACCGAGTTCGGCTCGGCGTGTTGGTGTCGCCCGCGTTCCGTCACCACCCCGCAGTGCTGGCCAAGCAGATCGCCACGCTCGACGTGTTGTCCCGCGGTCGCATCATGTGCGGGTTGGGCGTCGGCTGGTTCGCTCAGGAGTACGCCGCAGCAGGTATCGAGATGCCCGCGCTCGATCGTCGATATGCGCACCTCGACGACGCGCTGCAGGTACTGCCGATGCTGTGGGGCAAAGGGTCGCCGCGGTTCGAGGGCCAGACGGTCACCATCGCTGAGACCCTCTGCTACCCGCGGCCCGTCCAGCCGCGTGTGCCGATCGTGGTCGGTGGGTCGGGTGAGCGGCGCACGTTGCGACTCGTGGCCCGTTACGCCGACGGGTGCAACCTGTTCGGTGAGCCGGACGTCGTGTCCGGAAAGGTCGCCGCACTTGCCCGTCACTGCCTCGAGTTCGGCCGCGACGCGGGCGAGATCGATGTCTCTCACCTGTCGACGGTGCTGATCGGGCGCGACCGCGACGCCGTCGCCGCGTCGATCGACCGCCTCCGCCCGCAGCGCATGGGAGCCGACCGATTCGCCCGCGAGACCAACGCCGGGACGGTGGGTGATCACTACGAACGAGTGATGCGCCTGGCCGAGGCCGGGGTCACGACCGTGATCCTGCGGCTGGTCGATGTTGCCGAACCCGGCGCGATCGAGACCTTGGCCACGCTGATCAGCCGGCTGCAGTGAATCAACGTCGACAGCGGGGCGCGTCCGATGCGCACGGTGCGCACGTCGAGGTGCTCGCCGGTCTCCGCGTCGACGACGAGCGGCTGCACGATGCGTCCGGTCTGGCGGTCTTTCAGCACGACCGGTGGAGCATCATCAGGCCACAGCCAGTCGCTGCCCCATCGCCACATGGCGGCCAGCACATCCCAGAAAGCCCGCCCCTTGTCGGTCAACCGGTACTCGTAGCGCACTGGTGACTGCTGATAGGCGACGCGCTCGAGCATCCCCTCGGCGCACAGCCGCTTCAAGCGCACGGTCAACACGGCGCGCGGCGTGTCGAGCGCCGACTGGAACTCGTCGAATCGGCGCCGCCCGGAGAACGCCTCGCGCATGATCAGCGGCGTCCACCAGTCACCGATCAGATCGGTGGCCCTGGCGATCGGGCAGGGCCAGTCGTCGAATCGCGTACGGCGCATCAGACCCGCTCGAGCCGTGCCGGAACGTGCTTGTGGTGCGGGGTGCCGGCGAACCAGTCGCGATCGTCCGACGATGTCAGCTCGTTCGGCGCAACGCCGATCGCATCGCTGGAGCCACCGGGTCCGAGGCCGAAGCCGTTGGGCAACGTGATGTGCCCCGCCCGCAACGTGTCGGTGACCTCGACGACCGCGACGGCCGTGCCGCGCTTGGTGGTGATCCGCGCCCGATCGCCATCGGTCAACCCGATGCGCTCCGCATCTTCGATCGAGACGCGCAGCGCGCCCTGCGCATCCTTCTTGCGCCACGCCGGGTCACGCTGGATCGTGTTGGCGGTCGACGACCGGCGCTCGCCGGCAGCCAGCACGAAGGGGTAGTCGATCGTCGCGGCACGGCTGGCGGCCGACGACTGTCGTCAGGGTGTCGAGCTCGTCGAGCAACGCCGGGATGGCCAGCGAGACCTTCTTGTCGGGGGTTTCCAGCCGGCGGAAGGTCTCGTCGTAGTCGTCGACCGTGAACGTCAGGCCGTGCGGCGCGGCCAGGATCGCGTCGAACAGCGCGTCGCCGAGGCTGACCGCCGAGTCGTCACTGATGTCGGCGCGGCGGATCGAATCGGCGTTGCCCAGCGCACAACGCTGGGCCAGTCCCCACACCGCGGCCGCGCCGCGCGCATCGACGCCGTCGGGAGTCGACAACGTCGGGCCGAGGGTCTCGTACAGCAACACCGCGGCCAACTTGGCGAGCTTGGGGCGCTCGATGCTGACGTTGATGAAGGCCTCGGCGAACGCGGCCCTGCCGGCGACTGCGGCTTCGCGCAGCGTCACCAGATCGGCATCGGTGTATGCACCCAGACGCTCGACACAGCCGGGAGTGGATCTCGTACTCCGGCAGCGTGCCGGCAAGGGGCTCGAAGATGGGTCGGCGCAGGTGGTACACGTTGCGCGGGAACTCGAGGTTGAAGAACGTGCACTCCCACTTCTCGTACTGCGAGGCGGCAGGCAGCACGTAGTCGGCCTGGCGCGCCGTCTCCGTGAGCGCGACATCGATCACGACGACCAGTTCCAGGGCGCGCAACGCCTGACGCATGCGTTGGCTGTCGGCCAAGGAATGCACCGGGTTGCCCGACTCGATCAGCATCGCCCGGAACCGATCCGGGTGGTCACCGAGGATCTCGTCGGGGATCACGTTGCACGGCACCAGCCCGGTGACCAGCCGGTGCCCGGTGACCGGCGTGCCCGGCTCGGGGTCGCCGGGGCGGCGGTTGCCGGCGTTGCCGCCGAGCAGCGCCACGAAGTGCGAGTGGAGGTTCATCCCGCCGGGAATCCCGAAGTTCCCGGTCAGCAACACGATCAGCTTTTCGAGGTAGCTGTTCAGCGTGGAGTGCGGGGCCATCTGGATGCCGAGGTCTTCATAGATCGACACGCCGCCGGTTGCCCCGGCGATCACTCGTGCGGCGTGACGCACCGTGGCTTCGTCGACACCGGCGCGATCGCATGACGCGCCGATGTCGATCGCCCGCAAGTGGGCGACGACCTCGTCGACACCATGGGCGTTGTCGGCCAACCAGCGATCGGCCAGCAGGTGCTCGTCGACGAGTGTCGCCAGCAGCGCCGCGAGCAGATCGGCATCGCCACCCGGGCGTGGGCGAAGGTGGATGTCGGCGAGATCGGCGGACTCGGTGCGCCGCGGGTCGACGACGATCAGGGTTCGGGCAGGATCGTTGGCGATCTCCTTGAGGATCTTGCGCGCCTGGGGGAAGCCGTGGGATTGCCACGGGTTCTTGCCCCAGAACACCGCGACCTGGGCACGCTCGTAATCACCGGTGGTGTGGCAGCGGGACCGGCCGAACAACTGACCATCGACCCAGAACTCGCCGGTCTTCTCCTGCGCCAGCGCGTTGGAGGTGTACTTGATGCCGAGCGCGGCGCGCGTCGAGCCGCCGTACCCGCCACCGAGGTGGTTGCCCTGCCCTCCCCCGCCGTAGAACAAGATCTTGTCGCCACCGTGCTCGGCGATCACGTCGCTGAACCTGGCGGCGACTTCGGCGATCGCGGTGTCCCAGTCGATCTCTTCGAACGAACCGTCCGGCCGGCGGCGCAGCGGGCTGGTCAGCCGGTGCGGGCCGTTCTGGTAGTGATCGATGCGCAAGCCCTTCTCGCAGGTGTAGCCCTGCGAACCGGGATGGGCCTTGTCGCCGCGCACCCGGGTGATGGCCGGCCCGTCGACACGCACCTCGAGCCCACAGTTGATCGAGCACAGCACGCATGCCGTCGGATGCCAGGTGTCGGTGCTGCCTGTGTCGTTGTTGCCTGGGTCGTGTTTTGCCTGGGTCGTTGTTGAGGGTGTCGGTCATGTCGCCTCCGAGTCAGTTCAACAAGCGAACTTAGTCGCCTCGATCACGCCAGGGCAAGCGCTAGCGGTACTCGCCGAGCAGCCACCACCGCTGTCGTTCCAGGCTGACCAGCAACAACGAGCCCGAACCGGTCAGCAGCTGGAAACGTGCCGATCGCCTGGCCCTGGCGGCATCCCACCAGCGCTCTTCCAACGGCCACGGACCCGCCCAGGCGACCACGGTCTCGGTGGACGCGGCCTTTCCGCCACGCTGCACCGTGGCCGGTGGCGCGCCGACTGATCCCCTGCCGGTCACCCGAACGGCGTGGCCCTCGGCGTCGTGCACCTCGATCGCCACTGGCTCGGCGTGCACGACCGCCGGCGCCGGGCTGGGCAAGCTGCCCGGCCATGGCCCATCGGTCGGGGTCAGCCGTTGAGCCGGGTCGACCAGGTCAGCAGTGACTGCCGGCACCCAGGCATAGGCATCGCCGGGCAACCGACCACCCGTCGCCGCCGGAACAACCACCTGATCGGCCCCGGCCAACGTCGCCAGCCGGGCAACCGCACGCGCTGCCCACTCGTCGGCCTGGGTGCGCCCGCCCCACAGCCCCAGTTGCACGCCATCGTCACTGCGCACTTCGATCGGCTCGAGGCGCAGCATCGTCACGCCGGCCGAGAGTGCGGCGCTGTTGACCCAGGCATCGAGTTGCCATCGGGCCCGTTCGACCATCGCCGCCGCCGACAAACCCGTCGAGCGATACCACAGTCGCTCGTTGCGTTCGCTGTGATCGGTCTCGGCGGTGATGATCAGTCGAGTGCAGACCTTGCCGTCCGCGCCGAGTGCGCTCGACAGTTCATCGGCCAGTTGCCTGGCGATGAAGACCAGGGTGTCGACGTGGTGAGCGGGGTCGTCGAGCACCTGGATGGCGACCAGCCCACTGGGCGGCTCGACGGTGTCGGGCGGGCGGTCGTCGCCACCACGGGCCAGGCGATGAGCGAACTCGCCGGTTCGCCCGAACCGGGCCAGCACATCGGCAGCCGACAGCGCGGCCAGGTCGCCCAACTGGCGAATCCCGAGTCGCTGCAACAACTGCACGAACTCGTCGCCGAGGCCCGCGACCGACGCCAGCAACTGCACCGGCAACGGAGCCAGGAACCGGGCGGTGGCCTCCGGCCCGTTGGCCACGATCACCGGGGCCCCGCCTGTAGAGCGTTGCGCGGCAATCGTTGCCGCGAATCGCCCATCGGCCACACCGACCCCGAATCCTCCGACCGCCTCCAGCGCCGTGCCCGCATCAGCGAGCTCGCTGGTGGCCAGGTTCCTCATCCGCTCGGCCATTGCTGCTTCCCCACCGAAGTACCGCGATGGCCCCTTGGCAAGGAACGAGACCATGCCCGGCTCGGTGATCTCGATTCGCGGGATCAGCGCGGCGATCGCCGTGACCACCCCCTCGAAGCGGCGAGCATCGCCGTCGGGGTCGTGGGCAACCAGGCGCACATGCGGGCAACACGACTGGGCCTGACGGCGGCGCTGACCGACCACGATCCCGTCTCGCGCTGCCGCCAACGAGTGAGCAACGACGCGGTTGCCGTACAGCACCACAACGGGCTCGTCAGCTGTGGCCTGGGCGGCGACCACGGCCCAGTTCGGGCACCACAACACGCCCAGCCGTGGAGCGATCGAGCGCATCGTTGTCGCCACCCTAGGAAATCGCCGCGACGGCATGAAGGGTGGTCTCGCGGGTGTCAGGCGCGGTGTCGACGGCGGCTGCCAGCGCGCCGCCGGCGCCGGGCAACCACACGGTTGCCTGCCGCGGTCGAGGCATGCGCCTGCCACCCAGTTCGACCGACACTCGCCGGCCCGTTGCCACCCCGTGACCCTGGCCGAGCCCGACCCAGTGGTCGTCGTCGGCGGTCAGTTGCAGATCGGCGCCGAGTGCGGGCACCCCCACGGTGAGCATGACCACCCCACGCGACTGCGCCCTGGCCTGCAGCCGGCGGACGGCACCAGGACCCAGCCGGGCGACGCCCTGGCCGACAAGGATCACGTCGAACCCGTCGATCATCGCCGCCAACACATCGACCCACGACGGATCGCCGGTGACCATCACCAATCGCTGCAACGCCACACCCATCTCGGCAGCAGCGCGGATGCCCAACTCCGGCAGGCCGGCAACCCCGACCCAGGCGCCTTCACGCGACGGTGATGCAGCGATTGCCAGTGCCAACGACACCGCGGCCCGGCCCCCGCAGGCGATGGTGGACCCGCGTTGCAGGGACGGCAGCAACCCGGCCAGGCACGGGTCGACGGGCAACGTACGCTCGCTGGCCGCGACGGCGATCAGCGCAGGAAAGCGTTCAGCGAGCGATGTCGACACCCGTGGAAGTATATCGAACAGGTGTTCGCTCATCCAACAGAACTTCTTCGAAGGCATCGAGATCGGTCGGCCCGCCGATCGCGTACACCTCGGAGAGACGATCCGACGGCATCGGCCTGGCGATCAGGAACCCTTGCGCATACCGGCAGCGCAAGGTGCGCAGCATGTCGAGCTGGCTGGGCTCCTCGATTCCCTCGCCAACCGTCTCCATGCCGAGATTGGCAGCCATCTCGATCAGGCCGCTCAGCACGGTTGAGTCGGTCTGCAGGCTGCTGACCACGAAGCTGCGATCGAGCTTGACGATGTCGACGGGGAACGCCCGCAGGTGCTGCAACGACGCATAACCGGCGCCGAAGTCGTCGAGGGCGATGCGCACTCCATGGGTCCGCAACTCGCACAGCGTGATGGCCGCCGCCTCGATGTCACTGACCACTGCCGACTCGGTCAGCTCGAGGATCAGCCGCGACGGGGCGAGGCCGGCGCTGTCGAGCGCCCGCTGCACATCGTCGACGAGGTCGGGGTCGCGCAGCTGAACCGCCGAGAGGTTGACGGCGATCTCGAGACCATCGGGCCGCGGATCGAGCTCGACGGCGCGTCGGCAGGCCTCCATCAACACCCACCGACCGATGGGGACGATCAGCCCGGTTTCTTCGGCCAATGGGATGAACTGCATCGGCTCGACGCGGCCACGGCGCGGATGTTCCCACCGCAGCAGTGCCTCCACGCCGACCGGTCTCCCGGTCGCGACTTCGACGATCGGTTGGTAGTGCAGCACGAACTCGTCGCGTGCCAGCGCCTCGGCCAACTCGGCGCGGATCTCCAGCCGATCGATCATGTCTTGACGCATGCCCGGCTGGAACACCTCGTGATGGCCCTTGCCCGATTGCTTGGCGAGGTACATGGCGATGTCGGCATCGCGCAGCAACGCCTCGACCGAGCTGTCGTCAGTGCTGTGGGCCACACCCACCGACACGTTGGAGTGCACCGCGTGCCCGGCAGGAATGCCGATCGGTTGACGGATCGACTCCAACGCACGCTGGGCGACCGCAGCGCCGGTCAAGGCGTCGCGATCACAGATCAACATGGCGAACTCGTCTCCACCGAGGCGGGCCACGGCGTCACCCGGCCGCAGCAGGCCCGACAGCCGCTCGCCGACCACCCGCAGCACCTCATCACCGGCGGGATGACCGAGGCTGTCGTTGACCAGCTTGAAATCGTCGAGATCGAGGCACAGCACCGCAACCGGGCCCAGTTCGAGCGCGTCGGCGATCTTCTCGCTGAACAGGGTGCGGTTGCTCAACCCGGTCAGTGCATCGTGAGTCGCCTCGTGCAGCAACAGCGTGCGACTGGTCTCCAACTCCCTCGCCATCACCACGAGGCGCATGACCACGAGAGCGAACAGCACCACCGTGCCACCGAGCAGCACGGGCAGTTGCAGGCTCGCCCCCGCCGCCGAGCGCGCCGCGATCGTCAACGGCGCGGCCACGGTCACCAGCGACAGCACGACGATCCGTCGCGGCGACAGGCGCGGCGTCGACCTGGTGGGCGCGGCGGCGATGTCGCCGACGTGGGGATGCAGCAGGACGGCGACGATCAGGGCGTAGCTGATCCACCAGCCGAAGTCGATGGGATCACCCTCCGCGTACACGCCGTACAGCGATTGATAGAGGTAGCCGAGGTCCGAGACCAGCAAGGCCACCAGTGCGATCGCGACGATCCAGTAGGGCGCCTGGCGGCGGACCGCACGCACGGCAAGTTGGGCGCCGATCGCGATCAGCAACAGGTCGCCGGCCGGGTAGGCGACGCTGACGAGTCGCTCGAACACCGGGATGGTGTCGTCGAACGCAGTGGGTACGACGAAGAAGACCCACAGCAGCACGCCCACACTGGTGGCGACGATGAAGCCGTCGATCACGCCACCGGCATCGCGCGACGAGCCGCGGGAACGCAACAGCATGGTGAGGCCGACAGCGGTGAACGGGTACCCGGCGACGTAGAAGATGTCGCCGATGTTCGGATAGGCATCACTGTGGAAGATGTGCTCGAGCACAGCGAAGCACACGTCACCGATCACAAAGCAGGCTTGGCCGAGCAGCACCACGGTCCACGCACCACGATGGCGGTCGAAGCGCGACACGACGACGAACCCGAAGCCGAGCATCGCCGCAACGCAGACATCCCAGTAGACCGCCGCCGCAGTTCCGTCGAGGGCGAGGAAGTAGATCGCCGCCGCGGCCACGGCAAGAGCCAGGAAAGCCCAGACCCGGGTCGCTGATTGCTCGACGGTTTTCACACGCCTGCATCGGCAGCGAGTGCCCAAGACTTGAGTCGCTAGTGACCGGCCTGCCACTTGGCCAGGGCCGCGGCGCTGCGTTCGCGCAGGTTCTGCGGCACCAACTGGGTGTACGGCGACTCGGCGACGGCCGGCCCGCTCTCACCGTCGCCGGTTGCCGCTGCCGGCGCTTCCTCTGCCGGGGCGTCGAACGTGGGCATCTCCATGCCCGGCTTCCAGTACTGGTACATGTCGCGCACGACATCCGCCAAGCCATCGCCGGTGAAGCCCTTGGCGACGTCGACCGTGACGATGTTGCCGTAGATGTACACCGAATCGACCTTGCCCGTTGCCAGCAGTTGCCGCGCAAGGGAAGCGGCCGGTCGCGGCCCGACCGCGTCGGCGACCGACGTGAACCGCTCGTGACCCATCCCGGTGAGGCTGCGGTTGGTCTCGAACCTCAGCAGACCCGGACGTGGGCTGGGCTTTTCGATGACGGAAACCTGTTGACCCATAAGCCACGGACCCTAGCGTTCGCGGCTGCGATCACACACGCTCGTCGCCGCACGGCCCTACGCTCGCACCGATGCAGGTGACACACACGTTCAATGGTGACGGCGGTGTCCCACCGGTGACGTGGATCGATGTCGTCGACCCGGAGGAAGCCGAGCTCGACGCCCTGGCTCACCAATACGGATTGGCGGATCGCACCTTCGACGAGGCGTGGCGCCGCGCCGCGAGACCCAGCATGCGTCGCTTCGAGGACCACGTCTATATCGTCGCCTTCTCCGGTTCTCTGGCCGAGATCGACATGTACCTCGGGCCGGCCTGGCTGATCACCATCCGGCGCCACGACCCCGACGGTAGGGAGTGGGACCCGCAGCCGCTGCTCGAGCTCTGCGAGCGGCACGATACCGCCACCACCACTTCGGGGCAGCTGTTCGCCACGTTGATGGACAGCCTGATCGACGGATACTTCGACACGACCGATGTGCTGGAAGACAAGCTCGAGGTGATCGAAGACAGCATCTTCAGCGAGGAGATGCGACCCGAGCAGGGCCTGCAGCACGACCTGTTCGCCATCCGCCGCGAGTTGTTGGAGCTGCGCCGGGCCGTGGTGCCGCTGCGTGAGGTGCTGTCGGCAATCCTGCGGCGCGAGGTCCAGTGGATCGACGGCGACGCACTGGTCACGTGTCGCGACGCGTTCGACAAGTTGCTGCGCGCCGTCGACCTCGTCGACGAGCAGCGCGAGCTCGTCGGCAACGCGGTCGACGCTCACCTGGCCGTCATCAGCAACCAGATGAACTTCGTGATGAAGAAGCTCACCGCGTGGGGCTCGATCGTGTTCGGTGCGACGTTGATCGCCGGCATCTACGGGATGAACTTCCAGCACATGCCCGAACTCGGCTGGAAGCTCGGCTATCCGATGGCGATCGGGATGATGGTGGTCTTGAGCTTCGTCTTGTATCGCGTCTTCCGCAAGCGTGACTGGTTGTGAGGGCGCCGGGCAGGCTTAGCCCCAGCGCACCTGCACGCTGTCGCACAGCTGATCGATCACGCCGCGGTCGCCGGTGATCCGCAGCCCGTCGAGCGAGCACCGGTTCCAGATCGCCAGGTAGGTGTCGCTGGCTGGTCCGGCCACCACACAATCGGCGTCAGCGGCAGCCCCGATCTCTCGCACGGTCACCGGCATCTCGCTGCCGATCGTCACCTTCCACCGCTGCTCGCTGTAGTCCGGCGCGATCAGCAGCGTGCGTGCCCGATCGGTGTGTAGCGGCGTGCGCGACCGTGGGAGGAAGCCGGTGAGGAACTCGTCGATCCCGTCGAGGGCGACCTCCGGCGACAGCGCCGTGCATCGGCCGACCGCAGACTCGGCGTCGACGCGGTGCACGCTGGTCTCCATCGCCTGGCGTCGCGCCCAGAACCGCACGCGCGGCATGGCCGGGTCGGCGAGGAATGCGGCGTAGTCGAAGGACGGATCGGCCGAGTCGAGGGTCTCGCGCAAGGTGATCGCGCCGCGGCAGAACCAGTCGATCGTGTCCGCCGGCCCGGGCAGCGGGCCCAGCGTGTCGCCGGGAACGTCGCTGAGCTTCATCGCCCCGCTGGCAATCACGGCCGTCGCCCAACGATGAACCTCACCGAGGTGCAGCACGAGGTCTCGCACCGTCCAACCCGGGCACGTCGGCACCGGCGCGTCGAGCCCGGCTTCCTCGGCGGTCGACGCCAGTACATTCGCCTCCGAGGCCAGGACAGCGAGGTATCCGTTGAGATCCACGGCCGTAGCTTGCCATGTGCGCCCGGGCTACGGTTCGCTCCATGACGGAGATCACACCGATCACAGTGGAGGCGTTCGAGTCCGAGGCACGCGACTTCCTCGACGCCAATGCTCGCCGCAAGGAGGCGGAGCGCAAGTTCGTGTGGGGCGAAGGCTCCGACAAGGTGGCGATGTTCGAGGAGCGCAACCGCACCGACGAGTCCAACGATCTGCAGCGGGCATGCGACTGGCGGCGCAAGAAGTACGACGCCGGGTTCGGGTGGATCACGGGCCCGGTCGAGTACGGCGGTCGGGCTCTGCCCGGCGTGTACGAGAAGGCCTGGAACGCACTCGAGGCGCAGTACCAGGTGCCGAACCAGTCGGCCTTCACGATCGGGCTGGGGATGGTGGCGCCGACGATCCTGGCCCACGGCAGCGAGTCGGCCAAGCAGAGCTACCTCGCCAAGATGTACCGCGGCCGACATCGTCGGGTGCCAGCTGTTCAGCGAGCCCGGCGCCGGCAGCGACCTGGCCAGCCTGCAGACCAAGGCCGAGCGTGACGGTGAGGAATGGGTGATCACCGGGCAGAAGGTGTGGACCACCGGCGCGCACTACAGCGACATCGGCGAGATCATCGCCCGTACCGATCCCGACCTGCCCAAGCACAAGGGTCTGACCGGGTTCGTCGTCGACATGAAGGCGCCCGGCGTCGAGGTGCGACCGCTGCGCCAGATGACCGGTGGGTCCAGCTTCAACGAGGTGTTCTTCAACGAAGTTCGCGTGCCCGACGCCGATCGCCTCGGTGACCTCAACAACGGTTGGAACGTTGCCCTGACCACGCTGATGAACGAGCGCGCCGCGATCGGTGCGGGCGGTGGCGGTGGTGGCGGCGTCAACCTGTATGCGAGGGCGATCGAGATGGTCCGCCACCTCGGCCTGAACGACGACCCGCTGGTGCGCGACCAATTGGCCGACCTGATCATCCACGCCCGAGTGTCGAGCTACAACAACCAACGGGCGATGGACAAGATCAAGGCCGGGCAGTTGCCAGGGCCGGAGATGAGCATCGCCAAGTTGGCCGGCACGATGAACATGCGCCGCCTCGGCGACTTCGTGTCGCGCGTGCTCGGGCCACGTCTGGTCGCCGACACCGGCGAGTGGGGCACCTATGCGTGGTCGATGCTGGTGCTCGGTACGCCGGGCGGGCGCATCGCCGGCGGCAGCGACGAGGTCATGCGCAACATCGTCGGCGAGCGTGTGCTCGGCCTGCCGAAAGAGCCCGGCATCGACTCCAAGTCACCGTTCCGGGAGCTCAAGGTCGGCACGCAGGCGACGCAATAGGCAGTTCAGCAGTCGGGTCTCGGCGGGAACATCGGTCGCACATCACGGGTGCGTTTGATCTCGTAGATCCCGTCGATGCTGCCGAGCACGACGTATGCATCCCACAGCTCGAGGGCCTTGTCGCCCGTCGGCGCCGGGGACAGCACCGGGCCGAAGTACGTGTGCTCGGCGCCTCCGATCACCACGATCGGGATGCCGGCGTCCTTGCCGACCAGGTCGACGGCCCGATCGGTCGAGTCGATGATGACCGCGTCCCAGCTGGCATCAGTGCCGGCCTCGATCAGACCGGCCGGCAGACCCGCGGCCGCGATCCCCTCGGCCAGGCGCACCAAGCGCTCGTCGCCATCATGGTGGATCTGCGTGCCGAGCGTTGTGTACAACCTGCCCACTGCCGCGTTGCCGTACTGCTGCTTCGTGGCGGCGAGGACGCGCATGCCCGGGTGCTGATCGTCCATCTCGTCGCGGAGCCAGTCGTATGCGGGGTTTGGCTTGCTGTGGTAGCGAAGGCTGAACTGGTTCCAGGTGATCCGCAGGTCGCGATGCTCGGCGACCTCGACGAGCCACCGCGACGTGATCCATGTCCACGGGCAGACCGGGTCGAAGTAGAACTGCACATCCTTGGTCATTGCGTCGACAATATCGGCGCGGGCCGCACGTCATGTCGCCACGGCCGTGTGCATGCCGTGCTCGTTGGCCCAGCGGCCGACGTTGCGGCGCTCCAGCGCGGCAGCGAGCAACTCGGGGAAGGCGTCGGGGGTGCAGGCCAGCGACGGCACACCCAGCTCGGCAAGCACTGCGGCCTGGGCGTGGTCGTAGGCGGGAGCGCCCTCGTCGCTGAGCGCCAGCAGCACGACCACGGTCACCCCGGCCTGCGTCAGCGCGGCGACGCGGTCGTGCAGCAACGTGACGTTGCCGCCCTCGAACAGATCGCTGACCAGCACCAGCACCGTGTCGGCCGGGCGGGTGACCAGCTGCTGGCAGTAGCCGATGGCCTGGGCGATGTCGGTACCGCCGCCCAATTGCACGCCGAACAGCACGTCGACGGGATCGTGCAGCACCGGCGTGAGATCGGCGACCGCACTGTCGAAGGCGATCACGCTGGTGCGCAACGCCGGCATCGAGGCCAGCACCGCCCCGAACACGGCCGCGTAGACCACGCTGTCGGCCATGCTGGCGGACTGGTCGATGGCCACGATCACATCGCGCGACAAGCTGCGCTGGCGGCGGCCGTACCCGATCAACCGCTCGGGCACCACCGTGCGTTGTTCGGGCAGGTAGTGGCGCAGGTTGGCGTGGATGGTGTGGCCCCAGTCGATGTCGCTGAGGCGTGGGCGGCGGCTGCGCTGGCTGCGCGCCAACGCCCCGTGCACCGCCTGCTTGGTGCGCGACGCCAGGCGTTGCTCGATCTGCTCGACGACCTGGGCGACGACCTGACGCGCCGTGGCTCGGGTCGCGTCGGGCAACAGCTTGTTGAGCTCGACCAGCAGCGTGACGAGGTGCAGATCGGGCTCGACGGCACGCAACATCTCCGGCTCCAGCAGCAGCTGACGCAGGTTGAGGCGGGTGATCGCGTCGCGTTGCAACACCTGCACGACCGATGTCGGGAAGTACCGGCGGATGTCGCCCAGCCATCGGGCCACGCCCGGCGCCGACGACCCGAGCCCGCCGGCGCGGCCCCCGCCGCCGCGCTTGGTGGGCCTGGTGTCGTAGACCGCGGCAAGCGCGGCGTCGATCCGCGCATCGTTGCCATCGAGCTGCACGTCGGACACACCTTGGCCCGAGTCGCGGCCGGCACCACCGTCGCCGTCGTCGGTGCCGCCGAGCACCATCCGCCACCGGCGCAACCGCTCCGGGTCGCTGACGCGGCCGGACTGCCGCAGCATCACTCACGGTCCCACATCCGAGATCGGCACGCCCAGCAGCTGCCGCACGGTCGCCAGGGCGGCGGCGGCCCGCTGGCCGTCGACATCGCTGCCAAAGCCCGACCAGGTCGGCGCGGCCTGGTGGGCGATCAACAGGCCGAGCTGGCGGCGCTCGCCCGGTTCGAACGCGCCGAACGTGCGGCGCAGCAGCGGCGCCGTGGAGATGAACGCGTCGGGGGCCAGCGACGAAACCCACCCGTCGATCACCTCCAGCAACTCGGCATCGTGCACCAGCACCGTGCCGCTGCCGGCCAGGAACCCTTCGACGAACGAGGCCCCGACCGCCGGCGCCGTGCCGACGGACAGGGCCCTCGACAAGCGCGCCCCGACCAGCGCACGGTTCCAGCTGCCGCCGTCGTGCAGCAGTCGCGTCGCTCGTCCCTGCACCAACCCGTGCACGTCGCTGCGCTCGGCGACGATGGTCAGCACGGCCGGCCACTCGGCCCGCCGCGCCGGATGATCGACCAGGGCGAGCGCGGCCTGCACGCCGGCGAGGCGCTCGACCATCGCCGCCGCAGCGTCGTCGTCGAGCGAGCGGCAGGCCATCACCGTTCCGGCCAGCACGCGCACCACCAGCCCGTCGAACACGGCCCGCAACGCACTGGCGTCGGTGCCGCGCACGTCGCCGTAGCGCAGGGCACGCGCCAGCGGGCCGAGGGTGTCGATCACCCGCACGACGTCGGGATCGTGCGCGGCCTGGGCCTCGACGCGGGCGACGACGGGCCGAACGACGTCGGCCGAGATCGGCGAGCAGCGCCAGGTCGAGCACCGCCACCAGATCGGCCAGCGCCTCGACCCCCTCGGCGCGTTCGAGCAGGCGGTGCGTGGCCGCCGCCTGCACGGTGGTGCCGTGGCCGACAGCTCGATCACGCGGATCGTCAGCTCCGGCTCCCACAGCAGCCTCCACGTCTCGCGGAACGTGCCGCTGCTGCCCCGACCCTCCTCGACCGAGCCCCACGGCACGCCGAGCGCTCGAAGCCGGTGCAGCAGCACCGACCGGGCACGCCCGTTCGGCGTGCGCACGTCGAGCTCGACGGTCTGCGCGCGCGCCGGTCGGGCTTCAGCCGCACCCGGCGTTGCTGCGCGGCGAGGTCGCGGGCCAGCGGCACCTGCGGCGCATCGTCGGGCACCTCGCCGATCGCGTCGCCGACGATCAGCTCGCGCTGGATCAGCGCCATGCCGCTGGCGCCGGCCAGCACGGTGTCGGCCGCGTCGAGCACCTCGGCCAAGCCGGGCCGCGGGCGGTTGCGCAGCGCCGCCAGCGTGGTGGCGGCACGGGTCGCCGCGATCAGGTGGTCGGGCGAGGCGTGACATGCCGTGGTCGCGCAGCAGCCGGGCGGCATCGACGAACCACCGGGTGATCCCCGGTTCGCCAGGATGGTGGAACACGTGCGCGTACCAGCCAGGGCTGCGCACGCCCGCGCCGTAGCCCGGTGGACGCGGCGAGACGGCGGTGGGTCCACGGCACCCAGCACATGCCGACCTTCACCCGGGGCATGCCGCGCAGCGTGCGGGCATCGGTGGCCGCCGACGGAAGCGGCTCGGCCAGCGCCGGGCACGTGCCACGCGCCGCAGACGACGGCGATGCGCTCGTGCCCCTCGGCGATCGGCCTTGCGCAGCACCTGGCGCATGTGGGCCTCGCGCCGGGCCTCGCCGAGTGTGGAGGCCTCGCGGCCGCCGCGTACGGCTGTCATCGCCTCGCCACGGCGTCGAACGCCGGCGCACCATCGCCGCGGTGCTCGATCACGTCGTCCCACCAGCGCTCCGGATCCGGGTCGCCGGCCGCCGCGGCCAACGCCGCGAGCGGATCACCGATGGCCATCGGATCGCCTGGTGCGGCCAGAGCGAGCTGCTCGCCTCTGCCTCGCCGTGGCTCCGCCAGCGACTGCTGCATGGGCAGGTCCATGGCCCGGACCGCCACACCGTGTTCGACGGGCCCAGGTGAAGGCCTGCCACTCCGGGCTGAACTCGGCGAACGGCAAGAACGCGGCCCGCTGCGGATGATCGACCACGTAGCCGAGCAAGGCGACCGGCGGCACGAGGTGTGCGTTGCCGACCCAGGCCAGCGACGCCTCGCAATCGGCCGGAAGTTCGACCAGCACGGCGTCGGTTCGAGGCGTCGAGGGCGCGGACCACCGACCGCGCCGACCCGGGCCCGTGGTGGCGGATCCCCAGCAGTTGCACCGTCGCGGTCACGGCCCGCCGCCCGGGCCGATCACAGCTCGCGGCACGCTTCGTAGAAGTCGTCCCAGTCCGCACGGTCGCGGACCACCGCCTCGAGGTACTCGCGCCAGGCGACGGCGTCGTGCACCGGGTCCTTGACGACCGCGCCGACGATCCCGGCGGCGACATCGGCCGCGTTCAACTGACCGTCGCCGAAGTGCGCCGCCAGCGCCAGGCCATTGGTGACCACGGAGATCGCCTCGGCGGTCGACAACGAACCGCTCGGCACCTTGAGGCTGACCCGGCCATCCTCGGTCGCGCCGCTGCGCAGCTCGCGGAACACCGTGACGACGCGGCGGATCTCTTCGTCGGCCGCGGGCACCTTCGGCAGGCGCAGCGCCACGCCCATCTCGGCGACGCGCCGGCGCACGATCGCCACCTCCTCGTCGGCGTCGGCGGGCAGCGGCAGCACGACGGTGTTGAAGCGCCGGCGCAGCGCGGCCGACAGATCGTTGATGCCCCGGTCGCGGTCGTTGGCCGTGGCGATCAGGTTGAACCCGGGCACGGCCTGGACCTCGCTGGCCAGCTCGGGCACCGGCAGCGTCTTCTCGCTGAGCACGGTCACCAAGCGCGTCTTGCACGTCGCTGGGCATGCGGGTGAGCTCCTCGACCCGCACGATCGACCCGGCCCGCATCGCCCGGTACACCGGGCTGGGCACCAGCGCCGCTTCGCTCGGCCCCTCGGCCAGCAGGCGGGCGTAGTTCCAGCCGTAGCGCAGGCTTTCCTCCGCCGTGCCCGCGGTGCCCTGCACGAGCAGCGTCGAGTCGCCGCTGATCGCCGCCGCCAGGTGCTCGCTGACCCAGGTCTTGGCGGTACCCGGCACGCCGAGCAGCAGCAGGGCCCGGTCGGTGGCCAACGTGGCGACGGCGATCTCGATCAGCCGGCGCTGACCGACGTACTTCGGGCTGATCACCGTGCCGTCGGGCAACGCGCCGCCGAGCAGGTAGGTGACCACCGCCCACGGCGACAGCCGCCAGCTCGGTGGGCGCTCGCGGTCGTCGGCCGCGGCAAGTGCCGTCAACTCGTGGGCGAACTCGTGCTCGGCATGCGGTCGCAGGACGTTGGCGGTGGGGGCGCCTGGGACGGCGAGGACGGCGGGCTCATGGTGTCTCCAGTTCGCTGAGCATCTGATGGCGAAGGCGGGCGAGGTCGGCGAGCGCGAACGCCAACCCGATCGTCGGCTGCGACGGGTCGACGTGGCCGATCGCATCGCCGAGCGCCGGCAGCGAGGCCGGGTCGACCCGGGCGACCAGGTTGACCAGCACGGCGCGATGGCTGGTGCCGAACACGCCCGACGCCAGCCCGCCGGCGATCGTGCGCGCCGCCTGCTGGGGTGAGGCCGACAGCACCGGCAACAGGTCGGGCACGATCGCCAACTCGGGCAACTCGCCGATCGCTTCCATCACGGCGGGCCCCTTGCGCCGCGCACGCCAGATCGCGGCGACCACTCGATCATCCACTGCCCGAGCGGGCCGGCGGCGACCAACACCCTGGCGTGGCGGGTGGCGTCGGTGCGGTGACGAGCCAGCAGCGGCACGACCAGCTCCGGCGCCAACCGGCGACCACTGCGCACGACGGCCAGCACCCACTCGTCTTCCAACACCGGCCAGTCGGCGATGACCCGCCGCCACGTGGCGCTGGCAACGCGGTGGCGTGAGCGGGGCGAGGATCGTCGTCGGGCGGCGCCAGCAGTCGCGCCCCGGCACCCGGCAACACACCGGCGCGTTGCGCCACCGCGCAGCCGGCCACCTGTTGCAGCAGTCGTTGCGACGGTGTCGGCTGCGGATCGTCGGCGGCCAGGTCGGCCAGCCCACCGGCCGGCGGGACCGGCGGGTCGCGCCGGTCGGTGCCGAGCAGGGCGACTGTCACCATCTCGCGCCAGTAGTCGCCGAGTGTCGTCGTGGCCGGTTCAGTCGGCGGTCATGACGCCGCCTTCACGAACGACGCGTCGGCGACGGGCCCGATGTCGACGGCTCGGTCCGCGAGATGCACGGTCAGCGGCACCAGACCAGCCGCAGTCCACTCCGCAGTGATCGGCGTCGGGCGACCGGCAGTGCACGCCAGCAGGGTGCCGACCGCGGCGGCATCGACCAGCGGAAGCGACCCGGTCGAATCGGTCAGCAACCAACGACCGCCGTCGCGCGTGGGCGCAGCGAGCACGCAGATCGGGTACCGCTCGAGCCATGGTTCGGCGGCCAGCGCACGACCGATCTCCGCACACGCGCCGGTGATCGACGAGCCGACGATCGCCGGGCCGGGCAGCGGCTCGCTGTGGCGCGGGCCGACCAGCACCCGCAGGGCGACCGCCCCCGGATACCGGAACAGATCCGCATGCACCTGTGTACCGACATCGAACGACGTGTCGAGGCTCTGCTGGTAGGCGGCGAACGACAGCACCATGGCCCACGCCCCGGTCGACGCGCCGCGCAGCCAGATGCGGCGGACCTCGATGCGGTCTTCTCGCGTATCGCTGCGACCCATCACCACCCAGTGGTCGGTCTGCGGCACACCGGCCAGCACGTCGGCCTGGCGCACCTGCCACCCGATCGTTGCCGCGACCGAATCGGCGAGACCCGGTGGCAGCGTGCCGAGGTGGCGGCCCGACGTGGCCAGCAGGTGCAGCACCCCCAACTCGGCCAGCACCTGCGAGTGCCAGTCGGGATGGGCGCCGACCAGGCCGGCCAAACGCCGCACCCGGTTGGCCAGCCCGCCGACCTGGGCATCGATCAGCCGCGCGGCCAACGAGTCCCATGTCTTGTAGCTGGCCAGCGATGGGTCGGCCAGCCCGGTGCGCACACGGTCGTCGAGCCAGCGGTCGAGCTCGGCGAGGCCCGCGGCCATGCGGGCGACGCGGTCGTCGCGGGTCTTGTTCGGTTCGAGCGGCGGCAATGGCGGTGCGGCGTGCTTCCGCCGCGGTTGCTGCACCGAGAGCGTCGGCGTGTTCCTCCGCCGCTGGCTGTGGGGCAGGTGCCGGCTCGGCCGCAGCAAGTCGCTTGGCCATCCACGTGGCCGCGAACGTCGGCGGCGCGCCCTCGGCAACCTGGCCACGCGCCCACAGCAACAGCAACGCCAGCGCGTGCTTGCACGGGAAGATGCGACTCGGGCACGTGCACCGCGACGCCACATCGACGTGATCGACGGCGCATTCGTAGGGCTCGGCGCTGGTGCCGACGCAACGCCCCCACACCGCCCGCGCGTCGTACCCCGTGCTGGTCCACCGAGCCGGCACGGCGAGCGGTTGCGCTGACGCGACCGACGACGGCCTCGGCGCCAACGCCAACACCTGCTCGACCTGCCAACGACCTGTGCTCACGGTGTCACCGTAGTAAAGGGGTGCGACAGAGTGTCTGCGAAAGCGGCGTCCGCGCAACGGGGGCGGCGACGATCACCCGATCCGGTGAAGCGTGTTTGCCAGTTCGAGCGCCTGAGCATCGGTCGGCGCCCTCACGAGGATCGTGACCAAGCCGTCGTCGATCGTCAGCACCCAGGCGTCGGCACCGGAGCTCATGTGCTCGCCATCGGCTTGCCCGCTCTTCAGATCGTGGGTGCCGACGACCACGAGGTCGGCTCCCAGATCGACCGCGAGGTCGTTGAGGCGATTCGCCGGGTCACCCGAGACGACATGGGTCGACACGTCGATCCCGGCGCGACGCAGTCGGTTGGCGTACCGGTCGATGTGGGCTCGATGGATCTCCACGATCCGCTCCTCGGTGGGCTCATTCATCCACCGAAAGCCCTCGAAGTAGCCCATCGCATATGCGGCCCGCAGCCGCGCCCCGTAGAACGTGTCGGGATAGGAGTGGTGCATGGCGACGATGTGCAACGGAGCCCGCGCGCTCCGAGCCAATTCGGCGGCGAACTCGACCGCAGAATCCGCGTCGGCCGAGTTGTCGGTGCCGACGACGATCAGCCCGTAGACCACGCTCACGGACGCCCTCTGATCTCCACGTCTAGGAAAGTGTCCAGACCACCAATCGCGCGACGGCTGACGGCACATTTCTCGGTGCACGCCGTCATCGACACGTTCCTGGTACTAGCAACACCCCGCTACCTCACAAGTTCCGCCGATCCCCGCCAGCCAGCACCGATACTCTGCGGCAATGCCCACCTTCGGACCAGGGATGCGCAGCGAGTGGCTGCTCGATCCCGATGTGACCTACCTGAACCACGGCACCGTCGGGGCGACGCCGCGCCGGGTGCTGGCCCATCAGCGGGCGATCACCGATGAGATCGAGCGCCAGCCCGCCAAGTTCATGCTGCGCGAACTGGCCGACGCGCACGCCACCTTCACGTCGCCGTCGCGCCTTCGTGTTGCCGCCGCGGCAGTTGCCGACTTCGTGGGGGTCGCCGGCGAGGACCTGATGTTCGTCGACAACATCACCGCCGGCGCCAACGCAATCCTGCGGTCGTTCCCCTTCGCCGCAGGTGACGAGATCGCCGTGACCAACCTCGGCTATGGCGGCGTCGTGAACGCGGCGACGTACGTGACCCGCACGATCAACGGCACGCTGCGCACGATCGAACTGCCGCAGCCGGGCGCCGACCCTGGGGACTACATCGCCGCGATCGCCACGGGTCTCGGCGAGCGCACCCGCATGTTGATCGTCGATCACATCACTCCCGGCACGGCGCTGGTGCTGCCGTTGGCCGAGATCACTGCGCTCTGTCACGAGCGCGGCGTGTTGGTGCTGGCCGACGGCGCCCACGTGCCCGGCAACATTGCTGTCGACATCGACTCGTTCGGCGTCGATTGGTACGTGGCCAACCTGCACAAGTGGGCGTGGGCGCCGCGCAGCGCCGGCGTGCTGTGGGCAGCGAAGCAACACCACCAGTACTTGCACCCCACCGTGATCTCGTGGGGCCTCGACCATGGGCTCTCCGCCGAGTTCGACCTGCTGGGCACCCGCGATCCGTCGCACTTCCTGACTGCACCGTTCGCCATCGAGCTGATGAACGAGTTCGGCGGCGACGACGGTGTTGCGGCGATCCATCGCTACAACCACGAGCTGGCCTGGTGGGCCGGCCAGTACCTCGCCGATCGTTGGGGCACGCGCTTCACGACACCGGAGGAGATGATCGGTTCGATGGTCAACGTGCGCCTCCCCGCCGTCTTGGGATCGACCCGTGACGACGCCGAACGGGCGCGGGCTTCGCTGGAGGCCGACGGAATCGAGGTGCCGGTCTACCCAGGTGCCGAGGAGTTGACCATGCGGGTCTGCGCCCAGATCTACTGCGACCGCGCCGACATCGAACACCTCGCCGACGCGGTCGTCAAACTGCCGACATAGCCATCTCGACTCGGCCATACTTCGCACATCGACATCGCCCGCAAAGTCGCCGCTCTGGCCTCGATCGGCTTCATCGCGGCGTCGTGCGGAGGTTCATCGGCGACCTCGACGTCGGAGCCCAGCGTCACCAGCGCCGTTGCCACCACCAACGCTGCCACAACCGTCGCTGCCGCCGACTCCACGGTGCCGCTGACGGAACCGCCGGGAACGACAACCACGACGGCGACCACCAGTCCGGCGCGAACCAGATCGATCTGGGCGATCCCCGATGGGCTCGAGGTCGCCGTTGCTGGCACCGGACGGGCTGCACGTGTTGACCGGCAGCGACGATCGCATCATCAACGCCGGGCCTGTTCGACGATGTCGTGGCCGACCCCACCGGCGACGGGTGGTACGTGGGCGACCCGTCGACCATCCGCCACATCGCCGACGACGGCACCGAGAAGGTCGTGGTGGCCGCCAGTGACAGCACGTCGTTGCAGCTCCACGACGCCGGACGTGGTCGACGGCCACGTGACCCTCTTCTACAACCTCAACCGGCCCCACAACGGCCAGGTCGACGACGTCTCCGACGAGGCCCATGCAACAGATGTCGTCACCGGCAAGGACGACAAGATTGCCGACGCCGGAGGGTGGGAATCGGGCGTCGACTACCACTTCGGGGGCGGAGCCCTCGTCGGGTTGGTGTCCGGCGAGGGCTCGACATTGCCCTGGAGCCGCGACCTGAGCGGACACGAGAACGTGATCGACATGCAATTGGTCGGCCTCGCCTCCAAGTACGACTTCCCGGACGGTCCGCAGGCGTTGACCGTGTCGTCCGACGGTGCTCGGGTCAGCTGGGTGACCTGGAACATGACCGAGGACAACGGCAATCTCCTGAGCTACCAGCTGACGATCGTCGGCAGCGACGGGTCGGGTCGCCGCCAGTTCACCCTGCCGAATGGCCCGACCCGCGTTGACAGCTTGGACGATCACGGCGACTACATCCTGGCCGGCTCGACGACAGCGCGGCGACAGCCCGCCGACGGTGGCGGCCTTGATCGACACCGAGACCGGAGGCATGTTGGTGCTGCCGATCGGAGGACCGGCCGCGGCGAGCGGGCAATGGAGGCAGTCGCCGCAGTGGCCGATCGCGAGCCCGGTGACCGAGGATGTGACGGCGCAGATCCACGCCTTGGAGCCACAGTGGGCCGACGGGCGCGACAACTTCGACTACGCGAAGGCGCTGACCGATCTGTTGCTGGCCGACGAGGCCGACAGCACCGACGAGTGCACGTCGACCGCGCGCATCTTCCCGAACACCGGCTTGGGCGATGGCCCGTTCTACATCGAGATGCGCCAGTTCTGCGACGATGCGGTGGCCGGAGTCTGGTACGAGGTGGTCATCGTCGGCCCACAGCCCGATGGGTCGCTGACCGGCGGCGCGTCGCGACGCGCACTGTGCTGGCGAGGCGTCAACCCGGACGGTGTCTGTGTCTAGGTCCCATCCCCGCACCCCGCCCTGTGGAGTTGTCGTCGCCGCGCCTGGGCACCTCGAACGACTCGACAGGGAGTGCAGCGTGAGTGCCATGTCGTTCTCGGCCGTATCGGACGGTGATCAGGCGAGGGTGTACGCCACCCTCGTCTCGGCGTTCATGGACGACCCCGTCGAGCGCTGGCTGTATCCGGAGTCGCAGCAATATCTCACCCATTTCCCCGAGTTCCTGGCCGCGTTCGGCGGCAGGGCGTTCGACGAACACACCGTCTGGAGCCTGGGAGACTTCTCGGCCGTCGCCCTGTGGCTGCCCCCGGGTACGGAAGCAGACGGCGAGCAAATCGTCGCCGTGCTCACCGACAGCGCCTCGCCCGGTCTACACGGCGACCTGTTTGCGGTGCTCGACCAGATGGACGAAGCCCACCCCGATTTTCCGCATTGGTACCTCCCGTGGTTCGGCGTCGATACCGCACTCCAGGGAACCGGGCTCGGTGGCCAGTTGATGAGGCGATGCCTCCAGATCGTGGACGTGGATCATCTGCCCGTCCTATCTCGAAACCCCCAATCCACGGAGCGTCCCCTTCTACGAACGTCACGGGTTCGAGGTCACTGGCGAGGCGCAAGCGGGGACATGCCCGCCGATCGTGTTCATGCTGAGGGCGGCGCGATAGTCGACAGAATTATCAGCGCCAGTCGATCACGGTGTCGGGATCGGGTCGAACGGCGGGCTTGAACGACGTGCCCTTGGTGAAGGCGAGGGGCGTGAGGCACACCTGTTGCATCGTGTCGTAGGCGATGCCGACGATGTCCGCGACCGCTTGCTCCATCATCAAGTGGATCGTCGTCCACGCCGTGCCCAGGCCCCGCGCTCGCGCGGCCAGCATGAAGCTCCACATCGCCGGCAGGATGTTGCCGAGCGCCGACGCCGACTGCGCCGCGGCCACGCCGTCGAGGCGGCGAGATGTCGTGCAACCGATCACCAACGCCGGGCACTCCCCCATGTGTTGCGACAGGTACGTGGCGGAATCCACGACGCGATCCTGCTGAGCTTGCAACTCGGCAACGTCGCGGGTGATCCGACCCGCGAACCCCGGCGACGACGAATACATCGCCCAGCACTGCGCGTACACGTCGCCGATCGCAGCGATCTTCTCCGGGTCGCGCACGACCACGAAGCGCATCGAGATCTGATTGCTGCCCGACGGTGCCTGCAACGCCATCGCCACGCACTCGCGGACGAGATCGTCCGGCACCGGCTTGGTGAGATCGAGCCGCTTGCGCACCGCCCGTGTCGTTGACAGCAACTCGTCGGGACCGAGTTCGAGCATGCTCATGTGCACTCCTTCGTCGATGAAAGGCCGAGCGTACCGAGCTGCACCGATTCGTAAAGTGTCCGGTTGTGCGGTCTCAGGCACGACGGTTTCGGGTACCAGTCCTGGGGCACGAGAATGGAAGACCGATGTCCGGGTTCTTGAAGACCACACTGGGCCGGCAGCGCGCCGTGGGCTGCATCGTCGGGTCCGCCGTGGGCGACGCGCTCGGGGCGCCGTTCGAGTTCGGCCAACCCGGCGAGTATTCAGAACGGTTTCCGCTACCGGTACACGGCGGCGCCGGTGAGATGGTGGGCAACCGCATCTGGAACCCCGGCCAGTTCACCGACGACACCGAGATGGGGGTAATTGTCGGCGAGAGCCTGCTGGCCCATGGCGGCATCGACGGCGATGACCAACTGGCCCGCTTCCGGGCATGGGGCAAATGTGCGAAAGACGTCGGCAACCTGACACGCGAGGTGCTCGCCTCGCGCCTGACCTCACCCGATGCCGCGTTCGCGGTGATGACCGCACGCGACGGCTACAGCACGGCAGGCAACGGCTCGCTGATGCGAGCAGCGGCCGGCGCGGTGTACTTCGCTGCCGCGGGCCGAGCGGCGACCATCGACGCGGCGATGAAGCTGTCGGAGGTGACGCATGCCGACCCGCTGTGCCAGTGGGCGGTGGCGATGCAACACGAACTGGTGCGGGTTGCGTTGGAGGGTGGCGACCCGATCGCCGCGATCGACGAGGTCATGGAGATGCTGCCCGACGACATCCTTGCCGTGTATCAACCGTTGCTCGCACCCTCCTGGTCGCCGGCGGACGGCGGGCCGGGCAACGGATCGGCGATGGGTGCGCTGGCCCAGGCGGTGTGGGCGCTTCGTCACTTCGACACGTTTGCGGACGTGGTGACCGCCGTGATCGACCTCGGCAGAGACACCGACTCGGTGGCCGCCGTCGCCGGGGCGTTGGCCGGGGCGACATCCGGCATCCAGAACATCCCGACGCGATGGGTGAGCTACCTCCACGGCCAGGTGACCGACGCCGACGGCAAGGTGCACCACTTCGACCACCTCGCATTGCAGCGGCTCGCTCTCCAACTCGTCGGCCATCCCATCAGCGGCGATCCCGTCGACGAACGGCCGCTCGAACCGCGTGAGGTGGTGCCCGGTGTCTGGGCCAGCAACCGCAGCGGGGCGGGCGACGCGGCCGGTGACTGGGCGATCGTGTCGCTGTGCCGCATCGATCCGTCGATGCGGCGACCGATCCGGCGCGAGGCGTACCTGATCGACCAGGATGGCGACCACAACCCGGCGTTGGCCGCAGTGGTCGACGATGTGCTCGATTCGATCGATTCGTTCCTGGCCGAGCATCGACGAGTCCTGGTTCACTGCCACGGCGGCCGCAGCCGAACCGGGTTGGTGCTGGCCGCGCACATGATGCGCCACGGTCGATCGTTCGCCGAGGCGCGGGCGCTGTTGGCGAAGACCTGGCCGGACGCGCACTTCACCAACGCCGCCTTCGTCGACGAACTGCATCGCCGCGACCGCAACTGACGAACTTCAAAATGCCGTGACGCACTGCCCAACCCCAGCCGGGGGTCGAGCAATGCGTCACGAACACCTCAGAAGGTAGCGCCGGTACTGAACCAACCGTTCAGATCAACGACGATGTCGGTCGGCGCAGTGCTGTTGGAGCACACGGTCATGTGGCCTGTTCCAACAAGTCGTCCGGCCATGAGCAGTCGCGGCACGGGTGCTGGCAACCGAAGCTGCGTACTTCAACCGGCAGGTGCGAGTCGAAACCCAAGACGCTCACCATGGTGACGAGCAACATCTCGATGAGGTACTGCCAGTCGCCACGGATCAGCGGCAACGTCCAGTTTGCCGAGTGCTCGGCCGCCTGGTCCGCCCCGGCCGGAGCAACCCACCCGAACATCGAGAGCAGCGCTTCGTCGTCCGTCGACAAACGAGAGTCGCCGGTGAGGTAGACGTTGCTGCCAGTCTCGGCATAGGCCAGGCCATGGCCGACCAGCACTTGGACGTAACGCTGGCCTGCGAGCGGCTGGCCGATGACGATCGCTCGTGTCGGCTGATGGCCGATCCGCTCGACCAATCGGAGCATGGCCGCCGACCAGGTGGTCCAACCGCCCCCATATGCAGGCGCGACATGGAAGTCGCGCCGGTCCGGCCCTTCCAGGCGCAGCTGGCGACAGACCGGACAATCGCCGACAGGTCGACTCGATTGTTGGTCCGTCCCGTTGCTATCCACCGTGTTGTCCTTCCGCTGACCCGACAAGTGCAGTATGAACGAAGGGTGTGACAGGCGAGAGCGGTCAGTTGCCGACGACGTGATTGCGGTGGCGACCGGTGTACCACAGCCCCGTCGAGCTGGATCGGCGGAACGTGCCGAGCGAACCGACCGGCCGCACGACGACCTCGACATCCCACGAGCGATCGGCCTCGTCACCGGGCAGAGTTGCGGCATCTTCGGCGAGGGCCCGATACCAACCGGTCATCGAGTCGACCATGAAGCTCGCCGTTCGCCTGCCCGACGGGTGCAACCTCAGTTGGCTACGACCGCGCATTCGCCGCTGTAGTGGGCCGTCGATGTGCGCGGTGAGGTGCAGCGGATCGGACCCACCGCCGTAGGGGGACGGCGTGTGTGACTCGGTGATGCGACCATCGACGCCGTCGAGCCAGTCAGCGTCGACCGCGACCCGCCTGTCGTCGGCGAAGCCGATCGGGCGGAGGAGATAGCTGCACGCACCGGTCGTCCACAACCACGCCGCGAACCACTCGAGTTGCCCGTCCGCATCCCACACCTCGCTGAGCAACGCCAGCTTGGGTTCGTCGACCGGCTTGCCGGCGTCGTACCACCACCGCAGGCCGCGCCCCGGATGAGACCAACCGAAGCCATAGACGAGGAGATGCAACAGTGAGCACCAATACGCCAACACCCCGGGCCCGAGGCCGTCACCAGGCCGCGGGGCCCGCAGCATCGGCCGAAGTGAGCGAGGCGCAGCAAGTACCTGCGACATCCACGGAATCGAGAAACCCCATTCGGCCTGCTCGCCGAACAGGTTCTGGGCCTCGATCAACTCCAACCTGTCGAGCGAAACCGGTGGCGAGACCCGCTCGATGAGGAAGGCGGAATCTGCACTCATGAGCACAACACCAGGACACTTGACACTCGGACACACTCGATTTCACTGACGAAGTCCCGCGACGTTCACCCTAGGGCGGTCACCGGCGATCCGGTCATCGAGCGTCCGTGGCCCACGCCGGAGTGTGCGCTTCAGTCGAACAACGAGGCTTGCTTCGGCGGGATCGCCGCCGCCTCCAGCACGAGCAGATCCTGCAGGTCGACGAGCGCGGTGCCGCCGGCCTCGACGAGCTTCGCATTGCCAGGCCCGGCGCCGTCGCCCATCCACACCGCGACTCGGCCGAAGTTGCGACGCATTGCTTCTCGGGCACCCTCCCACGTGCCGCCCGAGCCGAGGTCGGAGCACACGACCAGGGTGATGTCGGCGTGGGCATAGATGAGCTTGTTGCGGCCCATGGCGCCACCGGCGGTGAACCGCATCGCCGGGCCGTAGGGGCTGGCCATGCACAGCTCGCCGGCATGCACTCGTTTGCGGACCTCGGCATTTCTGCCGACCACTCGCAGGCCCTCGGCCGGGAAGCCGACGACTGGTGCGCCGGCATCGAGTGCTGCTGCCATTGCGGCCTGATCGATGCCGCGCGCCAGGCCGCTGACGACAGCGCGTCCGGCGCTCGCGGCCACGTTGGCGGCTGACGCGGCGACCGACAGCGCCTCGTCGGAGGCGTCGCGCGAACCCACCACGCCAACCGCTGGGAACCGAGAGGAACTCGATCGGACCGGCAACGAGCAGGAACGCCGGGCACGCATCGCCCAGGCGTTGGCGAAGGCCGACCGGGAACGCGTCGTCGAACGCCGAGACCAGCCGAATGCCCTCCTCCTCCAGGCGCTCGCGCTCGAACGAGAAGGCGGTACCCGCGCTGAGCAGTTTCGGGATTCGCTCGGCTCCATCGAGCGGTAGATCGGTCAGCCCGGCGATGGACTCCGCCGATGCTCCGACCAGCAGCGAGGGATCGTCGACGGAACGGCAGAGCGTCCAGAACTCGCTCGAAGAGAGCGGTTTGACGTCGACATCGACGATGCGATTCGTCAGCAACAGTGCTGCCAGCGAGGTGTCGGTCACGGCGATCAGTCTCGCCCGAGCAGCGATCCGAGAACGAGGGGGACGACCGGACCCGAGCCGGCCTCGCGCAGGAGGCTCCCGATCTCGGTGATGGTCCACCGCGAATCGACGAGGTCGTCGATCAGGAAGATCGGTTCCGGCAGCGGCGCGCCGACCACCCGGAACGCTTCGTGAACGTTCGATTCCTGGTGAGCGGAGTTCCGCATCTGCTTCTGCGGCGGCGTGTTGCGCGTCCGTTCGACGAGTTCGATCACGGGCATGCCGAGTGCGGCCGCGATTCGCTGCGCAAGGTCGGCGACGAGACCGGGTTGCCGCAAGGACGGAACGTACGTCAACCATGTCGGCATGGGCGTTCGGTCCCCACTCGCCCACCATCTCGACGAGTGCTCGAACGAGGCGGTCGTCGAATCGTCCTTCGCGCCTCCCCTTGGAAACGAGCGTGCCCCAGCCGGCGTCGTTCCACATGCACAGGGCGCGACCCTCCTCCACACGAAGCTCGTCCTTCAGCTTCTTGCCACCGATCTGCTTGCGCGGCTCGATCACGACGTAGCCACGTCGGATGTACCGCTGCGCCTCGGCGACCAGGGCTTCGTCGAGGACGACGGTGTTCTTCACTCCCGTGCAGTTGTCGCAAATCCCACAATCCGCAGGCGCAGGGTCGTCCAACACCGTCGCAAGGAACACCATGCGGCATCCGGACGTCTCGGCGTACTCACGCATCTGCTGCTGTTCGCGACGGCGGTCGGCGGTGATGTCGGCGACACGCTGCGTCGGGTACGTCCAGGCCTTCAGCGTGCGCTCGTAGGTCAGCCCGGAGAGCCGTCGCAGCACGCCATCGACCGTCAGCTGCTTGAGCACCAGTTCGAGATCGCCGCGCTTCATGTTGACCTGCTCGAGGATGCGACCCAGCGTCAGTGGGCCCGCGGCAAGATCGAAGACGGCCAGCACCTCGTCGACGTTCTTCTCGTCGGGAAACGCTGTCGAGATGAACCAGTCCTGGATGTCGCTGTCCTCGACGCCGCGCAGCAGCACCCCGGTCGACGCGCCGAGTTGTCGCCCGGCCCGCCCGACCTGCTGGTAGTAACCGACGGGCGACCCCGGCCCCTGGAAGTGCACGACGAAGGCGAGGTCGGGCTTGTCGTACCCCATGCCCAGCGCAGTGGTGGCGACCAACGCCTTGACCTCGTTGCGTTGCAAGGCGGCCTCGGCATCGAGCCGCAGGTCTGCATCCGTGCCACCGGTGTAGGGCAGCACGTTGTGACCGTGCCCGCGCAGCCAGGTCGCAACGAGCTCGACGTCGCGGACGGTCAGGCAGTAGATGATGCCTGTCCCGGGCAGCGTCGGCAGCACCTGGTCGAGCCAGGCGAGCCGCTCGGCCGCCGCCGGCATGTCGATCACCTGCAGCGCCAGCCCGTCGCGGGCAAGGGGACCACGAAGGACCGGATGCCGGCGCCCAACTGATCGGCGACATCGGCGACGACGCGATCGTTGGCTGTCGCGGTGCACGCCAACACCGGGATGCCCGTGCCGAGCCCGGCGATCACCTGCGAGAGCCGGCGATAATCGGGGCGGAAGTCGTGACCCCAGTCGGAGATGCAGTGGGCCTCGTCGATGACCATCAGCCCGGGGCGGCGACCGACCAGCGGCATCACCTTGTCGGCGAACTCGGGGTTGGCCAGACGTTCCGGTGAGACCAGCAGCAAGTCGACCTCGTCGTTGGCCACGGCTTCGGCCAACGCCTTCACCGTTGTGTCGGAGGCCGAGTTGACGGTCAGCGTGCGAATGCCCAGCCGTTGGGCGGCCTCGATCTGGTTGCGGATCAGGGCCAGCAGCGGGGAGATCAGCAGTGTCGGCCCGAACCCGTTCTCGGCGCAGCATGTGCGTGCGAGACGAAGTAGACCGCGCTTTTACCCCACCCCGTGCGCTGCACCAGCAGCACCCGCTCGCGCCCGTTGACGAGTGCCTCGATCGCCTCGCGCTGCCCCGCACGGAACACGCTGTCGGCGCGCCCGGTCAGCGCGTGCAACGCATCGAGGAGTTCGTCGGCCATGCAGGCACCGTACGCCGTGGGTGTGACGAGGGCGCTCGGCGGTTGCGAATCTCTGCCGCCTGGCCGGCTCGCCGAGGGCTGTCAGCTGCTGCGCCCCAAGTTCAGCGCCTCAGAGTCTCGATCGCCCACACAGCGAGAATCAGACCAGTCACGTACAGGGTCACCGCCATCACGGCAGCGGTCATGCGTTGAGCGCGAACACTCGATCGCAGCGTGCGCCGCAGCCACACCGATCCTGCAACGACCGCCGCGGCGGCGGGCACGCCCCACAGACCGGTGGGCGACAGCCGCATGAATGGGGTCAACAGCGCCAGCGCGCTGATAGCGGCCGCCAAGGCGAAGAGCACGTCGTTGACGGCGCGGACTGAGTCGCGGGGGAAATCACCCTCCAGCACTATCTCCCGAACGTCTCGCTTGCGAACATAGCCATCAAGAGCGTCGAACGCTGCCTGCACTTCGGCTCCAGGGATCACTTTGGATGGCACAGCGCTGAGGTAGTCGCGAATGAACTCTCCGGCGCAAAAGGTGACACGACCGACCACGAATGGCTCTGGTTCGATGCTGCCGATTCCGCCACCCCAGAGCACTACCAAGGCGTGGACGTTTGCCCTCGGGCGACCGATTCGGCCGGCGACGCCGAAGGCGTCTTCATACGCCCGAGGCGCAAATCCTGCCGCCGACCGGCGAACATCTTCCCACTCCGAGCGAAACTTGGTCTCGATCGCGTAGAACCCACCCGGCCCGAGCAGCACGTGGTCAACGTCACGATTCTCCAACATGACGTGGTTCACGACATGCCAACCGTGCCGACGAAGCCCGCCCAACTCGTCGCTCGTCCAAATCTCGCCGAAGATTCCGACTATCTTGCGGGTAGCACCGCCCACCAGCATCATGACGTAGTGCACCATCCATGCGGCCTCGCGAGAACAGCGCCGACGAGATACGGCCGCGAACGCTGGCCTGACAAGTTGTATTACGCCACAGACGATGGCAACCCCCGCTGCCAGCTCGGCGAAGGCGTGCCGGTTCTTTCCAAGCCACGCCCGTCGCTCTCGGTCTCTCGTTTCGACACGCCCCAGCCCGCTGATCACTCGCCAACTCACGCGCCCGCTGATCCCGAACAACCGATCCCCGAGCCTCTCAAGCGGAGACAAGCCGACCTCCCCTGGGTCGAGAAGGAAGCCACCTCGACGTGCCGGTCGTCGGCAGCTCCCAATCCCAGC
Organism: Ilumatobacteraceae bacterium; assembly: GCA_963805445.1. GTDB lineage: Bacteria > Actinomycetota > Acidimicrobiia > Acidimicrobiales > Ilumatobacteraceae > JAENVT01. Next base: position 191,544 of record CAWDUI010000038.1, on the reverse strand, counting down.
TTGAGCACTATCTGCAAGAGGTCCGCAGGTAGGGCGGGGCGGATTGCGCAATGATTCCACCGTGAGCGAACGCCCGGACGACCGAATTGTCCGAATTGCGGCGTTCCAATACCTGGACAAACTCCAGCAGCTACATGGCGACGTGCTGCCGTGGACAGCCCTCGCCAAGGGCTTCAACTTTCACGGTCAATCAATACCACTCATCGGCGCGGCCGGAATCTGGAAACCACAGGCACTCGACGTCCCGATCTCGATCACGACCAGTCCCGCGGGACCCGTATGGAGACTCCATCGGCGACGACGGGCTCCTCAGCTATCGCTATCAGGCAGCCCAGCACGTTCGTATGACAATGACGGACTTCGCCGCGCCATGCACGAAGCTAGACCATTGATCTACTTCCGTGGTCTCGACCGCGGGCAGTACAGCGCTCTATGGCCAGCGGTGATCATCGCCGATGATCCCGCCACCAGCACGTTCACGGTTGCATGCGAGGACATCCAACTCTTGAAGCCCGACTCGAGTCAGCCCTCGTCGACGCGGTCCTGCCGAACGTCACCAGACTCGCGGTCCAGCGGCTTCACCAGGCTGCCTTCCGCCAACGTGTACTCAAGGCGTACCGGCAGAGCTGCTCAGTGTGCAATCTGCGTCATGTGCAATTGCTCGACGCCGCACACATTCTTCCGACCTGCACGAGCAGGGCCAGCCCGTGGTGCCCAACGGACTTTCGCTGTGCAAGATCCACCATGCTGCGTTCGATGCCAACATCCTCGGAGTTCGGCCGGACTATGTCATCGAGATCCGCGACGACATACTCGCCGAGATCGACGGCCCCATGCTCGAGCACGGTTTACAGGCACATCACGGAAGCAAGCTGATCGTGCCGAGAGCCGCGGCGGAACATCCCGATCCTGAACGGTTGGAACTCAGGTGGGATGAGTTCCGCTCCGTCAGCTGAAAGGGCTGAGACCATCGTCGCAAGCATCGCCCAAATCATGGCGGTGATCGACGGCCTCGCCGACGTCGACACTCGGGCCGCCGCCTAATTCCAGGCGGTCCATCAACTCGCCGGTGCCTGAAGAACTCCTGGCAACTCCAGTCTTCCGGGAGCTGACGCCGCGACAACCGGAGTCAGCCGTGATGTACATCCAGATCGGGCCGCACGACGCTAGGTTCTCGCTTTCGACTCAGCGAGGCGACCCTCGCGCCGCTCGGCCTCCACGTCGTGACCGAGTCCCACCGCATGATCGCGTATTGCAGCGACGGTCCGTTCCAACTCCTCGGCGAGAGTTCCGGCTTTGGCTGAATTTCCGAGTCGAGCAGAGAAAAGCTTCTGACAATCGGCCGTAGTACCAAAGACTTCCAACTCGACCCGCGTCCTTGTTGAAACGCTCCCACAGCTCATCGTCCATCACTCGATAGTCGGCCAGGATGCATCGCGCGTTGTGAAGCTTGTCCGCTGCCGAGACCAGCAGAGCCTCCTGAGTCGCCGCCTTGAGGTGATCGACGTACGCAACCTTACGCGGCCACCACGGTTGCTTGACGTTGTCCTCCTCTTCGAGGCTGTCGGTGCATGCCGCCACGATGTCGGCCACGCCAAGGCCGAATCGCACCCGAATTTCGTCCAGCATCACTTGGCCGCCATGATCCTCAGCAGCATCGTGCAGGAGTCCGGCGATCGCCTGATCCTCTGTGCCGCCGTGTTCGAGCACCAGCGCCGACACAGACATCAGGTGGGAGAGGTACGGGATCTGCGTTCCCTTGCGAACGTCCAAGCGATGCAATTCACCGGCGAACGACATCGCGTCGAAGAATCGTCCAGTCAGGATGGCCTGGCGAACGTTCACGTGCTTTCCTCCTCAGTTCGAAGCCGACGAAGTCGCACCCGCGGGCACGCCCGCGGCGTGCGCCAGGCCGGGCGGACCGACCAGTCGCAGCACCGACACGGCCCGGCTGGCTCCGATGTACAGCAGCATGGGATCGGGCTCACCGGACATGTCCACCAGTATCACCGCCGTGCGCTCCAGACCTTTCGTTCGGTGCACGGTCTCGCACAGCACGGCGTCCTCACAGCGGTCGGCCCATCGCACCAACCGGCAACCCTCGATGGCCCGTCGAGCAACGAGTCGCGCACTCGTGTGGGTCGTGAGCACGGCGATCTGGCTGAACGGAATGCCGTACGTCTGCGACAGCGTCTTCACGGCGTCGCGAACCCGCTTGCGCACCTCCTTCTCCCGCCGGCGTAGAGGTGCACCACCGAGTCGCCGAAGGGAGCCGACGGCAGCGGCGCCTGGCCGCCGAGTCGCTGCACCAATCGGGCGATCGCCGAACAGTTGCGGAGGTTGAACACCATGGGCATCTCCATCATGTTCGTCGGTGGAGTCCACGGCTTCACGTAGATGGCCTGGGACGGGTCGGCAGCCATCAGCAGTCGCGCGGGCCCTTCGGGTCGAGCAGTCGCTCCAGCGATGCCAGCCAATGCGGATGGATGTCCTGGCCCTCGTCGATGATCAGCGTGTCGAACGGCGTGCCGATCCGCTCGGCGTGGAACGCGAGCGAGTCGGTCGGCACGTGCAGCCAATACTCCGGGGTCGGACTTCCCCCGACCTTGAAGCCGTGGGGTTCGAGGAGTCGCACGGCGATGTCGTGATAGGTGCCGACCATCGCGTTCGGTTCCGTCGAGCGCTCGCTGGAGTTGGTCGGCGATCGGCTTGTTGAAGCACACGACGAGGGTTCGTTCTCCGCGACCGATCGCCCGTTTCGCCCAATCGGTGACGAGCATCGTCTTGCCCGTACCCGCCCCGCCGGTCACCAACACCCGCTGGTTCTTGTCGAGCCCGCGAGCGTTCGCGAGGTGGACTTCGGTCTCGGCGTCGAGCCGCTTGCCGGCCCACTGCAACACCTGCCCTCCTTCGCCCTCGAGTGCGATGTCGGGCCGCAGCGCGGCGAGCAACCGTTGGACTCGCTCGGGAGGAACCGGCCCGTGCTCCCGCAACAGCTTGTTCACCGCCACCGTCGGATACGCCAGTGCCGGCTTGGCGAACACGTTCTCTGCGGGCGCATCCGGACCGAGACCCTCCGGTGGCACCGTTCCGACGTCGGGCAGTGCGATGGCGTGGCACATGAACATGCCGTCCAACTCGACGCCGGCCGCTCGAAGGCGGAGGAGCAGATTGTGCTTGGCCTTCATCACCTGTTCGACGGGCGACTTGATCGCTCTGTCGTACTGCTTCCACCGGCCCTTGTCGATCGTGACGACGCCGCCCTTCACCTCGATGAGGATCACCCCCCGAGTCGGCGACACCAGAACGATGTCGATCTCGCAATCCTGGCCACCGACGAGGATCGGGACGCTCGGCACGCAGGATCCACGCGTCGTCGAGCCCGAGCAGCAGGGCCTTGCACACCCCCCGCTCGGATTCGGGCAGGAGGGTGAGGTCGAAGTCGTCCGGGAGGAGGGTCGCCACCGGTCCCAGTCTGGCCGCGTCGGCGACGTCACGCGACGACCCGTCTGTGCGTTCACGTCCAGAAGGTGCGGGTACTTCCACCTGCACCGTCACGCTCTGAAGGAGCCGCCCGTGAAGCCGACCGTCAAGTTCGATCGCACCCTCGTCACCGTTCTCGTCGACGAGGTGGTGCACGTGATGCTCGAGCTGACGGCGCCGCCCGCGGTCCCGATGGATCGCGCCCCCTCGACGTCGTCGTCGTGCTCGATCGGTCGGGCTCGATGTCGGGTGCACCTCTCGCCTCCGTCACGGCGGCCACAGCGCAACTCCTCCGCCTCGCCGGGCCGGACGACCGACTCGGCGTCGTCGCCTTCGACGACCAAGTCCAGCTGGTGCTCCCCCTCGCCCATCACGACCCCGACGCGGCGGGTCGATCCGTGTTGGCGATCGACGCCCGCGGGTCCACCAACCTCTCGGCCGGTTGGTTGAAGGGCCTCGAGTTGCTCACCACCGCACCTCGACCGGAAGCGCTGCGTCGCATCATCGTCCTCACCGACGGACACGCCAACGCGGGCATCACCGGCGCCGAGCACCTGGTACCACTCATCAAGAGCGGCTACCGGCACGGCGTCACGACGTCGTGCATCGGCTTCGACGACGGGTACGACGAGCAGCTGCTGGCAGCGCTCGCAGACGGCGGCATGGGCAACGACTACTGGTGCGCCGGTCCGGACCAGGCGGCACAGGTGTTCGCCGACGAGTTCGGTGGGCTCGCGTCGGTGGTGGCACAGAACGTGTCCGTCGAGATCACACCGTGCAATCTCGTCGCCGCGACACGCGGTCCTCAACGAGTTCCCGATCACCGACCTTCCCGTGGGTGTGCAGGTCGCGCTCGGCGATGCATACGGCGGCGAGCGCCGCAAGCTGGTCGCCAAGTTCCACCTCCGTCCCATCAACATCGACCGGGCCGGTCGAGGTCGCGACGTTGACCATTCGCTGGGCGGCGACCGTCGGCGACCTCGCGCTGCACACGGTCAGCGTGCCGGTGGTCGTCACCGCCGGCCAGGCGTCGGCAGACGACCCCGGCGCCTGACCAGGACGTCACCGAGGAGGTCCTTCGCCTGGAGGTGGCTCGCACCCGCCGGGAGGCGCGCGACGCCGCCGAACGGGGCGACTACGGGCTGGCATCACAACTGCTGGCGACTGGCGCCGACGTGTTGACATCGATTCGCGCGCCAATTTCCGAGATCCACGAACTGCGCCGCGACGCAGCGTCGTTGATGGTGAACGAGTGGTCGCCCGAGGCTGCCAAGCGCAACTTCTCGCGCAGCCGCAGCACGTCGAAGGGCCGGCGCACCGATTATGCGCCCACCGAGCCGGACGAGCCGAGGGACTGACGCACCGCGTCGGGCAGCCGTGTCACACCCCTTGTTCATACTGAACCTGTCCCCCCAGACAACCGATCGCTCAACCCCGACGATCGGCCTCACGACAGGAGCTCAGCACCATCACACTCGCTTCCCTCAGCCAGCCCACCACACGGTTTGCGGCTGCTGTCGACCAGTACGTCGCTGCGGTCTTTCGTGAGGTCGTACGCGTCGCGTCGAAGTCCGCGACGGATTCGACGCCGACGACATCGCTGCCGAGGTCGCCGCTGGCGTGCTCGAACGACCCGACGACATCATGGCCCGCTATCCCGATCCATCGCGCTACGCCACGTTCGCGTTCGCCACGCGGGCATCTCGTTCGACCGGGGCCAGCGTGCCCAACGTGGCGAGGGCGCCCGATTGTTCGAGGGGAAAGATGGCTTGCTCTCCCCCGGCCGCAGGTATGTGTCGGGCAACTCCACGGGGGTTGATGGTGGCGACGAACTGCTTTCGTTGGTGGCCGATACAACCGCCCCATTCGAGGCTGGCATCGACGACCAGATGGTGGCGTCTGCCCTCCTGCAGGATTGCTTCGACGGATTGTCACCAGTCGAGATCCAAGAGATCTGGCTCGTCGACGGCTGCGGCCACACCGTGCAAGAGGTGGCCGAACTCCGCGGTCAACGCCGCGAAACCGTCAGCCGCCGGCTCAACAACACCCGACGCCGCATCCGACAGAATCGTGTCGCGATGCTCGACCAACAGGACACCCCGAAATGAGCCACCCCATTGCCCGAGTATCGATGCGCTATCGGCCTGGCGCCGATGTGCTCAGCGGTCACATCGATCTGGGCGACTTCGTTGCCGATCTCTCGGAGACCGAGTCGCCGGACGCCGACAGCACCATGGTGTGGTCAGGCACAGCCGACGGCGAGTCGGTCCAATACCTGGCCTCGTTCCAGTTCGTGCACGCGTCAGCCCGGCTGGATGAGAACACGCTCCCGCTCCCTGCCGCACTCACCGCCACGGTCCGAACGCTCGTCGAAACGTCGCACGAAGCCATCGCCGAAGTGAACGATCCATTGGCCAAGGTTCGGGCCCGCGCCGAGACGTCCACCGAACTGGCGCTCGACGCGCTCCGAAGAAGTAGATGGCCCGAGCGACCACCGGGCCGTCGACGGGTCGAACCCGAACAGGTCGCCGACATCTCCAGTTCTTTGGCCCGCCTGGCCGACGCAGTCCAACGGCGAGTACCACTCGACAACGAACCCGAAGCAATTGAAGCCGAACAACTCTCCAGGATCCTCTATGAACTCTCCTCGACAATTTCCAACAGCAATGGCAGTACCGCTCCCGGTACTTCCGCGGCAACACGTGCAGCAATCAACGAAGACATACCTCTCACCATCAGCGAACAACGAGTCCTCGAAGAGGCGCTCGACGATCTGGACGACCCGGTGTCGTGGCACCGCGTTCCCCAATCGCTCGACCAAATCTCCCTGGTTCTCGAACAGCAAGCGCGGTGAACGCCTTCGACGACGACCCAGTACCACCCGCGTTGACACTCGGTCTCGAGGAAGCGTTCCGAGTATTGGAGGCCTTGAGAACGCCCTGACCGAGTTGCACCGAAGTCAACTCGCACCGGGTCTGTGCGATGAACTCGCCACAGTCATCCGCTTGCTTCACGGTAGGCTCGGGCTCGACGTACGAGGTGCGGAATGAGCGATGAAGTTCTTCGCCCGACTGAAGCAGCGGAACGTCTCGGCGTACCGACTCGGGTGGTCATCAAGGCGATGTACGACCGCAAGATCCCGCGGGTTCGGCTCGATGACGGAACGCTCGGCATTCCAGCAGACGCCCTGGTCGATTTCGTACCGCAATCAGCCTGAACAAGATGCCTGACACACCGCGTCCGCGCCTCGGAAGCCGCCCGCCGCCTTCAGATTCCGACGAAAGAACTGCTGCGCCTTGTCCAGACGAAGCAGATCCGTTACGTCATGATCGACGGCATCGCCCATGTACCCGAGGATGCTGTTGAGGAATACCGCACGCGCATCAAGTCCTGAGGAACTGCCCGCGGTCGGCGAGCTGATTCAGGTCAGTTGAACACACCACCGCAGCGGTCGCACTTGAACCACACGCGGAATCCCTCGACGTGGCGGTGTGTCTCCCAACTGCTGCAGTAGGGACAGCGCCGACCCGAGATGGCATGGGCCGGCCCGGCAACGTCGCCACATGCGGCGTGATCGGTGTTCATGGTCTGCATGGCGGGCATGGTTGCTCCTCAGGGTCGTCGTACCTCCAACGAACGATGCCCGCACGGGTGTGACCTCACCGCAGCGAGCTTGTCCCGAGCTTCTCCCCCAACCACGTCACACCCGCACCCCATTCGTTCGTTCTAGATGAGGACGTGGTGATGCCGATCGGTGGCTCGCCAAGAGATGGAGGACGACATCATGAAGGCACGAGTGGCCAGCATCCGCCCAGCCGGACACAGCACTACTCCCACACCGACGCTCTTTGAATGGGTGCCGGCAGGGCGGCGCCTCGTGCTCGTCGACATCGAGAACCTCGTCGGCGGATCGGGCACCGCCTCCGCCCACGTTTCCGAAGCTCTCGACAGCCTTCGCACCGCGATCGGGCAGTCAGACCACGACGTCTGGACGACGGCATGCGGACCAAAGTTGCTGTCAACCGCAATGAAGTCGTTCTCGACGGGGGTGCTGCTCGGTCGGGGCGAGAACGGTGCCGACAATCGTCTGCTCGACTACCTCGAACCCGCTGTGGTGGTGGGGCGCTACTCCTCGGTCGTACTCATCTCGGGCGACTCGGCGGCGTTCGCCGCACCGGTGCGCGAGCTCGCCCGTCTCGGCGTACCCACCGATGTGTATCTGGGCGCAGGCTTCATCGGAGCCGACCTCTACCGGGCCGCCCGGTCCGTCACGACCACTGGACCGAACCCGCTACGTACGGCCGCCTGATGAGGCCCGCGATTTCTCGCAGTACGCGTCACACCCGAGCGCCCTGTGTCCGTTCAATCATCACAGCAGTTACCAACCCCGACAACCTGAAAGGATCACGATGGACGACCACGACAACCTGATGAGCGATGCGAACGAGGTACTCGAAGCCGAGTACCACCGGGCAATGTGCATCGAGCCGCAGCTGCGGCGCTTCGCCCGGGCGATGGCTGACCTCGGTGCTTCGGTGCCGACCGATTGGGCCGACGCAGAACGACCCCGACGTGGTCTCGTTCGGCGATCTCAGCCGGAAGGCGTTCGACCGCCTTGTGTGTCTGATCGAGGACCTCGCTGCACACCGACCGATCACGGTCACTGTCATGCGAGGTGGTCCGACGCTCTTCGATGCCGGCGCTCCTGCCGGCCCGGTCACTCCCACGGCTGTCTCGAGCGTCCACATGGTGGTGCCGCAATGAACCGAGCGCCACCTGACCGACATCACTCCCGGGGAGATCTTGTTGCTCAACGTGGCAATGGCATCCATCGATGTCAACGAGGTCGAGGGCGAGGCGCTGTACTTGCAGACCAACGCGCAGATGGTCGTCAATGGATCGTCGAGGCCAAGGCGGGTCAGTTGGTGATCGATGTCGCGGACCCGAACGGCGAGCACCACGCGGAACGGTTGGTGCCGACTCTCTCGAGCGTGTACGGCGATTCGCCGAGTGCTTCACTGACGAGAAGATCACACTCTCCGTCGCTGACGACAGCACCATCGTCGCCGAGTGCCGGCTCTGTCATGGCGGCGATCCATCTCGTGCCTCAGCACCGTCCGCAGCCCTCCCCGTGGAGCATCGAGCGCTCCGCCTCGGTCGTCGTTCCGATGAGCCAGTTCGTCCACACCGTGCGAGCAGCAAGAGCGTTCCCAACGGGCATCGGCGACGTGACCTACCCCATGCCGGCGCTGTGGATGCAGTTCGGCGAGGGATGGTTGGGACTGCACGTCGATTGGACCGACTTCCTGCCCAGTCGGGCGACCTACCGCATCGCAACGTCGTCACAGGCACGGGCACGTGACGACATCGATCCCACACCAGCTGATCGTGTTGTTCCTGCAAATGGTGCCGCCGTTCGACGACGACGGGGACGAGTTGGACCTCACGATCACCGTGGGATCCGTCCGCCACGACAACCGCAACCGTGAAGCCATCGTGTTCGAGGCTGCGGAATGGCGATTGGTGCTGTGGCTGACGCATCCATTGGCGGCCCGTTGGTCGACCACGGTCAACGAGTTGCTGGCGAACGCCGACCTGAAGGTGATCGACGCCGACGACATCGAGTGGATCATCGCCGGAGCCGGCACCGGAGTGCGGGTGAAGCCGCATCACGGCCACCCTGACGTGGCTCGCGTGAGCGCGGCGCTGGTGGACTCGGTGGGGGAGAGAGCATCGAGCTGCTGCGAGAACTCGGCCAGCTGAACGCCGCTTCGACGGGCATTCGCTATTGGCTGGAGAGTGGCACGGTACGAGCCGCCATGGACGTGCGCTGCACGGAATTGGGCTCGCTGGTCGCGACACGATCCATCAAGTCGGCGAGGCCCGCGGCGGCCTACTCCCCGATGCTCGCCGCACTCGGAATCGCGGCCTGAGGTGGCAGCGGACCTCGTCAACCGGCTCTGGGGTGCCGGCGATCTGAGCGTGGTGTTCGGCCATGGTGTGCCAGAAGGCGGTCTGCCCGTTCCCGCGGGCGGGCGGAAGCAAACACGAGCCAAGCGTTCGGCAATCCTTCACCCAAGAGCTGATCGACTCGCCGCTGTGGTTGAGCGAGGTCGATCCGCGAGCGTTGTGGTCGTCACAAGGTTGGGTGCTGCGAGAGCACGCCGAGTACTACCGGACCGGTCGGTGGGAGCTCACGGGCATCACGTCGGCCGATCGTGATCGGGAGTCGAATCGATTCCCGGTCATCATGCGCGACTCCCTCGGGCGGCTCGTCATTGCCGCCGGCCACCACCGAGCGACCGTCGTGCTCATCGAGGGTTGGCCGCTGTTGTGCCGACTCTTCCCAAGCCAGCCCGATGGGGCCATCGCCCTGTTGCCGCATGTCCTCCTCGGCACGTCGTCACGACTCGGCCACGTCGTCTGTTCCACCTTGAACGAGGCAACCGAGAGCGCACGCGCGGGGTCACGCTCGTGCTGTGCATCGATCGAGACCTCGCGATCACGACGGCTCAAAGCCTGTCGCCCTCGCTGAATCAGCGGCCGCTACCGATCGGCGCTGGGGAATCGGCCTAGCCATTGGATCCAACAGGCCACCGTTCCTGCTGTGCGAACATCTCGACCGTGCGCGTACCGCAGGACTCAGCCTCATGAAGCCTCGACGAGTGATGTGGGATACGTACGCAGACACGATCATCGTTCGATGCGAACCAAGGAGCGTGCTCGCCGGGCCGGATGCGCTGCGCGAACTGGCCGTTTCCTGAACCCTGTCAATGTGATCACGGCATGGAACCCGGACGGCCGTGAGCACCGTGCCCGACAAGAACAGCGAGGCGACGTCCGGCTCGAGGCAGCCATCCTCCGTCACGGCGTTTCCGCCGAACCGGTGGTTGGTCGCTCGAGCGACAACACGTGGAGCGAAGACAGCTTTCTCGTCGTGGGCGTGAGTCGGGAGCAGGCCGTGGACATCGGCAGGTCGTTCGGTCAATTGGCGATCTTCGAGCTGGATCGACCTCGGTACACGTGGTTCGATGCGATGACGGCACCGTCGGGCGGACAGCGACCGCGCGATTCATGAGGCGAACGCGACCCGGGGAACAATGACTTTCGAGAAGTGACCAATTGCCCGTCACACTCGACGGGTCATCGGGCGTTAGTGAACTGTGGGTCACGCAGCATCCCGGATCGCGCTGAAGACGTGGCTCTCACGCGCCCATGACCATATGAGAAAGAACGAGGTTCACCCGGAGTGACCATTGCCCCTGCCATCACCTTCGCTGCCCCGCCTGAGTTGGGCTCGCTCGGCCCCGACGTGGTCGGGCCAAGGTTGCTGACGCCGTCGAAGGTGACGGCATGGCTCGATTGCCCCCACTACCTCACGCTGACCCACCGGGTGCAGGCGGGTACGTTCAAGGCGACCAACGGTGGGATGTGGCGAGTTCGCCCGGCTCCTCATGGACAAGGGCATCGAGCACGAGAGAGCGTGCCTCGCCGAATTATCAACGCTCGGGCAAGACGGTGTACATCGTTCCCGATCGGCCGAAGGACGAGAAGTTCGGGCTCTGGGTGGCAGCGAGTCGGCGACGTGATCGTCTGAGGGCGTACGACATCATCTATCAGATGCCGTTCGTGCACGACGGAATGCGCGGCATCGCCGACTTCCTGGTGAAGCTCACGTTCCCGACGACGGCACCTTCACCTACGAGCCGGTCGACGCCAAGCTCGCCCGGAAGGAGGCCAAGCCCGGGCACGTGCTGCAGTTGTGCTTCTACGCCGATGCGATCGAGGCGCTGACCGGTCGAACGCCCGTAGCACGATCCACATCTGGCTCGGGTCGGGAAGGATGGAGTCGATACCGTCTGACGAGGTCGTCGCCCTACTGGCGGCGGATGCAGCGGCAGCTGAAGACGGCGATGGAGCCCACCGCCGGATTCGCCGACCGACCAAGCCCGGTGAAGTGCGACCACTGCGAGTTCTGCGAGTTCGCTCGAGCATGCGACGCAGCCGTGTGGCGCGAGGCCGACTCCTTGCAGTTCGTCGCCGGCATCCGCACAGCCGAGACCGAGAAGCTCGAGGCCGATGGCGTCGTCACCATGGCCGCGCTCGGCGGTACGCGCCGACGAGGTCGTCGATCTGCAGCCTCGAGCGCCAGGTCGCGGCTCGTGTCGCAAGCGGCGCTCCAGGTGCAGGCGCGCGAAATGCCGGAGGGAGCAGTCCCGCCGCACCATCCGCTGCCCGATCCCGACCCCGGAGGAGACCTCGGCGGGGACTGGCTCGACGCCTGCCCGAGCCGGACGACGGTGACGTGTTCCTCGACTTCGAGGGCATCCGTTCTGGCGGGCCGACACGGGTCTGCTCTTCCTGTTCGGGTTGCTCGACGCAAGGCGACGACGGCGTCTGGACGTACGAGGCGCGGTGGGCGCACGACGAGGCCGAGGAAGGCGCGCAGGCGAAGGCGCTGATCGAGTACTTCGCGGCAGCGCCGACGACAGTTCCCGGGATGCACGTCTACCACTACAACCACACCGAGCGATCGGCGCTCGAGTCGCTGGCGGCCGAGCACGGAGTCGGATCAGAGCTGCTGCAGGAGCTGGTCGAGACGGGCTGTTCGTCGACCTGTTCGCGGTGGTGCGCAACTCGTTGCAGGTCGGCGTCGAGTCGTACGGGCTGAAGTCGATGGAGCGGCTGGCCGAGTTACGAACGCAGCCACGAGATCGACAAGGGTGCCGGCGCCGTCGTCGAGTACGAGCGCTAGATGACGACCGAAGGACGACGAGCGACTTACCGCGATCGCCGCCTACAACGAGGACGACGTGCGGGCCACGCTGGCGTTGCGCGACTGGCTCGTCGACCCACCGGGCTGCCGCATGGCGTGGCGGATGGCGTGCTTCGAGACCGAGCGAGAGAGCGCAAGGAGCTCGACGACCTGATCGACGCGCTCCATGCGTTCGGCGACGGACAGCGCCGAACACCTGCATGGGCGACCTGCTCGGCTACTGGGGTCGGGAGGGCACGCGCGAACACGCGCCCAGCTGCTGGCGAAGGCGTCGCAGGACGCCGAGCGACCCTGATGGACGACCCGAGCGCGATCGCCGGTCTGGATTCGGCGGAGGCCGTCGAGCTCGAGACGGCCGACCGGACGAAGGCGCCAAGCACGGCGGTATGCGGTTCCGGCTTCCCGCCGCAACCGACCGACACGGCTTCGTCAGGACGGCGACTTCAGGCCATCGGTCTGCTACTCGGGTCAGCGACGGCGATCGCCGGCTGGGCCGACGTCGTCGAGTTCGACCGCGACGCCGGCAGCATCGACGCTCAGGTGGAACGACACGGCGCCAGGAGCTCGGCATCGTGCCGAGCCAGCTGGTGCTCAACGAGTGGGTCTCACCGCGAGCCGAAGCCAGACGCGCTCTCGAGGATCTGGCGGACGAGCTACTCGACGCCGGTGACGCGCCGTCGACACCGGTGCAGACTCGATGCTGCGACGCTGCGACCTCCACGCTTCGTCGGCGGCGGACCGGCGAGCGGCGTCTTCACCGACGACCTCGACGAATGCATGCAGTGGGTGCTGCACCTCGACCGACCTGTGTCGCGATCCAGGGCCCCCCGGGCACGGGTAAGACGTGCGAGGGTGCACATCTGGTCCTCGCACTCGTGCAAGGCCGGCGAGCGGGTCGGCATCACAGCGATGAGCCACCATGCCATCGACAACCTCCTCCGCGAGGTCCTCGAGGTCTTCACCGACGACGGCGGCTCGACGAGCCTCAACGCGGTCGGCGTCGAAGCAAGGGAATCGACGCCGAAGCACGCCTGCGTCGCACATGCGTCGACAACAACGGATGCGGCCGAAGACCGACTACAACGTGGTCGCCGGGACGACCTGGCTGTTCGCCAGCAGGGCGACATGCGAGCTTCGCCGGTCGACGTGCTCATCATCGACGAGGCCGGCCAGCTCGGCACTCGCCGATGCCCTCGCCGCCTCGGGTGCGGCCGGCAACGTCGTGCTGTTCGGCGATCCGCTGCAGCTCCCGCAGGTGGCTCAGGCCTCGCACCCCGGGCGGTCGCGGTGTGAGCGTGCTCGAGCACATCCTCGGTGAGGACGTGGCCACCGTGCCGACAGACCGCGGCGTCTTCCTCAGGAGACTCGACGCATGCACCCCGACGTTTGCGAGTTCATCTCCGAACGAGATCTACGAGGACCGCCTCACCTCTCACGAATCGTGCGCCCTGCAGCGCACCGACCACGGCACCGGCCTGCGATGGCTGCGTGCCGAACACGCCGAGCGATCGACCGAGTCGGTGGAAGAGGCCGAGTTGGTCGCGGACGAGATCCGGCGACTGATCGGATCGAACTGGACTGATCCGACAGCACCGAGCGGGTGCTCACCATCGGCTGACTTCATGGTTGTCGCTCCCTACAACGACCAGGTCAACCTGATGCGACGAATGTTCGACAATGACCCGGTCCTGCCGGCATCAAGGTCGGAACCGTCGACAAGTTCCAGGGCAGCAGGCCCCGTCGTGTTCTTCACGATGACGACCTCGACAGCGCAGGACATGCCCCGCGGCCCAGGTTTCCTGTTCTCACGGAACCGCCTCAACGTCGCCCTGAGCCGGGCCCAGTGCCTCGCCTACGTCGTCTGCACCGAGAGCTGCTTGAACAGCCGAGCGAAGTCAGTCGAGGAGATGAGACTCATCTCCACCCTGTGCTCCGCGGTCGACTACGCCGACGCGACCTGAGGATGATCACTGCCACCAGCCAGGAGACTGATACCGGACCTCTTCCGTGGCTGGGACCAGGGCAGCTTATTGTGAACGTTCGTACGGTCTCGGCGCTCTTGGCCACCATTGCCGACCCTCACGTGAAGTCGTTCCATAGGACATTCGCGCCCTCCAGCGAACGGAGCCAGGCGATCCTGCGCTCGATCGGCGGATGCGTGTCGAGGAGTCGCCGAACCCAGCCCAACGGGCCTGAACCGCTGACTGGATTGCGAATCCACAGCGCGGCGTTGGACAGTCGGAGCGCTGCAGGCTGCTGTGTCGAAGCGGCGATCTTCTCCAGGGCACTACGCAACGCCGTGGGATCGCGGGTGAACTGCACGGCGCTCGCATCGGCGAGTTGCTCACGCCGTCGACTGATGATGGCACGAACGATCAGCGCTGCCGGGATCGCGACCAACCACAACACGGCGGCGAACACAAGGGCGATTGCAGCCACGTAACCCATCCCGTTGCGCTCCATCGCATCGACATCGCCATCCCCGCCAGACGGTTGGTCCGAGACAGGTGGAGCACGTAGTGCGAACACCGTCACGGCAATCGCCAGCACCATCACCAGACCGACACCGAACGTCGCCACCCAGATCACTCAAGCATCGCGGTTCTTGAGGTGTGCCATCTCGTGGGCGACCACTCCCGTGAGCTCGCGATCATCCAGCGTGGCCAACAGACTACTTGTGACGGCGATCACGCCTTCGCCGCGATCAGAGGTGGCATAGGCATTGAGATCAAGGTCGTCGATCACCACAACTCGGGGCGCGGCTGCTCCGGAAGCGATGGCCATCTGTTCGACGATCGGCTGCAAGCGGCGCTCATGCGGAGCCGATGACGGTGGTCGACCAGTGTTTGGGTAGGCCTGGCGACTGGCCACAAGCAGAGCGAGCAAAAGATTTAGATGGTGACGAATAGCAAAATCTTCGACGCCAGCCCGGCCTCGAACCTCAACGGAACGCAGGCCTCAGTGTCGGGCACGCTGCATGAGACCCAGAGCTGCCACGGAAGCGTGATGACGTAACCAATGGCTGTGAGCAGCACCACTCCCGTGACGCCCCATGCGATCGTGTGCTGCCGCTGGCGTCGTTGTACCTCAAAGAAGCCCGACATCACGCTGCCTTGACTCGGTCGATGCGGCTGATCACGCAGTCGACGGCGACGATCTCTTCGTCTTCGTCCATTCCGCCCTCAAACGTATCCCACTGGGAACTCTGTCGCCGCCGCCATCAGGTGTGGCCAGATGACCCGAGAAGTGACCGCAAAGCCCGTCACACCTGCTGCCGGCCTGGCCGTCACGGGCGAGAGGTTCTGGACGCTCGGCTCAGCGCCGAACAGTCTCGATCGCCCACACGGCGAGAATCAAAACTTCCACGTACACGGTGACCGTCATCACGGCAGCGGTCATGCGTTGACGCGAAGACTCGATCGCAGCGTGCGCCGCAGCCAGACCGATCCCGCAACGACCGCCGCGGCGGCGGGCACGCCCCACAGACCGGTGGGCGACAGCTGCATGAATGGGGTCAACAGCGCCGACGCGCCGATGGCGGCCGCCAAGGCGAAAAGCACGTCGTTGACGGCGTGGACTGGGCCGCGGGGAAAATCGCCTCCAGCGCGATCTCCCGAACATCTCGCTTGCGCACATAGCTATCAAGAGCGTCGAACGCCGCTTGCACTTCGGCTTCCGGGATCACTTCGGATGGAACAGAGCTGAGGTAGTCGCGAAGGAACTCTCCGGCGCAAAAGGTGACACGACCGACCACGAATGGCTCTGGTTCGATGCTGCCGATTCCGCCACCCCAGAGGACTACCAAGGCGCGAACCTTTGCCCTCGGACGACCGATTCGGCCAGCGACACCGTGGGCATCTTCATAGGCCCGAGGCGCAAATCCTGCCGCGGCCCGACGAACGTCTTCCCACTCCGAGCGAAACTTCGTCTCGATCGAGTAGAACCCACCCGGCCCAAGCAGCACATGGTCAACGTCACGATTCGCCAACATGACGTGGTTTATGACGTGCCAACCCTGACGACGAAGCCCACCCAACTCGTCGCTCGTCCAAATCTCGCCAAAGATTCCGACCATCTTGCGACTAGCACCGCCCACCAACGTCATGACGTAATGCACCATCCACACGGCGCTCGCGAGCACAGCGCCGACGAGATACGGCCGCACGAACGCCGGCCTGACAAGTTGTATTACCCCACAGGTGATGGCCACCCCCGCCGCCAGCTCGGCGAAGGCCCTCCAGTCCTTCCGAAGCCACGCCCATCGCTCCCGGCGAATCTTTCGCCTCGACCACGCCCCGGCACGCTGATCACTCGCCAACTCACGTACCGCGGTGAATCCGAACAACCGATTCTCGAGCACTCTCAAGCAGTGACATGACCGACCTCCGCAGTGTCGGCGAGGAAGACACCTCGACGTGCCGGTCATCGGCACCTCTCCATCCCAGCTTGAGCACTATCTGCACAAGATCTGCTGGCAGGGCGGGCCGGATTGCGCAATGCTTCCAACGTGAGCGAACGCCCGGACGATCGAATCGTCCGAATTGCGGCGTTCCAATACCTGGACAAGCTTCAGCAGCTACATGGCGACGTGCTGCCGTGGACAGCCCTCGCCAAGGGCTTCAACTTTCACGGTCAATCAATACCACTCATCGGCGCAGCCGGAATCTGGAAACCACAGGCACTCGACATCCCGATCTCGATCACGACCAGTCCGCGTGACCCGTATGGAGACTCCATCGGCGACGACGGGCTACTCAGTTACCGCTATCAAGGCAGTCCAGCACGCGTTCGTACGACAATGATGGACTTCGCCGCGCCATGCTCGAAGCCAGACCACTGATCTACTTTCGTGGGCTCGACCGCGGGCAGTACAGCGCTCTCTGGCCAGCGGTGATCATCGCCGATGATCCCGCCACCAGCACGTTCACGGTTGCGTGCGAGGACATCCAACTCTTGAAACCCGATCTCGGAATCACCGTCGTCGACGAGGTACGTCGCCGATACGTCACCAGACTCACGGTCCAGCGACTTCACCAGGCTGCCTTCCGCCAACGAGTACTCAAGGCGTACCGGCAGAGTTGCTCAGTGTGCAATCTGCGTCATGTGCAATTGCTCGACGCCGCACACATCCTTCCTGACCTTCACGAAAGCGGCCAACCAGTGGTGCCCAATGGGCTGTCCATGTGCAAGATCCACCATGCTGCGTTCGATGCCAACATCCTCGGTGTTCGGCCGGACTACGTCATCGAAATCCGCGACGACATCCTCGCTGAGATCGACGGCCCCATGCTCGAGCACGGTCTCCAGGCGCATCACGGCGGCAAGCTCATCGTGCCGAAAGCCACGGCGGAACATCCCGATCCTGAACGGTTGGAACTCAGGTGGGATGAGTTCCGCCACGCCAGCTAGGCACACGGTGGGCACACCTCGACGCCGTCCTGGCCATTCGGCGTTCGATGTACGGAACTGCAGAGCGTCGGGCCTGAACATGGAACCCACCACGATCGTTCACCCAATCGCGGTGGGAACATACGCCCGATTGTGAAGGTGGGTGGACCTTAGACCTCGACATCGATCCTGATTCGCTCTCGCCTTTGCGCTTCCAGGCACCCCGTCTGGCCACTTTCCCTTCACCCGACGCACGAGTGCCTCAATCACGAGCCACTCGAAGCAGATGGCGGGCGTGGAAATTCCGTCGCCGGGCAACTCATCCGCAAGTGTCTCGCACGCGATTGCACCTACCGCCATCGCCGTGACGAACCGAACACGTCGCATACGAGCGCGGACGCCCGGAACGAGACGATTTGCGAGACGGTCTGAAAGTGCGGCCAGGCCCATCGGGTCGATGCTGCCCTCGCCTTCGATTGGCGGGTCATACGCGGACTGCTGAGGGAGCGTGAAACCGGCAAGACTCATGCGAGACCGGTCAGCTTCAAATGCAGCATCGAGCGGCCTCCGATACGTTTGACCACAGCGGTCGCCAGGGCTCACCTTGCGACCTGTGGTTCAATACCCGCTTCACTCCGCTTCTAGACGCAACGCGGTACCGGCGAATCGGATACTAGGCGCTGGCCAATGTGACACTCTTGCCCCGTCTTTGATTCGGGGACAGCTTGCTCTCGAACGACACCGTTGAGCTTGGTCCGAGACCACGGTGCGGCGTTCGAATGTGCAAAGGGCGACGCAAACTACCGCGGGACCTAGTGCCCTGGTTCGCAAACGCCTCGGCAAGTAGGAAGACAGGTAGGGGACTACGAGGTTCGTGGGGATCTTCCCAGTGAGGGAACGGATCGAGGATCCAACCAAACAAGTGAGACGAGGCCAAGTGAGCAACATCGCCGACGTGGACGTCGAGAAGGTTACACGATACGCGTCTGACCATCTGCCACCTCCTGGCGAGTGGTCAAGACCGGACGGCTACCCGCACTCGGTCGCACTATGTGTGATGGACTCGATCTGGTCGATTAACGCGCACTACGAACGCCACGTGATTCCAGTGTTGAAACGCTATCGCGCCTACCAGACCAGCCGGGGCGGGGATGCCGATCACGACTCCGCCACCGACCTGCTCGCGTCGATCGATGCAGCGGGCGGGCCTGTGATGTTCGCGAGCGACGTCGTGAGGAACAGGCAACGCACATCGACGCGGAACGGAATCCTCAAAGCCGAGGCGGTCTATCAGGCGGCGACAATTCTGGTTGGCTTCCAGATCCGAACAACGGACGACCTGATCGCCCAAGCGAGTGAAGTCGGACCGCGGTGGCGCGAGATCAAAGGCCAAGGCTCTGGGGTTTCGTTTACCTACCTGCTGTTACTTGCCGGTGCCGAGCGAATCAAGCCCGATCGGATGATTCTCAGGTTTCTCGCCGATGCACTCGAGAGGACTTCATCCACTGATGAAGTCGAGCAAATCCTGGCTCTGGTCGGATCGAAAATGGCGGTAAGCGTTCGGAACCTCGACCACACGATCTGGAGCTACCAGCGGGCGCACGCACGGCCACTACACGGTTACGTTCGAGCGAATTGCTAGGTGAGCATGATGTCGAAATCGAGTGTCGTTGCCCGTGTGCTAGACGGCGATCGGCTGGAGTGTCAGGTCGTCTCACCTCGAGGTGAGCGGCTCACGCTGACCGGTACCACGACGGATGTGGAGCCCACAGATCGACGGGGCAGCCACGCTTCAGGGCAACCGCGCCCTCGTCCACAATGCGTGGGCCTTCGCGAAGTTCACGTACCTGAAGGTCAACCTGCCGAGCGCGGAGGAGCAGAAGGGCGCCGAGAAGCGCGCCAAGGCCCACCAGGAAATGGCGGAGTGGATCACCGATCTGGCAGACGACCTCGGAAGAACGACGAAGGGGGGTTGGTGTTCTGCTTGCTTCACCGACGCGGATCATCGGAAGGTGAAGGACCCGGCGGGTCCGCTTCCTGCGTACCTGTGCAGCAATTGTGGGTCGCCGACACTGCCCTGCGCGGGGCCGGGCTGCGAGAACATGGCGGTGCTGCGGACGAGGCGCCATCCGGCTGCCGCGCTATTGCGCCGAGCACCGCCACGAGATCCCGGGTTCGCAAAGGCCGACCGCAAGATGGACACGCTCGAGGATTACGCAGGAGTTCCTCGAGTACGACAAGGCCAACCTGAGCCGCGCCGGCAAACTTGCCGGCGTCGCGCTTTCTGCGCTTGCGCTGGCTACGCCTGCAGCCCTGGCCGCTGCGCCAGCTATTGGAGGTGCCGTCGGCACGCTCATCGGTGGTTATAGCGGTGCCGCCGCCAGCAGCTACGGGCTTGCGCTGCTAGGCGGAGGCTCGCTGGCCGCCGGGGGGCTTGGCATGGCCGGCGGTGCACCATCGTGGTTGCGGCGCTCGGCGGCGCCCTCGGCGGTGTCTGGGGGCGTCGGTCGCGAATGCCTACCTCCGCGAGGACAAGTCGTTCCACATCGAGTTGCTCCAAGGCGGGCAAGGCGTGCCGGTTGTCGTGTGCAACGGCTTTCTCAGCGAGAGCGGCACAGGGTTGGGGAGAGTGGCAAGACCATTGTCACCAGGCGATTTCCCGACTCACCTGTGTACCGGGTGCATTGGGGCGCCAAGGAACTCAAGATCTGGGAATCCTTGCCGGCTTCGGGGCAGTGAAGGTTGCCGGCCCGGCCGCGCTCAAGCAGGCTGCATTGGCCGCCACCAAGTCGGGCGCGAAGAAGCTTGGCCCACTCGGCCCCGCTCTGGTCGCCGCCGACTTCGCCAAGAATCCTGGCACGTCGCAAAGAACCGCGCCGACAAGACCGGGGTCGTCGTGGCCGACCTGCTGGCTCGCACCAATGCGGGCTCCTACGTGCTGGTGGGCCACAGCCTCGGCGCGAGGGCGATGGTGGTCGCGCCCAGGCCCTGGGGACCAAGCACGGACGGCCCCGACTCGAAGCCGTCCACCTCCTCGGTGCCGCCATCGGAGCCAAGGGTGACTGGAACACCCTGACCGCTCGGGTCGACGACGCCGTCTACAACTACCACTCGACCAACGACAACGTCCTGAAGTACCTGTACGCCGTCGCCCAGGGAGGTCAGACAGCGGCCGGCCTCAACGGCTTTACGCCGAGTCCACCCAAACTGAAGAACATCGACGTCTCAGAACAGGTCAAGCGCCACTCCGACTACCACACGAAAGTCACATTGCTGTGATGCCGTGACGCTCGCTGCGCCGCACGATGAAGCCGGGGTCGCACAGGATCACCTTCAAGGGTTACCGAGAGGTGCCCGAACAAGCTACAGCGCTTGACAAGCGCCTACTCGGTTTCAGTGAAGTGACCACAAACGTTGGGGGTCGGTGCGTCCACCGCCGATTCGGCACCAGTTCGGGTCGCGGCACCTGCGCTGATGACCGCCTCAATACTCCGTTCTCCGAACGACATCATTCCAACCCTTCAACCGGGAGTCGGCCCACACAGTCGCGAGAAGCTCTGCGTTGTTGCGTGGCTTCGCCGGGGTAGTCGTACCTCGCAACTATTCAGTCGGAAGCCCACCAATACACCTTGAGCTCGCTCGCCCGGGCCGACCGCTCAATCGCACGAAGGTGGCCCTGAAGATTGGATCGATGTGCATCCACTGGAAGAACGAGGAAGAGTCGAGTTGTTCCTCGTGAGGCTCGCACAGCAGCCAGCGGTTCGATCTGCAGTTGCTGGGCGGCGTCGGCCAGACCAGGTGCGCCTGACGATCCACAGTCGAGCGGTCCGCGTGGTGATACGCGACGAGGCTTTGCCCACGCCCGATGAATGGAAGGAGTTCATCGAAGTATGCGTGCTTCTCGGTCTTGTTTCGGTGCGACGGCGTCCCGTGGTCGCTCAGGCGTACGCCGTTGTCGGGGTCGACACAAACAAGCTCGCATTCCTCCGTCGCAGCAACTCCGCGGGACAGCCACTGCTTCCGCCATGCCACTCGAGGCGTCTTCGCCCATGATGGGAGATGGGCGAAGCCAAGGGCCTCCGAGAAGCATGGCGACTCCGTCGGAAGCACCCCCGCGGCCTCCAGAGCCGCATCCGATCTGAGGTCCGGGGTGCACCACACCGCTCAGCCGCTCATACAGATCCGGATCGAGTCCGCGCAGAAATCGCCCGCCTGCGTTCGAGGGGTCCAAGTAACCCACGTGGCGGCCGTCGGCGTTGTGGCCCTCGTCCACGACGCGATACCAAACGACACCGAGTCGCAGCCGTGGCGTTCCATCACCGCGGCGCGGTCAAGTTCCTGAGGAGGCCGAGCTTCAAGAAGTCCCCGACATCGCCTGCGTAGCGATCTTGCGTCTCCATAGGCACTCATAGAGCTGCCAAATTCGGAGGTTTCGATCACGGCCGAGGGGTCGGTGTGCCGATGACTGGGCATGACGGAACTCGTAGCCACTCGATGGACCAGGTACGGCAAAGACCGGCTGTATGTGAAGACGCCGGACGGAACTGAAGTCGGACACATCGATCTGCAGACCGGGGCAGTCGAGGTCCAGATACCGGAGTTCGACAGTGAGGTCCGAGCCTTTGCCTCACAGTGTGAGTCCAAACCTGCCGAGCCGACCGCCCCGCTGCTTCGGCACCCGTATGTGCCAGCCGCTCGGTGAAGTCGCTCCGTCACGTGAGCTGTTGAATGTCCCGCCACCGACGTCCCTCACGGCGCCCACGGGGCGCGGCCTCGTCGACAATGCGGCCGGCGCCGCAGCGCGGGGCGAAGCGTCGGGAAGTCAACGGCCAGGCGCCGGTATGGAATCTCGTCGCGCGGGCGATCGGTGTGAGGACGCCGAGCGAAACTGGCGTGTCGGCCCAAGAGGTGAGGGAGAGCTGGTCGCGAGCTCGCCAAGCTCCCCGACGGATGGCACGTTCTTCATGCGAATCCCGATCGGCGAGAACGGCAGCGACATCGACCATGTCGTGATCTGTACTCGCGGCGTGTTCACCCTGAACACCAAGAGTCATCCTGACGGGGCGATCTCCGTGTACGAACACGCTCTCTGGGTGAACGGCCACAAGCAGGACTACCTGCGCAACTCACGCTTCGAAGCCAAGCGGACCTCCAAACTCCTCACGGCAGCGTGTGGAACTCCGGTCGAGGCTCACGCCGCTCTCGTGTTCGTCGACCCGTCGAAGCTCACTCGCAAGGGCACGGCGCCCGACGTCCACGTCATCACTCGACGAACACTTCGTACCTTCCTGATGCAGCAGCCTGTGCGCCTCACGGTCTCGCAGGTCGAACACATCTTCGCCGTCGCTCGCAACAGCACCACCTGGCAGCCGACCTGAGTCGAGCACTTCTCAGATTTCGACCAACAAAGAGGTCGAAGGACCCGTCTAGCGACGAAGCGTGAGTCGTACGGTCGAAGCGGTAGACACAGAGGAGTCCCAGATGTCCGTAGTCATGCCACCACCCCCGCCGACCATTTCCACCTCACCGCAACCGCTTTCAGCCAAGGAGGCAAGGGCAGATTCCAAGGCAGCAAAGGCACGAGCGAAGGCACTCCGCCCGTGGTATCGCAAGAAGCGCTTCATCTTCTCCATCGCAATCCTCGTCATCATCGGGATTGTCGTCGCATCGCAAGCCGGATCGAAGGACGCGACCACAAAGAGTTCCTCGAACCCGACTGCAACGGTCATTGGCGTTGACAAGGGCCTCGGCACGGCGGATGCCAGCGCCGACGTCACGGGTGCCACGATCGGCCAGCCCGACGCAATCGGATTCCGTGCCGTCACGATGACCGTGACCAACAACAGCAGCAAGCGGTCGAACTATCTGATCGACCTGTCGATCGAGTCCCCGGATGGGGCCACTCAATACGACACATCAATTGCGTCGGTCAACAACCTGGAGCCCGGCCAGACCGCCGCCGTCACGGGTCTGCCCATCACGAAGGAAGTACCGGCTGACGCCATCGTGACGATCAAGACCGTCACACGCCTCGCCTCCAACTGACGAGACCTCGGCCCAGATAGCGCCGCGCATCTCGGCGCGGCACGACTTCGAGGCACGTAGCCGAGCCACCGCGTGGCACCCCGCGTACCATCCGGTCCGTGGACACCAACCTGAGAGAGCAGCGCCAAGTGAACTTCGAGAACGACCAATCACCCGTCTCTGTCACCGACGAGATCGGGCTGCTCCTGCCGGAGACCAAGGGTCAGCTCGGCCTGGTGGCAGCTTGTCTGCGCGACAACATCAAGGATCGGAATGCGATCGTCGCTGCCGGCGCCGCGGCGAACAACGGCGCTGTCGGCAACATCCTCGCCAACATCAGGGCGATCCGCGATGGCGAAGTCCCTCGAGCCCCGAGCATGGCGCGGAACGCACTCAGCTCGACCGCGCTCGTTCTTGAATCAGCACCGCACGGTGCTGTCGCCAGCGGCGATCATCCATCTGCAGTCCGTGATCGCTCGACTGGAGGAGGCCACTGTCAATGAGAGCGCCCAGGTCGAGGAAGAGGACGAATTGAAGGCGAAGGGCGACGAACTCGAGCATGCGCTGGCGATCGAGGGTGGCGTGTACGTCTACACGTTCCCGCAGTATTGGCGTTACCCGACGGCTGCCGGCACGCGACGCACTCTGCTCAAGATCGGGATGACGACTCGCGACGCGGCGAGCCGAGTGCGCGAGCAGGCACGAGGAACTGCGATGCCCGAAGAGCCGCTGATCCTACGGGTCTATCGCAGCAAGACCGTCGAGCCCCGGGAGGCCGAGCGTTCATTCCACATGCTGTTGAACGCTGCCGATCACACTCGCGTGAACAACAACGCCGGCGGACGTGAGTGGTTCGAAACCAGTGTCGAGTTCCTCGACACCGTCGCGTCAGTACTCGGCCTCGAGACCCTGCAAGCCGAGCAGACGAGCTGAGCCGCGACGTATGGCTCGCATCGACGAGATCGGCCCACACATCTATGTGCTCGAAGAGGCCGAAGTACCGGACGGTCCCGTCAAGATCGGTATGCACGATGGACCGCTGTGCGAGACCGGCGCCCCGGGATTGAGCCGCGGAAACTGGCGAACACTGCACGTGGTCCACCGGATGCCGCTCGACCTCGAAGACTTGCGATGGAGCGAGTGGTTGATCCACCGCCGACTTTGGAACAGGCACGTCAGTGGGGAGTGGTTCAGGGTCCGTGACCTCGTGCGGGCCGACGATTGGCAACGCTTCCTGCAAGGTGTGCTCGACGCCCACCCGGCCGCGCGAGACAAATGGCGGCTCGGCGTGCCTAGCCACGAGCTCATTTGCATGAAGCGCGTTGGAGCGCGAAATGATCGCCGCCAGTTCGAGGCGATCTGCAGCTGCGGATTCATCGGTCGAGGCGAACCAGGTGTTGGTCTGTCAAGTGTGCTCATCGCCTTCGCCCGCGATCACCTCTTGCTCGATCCCTCAGACCCGCAGCTGATTCGTCTCAAGTGGCAGGTGCATCACAAGGCTGGCCGCGCGACCGACTAGCTCCGACGACCTGTATCGGTGGGACGTTGTTGAGTGTCCCAACTACCGCGTAACACCCCTTGCGTACCATCGATCCATGGATACAAACGTTGCATCTGCTCGTCCGTTGGAGCAGCTAGAGGCAGTGATTCACCAGGGTGCGGCCAACATGACCGCCTTCGAGCACGACTGGTTGTTGGCGGTCGCCGAGTTCGATCGTCGGGAGGGTTGGAAGCTGTGGGAGTGCCAGTCATCCGCGGCGTGGTTGTCGTGGCAGGTCGGCCTCGACATTCGCCGCGGCATATGAGAAGGTGCGCGTGGCGCGGGCGTTGGAGCAGTTCCCGGTGATCTCTGCGGCGATGGCCGCTGGACAACTGTCGTACTCGAAGGTGCGGGCGATCACCCGCATCGCCACACCCGAGTGCGAACAGGCCCTGGTCGACATGGCCTTGGCCGGCACCACCAATCATGTCGAACGGATCGTCAGCGCCTACCGACGCGCCGAACCCGTCGCTGTCGAACGCGAACAGCTACAACACACCGGGCGAAGCCTGACTCATCGCGTCGACGACGACGGATCAGTGGTCATCACCATCCGTCTCCCCACCGAGGCCGGCGCGACGGTGCTGTCGGCAATCGAACACCTCGTGGCACCGTCGGTGGCGGAGCCAGATGGCACTCGCGATCCGGTGTCGGCTCGCCGGGCCGATGCGTTGGTCGATCTGGCCATCGCCGGCAACGCCGCATCGGGCAAACGGCGCTCGGCACCTCGCTACCTCGCCCACCTGCACCTCAGCGAATCCGCCCTCAGTGGTGGTGACGGCCGCTGCGAGATCGACGGCCACGGCGACAGCCTGGACCAACCGATCGGGATCTCGATCGACACGGCGCTGCGGATGTTGTGCGATGCCGACGTCGACATCGTGGTCCCTCACCGACATGGCAAGACCAACAGCCTCAGCAACCGCCAAGGCATTGTTCGTGGCAAGCGACGCCGCGAAGTCGAACAGCGCGACGAACACCGCTGCCAGATTCCAGGCTGCACTCGCCGCGGCCACCTCGAGGTGCACCACATCAAACACCGGGCCCACAAGGGCAGCAGCAAGCTGCTCAACCTCACCTTGTTGTGCCGGTTCCACCACCACCGCCTGCACGAAGGCGGCTGGCGTGCCGTGCGCACACCCGACGGGCTCGAGCTGCACGACCCGCATGGGCGTCGGATCTGCGGCCGCCCACCTACCACGACCGGCGACGCCAACGCAGTCGCGGCCCACGAACGCAAACCCGCCGACGGTCGCTGCAACTGGGGCGGCGAGCGACTCGACATCAACATGGCGCTCGACGCCCTGTTCTCGCGCACCCACACTCCCCAGGGAGACTCGAAGCGTTCGGCGATCGTCGGGTAGCGCGCACTGCAGACGCAACAAGGCCCGGGGGCTCAACGCACCCCGGGCCTCCTTGCAACACTCGTCGCGTCGACTACACCGACGTGCAGGCGCCTTCGCCTTGTTCTTCGAGGATGAAGGCCGGGCCGTCTGCCTCGGTTGGGCTCTGGACGCTGGAGCCGACCGTGACTGCGCCGACCACGCTGGCGTCGCGGTATGCACCCTCCCAGGACAGGTCGGCGGACCCTGATGGGCAGGCTGCCTCGGGGAAGACGCCGCCGTCGCTGTACTTGGTCACCGGGCCGACGCCCGCGATCTTGACCCGGATCTCTGCTGACGGAGCCGTCGCTCATCGGTACCGTCCCGCGAACCTGCGCCTTCTCGAGATCGTCGAAATCGAGCCGCACCGGGCCCGATCCAGTCGCGAACGGGTCCGGCTCGATCTCGAACGAACCGTCCGAGTGGAAATGCACGACGAAGCTGGCGACATCCGCCTGCGACGTGCGCGTGACCGCTTGGCCAACCCGCTTCTTGGATTGTTCGACGACGATCTGCGTTCCGATGCAGTCGACGTCGGCCGGTGCCACGGGGCAGTCGGTGTAGTTCGAGACACTCAGGTTGGTGTTCCAGCTGATTCGGATGGGATCCGGGTGTGACTTCGCCTCGACGTGACCACCCGCGACCGCCATCGGTACGAGTACCGCCGCCGCGGCGACGGATGCTTGGATCATCTTGATTCGCATGACTGTTCCTTTCGGTTCTGCGGATGTAGCCGCCTCGTCACCATGTCAGTTCGCGATTGCAATCGACTGACAACGTCCGGGACCCAGCGTGGGGACCAGCCGCACGCTGGTGAAATGGCGTACGAACCGATTCGCCAGGCTGGGTACTCTTCCCGTCGTGGAGTTCCGAGTTCTCGGCCCGGTCGAGGCCGTGCGCGATGGTGCGCAGCTCTCGTTGGGCGGGCCCCAGCAACGCCGCGTCCTGGCAGCGATGCTCGCCGAGCCGGGTCGCGTCCTCACCTTCGAGGCATTGACCGACGTGCTGTGGCCCGCCGGCGACGCCCCAGACGCGGCTCGTCAAACACTGATCTCGTACATCTCCCGACTGCGATCAGCGCTCGGCGATGGCTGGGTCACGACCACCGACGCCGGCTACGCGATCGACACCTCGGGAGCCGGGGTCGACTATCTCCGCTTCATCGATCTGGTCGACGCGGCCAGGGTTGACACACCAGCGCACCAGGTCGAAGTGCTCGACGAGGCGCTGGCGCTGTGGCGCGGACCGGTCTTCGGCGAACTGACGGACGAATGGTGGGCGCGACCACTGACCCGACGCCTCGACGAGCTCCGGCTCGACGCGTTGGCAACGCGGGTCGACGCCTTGTCGATCGACAGCTGGGAAGGCCGGCCGCTCGCGGAGGCGACTGCCCTCGTTGCCTCACATCCGTTGCACTCACCGTTCGTTGGCCAACTGATGCGAGGTCTGCACTCCGTCGGCCGCACCGAGCAGGCATTGCTCGCCTTCCAGACACACCGCGAACTACTGGCCGAGCGCTCGGGCCTCGATCCATCCGCAGACCTCGTGGAGCTCGACCGCAGCATCGCGGTCGGTTCGGCGGTGCTGCCGGCCAGCTCCCAGGGTCGGTCGCTACGCGGCTACGTGCTCAAGGACCTGCTCGGCGAGGGCGCCCACGGGCGCGTATATCGAGCTGCTCAACCCGCCCTGATGCGTGAAGTGGCGATCAAGGTGATTCGCCCAGAGATCGCCGACGACCGGCGATTCGTTCGCCGATTCGAGCTCGAGGCGCAACTCGTCGCCAGCGTCGAGCATCCCCACATCGTCCCGCTCTACGACTTCTGGCGCGAACCGGGCGCGGCCTACCTCGTCTTCCGGATCCTGCGCGGCGGCAGCGGCCGAGAGTTGGCCGGCCAGCAGATGTCCCTCGAACGAGCGACGACAGTGATCGATCAGATCGGTGGTGCGTTGGCGGCTGCGCACGCGAACGAGGTCGTCCACCGCGACGTGAAACCGTCGAACGTCTTGTTCGACGAAGAGCGGCAGGCGTACCTGGCCGACTTCGGGATCGCCACCGCCGAGCACGTGCTCGGTGGCGACACTCCTCGATGGACGAACGGCATTCCCGAGTCGGTCGCCGAGTCGCCCTACGCCAGCCCTGAGCAGATCCTCGGCGGACAGGTGGACGCCCGCTCCGATCAGTTCGGGCTGGCCTCGACCGTCTGGCAGTTCCTGACAGGCGAGATACCCCGGCACTGGTCGAATCCATCGCCAACGACCCCTCCCGACACTGCATCCCGGCTGCCGCCGCTTCGCGCCAGCCGACCTGATCTGCCCAGCCCCCTCGACAGCGTGCTGGAGAGGGCTACCGCACTGGCGCCGGCCGACCGCTTTCCGGATGTGCTCGCGTTCGTCCGTGCCTGGCACGAAGCGGCCAGCCTCGAACCGGCCACGCCGTTGCCCGAGGATCTCACCAACCCGTTCAAGGGCCTGCGACCGTTCCGCACGATCGACGCCGACGAGTTCTTCGGTCGGCCTCGGCAACTCGACCTGCTCGACGAAGTCGTCAGCTCGAACGGTCTGACTGCGGTGGTCGGGCCGTCGGGCTCGGGCAAGAGCTCGCTGGTCCTCGCCGGATTGATCCCCAGGGTCCAGGCTCGATCGGGAATGGCCATCGTCCTCACGCCCGGTGACAACCCGTTCGCCGCGCTCGCCACCGCCTTCCGCGATGTCGCCACGACATCCGACGCAGACCTCATGTCTGAACCGTCGCTGCGGAGGAATGGCGGCGCGTCCGCAGCTGTGGAGGCGATCCGTCGCGATCTGGTCGGCTCGGGCGACGTGATGATCGTCGTCGACCAGTTCGAAGAACTGTGGACGATCGCCGATGCGTCGGATCACCGCGAGTTCACCACTGCGCTCGCCGAGTTGGCGGCGATGGATCACTGCCGGGTCGTGGTCACGGTTCGCGCCGACTGGTTCGATCGACCGTTGCAGGACCCGAACATCGGGGCACTGGTCGCCAGGGCGACAGTCGGCATCACCCCGATGACCGCCGGTGAGATACGTGACGCGATCGTCGGGCCGGTGACGCGACTCGGCGTCCAGTTCCATCCCGAGCTCGTCGGCCGGCTGGTCTCCGAGGCCGTCGACCAGCCGGGGACGTTGCCACTCCTGCAGTTCGCACTGACACGACTCTTCGAACGGCGCAACGGTGCGATGATCGAACTCAGCGCCTACGACGAGATCGGAGGGCTGCCCGGCGCGATCGCCGTCCAGGCGGATCACATCTTCGAATCGCTGATGGTGCCGGATCGGGAGACCGTGCGTTCACTGTTCACCCGACTGGTGA
The DNA here is from genome assembly GCA_963805445.1 of Ilumatobacteraceae bacterium. Lineage (GTDB taxonomy): Bacteria > Actinomycetota > Acidimicrobiia > Acidimicrobiales > Ilumatobacteraceae > JAENVT01. The sequence continues at coordinate 161,620 of CAWDUI010000038.1, read as the reverse complement.
CGGCTGGTGAGGGCGCCGAAGACACTCGACGCCGCGTCCGCCGCTCCGAGCTCGCCCACATCCCCGGCCATGTGATCGACGTCTTCGTCAAGGATCGGCTGCTGACGCTCGACCGCGACCAGCAGACCCGCGAGCCAACGGTGGAGATCGCCCACGAGTCTCTGTTGAAGTCGTGGCCGCGGTTGAGCCACTGGTTGACGCTCGATCGCGATTGGCTCCGCGAGCTTCGTGGTCTTGCCGCTGCGTCGTCCTTGTGGAACTCGACCGGGCGGCAACCGGCCGAGCTGTATCGAGGGGCGCGCCTGGCCGTGGTCTGCGAACTGGCTGAAAGCCGTGAGGGAGCGCTGACACCGGACGAGGCCGCCTTCTTGTCGGCATCCACCGACCAGGCCGAAGCCGAGAGGAACGAGATCCTCGAACGCGTCGCTGCGCAGAAGCGTCAGAACCGCCGCCTGCGTCGATCGTTGGTCGCCCTGGCGGTCGTGCTGGTCGCCGCGTTGGTCGCCGGCGGGATCGCCATCACCCAACGTCGGCGCGCCGACGATCAGGCCACACGCGCCAGGGAACAGCAAGCGCTCGCGCTGGAGCAGGCGACGCTGGCCGAGTCGCGACAAGCCGAGGCCGAGACGCAACGTGCCGCGGCGACGGCATCGGAGACCGCGGCGGAGGCATCAGCTCGTGCATCCGCTCTCGAGAACCTGGTGAACGGCTCGCTCGTGCTCCGCGACAGCCAGCAGGATCTCGCCGCGCTCTTGGCAATCGAGGCATACCGGCTCAACCCGTCAGGAAAGACCAAGTCCGGTTTGTTCGGCAGCTTCACGCGAAACCCTGCGTTCATGGGATACCGGCACGCTGACGCCGACGCGGAATGGTTCACCGACTTCTTGCTCGTCGGGGACGGCTCGAAAGCGTTCGCGCTCTATCGCGACGGTCGACTGGTGATGATCGATATCGCCACCGGCATGAGTCACGGGGCCGATCGACAACCCGCTCGTTCCGCCCCTCCACACGTCGACTGAAGGACCGGCGCTGTGGCTCGCCGTGAGTCGCGACGGCAAGTACGTCGTGGATGCGGCGGGGGCGAACCCCTTCACCACGCAACAGCCGGCAGTGTTCCGTGTCTACGACGCGGCAACTGGCGAGCCCGTGACTTCGCCGATCCCGTTCGGCTTCACACCCGGAGGCGTTGCCATGTCATCGGACGGGTCGCTGGTCGCGATCGCCGGTGGACGCGATGCCGACGTCGTCTTGTATCGGGCAAGCGACGGGGTGCTCCTCGGTTCGTACCAGGCACCGCTTCCCAATCACGACTACGTCGTCAACACCGCCAACGTCACGTTCGGGCCCGACGACAACATCTACGTCGGCACGCTCGGCGGCGAAGTGATCGTGCTCGATCCTTCGACGATGACTCCCATAGCGACGTATGCCGGTATCCGAGGCGGGTCTGACGTCGGCGTGCGCGTGGCTGCTGACGGCACGTATCTGATCGCTTGGGGAAATCTCCACGTCGTGCGAGTCGACCTGCCGTCGGGAACCGTCGCCTGGGACTTGTACGGGATCGAGGCGCTCGCCGAGACCGGCGAGTACCCGTTCTGTTCCGTGCTCACCTTGGACGAAGCTGCCGGCCGTTTCTACTGCGGCGATGCGTTCGGCGCGCTGCGCGAGTACGACACCGAAACCGGAGCTCGGACCCCTGCGGATTTCGGAACCCAGGTGGGCAACACCGCCGCCATCTCGATCACCCCGGACGGCTCCGAATTGGTCGCCGCGAGTGGAAACACCTCGGTGTACGCCCGATGGAAGCTCGATGGCAGCGGCCCGATTCAACGCACCGTCGCCCGTGGGTACCCGAACCAGGTGTTCGGCTACGACGCCAGCAACGACTACCTGATGGTGTCCCGGCCGAGTGGTTCGCCTGGGTTGCTCGGGCTCGATCTGGCAATCTGGGACCCGGTCGCCGACGCGGAGATCGACCCCCTCGACGTCACGCCACTGGCTCGATGGGATGCCCAACCCGGCGAGGTGGTCGGCGCCTTCTTGGACACGGCTCCCGACGTCTTCGCCGGCACGTACGACGTCACCACCCACCGTCGAACGGGGTCGCTCAACTTGCCGATCGACATCAACGACGTCCCTCAACCCCAGGCCGATTCAGCCCACGGGGAGTTGTTCGTCAAGTACCTCGGCACCGGCGAGGTGCGCCGATTCGGTCTCGATGGCAACGAGATCCTCCCGGCGATCCAGTCCGGGCCGGGCAACAACCAATACGCATCCTTGACCGCTGACGGCTCGGTGATGGTCGTCAGCTCGTTCTATGGCGGCGCGGCGGCATACGACACGACCACGGGACAACAGCTCGGCGAGCGGACGTTCGCACTCGGTGGGACGGCAGTGAGTTCGAACGATGTCGGCGTCTCCAGCTCGATCGATGGACGCCTCGATCTGTTCGATCCGCGGACGCTGGAGATCACGGGGACGCTGCCCAGCAGTGGCGGTGCGGCGCAGGGGCTGGAGTTCAGCGCCGACGGCTCGCTGTTGATGGTGAAGGGCGGTGATCGGCGGGTCACGTTGTACGACGTGGCGTCAGGTCTCAAGCTCGGCGACTCGATCGGCGGCGAGTCGGTACTGACGACAACGGCATCGCTCAGGCCGGACGGACTCGAGCTGGCAGTGCCCGACGGCCGATCGGTGGTGCTCTGGGACCTCCAGCCAGAGTCGTGGATAGAAGCCGCCTGTGGATTGGCGGGTCGCAACCTCACACATGCCGAGTGGGACCAATACATCGGCGACCTCGAGACCTATCGCGTGACCTGCCCGCAGTTCCCCAGCGTGTAGGTGCGTGTTGCTTCGGCATGGCGCTGCCGTCATTCGCAGGCGACGCCGTCGTTGTTGCGATCAAGCGCCTTCCGATAACCCGGTTCGCCGATCAGGATCGGCGCTGCGCCGGCGGCGCGAGCTGCCGTGCAGTTCGCGTAGTACACGTCCGCGGCCGGCGGATCGGACGTGCTACGGGCGGAGGTGCCGGGGTGGTCGGCGCGGTCGACACCGTGAGCGGCTCGAGCGGTGCCATCTGCAGTCCCGCGCAAGAACCGTTGAGGAGGTTGCGGATCCTGCCGAATTCGCTCTGATCCATCGACAGACCCCAACGCGCCTTGATCTCCACCCAGTCGGCGATGTACGGGCAGACGTCTGCGGCGCTGGGAGGCAACCAGTTGGACGGGTCCTTGTCGCCCTTGGATCGGTTGGTCGTCGTGCTGACGGCACGCAAAGCGCGTAGATCGCTGAGATCGTTGGCATAGGCGACGAGCGCCAGCCCATTCCAAGCCCACGCCCCGGAATCCCACGCCTCCTTCAGCGGCACGACATGGTCGATCTCGAACTCGCCAGGGTTCGATGACGTCATACCGTCGTATGGCGATATCCAGTCACCCTGCACGACGGTACAACCGATGATGTCCACCTGGGCGGGCGTGATCGACTCCAGCTGCAACACCTCGGAACGAGTGTCGCACCCATCGCCATCGAGATCGGCCGGGTAGCCGAACAGGTCGCGCACGTATCCGAGAGGGTGTTCGTTCTCGACCGTGACGAAGGCAAGCACATCGATGGCCAGCGGTTGCCCGGCGACCACCGTGGTGGTGCTGGGCGGCGGGTCGTCGTCGGCGGCGACGGTTGTCGTCGTCGGTCGGTGGGACGGTCGTCGTCGTCGTGGTGGTCGGCGGGACGGTTGTCGTCGGTGGCAGGCCGTCGTCGTCGTTGGTGCTGTCGAGGTGACTGCCGCCGTGACGACGGAGGTCTGTTGGCTGCCGGACGAGAGGACACCGGTCACTGACGGATCACCGCACGCGACGAGGGCCACGAGCGCGACGATCACCAGGACGCGTTTCAATGCATCTCCTCTGCCGGCGCCGGACTCCAGTATCGCAATGACCGGGAACGCCAACAAGAGGCGTTGGTCCTCTCTCGGCGCAGCTATCGGTTCGATATCGCTCGTGTGGAGAGCCGATCCTGTCTGCGCTAACCAGCGCCCGCGCCCGATGCGACTTTCCCTGAATCTGGGTCAATTGTCGTCCGAATTCTCAAAGACGTTGGTCATGGCCGTGCCACTCGATGCCGATGATTGGGCATGACGGATCTCGTGACCACTCGCTCGCCCGCGGGCTACGACCTCAGCGACAACGCGGCCGGCGCCGCTGCGAAGGCCAAGCGCCAAGAGGTCAATGGCCAGGCTCCTGTGTGGAACCTTGTCGCTCGAGCGCTCGGCGTGAAGACCGACGAACGAGCGTGGCGAGTCGGCGCGAAGGGTGAGGAGAAGGTCGGCCGGGAACTGGCCAAGCTCCCCGCAGGATGGCACGTCCTGCACGCCGTGCCGATCGGCGATCAGTGGCAGCGATATCGGCCATGTCTTGATCTGTACTCGCGGTGTCTTCACCCTCAACACCAAGAATCACCCGGACGGCGCGGTCTCCGTGTATGAGCACGCGCTTTGGGTGAACGGTCACACGACGGACTACCTGCGCAACTCGCGGTTCGAGGCGAAGCGCGCCTCCAAGCTCCTCTCGCGGCTGCGTGCGGGATGTCTGTCGAGGCTCAGGCAGCAGTGGTGTTCGTCGATCCGTCCAGGCTCACGCGCAAGGGCATGGCGCCCGACGTCCACGTCATCACCCGCCGAACCGTGCGCACCTTCCTGATGCAGCAACCACAGCGGCTCACGCCGTCGCAGGTCGAACACATCTTCGCGATTACCCGGAACAGCCTCACCTGGCAGCCGACCTGACCGGCGCACTCGGATCTTCGCCTCAAGGACGAGGCAAGGCGGCTGTCACACCCGCTGCGTACCATCCGTACGTCATACCATGGAGAGTCACCACATGAATCGAGAACGCCTCGATCACCAGTTTGCATGCTGACGAGATCCGTCTGCTCTTGCCGGAGACCAAGGGCCAGATCGGTCTGGTGGCGGCGTGCCTTCGTGACGGAATCACCGACCGGAGCGCGATTGTCGCTGCTGGCGCTGCGGCGAACAGCGGAGCGATCGGCAACATCCTCGCCAACATCCGGGCGATCCGCGATGGCGAAGTACCCCGGGCTCCGAGCATGGCGCGGGGCTCGCCTCAGTGCTGCCCGGTCCTTCTTGAAACAGCATCGCACCGAGCTCTCCGCGGAGGCGATCCACCACCTGGAATCCGTCGTCGCTCGACTCGATGATGCAATGGCCGATGAGAGTGCCCAGGTCGAGGAAGAGGACGAGCTGAAGGCGAAGGGCGACGAGCTCGAAGAAGCGCTCGCGATCGAAGGGGGTGTGTACGTGTACACCTTCCCGCAGTACTGGCGATACCCGACCGTCCCTGGCACGAAGCGCACCCTCCTCAAGATCGGGATGACGACTCGTGAGGCCACGGGCCGGTTGCGAGAGCAGGCACGTGGGACGGCGATGCCAGAGGAGCCGCTGATCCTGCGCGTCTATCGCAGCAAGACCATCGAGCCGCCGGCGGCCGAGCGTTCGTTCCACATGCTGTTGAACGCCGCTGGACCACACTCGCGTCAACAACAACGCGGTGGCCGGGAGTGGTTCGAGACCAGTGTCGAGTTCCTCGACACGGTCGCTTCGGTACTCGGGCTCGAGACCCTGCAGGCCGGCAGGCGAGCTAGGCCGCGGCAGGCAGCCCGGCGTCGACGACTCGCGCCAACTTCTCCAACTCGGTGTTCGAGATGGCGTTCCAGTCGAGGACCAACTCGGTCAGCTTCTGGGCCCAGGTGATCCAGACTCCACTCAGCGAGAACGGTTTGGCGAACCAGCCCCATTCGGAGTTGACGAAGCACAGGGCGGCGTGGACGGGCACCAGGTCGAGGCCGTGCTTCGCCAGCACGCTCTCCACGGCGACCACTTGGCGGTCGATGCCGTCAACCAGGTTGGTGCGGTCCTTGCCGGCCACGTACAGCCGCTCGTCCATCTTGAACCAACCGCCGATGTCACGGCGCTCGACTCGGCCGTCGTACTCGTTGGCGTCGACCACCCACACGCCCGACGGGGCGATCACGATGTGGTCGATGTGTGTCCTCGACCCGGGCACCTTGCGATCGTCGAGCACTACCGCCCGCTGACCCAAGTGGGTGTGCAGGTGCGCCGACAGCGTGCCGTCGCGCCGCACACGCTCGGCGCCATCACGGGTGTCGGCGTCGGCGAAGAACTTGGTGACCTTGGCGATGCGACTGGTCGCACGGCGTTCGGCCTGACCGACCGAACGGCTGCGGCAGCTCGAGCATTCGACCTTGCCGGCGTTGGGATCGCACCACGCCTGCGTGCCGACAGGAAGCTGGTCACCGCAGCCGCGGCAGGTGTCGGGTCGCTGGAGTGCGAGCAACTTGTTCGGCATACCCGGAGTATCGGCTATGCCCGCTCGCACTTGAAGTCATCCGGACCAAATTGAGTCGTTCGACTCCCCCAGAAGGGTCCGAACGACCTACGCGTCACCCCCTGGGTAACCGCGCCGAGAGGCCGACCGTACCAGCACCCGCGGAATTCCGGTCCGAGGCCCGTTTACAGACCCCGAGACGATTGCTCGAACGCGGCGACATCCTGCGCGTCGCCCTGCACCACCACATGCACCTTGTCGAGGGGGCGGCCGTACGCGTGGAGCAGGATCTCACCGGGCAGGCCGACCAGCACCACGCCGCCCTCGGCCTTCTTCACCACGATGTCGTCGCGGCCGGCACTGCGCAGGGTGACACCGCCCGGCGACTTGCGGAACATCACGCGACCCATCATCTTCAACAGGTTCCACAACGCATCGTCGCGAGCCTGATCGTCGGGGCGCGGCTCCCACTCCGGCTGGGCGCGGCGGATGTCTTCGTGGTGGATGAAGAACTCGGCCAGGTTGGCCTTGTCGCCGACCACCGGGATCGCCCACACGGTCCAGATCGGCGGGCCGCTGCGGAACTGCTCGACCATCTTGTCCCACGGCTCGGCGGCGACAGAGGCCGACACGTCGGCCGTGTGCTTGCGCAGGAAGGGCACGAAGATCCCTGCGGCCGCATCGGGACGACGCTCGCGCACCAGGAGGTGGGCGAGCAGGTCACGTGTGTCCCATCCCTCGCACAGCGTCGGCTCGTCGGGGCCGACCTTCTGGAACAGGTCGCACATCTCGGCACGTTCGTTGGAGGTGATGCTCATGCACCCAAGGTACCCATCTCGGCCGATTGTCGAACACGGCTGGGCAACGGGATCGGGCAGAATGCGTGCTTGCCCGCTTCACTCCACGCCCGCAACATCTCGTTGGCGCTCGGCGCCCGGCACATCCTGGTCGACGTCGACCTGTCGCTCGACCCCGGCCATCGCATCGGCCTGGTGGGCCCGAATGGCGTGGGCAAGTCGACCCTGATGCGGGTGATGGCGGGCATGCAGCGACCCGATGCCGGCACGGTCACGCTGGCGCCTCCGAGCGCCACCGTCGGGTATCTCGATCAGGAGCCGGAGCGCGGCGACGAGACGGTGTTGGGCTACGTCGAGCGCCGTACCGGGGTGATCGAGGCGCACACGGAACTCGACGCGGCGACCGCGGCGATGGCCGCCGGCGCGCCGGGTTCCGATGATCGATACAGCACGGCGCTCGACCGGTGGCTGGCGTTGGGCGCCGCGGACCTCGACGTGCGTGTCGGCGAGATGTGGGCCGAGCTCGGCCTGCCCGAGCGGCTGTTACAGCAACCGATGTTGTCATTATCGGGAGGAGAGGCAGCGCGGGTCAGCCTGGCCGCGCTGATGCTGACGCGCTTCGACGTGTTGCTGCTCGACGAGCCGACCAACAACCTCGATCTCGACAGCCTCGATCGGCTCGAGCAGTTCGTCAACGGTGTGCAAGGTGCCGTGGCGCTGGTCAGCCACGACCGCGAGTTCCTGCGGCGCGTGGTCACCGACGTTGCCGAGCTCGACGAGTTCACCCATGGCGTCACCGTGTTCGCCGGCGGCTACGACACCTACATCCACGAGCGTGAGATCGCCCGGCAGCACGCGTGGCAGGCGTGGGAGGAGTACGACACCAAGCGGTCGACGTTGGCGCAACGCTCGCAGCGCGAACGCGAGTGGGCGACGCAGGGACTGTCGCGGGCGAAGAACAAGCCGGTCGACAACGACAAGAACGTCAGGAACTACAAGATCAACCAGACCGAGCAGTTGGCCGGCCGGGCGGCGCGCACCGACCGGGCGATGGAGCGGCTGGACGTCGTCGAGCAGCCCCGCGAAGCGTGGGACTTGCGGATGACGATCGCGACCGCGCCGCGCAGCGGCGCGTTGGTGGCCAGCCTGGTCGACGCCGTGGTCGACGTCGGCGCGTTCCAGTTGGGCCCGCTCTCGGTCGAGGTCGACTACGGCGAGCGGGTGGTGATCGTCGGGCCGAATGGCAGTGGCAAGACCACGCTGCTCGGGGCGTTGTTGGGGGAGATCGCACTGACCTCCGGCGCCCAGCGGTTGGGACCGTCGGTGAAGTTGGGCCGGCTCGAACAAGCTCGCAACCAACTTGCGGGGGCTGGCGGCCAGTCGACGCTCGCCTCGTTCCAAGCCGCGACCGGGTTGACGGTCAGCGAGGCGCGCACGTTGCTGGCCAAGTTCGGTGTCGGCGCCGAGCACGTGCACCGCCCCGCCGAGTCGTTGTCACCCGGCGAGCGCACCCGGCTGGTGCTGGCGCTGTTCATGGCGGTGGGGTGCAACTGCCTGGTGCTCGACGAGCCGACCAACCACCTCGACCTGCCGGCCATCGAGCAGATCGAGCAAGCGGTCGAGACGTTCCCCGGCACGGTGCTGCTGGTCACCCACGATCGTGTGCTGCTGCAACACGTCCGCCGCACGCGCACCATCGAACTGCGCGATGGTCAGATCGTGGCGGATCAATCGGAGTAGCACACGTGTCGATTCCGACACGCGGGGAACCAATCGTGTCGGTGGCAACGTCGAATGCCCATGACCCGTGCATTTCCCTCCGCAGCCGTAGTCGTCGCCGCGGCGACACTGACCCTCGCCGGTTGCGTTGGCAGCCATGATGGGCCGGCCGTGGGCAAGGTCGCTTCGCCGACGACGACACAGCCGTCGCATTCGACCGTTCCCACGACTTCGCCGTCCACATCCCACGGCCCAGCGAAGTTCAGTTCGCTCGGATCGTCGCGGCTGCGGTTCTTCGCCGAGTGTCCCGATCTGCTGGCCTACATGCAGGCCGAAGCGCTGAAGCGAGTGACCGCGTGGGGGTTGGAGGGTGGCCCGTACCCGTACTACTACGGCGGACGCATGGGGATGCCGATGATGGAGGCCTCCGCTGCCTCGGCCGCAGGCGGCGACGCGGCGCCGGCACCTGCCGCCACCACGGCGCCGAACTTCTCCGGCACCAACACGCAGGAGGTGGGCGTCGACGAGGGCGACATCGTCGAGACCGACGGCACGCATGTGTTCGTGGCGTCGCAGGATGGCGTGCGCATCGTCGACGTGGCCGATGCCGCGGTGGCGGCGAAGCTCGACGTACCCGACGGCACGCACCAACTGCTGCTCGACGGCACTCGCCTGCTGGTTGCGACCCAGCCATACAGCGGCGTCGACACGGTCGTTTCGCTGTACGACGTCACCGATGCCGAGCGCGCCGACCTTGCTGCATCGCAGCCACCTCGAGGGTCGCTTGATCGCAACACGAGCGATCGACGGCACGGCCCGGTTGGTGCTGACGTCGTCGCTCGCCGCCCGTCTCCCATTCGTCAACCCCAACCAGTTCGGTCTCGACGAGGATCGCGCCCTGCAACGCAACAAGGACATCATCTCGCAATCGAGCGTCGACGATTGGATGCCGCGTTCGTTCGACGTCGCCCCCGACGGATCGTTCGGCGACCTGGCGACCACGCTTGATTGCGCGGCCGTCGCCGCACCGAGCGAGTTCGCCGGGTTGGGTGTTTCGTGGATCGCCTCGATCGACCTGCACGGCTCGGGTACGCCGATCGGCTCGGCCGGCATCGTGTCGAACAGCGACACGGTGTACGCCTCGACCAGCAACATCTACCTGGCGACCGTGCCGTGGGATTGGTACCAGCCGACGCAAGACGCATCGCCGCGATCGAACACGGCGCCACCGACCCTCATCCACGAGTTCTCGCTGGGCTCGGACGGGAGCGCCGCCTACGTCGCTTCCGGCGAGGTGCCGGGCCAGCTGCTCAACCAGTTCTCGATGAGCGAGTACCAGGGCGACCTGCGCGTCGCCACGACTACCAACGACTGGAGCGGCCAACAGGTTCCGTCGTCGGCCGTGCGAGTGCTACGACCCGAGGGCAACGAGCTCGTGCAGATCGGCGAGGTCGGCGACCTGGGCAAGACCGAGCAGATCTACGCCGTGCGCTTCTTCGGCACGCAGGGATACGTGGTCACCTTCCGCCAGACCGACCCGCTGTACGTCATCGATCTCAGCGACCCGACGGCGCCGGTGGTCAGCGGTGAACTGAAGATCCCCGGCTACTCCGCCTACCTCCACCCTGTCGGCGACGGCCTGTTGCTGGGAGTCGGCCAGGATGCCGGCGCCGATGGGCGCGTGCAGGGCACGCAGTTGTCGCTGTTCGACGTCAGCGACCCCGCCAACCCGCAACGCCTGTCGACGCTGCCGATCGGTGGAACGAGTGAGGCCGAATGGGATCACCACGCCTTCTTGTACTGGCCGGAGGATGGCACGATCGTGCTGCCCGTGTCGCCCGGCTGGAACAACTGCGGCCCGGCCGTCGATTGCCTGGCCGGCGCCGTGACCAACCCCAACGGTGGTGTGGTCGTCGCCCAGTTGCAGGGGACGACGCTGGTCGGCCGTGGCTCGATCTCGAGTTCCCCGGATCCGAAGTCGCAGTCGAACCCCGGGTGCTGGAACCCGCTGCAACGTTCGCTGGTGATCGGCACCGAGTTGGTGACCGTCGGCTTCGGCGAGATGCAGTTCACCGACCGCGATTCATTGGTGACCCGAGACTCCGTCCACTGGGGCACTCCGGAGCAATACGGCTGCTACTGGTACGGCTGACCGGCTGTCGCCTGATGGCTCGGCGGCCTGGCGGGCCTTGTGTTTACTGAATGATTCCGAGACGCCAATCGGCGATCACCTGGCGGGTCCGCAGCAGATCGCGGCGCCGCCCTGAATGGAGCGATTTCGTCCAGTCGAATCGACGCTCACGGAGGTTGGCGCTCACCGTGCTCGCTCGGGAACTGATCGCCGCGGCCTTCACTCCGGTAGCTGCACTCAGCTCCTTCTGTGTGTCGAAGTTGAACCCGAGCGATCTCCCTGAGTGCTGCCACTCTGTGACCATCGCCCAGATGATGGCCGCCGCCAAACGGTCGAAGTCGGTCGAACGCTTGAAGACAGCGCCGTCGCCGGAAACCAGCGATGCCAGGATTCGGCGGCCGACGGTCCGGGTCTCGACATCGCAGAGCTCGAGGGTCATGCGATCCAACACTGCGAGGGCCGACAGTGTCTCGCTCCTCCACTGGTCGGGCACCGCCGTCCAATCGAATGGTTCATCGGGTAGCGGATCATCGCTGAGAGCCGCGTACGCCTCGGCGCCGCCGACCTGCGCGATGAGGTGCGATTCGATCTCGTCGAGCGACGGGTCGTCGAGGCCAAGATCGATGGGGACCTCTCCCTCCCACTCGTCGTCGCCAAGACTGTCCGGGTCGAGCCCTGCGGCGACGCGTGCCATGTGAACGGCGTGGGACATCGGCGAGCGACCTGGACGAGCGATTGCTGCGAGGAAGTCGGGCGTCCAACGCGCGACTGCCTCGACGGTTTCATCGGTGAGGTACGACGGGATCTCGCGTCGATCGTGAGCGAAGCGCACGAACGCCTCGAGCACGTCGGGGAGGTGGAGCATGTCGTCGCGACCGACGCTGAAGATCTTGCGTGGATACCAGTCGACAAGCACGATCTCGACCGACACCGGGCTCCATCGCAGGGGATCGCCCGGCCCGTAGTCGCAGCCGAACCACACCAACGGTTCGCCCAGATCGTGCATCATGGCCGACGGCAGACCCAGGGCACGTGCAAACGGCGAGGTGATGAAGTCCTCGAACAGGTCCTGTCGTTCGTCGTCGCTCCAGTCGGGCCGGACGTAGCCGTGACCGCCATCAGGGAGGGCGCGGACGACCCACTCCACCAATGGACGACACATCGGCCACGAGTCGGTCTCGACCGGTGGGACAACGCGCCGCGCCGGCCTCGATGGCGTCGGTGATCCGGGCCCGGGCAACGGCCGGATCGAGCGGCCGGATCACTTGATCCACCAATCCGGAGCGTTCGAACTGGCGCGTCAACATGTCGAAGGAGTCCGGAATGATGAACGCGTCTTTCACGATGGTGCCCATGTTGTGATCGATGTAGACCACAGCTGTCGCGGCACTACCGTCGGGCCAACGCCACACGACCATCACGTTGTCGCCATCGCCGAGGATGTGCACCAGTTCGGCAACATCCGTGAACTCGATGTGATCCATGGCGTCGAGCCAGCGTGGCGGGTTGCGTATGACCGAACCGCGGGTTTCGACTCGTTGCAGCAAAGTCTGGGCAAGCGATGCATCGGGGAGCAAGGTCGCCACAGCCCGGACGAGAGCCTCGGTCTCGGGCAATCCTGACTCGACGAAGCTGTCGTACAACTCGGCGCCGGTGACGTGTTGGCCGGCATCCTGGCGAAGGAAATCCAATGGACGCACCGACGTCGCTTCGATGATCGACGATGCCAGCGAGAGCATTCCGAACGGTGAACGCTCCCGCAACAGTCGGTGTGCATCGTGAACGAACGACGGCTCACGATCCGGCCGCTCCCGGTAACCACCGCTCGATTTGGCAGGTGGACGGGTGCCCTTCGGTGTGACCCGTCCGCCCTGGCGATGACGCCTCGACATGCGGCGATCCTAGATTCGCCCGTGGGCTGCGTTCCGACTCGTCAGTCCAGCGTTTGTGAGCTGGCGCCCCTCATACGGGGCCGGAGCCGTCAAACGCTGGGTTTCCGTAGCTGGTTTCCGCTTTCGGGCGGTCAGTGTGGATCGTTGTTGGTGATGAATCGGCAGCGAACCACGTATCGCGACGGCGCGCCGCTAGGGTCGACGTTGCGGATCGGAGGCAATGGGTGCAAACGATGAAGCGTGTGGCTTTCTTTGCCATTGGCGCGCTCGTGATCGTGTCGTGCAGTAGTGGCGGGAGCTCCGGGCCGACGACGGGTGCCGTGGACGTGACGACCAGCGTGGCGGAGACGACGCCCTCGAGCACGACTCCCCCGTCGACGATTGCAGTGACCACGACCGCGGCAACGACCACACTCCCGGCGACCACGACCACCGTGGCCACCGAAGACCTGATCAAGCAAGCCGTCCAGGACTACTTCGAGGCGTACGACGCATGCGGCATCGCGCCTGCTACGTGTGATGCCCGACACCTTCACCGCCAGTCAAGGTCCATCTCGCGCGACCATCACCGGATTTCGCAAGGGCATGGTCGCGAGAGGGTCTCTACTTCTCGCACCGATCTACGCGGGCTGTACCTCGTCGCCGAATCGGTCACGATCACCTCCGACGATCGAGGCCACGCGCAATCTACTGCGTCTTACGACGCGGGCATCGTGCTGGGACCGAATGGTCCTGACGGCGTGCCGACGGTCGTGAACGATGAGATCGCTAGCTGTCGATATCGACTACCAGCCTGTTCCTCGAAGACGGCAGTTGGAGGGTCGGCGAGCAACACGAGCTGGAACATCTGGGCGAGGGAAACTCTGTGTCCACCCGCCGGCTAGGCCTGTTCGTCGCCTATCGTCGCTTGCATCAGCCGGCGCTCAGGCTGGCGCGAATCGGCGACCGGAGGCGGAACCCGATCCAGGCACGGGTGGCAGTGCGCAGATTTCTACTTGGGTTATTTCCTCGGTGAATGGGGGCGTGGCACGTCCTGCTGGGGTCTCCTCGTGCACACCTTGGGCTCTCTTCGACGGGTCGACCTTTGGGGGGCCGACGGTGAATCCGGTGACGGTCAATCCGGCGACGGGGTTGCCGGCGACCATCTACTTCCGCACGTGCGACACGATCGTCCAATTCGTCTACGTCGGGCCACAGGATCCCGGCGACCTCTCCCGCGCCGCGTACCAGAAGGTCATTCACTGCTGCCGCGTCCCGAGGTCACCTTCTCGCCGCCGATCGACAAGATGGTGGTCAACGTCGAGACGTGGCTCGGGGTGACTCCGAGTCCGCCGATCACGGCGACTGCATCGATCCCTGGCCTCTCGGCAACCGTCACGGCAGCAGGCAACCGACATCGAATGGGCCACGGGCTCGCAGGTCGCCGGCGACACCACATTGATCACCTGCCTGCCGTGGGGCTCGACCGAGTCCGCCCGGAACGGCTGCGCGTGGACGCCGGCGTACCCGTCGGTCGGCAAGGTCACGGGCACCTCCGACCTCCGCTATCACGGCACGGTCACGATCATCTGGCAGGTCACGTGGCAAGCATCGAACGGTGCGAGCGGCGCTCTCGGCGACTTGCGCACGACGACACCGATCGAGATGGGCGTGCAGGAGATCCAGACCATCGGCGGCTAGCAACCGCGAGCACGCCGCTACCCCGCAGCGTCCCACGCTTCGGTGATCCAACCCTTCACCACATCGTCGACGTCGTCGGGCCCGCGAACGTTCACGACGTGGTAGACGACCCGTCCGGTGGCGATGGGCTTGCGCGAGATGCGACGGTCTTGCAAGGTGCGGGGCATGAACAGGCACAGCGCGACCCACTTCGTCATCGGTCGCAACTGCAGCACGCCGACTCCATCGCGCTTCACGAACACGCCGACCGACACTGGTTCCAGGAACGGCTCGCCCAAGGTGCGCAGGTGCCCGATCACCGCATCGAACACCGGCCGTTCGAACGCAGGGCCGGTGCTGAAGTACTCCTCCAACGTCATCGCCGGTGCGCATTCGTGTCCCTGTCGCGCTACGGCGCGAATTGGCGTTTGCACTGCGGACACGTCCACGACACGGCCACCACCGTAACGACTACCCTCGGCCGCATGCCTGATGTCTCCTACAAAGATCTGTGCATCGACGTGACTCCGGCGATGGTCGCCCTGCTGCCGTCGCTGCGTTCTGGAGCGCCGCGCTGAACCAGCCGATCAACACCCACGACGGCGAGGGGTTCAGCCTCGACCCGCCAGATGGTGGCGACAAGAATCGCAAGGTCTGGTTCTGCGAGGTGCCGGAGTCGATCGCCGGCAAGAGCCGCGCCCACGTCGACATCCGCGTCGCCGACGGCGACCCGGCGCCGCTCGTCGAAGCCGGCGGCACGATCGAACGCGCCAAGGGCGACGACATCGATTGGCACATCGTCAATGATCCCGATGGCGTGCCCGTCTGCGTGTTCGGGCCGCACCCCGCCGACCCGAGCGCGCTCGGACCGTTCGAGTTGGTGGTCGACGCGGTCGACCCGCCGGCAATTGCGGCGTGGTGGGCCGAACGCACCGGCGGCACCGTGGGCACTCGCGATGGCCTGCCATTCGTGTGGATCGAAGGCGCGGCCGGTTTCCCGTACAGGTTCTGGGTGTTCCACAGCGTGCCCGAGCAGAAGACCGTGAAGAACCGTGTGCACTGGGATGTACGACTGATCGACACCACGATCGACGGTTTGGTCGCCGCCGGTGCGACGTTGCTGCGACCGAAAGAGGACGACATCCGCTGGTGGGTCATGGCCGACCCGGAGGGCAACGAGTTCTGCGCCTTCGAATGACGCTCAGCGCATCGTCACCATCGGATCGTCGGCGACACGACTCTCGAGTCCGGTGGGCCCAACAGGCCGTCCCCCGCCGATCGTGACCCGTCGCACGCGTCGCTCCGTCGTGCCGTAGTCGTCGACCGCGTAGTGCATGGTCGCCCGGTTGTCCCAGATCACCACGTCGCCGTCGCGCCAACGATGTCGCAGCACGAACTCCGGCTGAGTCATGTGCTCGTAGAGCATGCGCAACAACCCGTCGCTCTCGATCCGCGACCAGCCGACGATGTGCGACGTGAAGCCCGGGTTGACGAACAGGTTCGGCCGGCCAGTGGTCGGATGCACGCGCACGACGGGATGGATCACCGGTGGCACCTTCGCTGCGTCGTCGAGGAGTTGCTGCGCGTCGCACGCGGTTGAGCGCTGAGTCGAACGGCTCGCCCCAATAGGCGAGCGGCGAGATGCGGTGCACCGCTTCGAGGCCGTCGACCATCCTCCGCAGTGGCTCGGCCAAACGCTCGTACGCCGTGCGTGTGTCGGCGAACATCGTGTCGCCACCCCAAGCCGGCGTCGCATCGCCGACCAACACCGACGCGGCAGGTGGCAACGGCATGAACGTGACATCGGTGTGCCAGCGCGCGTTGCGACCGCCCTTCGCGCCGTCCTGTTCGAGGATCTCGGGGAAGTCGGGATGGCCGGGCACCACTGGATGGGCGGGCGTGGGTTCGCCGAGGGTGCGCGCCAACTCGACCTGTTGCGCACGGGTGAGGTGCTGGTCGCGTAGCACCAGCACGCGGTGATCCTCGAGCAGCGACGACAGCCACGCAGCGTCGACGCCGTCGCGCGCGTGCGCGCCGCACAGTTCGGCGCCGAACACGCCGGTGATGGGTGCGATCGTCCAGTTCGCTCGGTGTTCAGTCATCTCGGTCAGCATGCCATCCGGGGTCGCACCGCGGAGGTCTTAGGCCCGAGGGCGACCAAGGTCTGCCGCCCTATGACCCATTGATTACCGATGCGATGTCAGTGCACCATGAAGCAGGAGGCCAAATGCCTCCGATCAATCAAAAGGACGGGATCCACTTCGGCACACATGGCTGAGCCGCGAAAGCACCTGCTCAGCCAACTGCCTTTGTCGCGGGCGCGCCGTTTCCAGAGGGGGAGACCGAGGGACGGATGAAATTCAACGTGAAGAAGACACGCGTGCATCGGCCGGTCGGACGCTGGCGGGGCCTTGATGCTGGTCGGCGTCATCGGCCTCACCGCATGCGGACTGCCGACGATCGGCTCCGAAGCCAACGGTCCCACCAAGGCAAGCCCGGCTGGGCTCGCTACGGGCTCGGCCTTGAAGTGCGCCGGCACGTTACGCACCTACTACATCGCCGCCGACGAGGTGCGTTGGGACTATGCACCCAGCGGTAAGAACTTGATCACCGGTGAGCCGTTCGACGATGCCGCCAACGTGTATGTCGCCGCCGGGCCTGACCGAGTGGGGCACGTGTACTTGAAGTCGGAGTACCGCGAGTACACCGACGCCACGTTCACCCATCTCAAGCCACGCCCGGCCAAATGGGAGCACCTGGGACTGCTGGGCCCGGCGATCGAGGCAGAGGTCGGTGACAGCATCAAGGTCGTGTTCAAGAACAACACCAGGTTCCCCGCGAGCATCAATCCGCACGGCGTGTTCTACACGAAAGCGGACGAGGGCGCTCCGTACGCGGACGGCACCAGTGGCGACGACAAGGCCGACGACTCAGTTGCACCCGGCAACGTCTATGCCTATCACTGGAAGGTCCCCGAGCGCGCCGGTCCGGGACCGATGGAGGGCAGCTCGACGATGTGGATGTACCAATCGCACGTCGATCAGGTCGCCGACTCCAACGCCGGCCTGATCGGCCCGATCATCATCACGCGGTGCGGCAAGGCTCGCCCTGACGGATCACCGAGCGATGTGGACCGCCAGCTCGTCGTGAACTTCAGCGTGATCGACGAGAATCCAGCGTCTACTTCGACGACAACGTGAAGGCGTTGGCCGCTCCGCCGCCACCAGATGACGAGGACTTCATCGAGAGCAACCTGATGAACTCGATGAATGGTTACGTCTACGGCAATCTGCCCGGGTTGACGATGCGCCACGGCGAGCGCGTCCGTTGGTACGTGATGGCGGCGGGCAGCGAGGACGACATGCACACGCCGGACTGGCACGGCAACACCGTGTTGTCGGACGGCAGGCGGACCGACATCGTGTCGCTGCTGCCGGCAACGATGACCATGGCCGAGATGGAACCCGACGATGCCGGCACCTGGCTCTTCTACTGTCACGTGAACGACCACATCTTGGCCGGAATGACGGCGACCTACACCGTGACGCCGTGACGTCGTAACACCCAACACACTCGGCATGGTCCGCGGCGTGATACGCGTGGGGCGTGAACACGCACACGCCGCGGACCATGCGGGCCGTTCTGTTGCAGGGGCACGGTGGCCTCGACCGCCTCGAGCTGCGTGATGATGTGCCGGTGCCCTCACCGGAGGCCGGGCAGGTACTGGTGAAGGTGGCCGCAGCCGGGGTCAACAACACCGACATCAACACACGAATCGGGTGGTACGCGCCGGATGTGGTCGGCGGCACGGCTGGAGCGAACGACGCCTCGAAACCGACGCCTGCAGGAAGCGCCGTCAGTTGGGCAGGTGACGTGCCGGCGTTCCCGCGAATTCAAGGGGCCGATGCATGCGGCTACATCGTCGCCGTAGGGGCGGGTGTTGATGCAGGCCGTGTCGGGGAGCGGATCATCGTCGAGCCCGTGTTCCGTGACCCCGCTTCTGCGGACGCCCAGCCCGTGTACTTCGGATCCGAGGTCGACGGCGCCTTCGCCGAGTACACGGTCGTGCCGTCGCGGCACGCCGTGCGGGTCGAGTGTTCGTGGAGTGACGTGGAGCTGGCATCGATCCCGTGCTCGTACTCGGCAGCCGAGAACATGTTGACCCGAGTCGACGTCCGCGCCGGGCAGACGGTCGTGGTGACCGGAGCATCGGGTGGCGTCGGGTCGGCTGCGGTCCAACTCGCCCGGCGTCGGGGGGCTCGCGTGATCGCACTGGCCGCCCAGGCCAAGCACGACGAGGTTGCCGACCTCGGTGCCGACGTTGTCCTGGGGCGCGACGGCGACCTGATCGCGGCCCTCGGGCGCAAGTCGGTCGATGTCGTGATCGATGTCGTCGGCGGCGACCGCGTGGCCGCAGCTGTTGGCAGTGCTGCGGCCCGGCGGGCGCTATGCGACCAGTGGTGCAATCGGTGGGCCGTGGGTCGAACTCGACCTGCGCACGGTGTACCTGAACGACTTGACGTTGTACGGGTGCACGGTCTTGAGCCCTGGTGTGTTCGCCAACCTGGTTGGCCACATCGAACGTGGGGAGATCCGCCCGATCGTCGCGGCAACGTTTCGGCTGAGCGAAATCGTCGCTGCTCAGCGGCTGTTCATGACGAAGCAACACGTTGGCAAGATCGTGCTGGTGGTGGCCCCCGACTGACCGTGTAACACCCTTCTGGCAGTGTGGTTCCATGACCGCACCCCCCAGAGGACCACGGGCGCTACAAGGCCTGTATGCGACCTGTGCGATCCCCGGGTGCCGGGTGCGCTACTCGCGTTTGAAACTGCACCACGTGATCTGGTGGGAACACGGCGGTCTGTCCGATCTCGCCAACTTCCTACCGATCTGCGAACGACACCACCAAAAGATCCACCACCACGGCTGGCAAGTGTCGCTCGGCGAGCGTCGAGAACTGACCATCCAGCTCCCCGACGGACAAATCATGACCACCGGCCCACCGGCGCGGGATGCGGCGTGAATCGGCGCCCGGCGCCGCAGATCGAAGACGCGGAGCGGAGGGGTACGCTGGCGCGCATGCCTTGGGGTGACGATTCGGCCGACGCCAGGTTGCACGGCACGTCGATCGCCGACAGCGTGATCGATCTGATCGGCAACACACCGCTTGTCCGCTTGAAGCGCACGAGCGAGATCCATGGCATCAGATGCGTGCTGGCCATGAAGATGGAGACCACGAACCCGGGAGGCTCGTCGAAGGACCGGCCGGCGTTGGAGATGATCCTCGCTGCCGAACGAGACGGGCTGCTGAAGCCGGGCGACACGATCGTCGAACCGACCAGTGGCAACACCGGGGTCGGCCTGGCGCTCGTCGCCGCGCAACGTGGCTACAAGTGCGTGTTCGTGATGACCGACAAGAACGGCGCCGAGAAGATCCAGTTGCTGCGGGCATACGGCGCAGAGGTGATCGTGTGCCCCGTCGCCGTGCCACCCGAGGATCCGCAGAGCTACTACAAGGTGGCCGAGCGGATCACCAGCGAGCGCACCGCGTTCCGTCCCAACCAGTATGCGAACCCCAACAACCCGCTGGCACACGAGAAGACCACCGGGCCAGAGTTGTGGAACCAGACCGGCGGGCGGATCACCCACTTCGTTGCCGGCGCGGGCACGTGCGGCACGATCACCGGTACCGCCCGGTACCTGAAGGCACGGAACCCGAACATCAAGGTGATCGCCGGGGATCCGGAGATGTCGGTGTTCTCCGGCGGATCGGGTCGCCCGTACCTGGTCGAGGGCGTCGGCGAAGACTTCTACCCGGCGGCGTGGGACGCATCGCTCTACGACGAGATCATCCCGATCAGCGACGAGGCCAGCTTCCTGACGGCCCGCCAGGTCAGTCGCGAGGAGGGGATCCTCATCGGCGGCAGCGGCGGTCTGGCCGTGGCCGCGGCGCTGCAGGTGGCCAGGCGCGCCGAGCCCGACGACATCGTGGTGGTGCTGAACCCCGACAGCGGGCGGGGCTACCTGTCGCGACTGTTCAACGACGACTGGATGGCCAACTTCGGCTTCGTTCGCGAGTGCGATCAGTGCATCGCTGCCGTGCTCGAGACTCGCGGCAACACCCCATCGCTGTTGTACGTCAACCCCGGCGACACGGTGCGCCGCACGATCGAGGTGATGCGCGCCAACGGTGTGAGCCAACTACCGGTGTGCAAGAACACGCCGCCGTTCGCCAACGCCGAGGTGTCGGGATCGGTCGACGAGCTCGACCTGATGGAGTCGGTGTATCGCGACCCGTCGGTGATGGACACCGCCGTCGAGAAGGTGATGAGCCCCAAACTGCCGACGATCGGTGTCGGGCAGAAGGTCGCGCTGGCGGTCGAGATGCTCGACAAGGCGCCGGCGCTGCTGGTGTTGTCGGGTGGGCGGCCGCTGAGCGTGCTGACCCGGACCGACCTGTTGACCTACTTCGAGGCAGTCGCGAATGGGTGAGCGACGGACGAAGGTGAGCGACGGATGGGTGAGCGGAATGGGTGAGTTCGAAGAACAGTCGTCGTGGGGCTTCGAGACGCGGGCGGTGCACACGGGCCAGGAGCCCGATCCGGTCACCGGCGCGGTCGTCACGCCGATCAGCCTCAGCACGACCTTCGCCCAGGACGGCGTCGGCGGCCACAAGGGATTCGAGTACTCGCGAAGCGGGAACCCGACGCGGGCGGCGCTCGAGGCATGCGTGGCGTCGCTGGAGGGTGGCCGCCACGGCCTGGCGTTCGCCAGCGGGTTGGCCGCCGAGGACAACGTGCTGCGACTCCTGCAACCCGGCGACCGCGTGCTGCTGGGCAACGATGCGTACGGCGGAACGTTCCGGCTGATCTCGAAGGTGCACACCGGGCTGGCGTGGACGGCGGTCGACCTGATCGACACCGACCGGCTGGCAGCGGAATGGCCGAGCGACACCAAGCTGGTGTGGCTGGAGACGCCGACCAATCCCCTGTTGCGCTGCTTCGACATCGAGGCGATCTGCGACATCGCCCACGCCAACGGGCGCGTTGGTCTGCGTCGACAACACCTTCGCCACACCCTTCCTGCAGCAACCGCTGTCGCTGGGGGCCGACGTGGTCGTGCACTCGGCCACGAAGTACCTCGGCGGGCACAGTGACGTGGTCGGCGGCTTCCTGGCCCTCGATGACGACGATCTGGCCGGACGGCTGACCTTCACGCAGAACGCGGCGGGCGCAGTGCCGGCGCCGTTCGACTGCTACCTCGTGTTGCGCGGGGTGAAGACCTTGGCCGTGCGCATGGAACGACACTGCGCCAATGCCCGCTCGATGGTCGATCTCCTCGTCGGTCATGCGGCCGTCGAACGCGTGCTGTACCCACAGCTCCCCGACCATCCCGGCCACGCAGCGGCCGCCAAACAGATGCGCGACTTCGGCGGAATGGTCAGCTTCACCTTGCGCGGCGGGCTGGAGGCCGCGTTGCGGGTGGCCGCGGCAACGGAGTTGTTCGTGTTGGCCGAATCGCTGGGTGCAGTCGAGAGCCTGATCGAACATCCCGGCCACATGACCCATGCGTCGGCTGCCGGGTCGCCGCTGGAGGTTCCCGACAACCTGCTGCGGCTCTCCGTCGGGATCGAGTCAGCGGCCGATCTGGTCGCCGACCTCGAACAAGCCCTGGAAGCGGCCGCGGTATGAAGGGCGAGAAGGGCTAGAGCGAGATCGCAGTCGATGCAGTGCGAGGATCGTCGCCGGCCGACAACGGGTCGACAGCCGCAGCCGCGCCCAGCGGTCGCGCCTCGGGGCGGCTGACCATCACCGCGCCGACGATCACGATCCCCATGCCCACGACCGCGGCGGCATGCAACGAATCGCCGCGAACGGCCACACCCAGGATCGTGCCCACGATCGGTGTGAAGAAGATGCCGATCATGCCGCGCACCGTGCCGGCCCTGGTCAGCAACACGCCGTAGAGGGCGAAGGCGACTCCGGTGCCCATCGCCCCCAGCATCAACAGGGCCCCCAGTGCTTCGAGGTCGATCCCGCCTCGCACCAGACCGACAGCGCCGTAGGGCAACGACAACACCGCAGCGATGACGGCCATCCACAACATCGGCGCCAGCGAGCCGTACTTGCGCTGCATCGGTCGCACCAAGTTGGCGGCCACTGCGTAGCAGATCAGTGCGATCCCCAGCAGCACGACGCCCTTCGCGTCGGCCGAGGTGCCCTCGTCGACCGAGGTGATCGAGATCACGGCGATCCCGGCGAAGCCGACCAGCACGGCGACGATGCGGAACACCGACGGCGCGCGGCGCAGCCAGACCGCCGTCACGACAGCACTCACCACCGGCAGCCCGCCGTTGATCATGCCCGTGATCGACGAGCTGACGGTGCTCTCGGCGATCGGGTACAACAGAAAGGGGATGGCCATCCACAGCGCCGACAACACCACGAATCGGGCCCAGTCCTGCCGCTCGATGCGGCGACGCGCCGCCGGGAACATCGCCAACACCAGTGCGCCGAACACGCAACGCCCCAACGGCACGACACCGGTCTCGACATGATCGATGGCGATGGCGATCCACAGGAACGAACTCCCCCACATCGCCGCGACGGCCGTCGTCATCATCCACTCGTCGGGCCCGAAGTGATCGACGTGGCCGTGCACCTCACGATTCTACGAATGGCCACACGCCGGCGACCGGCGAAATTCGGACGCCGGGCTGAGACAGTGGTCACCCCAAGATGGCCGCGGCAACCCTGGCGCCGCTGCGCAGGGCGCCTTCCATGAACCCGCTGAAGTCGTCGGTGTGCTCGCCGGCCAGCCGCAGGCGGCCATGCGGAACGTGCATCAACGGCATCGCCGCCGTCAGTTGACCAGGCCCGAAGCAGCTGTAGGCGCCCAGGCTGAACGGATCGTTGGTCCAATCGGTGTGGACTCGCTCGCCCGCCAGACCCTTTGGCACCCGGGAACAGCCGGTCGATCTCGGCGACCAGGCGGTCGGGGGCCTCCGGAAGGGCGGCGAACGCTGCGCCGTCGTGCGACGACAGCAGGTTCGTCAACACGCCACGGTCTCCGGCCTGATCGTCGGTCGTCTCCCAGAGGTGACCCCAGGCCCGTTCGGTCAGCACCTCGCCGTTGCTGGAGTAGTCGCGCCAGATCACGCCGGTCGAACTGCACGCTGATCTTGCCGCCCACCCCGTACCCGACGGCGCCGAGCTCCAACGGCATCGCCGGCCACAGCCGCGACAGCACGGGGAGCGGCACGGCAGCCACAATCGTTGCCGCCGCCATCGTCTCGCCGTTCGTCGAGCGGATCACACCCGAGTCGGCATCGACGGATTGCACGACCACGCCGGTCCGCACCGCATCGCCCAGCCGCGCTGCCAATCCCGTGGCGAGTTGGTCGTTGCCGCCGACGACTCGATGCAACTCCGCCCTCCCCGAACCCTGCAGACGAGTCAGCCGGCCGGCGAAGCGTTGGCCGACTTCCTCGGGCGGCAGCATGTACTCGGTACGAATGTGGCGGCCGATCGCCAGCCGCGACAACACCGACAGATCGAGCGAGTGCATGAGGTCGGCGAGGTTGCCCAACTCGTCAGCGTCGTCATCACCGACCGCGGCGACGGCTTCCAGCCAACGGGTCATGTCGGGCTCGATCGAGGCATGCATCGACATCGGCACCGCTCGCCCACCGGCGTCGATCAACGTCGCCGCAGGGTCGAGGTCGGCCGTTCGGGTGCTCAAGGAGAGTCCAAGCCTCGCGGCCAACGCGATGACCTCGGCGTGGTTGGAGTCGATGAACTCGGCGCCGCGCTCGCAGGTCTGGCCGTCGTCGAACCGGTAGCTGAACACACGCCCGCCGACACGGGTGCGCGCCTCCAGCACGACCACGTCGAGGCCATCGGCCAGCAGCACCTCGGCACAGCGCAAGCCGGCCAGACCACCGCCGACGATCAGCACGTCGTGCACGCCCGTCTCATCCCGCTCGTGCTCAGAACAGCGTCGGCTGCTCGGCGATGATGCGGCGCGGCACGCCCGGCCACGGCACGTAGTGGTCCATGAAGACCCACGTGCGCCGGTGGATCGCCGACGGCCCGTAGGCCTGCAGCGCGGCCTTGTGAACCGGGCAGGGGTACCCCTTGTTGGAGTCGAAGCTCCAGTGCGGGTAGTGCTCGGCCTGCTCGCGCATGATGCGGTCGCGTGTCACTTTGGCGAGGATCGACGCAGCGGCCACAGAGAGGCAGTGCAGGTCGGCCTTGACACGCATCTCGACATGGGCCACCCCGCCACCGACGAAGTTCCACTTGCCGTCGACCACCGCTGCATCGGGCGTGACGCCCAAGGCGCCCAGCGCCCGGCGCGTCGCCAGCCGCTGCGCCTCGGCCATGCCCAGCTCGTCGCACTCTTCCTGCGAGGCCCCGCCCACGGCCCAGGCATCGCACCACGCGGCGATGCGATCGAACAGGAACTCACGAGTCGATTCGGTCAGCGCCTTCGAATCGCGCACGCCGTTGACACGCCGCTCGCGTGGCAGCACGGCAGCGCCGACCATCAGCGGCCCCGCCCACGCGCCGCGGCCGACCTCGTCGATACCGACGATCACGTCGTGCCCGGCGGCCCACAACTCCTTCTCGATCGATCGCGTCGGAGCCCGGCCACCCATCAGCGCAGCACGATCAAGGCGTCGCCGGCCGCGACCTCGCCGACCGCGCCACCACATCTCCGACAGCGACGACACCGCCGCCGGGTCCACTGCAGCCAGCAATCCACCCGAGGTCTGCGGATCCATGCACAACGCCTCGCCGGCCGCGGCGGCGGTCGACCGCATGTGGCCCGCCACGTAGTCGCGGTTGCGCGGGTCGCCGCCGGTTCGCACCCCGCGCTCCGCGGCGTCGAGCGCACCCGGGTACGTCTGTAACCCGTCGGTGTCGATCAACACCTGCACACCGCCGCGCTCGGCCATCTCCCAACCATGCCCCGCCAAGCCGTACCCGGTCACATCGGTGGCGGCGTGCACCGCGCTGCCCAGCGCCTGCAGTTCCTCCGAGGCGGCGCGGTTCAGGCGGCGCATGCCGGCGATGGCTGCCGCCTTGTCGGTGGCCGAGCCTCCGGCCAGCGCCAGCCCGGTGCCGAGTGGCTTGCTGAGCACCAGCACGTCACCGGGCCGGCCGCCACCCTTGCGGAACACCTTGGCCGGATCGACCACGCCCTGCACGGCCAAGCCGAAGATCGGCTCAGGGTTGCGGATCGTGTGGCCGCCGGCGATGGTGCCCCCAGCTTCGGCGACAACGACGGCAGCAGCGTCGAAGATCGCCACGATCGCCTGGCGCGGGAAGTGCTCGGGGAAGGCGGCGATGTTGACGGCAATCGCCACCCGGCCGCCCATCGCGAACACGTCGCTGCACGCATTGGCCGCGGCGATCGCCCCGAAGTCGCTGGGATGATCGACCAGCGGGGGAAAGAAGTCGGTGGTGCTGACCAGAGCGATGCCGGGTGCCATCTCGTAGATCGCCGCGTCGTCGAACGGCGCCAATCCGACGAGCAGCGACGGGTCGACGCCGGCCGGCATGTCGCGGACCATGTCGGTCAACAGCGCGGCGCCCCACTTGGCGGCGCATCCGCCGCATGACGTCCACTCCGTCAGGCGCAGGTCGGAAAAGGGGTCGGCTTCCACGGCGGTCACCCCGCCAGCCTACGGTGCCTGATCTAGCCTGAACAGATGTACGCGATCGGGCCACACCGGTTCACCGAGACAGACGCCCAACGCACCGTCCGCCTCGCCGGCGAGATCTTCGACCTCTACGCCGACGGTCGCGACGCACGCACGATCGAGCACTTGCGGCCATTGCCGCCCACCGGCGATGCCGAGGCCGATCTCAACGCGGTCTGGTCGTCGTGGACGGCGGCCGGCCCGGCGCTGCGTGCGGCGGGCCAACTCCCCGACCGTCATGAGGGCACGGTCGTCCAGCTCAACGTGTCGCCGGGCGGGCTGCCGAAGCTGCCGGTCGACGCTGCCGAGGTGACGTGGAAGGGCATGGTCGGCGATCGCCAGGCCACACGCGTGCACCATGGCCGCCCGTGGCAGGCGCTGTGCATCTGGAGCGCCGAGGTGATCGACGACTTCCGCGCCGCCGGGCACCCGCTGGCGCCCGGCCGGGCCGGCGAGAACGTCACGGTCAGCGGACTGCCGTGGGCCGACGTGCGCGCCGGTGTGCGGCTGCGCCTCGGCGAAGTGCTGTGCGAGGTCAGCGCCTACGCCCTGCCCTGCAACACGAACAAGCGGTGGTTCATCGACGGCGATTTCATGGTGATGCACCACGAGCGCGGCCCGGTCAGCCGGGTGTACGCAACCGTGCTGGAGCCGGGCCGCGTTCGCACCGGCGATCCGGCCATCCTCGAGCCGTAGGCGACGACCGCGCGCTCAGCTGAACGAGGTGCCCGGCGGGGCGGCGATCGTGACCGGCGGCCACAACGCTTCCCCCGAGAGTTGGCCGGTGCTCCACGTTTCGTAGGCCAGTGGCATCGGCGGTCCGTCGACCTCCCACAGCACGGCGGGGCGGTCACCGTGCCAGCGGATGGCGAACGACAGCGTCGATGCCAACCCGATCGGCAGCCCGTGGGCCTCGAAGTCGACACCAAGCCACGTCGCCGGGAACGAGCCTGGCATCAGTTGGGCGGCGAACTCGTCGGAGACCACCAGTTGGTGCTCGACCCACGAGGGCACGAGTGCCGGCTCGGCCGGCAAGTGATCGACGCGCTCCGATGGCGGCGGGAGGTTCAGCTTGCGCAGGTCGGCGACGGCTCGATGTTCGCCCGCAGCATGCAGGACCCGCGCCGCAGCTTCGATCGCTCCCGCTGTGATCACGGTGCTTCCGATCTGGGCGCCACGGCGCGCCAATCGCTCCACCTGGGTGGCGATGTCTGGCACCCAGATCGACGGGGCGTCGCCGAGGCGGACCAGTTCGGCGACGGCGAGGATGAACGTCGACGGGTCGACCGCAGCATCGGGCCCTGCGTCAGCGGGATTTGGTGGCCCGTTGAGCAGCAGTTCGCACCGGGCGGCGGTGACCGCCTCGGCCAGCGATGCGTCCGGCAACTGCAGCCGGCTGGCGCGCTGCGTCTGGGCGAGCCATCCGTGCGTCACTTGGTCGGCCGACGGCAACGACTCGGGCAACGCGGCGGTCGCCCCGTGGGCACGGGCAACGGTCACCGTGGAGCGATGGCCGATCGGGTGCATCACGGCGTCGGCCGGCAGGTCGATCCCCTGCGGCGGTACGAGCGTCGGGGGGCGACGGGTCAGCAACCTCCCGCCGGTGAACGCGACAGCGATCGGCAGCGACGAGTCGTTGGTCACCTCGATGATCGTCATGCCCCCGCCGTCGGCGACGGAATAGACGCGCTGCACGGCATCGCCACCCGGGATCCGCACCTTGGTCTCGACGACGGGGGTACCGCTGACACGGATCTGTCGTGTCGAGGTCTCGTGCTGCGGCGTGTGCCACCGGTCGTCGGCCGCGACGAACCAGTCGATCGTCGTCGATCCATCCCACGGCTCGACGGCACCCCACTCGGTGACCGTGGCTCGCCACCGGGCACCGGCAACTCCCGTGGTCGTCACGAGCCGACGCCCACCCGGTCGAGCCGGCTCACTCCAGCTCGCTCTTGCGGCTGCGTTGCATCAACGCGCCGAGCGCCTCGGCCGCAGTGCGACCGTGATGGCACACCGACACGACCTGCTCGGTGATCGGCATCTCGACACCGAACCGGCGAGCGAGATCGAGCACGCTCGGCGAGCTCTTCACGCCCTCGGCGACCATGCTCATCGAGGCCAGCACATCTTCGATCTTCTGACCGAGGCCGAGCTGCAGCCCGACGGTGTTGTTGCGGCTCTGCTTCGACGAGCACGTGGCGACCAGGTCACCGATCCCCGCCAGCCCGGAGAAGGTCGTGGCCTGGCCACCCATCGCCATGCCGAGCCGGGTCATCTCGGCCAGACCGCGCGTGATGATGGTGGCCCGCGTGTTGTCGCCGAAGCCCATGCCCTCGGCCATCCCACTGGCGATGGCGATCACGTTCTTGACCACGCCGCTGACCTCGCAGCCGACGACGTCGGGGTTGGTGTAGATCCGCAGGCTCGGTCTGCTGAAGATGCGCTGCAGTTCGGCGGCGATCACCTCGTCGTCGATCGCCACCACGCTGGCCGCGGGCTGACCACCGAGGATCTCCTTGGCCAGGTTCGGCCCGGTCAACACGGCCACCGGGTGACCCGGCATCTCGTCGCTGGTGACCTCGCTCATCCGCTTGCGCGAGCTGCGCTCGATCCCTTTCGTCAGGCGTCACGATGGGCACCCACGGACGCAAGAAGGGCGCTGCCTGCGCGGCGACGTCGCGATATCCGTGCGAGGGCACCGCCATCACCAGCACGTCGGCATGGCTGACCGCTTCCTCCAACGAGCTGGTGGCCCGCAACTGCTCGGGCAGCATGTAGCTGGCCAGGTAGTCGCCGTTCACGTGGGCGTCGTTGATCTGCGCCGCCAGCTCCGGCCGCCGGGCCCACAGGATGGTCGGCGTGTTCACGGCCGCCAGCGCGGCGACCGTCGTGCCCCAGGAACCTGCGCCGATGACGGCAACGTTGATCGGCATGAAGACAGCGTAGGTGCCTACGATGCCAGGAGTGAATGCCGTCGTCCTCGTTCCGGTCAAGGCGTTCACCAACGCCAAGGCCCGGCTGGCCGCCGTACTGGCTGATGCCGACCGCGAACGCCTGGCCCAGTGGATGTCGGCGCGCGTGCTCGGCGCCGCCGGTGAGTTGCCCACCTACGTCGCCTGCGACGACGAGCAGGTGGCGGCATGGGCCGGCGACCACGGGGCCTCGGTGCTGTGGCACCCGGGGGTCGGCTTGAACGCTGCCGTCAACAACAGCATCGTCGCCCTGCGCGAGTCGGGCGTGACCGACGTGATCGTGGCCCACGGTGATCTGCCACGGGCCCACTCCCTGGCCGGGCTGATCGAGCCCGACACGTTGACCCTCGTGCCGGATCGACGCAGTGACGGCACCAATGTGGCTGCGCTCCCTACCACGATGGCGTTCGAGTTCGCCTACGGCCCGGGGTCGTTCCGACGACACCTCGGGGCGGCGATTGCTGCCGGGCTGTGCGTGCGCGTCCGCCGCGACCCGCTGCTGGCGCTCGACATCGACACGCCCGACCGACCTCAACCACCCACTCGTGCAGGAAGTGCTACCGACATGGCTGCAAACGAACCAGGCCAACCTGCGCTAGAACGCGGCGCGTTCACCCGAAACCTGCAGGTGCCGGCGACGGCGCTGGCGATCGGCGCGCACCCCGACGACGTCGAGTTCGGATGCGGGGCGACGCTGGCCAAGTGGGCAGCGGCAGGGTGCGTGGTGCACCACCTGATCTGCACCGACGGCTCCAAGGGGACATGGGACCCCGACGCCGATGTCGCCGAGCTCGCCGCTCAGCGCGGTGCGCGAACAGGGTGAAGCGGCGCGGCGCCTGAGCGGGGCGAACGCCGGCCTGGTGCATCTTCCTCGACCACGTCGACGGCGAACTCGACAGCAACCTGACCGTGCGCGGCGAGGTCGCCGGAGTCATCCGCGAGCTCCGCCCCGATGTCGTGTTGGGGCACGACCCGTGGAAGCGGTATCGCCTGCACCCTGATCACCGACATGCCGGTCTGCTGGCCTGCGAAGGGATCGTCGGCTGCCCGCGATCCGCACTTCTATCGCGAGCAGGGGCTGGCGGCACATCGCCCGTCGGCGCTGTTGCTGTTCGAGGCCGACGAGCCCGATCACGTCGAAGATGTCGGCGGGCACGACGGCGAGTTCCTCGCCCGGAAGCTCGACGCACTCGAGGCCCACACCAGTCAGTTCGAGAGCACGATGAAAGCGATCGACGACGACCAGCTGATCGCGTTCCGTAGCCGGGTCGCGACACGCCTGGCCGGCCTGGGCGAGCCGTTCGGCTACGACGCTGCCGAGATCTTCAAGCTGATCACCGATCTGTGACGGCGAACTGACCCGGCGCGCGCCCGGCCCCGACCCCGCCGGCGAAGGCCTGCGCAATCGCCATCCACTCCGCCGCCGAATCGCCGACCACGCGCAGGGCGGTGTCGGCGAGGTGACGGCGCTGCGTGACCACCAGGCAGAAGTCGAGCGCCGATCCCGACACGCTGTTGGCCGTCGACTCCCCCCAGTCCCATAGCTCGCCATCGGGCGCGACGAGATGCACGGCGACCTCGACGTCGGGAACCGCCATGTCCATGGACGACGTAGCTGAATGGGCGGGCCCGAACACCGATGTGGGCGACGTGGCGCAACCGCGCCGTCGGCCGACGGGTGATGCCGAGCGCATCGGCGATGTCTTGACCATGCGCCCAGGTCTCCATCAACCGCGCGGTGATGAACGAACGGGCCCCCATCGACGGGCCGTACCACAGCACTCGTGTGGCGGGATCGAGCGCGGCAGCGACGTCGATCAGTTCTCGCCGCTCGTCGCGCCAGTGGTGCAAGAGGTCGCTCGACCGGATCGACCGGCCCGGCATGATCGATGCATCGCTGCCGCCGTGCGAGGCGAGCCACTGCGTGTCGGCGACGAACGCGTCGGCGTCGGTCAGCGCCAGGACGGCGCGCTGGTCGAAGAACCACAGATGGCTGATCTGGTCGCGGATCGTCCACCCCGGTGACGGCGTGGCGGTGTCCCATTGCGCATCGTCGAGACCGGCCACGATGTCGTCGAGATCACCGTGCTCGGCCTCGAGGTCGTCGCAGATCGCGCGCATGCGCGCAAGTCTGTCAAAGAATCGGCCGCGCAAGAGCGAGAAACGGCCGAAGAACGGCAGAAACGGCCCGAGAAAACGAGAAACGGAGGGCACGAGGCCCTCCGTTCCCGGCTCCGTACATCGACAGGCGTCGACGGATCACTTCTTCTTGGCAGCTGCCTTCTTGGCCGGAGCCTTCTTCGCAGCAGCCTTCTTCGCGGGTGCAGCCTTCTTGGCCGGAGCCTTCTTCGCTGCGGCCTTCTTGGCCGGAGCCTTCTTGCGCTGCGCGCCTTCTTGGCCGGAGCGCTTCTTCGCTGCGGCCTTCTTCGCCGGAGCCTTCTTCGCTGCGCGCCTTCTTGGCCGGAGCTGATTTCTTGGCTGCTGCCTTCTTGGCAGGAGCCGCCTTCTTGGCCGGAGCCTTCTTTACTGCCACTGGTGTTTCCTTCTTTCCTGTTTCGGTGATTACTTGTTGTTGAGGGTCGCTTTGAGCGTGCTGCTCGCGGTGAACTTCATCCGTGTCGACGCAGCGATGTTCACTGCAGCGCCGGTCTGCGGATTGCGGCCGGTGCGCGCCTGGGACTTCGAGGTGCTGAACGAGCCGAAGCCCGGCCAGGCGACCTTGTCGCCGCCCTTGGCGGCACTCGTGACGATCTCGAAAAAGGCGCCGACTGTCTTCTCGGCATCAGCCTTGCTCACGTCGGCGCTCTTTGCGATCGCATCGATCAGCTCTGCTTTGGTCATGTTGAGTTGATACCTCCGGGTATCGGGTTGTAGTAACGGAGCGTTACGCAGACAAATCGTGCGTGTTTCGCGCGCCAATTACAAGCATCTATGTTGTTGCATTTGCAACCACTAGGGAAGAGCCACCAATGGGCGACACAGATGAGATCGCCGGAATCGATGGATGCCGGTCGGGTTGGATCGTGGCGACGGCGCGTCGGCGTTGTCGTCGATGCCGACGTTGCACCTCGAACCGTTCACGCTCGTCGGCATCGACATGCCGATCGGGCTCATCGACGGGCCGCCCCGCGCGTGCGATGTCGAGGCTCGCAAGTTCCTCGGGCATGCCGGGAGTTCTGTCTTCCCAGCGCCACCGCGCGTCGCGTTGGCGCACACCGAATACCGCGCCGCGCTCGCCGCGGCACGGGCTGCGACCGGACGCGGCATCTCCAAGCAGACGTTCAACATCATGCCCAAGGTCGCCGCACTCGATGCGCTGATTCAGTGCTCTGACCAGCGGCGCATCATCGAAGTGCACCCGGAGTGCGCGTTCACGACACTCAACGAGGGGATGCCGCTGCCGTCGAAGAAGACTGCCGAAGGTCGACGACTGCGCCGCCAACTTCTGGCGCGTCATTTCGACGTTCCGTCGCATGCCCCGACAGGCGCTGCACTCGACGACCTCCTCGATGCGTACGCGGTGTTGTGGAGCGCACAGCGGTACCGGCGCGGCGAGCACCGAGCGTTCGGTGATGGTCAGCGCGACGCTCGCGGCATCGAGATGCGCATCGTGTGCTGAGCAGTCAGTCGGCCAACGCCACGGTCAGACGCGCGGCATACTCGTCCGCCTCGGCATCGGTGTCGTATTTCACACGCGGCCAGAAAAATCCTCGCAAACCGTCTTTCCGACGCCGCGGTACCACGTGCACGTGCAGATGGGCGACGCTCTGACTGACGACGTTGTTGATCGCGACGAACGTGCCATCGCACGCGAGCGCGGCCGGCATGCGGGCAGCGACGCGCTGCACGCGCTCGAACATCGGGCCGACGAGCTCGCGGTCGAGATCGGCGAGCGTGACGACGTGTCGCTTCGGCACGACCAACACATGTCCCTTGAACAACGGCGAACGATCCAGGAACGCCAACACGATGTCGTCGTCGAGCACGGCGCGAACCGGCAACGTTCCGTTGATCGCCTCACAGAATTGACAGGGGGTCTCGACCACTCGTGCATTCTGCCCCTACGTCAAGATGGCAACATGCACACCCCACGTATCTCGCCCGTCACGACGCCGACCGATGAAGTGGCCGAACTCTTCGACAAGGCCGGTCTCCGCGCTCCCGATGGCTCGCCCCTGAACATCTTCGGCACGCTGGCCCACCATCCCGCTCTCTTGCGGCGCTGGCTCGTGTTCGCCACGCACGTGCTCGCCAAGAACTCGCTGTCTGCACGCGATCGCGAACTGCTGATCCTGCGTGCTGGATGGCGATGCGCCTCCCAGTACGAGTTCAGCCAGCACGCCCTGATCGTGTTGCGCTGCGACATCACCGCCGACGAGGTGCAGCGCACCAAGTTGCCGATCGACGAGGGCGGATGGACTCCGGACGACGCCGCGTTGCTGCGCGCCGCCGACGAGTTGCACGACGAGTCGCGGATCAGCGATGCCACGTGGCAGCTGCTCGCCGGGCGATTGACCGAGGAGCAGTTGCTCGACCTGATCTTCACCGTCGGCAACTACCACGTGGTCGCCTTCGCCCTCAACAGCTGCGGCGTGGAACTCGACCCGGGGGTACCTGCGGCGATGTAGGAACAGGTCGCAGCCACTATCCACCAACGCCCGGGCCTGCTCGGCTACAACTGTTCCGTTGCTCAGTTCGCTCGCCTACCCGAACCGACGATTGGAGTTGTCTTGACCGATCTCGCCCCTACCCATGCTCGTCATATCGATGTCCAGGGGGGTGTGCGAACTCGGATCGTGCTCGACACCTCGGTGCTGGTCGCCGATCCAGCCTGCATCGCCAGCTTCATCGGGGCCGACGTGGTGATACCACTGACCGTCATCGAAGAGCTCGACGGGCTGAAGAGTCGTGGCGACGACGTGGGTCGGGCGGCGCGCACGGCGCTGCGCACGCTGGAAGAGCTGCGCGTCAACGCCGGCGGATCATTGGCCGATGCCACCCCGGTCGGCGACAGCTCGTCGGCCAGCACGGTCAAGATCGAGATCAACGGCGTGCAGAAGCACCTGCTGATCGAACACGGCCTCGATCCCTCGCTGCCCGACAACCGGATCATCGGCGCGGCACTCGGCCAACAGATGCACGGACCCACCTGCGTGGTCTCCAACGACGCGGCGTTGCGCATCAAGGCCGCCCACCTCGGCTTGCAGGCCGACGAGCATCGGCCCATCGGTCGCAGCCTGGCAACACGTTCCAGCGGATGGGCTACGTACGAAGCCACGCACGAGGCGATCGATTGTCTCTACTCGGCGAACGCGATCGCACTCGACTCGATCCCCTCGTGCGGCCAGATGCACGAGAACGGGTTTGCGGTGCTGCGATCCGGATCGCAGTCGGCCCTGGCGCGACGTGTCGGCGACGACCTCACGCTGCTGCACCACAACGCCCCCGAGGCGTGGGGTCTGCGGGCGCGGTCGAAAGAGCAACGCTTCGCCCTCGAGCTCCTGCTCGATCCCGACGTCAGTGTCGTCGCCCTCGACGGCCGCGCCGGCACCGGCAAGACGTTGCTGGCCATCGCCGCCGGCCTCGAGCAGGTCGTCGAGAACCGGCGGTACGAGCGCTTGGCCGTGTATCGCCCGCTGGTCCCGGTCGGTCGCGCCGATGTCGGCTTCCTGCCCGGCACGCTCGAGGAGAAGCTCGACCCGTGGATGTCGGCCATCCATGACGCGATCGTGGCGCTCACCGATCAGCGCAGCAGCAACGACGCCAATCGGCTGATCGACGAGCTGATCGGCCGCAACCAGCTGTCGCTGGAGTCCGTCACGTTCTTGCGCGGCCGTTCGTTGCATCGCCAGATCGTCGTGGTCGACGAGGCACAGAACCTCGAGCCGACGACCCTGAAGACCGTGCTGACCCGCATCGGCGAAGGCACCAAGGTGATCTTCACCGGCGACACCAGCCAGATCGATGCGCCCTACATGGGCGAATCGAACAACGCCCTCGCCGTGCTGATCCAGGCGTTCGGCGGCCAGCGATGCTTCGGGCACATCACCTTGACGTCGTGCGAGCGCGGCGCCGTCGCCAGCCTCGCCGCGGAACTGTTGTAGGCCGGAAAACGCTGCAACACCAGGGAACACACCGGGCGAGCCGAGTCGGGTCACACCCCCGGCGTATGGTTGGGTGCATGGATACCGAGCTCGACGACATGCGGTTCGCCGTTGTCGATGTCGAGACGTCGGGTCTGTCGATCCGCCGCCATCACGTGCTGCAGATCGGCCTCGTCGTGGTCGATGGGCACGGTCGTGTGCTCGATCGGTGGTCCAGCATGGTTGCGCCGCGGCGCCGGTGGTGGTTCCGCGTCGGCCCAGTCGGCATTCACGGCATTCGTCGCCACATGGTGCTGGCTGCGCCACCCGGCGCGCAGGTGCTGGCAGAGCTGACGACGCGACTGGCCGACGCCCAGTTCGTCGCCCACAACGCTGCCTTCGACGCCGAGTTCTTGCGCAAGGCCGCCAAGACGCACGGGGTTGCCGTTCCCATCGACAACCCGCTGTGCACGCTCACGCTCTCGCGTCGGCTCGATCCCGAGCGGCAACTGTCGCACCGCCTCGCCGATCTGTGCACGCGGTACGGCATCGAGCTGGTTCGCCCGCACGATGCCTTGGCCGATGCCGACGCCACGGCCGCGGTGCTGCCCCACCTGCTGCGCGCTCACGGCATCACCAGCGCGGCTCAGCTGACGGTCGCCTCGTAGCGCTGCAACAGCTGTCGTGCCGAATCGGCACCGAGATCGTGCCACTCCTGTGGTTCCAGCACTGACGCGTGCGGCCCCAGGCGGAGCAGCAGCGTGCGCAGCCAACGCTCGTTGGCCACGGCCATGCGCACCACGCTGACCCCGTCCGGTTCCTCGTGGTCGTCGCGCAGCGGATACCGCTCGGCCGCCCAACGGGCGGGCGGCGCGAGACGGAGCACGACCGTCGGCACGTCGCTGTCGACGAACCAGCGGTCGCCGCTCGGTGGCACGACCGCGGCCACGTCGCGTGGCGCGGCGTCGATCTCGCCGGTGCGCTCCCACTCCTCGAACCGGTCGATCCGGAACGTGCGGGAATCACCCGACCGGCTGTCGTCGGCGACGACGTACCAATGGCCACGGTCGAGGAAGATCGAGCGCGGCGTGATTTCGCGGTCGGTCGCCTCGTCGCGGTTGGCCGACCAGTAGCGCACCCGCAGCCGGGCCCTGTCGTTGACCGCCGCAGCCAGATCGGCCGTCGCCGGGGGTTGCGGAACATCGACGACCACACCGTCGTCGCCCAGCACTCCGGCCAGCTTGGCGAGCGCCCGGGCCAGAGAGCCATCGAGGTCGGCTCCCGGCAGTTGCATCGCAGCACGGGCCGAGGTCAGCAGGGCAAAGCCCTCCGGTGCAGTCAGGCGCAGCGGCTTGGTGAACAGCCTCGGCAGGCCGGCGAAGACCACGCCCTCATCGATGAACACGTCGATCATCTCGTCGATGAACGGCGGCAGCCCGCACAGCGCGGCCAGCTCGAGGTCACCGACGAGCTCGGCCTCGGTGAGCTCGAATCGCGCGGCCATCTCGGCCAGCGGCACCTCGCCGCGCTCCATCAACCACGGCAACATCACCAGCAGGCGGCGCAGCCGCTCAGCCGACCGGCGGGGCCCGCGTCGCGTCGTCATGCGCTGCTCGCCATGGTGCGCAGCCACTCGATCAGGCCCTCACGAACATCGGGGGGCGCGACGACCTCGGCGTGCACGCCCCAGCCGAACAGCCACGAGCGGAAAGCGTCGAGGTTGGCGCACGGCACCTCGACGTCGACGCTGCCGTCGTCGAGGCGACGAACGACCGACTCCTCGCCGAGCTCGCGGACGGCGAACGTCGCTCGCCCGCTGTCGATGTGGACGGTGGCCGTCTGCTCACCCTCGCCGAGCTCCTTGGGGTCGGCGGGAAAGACGGCGCGGGGGTCGAAGTCGTCGGGACGTTCGAACTCCGCCCCCTCGCCTCGTTCGATCGAACCCTCGACGCGGTCGACGCGGTAGGTGCGCACCTCGCGGTGGCCGAGGTCGTACCCGATCACGTACCAGAACCCCTCACGGAGCAACAGTGCGTACGGCTGCAACGTGCGCGGCACGCCGTGGTATCCGAACGTGACCGTCGCCCGCGCTGCGACTGCTTCGCGCAGCGGTGGGAGCAGGTCGAGTTGCGGAAGGTTGGCGGTGATCGAGGCCATGCTGTCGGCAACGCCGCCGAGCTTGAACATCCCGAACTCGGCCTCGGTCGTACGCGCTGCGGCGACGGCGACCTGCAGGGCGCGACGCTCCTCATCGGTCAGGTCCAGATCGCGCAGCTCGTACCGGTCGCGATCCACCCGGTACGCGGTCTGCCCGGCGTGCGCACCTCCCAGCACCTGGGTCTCGATCGGCACGCCGACGTCGCGCAGCAGGCCCTTGTCGCGCTCGAACGCACCGCGCATCGCCGCGTGCCCCGGCGGGTACTGATCGCGCAACTGGTTGACGATGTCGTCGAGCGTCAACGGCACGCGGGTCTCGAGCAGCAGGGCCAGCAGGTTGGTGGTCCGCTCCAATTGATCGGTCATCAGGGCACCGAGCGTAGGGAATTCACGGTGACATCGGCATACCCTGATCTCGATGTCGGTGCTCGACCAGCTCCCCGTGGTGAGTGAGAAGCGAATGGCCGTGCGGGTCACCCCCGACGCCCGCCGCCAGATCGCCGCGGGTCACCCGTGGGTCTTCAACGAATCGATCACGTCGATCAGCCATCGCGGCGTGGTTGGCGATCTCGCCGTGATCTTCGACAACGATCGCAACTTCGTCGCCATCGGGCTGTGGGACGCCGGCTCACCGATCCGAATCCGCGTGGTGCACCACGGCAAACCGGCCACGATCGATCTCGCGTTCTGGCAGCAGCGCATCGCCGCTGCCGTGCAGCGCCGCACGGCGATCGGCGACGACACCGATGGGTACCGGGTGTTGAACGGCGAGAACGACGGCTTCCCCGGCCTCGTCCTCGATCGCTACGCGGACACGTTGGTGCTGAAGCTGTACAGCCCGGTGTGGATCCCGCACCTCCGCTCGATCGTGCAGGCGATCGACGACGAGTTCAAACCCACGTCGTTGGTGCTGCGCCTGGCTCGCACCATGGCCGACCAACGCCTGCACGGGCTGAGCGAAGGCATGGCGTTGATCGGCGAGGCCCCGACTGCGCCCGTCTTGTTCCGCGAGCACGGGCTGATCTTCGAGGCCGACGTGATCAACGGGCAGAAGACCGGCCACTTCCTCGATCAACGCGAGAACCGGGCGCTGGTCGGATCGATGGCCGCCGGCATGCGCCTGCTCGACGTCTTCGCCGCGACCGGGGGGTTCGGTGTGTATGCCGCCGCCGGTGGTGCGACGCGGGTGACCAGCGTCGACCAGAGCGAGCCGACCCTCGCCGCCGCCGAGCGCAACTTCGCCCACAACGCCAACCTGGCCAACGTGCGGCACTGCGAGCACGACTCGATGATCGGCGATGCCTACGAAGTGATGGATCGTCTGATCCAACGGCGCAAGCACTACGACATCGTGGTCGTGGATCCGCCCGCATTCGCCCAGCGAAAGTCGAACATCGACCGAGCCCTGTATGCCTACGGCCAGCTCACCCAGCGAGCCGTGCAACTGACGCGAACCGACGGGTTGCTGGTGCAGGCGTCGTGCTCGAGCCGGGTCACCGAGGAGCAGTTCTACGCGACGGTCCGCGGCGCCGCACAGCGAGCCGGCTACGACCTCGTCGAGGTCCGCCGCACGGGCCATGCGATCGACCACCCGGTCACGTTTGCGCAAGGTGGCTACCTGAAAGCGCTGTTCGCGAGGGTGATCCCGCTCGAAGTGTGATCGCCGCGCGATTGCCGTGTAACGAACTGAACAGTTCGGTGACTGCAACGCCAACGCCCTGACGGGCGGTACCGGAATCCCGCCGGTACACCACCTCCTGAAAGGAACCCCATCATGAAGACCCGTAGTTTGCCGCGCCTCGTCGTCGCCACCGCTGTCGCTCTGGCAGCCGGCGCCGCCTTCGCCCACCCGGCCAGCGCCGAGAGCAACGCCAAGGCCGGCCCATCGATCAACCACGTGTACGAGGCCACCAACAACGCCCTCGGGAACGCCGTGCAGGTGTTCGACCGCATGCCTGACGGCACTCTCGTCGCCGGCGCCTTGGTGCCGACCGGCGGGTTGGGCACCGGCGACTCGCTCGGCTCGCAGGGCGGCATCGTCCGCGACGGACGTCGCCTCCTCGTCGTCAACGCCGGCGACAACACGGTCACCTCGTTCATGATCACCGGCAACGGGCTCAGCCGTCGCGACGTGGAGGCCTCGGGCGGCGTCCGTCCCGTCAGCGTGACGGTGCACGACGACGTCGTCTACGTGCTCAACACCGGCAGCGACACCATCAACGGCTTCCACATCAACGACCGCGGTGACCTGACGCCGATCGCGAACAGCGCGCAAGCGTTGAGCACGACCGGCTCCGGCGCCGCCGAGGTGAAGTTCACCCACGACGGCGACGCCCTGATCGTCACGGAGAAGACCACGAACACGATCGATACGTTCGAGGTCTCCGAGGCCGGCGTGGCCGGCGCGGCGACGTTCACCAGCAGTGTTGGTGTGGTGCCCTACGGCTTTGACATCGACCGGCGCGATCACGTCGTCGTGTCGGAGGCGGCCACGGGTTCGGTGTCGTCGTACCGATTCAACGACGGCGCATTGTCGGTGAAGACTGGTGCGCTGGCCGACACCCAGGGTGCGCCCTGCTGGCTGGTCATCTCGACCGACGGTCGCTTCGCCTACACCACCAACGCCGCCAGCGGCACCATCTCCTCGTACCGGATCGCCCGCGACGGGTCGCTGACGCTGCTGGCCGCGGTCGCCGGCACGCCGGGCGCTGGCCCCACTGACGTCGCTGTCAGTGGCGACGGCGGCTTCTTGTACGCACGTGTTCGCAACGGCGATGTTGCCGCCTTCGCGATCGCCGCGGATGGCTCGCTGACCAGCCTGGGCAGCACCTCCGGCGCCACGGCCATCGGTTCGTCGGGTCTCGCCGCCTCGTGAACCCAAGTCATCGACGGAGCCCGCACCGATCGGTGCGGGCTCCGTTGGCGCGTCCGCCTATCGCGTCAGATCGTGCAACAGCCTCGTGGCCTGCTCGGTGAGGTAGCAGCCGACCGATTCGAAGTACGCGAGACAACCTTCGGCGAGCAGCCGGGCCTCCGCCCGATCCGCGATGCGCTGCGGATTCGGCGAGATGCTCGGCGAACCAGAATCGCGAAGCAGATGCCAGCTGCGTTGCGCCGACCTGCTCCTCGAGGGCGATGCCACGGCGGAACAGATCGTCGGCGGCAGCACGGTCGCCCTGCAGCGAGGCCAGCCGCGCCAGCGCACTGTCGGTCGCCTGGTGGCAGACGAAGCTCACGGGGGCGACCAACAACTGGCCCGAGAACGGCTCGAGCAATCCGGTGATCGCGGGCGCGTGCGCTTCCGATCGTGTGCGCACACAGAGTTCGGCAAGGTTGACCAACACCGACGGCCGTTGCGCCGCCTGCAATCCGGTCTCTGCGAAGTTGTCCCTCGCACAGTGGTCGAGCACGACTCGAGCTGCCTCAGGGTCGTCGTCGAGCTCGATGCACGCCAGCAGTGTGCGCAGGTTGACGGCCGACCCTGGGATCTCCACCCACTGCCGTATCAGGTCCGCGGCGACGCGGAGTTCGTCCCATCCAACGTTTCAACATGGCTTGTTGGGCGACGAAGCACAGCTCCACGATCGGGAGCGCGCACCACGTAGCAGCGCCGGCCGACGCGTTGTCGACGGCGTCGGTGTAGCGCTCGTCGAAGACGCACTCGACGGTGTCCCACATCATCGACCACGGGCGGGCGTAGGTACCGTTCGGCCGACAGGCGATCAGCTTCAACTCGGCTGCGGCGCGCTGCCAGCCGGCGCGGTCGCCACGCCGCAACCGGGACGTCGCGCCGTTCAGGTGGGCGTGCGTCTGCAGCCGGATGTCGTCGAGCTCGATCGCCGCCTCGAGCAAGCCGTCGGACGAGTTCGATCACCTCGTCGACGATGGGCAAGCCGCGCAGCGCTGAGATCTGCGCGAACATCGCCTGCGCCGCGGCGCGTCGATCGCCAACTCGAGCAGCGATCGCCGCCGCCTCGTCGATCTCCGCCTGCCGGTCCTCGGCGATGCCCGGCGTGATGCTGCGATGGAATGCGCGGAAGCTCAACAGCATCGATCGAGCCGCAGAGTCGTCAGGGCCGAGGGCCGCGATCGCCTCGTCGAACAGCGCCGCCGTTTCCGGCGCCAGCCGGAGGATCAGCGCGTGCTGCCCGATCCCCAGAGCGGCACGAGCGAGCCGGTCGGCACGCCCTTGGCGACGGGCGACTTCGGCAGCAGCGAGAAAGGCATCGGTGTAGCCCAACGCGTTCGACAGCGCGACGTGGGCGTCGCCGAGGCCCACCAACGCCGTGTACCGGCGATCTGGATCATCGACGTCCGCCTGGTCCAGCAAGGCGATGGCGTTGCCGAACTGATCGACGGCGGTCTCGAACGCCGACATCGTCAGCGCCCTCTCGGCAGCGACCAAGGTGGCATCGACCGCCTCCACCACCTCGCCGGCCAACACACCCTCGGTGAGATGGTAGGCAATGGC
Organism: Ilumatobacteraceae bacterium; assembly: GCA_963805445.1. Classification (GTDB taxonomy): domain Bacteria; phylum Actinomycetota; class Acidimicrobiia; order Acidimicrobiales; family Ilumatobacteraceae; genus JAENVT01. Next base: position 119,672 of record CAWDUI010000038.1, on the reverse strand, counting down.
CTCGACATCCTGATCGGGAGCGGCACGGAGCGCGACGCCGACCTGCCAATGCAGTCGCACACGCCGCGTCGTGCCCAGACCGCCGTACAAGCGTTGGCGTACCAGCGCGTGCGTGAAGGCATAGCGGTCGGGTCGAGAGGGGTCTTGTCGCAACAGTCCCGCTCGAACCGCGCTCTCGAGGTACTCGCGCAACTCCGACTCGACCACCTGGTCGAGGATCGCCAAGGTGGGCACGTCGAACTCGCGCCCGACCACGGAGGCGATCTCGAGCGCCTGGGTCGAGGCTCGGCGGAGCCGCGCCATCCGACGCCCGAGCAGATCGCGGACACCTTCCGACATGCCGAGCCGGTCGAGTGGCATCTCCGCTGCGAAGCTCTGAGCCACGAGTCCCGACTGGTTCGATTCGATCAGGTGCGCTGCCACCTCACCGGCGAAGAACGGATTGCCACCGGTCTCGGCAGACAACGCGTCGATGAACTCCGGGGGCGGGACCGAGCCGATGCGCTTCGTCAGGAACTCGCCGAGCTCGTCCGTGGAGAGCCCTCGCAGCACGACGCGTCGAAACAGATCGTCGCGCCGGAGATCGGCCAGCGTGTCGTCGAGCGGCGAACGCTCCAGCTCGGTGTCGCGGTACGTCCCGACGATCAGGATCGGCGCGTTCGGAGCGACTCGAACCAGGTGACGCAACAGCTGCAACGACGCGGCGTCGGCCCAATGCAGGTCGTCGATCACGATCACCGCCGGTCCCTCCACCGTGGCAGTGTCGAGCAGTGCCGCGATCGCCTCGAACAGACGGTGCCGGTCTGCATCTGCATCGACCCGCAGCGTGGCTCGGAGGTCGGGGTATCGACGGCGCAGGTCTGGCAGCAACTTGGCGATCTCACCGCCGTGCGCTGTCAGGTGGTGGGCCACGATGTCGTCGTCGAGGTGCTCGACGAGGTGGGCGAGCACGGTGGTCCACAAGTGGAAGGGGCCGCCGAGGTGCTCCTCACACCTCCCTGCGAGCACGACGGCGCCCGCTTCGAACATCTCCGCCGCTGCCTCACCTACCAGCCGGGACTTGCCGATGCCGGGTTCACCGGCCACCAGGACGACCTGCCGCCGTCCGGTCGTGACGGTGTGGAATGCACCGAGCAGCAACTCGCGCTCGGCTCGGCGACCGATGAAGTCGTCGGCGCCGGCCGCGAACCGGGCGGGAAGCGGAATGCATGGCAGGGTTGCCGCGTGCCACACGACGTCGTACGAACGAACCGGGGCTGCAAGACCTTTCAACACCAGATCGCCGCGCAGGTGGAACTCGTTGCCGCCGCGCGATCCGGTCAGCAGGCGAATGACATCGGCCACCACGATCTGCCCAGCGAGGGCAACGGCGCACAGACGCGATGCTTCGACGACGGCCGCACCATGCACGTCGCCTTCCTCGGCGACCACGTCTCCCGCCGACAGCCCGACGGCAAGACCGAGGTGCTCGGCGGCCGCGTTGTGTCGGTTGAGCCGCTGGATCCCGCGCTGCATGGCAACCGCGCATGCCACGGCGTCCGACGCCGCGTGAAACGTGAGGTGGAGACCATCGCCGGTTGACTTGACGATCTCGCCGCCGTACGTGCCCGCCGCGGCTGTCAGCACCTCGTCATGGGCGCGACGCAGCGCATCGAAGGAGTCGTCGCCCAGCAACACTCGCTGGGCCGTCGAATTGCGAATATCGGTGAACAGCACCGTGCGCGTCCGCGCGTTCAACACCGTGACCGCCAACGCTCACCCCCAATCTGCGCATCGCGCTGCAGACAGAGCCTATTCCGCGGTTCGAACATCACCCGAACGGGTGAGTCACCTCCGGCGATTGGCGCGGTACCACTCGATGAGGCCGGACGTGGAGCTGTCGTGTTGCGGTGGGTCCGTCGCAGCCAACTCGGGTGTGATCCGGTTGGCCAGGGCCTTTCCCAGCTCGACGCCCCACTGGTCGAAGCTGTTGACCCCGAACACGCAGCCCTGCACGAACACGATGTGCTCGTACAGCGCGATCAATTGGCCGAGCACGTTGGGCGTGAGGCCGGGGGCCAGGATCGTCGTGCTGGGCCGATTGCCGGGGAACACCCGAGCAGACTGCTGGTAGTCGGGGATGCCCTCGGCGACCACCTCGTCGAGGGTCTTGCCGAAGGCCAATGCCTCACCCTGGGCGAACAAGTTGGCCATCAGCATGTCGTGCTGTTCGAGCAGTGGATCGTTCGGTTGGGCGAACCCGATGAAGTCGATCGGCACGAGGCGCGTGCCTTGGTGCAGCAGCTGGTAGAAGGCGTGCTGTCCGTTGGTGCCCGGCTCGCCCCACACGATCGGGCCGGTGGTCGTCGACACCGGCGAGCCGTCGAGCCGCACGCCTTTGCCATTGGATTCCATGTCGAGCTGTTGCAGGTACGCGGGAAACCGGCGCAGCTCGTGGGCGTACGGCAGCACCGCCTTCGTCTCGGCACCAAGCACGTTGGCGTACCAGATCCCCAACATCGCCATGACCACCGGGGCGTTGAGGTGCAGTGGCGCCTCGACGAAGTGCCGGTCGATGGTGTGGAAGCCGTCGAGGAACTGCCGGAAGCGGGCCGGACCGATCGACAGCGCCAGCGACAGCCCGATGGCCGAGTCGACCGAGTAGCGCCCTCCGACCCAATCCCAGAAGCCGAACATGTTGGCCGTGTCGATGCCGAAGGCGGCCACCTGTTCGGCATTCGTGCTGACCGCGACGAAGTGCTTGCTGACCGCGTCGTCGCCGAGCTTGGCCGTCAGCCATTGGCGGGCATGGCTCGCGTTCGTCAGCGTTTCGACGGTCGTGAAGGTCTTCGAGCTGATGATGAACAACGTCGTCGCCGGGTCGAGGTCGGCGAGGTTGCCGGCGATGTCGGCGCCGTCGACGTTGCTGACGTATCGGCAGCGCAGGTTGTGATCACCGAACGACTCGGTGGCCAGGAACGCCATCGCCGGACCGAGATCGCTGCCGCCGATGCCGATGTTGACGACCGTCTGCATCGCTTCACCCGTGGCGCCACGCCATGCGCCGCTGCGCACCCGATCGGAGAACGCCGTGATGCGACCGAGCACGTCGTACACGTCGGGCACGACGTTGTGACCGTCGACCATCACGACCGCGTCGCGGGATGCGCGCAGCGCGGTGTGCAGCACGGCTCGGTGCTCGGTCACGTTGATGGGCTCACCCGCGAACATCGCCGCCCGACGAGCCTCGACCTCGGCGGCCGCGGCAACGGCCAGCAACCGGCGTACGACATCGTCGTCGATCAGGTTCTTGGAGTAGTCGATCAGGAGATCGCCGGCCTGTAACCGGTATCGCGTCGCGCGCTGCGGGTCCGCGGCGAACAGCGTGCGCAAATGTGCAGGACGTGGGGTCGACTGCAGCGCCGACCAGGCAGGTGTCGTCGTGATGTCCATGTCGCCAGACGCTAGCGAGCCGGGTACGGCAACCGCGCTGCGGCGTCGGCATCGAGCACGACGGCGGTGTTGGTGCGCCCGACGCGCTCCACCGGCAGCGCCGGATCGTGCAGCATCCATCGCTCGACCACCGGCGCCTTGGCCGGCCCGGTCGCCAGGACCAACCGGTGACGCGCCGCGTTGACTGCGTGCACGGTCAGCGTCATCCGCACCCTGCCCTTGTACTCCCCCGACATGGCGACGGCGCCCGGCGCATCGATCACGGGATCACCGGGTGGCCACGAGGCGGTGTGGCCGTCGTCGCCCAGGCCGAGGTGCACGATGTCGAGGCGATCAGGGAGCAACGCGGCATACCGCCGAGCGGCGGCGCCGAGATCATCCGACGTGACCGGCATCAGCACGATCGGCGGTCGATGCCGCCGCAGCACGTCGAGCAGCGTTGCGTTGCGGTCGGGGTCGCCCTCGGGGGCGACGCGTTCGTCGACCTGGTAGATCGTCGTTGCTCCCCACGGCACCTGCAGCTCCGCCAGTTCTGCCAGCATCAGCGCCGGAGTCGACCCACCGCTGAACGCCACGGTCGCTGCGCCTCGACGGGCGACGGCGTTGCGCAGCCGCTTGGCAATCCACGCTGCCGCTTCTTCCGCCGCGGCCTGCGGGTTGGGGGCGACCGTCACGTCCATGCTGCCCTCAGCGCCGCGTCCGGGCGACTCGGTGGAGGAACTCCACCACGGTCATGGCAAACGCATCGTTGTGATCGCCGGCCACCATGTGGTGAGCATCACCGATGTCGGCGAACTCGGCGTGCGGCACCAGCGACAAGAACTCGGTCGCCGCCTCCACGCTGAGCACATCGCTGCGTTCACCGCGCACGAGCAGCACGGGCAGCCGCAGATTGCGAGCATGGGCTTCGAAGCGGTCGAAGTCGGCGCTGGGCCGCGGTCGGGCATCGCTCATGAACTTCGGGTCCCAATGCCACCGGTATCGCCCGTCGTCGCCACGGCGAAGGTTGCGGGCGAGCCCGTCAGTGTTGGCCGGCCGCGTTCGGTGCGGCAGGTACTCCGCCACAGCATCAGCGGCCTCGTCGATCGTGGCAAACCCGTGCGGGTTGCTGCGCATGAAGCCGACGATCCGATCGACACCCTCGGGCTCGCTGCGGTGAGCGATGTCGACCAGCACCAGACAGGCGCCTGCGGGTGGTTGCCCGCTCGCAGCCCGCGTGCCCTCGGTCCACAACCCGGCGAGTCCACCCATCGACGCGCCGACGATGGCCGGTCGCCCCAACGTCTCGCACCAGGCCTCGACATCGGCCATCTGCGCGTCGAACGAGTAGTCGCCGCCCGGGTCCCACGCCGACTCACCGTGGCCGCGCAGGTCGGCGTTGACGGCGTAGAACCCGCCGGCGGCCAGCGCCTGCGCTGTGGCGCCCCAGGATCGGCGCGTCTGGCCGCCGCCGTGCAACAACAAGACCGCCGGATCCTCGGGATCGCCATGTGCATCGGCCACCAACTCGACCCCGTTGGCGCCGACACATGTCTGTCGCACCACCCCAGCGTGCACACCGTGACCGGACATCGATTCCTCTCGTCGGCGCGCTGGAGATGCAGCGGCGCCAACTCCTACTCTACGAACCGTGCTCAACACCGCTGCAGTCAACGCGCTCCGTGATCGAATCCAAGCCGAGATCGACGGCGGTCATTCGCACGCAGCGCAGTTCGCCATCGGCTGGCAGGGTGAGATCGTCGCTGCCGAGTCGTTCGGTACCGCCACGCCCGCGTCCGCGATTCGTGATCTTCTCGGCGACCAAGACACTGGTGGCGATGTCGTTGCTCCCACACTTGGCCGACGGCACCATCGAGCTGACGGCACCGGTCGCCCGTTACCTGCCGGGCTTCGGCGACAACGGCAAGGAGCACGTCAGCGTGCTGCAGCTGTTGACGATGCAGGGTGGGTTCCCGCAGGCGCCGATCGGCCCCGACCGATGGGGCACCAGCGAGGGGCGACGCCAGCAGTTCTCGGAATGGTCGCTCGCCTGGCCGGCCGGGACGCGCAGCGAATACCACCCGATCGCCGCGCACTGGGTCATCGCCGAACTGATCGAGACGCTCTCCGGACGCCACTACGCCGATGTGGTCAACGAACGAGTGGCAGCAGCCGCCGGCGTCCCCGCGGTGCTCGGGCCCTCCGAGCTCGGCCCGGTCACGACGATCCGAACCGCGGGATCCGTGCCAGTCATGCCGAGCTGCTCGCCGAGTTCGGCAGGGAGGACCTGGTACCCGACACGACCGTCTCACCGGAACTGCTGCTGAGCCTCAACGATTCGCGGGCCCAGGCTGCGGCGATCCCAGGCGGTGGCGGCGTCGCCCGGGCCGCCGACATCGCCTTGATCTATCAGTCGTTCCTGCACAACCCCGGCGATGCCCATCCGGCCGGGTGGCTCGCCGACGCCAGAGGCACGATCCGCAACGGCAGCATCATGGTCAACGACGGCACGCCCGCCAACCGCACCATCGCCGGTGTCATCTCCGGGGCCGACGGAATGAACGACTACCGCTGGCTGCCACATACTCCGAGGGCGTTCGGCCATTCCGGCGCAGGCGGTCAACTGTGCTGGGTCGACGCCGACAGCGGGATCTCGTTCTGCTTCCTGCACGACACGCTGCAGCTCGACCCCGCCCACGACCTGCGCCGTTGCCGCGACCTGAATGCGCTCGCCTTGGCCTGCACCCGTCCGTAGCATCGTCGCAGTGAGCTCAGACGAACAGCGGGCTGCCGCGCAGCAGCGTGGCATCATCGCCGGTGTCGCCGCCTACCTGGTGTGGGGCGCCCTGACGCTGTACTGGCGTCACCTCGAGGCGTTCGATGCCGTCGAGCTGATCGGATGGCGGGTGATCTGCTCGGCGGTGATCATGGCGATCGTGTTGTCCGTCAGCCACCGATGGCAGCACCTCCGACCCGTGCTCGAGGACCGCGGCCTGCTTCGAACCGTGGTCCTCAGTGCGGTGATCCTGGCGGCGAACTGGACGACCTACGTGTGGGCCGTCGTGCACGATCACGTGATCGAGACGGCCCTCGGCTACTTCCTCGCCCCGCTCGGCACGATGGCGGTCGGCGTGGTGGTCCTGCACGAAAGGCTCAGCCGGGCCCAGGAGATCGTGTTCGTGCTCGCTCTCGTAGCAGTCGGCATTCTCACGTTCAGCTACGGCCGCGTGCCGTGGCTCGCGTTGATCATCGCCACGTCGTGGGTCCTGTACGGCTACCTGAAGAAGCACGTGCCGTTGACACCGGTCGAGAGCATGGCCGCCGAGAGCTTCATCGTGCTTGTACCGGCCATCGCGGCCGTCACGTTCCTGGCCGGCCGGGCCACCAGCATCCCGCACTCGGCCACATCCGCCGAGTTCGGGCTCGTGTTGTGCAGTGGCCTGGCGACGATCGTGCCGCTGACCTTGTTCGGCTACGCCGCGCAACGCATGCCGCTGACGGTGATCGGACCGCTCAACTACATCGTGCCGACGATCAACTTCTGTCTCGGCTGGCTCGTGTTCCACGAGGCGCTGCCGCCGTCTCGGGTGGTGGGATTTGCCCTGGTCTGGCTCGGGTTGGTCATCGCCACGGCCGACGCGGCGCGGCGGTCGCGCAGCAGAACAGTCACGATTGACCGCATTCCGGTGTCGTGATCAGGCACACTGTTGCCTCAATCGAAGGGACCATCATGAAACGAATCATCACCGGAGTACTTGCGTCGATCGCCACCCTCGGGCTGCTGGCGGGCTGTTCAAGCGACTCGAAGTCCAGCGCAACAAGCGATTCCAGCGCAACCAGCGCGACGACGGGTCGCTGTCCGTCCCAGCGGGATCACCTTGCCGCCTGGCGGGTCCATCCCCGACTCCCCGCCGGAGGCAGCATTCCGGCGACGGTCGTCGACGCCATGATCGCCCAGTTCGAAGCGGCCGGGATGAAGGTCGACAAGGCGTGCTTCACGGCACTGTTGAAAGACGACTCGCTGCGCAAGCTCGTCGAGGCCGGCGGCACGCCGAGTCAGGACATGATCCAGAAGTTCCTCAGCTGCATGGGAACCTGATCGAGCGGCCCCCGTGTGGGGCCGCCCCATCAGTGCCGTGATCAGTGCTCGTACTGCGCGATCGGATCACCGATCTCGGTGAACGTGCCCGAGCTGGCGTTCCACTGCAACACCTGCAGTGTCTCGAAGGGGAACGGATCGTCGGCGCCGTTCATCTTGTACTGCACGCCCGTAGCGAACGAGCGAGGGGGTGAACGTGAGGTTGCGCGCCGCTTCGATGATCGACTTGCGGCTGAGCGTGCCCGACTTCAACGCCGCGTTCAGGATTGCGACGGTCGCCTCGCCAACGTTCCAGCCTGCCTCGGTCACTCCGGGGTCGCCGGCCAGGCCAGCGGCTGCGTACTCGTCGAGGTAGGTCTTGATGCCGGGGTTGGTGGCGTTCTTCGGGTCGTTGGAATCGACGAGGTGGTTCGAGGTGTACACCCCGTCGGCCGCCGCGCCGGCCAAGCCGAAGAACAACTTCGAGGCGCAGGTGTTGGTGACGAACACCGGCGGGTTCCACCCGGCGGTCTGCGCCTTGGCATTGGCCAGTTCGCCCAGGAACGTGGGGCACTGCAAGCCGAGCGGGATGGCCACGATGGCGTCGGGGAGTTTGCCGGCGATGCTGCCCACCTGGGTGATCGGCGGGTTGTTGTCGTTCGGCTCGACGGTCTGCTCGTCGACGATCTCGAAGCCGAACTCGGTGGCCTTCTTCTTGAATTCGTCGATGTAGGCCTTGCCGAACTCGTTGTTGATGTAGTACAGCGCGACCTTGGCGCCCGGCTTCAACTCGTTGAGCTTGGTCGCGTAGATCGAGGCTTCGGTGTCGTATGGCACCAGGGCGCCGGTGGTCCACGGGTAGTTGGCGACGTCGCCCCACTCCGGCGAGCCGGTGAGGTTCAACAACTGCGGGATGCACTCCTCGTTCAGCGTGTCGCGCACCGAGAGGTTGTTGGGACTACCGATGATGCCGGAGAAGAAGTCGACGCCGTCGTCGATCAAACCGTTGACGACACCAGGGGTCTGCGTGGCGTCGTACTGATCGTCGCGGACATCGACGGAGATCTTGTAGCCCGGCAGCAGGCCTTGGGCGTCGGCGTAGTCGAGGTACAACTGGAAGCCATCCTTGACGGGTCCGAACGCAGCGGCAGGTCCGCCCGACAGCGGCATGGCGGAACCGATCTTGACCTCGCCCTCGATGGGCTGTTCGGCGCGCGCCGGGTCGGAGCAGTTCGAGGTGTCGGCGGTCCAGCCCGCAGATGCCGCGGGCTCGGTCGCTGCTGTCGTCGCATCGCTGCCCGCCGTGGTCTCGGTTGCCGCGGCCGTGGTGTCGGCGGCCGGCGTCGTGCCACCCGCTGTCGGCGCGGTGGAGCCGTTGGACGAGCCGCCCCCGCCGCATGAAGCGAGCACCAACGCAGCGGTTGCGGTGCACACATAGAAGTTACGTTGACGTTTGGTCACGTCATTCCCCCTCGTGGGTTGCTTGGTGGACCGCATCAGAAGTCGAAACGGGTGTCGTCTCGTGAGCCGGCGGCGTCGCGTCGAACCGGATCGGTTCGGGAACGATGACAGCGATTTTACGCCCGATCTTGCGAAACAGGCCAACAAGCCCCTGCGGAGCCACGAAGACGAAGGCGATCACCAGCACGCCGAGCAGGAAACTGGCGATCGGTCCGTCGCCGAACTTGCCCGGCAGCCAGTCCCAGGTCGGAGCATGCTCCTTGAGGTAGTCGTCGGCGAAGAAGTAGGCGAATGCTCCGGCGATCGGGCCGGTCAGCGTGGCGACCCCGCCGAGGATCAGGGCCAGGATGTACTTGATCGAGTTGAGGATCGTGAACGAGTTCTCGTCGATCGTGCCGATCTTGGCCGCAGTCAGCCATCCCGACACCCCGGCGATCGCCGCGGAGATACCGAACGTGAGTGTCTTCGTCCGGGCCAGGTTGACGCCCATCACCGCCGCTGCCGTCTCGTTGTCGCGAACGGCCACCAACGACCGGCCGGCGCGGCTCTTGCGCAGGTTGCGCACGACGACGTAACAGATGGCAGTGAGGGCCAGCGCGACCCAGAACAGATACAGCGCCCGGTCTTCGCGGTTGGCCTTCAAGCCGGTCCAGGTGGCCGGGTTGATGCGGAACTTGGTCAGCGCCGACTCGCCGGTGACTGCGGTGACCTTGCGGTCGATGAACTGGGCGGCGACCGTCGGCCACACGTAGGCGATCGCCAACGTGACGAGCGCCAGGTACGGGCCCTTCAGCCGCAGCGCCGGCAGGCCGATCACCATGCCGATCACGAAGCAGAGCACACATGCCTCGACGAGCGAGACGAAGGGCTTGTTGTCCCAGAACCGCACCGAGTACCCGAGGAAGAACGCCGAGATCCCCGCAAACGTGGAGTGACCGATCGAGATCTGGCCGTTGAAGCCGAACAACAGGTTCAGCGACAGCGCGGCGATGGCCAGGGCCATCGCGTCGGTGTACTTCCCCAGATCTGACGGCGATGCCCCGCTGACCATCTGCCACACCAGCAGCGCCAGCAGAACGGCCACGAGAGCGCGGAGGATCCAGTGCATTGCTCCACCCGAGCGGATCTTCATCGCCATGGTCACACACGCTCCACTTTGACCGACCCGAACAACCCGGCAGGGCGGATGACCAGCACCACGAGGATGATCAGGAAGGCGACCGCCGTCTTGGTCTCGATGCCGATCCAGTCGCTGCCCGGCCAGTTCTCGGGATAGTTGCCGACCAGGCTCTCGATCACGCCAAGGCTGAGTCCGCCGATCACGGCGCCTCCAGGGCTGTCGAGCCCGCCGAGTGTGGCGGCCGCCGACGACAACAAGAACACCGAGAACATCGACCCGATGCTGACGTTGGTGTCGATACCTGCCTTCAACGCCCCGCCGATGGCGCCGATCACTGCGGCGAGCGCCCAGCTGAACATCAGGATCCTTCCCGTGGGTACGCCGACCAACTTGGCCGAGGTCGGGTTGTTGGCGACGGTGCGCATCGCCAACCCGATCTTGGTCTTCTGGAACAGGGCGAACAGCAGCGCCGTGATCACCAGCACGACGGCCAGCACGCCGACGCGTTCGATCCTCATGACGACGCCGAACGCCCGCCAGAAGTCCGTTGGCTTGTTGGGGAACAGCGACGGGAACGGCAGGCCCTGGCCGGCCCTCGGGAACAGCAGCCCGCTCAACGAGTTCAGCCCCTGGAACAGACCGATCGCGATGACGACGGGCGCGAACGCCGATCGTTTCTCCGCCGGTCGCATCAGGCCGACCTCGATCAGGGCGCCGCCGACGAAGGAGAGCGCAGCGGCGACGGCGATGGCCAACAACAGTGGCAGCCCCTTGTCGTGGAACCACCACGCGCCCAGCGTCGAGAACAGCGCCATCTCCCCTTGCGCGAAGTTGATCTGGCCGGTGCCGCGGTAGACCACGACGAGTCCGAGGGCGACGAGGGCGTACACGCACCCGATCGCCAACCCGTCGAGCACGTATTGGGCGAAGTGCTGCACGAAGTCAGGCCCCCAGGTACCGCGCGGCGAACCGCGTCGTCCGTAGCGATCTCGGCAGCCGTGCCGCCCGAGACGATCGTGCCCGTCTCGAGCAGGCTGACGTGATGGGCGATGTCGAGGGCCAGGTTGGCGTTCTGCTCGACCAGCAGCACGGCGAGACCGTGTTGCTCGTTGAGCCGCTTGATGAGCTGGAACAGCTCCTTGGTGATCAATGGGGCGAGACCGAGGCTCGGCTCGTCGCACAGCAACAGCTTCGGCCGGCTCATCAGCGCCCTGGCGATGGCCAGCATCTGCTGCTCGCCGCCCGACAACGTGCCCGCCTTCTGGGCACGCCGATCGGCGAGCCGCGGGAACGTCTCGTACCACAGGGCGAGATCCATGTTGACCTCGCGGTCGCGACGCACGTAGGCGCCGGCGCGCAGGTTGTTCTCGACCGTGAGATCGGTGAACGTGCCGCGGCCCTGGGGCACCTGGGCGATGCCGAGGCGCACGATCGCATCGGGCGAGCTCTTGACGATGCTCTCCCCCATGAACTCGATCGCACCCTTGCGCGGGATCATGCCCGACACGGCGCGCATCGTCGTGGTCTTGCCGGCACCGTTGGCGCCGAGGATCACCGACACCTCGCCCTCTTGCACCTCGAGATCGATCTCGTGCAACACCTCGACCGGGCCGTACCCGGCCGAGAGGCCCGCGATCCGTAGCAGTACGGTCATCCGTCGGTTCCCAGGTAGGCGGCGACGACGTGCGGATCGTTCTGCACCTCGGCAGGCAGGCCTTCGGCGATCTTGCGACCGAACTCCATCGCGACGACCTTGTCGCTGATGCCCATCACCATCGCCATGTGGTGCTCGACGAGCAGCACGGTCAGGCCGAACTCGGCACGCAGCGACTGGATCAGCTCGCCCAACTCATCGACCTCGCCGTGGGTCAACCCGCTGGCCGGCTCGTCCATGATGAGGAAGATCGGCTTCGCGGCGAGGGCCCGGGCCAGCTCGAGACGTTTCAGGGTGCCGAACGGCAAGCCGGCGGCGACCTGATGGGCGAGGTGGGCGAGCCCGAGGCGGGCCAGGAGCTGCCCGGCCTCGTCGCGGATGCGGCGTTCCTCGGCGCGGATCCCGATCCGAAACGTCGAACGCGCAAAGCCCGCCTTGCCCTGACAATTTGCTCCGACCATCACGTTCTCCAGCAAGGTCATGCTCGGGAACAGGGCCAGGTTCTGAAACGTGCGGGCGATCCCGTGGCGGGCGATCCCGTGCGCCGGAACGGTCAGCAGATCGTCACCCCGGAACAGCAGCCGCCCTTCCGAGGGTTGGTAGATGCGGCTGACGACGTTGAACATCGTGGTCTTGCCGGCCCCGTTCGGACCGATCAGCCCGCAGATCTGGCCGTCGTCGATCGTGAAGCTCAGCCGATCGAGGGCCTGGATCCCCCCGAACCGCACCGACACGCTCTGAACGTCAAGCAGACTCACGTTGTGTCATTGCCCCCTCGTTGGGTGTCGATCGCCACACGGTAGTACGTCGGGCCGACCGGCCGGGCAGAGGCCGGCATGTCAAGCTGAGCGGATGGACACCATCGACGAGATCGTCGAACCCCCCGACGAGATCGAAATCCGGCCGTGGTGGCAGAGCAAGCTCAATCTCGGCGTCCTCGCCGTCGCCATCGCCCTGCTGTGCGGCGCCTTGGGATGGCTGGTCGGCAACAACCGGGCGATCCCTGATCCCAATCGCGTCGACATCGGCTTCCTCCAAGACATGCGCACCCACCACGAGCAGGCGGTCAGCCTCGGCTTGTACTACCTGGAGTTGCAGGACACGAATCCCGAGCTGCGCGTCATCGCCCGCGAGATCGTGTTCGGCCAGGGCATCGAGATCGGGCGGATGATCCAGTTGCTGCGCCTGTACGGAGCGACCGAGACCAACGAGAGCGACGTGGCGATGACCTGGATGAACGAGCCGACCCCGAACGACCGCATGCCCGGCCTGGCATCGGACGCCGACATCGACAAGCTGCTGGCCAGCTCGGGCAAGGCTGCGGACCAACTGTTCGTGGATCTGATGGTCGTGCACCATCAGGGCGGCATTCACATGGCGCAATATGCCGTCGACCATGCCAACGAGATCGAAGTCAGGCGATTTGCCTACTCGATGGTCGTCGGCCAGACCGGCGAGATCGGCGAGATGCAAGCGTTGCTCGCCGCGTAGGGGGTCAGACGGGCTTTTCCCGGATTCCCGTGCCTAAGCTCCACCGGTATGCATAGGTGGAGGGCATCGGCAGCGGCGATCGGCCTTCTGTTGATTGCCGGGTGCACGGTGAAAGAATCGGGTGTCCAGGCCACCAGGTCGCGCCAGAACGACACCGGCGGCCTGCTCGGGGGCAACAAAGGGGGCAACAACACCGGTGACACGACGGTCGACACCACGCCCGACACCACGCCGATCCCCGTCCAAGAGGGCGTCATCAACTTCGGCGCCAACCACGTCGACAACGGCTACGACGGGTACCTGACCGCGGCGTTCACCGACATCGAGGCGTTCTGGAGCGAGCAGTTCCCGGCCGTGTACGGCAGCCAGTTCACTCCACTGTCGGGTGGCATCTATGCCGCCTACCCCGACCGCACCGAGCCGATCCCGGGTTGTGGCACCCCTCAGACGACCTACCTCGACGTGGAGGGCAACGCGTTCTACTGCACCGACGGCGACTTCATGGCCTACGACGATGCCGAACTGCTGCCGCAGCTCGTCACCCAGCTCGGCCAGTCGGCAGTCGCCGTGGTGCTGGCGCACGAGTTCGGCCACGCCGTCCAGGCCCGCGCCCAGGAGTTCAACCAGCCGACCATCCTCAAAGAGCAGCAGGCCGATTGCTTTGCAGGGGCCTGGGCGGCACACGTCTCGCGCGGCGAGAGCGACGTCATCAACTTCACCGACCAAGACATCAGCGGCGGATTGATCGCCATGATCCAGGTCCGCGACCCTGTCGAGCTCGGTGGTCAGAACGACCAGAACTCCCACGGCACCGGGTTCGATCGCGTCGGGGCGTTCCAGGACGGCTTCCTCGGCGGCGCGGCGCGATGCAAGACCTTCTTCACCGAAGGCCGCGAGAACCAGTTGATCAACATCCCGTTCGATTTCCGGACCCCAACAACGGCAACCTTCCGCTGGTGGACCCGAGCCCGAGCGCGACCGACGGGCCGGCCGATGTCGTGACCCTGCTGCCCAAGGATCTCGATCGGTACTGGACGGCACAGCTGGCTCGCCAGCAACCTCACCCTGACGCCGCCGACGGTGACGTTGTTCTCCGCCGACGGCGACCTGCCGACGTGCGACGGGGTCGACAGCTCGCAGTTCGACCGAAGAACGTGCTGTATTGCGCGACCAGCAACACCATCTTCGTCGACCAGGATTGGGCGACATCGAGCGATTGCCGATCCGCTGTTGGGCGACATGTCGATCGGGTACCTGATCTCGCAGGGCTACAGCGAGAACGTGCAGGCGCTGCTCGGCAGCACGCTGACCGGCGAGCCGCGGGCCCTGCTCGACGATTGCCTGACCGGCGCCTGGATCCGCGACGACCTCCCGCCGCAGACGGACGGTCGGCCGTTGTACCTCTCGGCGGGCGACCTCGACGAGGCGATCGTCACGGCGATCGTGCGCGGCGACAAGACCAATGACACCAACATCAACGGGAGCGCGTTCGAGAAGGTCGACGCCTTCCGGTCCGGTGTGCTCGGTGGCATGCAGTCGTGCCAAGACCGGATTGCCCAAGGGTGACCACGCCGCCCGGTCCGGTCAACCTGGCCGCGCTCGACATCGGCACCAACAGCTTCCACCTCGTCGTCGCCCGAGTGCTCGACAACGGCTACGAGATCGTCACCCGCGAGAAGGAGACCGTGCGCCTCGGGCACGGCGGCGGCGACATGAAAGAGATGTCGAACGATGCGATCGATCGCGGCATCTCAGTCGATGCGCCGCATGCAGCGCATCGCTGCTGCCCACAACGCATCCGTGCGCGCCGTGGCGACCAGCGCGGTTCGTGAAGCGCACAACGCCGACGCGTTCCTCACCCGGGCCCGACGCGAGGCCAAAGTCGACATCGAGGTGATCTCCGGGTTGGAGGAAGCCCGCTTGATCTACCTCGGCGTGCTGCAGGCCGTGCCGGCGTTCGAGCAGCGGTTGGTCCTGGTCGACGTCGGCGGCGGATCGACCGAAGTGCTCGTCGGCGAGCGCGGCGAGACCCTGGCCGCGCGCAGCTTCAAGCTCGGCGCCGTTCGGTTGACCGATCGGTTCTTCGCGGGCGGAACGACCACATCGGCGATCCGTCAGCGAGTGCCGCTCGTTCATCCGCTCGATCCTGGCCACCTTCGAGCGCGACGTCGAGGAGCTCGGCTTCGACATCGCCATCGCTTCGTCGGGCACGGCCGAGACGATCGCCCGGATCATCCACGCGGTCCGCGACGACACGGCGCTGCACACCTTCAACCGCTTCGAGTTCTCCGTCGGCGAACTACAGACGATCACCGAGTCGCTCGCCAAGAAGCGTTCGTCCGACGACCGCCGCTCGACACCCGGCCTCGACCCGGCCCGTGCCGACATCATCGTCGCCGGTGCATTGGTGCTCGAGGGCGTCGCCGACATCTTCGGCATCAAGAGCTTCGTGTTCAGCGAGGCAGCGCTTCGTGAAGGGGTGCTGCTCGACACCATCGCCCGGCGGCACGGCGGCGCACTGCGCCACCTGCGCGACGTGTCGCGCCGGTCGATTCGAGTGCTGGCCGAACGCTGCGACGACGACCTCACCCATTCGGCGCACGTTGCCGACCTCGCACTGCAACTGTTCGACGCCACCGAGTCGTTGCACCAGCTGCCCGCCGATGCCCGGGAGTACCTCGAAGCCGGAGCGCTGCTGGCCAACGTCGGTCTGGTGATCTCGCACAGCAAGCACCACCTCCACAGCTACTACGTCGTCCGCAACAGCGAGTTGACCGGGTTGACCGACACCGAGATCGAGATCATCGCCCAGATCGCCCGCTACCACCGCAAGAGCGCCCCGAAGGCCGCGCACGCCGAGTTCGGGCGGCTGTCGAGCGACCACCAGCAACTGGTCAAGACGCTCGCCGGCATCCTGCGGGTCGCCATCGGGCTCGACCGCAGTCACGACGGACGGGTGCGGTCGGTGATGGCCCACGTTCGCCGCGATCGCCTGGTGATCGAGGCCCTGGCCAAGCGCGGCAAGGAGATCAGCCTGGAGCTCTACACCGCCAACGAGCGCAGCAACCTGCTCGAAGAGGTGCTCGGCCAGCGTGTCGACATCGTCGCCGCACCCCTGCCGACCGCCTGAGCAGCCGAACCAGCTCACCGAATCAGCTCACCGAAACATGGCGAAGTGTGTCGGTTCGATGCGCACACCCCTCGACCGAACCTGCACACTTCCAGCCCGGAACGACGCCTGACTAGCCGAAGATTGCTGCGGTCGAGGGTGGTTCGGACGACGTGGTGGTGGTCGCCGAGATCGTCGTGGAAGCCGGCACCGTGGTCGGGGCCGGCTTGGTGGTGGTCGGCGCGGGCACCGTCGTCGGGGCGAGCGTCGTCGTCGTCGACTCGGTCGTCGTCGTGGCATCGGGGTCGGCGTAGTTGAACGACGGCAGGCTCTCGCGTCGCGTGTACTTCTCGGGCTCCTTGCCGTCCTGCCCCCACACGTAGACGAGATCGCCCTTCTTGACCATCGACGGGAACACGGTCGCGATCTTCTGGTTCATCCTCACGCAACCGTGGGACGCAGGCGCCAATGGCACGTTGTCGGCGCCGTGCACGGCGATCCCGTAGTTGAAGTAGACCGGGTTCATCATCCCGCCCAGGGGACCCGTGCGCTTGCCCTCGTATCGCCGGGTGAAGTGGAAGATGCCACCAGGGGTCTTGGCGTCGGCGCATTCCTGCTTGGTCACCGGCTCGGCCAGCGGCTCGCCATTCGGCCCGGTGTCGTAGGTCAGCGTGTCGCACCACTTCTGTGGGGTGCCATCGGGGTTCTGCACGCCGGTGGAGATGTGGGCGATCAGTTCAGGCACGTTGTTGTTGAACACGATCAGCACCTGCTCGGGCACGTAGATCTCGACGTGCGTGGTGCCGGCCGCAGTCGGGCGGCGCGGCGGGATGGTGATGTGGTCCTGCATCACCTGCCACATGTCGTTGGTGACGCGCCCCGTGGCTTCGGCCCGCGGCGTCTTCAGGATCAACTTCTCGTACGCCCACACCGCCTGCTGGGTGCCCGAACCGAACGATCCGTCGATCGGACCGGGGGCGAAACCGAGGTCGGTCAGTCGCTGCTGCAGCGCTTTGACGTCGTCGCCGGCGTTGCCCTTGGCGAGGCTGTGCGTCAGCGTGGTCTTGACGATCGCCGGATCCGTGTCGACCACGATCGGTGGTGCGGTGATGCTGACCTCGGTTGTCGCAGCAACGGCTGTCGGCGGAACGGTGTCGGCGCTGGTCGCCCCACCTCGTCCCGACAGCCCGGCGACGATGACGACCGCCAGCACACCGGCCCCGGCAACCGCCGGCATCCATCGACCGATCGGCGAGGGCGCGGGGCCACGGCGGCGGCGCGGCGGTGGATTCGATGGTCTACGGGCATTCAAAACGAACAAACTCCGACTGGGGACGTCAGTCACCAATCTATCAGCCGCCCTGCTCGGGAAAGGTCGGGTCGGGGTCAGGCTGAACGGTCGCACGACTGGTTGTAGGTCACGGAGCTCGCGCCGCAGTTGCAGCATCTCGCTGACGATCTTGCGGATCACGCTGCCCGACGCCAGCGTGCTCTCGCCCCGGGTGCGGGGGAAGTAGTCGACCCCGAACTGGATGACGTTGAAGCCCAGCTTGTTGGCCCGGATGATCAGTTCGGCATCGACGAACGATCCCTCGCTGCGCAGCGAGATGTGATCGAAGATCGACCGGCGGCACAGCTTGAACGCGAAGTTGATGTCGCGCATCCGCACCCCGAACAGGCGCCGGATCAAGAAGTTGTAGAAGAACGTGTACACGGTGCGCAGCGATCCTTCGCCGGTGCGGTCGAACCGGAACGCACTGACGATGTCCGCGTCGTAGTACCGCATCAGTCGAATGGCCCGCGACACCTCGGCCATGTCGAACGGGAGATCCGCGTCGCTGTACAACACGACGTCACCGGTGGCCGTGGCGAACCCGGTCTTCATCGAGCCACCGAGCTTGCGGTTGACCGGATGATGCACGACGCGGACGTGCGGATCGGCCTCGGCCATCTCGTCGGCCAGCTTGCCGGTGTGATCGGTCGAGGCATCGTCGACGATGATCAGTTCGTAGTCGAGGATCTCGTTGACGCTCCTGCAACGAGCGGCACTCCGTCGTGGCGGTCTCGATCGCCCGATCGATGTAGGCCTCTTCGTTCCACATCGGGAAGAAGACGCTGAGTTTCGTGAAGGGAGTCGCCCGCTCGGCTGCCATTGCGCAAGGGTACAAGGGTCGTCGTGCGCTCCCTCGCGTCGCCCGTCGCCCGGTATGGTGCCAGCGATGGATCATCCCGGTGCGCCTGCCGAAGCTGAGCCCGTGGAACCCGTGGAGTCGTGGGATGACGACGACGTCCGACGTTCCCGACGAGACCAACACGCCGTGGGTCGAAGCACCACGCCGGGCCGGCCAGTTGACGCCTGTGTGGCGATTGGTGTTCGGCGTGGGATGGGCCGCGATCATCGTCGGCCTCGCTGCCGTGTGGGAGTCGTCTCGGGTGATCGGGCTGTCGACGTGGTGGCTGGGCGCCGACGCCGAGCCGAGAAACCTGCTGCTGAACCTGTTGCCGTTCTACGGGCCCCTGATGGTGCTGTTCGCGGCGACCTCCAACTGGCGGTTCACGCCGTACTTCGGCATCGCCACCGCGGTCGTCGGCGCGGCCATCGGTGCCGGCGACCTCGGCAGGGTGCGGTGGATCGCCGTCGTCGAACTGGTGCTGGCAGGAGCTGCGCTGTGCATCAGCGTTGCGTCGTTGGCCGGCATGTACCGGCCGGCGGAATCAGCCCGATCCGGTCAGCTGATCCGGCGGTCCTTCTCCACCACGACGACCCCGCGTTCGCTGACGACGAACTCCTCGCGGTCGGCCTCGAGATCGTGCCCGATCGATCGCCCCGCCGGGATGTCGACGTTCTTGTCGATCACGCAGCGGTGCAGCCTGGCCCCCGGGCCGACGCGCACGCCCGGGAAGAGGATCGACTCACTGACGATCGCCGATGCATCGACGTAGGTCTGCGGCCCGAGGATCGAGCGCTCGACGGTTCCCCCCGACACGATCGAGCCGGCGCACAGCAGGCTGTTGTCGATCGCCGGACGCTCACCACCCGGACCATGGTCGATCTTGGCCGGCGGCAGCGGCAACTGCAGGCTGTAGACGGGCCACTCGGGGTTGTACAAGCTGAACGGAGGCACGGGCGCGATGAGATCCATGTTGGCCTCGTAGTAGGCGTCGAGGCTCCCGACGTCGCGCCAGTAGCCGCGTTCGTGCTCGGCCTGACCGGGGATGACGTTGGTCGAGAAGTCGTACATGTGCGCCACGCCGGCCCGGGTGAGCATGGGGATCACGTCGCCGCCGATGTCGGTGGCGATCGCGTCCGTACCCGTCGGGCTGACCACGTCGATCAGCGTTTGGGTGTCGAAGACGTAGTTGCCCATCGACACGAGGGCACGGGACGCGTCGCCGGGCATGGTCGGTGGATCGGCCGGCTTCTCGTGGAAGGCGATGATCTTGCCCGTGTCGGAGGCCTGGATGATGCCGAACTGCGACGCCTCGCTGACCGCAACGGGGATCGCCGCCACGGTGACGCCGGCGCCGACCGCCTGATGGTGCTCGACCATCTGGCGCGGATCCATGTGGTAGATGTGATCGGCGCCGAACACGCACACGATGTCGGGACGCTCGTCGCTGATGAGGTTGAGGTTCTGGTAGATCGCGTCAGCCGAGCCGCTGAACCACTGCGGCCCTCTGCGCATCTGCGCGGGAACGGGCGTGACGTAGTTGCCGAGCAGCGTCGAGAAGCGCCACGTCTGGCTGATGTGGCGGTCGAGGCTGTGGCTCTTGTACTGCGTCAGCACGACGATCTTGAGGTAGCGACCGTTGCCGAAGTTCGACAGGACGAAGTCGATGATTCGGTACGTGCCTCCGAAAGGCACCGCGGGTTTGGCCCGGTCGGTGGTGAGCGGCGCCAGACGCCGGCCCTCCCCGCCCGCCAACACGATCACGAGAACCTTGGGCTGAGCCATGTAGCACCACGCTAGACGCTTCGCGCCGCCGGTTCGGAGAGCAGGCGCCGGTACCAGTCGACATGGGCGGCCGCCGGACGCTTCCACGACCAGTCGACGGCCATGCCGCGACGTTGCATCGCGGCGCGGCGGCGCGGCTGCGCGTACGCCTTCACCATCCGGTGCAACCCGTCCATCAACGCCACCGAGTTGGCGTCGGGCACCACGACGCCCGGTGCCACGAGCTCGGCGCAGCATCGACGTCGATGACGGTGTCGTGCAGACCACCGACGTCGGTCACCAACGGCAGCGTGCCGTAGCGCATCGATTGCATCTGGGCGAGACCACACGGCTCGAACCGGCTGGGCATGGTGAACACGTCTGCGCCGGCGAACAGTTGATGGGCCAACGCCTCGTCGTAGCCGCGTACGAACGCCACCTCATCCGGGTGGGCGATCGCTGCGGCGGCGAGGGCCTCGGCCAAACCCTGCTCGCCGTCGCCGAGCACGATCAGGCTGGCGCCGAGCCGCCGCAAGAACGGCGTCAGCGGCACGAGCAGGTCGACGCCTTTCTGTTCGGCGAGGCGGGTGACCATCGTCAGCAGCGGCCCGCCCCCGTCGGTCAGGCCGTAGCGCGCCAGCAAGTCGGCGCGGATGCTCGCCTTGGCGCCGACGTCGGACGCCGAGTACGTGACTGACAGGTGGCGGTCGGTGTGACGGATCCCATTCATCGGCGTCGATCCCGTTGAGGATGCCGACCAGGCGGTCGCCGCGCTCACGCAGCGGCCCGTCGAGGCCGAAGCCGCCTTGGGGCGTCGTGATCTCTGCCGCGTAGTTCGGGCTGACGGCCACCACCACGTCGGCCAGGCGGATGCCGCCGAGCAGCGGGTTGCAATCACCCCACTGCTCGAACGCCTCGACGCGCTTCGGCAGGGTCATCAACCAACCCGGGTTCGTGCGACCCTGGTAGCCGAGGGTGTGGATCGTCAGCATGGTCGGCGGCGGCTCGGCCATGTGCGCCAGCGCAACGCACGTGTGCCAGTCGTTGAGATGGAGCACGTCGGGCCGCGTGGCCTCGGTCAGCGCGCCGACTGCTGCGGAGAAGGCCATGAACCGGCGGTCGTTGTCGGGCCAGCCGTGCCCGTCGGGTTGGAGGTACGGATGACTCTTACGAACGCCGAACGCGTCGATCAAGGTGATGGCACCGACCCCGGGAAGCGAGCCGGTGCGTGCGGTGGCCGGGCCGGCCCATTCCGGCACGTGGAGGGTCACGACCGACTCATCGACCAGCGGGGTCGCGAAGTAGTCGGGAACGACCACGTGCACATCGACGTCTTGGCGGCGCAGTTCGGCGACCAGCCCGGCAGCCGCAGCGGCGAGGCCGCCGACCCTCGCCAGCGGTGCGAACTCGGCCGAGGCGAACAGCACCTTCACGAGCCGCAGCGTACGGCCGGTAGCGTCTCGTGTCTATGTCGAAGGTGCTGACCACACTCCCCAAGGGCGAGCGAGTAGGGATCGCCTTCAGCGGCGGTCTCGACACGTCTGCAGCCGTCGCCTGGATGCGTCACCACGGTGCGCTGCCGTATGCGTACACCGCCGACCTCGGCCAGGCCGACGAGCCCGATCTCAGCGGTGTGCCCGGCCGCGCCAAGCAGTACGGCGCCGAACTGGGCAGGTTGATCGATTGCCGCGCCGAGCTGGTCCGCGAAGGCTTGATGGCGCTGCAGTGCGGTGCCTTCCACATCAGCACCGCCGGACGCACGTACTTCAACACCACGCCGCTCGGCCGTGCCGTCACCGGCACGCTGCTGGTGCGGGCGATGCACGACGACGGGGTCGACATCTGGGGCGACGGCAGCACCTACAAGGGCAACGACATCGAGCGCTTCTACCGGTACGGCCTGCTCGTCAACCCCAACCTGCGGATCTACAAGCCGTGGCTCGACAGCGACTTCGTCACCGAGCTCGGCGGGCGCAAGGAGATGAGCGAGTTCCTGATCGCCCACGACCTGCCGTACCGCGACAGCACCGAGAAGGCCTACTCGACCGATGCCAACATCTGGGGCGCGACCCACGAGGCCAAGTCGCTCGAGGAGCTCGGCACGTCGATGGACATCGTCGAGCCGATCATGGGCGTGGCCCACTACCGCGACGACGTGGCGATCGCCACCGAGACCGTCACCATCGGGTTCCACGAGGGGTGGCCGGTCACGCTCAACGGCAAGGAGTTCGCATCGCAGATCGAGCTGGTGCAAGAGGCCAACGCGATCGGCGGCCGGCACGGTCTCGGGATGAGCGACCAGATCGAGAACCGGATCATCGAAGCCAAGAGCCGCGGCATCTACGAAGGCCCTGGGCTCGCCTTGCTGCACATCGCCTACGAGCGCCTCGTCACCGCGATCCACAACGAGAACACGATCGAGAACTACCGCACGATGGGCCGCCGCCTCGGCAGGCTGCTGTACGAAGGGCGATGGTTCGACCCGCAGAGCCTGATGCTGCGCGAGCCGCTGTTGCGTTGGGTCGGCGCGGCGGTCACCGGCGAGGTCACGTTGCGGCTGCGCCGTGGCGACGACTACTCGATCCTCGACACCACCGGGCCCCACCTCACCTACGCGCCGGAGCGCCTGAGCATGGAGAAGGTCGACGACGCCGCGTTCGGACCGCTCGATCGCATCGGCCAGCTGACGATGCGCAACCTCGACATCGACGACAGCCGCAGCAAGCTCGACGTCTACCGCAACGCCGGCACCTTGACCGGTGGCGGACTGGTGGAGTTGACCGACGGGGCGTCGAGCGACGCGCCGACCGACTAGCGCAACAACTCGGCGACGATCGCCGCGACCAGCCCGGCCCGATCGACCATCGTGTCGACCAGCACGAACTCGTGGTCGGCGTGCGCGCCACCGCCGACGGCGCCGAGCCCGTCGAGGGTCGGCACGCCGAGCGCTGCGGTGAAGTTGCCGTCGCTGCCGCCACCCACGGCGATCCCCGTGATCGGGGGCAGTCCGGCATTCGCCGCCGCGGTCTGGGCAACTGCGAAGAGGCTGGTCGACGCCGACTCGGGCATCGGCGGCCGATGGAGCCCGCCCGAGACCTCGACCCCCGCGCCGGGCACATCCGACGACAGCGTGCTCATCAAGTGCTCGACCCGCTCCTTCTCCGCCGCCACGTTGACGCGGGCGTCGACGCGCACCCGTGTCATCGCCGGCACGACGTTGTCGGCCGTCCCGGCTGTTGCGACCGTCGGCGTGACCGTCGTGCCCTTCTCGGGATCCCCGAACGTGGCGATCCTGGTGATCAACTGCGCCGCAGCGACCAGCGAGTTGACGCCCTTCTCCGGTTCGAGACCGGCGTGCGCCGCCTTGCCGTGCACGACGACCTCGAAGGTTCCCGTTCCCTTGCGCGCCGTCTTCAGCGCGCCGCCGTCGGCACTCGGCTCCAGCACCAGCACTGCGCCGCACGCCACGCGCGCGCTCCTCGATCAAGGCACGAGACGCTCCCGAACCGACCTCCTCGTCCGCCGTGATCAACAACTCGACCCCGTCGAGATCATCGAGCAACGACAGCGCGTGAATGGCCAGCACGATGCCCCCCTTCATGTCGAAGACGCCCGGCCCGGTGGCCTTGCCGTTGTTGACGGCGAACGGTCGGGCGGCGAGCGCCCCGAGCGGGAAGACGGTGTCGTGATGGCCGAGGATCAGCACCTTGGACGACGATCCGAACCGGGTGTGCACGTGGGGACCGGCCTCGCTCTCGACCAGTTCGGCATGACGGCCCAGCCTGCGCTCGATCACATCGCGGATCGACCCCGCCGAACGCGTGATCGCGGCGATGTCGTGAGATGGCGACTCGATCGACACCAGATATTCCAGATCCGACAACATCGCCTCGAGTGACAGCACCAGGCCATTGTCGCGGAGTCGAGTGTCTGGCGCCCACCTGGGTGCCTCAGGACACTCCACTCGTCGGCGGACGCTGAGCTTGCCTTCGCGGCAACGCTAACCGTGTTTCAGGGTGACCAACCCGACGAGGATGATGGCGATGCCGGCCGCCTGCGGCCCGGTCAGCCGCTCGCCCAGCAGCGCCAACCCGATTCCGACCGAGATCACGGCCTCGATGCCGAGACCGATCACGAACGTGGTGCTCAACCCGCCACGATTGACCGCCCGGGCGAGGAATGCCGCACCGATCACGAAGCAGGCGGCAATCGCAAGGCTCGGCCACAGCTTGGTGAAGCCGTCCGACTGGCGCATGAAGGCGCCGCCGACGCTGAAAGCCAAGGAACCAATGATGATCGACGCCATACGCACCTCCCTTCGGCGACCGTCGTTGGAGAAAAGACCCGCATGGACTCCCTTGGATACGTGACAACTGGCTCACGTCGCGATGCTGGACTCGGCACCAGTCATGGAACAATCGTTCGATGCGCTCCCGATCCATGAAACTCCTGGCCGCCGCGGCCCTGATCGCCGGCTGCTCCGGCTCCGGGGGCAGCGTGTCGACGTCGAACGCCCCGGTGCCAGCAGACAACCGTCCTCACCACGACTCCGTCCCCAACGGTTCCCCAGGTCAAGGCAACGTTCGTCGTGCAGCCGGGTACCGATCAGATCGCCGTGCTCGGTGCGCAGCCGGGCGACTCGCTGGCGGTCAACCACGACGGTGCCGAGGTCGCCAAGGGAACCGTCGACGAGCAGGGCTCGCTGCTGTTCCGCAACCTCGCGCCGGGCGACGGCTACACCGTCACCAGCGCGACAGAGATCAGTGAGCGCGGTCTCCGTCGCCGACCCGGCCGTCAACCCGCCCGCCGAGTTCTACGCCGGCCAGCCGAAGCTGGCCGAGGGCTTCGGGTACATCACGACACGCGACGGCACGACCCTGAGCGCCAACGTCATCCTGCCGGGGCCCGCCGACCAGGGCCCGTATCCGACCGTGGTCGAGTACAGCGGCTACCAGCCGAGCGACCCCGACAGCGCCCAATTCGCCCAGATCTACACGACGATGGGGTTTGCCTACGTCGGTGTCAACATGCGCGGCAGCGGCTGCAGCGGAGGCTCGTACAACTTCTTCGAGACAGTGCAGAACCTCGATGGGTACGACGTCATCGAGACGGTCGCGTCGCAACCGTGGGTGCTCGACCACCAGGTCGGCATGGTCGGGATCTCCTACCCGGGGATCACCCAACTGTTCGTTGCCGCGACGCAACCGCCCAGCCTCGACGCGATCACGCCGCTGTCGGTGATCGACGACACCTTCCGAGGCACGTTGTATCCGGGCGGGATCCTCAACACCGGCTTCGCCTCGTCGTTTGCCCAGGAGCGCTACGACGAGGCCAAGCCGTTCGGCCAAGCATGGACCAAGGCCCGAGCCGACGCCGGCGACACCGTGTGCGCCGACAACCAGAAGCTGCGATTGCAGAACCCGGATCTCGTGCGCGAGATCGAGGACAACCCGTACTACCCGAAAGCGCTGGGCGATTCGCTGGCGCCGATCACGTTCGTCGACAAGATCAAGGTGCCGGTGTTCCTCGCCGGGGCGTGGCAGGACGAGCAGACCGGTGGCCACTTCCCGGCAATGCTCGACAAGTTCACCGGCTCGCCGCACCTCTACGTCACGTTGACGAACGGCCTGCACACCGAATCGATCAGCCCGGCCGTCAGCGGACGGTACTTCGAGTTCCTGCAGCTCTACGTGGCCAAGAAGGTCCCCGCACTCGGCCCATTGAACGCGATCGCACCCGTGCTCGGCCAGGCGTTGTGGGGCGTGGACACCTTCCCGCCGTACGTGGATCGTTTCGCCGGCGACACCTTCGACCAGGCATTGACGGCGTTCGAGGCCGAGCCGTCGGTTCGGATCGACTTCGAGCAGGGCGGCAACCCGGCGTACTCCCCCGGCACCCCGGAGCCGAACTTCGTCGCCGACTTCCCGTCGTGGCCGATCCCCTCGGCGACGGCCTCGACGTGGCTGCTCGACGGCAACGGAGCCTTGACCGACGGGCCGCTGTCCCAGCCGGGCGAGAGCACGTACGTCGCCGACCCCAGCGTGCTGCCGCCCACGTTCTACACGGGGAGCCGCAGCGACATCTGGAACGTCGCCACGCAGTACGACTGGCAGCCGATCCCCGACGGGACCGGGCTCGGCTTCGTCACTGCGCCGCTGACCAACGACGTGGTGGTCGCCGGGTCCGGATCCGTCGACCTGTGGATCACATCGACGTCTGCCGACACCGACCTCGAGGCGACGATCAGCGAGGTGCGGCCCGATGGGCAGGAGATCTACGTGCAGAGCGGTTGGCTACGCGCCAGCGACCGTGCGCTGGCCGCCAGCGCCACCGAACTGCGCCCGACGCACACCTTCCTCGAGGCCGACACGGCACCCTTGCCCGCCGGCGAGCTCACCGAAGTCCGCGTCGAACTCTTCCCGTTCGCCCACCCCTTCCGCGCCGGAAGCCGGCTGCGGCTGACGATCGACGCACCGGGCAACAGTCGCGCGGAGTGGACGTTCGGCACGATCGACCAAGGCGAGACGGTCACCGTGGCGAGCGACGCCGGCCATCCTTCGAAGCTCGTGCTGCCGGTCGTGAGTGGTGTCGACGTGCCCGAGCCGGCCCCGCCGGCGTGTGGTTCGCTACGCGGCCAACCGTGTCGCACCTGGGTGAAGGCGTCGAACGGTGGCTGACGGGTAGCGCTACCACTACGTCTCCACCATCTTCGGCATGATCGAATGGCCCGATGACCCGACGTGACGAGCTGGCGGCATTCCTGCGCGCGCGTCGCGATGCGCTGGCACCGCCCGACGTCGGGCTTCCGATCGGCCGGTCTCGACGGACCAAGGGCTTGCGCCGCGAGGAGATCGCCATGCTCGCCGGCGTGTCGGTCACGTGGTACACGTGGCTCGAGCAAGGTCGCCCGATCAACGCCTCGGTCGACGTGCTGTCCGCGCTGGCGCGGGCCCTGCACCTCGACGACGCCGAACGCCAGCACCTGCTGGCGCTTGGCTGCCCGGGCACCGCTCGAGCCCATCGAGACCGTCGAGCACGCGCCCGATGCGCTGGTGCGGCTGATCACCTCGATGGAACCGGCGCCCGCCTACGTGCTCGGGCCGTACTGGGACTTCCTGGCCTGGAACCGGCCGCAGTCGCTGTTGTACCCGCTGATCGATCGCCTGGCCGACGAGGAGCGCAACCTGCTGTGGGTCGTGTTCGCCGAGCCGAACGCCCGGCGGCTGCTGACCGACTGGGAGGATCAGGCCCGCCGCATCATGGCCGAGTTCCGCAGCGGCACGGCCTGCGGCGCGCAACGATCCCCACTTCCTCGATCTGATCGACCGACTGACGATCGCCAGCCCGGAGTTCGCCGAATGGTGGCCGCAGCTCGACGTCGCCCAGTTCCAGACCCGACTGCGCCGCTACGCCCACCCGCGCGCCGGCAACCTGGTGTTCGAGTACCAGCAACTGACCCCCAGCGAATGGCCCGGCCTGCGGGTGGTGTGCCAGCTCCCAGTCCCCGGCGACGACAGCGCGGCACGGCTAGCAGCATGGCGCAATATTGCGTGACCCCGGGTGAGACGGTACGACGAAGTCGTGCCGGCTCACGCGCAACATTGCGTGAGCGCGAGCGGCCTGCCGCGCACATTCCATCACGCCGATAGTCTCGAACGGCCATGAACGAGATCGCCGAGGCCAAGCGCCGCCGCACCTTCGCGATCATCAGCCATCCCGATGCCGGCAAGACCACGCTGACCGAGAAGTTCCTGCTGTACTCCGGCGCGGTGCAAGAAGCCGGCGCAGTACATGCCCGCCAAGGCCGTCGATCGGCGCGCAGCGATTGGATGGAGCTCGAGCAGCAGCGCGGCATCTCGATCAGCTCGACGGTGATGCAGTTCCCCTACGGCGACCACATCATGAACCTGCTCGACACCCCCGGCCACCGCGACTTCTCCGAAGACACCTATCGCGTGCTGTCGGCCGTCGACGCCGTGGTGATGGTGCTCGACGCGGCAAAGGGCATCGAGGCCCAGACGCTGAAGCTGTTCCAGGTCTGCCGCTCGCGGAACCTGCCGGTGATCACCTTTCTCAACAAGTACGACCGGCCCGGGCGCGAGCCGCTGGAGCTGCTCGACGAGATCGAGAAGCAGATCCAGCTGCGACCCACGCCGGTCACCTGGCCGGTGGGCGATGGCGAAGCGTTCCAGGGGCTGATCGACCGCCGCACCGGGCGATACACCAAGTTCACCCGAACCGCGCGAGGCGCGTCGGAGGCCGCTGGAGGAGACGACCGATCTCGACGTGGCCAGCGCTGCCGGCAGCACCGAATACGCGTCGGCGTGGAAGGCCGCGCTCGACGAGTGCTCGCTGCTCGACGCGATCGGCGCCGATGTCGACCTGCCGTCGTTCCTTGCCGGCGAGTCGACCCCGGTGTTCGTCGGCTCGGCGCTGACCAACTTCGGCGTGCGCCTGCTTGCTCGACGCGGTGATCGACCTCGCACCGTCGCCATCACCGCGACTCGACCGCGACGACGCGCCGCGGGCGCTCGACAGCCCCGTTCTCCGCCTTCGTGTTCAAGGTGCAGGCCAACATGGATCCGTCGCACCGCGACCGCATCGCCTTCGCCCGGATCTGCTCGGGCCGGTTCGAGCGCGGCATGAGCGTGACCAACCACCGCACCGGCCGCGACATCACCACCAAGTACGCGACCACGGCGTTCGGGCCCGACCGCGAGACCGTCGACGAGGCCTTTCCCGGCGACGTCGTCGGCCTGGTCAACGCCAGCGGCGTGCAACTCGGCGACACGCTCTACGACGCCGGGTACGCCGGGCTGGCGGTCGAGTTCCCGCCGATCCCGCGGTTCTCGCCCGAGGTCTTCGCCAAGGCCCGGCCGCTCGACAACGGCCGCTTCAAGCAGTTCCGCAAGGGCCTCGCCCAACTCGACGAGGAGGGCGTCGTGCAAGTGCTCCGCGATCCCGACTTCGGCGACTCCGAGACGATCCTGGCCGCAGTCGGCGAGTTGCAGTTCGAGGTCTTCGCCTATCGGTTGGGCAGCGAGTTCGGCGCCCCCACCGAGATCCTCTCCGCCCCGTACCAGGCGATCCGCCTGACCGACAAGGAGTCCAGCGAGCGGCTCCGCCGCATCGGCGGCATCCGGATCCTCGTCCGCGGCGACGGCGCGCTCGTGGCCCTGTTCGAGAACCGCTATCGGTTGCAACGGCTGCAGAGCGACGAGCCGGAACTGAC
The DNA here is from genome assembly GCA_963805445.1 of Ilumatobacteraceae bacterium. Classification (GTDB taxonomy): domain Bacteria; phylum Actinomycetota; class Acidimicrobiia; order Acidimicrobiales; family Ilumatobacteraceae; genus JAENVT01. The sequence continues at coordinate 90,181 of CAWDUI010000038.1, read as the reverse complement.
GCTGGAGCCGATCATCGCCGGCTGAGATCCTGTCGAGTCTTTCGAGGTCACCCAGGTGGGCGCCAAGAACTCCACAGGGCACTGCCCGAATGATTGGCTCAGGCTGGCACGCGTCGATGCCGATGGCACTTCGTGATGAGTGCGCTGCCGACGCCTGTCGGGACTGATCCACGCCGACGTGTGGTCTGGGTGGTACGTGGCGCCGTCGCGGCTGCGCTCTTCGGCGGAGCGACCTGGTGGGGCAGCACGGCGAACTTCGCTGGGCTGACCTACTGCGAACTGCACCATGTCGAGTGTGTCGACGATATGGGTGCGGAGTCATTTGCTCCATTCGTCCTCTGGCCGGCCACCGCGTTCGTCACGGTCGTAGTCTGCCTGACCGCCGCACTCACTGGTCCCGTGGCGATCCGACAGCGCATCGCGTGGGCGGCGATGATCGGTTGCTCGGTCTTCGCCGCGAACCGCAACAACGTGTTGTGGGCCTTCCTGATCACGGCCGTGGCAGTGTGGGGTGTCGCGTCGATGACCGAATGAGACCCGGCTCACGGCGCTCGGCAGCGTAACTGGGCAGCCCCTTTTCACGACGTAGCCTTCCGGGGCTGCCCGGTTTTCGCGGTGAGCGGCCCGAAGTCACCCACGTAGAGTTCGCTTGTGGATGAAGCACGCGTCCGAGTCGGCGTCGCCGGAGAGGTGATGTCAGGCGCGGACGTCGGACGGTACCAATGGCTCGTTGATGATCAATTTGGCGACCAGGCACTCGGCGGCTTCTACTTCTGTGAGGTTGACCACGAGCCGGGCGGTTGGATCGCATACATCCAATGGCTCGAGAGCGCAGACGAAGCGACTCGCTTCTTCGACCCGAGCGTGTCATGGCTCCCGCCTCCCGACTCCGAGGAGATGATGGCTCTCGTTCCCGTGCAGTCGGCGCGGCTCGAGCGCCTCATCAACGAGGACCGAACTGCCGAACTGCTGGAACGCGAAAGTCTCGAATCGATCGCCCAAACCTGGGTGCGCTACCACAACACCGAGAGCCATAGCACGGCCCGGCTACGTGACTGGTGGGCCATTCAGATCTGGCTGGGATCTGCTCTCTTAGAGGACGAGGACCGGCGTCGAGAAGGCCTGCTCCGGTTGGTCGATGCGGCTCAGAGCGACAACGACTTCGGAATCATCGGTGCCGGGCCGCTGGAAGACTTCATAGACGACAACGAGTCGCGTCTCTCGTGGATCGAGGCTCAAGCCCAGCGATCGGCGTCGTTCCGTCGAGCACTCGCCGGCGTCTGGATCTGGACCATCCCGGAAGATGCCTTCCTGCGGGTGGAGCGTGCCGCTGGAGTCCAGCTGCCACGACCTGGCACCTAGTCATCGATGCTCGACCGTGCTCGCTAAGTGCGCACTTTCGGTGCACACAGGTCGCGTTGAAAGTACGCACTTCCCCGCTGGGGGGCCACTACCAGCCGGCGACGAGGTGTCGCGTCATGGCGAAGTACATGCCGATGTCGCCGGTGATCGTGAACCCGAGGCGCTCGTAGAGCCGAACGGCACGACTCTGCTTCTCGACGTGGAGTCGAACCGACCGAGCAAGGCGATCGGCTCGGGCGATCACGCCGCGCAACACGCTGGTGCCGATGCCGTGGCAGCGGTAATCCGGCAGCAGCGCGACGTCGATCACTTCGATGTGGTCACCGACGTCGTCGACGATCAGCCGGCCGGCCGGCGCGTCTTCGACGACGATGATCTGGCGGTCGGCTTGGGGATGTTCGAGCCGGAGCGACATCGACTGCGCGCGGAACTGCATGCCGACCAAACCATCGAAGACCTCCGGGCCGAGAGGCCGGAGGTCGTCGCGTGTCGATGCATACAGAAAACGCTCGAAGTCGATGTCGGCCGGCACAGCGGCTCGAAGAGCAAAGGCAAGCGTGGTGGTCATCGACCAACCTCGACATCGTCGTGTTCGACCCTGCGGTGTACAGCCACTGTTTGTCCCCGAACACACCGCGGAGGGAGCCGTGGTGCCCGGTAAGACTGCCAAGCAACCACGCTCAGTGTCAATGGCTGTGCTATAGGCCATTCGACCTATTCTGTCGCTCCGCTGGGTGACGCCTTCGGCGCTCAGCGCCTCGGCCAACAGCCGCTGTTCGGCGTCGCCGAGTGGTATCCGCGACACCAGTTGCAGCCCCGACGGGCTCATCTTCCGGGCGGTCTTGCGGACGACCTCGATCGTCAGATCGTGATCCTTCTGCAGCTGCGAACGCACGCAACTGTGTCTCGATGAACACCAGGCAGGCGGCATCCTCCACCGCCTGAGCACCCTCGATGGACTCCCGCCTGATCAACTTCTGCACCCGCTCGATCTCGGTGGCCGAGTAGCCGCACGGCGCCAGGATCGCGGCGACGTCGTCGGCGTGTCGTGCCTTCTGGTCGCGGCGCCATCGCAGGTAGCCGGGCCGCCCTGGCGGGTAGCTGTCGCGGCGCACCTCCCAGCGGCGCAGGTGGTGGGCGCGTGCCGCCAGCAGCAACGCCTCGTCGGGCTCGGCGACCAGCTGCTCGACCCATTCGGCGGCCAACGTGCCGTGGGCCAACGCCAGGGCTACCTGGTGCCCGCGCACCGACGACATGATTGGGGTCCGCGGCGTTGGCCTGATCGATGGCCGCGACCGCCGCGTCGTACCGGGCGCTCAGGTCGCGCACTCCGACTCGCCGACCTCGGCCGAGAACGGGCCGGTCTCGTCGAAGTCGGCGTAGTACTCGGGGCGCTCGGCTCGGGTCGAGGGAACACGTCGAGGTCGCTGCAAGCCGTCGGCGATCGCCGTGGCCCCGCCGGATCGCTCCATCCAAGCGCGGAACGCCTCGCCGGCGGTGCGCTCGTCGGCGAACCGGCGGATGACCCGGGCGGCGGCCTCGGGCGCGCCTTCGCCGGCAGGCGCAGCGCCTTGTCGCCGAAGTGGACCTGCTCCTGGCCGACGTAGCCGCCGAGCAGCATCTGGTAACCGGGTGCGGCGCGGCCGTGCGCGCGGCGCTCGGCGCCGAAGAAGCCGATGTCGGCGGTGTGGTGCTGGCCGCAGCTGTTGGTGCAGCCGGAGATGTTGATGCGCACGCCACCGACCTCGGCCAGCCCTCCTCCTCCAGCCGCTCGCCGATCGCCTTGGCCAGGCCGCGTGACTGGGTGACGGCGATGTTGCACGTGTCGGCGCCGGGGCAGGCGACGACGTCGCGGGACAGTTCGGCGCCGGGTCGGGCCATGCCGATGGCCTCGAGCCGGGCGAAGAGCACCGGCAGCTGGGCTTCGGTGAGGCCGCGGAACACCACGTTCTGGCGGTTGCTGAGGCGCACGTCGGCGCCGAGCTCGCGCTGGATCGAGGCCAGCGCGCGGAACTGGATCGGCGGTGATGTCGCCGAGCGCGGCGTAGGCGACCGCCGACACCGCGCCGTTGGCGCGTGCCACGGATGACGCTGGTCGCCACCCAACGGCCGTACGGATCGCGCGGCGTCAATGCCGACGGCCACGCCCTGACCGACCGCTGTTGCCGCGATCGTGCTGGACACGCCCGGCCGGCGCATCGCCGGCCTTCTGCACGACCTCCTCGGGGATGCCGCCGGGCCACGACGACGAGGCCGGCAGCGTGAGGCGCACCTTCAGCACCCGGCGACGCACTTCGTCGATGCCCAGCTGGTCGACCACCCACTTCATCCGGGCGCGCAGCTTGTTGTCGCGGTTGCCGGTCTGGTCGAACACCCGCAGCACCGGCCTCGATCGTCGGCAGCAGGTCTTCACGCGATGGTGAACTCCTCCAGCGCCAGCGCCGGGTGCGGGTTGGCCCCGAGGCCGCCGGCGATGTACACCCGGAAGCCGGCTTCGGTCGAGCCGTCCTCGAGCGTGCGGCGTCGTGGCGATCACGCCGACGTCGTTGAACATCGCCTGGCCGCAGTCGGTCGAGCAGCCGGAGAAGTTGATCTTGAACTTGCGCGGCAGGCGCTGGCCGAGCGGGTTGCGCACGAAGTGCTGGAACGCGGCCTCGGCCCACGGCGGTGACGTCGAGGTACTCGTGCGGGCAGGCGCCGGCCAGGTGACAGGCCATCACGTTGCGCACCGTGTCGCCGCAGGCCTCGCGGGTGGTGAGCCCGACGGCGCCGAGGTGCGCGCATCACGTCGGGGACCTTGGTCAGCTCGACGTAGTGGATCTGCATGTTCTGCCGGGTGGTGATGTGCCCCCAGCCGCGCGAGTACGTCTCGGCGAGGTGGCCGATCAGGTCGAGCTGCTCCGGCGTGATCGTGCCGGCCGGCAGCTTGATGCGCACCATCTGATTGGTGCCGCCCTGGCGCTGGCCGTAGATGCCGTTGTTGAGGCGCATCACCCGGAAGACGTCCTCGCTGATCTCGCCCGACGAGGTACTGGGCCACGGCGCGCTCGAAGCGCTCGATGTCGCGCTGCTGCTCGGCGTCGAGGTCGCGTGGTGCGGGAATGACGGGGGCGATGCCCATGCGGTGGGCCTCCTTGAATCTCGACAAATCCGACTAGATAAGTCAACAATAGCGTCAACGGCCCGTGCCACGGCAATCACAAACCGGGATCCTCGCCGATCTCGCGGAGAGCATCGCGTAGCGCGACGCGCAGCCGGCGGGCGTGATCCGGGCCGAGGTGAGCCACCAGTCCCTCCCCCGCCCGGCCGACCTCTTCGACCGTCAAGCACCACACGTGGCTCGGCGTCGTCGTAGTCGTCGCTGATGGCCACGGCCCACGAGAGCGAGCATGGCGTCGTCGGCGCCCGCCGGCAGATCGTCGTCGGTGAACGGGTAGTCGTCGATCGACCGGCGCACGTCAGCCTCGGCGGGAGGCGAAGGCGACCGAGGCGTCGCTCAGCACGGTCCGCAGGGTGTCGACGATGAACGTCAGCTCGGCCTCGCCGGCGATCAGCGGTGGCGACAAGGTGATCACCGGTTCAGCCCGGTCGTCGGCCCGGCAGATCAGCCCGGCCTCGTAGAGACGCGGCGAGAGGTAGCCGCGCAGCAACCATTCCGCCTCATCGGGCGTGAACGATCCCCTGGTCGCCTGATCGCTGACCAGTTCGATCGCCCGGAAGTAGCCGTCGCCACGAACGTCGCCGACCAGAGGGATGTCGCGCAACCCGTCGAGCAGTTCGGTGAACCGTCCTTCGTTGGCCAGCACGTTGCCGCACAGGTCTTCGCGTTCGAAGATGTCGAGGTTGGCGTTGGCCACCGCGCAGCACACCGGATGAGCCCCGAACGTCTGGCCGTGGAGGAACAGGTTCGGGTCGTCGAGGAACGGCTCGGCGATGCGATCGGAGACCAGCACGCCACCCAGCGGGCGCGTAGCCCGAAGTCACTCCCTTGGCGAACGTGATGATGTCGGGCTGGTAGCCGTAGCGATCCGAGCCGAACATGTGACCCAGCCGCCCGAACGCGCAGATCACCTCGTCGCTGACCAGCAGCACGCCATACCGGTCGCAGATCTCGCGGACGCGCGCCCAGTATCCGGGAGGAGGCGCGAACGCCCCGCCGGTGTTCTGCAACGGCTCCATGAACACCGCGGCAACGGACTCCGGCCCTTCCATCTCGATGCGCAGTTCGAGGTCATCCGCACAGCGCAGCGTGCAGGCGTCGAGGTGCTGGCAGTCGTGGCATCGGTAGCGGTACGGCGTCTGCACCTTGATCGCCCCCGGCATCAGCGGCTCGAACGGAGTCTTGATCGAGGGCACGCCGGTCACGCTGAGCGCCCCGATCGAGGTGCCGTGGTAGGCGAGGTAGCGCGAGATCACCTTCGTGCGCGAGGGCTCGCCGCGCAACTTGAAGTACTGGCGCGCCAGCTTGATCGTGGTGTCGATGGCCTCGCCGCCCGACGGAGTCAGGAACACCCGGTTGAGGTCACCGGGCGCCAGTTCGGCAAGGCGCGTGGCCAGTTCGATGGCCGGTTCGTGGGCGAACGACCAGACCGGGAAGTAGCCGAGCGTCTCGGCTTGGCGCGCCGCTGCTTCGCCCAGCTCGGCCCGACCGTGCCCCGCCTGCACCGTGAACAACCCGGAGAGCCCGTCGAAGTACCGCTTGCCGTGCTGGTCCCACACGTAGCAGCCCTCGCCGCGGGCGATGATCGGCACCTCACTGCCCGGCGTACGCGCCGAGGCGGGTGAAGTGCATCCACAGGTGACGCTTGGCGCGATCGGACAGGTCCGACACCGCAACATCTGACATGGCCCGCAGGCTACGCGATGGGGTCGGTCAGCGAGCCGCCCGCCCACCACCTCTCGAACCGCGGCTTGCTGGCGATCGCCACCGGCTCGACCAGGTACCCCGATGGCGAGCGGGCGTAAGTGAATCGACCGTAGCCCTCGTCGGGCGATGCCGCGGCGAGCTCCAAGGTGTACCCGTCGGCCAGCATCTGCTCGGTGTCCGCGCCGACGTCGTCGGACCAGTAACCGAAGTGATGCGCGCCCGGCACGTCGTGCCCATCCCAGATCGAGCCGGCCGGCCCCTGCAACAGTTCGAGGTGCACCGGCCCCTCGACCGAGTACGTCAGCGCGAGCTGCAAAACGGTCTGGCCCTCGCCCGGAACCCACACCGACATCGGGCGGTCCTGCACCGATGCCCAGGTCACGCCGGCATGCCGGCCGATGTCGGCCATCGCCGCCTCGATGTCGGTGACGCGGATGCCAACGTGGAAGAACCGGGAGTGGTCGAGCATGGCCGCACCATATCCGTAACCCGCCAACCGCAGCACGGCCGGATATGGTGCGATCGATGGACCAACAACTGCCGATCCTGTACTTCGACCACCCGCTTCCCGATGCATATCGCGACCTCGTCGAGGGTCGGGCGATCGCCGTCGGGCCCGACGACGCCGAGCTCGGCACGGCACACGGCGTGCTCGCCGGCGCCAAACGAGCCTGGAACGCCGAGGCGTTCGCCCTCGGGGCGAGCATGAAGGTGATCTCGCGCATCGGGATCGGCTACGACAACGTCAACGTGGCCGATGCGACCGCAGCGGGCGTCATCGTCTGCAACGCGCCCGACGCACCCTCGGTCTCGACGGCCGAGCACACACTGATGCTGATGCTCGCCGTCGTGAAGAACCTGCCGGCCCAGACCGAGCGGGCACGCGAAGGCCTGCCCGGGGCGACCACCGGCACGTGCGCTCGAGCTCGATGGCACGGTGCTCGGGTTGGTGGGGTACGGCCGAATCGCCCGCCGCGTCGGCGCTGCCGCTCGGGCAATGGGGATGAGTGTGCTGGCCTACGACCCGTACCTCACCGAGGCAGAGGGCTGCGAACTGGTCGACCTGCAGCGAGTCTTCACCGAGTCCGACGTCGTCTCGCTGCACGCTCCGGCCGTCGCGGACACGCACCACCTGATCAACGCGGCGTCGCTGGCGACGATGAAGCACGGCGTGTACCTCGTCAACTGCGCCCGCGGCGGCCTCGTCGACCAGGACGCGTTGCTGGCCGCGCTCGATTCCGGCCAGGTGGCCGGCGCCGGTCTCGATGTGACCGACCCGGAGCCGCTGCCGGTCGGCCACCCGCTGTTGAGCCACCCGAACGTCATCGTCACACCCCATGTCGCCTCGGCAACCGTTGCCGGTCGCAGGCGGTTGTACTCGCACGCCATCGACAACGCGCTCAACGTGCTGGCCGGACGACCGGCGACGATCGTCACGGCATAGGAGGGCACCATCACCACCGCCGCTGGCTGAACTCCGACACCGGAACTTTGCTAGAACCGGGCGATGGACACTTTGCGAACTCAATGGAACGAGGGTCGCGACACCCTCGGTGTATGGCTGGCCATCCCATCGATCATCAGCGCCGAGACAGCCGCACGAGTTGGGTTCGACTACGTGTGCATCGACAACCAGCACGGCGTCAACGACTACCAGCAGACGGTGTCGATGGCGCAGGCAATCCTGCTCGGTGGCGGCACTCCGATCGCCCGGGTGCCGTGGAACGAGCAAGGCATCATCGGCAAGATGCTCGACGCCGGCATCGAAGGGATCATCGTGCCGATGGTCAACTCGGTCGCCGAGGCCGAGGCCGTGGTGCGCGCCGGGCGCTATGCCCCTGCAGGTGCACGCAGCTTCGGCCCGGTCGTGGCGGGCATGCGCCGTCCGGACCACTACAGCTGGTCGAGCGATGGGATTGCTCTCATCCCGATGATCGAGACCGTCGAGGCGATCGCCAATCTCGACGACATCCTGGCAGTTCCCGGCATCGACGCGATCTACGTCGGTCCTGCCGACCTCTCGATCACGTTGGGCCTGCCGCCCGGCAACAACGACGGCGACAGCAAGTTCGACGACGCCTTGGCGACGATCGTGAAGGGGTGCCGCAACGCCGGCATCGTGCCCGGCATCCACGCCACCGCGGCCCTGGTCGAGCGCCGGCTCGAACAGGGCTTCCGCATGATCACCGTCACCAGCGACATGCTGGCGATGAAGGGCAACCTCGTCACCGATCTGGCCACGGCCCGCGGCGCCCGACCGGCCGACGCCAAGTCCGGCGCGATGTACTGACCCCTCCGGCCGCACCCCACCCGGCCCGCACACCGTGGGGGAACGGGTCAGGCCGGGCGGAGGGCCTCGGCGGGGTCGAGCCGAGCGGCGCGTGAGGCCGGGTACAGACCGGCGACCGTGCCGACGACCAGCGCCGCGCCGACACCGCCGACGAGGACGGTGAGCGGGATCGTCAACGGCACCTCCTGGCGCCGGGCGTACACGGCCGTGACCGCGCTCCCGAGTGCGACTCCACCGATCCCGCCGAGCATCGCCAAGGTCGCCGCTTCGGTGAGGAACTGCAGGCGGATGTGGCGGCGCGTCGCCCCGATCGCTCGGCGCACACCGATCTCGGTCCGCCGCTCCAGCACCGAGATCACCATCACGTTGGCGATACCGATCCCCCCGACCAGCAACGACACGCCGCCGAGGGCCAGCAACAGGGCACGCAGGCCGCTGTCGACCGCGGCGCGAGCCTTCAATGCGTCAGACGGGCGCTGGATCGAGACCTCGTTCGGCGCCGACGGATTGGTCGTGGCTGCCAGCACGGCGCGCACCGACTCGACCGACTTGGGAGCCATCCGCACGTAGATGCTCGACACCTTGCCGTCGTGGCCGAGCAGATCGTGGGCCGCGTCGAAGCCGACCAGCGCCGCGGTGTCGAGTGATGACAGCAGCGGAACGGGGTCGAGGATCCCGATGACCGCCCACCAGCGATCGCCGATCCACACCATCGGTGAGCCGTTCAGTGACTCGATGCCGAGTCGTCGGGCCGCGGTCGAGCCGAGCACGACAGCCGGCAGCGATTGCGTCGACGCGTCGAGGAAGTGGCCCTGGGCCAGCGTTGCTCCGACGGTCGTCAACAGCGACGTGGTCGCCGCGTCGACAGCGATGCCGCCGGTCTCCGACGCGGGGATCAGGTCGGTGCGTCGCACCGTTGCCGACAGGCCGGCGATCGCGCTGACATCGTCGACCGGGCCGATCCGGCGAATCATCGACGGTGCCTCCTCGGGCAACGTCGCCGACTCGCCGAACACGGTGTTGCCGGCCCGAACCTCGAGCAGGTTGGTCCCGAACTTGTCGAGTTGGGCCAACAGGTCGGCTCGGCTCGACGACGAGATCCCCACGACCGACACCAAGGCGGCGATCCCGATGGCGATGCCCAATGCTGTCAACAGGGTCCGCGCCAGCGCGAGCGCCGAGCGAACCGACGCCGACCCGCACGACATCGATCGGTCGCAACGTGGCGGTCACGACATCACCGCCATGTCGTCGAGCAGCGACGACATCAACTGGCCGTCGAGCACTTCTTCACGACGCGGGAACCGCGCCGCAACCTGCTGGTCGTGGGTGATGACCACGACCGTCGACCCCTCCTCGTGCAGGGAGTGGAACAAGTCGACGATCTCCAACCCGGTGCGCCGGTCGAGGTTGCCCGTTGGTTCGTCGGCCAACAGCATCGCCGGCTCGGTGACCAAGGCCCGGGCGATGGCCGCGCGCTGGCGCTCGCCGCCCGAGAGACGACTCGGCCGATGATCGGCGCGGTGGCCGATGCCGACGCGCTCGAGACACTCGGCGGCACGCCGACGCCGAGGCGCCCTGCCGACGCCCTGGTACAGCAGCGGCAGCGCCACGTTGTCGAGCGCGCTCATCGTCTCGACGAGATGGAACTGCTGGAAGACGAACCCGATCATCGAGCCACGAATCGACGACAGCCGGCGGTCGCCGAGCATCGACACATCGTGGTCCGCCAGCACGACCTTGCCCGACGTGGCCCGGTCGAGGCAGCCGAGCACCTGCAGGAGGGTGCTCTTGCCAGAGCCCGACGGCCCGACGATGGCCAGCGACTCGCCCGAATCGATGCGCAGGTTGACCCCGCGCAGCGCCTGCACGCCACCGGCATAGGTCTTGTACACATCGACCAACTCGACGACGCTCACGGGGCGACCACGACGGTGTCGCCCTCGGCAATGCCGGTGCCGGTGATTGCGACGATGCCGTCGCCGAACGCACCGGGCTTGACAGCGACGAGTTGCGTCGAGGCTCCCGACACCTTCTCGACCGCGTAGCCGCCTTCGGCCAGAGCCACGAGCGCACGAATCGGCACGACCAACACCCCCGTCGCCTTCGGTGTGCTCACCACGACACCGACCGGCGCCGCGTCGAGCGACGCGACGGGTGCCTGCAGCGACACGCTGGCCTCGATGGTCGCCGAACCACCCTCCTGCTTCACCGTGGCGGCCCGTCCCACCGACGCCACGGTGCCGGGGACACGAGACTGGTCGGGAAGTTCGACCTCGATCGCCGCGCCCGGGCTCAGCAGCTCGATCTTGTCGAGGGCAACGTCGAGCGTGACCACCTGCTCCGCTCCCGTGACGCTGAGGATCTTGGGCGACACCTGATCACCGACGGTCGCGAGGTGCTCGGCGACCCGTACCGGGGCGTGCTCGACCACGATGTCACCGGGGCTGACGACACCGGTCTTCTTGAAGCCACGGCTGTCCTGCCACGCCTTGATCGCGGCCGTGGTGTGCTTGTCGAACTCGTTGTCGACCGTCAGGTCCGCGCCGAAACCGAGATCGGTGAGGTTCTGTTCCAGCTCGGCGACATCGGCTCCGTCGTCGACACCGGCGCGCAGCGGGCGCCACATCGGGAGGTCCCCGTAGAACACGGCCGGACCGTCGTGACCGTCGATCTGCCACGGCGAGTCTCCCTGTTCGATCACGGTGCCGGGCTCGGGCAGGCCGGTGATCGTGCCCGAGCCGGCGCCCCCGATCGCGTGGGACTCGCCGTAGCCGAGCGTGCCGCGCAACTTCTCCTCATCGATCAGATCGGTCTTCGACACCTGTGCCGTTTCCCGCGGCACCGTCGTCTCCGGCGAGCCGTTGTCGGCTGTGGTGGGCCGGCGTGTCGCCATGGTCACGCCGACTGCAGCGGCTCCGATGGCGACAACGCCGACGATCAACCAGCGACGCCTCATGGCACGATCGTCCCGGTCGACACCGAGAAACCGCCGCCACCGGGGCCGCCGCATGCCTCGCTGGCGTCCTGGAACTCCTTGGAGTTGAAGTCGACCGACGGCCCGTTCTGCGAGGGACCGGTGGCACTCGGCCCAGCGCCCACCGAGATGCTGAACGTCCCACCGTCGCCGAACTGCGGGTCCGGCATGTCAACACCGTGATCGCGCATGCACTTGGAGAAGGCCAATGCCTGCTCCTGCATCTTCTTCTGATCCTCTTCGCTCGGCGGGTCGAAGCTCGCGGCCGCGTCTTGCATGAAGTGCTGGCAGTCCTTGTTGGCCGCTTCCATCTCCTTCAGGTCCGGGCCGCCCTCCCCGCCTGCTCCTGGTCCGGCGATCGCCACGACCCCAGCTCCGTTGTCGGAGATCTGCGGGTCGGGCATGTCGATCCCGTGCTCGCGGATGCACTTGGCGTACTGCAGCGGCGCCTCACTGGGATCGACGACCGCCGTCGTGTCGGTGCCCGATGTGTCGCCGGTGCCGGTCGTCGCGTCCGCGGCGGGTGTCGTCGACAGGCTGGCGACCTGCCGGTCATCGGCCTTCGCGCTCCCGCACGCGGCGAGAACCGCGGTCGCCGCGAATGCCATCAGTAGTCGTTTCATCGGGACTCCTCCGTCTCCTCTGTGAGGTGCCGGAGTATCCACAGCCGAGCTGACAGCTCCCTGAGAACTGCTGAACGCATTCTCAGCGGGCCGCGGAGGCAATGCCCGAATGTCGTGGCAGCATCCGCCCGTGCGTGTACTTGTGGTGGAGGACGAGGAGCGGCTGGCCGCGGCGATCGCCAGCGGCCTGTCGGCCGAGGGCTTCGACGTCGACGTGGCTCACGACGGCCTGACCGGCGTGTGGCGTGCACGCGAGCATTCCTATGGCGCGATCGTGCTGGACCTCCTGCTGCCAGGCATGAACGGCTTCCAGGTCTGCGCGACGCTGCGAGCCGAGGACAACTGGACGCCGATCCTGGTCCTGACCGCCAAGGACGGCGACTACGACCTCGCCGAGGCGCTCGACACCGGGGCAGACGACTTCTTGTCGAAGCCGTTCTCGATGGTGGTGCTGCTCGCCCGGCTGCGAGCGGTGGCCCGGCGCCGGGCCCTGGTCGAACCGAGCGTGCTGCGACGCGGCCCGCTGTGCATCGATCTGCGCCGCCGCACCTGCCGCCGTGACGACGACGAGATCCGCCTGACACCACGAGAGTTCGCGCTGCTCGAACACCTCGTGCGCCAGGGCGACTTCATCAGTTCCAAGGACGACCTGTTGGCCGAGGTCTGGGGACCCGACTTTCTCGGCGACCCCAACATCGTGGAGGTGTACGTGAGGTACCTGCGCAAGAAGCTCGACATCGGCGGCAATTCGCTGATCGAGACGATCCGGGGAATCGGCTATCGGGTGGTCGATCATGCATAGCGTCCGGCGAGTCACCGACTCGGTGCGAGTGCGGGTGACCTTGTTGGCCACCTTTCTCGTGGCGGTGGTGCTGATCGTCGGTGCCCTGCTGCTGACTCGTGCGGTCGAGGGCCGACTGGTCAGCGACCGCGAGCGTGCCGCGGCCGCTGCGGTCGGCGCGACCGTGGCGCAGGTCCAGCAGGGTGTGCCCTTCGGATCGATCACGCATCAGACCTTCGGTCAGCAGGCGGGCGTGGGCATCTACACCGACACCGGCGCGCCCGTGGGCGGCGTGTCGTCGCTGCCCATCCAGACCATCTCGGTGTCGTCCGCCGGAACGGCGTCTCCGGGCGGCCAGGTCATCTTCATCTCCGGTCCTGGCTCGCAAGATGTCGCCTACCAGGCGGCTCCGGTCGCCGTGGGGGCCGACAACTTCTTCGTCGTCGGCATGGCATCGCTCGCCGAGGTTCGTCACAGCGTGCGCACGTTGTGGTCGAGCCTGCGGCTCGGAATTCCACTGGTCGTGCTTGCCGTCGCCCTGGTCGCCTGGTTTCTCGCCGGCCGGGCCCTGCGACCGGTCGAGGCCATGCGGCTGGAGGTCGAGAACATCTCGGCGACCACGTTGCAGCGGCGGGTGCGCGAGCCGCGCAGCCACGACGAAGTGGCCCGCCTGGCCCGAACGATGAACTCGATGCTCGGTCGATTGCAGGCATCGCGTGACCACGAGCGGCAGTTCCTCTCCGACGCGTCGCACGAACTGCGCTCGCCGCTGGCCTCGATGCGGGCCCAACTGGACACGGGATCCGACGTGGAGGGCGTGAAGGCCGAGGCCGCTCGGCTGGCTCACATCGTCGACGACCTCATGGATCTGGCCAAGGCCGACGAAGCTCCTCCCCCCACCTCGCAGACCGATCTCGACGAGGTCGTGCTGGAGGAGATCTCGGCGATCACCACCACATCGGCGATCACGATCGGTACGACGAAGGTGAGCGCGGCTCGGTTGGTCGGCGATCGCCAGGCATTGTCGCGGCTGGTTCGCAACCTGGTCGACAACGCGATCAGGCACGCGGCGACGCACGTCGATGTGTCGTTGGCGAACGTCGATGGCGTGGTGACGTTGGCGGTAGACGACGATGGCGAGGGTGTTGCCGAGAGCGACCGCGAGCGCATCTTCGAGCGGTTCACGAGAACCGACTCGTCGAGATCGCGTGACACTGGCGGTGTCGGCCTCGGGCTAGCGGTCGTTCGGGCAACTGCGCAACGACACGGCGGCGACGTGCGCTGCGAGTCATCGCCAACCGGTGGCGCACGGTTCGTGGTCACGCTGCACGGCGAAGACGACGAAAGTGACCACACGCCCTGTGGTTCCGGAGCGGGCTGCCAGAATTGACCAGATGGCGAAGATGAACCTCGATCGGGCACGCGGCGGTGACGACGATTTTGGTGATGTCGGAGCCGAGCCGACGATGCCTGCGAAGTACGCCGGGACGTGCGCCACATGCAAACAGCGGTTCGCTGTGGGTGACCCGATCGCCTCGGTGCGGGTCGACAAGAAGATGACGTACCACCACGGGGCGTGCCGATACCCGGCCACCGCTCTGCTCTCCCAGGACGGCACGGGGAACGATGTCGACGCCGTGGCCACGGCACGCAACTCGTCCTCTCAGCCGGGAAAGTGCCGGGCGACGACCAACAAGGGCAAGCCGTGCAACAACACCCCGCAACACGGCGAGCAGTTCTGCGGTCCGCATCTCACCCAACTCGCCGCTCGGCCATCACCGGACACGCAACGAACCGCCCCGGCCGGCGACGACGAACCGTTCTGACGCAAGACGCCTCTGCATCGGTCGATCTGGGCCAAGATATCGCCGTGACCAGAGCATGGAAGTTCTTGGACCAGCGTTCGTCCGGGGTGTTCTCGGGCTTCGTGTGGCCGACGCCGACTGCGGCGGGCCAACCCGGGCCATGGGTGGAGTCGCCGGCACTCATCCCCTGCGAACAGGGCATCCACGCATGCAGCGCCGAGCATCTGGCGTGGTGGATGAGCGCGCAGTTGTGGGAGATCGAGCTCGCCGGTGAGGTCGTCGCCGGCGATCAGAAGGTCGTTGCCGAGCGCGGCAGGCTGATCCGGCTGATCAGCACATGGCCGGACCTCGGCGCGCAGCTCGCCGAGTGGGCGGTGTGGCGGGTTCGCGACTGTGCGGTCGCCGTGTTGACGACCGCCGGTGAGACCGCACCTGCCGCGCAGCTGGCCGCCCAGCGCACGTTCGATGCGCTGGCGAGCGTCGCCGGCGGCATCCGCCTCGACCCCGCAAGCCCGGCAGGGATCGCCATCGAACAGGTCGTCGATGCAATCGAAGATGTCGTCAACCCGATCTTCGCGTGCTGGGACGCGGCGCGTGCCGCCGGTCACCGCGCCTCGGCAGAGGATCGATCGGTCACCTCGTACAACGCGGCCTTCGCAGCCGAGCGGCGGGCGCAGTCGCAGTGGATCGCCGAGCGGCTGAACCTCGCCGGGTGAAGAAGACTCGATCTAGCGACGGCGGGCGCGGAAGACAGCGAACAGCTCATCGCGCACGCCGGGCTCGGGCGGCTCGATCGTCTCCACGCTCTCGAGCCGCTCCAACGCGGCCTGCGTAGCACGCATCTGCTCGACATAGGCAATACAGCCCGCGGAGGTGGCAACGTGCAACTCCAGCTCGCTGCGCGTCGGCTCGGGCAACTCTCCCTCGAGCCAGTCGGTGACGAGCTCGACCAACATCTTGCAATCGAAGGGATCGTGGATCATGGGTTCCGCCTATGCATCGAGGTACTGCTCCAGCGCTGCACGCACGCGGGACCGCGCCCGATGCAGCAACACACGTTGGTTCGCCTCTGTCACGTCCAGCAGGTCACAGACCTCCGCTGCGCTGAAGTGCGACAGGTCGCGCATCACGATCACCTCGCGCTGCGCCGGCGGCAGTTCGGCGATCACCGCGTCGATGATCTCCCGAGCCTCGCCGGCCAGCAAGCGTTCCTCGGCCTCGCCATCCCACCGTTGCGGCGGCGTGGCCCAATGGCCGGCCCACAGTGCGTCTGATCCGCGGAACCGCTCGGTCGGCACCAACGGAACAGAGTCGTCGCCGGCAAGCGCCGACATCGGCATCGTGCGTCGCTCGCGCTCGCCGCGAGCTCGCGCCCGATAGATGAGGATCTTGTAGAGCCAGGTCTTCACGGTCGACCGGCCCTCGAAGCGATCGATGCCTTCGATGACGCCGATCCAGGTGTCTTGGACGACTTCCTCGGCGACGGCCCTGCTCGGTGTGTAGCGCATCGCGACTCTCACGAGGGACCCGTGGTACTTGTCGACCATCTCGGCGAAGACGGCTTCGTTGCCGGCGCGCAGCCCGGCGATGATGCGCTGATCATCAGCTGTTGCTCCGACGAGAATCCCGGGATCGGTCACTGGCGGGCGAACTTAGCCGCAGCAGAGCACGGGCTCGAAGCACCTCGGCGACGGACCACGCCTGGAACGGGCATCCGGTCGCCGCGTGCGGCGCCACGCCGTCGCCGGTTTCCGAGATCGAACCGAGACCGAACTCGGAGAGATGCGCTTCCAGGCCGTCGAGCAGGGCCTGCGGGGCTCGGCCGGATCGGAGGCACGCCTCGACGTACGGGCCGATCAGCCACGGCCACACCGTGCCCTGGTGGTACGCGGTGTCGCGGGCCGCGGCGTCGCCGCGATGCTCTGACCGGAATCGCGGGTCCGCGGGAGCGAGTGAACGAAGGCCGAGTGGCGTCACCAAACTTGCGACACCCTCGACGACCCCGGCGACGGCCACCGGCGACAGGGGACCATCTGGTACACCGGCAGCGATGAGCTGATTGGGGCGCAGCGTCGCGTCATCGCCGTCTGGGCCATCGACGACATCGCACAGCGATCCACCGCGCGTCGCGAACCGCGTGGCGAACGAGGCGCGGGCCCGGTCGGCGAGCACGAGCCAGGCATCACCGTCGCCGCCGGACTGAGTCGCGATCGCGGCCAACCGGGTCAGGGAGCTGATCCACAGCGCGTTGATCTCCACGGTCTTGCCCCGGCGGGGAGTGACCGCAACGCCATCGACACGAGCGTCCATCCAGGTCAGCGCCAACCCATCAGCGCCTTGGGCGACGAGGCCGTCGATGGGATCGACGTGGATCCCGAAGCGGGTGCCGTCGACGTGGTGGGCGATGATCGACGCAACGGTCGGCAGCAACTGCTCGGTCGCTTGCTCGTCGCCCGTGACCTCGATGTGGCGAGCGACCGCATGCAGGAACCAGATCGTCGCGTCGGCCGTGTTGTACTCGGGGGTGCCGCCGACATCGGCGGTGTTGGCCAGCATCCCTTCCGAGACGGTGGCCGCAGCGCGCAGCAGAAGCTGGCGGCCCTCGTCATGCCGACCGGTGCACAAGAAGAGCCCCTCGTACGACGTGAACGTGTCGCGCGACCAGTCGCCGAACCACGGATACCCGGCGACAACCGTCGGGCCGGCGACGATGAACTGGTCGGCGGCATGGGCGAGCAGGCAGTCGGCACCGGTCGCAGC
The DNA here is from genome assembly GCA_963805445.1 of Ilumatobacteraceae bacterium. Taxonomy (GTDB): domain Bacteria; phylum Actinomycetota; class Acidimicrobiia; order Acidimicrobiales; family Ilumatobacteraceae; genus JAENVT01. The sequence goes on along the minus strand of CAWDUI010000038.1, from coordinate 72,716 downwards.
GGAGGCAGTGCGGCACACGTCTCGATACCGGGCGCGCGCCATGGCGACGATTGCCGCCGCGTTGGGGACGTCGGTGTCGGTATCGGTATCGGTGGCCCAGGCCTCCACCTCGACGGCGCCGCCGGGAACCATCTCGACGGAGAACGTTCCGGCATGGCAGAGATCCTCGATCGCCGCGAGGCCTCGGGCTGCCTCCTCGCGCTGATACGAACCACGCCACCATTCGGCCGCGTGTTGGAATCCCGGGCCGCGCACCCGATACGCATCGTCGAACACGAAGCCATCGACGGTCATTTCGACCGGTGGGTCGCCGGCGCCGGTCCGTTCGCCGTGGGCGTCGCGCCACGTTGCCACAGCGGCCAGCTCCAGCCGTACGGGTCGGTCGGCGTTGAGCAGCCGATGCACGATGCCGACGGCCGGGGTCCCGTGCATCATGGCGACTTCGGCCTGCACCACGATCTCGTCGACCTGCCACGTCCATGTCGGCACGCCTTCGACCAACTCGAATCCGGTGAGGTAGCGGTGACCCTGCGGAGCGACGACCCCCGAGGCCCACTCCCGCGTCGCCAACTCGATGCGCCGATCGCCCACCACCAGGACGGGATCGAGCGCTGCCAGGCCGAGCCGGCGGCCGATCGGCGGCTCGGTGGCGACGACCAGCAAGCCGTGGTAGCGACGGGTGCGCAGGCCGCCAACCGTTCCCATGGCATACCCGCCGAGCCCATCGGTCACCAGCCACTCGCGGGTCGACGCAGCGTCGAGCGATCCGCAGACCTGGGTTCCGAACCGGATGTTCATACCCATGCAGTGTGGCAGCGGACGATTTCGTGACAAGTCGCGAAACGATCTGAAAACAACGGCGACGTTCCCGCGGGTTGTAACGACTTCCTCGTGGGCAAGACTGCACCCGACATGAACGACGCAGAACACACCCGGCTCGCCGATCCCGAGTGGAAGCGGTGGGGGCCGTACCTGTCGGAACGAGCGTGGGGCACGGTACGCGAGGACTACAGCGAGCACGGCACCGCGTGGGACTCGTTCCCCCACGACCACGCTCGCTCGCGGGCGTACCGATGGAACGAGGACGGCCTCGCCGGACTCTGTGACGATGCCCAGTCGTTGTGCCTGGCGTTCGCGTTCTGGAACGGGCGCGACCCGATCCTGAAGGAGCGGATCTTCGGGCTCACCGGGCCGCAGGGCAACCATGGCGAGGACGCCAAGGAGTACTGGTTCTACGAAGACTGCACACCGACGCACTCCTGGATGCGTTGGCGCTACTTCTACCCCCAGGGCGAGTTTCCGTACACGCAACTGGTCGACGAGAACGCTCGCCGCGGATCCGACCAACCCGAGTACGAACTGCTCGACACCGGCATCTTCGACGAGGACCGTTACTGGGACATCGTCGTCGACTATGCCAAGGCTGCACCCGACGACATCGTCGTGCGAGTCGCGGTGCGCAATGCCGGCCCGGAGGCCGCCACGCTGCACGTGTTGCCGACGCTGTGGTTCCGCAACACGTGGTCCTGGGGGCTCGATGACCGCAAGCCGACGATCGAGGTGATGGGCACCGGGTTGGTCGCCCGGCATCACTCGGACCCGACGATGCGCTTGACCGGTGACGGCTCGCCGCAGTTGCTGTTCTGCGACAACGAGTCGAACGCCGGCCGGCTGTGGGGCGCCGAGGGCGCCGCGTTCCCCAAGGATGCGATCAACGATCACGTCGTCGCCGGCCGCGATTCCACCAACCCCGAACAGGTGGGCACCAAAGCCGCACTGTGGTACCAGGTCGAAGTGGCCGCCGGCGCCACGGAGGAGATCACCCTCCGGCTGCACCGCGACGGCGGTGCGGCGGCAATCGCCAGCGCCGACGTGCTGATCGCCCGTCAAGCCGACGCGGACGAGTTCTACGCCGCGCTCGACGCCGCCGGCGACCACCGCGGACGAGGCCATGATCATGCGCCAAGCGCTCAGCGGCATGCTGTGGTCGAAGCAGTTCTACCACTACGACGTGGCCCGCTGGCTCGACGGCGATCCCGGCCAGCCGGCACCTCCCGCGGCTCGGCGCAACGGACGCAACTCGGCGTGGCGGCATCTCAACAACCACGACGTGATCTCGATGCCCGACAAGTGGGAGTACCCCTGGTACGCGGCGTGGGATCTCGCGTTCCACGCCGTTGCCCTAGCCCACGTCGACCCGACATTCGCCAAGGATCAACTGATCCTGCTGTGCCGCGAGTGGTACATGCACCCCAACGGCCAGCTGCCCGCATACGAGTGGGCGTTCGACGACGTCAACCCGCCCGTGCACGCGTGGGCGGCGCTGCGGGTCTTCGAGATCGACGGCGGCAACGACTACGAGTTCCTCGAGCGAATGATGCACAAGCTGCTGCTCAACTTCACGTGGTGGGTCAACCGCAAGGACGCCGACGGCAACAACGTGTTCGCCGGCGGGTTCCTCGGACTCGACAACATCGGGCCGATCGATCGCTCCGCTCCGCTGCCGATCGATGGCACGCTCGAGCAATCCGACGGCACCTCGTGGATGGCGATGTACTGCCTCGACCTGTTGGAGATGTCGCTGACCCTGGCCCGCCACGACCGGACGTACGAAGACCTCGCCACGAAGTTCTTCGAACATTTCGCACTGATCGCCGAAGCGATGAACAGCCGCGGCCTGTGGGACGAGGAGGACGGCTTCTACTACGACGTGCTGGCCACGTCGCAGGGCGATCGGATCCCGCTGAAGCTGCGATCGATGGTCGGCCTGCTGCCGCTGGCGGCCACCACCACACTCGGTCGCGAGACGCTCGACAAGCTGCCCGAGTTCACGGCGCGAACCGACTGGTTCGTGGAGAACCGACCCGACTACAGCGACCTGTTCCACATGCACGAACGCGACGGTGACGAAGGACGCCTCTTGTCGATCGTCTCGCCCGACCGCCTGCGACGCGTGCTGCGCTGGCTGCTCGACGAGAACGAGTTCCTCTCACCGCACGGTGTGCGCGCCCTTTCGGCCGAGTACCGAGACCACCCCTTCTCGGTCGACCTCGGCGGCATGACGTACACCGTCGACTACTCGCCGGGCGAGTCGACCACCGGCCTGTTCGGCGGCAACTCCAACTGGCGTGGCCCGGTGTGGTTCCCGGTGAACTACATCGTGATCGAGGCGATCCGCCGGTTCGCCCGGTTCTTCGGCGACGATTTCGCGGTCGAATACCCCACCGGTTCGAGTTCGCAGTTGACGCTCGGCCACGTCGCCGACGAACTCGGTCAGCGGCTGATCGACATCTTCGTCCCCGACGCCGACGGTCGCCGACCCGTCTTCGGCGCCGACGAGAAGTTCCAGACCGACCCGGTCTGGAATCGGATGATCCCCTTCCACGAGTACTTCCACGGCGACACCGGCCGCGGTGTCGGTGCATCCCACCAGACCGGCTGGACCGGGCTGGTCGCCGACCTGATCATCCGCCGCGGTCAACCCCGATAGAACGCCGTCAGCCGTTCCGCCTCGTGCGCCACCTCACGGCGTTGCCGGGGGGTCAGCGTGGCCAACACGTCGACCTCGACGTGGTCGGCGCGCCACGCCCACGTGGCCGCGACGGAGCCATCGACCAGAACGGTTCCGACCGACTGCGGGATCTTGGTGTGGAAGATCGCGCTGCGGAACTGCTCGGGCAGGATGGCGGATCGACGGCAATGAGCCAGCAGCGTCGCGTCCCACGTCGGCAGGAACCGAACCGGCGCCGGCGTGGCGGGGTCGGGCAACTCGAGATCGGCCAGATCGAGCAACGTCACGCCCGACTCGTCGCGGTACGACACCAGTCCCATCGTTGCGGCGACCGGTTCGAGGCGGGCACGAGGCACGCCGGCCCAGGTTGCCGCATCGGCCAACGCTGCCGGGCCGAACGCCTGGAGGTAACGGGTCAGCAGCAGCCGGAGCCCGTCCGGCTCGTCGACCTCGATGCGTGGGATCCACTGCTCGGCGAGGCCGTAGAGGTCGGCGCGACGACGAGCCCACGTTCCTGACGGCGGAACCCGGACCAGGTCGACCCACAGCCCGGCGCCTTCCCAGTAGGGCTTGTCGAACCCGGCTTGTTGCATCGCCGCGATGATCTCGCTGCTGCGCCGCGGCCCGTCCGCCAACGCTTCGCGCAACACGCCGGCGAGCTCGTCGTGGTCGATCTCTGGCAGCTTGCGCGACTTGGCGATCCGCAACCACCACTGGCGCCGGCTGGCCCTGATGGCCGCGCAGATCGGCCAGAAATCACCGGCCGACACCATGTGGATGGTGCAACGCATCAGCGTTGCCTGCACGACCGAGCGGTCGTCGAGCGCGCGAGTGAGCGCTTCGCGCTCGAACTCGGCGAGCCGGCTCCACAAGCCGACGTATCCCGACGGCGCGTACTGGGTCTGCAATCCGCCGACGTGGTCGAGCGTGGTCGGGATGTCGAGATCTGCCCGGGTCAGCAGGTGCTGCCGGTCGAGCACCGCTCGGTTCAACTGCCGGGTGGTCAGCGTCGGTTCGGCCGGATGCATCGCCTCGAACAGTAGGTGGTGCCGTTGACGTCGCAGCCTTCGTCGTCGTACCTTGATCGTCTCGCCGAGCCACAGGGAGCACGACATGCCGGAGATGACCAAGTACGCACCTGGTACCCCTTCATGGGTCGACCTCGGAACGCCCGACCCGACCGACGCCAGCCGCTTCTATTCGGGCTTGTTCGGCTGGACCATCGAGGAGGGGCCGCCGGAGGCGGGTGGGTATCGGATGTGCATGCTCGAGGGCAAGCCGGTCGCCGGACTCGGGCCACAGATGAACCACGACATGCCGCCGTTCTGGACGACCTACATCAGTGTCGCGGACGCCGACGAGATCGCTGCTGCGGTGAAGGAGGACGGGGGGACGATCATCGTCGACCCATTCGACGTGCTCGATGTCGGACGGATGGCGGTCGCTGCCGACCCGACCGGCGCGTTGTTCTCGATCTGGCAGGCGGGAAAGCACGCCGGCGCCGGGCTCGTCAATGATCCCAACACGTGGTGCTGGAACGAGTTGACCACCCGCGATCCGCAGCGATCGGTCGAGTTCTACGGCGCGGTGTTCGGTTGGAACGCGCATCTGCTGCCGATGGCCGGGACCGACTACACCGAGTTCCAGGTCGGCGATCGAGGCATTGCCGGGATGATGCCGATGGAGGGCGATTCCTGGCCCGCCGATCTCCCCAACCACTGGATGGTCTACTTCGCCGTCGACGACTGCGCTGCCGCGGTCGCCAAGGCCGAGGGGCTCGGTGGCAAGGTGATGGTGCCGCCGACCGAGGTGCCGCCCGGGGTCTTCGCGGTTCTCAACGATCCGCAGGGCGCGGCGTTCAGCGTGATCAAGTTCACTGGTCAGCCAGCCTGATCACGACCGCAGCGAGGCGACAGCACCGATCGCCAGAACCGCACACAGCGGAGCGAAGACGCGACGGTCCATCTCCAGAAACGTCGGCGATGCGCTGCCCGGGGCGACGAGTTCGGTCTTGCCGGCGAACCCGAGGGCCGCACGCGTTGCCAGCGTGGCGGCGACGGTGGCGACACCGGCGCGGCGCAGGCTGCTGCGAGACGCCGGCAACCCGGCGACGAGACCGGCTGCGGCGGTCAGGAGGCCGGCAACGCCATAGCAGGCGCCCGGCGATGGTGTCGCGTTGCGACCGATCACGACGTCGTTCAGCCGGTCACGGCTGGCGAAGGGGAACGTCGCGCCCCGTCCCCACGCGACATGCAGCCCGCCGATGCCCAGCAGCGTGGTCGACGTCGCCACGCGACTGACGCGGCGCAGCCTCATACGTCCGGCTTGTACCCCGTTGCGCCGTCGAGCAGCTCCCTGACGACGTCGGCGTGACCGGTGTGCCGAGCGGTCTCTTCGATCATGTGCACGAGCACCCAGCGCAGCGACACCGCGTGGCCGGCCCAACTCGTGCCGGTGTCATCGAGGTCGAGCTCGTCGATCACCTGGTCGGCGGCGACCCACGCCCGTCGGTAGAACGCGACGATGTCGGCGGTGGTCTCGCCTGGCTCCACACGCAGATCGGCGTTCTCGTCGTCGTCGTCGAAGGGAAGCGGCTCCGTCTCGCGCCCGAACGTGAGACAGAACCACCCGTATTCGACTGCACCGAGGTGCTTCACCAGACCGAGCAGCGTCGTGCCCGACGGCACCGGCGACCGTCGCACGGCGGCGTCGTCGAGCCCCTCGAGCTTCCACAACATCAGCTCGCGGTGCTGCTGCAGTGAGCTCCGGAGGGTTTCCTTCTCCCCCGCCTCGTACTTCGATGGCGCCATGAACCCATCTTGGCAGCCGGCGTCGGCAAGACTTGGCTCAACACGACATGATCTCGTGCCGATGAACACAGCACCATGATCAGGAGGTGACACATGACCCGCCAGCGCTTGAATCTCCAGGAAGGGGATCTCGCCGTGCTGGCGCGTGCCCTCGACATGGATGGCGACACCTTGCGCGACGATCTCGAACGCCGGCCGTGGTACGCCAACGACGTGCTCCGCCGCCCCGAGGTCGTCGAATCCGTCCTGCGCGGCACTGGACCCGAGCAGTTCACGGTGTCACCGCTGCTGTTCTTCGCGGTGCTGATCCACCACGCTGCCGGCGAGCTGATGTCGAGCGACTGGGTCGACGAGTGGGCCGGTCCCGGGTGCCGCCTGCCCGTGTTCGACGTCGAGCCGCTCGTCGAGTTCGCCGACGCGCCGGCACGCCTGCAGTTCACCGCCCAGCTCCTCTCCAGCTTTGCCGTCCCCGAGGCCACCCCCGTTCCCGCCGATCGCCTCGATCTCGACGAGCTCGTCGACTGGCTCGGGGCAGTCAACCCGCTCGACCACATCGTGCTGCTTCGCCAACTCGGCGACCTGGCGCTGTTCCGCGCCGGCGTGTTCCCCGACAGCATCGGCGCGACCGCGCTGTCGTCGGCGCAGGCCGAGCACCTCGGTCGATCAGTGAAGATGACCGACGACGAGTTGAACCACCTCGTCGACCATGGTTCGGCAACGCCGGGCCTCGATGCGCTCGAGACGCTGAGCTCGGCCTGGTACCGGGCCGCCGCCGAGAGCTCCCCGACGGCGCCCGTGGTGCTCCGCGATGTCGCCTGTCGCATTCGGTCGGCGCGGCGGTTCCTCAACTACGCCGCCGATCACTACCTGCATCGCAGCCAACCCCGGTGGGCGCCAGGCTTCTGATCTCGAGCGACCGCTGTCCGCGCGATGCGTGCGTCACACACTCGCCCCGGTGATGCGCATGTCGATCTGCTCGGCGACCCGCAGTGCGTTGGCGATGATCGTCAGCGTCGGGTTGACCGCCGACGACGAGCAGAAGAACGACGAGTCGACCACGTACAGGTTGTCGAGGTCGTGCATCTTGCAGTTGACATCGAGCGCAGAGGTCGCCGGATCCGTGCCGAAGCGCACGGTGCCGTTCTGGTGGGAGACGCCCTCGATCGTGTTGCGACCACCGGCGTAGTGGTCGGCCTCGAAGTACTCGTCTCGACACTGCATCGTCTCCAGCAGGCCCTTCCATCGATCGATCAGGCGCTGGTGAGCAACGGCGTTGGTGTCGCTGTACGCGACGCGCAACCGCCCGTCGGGCTCCACGGTGACCCGGTTGTCGGGGCTCGGAAGGTCCTCGGTCGTGATCCAGAACTCGACAGCGTGGCGTGCCAGTTCGGCGGCATCTGGGCCATCGAAGGCCGACGCGTCCTGCTTGCCGAGCATCTGCATCGCCCCCAGCGGGAATGCCCACCCGTCGCTCGCCTCCGGATCGCCGTAGTAGAAGTCGTTGATCCCCAGCGTCTTCTGGAACAGCGTGGGATTCGGGATCTTGGAGAACGCGATCAGTGCGGAGTTGTGGTGCAGCATCAGGTTGCGCCCGACCGACGCCAGACGAGTTGCCGAGGCCGTTGCGGATGCCGGTCGTTGGCCGACTGCAGCAGCAGCGCAGCGCTGTTGATCGCTCCCGCAGACAGCACGACCACGTCGGCGCTGTATTCCTCGATACGCCCGAGTCGCTCGACGACCACCTTCGACACGTTCCGCCCCGAGGGGTCGGTCTCCAGGTGCGTGACCCGGGCATTGGTGCGCAGCGCGACATTCGGGTACTGGGCCAGCGCCGGCTCGATGCAGATGGTCTGGCTGTCGGCCTTCGCTTTGGCGAGACAGGGATACCCGTCGCACGTGTCGCAGCGGATGCATGGCGACGTGTTGGGTGACTCTTCGTCGAGCAGCACGCCCATCGGCAACGGGAACGGGTGCAATCCTCGGGCCGCGAGGTCGTCCCACAACTGCTGGATCCGTGGCTCGTTGCTGATCGGTGGGTGCGGGTAGTCCTTCGACGACCACGGGTCGAGCGGGTCGACGCCGTGGCGGCCATGGACCTGATAGAGGTGTTCGGCGGCGGTGTACCACGGCTCGAAATCGTCGTACGTCAGCGGCCACTCCGGCGACACGCCGCCGTGGTGCTGCACCGCACCGAAGTCGCGTTCGCGCATGCGGAACAGCACAGCGCCGTACACCTTGGTGTTGCCACCGACATAGAAGTGCTGTTTGGGAGCGAACGGCTGGCCGTCGCGATCGAGGTACGGGCCGCCGTTGCGGTACCGGTGCTCGACCCCAGACAGCTACCGGGCTCCAGTTCTGCTTCTCGCGGGTGAGGAATTCGCCGCGCTCCAAGAGCAGCACGCGCTTGCCCGTGGCGCCGAGGGCCTGGAACATCGTTCCGCCTCCCGCGCCGGACCCGATGATGATGACGTCGTAGTGGTGGTTTCATTGCAGTCTCCGTGTGGTTGGGATCGTCTGCTTCAGACGATGGCGAGTGGAGCGACCCACGCTCCGGTGGCGCCGCGGAATCTGGCGTGCGACAGGACGAACATGAACTCGGTCACGGCTGCTGCAGCCAACTGACCGAGCGCAAGGTTTTCGGCGACGACGATGCCGTGGCGCACGTTCAGCGTCTGCGGCACCTCGAATGGTCGGGATGGATCCTCGGCCGGCACCGGCCCGAAGCTCCAGGTGTCGCAGCCGACCAACGAGACGCGTGCGGCGGCCAGCCATTCGACCATCGCCATCCCCGGCCCTGGTTCACCGGCCAGGTACGCATCGGCGTCGGCCCATTGAGCGCCCCAACCGGTATGGAACAGCAGAGCGTCGCCGGGCCGTACACGCAGACCGTGGCCATCGAGGATCTCCTGCACGCACTCGGGCCGGATCACCTCGCCCGCGGCGAGCCGGTGCACACCGTTGAACTTGGCGACGTCGATCAACAGGCCGCGCGTCACCAGTTGTGGCAGCGTGTCGACACCCAGCCGATTGGTGCCGTACTCCTCGACGATCTCGTCGAGGTTCCATCCGTTGTAGACCTGGTCGCCGATCTGGAGATGGTTCAGCGCATCGACGTGCGTCCCCATCTGCTGGGTCGCCTCGATCTGCTCGACGATCCAGTTGACGTCGTTCCGCCCCCAGCCGCGATCGCCGGCATCCGGGCGACGCCGGTTCAGCTGGTGTGCGGTCGTGGTCAGCACCTGCTTGAACGTCCGCCCCGGGAACGCGGGGATGCCGTCGTCGATGACATGGGAGAGGTCGAAGACCTGTCCGCTTCGCACCAACTGGGCGGCGTGGACTACACCGTGCTGCCGTCGCCTCGTTGAACGCGCCGGCCTGATCGCCGGCGCCGTATCGGGAGGGTTCGACGCTGGTCAACACGATCGCGCTCATTCCGACGACCAGGTGCTCTCGAAGTCGGCGTACAAGGTGAGGCCACCGTCGACGAACAACGTCTGGCCGGTCACGTAGGCAGCTTCCTCACTGCACAGGAACGCTGTCGCTGCGGCCATCTCCTCGGACTCCGCAGGGCGACGCATGGGGATGTGTTGCGTGACGAGGGCGCGCTTCACGGGGTCGTCGGCCCAGGCCCGGTTGATCGGTGTCAGGGTCGCGCCCGGCGCCACCGCGTTGACGCGGATGCCACGCGCCGCGTACTCCAACGCGAGGGTGTGGGTGAGGTTCTGCATGCCGCCCTTCGAGACCGAATACCCGAGGAACCGCGGCTTCGGGATGATCTGGTGCACGCTCGAGACGTTGACGATCGATCCGCGGCGACCATCTTCCAGCATGTGCCGAATCGCTTGACGGGCGCACAGGAACGAACCGCGGAGGTTGACACCGATCACTCGATCGAAGTCGTCCACCGACAACTGGTCGCTGTCGGCGGCGATCTGGATGCCGGCGTTGTTGATCAAGATGTCGATGGCGCCGTATGCCGACATCACCTCGCCGAACATCCGCACGACGTGCTCCTCGTTGCTGACGTCGGCCTCGACGACGATCGGCTTGGTGCCGCTGACCTGCATCGAGGCCACACATGAATCGAGACCACGCTCGATGGCCGACTTCGTTTCGCACGCCCCGTCGATCGGGCCGACGTAGTTGATGGCGACGTTGACACCTTCCTGGGCCAGCCTGAGGGCGATGGCCTGTCCGATTCCGGAGCTGCCCCCGGTGACGATTGCATTCTTTCCAACGAGACCTCGCATGGATCTCCCCTTTCTCGATGTGAGCGTCAGTGGTTGACGATTGGCGGTGCTGTGTCGTCTGCAGCCCGACCGTTACGCGAAAGTTGCTTGAAACGAATCGACCGTGGGGGAGACAGCAGGGTCATGGATGAGATCTTTGATGTCGTTGTGATCGGCGCCGGCCCGGCCGGCGAGAACGCTGCCGGGCGGGTCGCCGCAGGCGGGATGAGGGTCGCGGTCGTGGAGGCCGAGCTCGTCGGTGGCGAGTGCTCGTACTGGGCGTGCATGCCGTCGAAGGCGCTCCTGCGCCCCGGCGAGGTGATCGCCGCGGCCCGCCGCGTGCCCGGCGCCGCCGAGGCGATCACGGGCACGATCGACGTCGCCGCGGCGCTGGCCCGTCGCGACGAGTTGGTCAGCAACTGGAACGACGAAGGGCAAGCGCGGTGGCTCGACGGCGTCGGCGCGACGCTCGTTCCGGGACGCGGCCGCATCGTCGGCGAGCGGGTCGTCGACGTCACCGCCAACGACGGATCGGTGCGCACACTCCGTGCGACCCACGCCGTCGTCGTCGCCACTGGTTCGAGTGCGGCGATTCCCCCGATCGACGGCCTGCGCGAGATCTCGGTGTGGGACAGCCGTGCGGTCACCTCGGCGAAGGAAGTGCCCACGCGTCTGATCGTGTTGGGCGGCGGTGTCGTCGGCGTCGAGATGGCCCAGGCGTGGAAGCGGCTCGGTGCCGCCGAGGTGACGATCGTGGAGGCCGGCGCTCGATTGCTGTCGATGCACGAGCCGTTCGCCGGCGAGCAACTCGCCGCAGCGATGGGCGACGAAGGAATCACCGTGTACGTCGGCACGAAAGCGGTCGCCGCCGAGCGAGAGGGCACCGACGGACCCGTTCGCCTGACGCTCGACGATGGGAAGGTGCTGGAGGGCGATGAGCTGCTGGTGGCGGCGGGCAGGCGACCGAACACCTCCGACCTCGGCCTCGACCACGTCGGTCTCGAGCCCGGCCGCTACATCACCGTCGACGACTCACTGCGAGCGACCGATGTGGCCGGCGGCTGGCTGTACGCGATCGGCGACGTCAACGGTCGCGCGCTGCTGACCCACCAGGGCAAGTACCAAGCCCGAATCTGCGGCGACGTGATCCTCGGCAAGACGATCACCGCGTGGGCAGACCATGTCGCCGTTCCCGGTGTGGTGTTCACCGATCCGCAGATCGGCTCCGTCGGCCTGACCGAGGCCAAGGCACTCGAACGTGGACTCGACGTGCGCACCGTGCGCTACGAGACCGGCGATGTCGCCGCGGCGTCCGCACGGGGCACGCACACCGTCGGCACCTCGCAACTGGTGATCGACCGAGCCCGCAACGTCGTCGTCGGGGCGACGTTCGTCGGGCCCGAGATCGGCGAACTGGTGCACGCGGCCACGATTGCGATCGTCGGCGAGGTCCCCCTCGATCGGCTCTGGCACGCGGTCCCCGCCTTCCCGACCATGTCGGAGCTGTGGCTGCGGCTGCTCGAAGCCGCCGGTCTCTAGCCGGCCCTGACTACCCGACAGCGATGGTTTCACCGTCGACGGGTATCCGCAGGCGCGTGGGATCGATGCCCGCGTCGTCGGCTGCGGCGCGCAGTGCCGTGCGGGTGACCGGTGCATGAGCGACAGCTTCGAGGTGGACTGCGATCACCGTCGCCGAGGGCGCCAGGCGTGCAACGTCGAGCGTGTCGTCGACGTCCATGATGATCGTGGTGCCGCCGGCTGCTGCACCGCCCGAGTGGGTCACGATCACATCGGCGTGGGCGTCGGCGATGGTGTCGCGGACAGCATCGTTGAGAACGGTGTCACCTGCCCAGTACAGGGCCGGTTCGCCGTCGGCCCGGAACACAAGGCCTGTCACCGAACCCATGCGTTCGAGCACGGGACCGCTCCCGTGGGTTGCCTCGACGGGCGTGATCTCGACGTCGCGGTACGACATGGTCGCGGTGATCTCGGTGGCGTCGAACCCAGCGCCGGCGAGCGTGTCGCCGTCGCCCGCCTGGCACAGGACCGGCAGGTGGCGCGGGACCATCCCGAATGCGGCCTCGTCGAAGTGGTCGGGATGCAGGTGGGAGACGATGACGGCATCGACGCCGCCGAGCACCTCGTCGATCGAGCACGGCAGGGCGACAGTCGGGTTCCGATCGGGCGAGTCACCCATCGGACGGATCGCCTGTGGCACACCGAGCATCGGATCGATCAGGAAGTCGACGCCCCCGTATCGGAGGCGCAGCGTGGCGTTACGGATCAGACGAAGTTCCATGTCAGGACTCCTCTTCGGGTCGGCATGCCGAAACTCATGCAGACACGGTAAACCCTGACGCGATCGTGAGGCTCAAGAACCGTTCGGAGCGTTCTCGTCTTCGGCGCTGTGCGTGGCGTGATGAGCGCGCTTGATCTCGTACATCGCCTCGTCAGCGGCTGCGAGGAGCGCAGCGGCGCCATACCCAGTGACGCGTGTGTCCGCGATGCCGATGCTGGCGGGGCAGCGCACAGCGGTGGTCGGCGTGATGTCGATCGGGTTGGACAGGGCGCGGTCGATGCGTCGAATGAGGTTGATCGAGTTCGGGTCGTTCGGCTCGAAGACGATCACGAACTCGTCGCCGCCGAGACGGGCGACGAAATCGGCGCCGCGCACTGTCGAGAGCAATCGTCGAGCCGTCTCGCACAAGACGAGGTCGCCGGCGTCGTGGCCATAGCTGTCGTTGACCTCCTTCAAGCCGTCGAGATCGAGGAATGCGATCGCCAGCGGCTGGCCGCTGCGTTGCTTGCGTCCCAAGTCCGCCTCGAGGAGCTCATTGAAGAGGCGGCGGTTGGCCAAGCCGGTCAGCGGATCGTGCAGGGCCAGCTCGGCGATGTTTGCCTGCAACAGTCGTAGTTCGGTGACGTCACGACTCACACCTTGCAAACCACCGCGGACGACGGTGGTCTGCGTCTCCCCGATGACGATCGTGCCGTTGGCGTGGCGAAAGTGGAAGTCGAAACGCTCGAGGACCCGCTCGCCACGGATCGCCAGAGCGATGGCCGACCGACTCGAATCGTCGAGGATTTCGAGCATTCGCGCGAAGTCTTCGAGGAAGTACGACGGCGGATAGCCGAGGATCGTTTCGACCGACGGGCTCATGTACGTGAAATGCGGGAACGGCTCGACAGCGAAGCGCCACACGACGTCGGCCGACTTGTCGGCCAGATCGCGGAACTGAGCTTGGGTCTCGGCCAGGTTCAGCTCGGCGAGATGGCGGTCCGTCACATCGCGTCCGACGGCCAGCACCTCGACGCCGTCCGGGCCCGTCAGATAGCGATCGACCCATTCGATGTACTGGCCCGGAACGCAGAAGTCGGAGCGAGCGATGCAGTCGACCACCACGGGGTTGTCGGGTCCGAGCACGGCGAGTTGCGATTTGAGGCCGGCGAGCCCGTCCGCGTTGAGGAACTCATCCAGCGGTCGGCCGACCACTCGAGCCGCCTCCAGGTGATACGCGGCTGCCCACACGGCATTGCAATACGTCACGACCAGGTCCGAGAGACGGTACCGAATCACCCGTTCCGGCAGCGCGTCGAGCATCGCCAGGGCGTCCAACTCGATCGTCTCGCCTGCCAACATCGCTCACACCTGAAGCTTCTCCTCACGACGCTGTCTGCAACTGAGTCGCCAAGTTCGAGCGCGCCGCCACGCCGCTCCTGCCCGATCGTCGCCTCGCGGCGACGCAACTATCACCATCATCATCGGCCGCGATTTGTCGTCTGCGAGAGCCAAAGGTCCCATGCCGCCAGGAAACCTCGCTAGCCGACACAGGAGAGTTGCCCGCAACAGAGGTGAGTGGGAGGTGAGTGAGCCGCTCACCCGGGTTGCGGTCGGCCGCTCACCACGATTTCAGACGATCGCCGCATGGTCAACATGCTTCGATTCCTGACGACGATCTCCACCCTGATCACCGGGACCACCTTCCCACTCCGCGACACCGCATCATCCACGTCCGGCGATCGTGACGGTGGCGATGTCAACCGTCGAGCGTGACGCGTCACTCGATCCGCCGACCTGTTCGCCCAGGCCGGTCTCGAGCTGCCGCCGGTCATCATCCGCCGCTATCAGCGACCGGAACGAGCTGCGGTGGACACGATGGCCAACATCGAGCCGTCGGCAGCACAGCGAGATCGACATCTGCACGGTCGACAGTCTGGCCTGGGAGGAACGGGTCATCCTTCACGAGCTCTCGCACGCCTGGGCCGCCCACTTCCTGACACCCAGCCACAAGGACGCCTTCCGCACGCTTCGCCACTTCGAGTACTGGCAGGACTACGAGCATGCCGACTGGAGGTTCAACGGCACCGAACAAGCGGCCGAGATCATGGTCTGGGCCCTCAGCGACCACCCCGTGCACGTCGCCCAGATCGACCACGCCTCTTGCCCTGAGCTGCGCGCAGCGTACATCGCTCTCACCGGGCTCTCCCCGCTGCACGGATACACCGCCCGGTGCAACGAGACCTCGACCGACAGGAGGTCGTGATGGCACGACATTCGTCGATGGCGGCACCGGCAGCAGCGACCGTCGACCAGCTCGGGCGACGGCTCGGCGGCGGACGAGTCGCCGGCGTCCACAGCCCGTTCGCCGGCCTCCCGTCCGACGTCACCGGCTCGAGCCCGGGCCATCTGTGCGATGACGCAGAGCTGGGGGGACGTCTGAGCGCTCGCACAGAAACCGCTGCCGACCTCGAGGCGCACCAATCGTCCAATCCGAACAAGGTGCGGCGGCGGTGATCGTCAGACCCGGAGTCTCGTACCATCGCGTGTGCCACGCTCCACCGACCATCTCGCGCGTCGGTCTGACCGTGACCTTCACCCGACTCGTCTCGGCCACCGCTGTGGCACTGCTCGCGCTTGCCATCGGTCGGTGCCCCTCTCCGGAGACCAGCCGTCAGCGAGCGCCGCCGGGGTCGCGACCGGCGCCGTGGCGCCGCTGGTCGATGCTCCGGCAACGGCAGCTGCCGTTGCCGGCCGGCTGTCACTTCCCATCCCCGGCAACCCGGGAGGCGTACCGCTGCCCGACGGTCTGGCGCCGATCGACACATCGCATCCCGATCACGTGGTCGGCGCCGGCACGCCGGCCAGTTGCACCTCGCAGGCAGTGGTCGACGCCGTCGCACTCGGCGGGATCATCACGTTCAACTGCGGGCCGGGCCGGGTGACCATCGTGATGAACACAACGGCGAAGGTGGTCAACACCTCCCCGATCGTCGTGCTCGACGGAGGCGGCAGGGTCACCCTCAGCGGCGCCGGTCAGCGCCGAATCCTCTACATGAACACGTGCGACCAGGCCCAGATCTGGACCACATCGCACTGCCAGAACCAAGACCAGCCACAGCTCAGCATCCAGGGCCTCACGTTCACGCAGGGCAACAGCACCGGCGACCTGGTCGAGGGTGGAGGCGGTGGCGCGGTGTTCGTCCGCGGCGGCCGCGTCAGCGTGTTCGACAGCAGCTTCACCAACAACCAATGCGACCCGACCGGCCCTGACCTGGGTGGCGGCGCCCTGCGCGTGCTCAGCCAGTTCCAGGGCCTCCCCGTGGTCGTCTCCACCAGCACCTTCAGCGGCAACGTCTGCTCCAACGGCGCGGCGGTCTCCAGCATCGGCGTGTCGTGGGAGGTCTACAACAGCGTGTTCACCGGCAACGACGCAATCGGCGGAGGCGCCAACCCGGCTCGCCCGGGCACGCCCGGCGGTGGCAGTGGCGGAGCGATCTACCTCGACGGGAACCGGTTCACACTCGACCTCGCCGGCAGCATCGTGCACGACAACACTGCGAACGAGGGCGGTGGCGCGATCTTCTTCGTCTCCAACGACCGCACGGGTGAGCTGCGCATCACGTCGTCGACGCTCGAACGCAACGTCAGTCGTGGCTTCGGCACCGCCGGCTTCCCCGGCATCTTCTTCCTCGGCCTCGGTGCGCCGCAGGTCAGCAACTCGACGATCTCCTGACGGGGCCGATCAGCCTGCGGGCGTCAGCAGGGCGCGGCCGGTTCGGAGGAACTGCAACGCCGTGGTCGCCGGATCTGCAGCGGCGACCAAGTCCGACAGCGCCAGCACGGCGCCGTTGAATCCCGCCGCGTTCCAGAACTCGTTGGCGGCGGTCGCCCCCCACGGACCGACGTAAACGTACGGCTCGGGGTGGCCGTCGTCGCCGGGTGACGCGCCGTAGTTGGCGCGTCGCGGCCTCGTCTTCGTCCTCGGTGTAGAAAGCCTGGTCGAAGTGCTCGGGCCACAGGATGCGAGCCGACGGATTGGCGTCGGGGATCTCCGAGGCGAACTGATCGAGCACGTCGGCGGTGAACCCGTAAAATGCCGCCAGCGCCACGGCGGCGCCGTGGTCGAGCTGCAACTGCTCGTCTGCGTCGAGCGTCGTTGCCGGTTCGTACAACTCGCGCGGGAATCCAGGTTCGATGCCGACGAAGGCCGCGGCCGCGGCAATCGTGGTCAACCGGGTGCGACGGGAACCGGTTGCGTCGTCGACCACCAACTCGTCGCCCTCGACGCGGCACTCGCTTGTCGCCCTCGAGGAGCGGCGTGGCGAACCCGCCGGGATACGCAGTCAACCTGATCTCGAGATCGTCGACGTACCGCGCCTTGGCGACGACATGCTCGGCGACGCGGTGGAGTGAGTTTCTGGTCGACACGAACGTGTCGAGGTCGTCGATGGGCAGCAATCGTGGTCATGCGACTGCAGTCTGACAAAGATCGCGTTCGTTACTCCCGCCGTCGATGCCTGCGTTGGTGCCGATGGGGTCCGGGTGCACGCGGATTACTTGATCGCCAGTGCGTTGGGCGGTGTGGCGACGCCGTGCGGCAAGTTGAGTGGGGCAGACACGAACAGGCATGTGTAACGCCCGTCCGCGGCGCAGTCTGCGGCCAGACCCGACAGATCGAACAGCTCACCGAGGGGAATGCCGAGCATCGGCAACAGCAATGAATGAGCGAACACCTCGTGCATGAGCTCGAGATGATTGGCCTTCAGCTCGGCGACGTGCTCGGGGTTCTGGCCGGTGCCCTGCGGCCACACTTCGACTCCGGGGTTGTCGGCGCCGATCGCCGCGATGTGAAGGTCCCACAAGAACTCGGCGGTGCGTTCACCCGATGGCAATCCGGGCGCCTTCATCGCGGCGCGGCTCGCAACCGTCGCACGGGCGGCCGCGTCGGTCGAGGCCTCGTACCACTCCGTCCAACCGGTGCGCATCAGCAACACGTCGCCGACCTCCAGTGGCGAGCCCTGCGACTCGAGCGTGGCCATGATCTCGTCGGGCTCGATCACATCTGATTGGTCGTACTGCAGGGGCCGTCCCTGCGCGGCGCGCCACCGGCCGACGTCGCACAGCACCGCCCGGCCGGCGATGCCCCGACGAGCCCAGTGATCGACACCGTGGTCCTCGTCGGGAACGCCGTCGTAGAAGCCATTCGGAATGTTCTTCACGTGGCGAAACCCGTCCCATTGCGACGACGATTGCGTGTTCCATCCGTGCAGCACGTCGTCGTGCCCGGTCGAGCGATCGATCACCTCGTGGGTGTGCTTCAGTCCTGCCGAACATGGGCGGGTCGGGAAGGTCGGCCGACCAGTTGAGGGCAAAGACAGCGCCGCGAGTCACGAGTTGCGCGGCGGCGACCAACTTCTCGGGCGTCATCAGGTTCAGGCACCCGAAGTAGTCCGGCCCCCCGACCCCCAACAACCCCCAGCTCGCCGGCAGGTCATTGACCTTGGGAAGTTCGCGATACGACGGCAGCGTGTCATGAGTCGCATCGTAGGTGTCGACTCGGGCCGGCGAAGGCTGCCACGATGTCGCCGTGATGAACGTGGTCATAGGAGACGACAATCGGGAACGCTGCGGCTGGGGAACATCGACGCCCGACTACGTCGCCTATCACGACACGGAGTGGGGGTTCGGCGTTGCCGACGATCACCGCCTCTTCGAGAAGCTGTGCCTCGAAGGGTTCCAGTCCGGTCTGTCGTGGCTCACGATCTTGCGCAAGCGCGAGAACTTCCGCGCTGCGTTCGCCGGTTTCGACCCCCGCCTCGTCGCCGATTTCGACGAGCACGACGTCGACCGTCTGCTCGGCGATGCCGGCATCGTGCGCCACCAGGGCAAGATCCGCTCGACGATCAACAACGCGACGCGCGCCCTGGAATTGATCGACGAGTTCGGCTCGATCGCCAACTACATGTGGCCTCATGCGACGTTCGAGGGCCCGCCGACCGAGTTCCACGCTCTGACCCCTCGCTCGACAGCGATCTCCAAGGACCTGAAGAAGCGCGGCTGGTCCTTCGTCGGACCGACGACGGTCTACGCGTTCATGCAGGCGATGGGCCTGGTGAACGACCATCTCGACGGATGCTGGGTGCGGCAACGATCAGAGCAAGCACGACGCAAGGTCTACAACGCGTACGGAAAGGGCAAGCGATGAGCGAGTTCGATGGCTTCGAGGCGATGAGCTTCGATTGCTACGGCACCCTGATCGATTGGGAGACCGGCATCGCCGACGCGCTGCGGCCGTGGGCGAGGCGAAACGGTCTGGCCCTCGACGACCAGGCACTGATCGCGGCCCACGGTCGGCACGAGGCGCATGTGCAAGACGACATGCCCGCGGCGTTGTACCCCGTCATCCTCGGCGAGACGTTGCGCCGCGTGGGCGCCGAACTCGGGGTGCCGGTGACCGATACCGATGCCGCGACATATGGCGCCTCGGTGAAGGACTGGCCGGCATTTCCCGACACGGCGGCCGCGCTCTCGCGGCTGTCGACGAGGTTCAAGTTGATCATCTTGAGCAACATCGACCGGGCCTCGTTCGCTGCCAGCAACCCGCGTCTCGGTGTCACCTTCGATGCGATCGTGACTGCCGAAGACGTCGGTTCGTACAAGCCGCAGATGGGCCACTTCGACCGGCTGTTCACCGAGATCGGCCGACTCGGTGTCGGGCGCGATCAACTCGTGCACGTCGCCGAGAGCCTGTTCCATGATCACGTGCCGGCCGCCGCGCTGGGTCTGCCCTCGGTGTGGATCCACCGCCGTCACGACAAGGGTGGCACCGGGGCGACAGCGACGCCGTCCGCTGACGTGTCGCCCACGTGGCGGTTCACGTCGATGGCCGAGTTCGCCGCGGCGGCAGTACCCGCGTAGAGCTCGACGAGCTCGGCCGCGACAGCAGCGAGGCGGGAGCGCACGGTTGCCGGTTCCAGCACCTCGACGGACCGGCCGTACCCGGCGAGCTCGCTGGCCACCGAGTGTTCGTTGTGACTGCGGATCTCGACCTCGACGCGTCCGTCGGCGATTGCACTGCCGATGCGGAGCCGCGTGCCCAGCGAATAACGAACCCACGACAGCGACGTCGGCTCGACCAGCGCGTGCACGACGACCGGCAGGCGCACCTGCTCGACCTCGGTGGTGATCATCTGCCATGCATCGGCAAGTTCGAACCCATCCGGACGCACCACGTCGTCGTCGGTCGCAGCGACCGACTGGATGCGGTCGACGCGAAACGTGCGCCTGCCGGCATCGGTCTCGGCGACGAGGTACCACGAGCCGCCCTTCGTCGCCAACCCGAGCGGGTGCACCGTGCGCGTGGTGGGCACACCGGCGCGCGCGACGTAGTCGAGCACGATCTGCTTGCCGGCGATCACCGCTGTCTGCACCGCGTCGAGATGCACGGGCACCGGTCGCTCCGCCGCCGTGCCGCTCCAGCCCGTTGCGTCGTGGACCACGGCGGCCGAGGCTGCCTCGGCCCGCTCGCGGAACGGCTCGGGCAACGCACGAACCAGCTTCCGCAACGCGGCGCGCAGCTCCGGCGTCGTCGCCCGCGGCCCGGCCAGCAAGAAGAGGGCCTGCGTCTCGGCCGACGTGAGGCCGGTCAGATCGGTGCGACCATCGCCGAGCAGCCGCCACCCACCGTTGCGGCCCTGCACCGAGTACACCGGCAGGCCGGCGACACCCAACGAATCGAGGTCGCGGCGAGCCGTGCGTTCGGAGATCTCCAGCTCGGTCGCCACCTCGGCAGCGGTGACCTGACCCCTGGTCTGCAACATCAACAAGATGGCCACGAGTCGGTCAGCGCGCGATACTCCGATCTTTCCACAGAAACCGGACAGCAGGTGGCCTGTTTCACGGCGCAGAATGGCCGGCATGACCACCGAAACGCTCCCGTCCCCCGAAACCACCGCTGATCACGGCAGCACAGCCGCGACCGACCCGCGGCCACTGTTCGTCGCCGCAGTCGACATTGCCACCCCGGTCATCGCAGGGGTGCGCACCGATCAGTTCGACCTGGCATCGCCGTGCCACGACTACAACGTCAAGGGTCTGCTCGACCATCTCGTCTTCGTGCTCCACCGCGTCGCCGCGCTCGGTCGCGGGCAAGAGGCGTTCGCACCCGGATCGCTCGGCGATCCCTCCGTCGAGCACCTCGACTACGAGGCCGATTGGCTGGTCGCCGCCGATGCGGTCGACGAGGTGTGGTCCGACGATTCACTGCTGACCAGCACCGTCGTGTTGCCGTGGGCGACGATGACAGGGCGCCGAGATGTTGGCCATGTACGTCAGCGAGATCACCACCCACACGTGGGACATCGCCACCGCGACCGGCCAGCAGCCCAAGTGGGACGACGCCGTGTGCCGGTTGTCGCTCGACACCATGCACCGCGATCTCCCGATGGCCGACAGGACCCCGATGTGGGAAGCGTTCAAGGCCACCGCACCGGCCAACCTCCAGTTCGACGCACCGTTCGCCAACGCCGTTGCGGTCGCCACTGACGCTCCGCTGATCGATCAGTTGGTCGCCTGGACGGGACGCCAGCCCTGACCCCGCGGCTGTTGATGCTGCACGGGCTACTGCTGCACGACCGACGTCGAAGTGCCCCACGTGTCGGACAGTACGTATCCGGTCGGCCATGGATCATCGGCATCGACGAAGTACTGATGCAGACCGGTGATCCATGCCCGGCCGCGGATCGTCGCCTCGATCGCGGGGAACGAACCGACGGTGGTCTCGCCGACGATGGTGCCGTGGAACTGCGAGTCGATGATCGATGAGTGCGTCAATCCACCGCCGACCTGCAACACCCCACGAGCGTGCAGCACCGCCATGCGCGCGGTCGTGCCCGTTCCCGTCGGCGAGCGATCGGAGCGGCCGGGCGACACGATGCAGGTGTTGCGCGCGCTGACTCGGTTCCCATCGTGGGTCAACGGACCAGCGAACTGCACGATCGACACACCGGCGATATCGGGCAGTTCGGGATGTGTGACCGGGTGCTGCTCGCGGGCGGCCAATCGAATCTGCTCGCCGAGCACGGCGAGATCGCGTGCCTCGTGGGCGGCGATCTCGAATCCCGAGCGCGGCGGCATCGACGATCGCGTAGATCATGCCGCCATACGAGATGTCGACCGCCAGCGTCCCGTGACCGGGCACCTCCAGCGCGGCATCGAGCGCGAACACGAAGGCCGGAACGTTCTTCAAGGTCACCGAGACACACTTGCCGTTGCTGCACTCGGCCACGATGTCGACCGGGCCGGCCGGCATATCGAGGCGAAACCGGGTCTGCGGCTCGGTCATCGGGACGACACCGGTCTCGAGCAGCACCGTGGCGATGCACATCGTGTTGGATCCCGACATCGGCGGGTACTCGGTCGGCTCCATCACGATCGCCCCAGCGACGCAGTCGGGGCGAGTCGACGGAACGATCAGGTTGACGTGGCGAGCCACCGAACCGCGCGGCTCGCAGATCAGCATGCGCCGGATGTCGTCGTGGTCGCGTTCGAACGCCACCTTCTTGGCCATCATCGTGTCGCCCGGCGGGGGCAGCACACCCCCGGTGATCACATCGCCCTGCTCACCCTCGGCATGGCAGCCGACGACCGAGATGATCCGTTTGGCCACCATCAGATTGCCGTATCAGCGCTGACCGAGCGCCGCCTTCAACCCATCGAGATCCTGCGAGCCGAACACGACGCGGTTGTTCGTCGCCACATAGACGAGATCGATGTCGATCCCGGCCTCGGCCAAGATGCGGGCGAGGTCGGCGAGCGCACCCGGGCGATCATCGACATCGACGACCACGACCTCACGCTCGCGGGTGACGACGGCCTGGTGGGTGATGGCAAGTGCGTGGCGCGCGGCCTCGGCGAATGGCACCAGGATGTGGAGTTCGGCGCGATCGCCCATGCCCACACACGTCGCCGCTGCGAGGTTGACCCCGGCATCGCTGATCGCTGCCGCGATCTGAGCGAGCGTGCCGGGCCGGTTGTCGACCTCGATGACCAGATCCATCGCCATGAACTACCCCCTGTGTGTCGTGGCGCGATTCTGTCACTCCCGAGGCTCCCTGTCGTCCTCCGGACGCGGGCGGGGCGTGAGCCGACACGTCTCGCTTCATTGCTGCGGTTTCGTTCAAACGGGTGTGGGTGCTGAGGAAGGTCACGTCGTCGACTGCGTCTTCGCCCGGAAACGACGTGTCGAGGCGTCAACGGATTGCGAGGTCCAGCCGTACTCAGTCCAAGCCGACACCCAGCGTCCCGTGGAAGTGGACGCCCATCCGAAGTGTCTACTTTCGATGCACAGGGGGTCCATCGAAGGTACACACTTCGCCCACGCGGGTTGTCGCGCTCGTCGCGGCAATGGTGCTTGCCTTGACGCGTCGGACCCGACAGTCTGTGCGCGCTGCAGGCCTGGGGCGGGCGAGCGATTCAAGGGAGAGCAACGAGATGAGACCACTTCGATACTCGATCAACGTCACGCTCGACGGCTGCTGCCACCACGAGGCAGGGCTGCCGCCGGACGAGGAGTCGATGCGCTACTGGACCGCTGAGATGGAACACGCCGGTGCCTTGATCTTCGGCCGGGTGACCTACGAGATGATGGAGTCGGCGTGGCGGCGGCCGGCCACGGGCACGTGGCCCGACTGGATGGATGAGTGGGAGATCCCGTTCGCCGAGACCATCGACCGAGCCAAGAAGTACGTCGTGTCGAGCACGCTGAGCGGGGTCGATTGGAATGCGGAGCTGGTGCGCGGCGACTTGGGGCAAGCGGTTCGGCAGCTCAAGCAGGAGCCAGGCGACGGCCTGTTCGTGGGTGGCGTGACGCTCCCCCTGGCGTTGGCGGATCTGGGGCTGATCGACGAATACGAGTTCCTTGTGCAGCCGGTCCTTGCCGGACACGGGCCGACGTTGCTCGCCGGTCTGCGCGAGCGCATCCAGCTCGAGCTGGTGGATCGCCATGAGTTCCGGTCGGGGGCGGTCGCCCTGCGATACCGACCCACGCGAGCTACAGCTTGACGCAGCACCGGCCCACCCACACGCAACGCCGCCTGAACCGGTGCCCGGAGGGGACGGGCCCGCTGAGAACGACCGATCGATACCGTTCGATGTCGATCCGCGCGCATGCTCTGGTGCGCGTCGCGCGCCGATGCGGTGACGTCGACGCCGATGCTCGGCCAGGACCACATTCATCTCCGTTTCCGACGCGACTTGTCTATGGTTCGACGAGTGACCAGGATGAGCGGATGATCCCGAGGCGCAGCACCGCATGATGTTCGCTTCGAAAGCGGTTTCGAAGTCGACGTCGAGGTCGCGGTGGTGGGTCCGGATCATGCTGACGACCGCGTTGCCCTTGGTGCCGACGCTGGGCGCGTGCACGTTCGGTCCGCCGACGGTTCCGACCACCACGACCGACCACGACCACGACCATCGACGACCTCGACGACCACGACGACCACCACGACGCTGCCCCCGACCACCACCAGCACCACGACCACGACGACAACAACGCTGCCCCCGACGACCACGACCACGACGATCCCGCTGATCACCGAGGGCGCCGTGGCCCTCGTCGCCAACGCGTCGAATGTGAACGGAGCAGCAAAGCAGCTCACTCAGGAGCTCGCGGCCCGCGGATTCCACATGGCAGATGCAACGAATGCGGCCGGCATCGAAGAGCGGCTCGATGTCAGCAAGGTCTACTTCCTGCCGGAGGGCGCCGATGTCGCCGCATCGATCGCTCGCGTCATGGGCGGCGTCAGCGCGACGCGCATGCCGGTTCCCGTCTCGATCACCGGCGGGCCGGCCAAGCTCGGCGAGGCGACGGTGGTCGTGATGCTCGGCAGCGACCTGGCCAGCAGGAAAGTCATGCTGTCCGGTTGACGACGATGCACACGTCGACGACGGACTTTCGCGGTGACATCGAGGGCCTGCGAGCAATCGCCGTCCTCGCCGTGCTGGCTTACCACGCCAAGCTCGGGCCGACCCACGGCGGGTACATCGGCGTCGATGTGTTCTTCGTGATCTCGGGCTACCTGATCACGTCACTGCTGTTGCGGGATCTCACCACATCGGGAGCCAAAGCGCTGCCGAGGTTCTGGGCTCGCCGGGCGCGCCGACTGCTGCCGGGCTCGTTCGTCGTGCTGGTCGCCACGATCGTCGCCGGACGGCTGGTGCTGGATCCCTTGGCACAGCGCGACCTGATGAGGGACGGGATCGCCGCCACGACGTTCACGGTCAACGTCGTGTTCGCCCACCGCCAGAACGACTACCTCGCCGCAGAACTGGCTCCGTCACCGCTGCTGCACTTCTGGTCGCTGGCCCTCGAAGAGCAGTTCTACATCTTCTGGCCGGTGCTCCTCCTCGCCGCAACCACCTTGCGACGACGGTTCCGCTGGATTACTGCGGTGCTGATCGGCAGCCTGCTGGTGGTGTCGTTGGTGTTGTGCATCGTGTTGACACCCCACCATCAACCTGCATCGTTCTTCCTGCTGCCGACCAGGGCGTGGGAGCTGCTGGCCGGGGCAGCGCTCGCCGTAGCCGGGCCGGCGGCGTGCCGAATCCCTGCGGGCGTGCGGGCGATCGGTGGATGGTTGGGGCTCGTCACGATCGTGGTGGCGGTGTGGCGGTTCAGCGACCTGACGTTGTTCCCAGGCGCAATGGCGATCATTCCTGTGGCCGCCACCGTGTTGGTGTTGGCAGCGGGCACCGACGGGCTCCGCGCCGGACCGGGCATGCTGATCGATCGCCGCTGGACAGCCTGGATCGGCGCCCGGTCGTACGGCATCTACCTGTGGCATTGGCCCATCCTGGTGCTGGCCGCGGCTCGGTTCGGGCCGCTCACCACGGCGCAACGCCTCGGCGCGCTTGTGATGGTCTTCGCCGTTGCGGCGCTGTCGTATCGGTGGATCGAGAACCCGGCGCGACGATCGGTGTGGCTCGGCGCACGTCCGCGGCGCAGCCTGGCGCTCGGAGGCGCGCTCGGCCTGACCGGGGCCGGTCTGGCGATCGCCATGTTGGTGCTGGCACCATCACTCGTCGGCGGCAGTGCCGCCGCGGCACCGACCCTCGTGGTGCCGACACGTGCTGCGCCGACGACCACGAATCCCGTCGCTGCTCCCGTCACTCCCGCCACCTCGGCACCGCAGCTCGCAGCCACGACCACCGTCAGCACTGCGCCGCCGACCGTGCCGACCGTGACCATCGCCCAACCATCGGCGTCCGAGGTGATCGCCTCGATCGTCGCCGCCAACGCCAACACGTTGCAGCAGGCCTCGATCGCCGAAACCGTCCCGGCCAACCTCACGCCGAGTCTCGGCTCGGCGCGCTCCGACAAGCCAGTGATCTACGCCGATGGATGCATCCTCAGCAACGGCCAAGTCACCGCAAAGGAGTGTCTCTACGGCGACACGTCATCGACTCGCACCGTCGTGCTCTTCGGCGACTCCCACGCCGCGCAGTGGTTCCCGGCGCTGCAGGAGATATCGCTGCGCAACCACTGGCGGCTCGAGGTGCTGACCAAGAAGGGCTGCCCAACCGCAGACATCCCGATCGCCGACCCGGCACGCGGCCCCGAGTGCGGGCCGTGGCGCACATCGGTGCTCGCCCGCCTGGCGGACCAGCACCCCGACCTCGTCATCATGTCGGCCTATCGCTACAAGACGACCAGTGCAGCGATCGGCGCGAACCCCGACGAGGTGTGGCGCAATGGGATGCAATCGACGCTCGACCGCGTGCGGCCGCTTGCCGTCAACGTGCTGGTGCTCGGTGATACGCCGACGCCCCGCAACGACGTGCCGGGATGCGTTGCGTCGCACCTTCGACGTGTCGCCGACTGCATGAACCCGCGATCCGCGGCGATCAAACCAGCACGCCTGGGTGTCGAGGTCGATGTTGCCGCTGCGCACGACGCAGCCTTCGTGCCCACGGGTGACTGGCTGTGCACGTCGAGCGAGTGCCCGGTGGTGATCGGAAACCTGCTCGTCTATCGCGACAACAGCCACATCACGACGGCCGCTTCGATGTGGCTGGCGCCGTATCTGGAGGCCGCGGTGAAACCGTTGCTCGATCGTCCAGCCCGGCCCGGCGGCGCCGGCGGCGGGTGACGTCCCAGCGGTCTCAGGCGTCGTACTCGAAGCGGTAGCCCATGCCCGAGTCGGTGATGAAGTGCTTCGGGCGAGCGCCGTCGGCCTCCAACTTGCGGCGGATGTGACCCATGTGGACCCGCAGCAGATTGGGGTCGGGATCGTACGATGCGCCCCACACCGCAGTGATCAGCTGGCGGTACGTCACCAATCGCCCGGCGTAGCGCACCAGGTACTCGACCATCGCCCACTCGGTCGGAGTCAGGCGGACCTCGGCCTCGGCACCGGAGCTACGAGCGAACGCACGATGGGCGGCGAGGTCGAGGCGGAACGACGACGCCGTCACCTCGGCCGGCGAATCGTCGGCATTCGGGGTTCGGCGCAGCACGGCACGCACCCGCGCCAACAGCTCCGCCATCCCGAACGGCTTGGTGACGTAGTCGTCGGCGCCGGCGTCGAGGGCCCGCACCTTCGAGCGTTCGTCGTCGCGGACCGTCAGCACGATGATCGGCATCGTCGGTCCAGCCGCGCAACGCCTCGATCACCAGCACGCCATCCATACCCGGCAGGCCGAGGTCGAGCAGGACGACATCGGGGTGCTCGGTGGCGGCCACCTGGATGGCCCGCTCACCAGTGTCGGCCTCGAACACCTCGTAGCCACGGACGCCGAGATGCAGGCTGAGAGCGCGTCGGATCTGGGGCTCGTCGTCGACGACCAGGATGCGCGTCACGACGGGTCCGCCACCTCGACGATCGGCAAGGCGATGATCACGGTCAATCCGCCTCCCGGGGTGTCATCGAGCTCCAGTCTGCCGTGCATCGCCTGCACGAAGCCCTGGGCGATCGACATTCCCAGGCCGACGCCGTCGGCGGACCGATCGTCGCCCAGCTGCTGGAAGGGCGCCATCACCTTGGCTCGCAGGTGTTTGGCGATACCGGGCCCACGATCGATCGTGCAGACGTGGATCTCGCGTCCGACGACACCGACGGTCAAGCGAACTGGCGCGTCCTCGCCGTGCCGCAGCGCATTCGTCACGACGTTGTACAAGCTGCGTTCGAGCAGCGCCGAGTCGCCGAAGGCCGCAGGCAGCCCCTCCGGCACGTCGACCTCGACTCGGTCGGCGGTCGGTCCGATGCCGCTCAGTGTCGCCGAGATCGACTCCGACAGGTCGATCGGCTGACAATTCACCGCCAACGCGCCGATCTGCAAACGGCTGGCATCGAGCAGGTTCCCGACCAATCGGTTCAGCCGGTCGGCCTCTTCGTCGACTGTCTGCAACGCATCGAGCACGTCACCGGGTCGCCACTGCACATCGGACTCCAGCAAACCCGACACCATCGCCTTGATCGACGCGAGCGGTGTGCGCAGATCATGCGAGACGGCACGCAGCAACGCGGTGCGCACGGCATCGATCTGGGCCAGCGCCTCGGCCTCGGCCGCCTCGCGCCCCAACTGCGACCGCTCGATCGCCACGGCCAAGCTGGTCGGCCAGGGCGCGGAGCACCCGCTGATCGTCGCCGGTCAGCTGGCGTCCGTAGAGCTCGAGCCGGTACTTGCTCTGGGGGCCCAACGCCTCGCCGACTGACACCGTGCTGGTCGGCAGGCCCGCGACCGGTTCCGGTGAGGTGTCGTAACCGTTCTGCGGCGCGCATCTCGGGCAGCAGCCGAACACGTTCCAGGTCGAACGTGACGCGTATCTGCTCGATCAGTCGCGGCAGCGCCTCGGGGTCAGCGGCCAGGGTTGCCGCCGACCGCGCCAACGCGGTCGCCTCGATGCGGGCGCGACGCGCCTCCTGGGCGCGCCGCGCCGCCGTGTCGACGAGCGAGCCGACCGTGATGGCGACGCCGACGAAGACGACCAGGCTGACGACATGCTCGGGCTCGGCGATCGTCAGCGTGTAGTACGGCAGGACGAAGAACCAGTTGACCAGGAGCGACGCGACGACTGCAGCGACCGCGGCGACCGCTCGGCCACCGATCGTGGCGATCATCAAGACCAGGGTGAGGAACAGCAAGAGCTCCGTCGTCAGGGCGATCGATCCACGAAACGGCACGGTGACGGCGACCAGCAACGGAAGACCCACGACGGTCAGCGACCACGCCAACCCACGTCGCGGATCGCGTGTTGCTCTGCGGCGGCGGATGACGCTGCTTCGGGCCACCCGAAGCCTCGTCCTGGTCGGCGATGATGTGCACGTCGAGGCCGGCGGCCGACCGCATCACCCGACCGGCGAACGAGCCGTGCAGCAACTCGTGCCGGCGACCGCGACGGCTGGCGCCGAGCACCAACTGAGTGGCCTTCTCGGCATGGGCAAACGAGACCAGCCCCTCAGCAGGTGACGGGGCGACGACGTCGTGCACACGACCGCCCAGTTGCTCGACGAGGCGGCGCTGCACCGACAACATCTCGGTGTCGTCGGTACTCAGGCCGTCGTCGGCGTAGACATGCACCCCGACGAGGTCGCCGCCGACTCGGCCAGCCATCCGAGCAGCGCGCCGGATCAGCGTGTCGCCGCCGCGACGGCCGGTGATGCCGACGACGATTCGCTCACGCGTCTCCCACGTCTGGGTGATGCCGTGCGCGCCGAGATAGGTCGCCAGCGATTCCTCGACCCGGTCGGCCACCCACAACAGCGCCAGCTCGCGGAGCGCACCGAGGTTGCCAGGCCGGAAGTAGTTGCTCATCGCCGCGTCGATCCGCTCCGCCGGGTACACGTTGCCGTGCGCCATCCGACGGCGTAGCGCCTCGGGCGACATGTCGACCAATTCGATCTGGTCGGCACGCCGTACCACAGCGTCGGGCACGGTCTCGCGCTGCACGGTGCCCGTGATCTCGGTGATCACATCGTTCAACGACTCCAGGTGCTGCACGTTCAAGGTCGAGATCACCTCGATCCCCGCGTCGAGCAGCAGCTCGACGTCTTGCCAGCGCTTCTCGTTGCGTGATCCCGGGGCGTTGGTGTGGGCGTATTCGTCGACCAGCACGATGTCGGGAGCGCGCTCGAGAATCGCCTCGAAGTCCATCTCGTACAGCGTCGTGCCGCGATACTCGACCGCGACGCGCGGCATCACGTCGAGATCTGCGATCTGTGCCTGGGTCTGTTCGCGGCCGTGTGTCTCCACCAGGCCAACCACCACGTCGGCGCCGCGTTGCCGGCGGCGGTGGCCCTCGCCGAGCATGGCGTACGTCTTGCCGACACCTGGCGCGGCACCCAGGTAGATCCGCAACGAGCCGCGAGGCATGGCTCAGTCTGCCAGGTCCTCATGCCGCCGAGTCATCCGGCGCCCAAGCCGTCCAGCGCCAAGTTCAACTCGACCACGTTCACACCCGGCTCACCCAGCACGAGCAACTGACGACCCTCTGTGTACTGCTGCACCAGTTGAGCAACAACGGCGGCGTCGAGGCCGCGGGCTCTGGCGACCCGACCGATCTGCAATCGTGCGTTGGCGATCGAGATGTGCGGATCGAGGCCTGACGCCGATGCCGTGACCGCGTCGACCGGCACCGACGTCGTTGCTGCTAGTCCGTTCTCGGCGCGGTACGCGGCGACGCGTTCGGCGACCGCGCCCAACAGCTCCGGGCTGAGTGGCCCGAGGTTGGAGCCCGAGCTCGCCGAGCCGTCGTATCCGTTCCCCGCGGCAGACGGACGAGGGTGGAAGTACTTCGGCGCGGTGAACGACTGGCCCAACAACTTGCTGCCGACCACGACCCCGTCGCGTCGGATCAGCGAGCCGTCGGCCTTGTCCCCGAAGGCGACCTGCCCGACGGCAGTGCCGAGCAATGGGTAGGCAACCCCGCAGATGAGCGTGAAGACGAGGGTGGCGAGGAGAGCTGGCTTGAGTTGACGAAGAAATGCGCGCATGTCACCTCACTCCCAGCGCGGTCACGAGCAGGTCGATGAGCTTGATCCCGACGAACGGGGCAACGATGCCGCCGCCTCCGTAGACCAACAGGTTGCGCTGCAGCACCGCAGAGGCGGCTTCGGCGCGGAACTTCACCCCGCGCAGCGCCAGCGGTACCAGGATCACGATGATCAGCGCGTTGAAGATGACTGCGGACAAGATTGCCGAGCGCGAACTGCCGAGGTGCATCACGTTCAAGGCGTCGAGGGCCGGCAGGACGCCGGAGAACATCGCCGGGATGATGGCGAAGTACTTGGCGACATCGTTGGCGATCGAGAAGGTCGTCAACGAGCCGCGTGTGATCAGCAACTGCTTGCCGACCTCGACGATCTCGATCAGCTTGGTTGGGTTGCTGTCGAGATCGATCATGTTGCCGGCTTCCTTGGCTGCCTGCGTGCCCGTGTTCATGGCCACACCGACGTCGGCCTGGGCCAGCGCCGGGGCGTCGTTCGTGCCATCGCCGGTCATCGCCACGAGGTTCCCGCCGGCCTGCTCGCGCTTGATCAGCGCCATCTTGTCCTCCGGCGTCGCCTCGGCCAGGAAGCCGTCGACACCGGCCTCGTCGGCGATGGCGGCCGCGGTCAACGGGTTGTCGCCGGTGATCATGATGGTTCGGATGCCCATCGCCCGCATCTGATCGAAGCGTGAACGCATGCCGGGCTTCACCGTGTCCTTGAGACGGATCACACCGAGCACGCGCCACGATTCGGCGCCGGCGACTCGGTCGATGACCACCAGTGGGGTCGCCCCGTCCATCGACACCTGCTCGACCATCGGCAGTACCTCCAAGGGGAACGAACCGCCCTCCGCCTCGACGAACCGGCGGACCGAATCGGCAGCGCCCTTGCGCACGCTGCGGCCGTTGCTCAGATCCATGCCCGACATTCGGGTCTGCGCCGTGAAGGGAACGAGGGTCGCACCGACATCCTCGATCACCGTCAGCCCGAAGGCATCGACAGCCAGCTCGACGATGGACCGCCCCTCGGGCGTCTCGTCGGCCAGCGACGACACCAGCGCACCCTCCGCCAACTCGGTCGTTGTCACCCCGGTCACCGGGATGAACTCGGATGCCTGCCTCGCGCCGTAGGTGATCGTGCCCGTCTTGTCGAGCAGCAGCGTGGTGCAGTCGCCGGCCGCCTCGACCGCCCGTCCCGACATCGCCAAGCACGTTGCGCTGCACCAGGCGATCCATACCGGCGATGCCGATGGCCGACAGCAACCCACCGATGGTGGTGGGAATGAGGCACACCAGCAGGGCGACCAACACGATGATGCTCTGCTCGGCTCCCGAGTAGATCGCGAACGGCTGCAAGGTGGCGACGGCGAGGAGGAAGATGATGGTCAGCCCGGCAAGCAGGATCGACAGGGCGATCTCGTTGGGGGTCTTCTGCCGGTCAGCGCCCTCGACGAGGGCGATCATCCGGTCGAGAAACGTCTCGCCCGGCTTGGCGGTGATGCGCACCACGATCTGGTCGCTCAGCACCCGAGTACCCCCCGTGACCGCCGAGCGATCGCCGCCTGATTCGCGGATCACCGGCGCCGACTCGCCGGTGATCGCCGACTCGTCGACGGTTGCGATGCCCTCGACGATCTCGCCGTCGCCGGGGATGACCTCACCGGCACCGACCACACACAGGTCGCCGACCTGCAGCGACGCCGACGACCGCGCCTCGGTGTGGCCACCGGGCACTTTGACGATGGCGATCGTGTCGGCTCGCGTCTTGCGCAACGCGGCCGCCTGTGCCTTGCCGCGGCCCTCGGCCATCGCCTCGGCAAAGTTGGCGAAGAACACGGTGAACCACAGCCATGCCGCGACCAGACCGGCGAACGCGTTCTGGTTCCCGTCGCTGCCGGAGAAGTCGCGGACGAACAGGTACGTGGTCAGCACCGAGCCGACCTCGACGATGAACATCACCGGGTTGCGCATCATCGTGCGCGGGTTGCACTTCTTCAGCGCACCGACAGTCGCCGACTTGACGATCGTCGGGTCGAAGATCGAGGCCGAGCCCGGCGCCTTGCGGCGGACCTTCGGTGGCGACGGTTGTGGCCGAGGTGGTTGTGCTTGCAATGTTGCGGTCATGTCTTGGGCCTCACGATCCGGAGCTTCACAACGACAGGTGTTCGAGGATCGGGCCGAGGGCGAGCGCCGGGAAGAACGTCAGACCGGCGACGATCGCAATGACGCCGGCCATCAGAACCCCGAACAACGGCGTGTGCGTCGGCAGCGTGCCGCTGGTCTCGGGAACCCTCGGTTTCCCGGCCAGCGATCCACCGACCGCGAGCGCCGGGATGATCAGGAAGAACCTGCCGATCAACATGGCGATGCCTTGCGTCACCGTGTACCACTGCGTGCCCGTTCCCTGGTGGGCGAACGCTGACCCGTTGTTGTTGGCGGCCGAAGCGAAGTTGTACAGCACCTCCGACAGGCCGTGGGTGCCGGGTTGGTAGGTGGCCGCGCTCTTCAGCGTCATCGACGCCGCGGCGAAGACCAACAAGGCGATCGGCATAGCGAGGATGAACAGGGTCACCAACTTCATCTCGGCGGCCTGGATCTTCTTGCCGAGGTACTCCGGTGTTCGGCCGACCATCAGCCCGGCGATGAACACCGCCAGGAGGGCGTAGTGCAGCACCCCCATCAACCCGACGCCGACACCGCCCGGTGACACCTCACCCAGCATCATGTGGGCCATCGGCGCCATTCCGCCGAGCGGTGTGAACGAGTCGTGCATGCAGTTGACCGATCCGTTCGACGTGCCGGTGGTGGCCCCGGCCCACATGCCGCAGACAGCGCTGCCGATGCGCACCTCCTTGCCTTCCATGTTGCCGCCCGACTGGTAGGTCGAGCTCGACTGGTCGACCGACAGCGCGGTCAGCTTCGGGTTGCCGTTGGTCTCGGCAAACATCGAGAACGCGGCGAACAGGACGAGAATGCCGGCCATCACCACCAGGAGCAGCCTGCTCTGGCGCCTGTCGCCGACCATCCGTCCGAACGTCACGACCAAGGCGAATGGGATCAACAGGATCGTGAAGAGGCCCATCATGTCGGTGAACCCGGTCGGGTTCTCGAAGGGATGTGCCGCGTTGGTGTTGTACGGCCCACCGCCATTGCTGCCGATCTGCTTGATGGCCTCCTGCGACGCGATCTGACCACCGGGGATCGCTTGCGTCGTGATCGTCGTCGACTGGTCGATCGTCGTGGCAATCGTGTTGCCGTGCAGGTTCTGCACGACGCCCTGCGACAGCAGGACCACGGTGAACACCATTGCCAGCGGAAGCAGGATGCGCACCACGGTGCGCGTCAAGTCGACCCAGAAGTTGCCGAGGTTACGGGTGCGGCTGCGGGTGATACCACGGATCAGGGCGACCACGATCGCCATACCTGCGGCAGCCGAGACGAAGTTCTGCACCGTCAGCCCGATCATCTGGGTGAGGTGGCTCATCGTCACCTCACCCGAGTACCACTGCCAGTTGGTGTTGGTCACGAAGCTGACGGCAACGTTCCAGGCGCCCCACGGCGTGACGCCGGCACGGCCGGTGGGGTTGAACGGCAGGCCGCCCTGCAGACGTTGGAGCCCGTACAACATCAGCAGCGACACCAGGCTGAACGCCACCAGCGACAGCGCGTACACGTTCCAGCGCTGCTCGCGCCTGTGGTCGACGCCGCAGACCCGGTAGACGAGCCGTTCGATCGGGCCGAAGACGCGATCGCCCGATGCAGTGCCATCCTTGCCGGCCCCGTACACCGCGGCCATGTACCCGCCGAGCAGCGGCACGGTGACGGCCAGCAGCACGACGAGGATCAGGCCGAAGACGATCTCCTGCCACGCCATCAGAAGCGCTCCGGGAACACCAGGACGCAGAGCAGGTACACGATGCCGAGCACCGCAAGCACCAACCCCACCCAGTTGTCGGACGAGTCGGCAATCATCCGATCGGCTCGTGCGTCGGCTCGGCCGGCTCAGTCGAATCGACGCTCCGCTCGTCTGGGCCGATGATCGTGTCGCACCACTTGATGTACAGCACGCAGAACCCGAAGAACACGATCGTTGCTCCGATGAAGATCAAATCACTCACGCTCGTCGTTGTACGCCGTCCAACGTCCAGCGGTCGCCAAGCTCACGGATCCTTCACGGCGATGACGCGCACCTTCACGGGTTCTTCACGAGGCAGCTAGTTTGACGGCGTGGCCCGACTGCTCCCCGGCGTGCAACTCATCGCCGAGGGTCGTCAGGCTGCGCCACCTGCCCCGCCACCGACGGCGTTCCTTCGCGCCAATCGGGCACAATCGGAAGCCGAGTACAAGCGGCGCTGCCGAGACGACGGCCGCATCATGTACCACATGCACGTCGGACTCTCGACGTGGACCGCCACCGAGACCGCCCTGACCGAGGTGCACACCGGGCTCGCCGCGACCGGGCTACGCGGTTGACCGGTTCGGACTGGCCCTGGACCGGGCGATGGGTGTGCCCGAGACCGAACGGCACCTCACGGTCAAAGAGACCGGGCCGCGCATCGGGCCCGATGAATGGCAGCGCCTCGGCGAGGCCGCGCCCATCCAGCCGCACCTCGGCGACTACATGATCGGGTTCCCGGCCGGCTTTCAGAACACATTGCACGCCCTCGCCGCCGGCGTCACCACGATCGGCAACGTCGGCCAGTACACGGCATACGACCTGCTCGGCGGATCGGACGAAGTGCTGGTGACGGAGGAGACCGTGCGCGCCCTCGCCGCGATCGGCGCGCTTCGCCGGCACGGTGCACTCGCGCACTCCAACCTCGAGGACGGCTCGGCCACGCAGGCGTCGCACTTCGGCGCCTACGTCGGATGGGCCGCACTCGAGCAGTACGTGGTCGAGGATCTGATCGGCGCCCGGTTGGCGCATTGCTTCGGCAACACCATCCAGCAACCCGAGTGCCGCGCCGTCGTGCACTTTGCCCTCGACGATCTCCGCGGTCGCGACTCGATCGGTTCGATGATCTATGGCAACACCGTCGATCACCGACCGGGCGATCGCACCCACAACCTGGCGGCAGTCACGGCGCAGTTGATGTGCGACATCGCCTTGCAGCTGCGGCGCCCCACCGGCCACGCCCTCAACCCGGTCCCCCTCACCGAGGCCGAGCGGATCCCGAGCGCCGCCGAGATCGTCGAGGTGCATCTCCTCGCTCACGAGATCGAGCGCGACGTTCGCAGCTCGCCAGACCTCCACGACTGGGCGCATCTCGAGAAGCTCGGCGCGGCGACCGCGGCGTACGCGATCGAGTTCCGCGACCGGGCCCTGGCCGCGTTCGACGACGACGGCGTCGATGTGGACGATGCCGCGCAGGTGCTGCTCGCCTTGCGACGAACGTCGATGGGCGAGCTCGAACGCCGTGTCGACCTTGCCGCGCCGCCCGAGATCGCCCGATTGGAACCGTGGAAGGCGTCACACGTCCGCGACCTGGCCGACCGCCTCACTGCTGTCGCGCCGCGCCTCCACGGCGTGCGGGTGGTGCTCGCTGTCTTGGAGGTCCACGACCTCGTCCGCGACGCCCTGGCCCGGGTGTTGCCGAGGGCAGGCGCCGAGGTGATCCTGCTGGGCGCGAACGCCCCGATCGAGAGCATCGTCCGGGCGGCCGCCGAGGAGGACGCCGATGCCATCGTTCTCGGCGTCTACAACGGCAACGCACTGGCGCTCGGTCAACGCCTCACGGACGACGCTCGCCGGGAACGGTGGAGCGGTACGATCTACATGGGCGGCATCCTCAACCAAGACACCGGCCGCGGCCTCCCGATCGACGCCCGCCCTGCCCTCACCCGGTTGGGCGTGCACTGCGTCGACGACGTCGCACAACTCCTCGGCCACCTCGCCCCACACGTCTCCCCCAGCGTTTGACGTCTGCGGCCCCGCTACGGGGCGCCAGTTCACAAACGCTTGATGACCCGCGACGTGGAACGAGCACCTCGCCCAGTGAGCGGCCGACTTGCTACGTTCCTCGTCGTGCGGCTCGGAACCATGCTCATCACCAGCGACATCGGCAACGATCCTTCCTTCTTGAAAGACATGGCCCAGGCGATCGAGGGCGCCGGGTTCGACGCCGTGCTGGCCAACGATCACGTCGCCGGCGGGCATCCCGACCGCCGAGCGCGACGGCGAGAAGGTGCACACCTTCGACGTACCGTGCCACGAACCGCTGGTGCTGCTGACGTTCCTCGCCGCGGTCACCTCCCGTATCGAGCTGGCCACTGCGATCGTGGTCAGCACGCAACGCCAGACGGTGCTGCTGGCCAAGCAGACCGCAGAGCTCGACCTGCTCTCCGGCGGTCGTCTGCGGCTCGGCGTCGGCATCGGTCGCAACTGGATGGAGTACGAAGCGCTCGATCAAGACTTCTCCAACCGCGGCCGTCGCATCGAGGAGCAGATCGAGGTCCTGCGCCTGTTGTGGACCGAGGAGTTGGTCACGTTCGATGGCACATGGCATCACCTCGACCGCATGGGACTGAACCCGTTGCCCGTGCAGCGTCCGATCCCGATCTGGATGGGGTCGTTCTTCGGCAACCTCGTCGAACGGGTCCTGGAACGAACCGGACGGCTGGCCGACGGGTGGATGCCCCAGTTCCCACCGGGCGATCAACTGGCCGAGGCGTTGAGTCGTCTACGCGGGTACGCAACGGCGGCCGGACGCGACCCGAACGCGCTCGGAATCGAGTGCGGCATGCGCATCCGCTCCGACGATGACCCACAGACCTGGGTCGACTCTGCCACCGCCTTTCGCGATCTCGGGGCGACCCACCTCCGCGTGTCAACCGCGGGCGGCGGCTACGCAACACCCGCGGAGCATCTCGCTGCTTCGATCCGCTGGCACGACGCCGTCGCCCCCGTCGCCCACGCCTGAGCCCACTCGACGACGTCCGGAGGGACAGTTCACATGACAACGATGACCGCGGCCGAACAGGTCGAGAGAGTGCTGAAGCCCATCCAGCAGTTCGTGCGAGGTTGGATGACCGGCCCGATGGCCGATCGACTCGCCGTCGACCTCGAGATGCAATCGGGGTCGGATCTGTGGATCGTCGGACGCGCCGGTGTGCTCGGCGATGGTGACTCCGCCGTGGCTGCGGCTGGTCTGGCGTTCCTCGCGCCGAACCGGGTCCGCGACGCTTGGGAGTCAATTCCCGCGGGCCTCACCCCTCGTCAGGTGGCCGACGCATACACCTCGTTGTGCTGCCGGTGGGGCTCGACAGAGCTCGCCAGGTTCGACCAGGCACGCATGGCCAGACTCGACGAGCTCGGCCGCCGAATCGCCAACGCCGCCGACGGATCCATCGGCACTGTGTTTGCCGGGTGGCGCGCCCAGCCCCAGCCCGACGACGTCAACGGCAGGGTCGCGTTGACCATGCACGTTCTGCGCGAGCTACGCGGCGCGGCGCACATCGTCGCGGTCCACGCGTGTGGGATCACACCGCTCGACGCCGTGCTGGCTTCACCGGCGCCCCCGCCGCGCAGTGGCCCTGTCTGGGCAGAGCACCTCGGATGGACCGGACCGTTCAGGGACGCCGAGGAAACCCGCGAGGCGCGTGCCGAGGCAGAGAAGCTGACGTCGCGGCTACTGGTGCCGATCTACGCATCGATCGGCGAGCCAGAACTCGCCGAGTTCGCCGAGTTGATCGAGACGACGCGCAACGCGATCGACATGTAGCGGGTCGGCACGTTGCTAGTTGCGCGACTCGAGTTTGGTGATCATTGCCAGCAGCTCGGCCGGCTGCCCCGATTGATTGCGCAGCGTCAAGGAACCGCCGTGACGGCGCAGGGTCTGGCGGGCGGCGACCAAACCGCCATATCCGCAGCAGTCCATGAAGGTCATCTCGGTCATCTCGACCACGACTTCATTGCGGCGGCCCGTCAGGCAGGCGCGGTGCACCTGCCCACGCGAGGCCACATCCAGCTCGCCACCGATCTGCACGACGCGTCCGCGTCGACCGGATCGAGAGACCCGAACAGTGATCCGCGGATCGTCTGGTGATGCGTCTGTCAGTGCAGTCGCTGCACGCATGTCCCGGGTGCGCACGATGGCTCTCCTCGTCGGCGAGGGCGCAACCAGGGACTGGAGCCACGCAGCTGGAGCGAATTGCTCTTGAAGGGACAGTACACCGAGTGCGTCCACGGCACAACGGCAGACCGCAAAATCTGCGCTCGTCAGGGCCGGCGAGTGTTCGGTGGCGGCGGTACGCGGCGACCGCTGACCACGGTGTCGAGGCCGATCGTGCCACCGACCAGCGCTTCGGCCACCTCGGTCAGGCCACGGTTGCTGCTGCGGGCAAAGGCGCGCAGCCGGGCAAACGATTCGTCCATGTCGAGTCCACCGCGCTCGGCGATCATGCCCTTGGCCTGCTCGATCACGATACGACTGCTGAGGGCGTGCTGCAAATGACCTTCGCGAACTGCGGCCTCGCGCGTCGCCTGGTCCTGCACGATGGCGATGCAGGCAACGTCGGCAAGGGCCTGGGCCAGCAGGATCTCTCCTTCGGAGAGCTGAACCGGCTCGGACATGAACAGATTGAGGCACCCCAGAATCAGGTCCTTCAAGCGCAACGGCACGGCGCAAACCGATGGGAACCCGGCCCGAACGCACTCTTCCGCGAATTGCGGCCACAGTGTCGACGCGCCGAGGTTGGCTTCGGACACGACCGACCCGGAGTGGAAGCAGTCGAGGCACGGGCC
Source organism: Ilumatobacteraceae bacterium (assembly GCA_963805445.1). Lineage (GTDB taxonomy): Bacteria > Actinomycetota > Acidimicrobiia > Acidimicrobiales > Ilumatobacteraceae > JAENVT01. Next base: position 33,156 of record CAWDUI010000038.1, on the reverse strand, counting down.
CTGGTCGTTCTGGATCTGGAACAGTTCGAGCAGCCCCACCTGCTCGGTCGACGCACCGATCACCCGGAGTTGGCCCGTGGTGTCGACCAGCAGAATCCCCGCAGCGGCAGCTTCCAGCAACTCGACGCTTCGCGACGTCAGTACGGTCAGCACTTCGATCACGTCGAAGTCGTCGACGAGTGTGTCGACGATCTCGACAAACGTCGTCGCAGTCAGCGCTTGTCGAGTCAGCGCTTTCAGTTCAGCATCGTTGGACACAGTCCTACACCCCTTCTCCTGGTACGCGTCGATCGTCCGCTAAACGCAATCGACGGGCGACAATATCTCGTGCGACCTCGCCGACAGGCCGTCCTTCGGCGAACGCGTGGGCGCGAATTCGCACGATTGCTTCGGCCACGGGGATCCTCAGCTGGATCGACACCATGCCCGAGGCTTGGTGGACCTCGGCCCGGTAGGCCACGGTTCCTTCGAGACTTTCAGCGAGCACACCCTCCGGTGAGGCATCCTGCAGGCTCAGTACCGTCTCGGTCAGCACTCCGGCCAGAGCGAGGCTGTCCTCGTGTTGGCTGCCGGTCAAGTCACCCGCGAGATCCTGGTACAACGTCATCACACCGATCTTCGCGCCATTGAGGGCCAGCGGATAGGCAAAAACCGCATTGATCCCCACCTCGAGGGCCATGTCGAGGAACGCCGGCCAATGGGGGACCTCACGGCCGAAGAGACGCGGGGCGTGGACGGGGATACCGGACTTGAACGCGTCCTGGCAGGGTCCCACACCCATCGTGAACTGCAGATCCTCGAGCGCCGCCATCCGCTGGTTCGATACGCACAGCGGTCCGGATTGCCCCGCCCCCATCAGCGTGATGCCGGCGCCGGAGACCTCCAGGAGTTCGACACACGCGCTGCACAAGCCAGCAGGTGGTGACTTGGCCACGGCCCGCGCGAAGGCGACCGCGATGCGGATCGACTGATCGTCGTTCACACGCACGAACCAATCACAGGTCTGAACTCGGCACTGTGCAAACGCACTGTCACGACGACCATGCCCTCCTACTTTCATCACGACCCGGCGGCATGGTCTAGACCGTTCAGTCAGCGTGAGGCTCGAATGCAAGCCTAGCAGCCATCAAACTCTCGGCCGCGACGACGGCCATCGACCACACCGAGAGATAGGGTGAACCAGCCACTTCAACCGTGAGTGGCGGCCCGCTCCAATCCCCGGCAGGCGGTTTCGGCCGATTGTCGAAGGAGCGAGGCAATGCAGACGATTGCGGCACCCATCGGGCGCTCGGATGAGCACCAGCGATCGCTCACCGAGGCGGTTCGGCCGTCTCCGCGCGAACTGCTTCTTGCCCGTCGAAGGCTCCATCTCAAGGCGGTCGTGATTGCAGTCCTTGCCGGCGTCAGCTACTGGTCACTGGTGATAGCCGAGTCGTCTGTCGTGATCAAGATCGTGTCAGCACTGGTGCTGGTCATCGCCTTGACCGCAACGGCGACCTCGGTGTTCCACGACGCCAACCACGCCTCGTTCAGCACATCGCGCACCGTGAATCGTGTCGTCGGGTACACAGGCGACCTGCTCGGCGCGAGCTCGTGGATCTGGCGCTTCAAGCACAACTACCTACATCACGGCAACACCAACATGGTCGGCATCGACGCCGACATCGACCAAGCCCCGTTCGCCCGTCTTGCGCCCGACCAGCCATGGCACCCATGGCATCGGTACCAGCATCTCTACATGTGGGTGCTCTACGGGTTCTTGACATTGCAGTGGCTGTTGATCTCCGACTTCATCGACCTCAAGAACCACGGAATCGGTCGCCAACGATTCGCCCGACAACCGCGCCGCCGCGACTTCGTCATGATCGGGCTCGGCAAAGTGATGCACGTCGGGTGGGCCTTCGCCGTGCCGCTCGTCTACCACCGCTGGTGGGTCGTGCTGACGTTCTACCTCGCAGTGTCATGGATGGTCGGCCTGCTGCTGGCGACGATGTTCCAACTGGCCCACTGCACGGAAGGGGTGGAGTTCCCCGATGCAGATTCGGCTCGTCGCGGCTCCGACTTCATCACCCACCAACTGCGAACGACCGTCGACGTGCATTGCCGCACCAAGGTTGGCGGCCACGCCTTGCACTGGCTGATGGGCGGGCTCGACTACCAGGTCGAGCACCACCTTGCTCCTCGCCTGCCGCATACCGTGTACCCCCTCGTCGCGGAACGGCTCGATCGAGCATGCGACCAGTGCCAACTCACGATTCACAGCCACCCGACGCCGTGGAAAGCGGTGCAGTCCCACGCCCGCTGGCTGAAGGTGATGGGCACCCGCCCTTGAACGGCTCTGAACGGCTCTGATTGTCGGTTCGAACCGGGCCAATTTGCAAACGTGCCCGGCCCGGGGACGGGTCGGGCCAGGCACGTTTGGATCGCTGAATGGGGGCTCAGCGCTCGCTGTGGGGGTCCATCAGCGAGATCATGTTGAGTGTGGGCTCCGGATCCTGAACACGAGACGGCTCGTAGAAGTCAACGAGAAAGGCCATGACGGCGGCTTGAACTCGAGAGTCGAAGCCGCCGTCGTGACCCGGTGCCTGTCGTCGTTGGGGACGGGTAACGACGAGACAGGATCTGTTGGACTCAGCGGTGTCAGCCTCGGCTGACCGTTGAGACCGCTGATCGCTCACTCTGCCCTCCTTCGTGGAAAATGTGAAGTTGTCGGCTCTACTACCGCGATCGCCGGTGAGCTAAACATGGTCCTGAAAGAAATTCGCTGCAGTGCTGGAAGGTCATCGGCACCGATTCGGGTTACGGCACGTAGCGTGTGCAACCACATGCGCCCACCGCAAGATCCAGCCGCCAGGAGGCCCCGCCAGTGACCGACATGGGCAAGCACGATTCGCTCACCATCAACAATCAAGCCGATGGTGTGATCGTCGTTCATGGCGACATCGACGTGGCCGGCGGCCCGATCCTCGAGGCCGCGATCCTGACGCGCGAGGGAGACGGCCCCGTCGTCATCGACCTCGGCGACGTCTACTTCGTCGATTCCTCCGGACTGCGCAGCCTGTTGGGCGCCAGCAGACGGGCGCGCGACAACGGTGCAACCGTCGTGCTTCGCAACGTCGGCGCCGAGGTGCTCCGGCTCCTGCAGATCACGAGCACCACCGAACACTTCTCCATCGAGACCGATCGTGACTGAGCCGGTCTCCATCGGGCCGGTCGAGCTGCGACTGCCACCCGATCCGACCCTGTCGCGGGTCCTTCGATTGGCCGCCAGCGGTATCGCCGGTCTGGCCGAGTTCACGGTGGACGAAATCGAAGACATCAAGATCGCGGTCAGCGAGGTGCTGCTGGCGCTGATCGAGCATGGCGGCGGGAAGACGATCGAGATCCAGTTCATGGTCGAGGACCAGTCGTTCAGCGTCCGCGGCCAGACCGCGATCGAGACCTTCGACGCCGACCACCCCGACCTCATCCTCTGCCGAACGGTGCTCGCCGGCGTCTGCACGCGGCACGGCATCGAGCTCGTCGACGACCGAGCCCAGATCTGGGCGGCAGTGGCTCACTCGTCGATCACGTGACAGCAATGCACAGCCAGTCGGAACGGGATGAGACATGGCTGGTGGAGTCCTTCGATCGCTACTCGCTCAACCGCGATCCTCAATTGCGCGACGAGATCGCTGATCACACACTGTGGCTGGCCGCCCGTGGCGCCCGCCGATTCGCCGACCGCGGCGAGCCCTTCGACGACCTGGTGCAGGTGGCGCGCATCGGCCTGCTCAACGCGATCGATCGATTCGACCCTGACCACGGTGTGCCATTCGGGGCCTACGCGACGCCGACCATCATGGGCGAGCTGCGGCGGTACTTTCGAGATCACACGTGGGGCGTCCATGTGTCGCGCCGCGCCAAAGATCTCCGACCAGCGGTCAACGCCGCCAGCGAGGCGCTGTCGAAGGAGCTGCATCGATCACCGCGGATCGCCGAGATCGCCGAACGCATGAAGGTCTCCGATGAGGCCGTGATCGAGGCGTTGGAGGCCAACAACGCCTATCGGGCGCGGCCCTTGGATCAATCCGGCAAGTCGACCCCGACCGTCGAGGCCAACTTCGAGGCCGTGCTGAATCGCGAGGTCATCGCCGGGCTGCTCGATCGGCTGCGCCCGCGCCAGCGCCAGATCTTGTACCTCCGCTTCTTCGATGAGCTCAGCCAGGCCCAGATCGCCGAGCAGATCGGCACCAGTCAGGTGCACGTGGGACGGTTGATCGCCTCCAGCCTGGCCGAATTGCGCACCTTCATGCACGACGATCCGCCCGACGCCACCTGAGCCCGCCGACCGATGCGTTTGGCGACGTGGCCTGCTGGGTACAACGAGGTGACTCCATGAAAGGACGTTCATGATTCCCCGAATCGTTCGCCGACGAATTCGCCCGCTGTGGCTCGCTGCGTTGGCCTGGGCCGCGTGGGTCAACCGAAAAGACGTCGTTCGCTGGTCGGACTTCTTGCGCCGGGCCGTTGCCCAGCGCCGAACCCGGCCGATGTCAGAGGTGATCACCGAAGCGAAGGTACGGATGGCGGTCACCGCCGATCCGGTTCTGCGACGAGATCCCGCCTTGAAAGATGTCGCTGTCAACGATGGTGTCGTCACGCTGCTGACCAGTGCTGAGCAGTGGCCGAACTCCGGTGCACACGTGCGCCGGCTCACCAGGGTCAAAGGCGTGGCCGATGTGACCGCCTTGAACCTCGTCGAGACCTGAACCCGGCACCTGTGCTGCGGTACGGGCGATCACCTCGCTAGCGTCGCGATGTTCGCTCCAGGAGGACGACCATGGTGACTCCCGCAACCGCGCTGCCCCGATCCGGCCCTCGTCGATGGGGCGAGCAGACGCAGCGCGCCGTTGACAACTTCCCCGTCTCGGGTGATCGAATCCCCGCCGAGATGATCCAGGCCTTGGCGATGATCAAGGCCGAGAGTGCCGCCGTCAACAGCATGCTCGGTGTGATCGACGAGTCGATGGCCGTCGCCATCCAGCGCGCCGCGGAGGAGATCGTCGCCGGGGAAATGGCCGATCAGTTCCCGGTCGACGTGTTCCAGACCGGTTCGGGCACCAGCACCAACATGAACGTGAACGAGGTCGTCGCCCACCGCGCCGCCGAGATCCTCGGCGTGGCGGTGCACCCGAATGATCACGTCAACGCCTCGCAATCCTCGAACGACACCTTTCCGGCCGCGGCCAGGATCGCCGCCGCGTTGCAGATCACGGCAACGCTTGCTGCCCGCCCTCGAAGCGCTGCGATCGTCGCTGGCCGACCTATCCGGTCGCCACCTCGACACCGTCAAGATGGCCAGGACGCACCTGATGGACGCGGTCCCGATGACCTTCGGGCAGGAAGTCGGAGGGTGGGCGCGCAGCATCGAACTGGCGACCGAGCGGATCAGGTCGCTCCTGCCCCGGTTGACCGAACTGCCCCTCGGCGGGACCGCAGTCGGCACCGGCCTCAACGCTCCCGATGGCTTCGGGGCACAGATGGCTCAGCGACTCAGCACGCGAACCGGGCTGGCCTTCACCGAGGCCCGCAACCACTTCGAGGCCCAGTCGAGCCAGGATGTTTTGGTCGAGGCCGGCGCATTGTTGAAGGTGGTGGCCCTGTCGATGCACAAGATCGCCGGCGACCTGCGCTTGCTCGGTTCCGGGCCGAACGGCGGACTCGCCGAGATCACACTGCCGGAACTGCAGGCGGGCAGCTCGATCATGCCCGGCAAGGTCAACCCCGTCATCGCCGAGATGGTCCAACAGGTCGCCGCGCAGGTGGTCGGCAATGACGCCACCATCACGTTCGCCGCCACGATGTCGACCCTGCAGCTCAACACGGCCATGCCGATCGCGGCGCGCAGCCTCCTGTCGTCGATCCACCTCCTGGCGAACGCTGCCACACTCCTCGACCGTCGCTGCATCCGTGGCATCGAGGTCGACAAGGAGCGGATGAGGACCAACGCCGAGCGCTCGCCGGCAATCGTCACGGCACTTGCCCCACGAATCGGGTACGACGCAGCGGCGAAGCTGGTGCACCAGGCCGACGAGCAGGGCGTGCCCTTGGCCGAGTTGATCGAAGCCGTCGACACGTCTGTCACGTCCGCATCGTTGGATTCGATGTTGTTGGCAATGACCCGACCGCATGAACGCGAGGAGCGTGCGGACGCCGGTCCCTAGCAGCCGACGAAGTCGATGCAGACCAGCGCCAGGTCGTCGAAGCGTTGGGTCACCGAGGCCGCCAGTGTGCGCACGAACTCGTCGGGCGACAGGTCCGCATGCGAGGCAGCGAGGTCGGCCAACCGAGCGAGCCCCACGTCGAGGTGCTCTCGCCGGCGTTCCACCAACCCGTCGGTGAACATCAACACGCGGTCGCCGGGGCTGACCTCGATGGACGACGACTCGTAGGCCTGACCTTCGTAGAGCGCCAGCGGCGCACCCGACCGCTCCTCGAGGTACATCGCAGTGCCGTCATTCAGCACGACCAACGGAGAGAAGTGTCCGGCCTGCGCCCAGCGAAGCGTCTGCGTACGAACGTCGAGCACGGCGTAGCAACACGTGACGAACGGCCCATCGATCTCGTTGAGGCGAGTCGTCACGTTGTTGGCGCGGATCAACACCTCGCTCGGATCGGTGTGCTCGGCCGCGATCGCCCGAAAGATGTTGCGGACCTGCACCATGAAGACGGCGGCCTGGTGACCATGGCCGGCGACATCGGCGATGACCAGGGCGACACGGTTGTCGTCGAGGGCGAACACGTCGTACCAGTCGCCGCCGATCGGCTGACGCGGATCGGCCGGCTCGTACACGGCGGCGATGCGAACGCCCGGCAGTTGCGGCAGTGTCGTCGGCAGGGCGGCGGCCTGCAGCAGGCCGATGGCGGTGCGTTCGGCTTCGGCCTGCAACGCCGCGGCGCGAGTTGTCTGTTCGGCCACGACGATGTCGGTCACGTCGCGAGATGCCGAGATGTAGCCGTCGCCCAGCTTGGCGACCTGGATGGTCCAATACGCCTGACGTCGGTTCCCATCGACCATCGCGTCGGCGTACTGCACGCGGTGACCCTGATACGGCGATGCCGCTCTCGACGACATCGCGGAAGCGATCGAACATCCCCGAAGCACGCCAGTCGGGGTGGATCTCGCAGATGAGGTGCCCGATGACGCCATCGCTGCTTCGCCGGGCCCCGCTCGAGCCATGGCTGTTGACGAACTCGATGACGAAGTCGACGATCTCACCACCGTCGTCGCGGACGGCCCGGGCGACCACGACGTCGTCGAGCATCGCGTCGAGCGCGCGTCGGAACTCGACCTCGTGGGCATCGTCGGTGGCCACGATCCGGGCGAGTGCCAGCGTGACCAGCGACGACACCGTGCCTGCCAGCGTCGTCATCGCCTCGGTGATCGGGCGCGGCGCGGCCCAGCCGACATGCATCACCCCGACCGCGAACCCGGTGTCGCCGGCGCGTAGCGGCATCGACAGGCTGGCCTGGTCCGGTGCCACGAGGCGCTGAGGGTCGGTGTTCGGCCGACGGCGAGCGACGTCGTCGTGTCCCTGCAGCACGACCGGCGTGTTCGTGCGCGCGGCCTCGGCAATCGGGCCGTCCTCGACGATCATGATGCGTGCGCCGCGCCAGCGGGCGGCGTCGATGTCGCCGAACCCGGCGAGCGCGGCGACGACGAGCACGTTGTGGTCGCGCAGGGCAACGGTCGCTCGCCCGTGAAACATGTCGACCAGGAACGAGCAGACGCACTCGGCGATCTGCTGTTCGTCGAGTGCCGTCGTGAGGGACTCCGACAGTTGCAGCAATCGCTCTGCCTGCCGCGACGACACGACGTCGAACGTCATGTCGGTCACTGCCGCACCGATCGCGACCACCGTCGGACCTGCCATCGCGTAGCGGCTGATAGTTCACCTTCCAGTGCCGCTCTACGCCGATCTCGCGCATCACGATCGTCAGTTCGTGATCGGTGATCGGCTGGCCGCTGTCGCGGACTCGCTGCAGCAGATGCTCGTGCAACTGGCCGGCAATCGGGCTGAGGTCACCGGGCCGCAAACCGACGTGCTGGGCCGCGGTCACCCCGTTCATCTCGGCCATCGGCTGGTTCACGCGCTGGTAGCGGAGCTGCTCGTCGAACACCGCGATCGCACTCGGTGATTGGGCCAGCAGGGTCTCGCTGAGCTGGCGTTCCAGACGTTCGGACTCGCGCATCCGCTCGAGTCGGTGCTCCAGCAGGACCACTCCCCCTGCGACGACGAGAAACAGGGCAACACCGACGACGTCAGCATTGCTGGCCAGGCTCCACGAGCTGAGTTTCGGTGTGAGGGCCCACCACAGAGCGAGGCTGCCCACGACGCCCGACAATGCCGCAGCGCGTGCCCCGGCCACGACGGCCGCCACCACGACTCCGAGCAACAGCAGCACCCCGGGACGGTAGTTGGCAGCGTCGCCGAGCGGCCGGAGCACGAGGGTCAAGAGCAGCGGCAACCCCGCGCCCAGCACGATCTGGCGAAGACCGATCCGGCGGCGCTGCCCGGCCAGCCATCCGACGACACCCCGTGCCGCAGATCCGTGATCTTCGGCGATCGAGGCGTTCGGGCGCCGGCCGGCCAATCGATAGGCTCCCGATTCCACGAACCGCAGGTCGTCGACGTTGTACTGCACAGCAGTCGTGCGTCGACCTGCAAACAGCACCCCGGTCGCCGCCTCGTCGAGGCGAATTGGCACCGCGATCAACCCATGGATCGGATCAGCCGCGAGGTACCCAGCCCACGGCTCGGGAAGCGAGTCCGCAGAACAGTCGGCGCCATCGACCAGCGGGATCAGCAATGGCTCGTCGGAGTCGATGACGTGGGTGCTCAACGTCGTCGGCGCAATGGCCGAGCTCTGCTGGATGAGATCGGAGATCACCTGCGTCGGGGCTCCCGGGTCGGCGATGTCGACGATGGTCAGCAAGCCGGACTCGACGTCGGCCTTGGCCCACACGACCAGGTCGCCGCCGAGGTTTGCCGAGATGATGTGGAGCAACCCCGACACGGTGTGCTCGGGATCACGCCACAGTTGATCCTCCACGAACCGGGTCACCGACGTGACCGTAGCCGAGGTTTCGGGTGGCGCGTTCGGGGCGGATGTGCGGGCGAAAGTCCTGGAAGACGGTGGATCAGCGGTCACGGGTCAGGTCACGACGAGCCGTAGAAGTCGTTGTACCGCCCGGATTCGCTGGAGTGCTTGATCGGTTGGAACACCGGCGCGGCTCTCACATCCCGCTTGGTCATGGCCAGGTAGATCGTTGTTTCGCGGCCGCTGATCGAGCGGATCAGGCCGCAGGGGATGAGGCGCTTGCGTTCGAAGATCCACCACCCCGTATCGACGACGATGAATGAGGAATCGGCTGCCAGTGAGTTCTCGTCGATCCTGCCGACGCGTCCATCGATCGCCATGATCCGGTAGCCGAGCAGGAATCGCAGCGACTCGGTGGTCGGCGGAAAGGTCCAGATGTCCGCTGCCATGTTCTGCCTTTCTCCGCATTGCACGCCGAGAACCGTGCGCCATCTGATACCCGAAATCTCCCGAAATGAACCATCGGGGCCACCCCAATGAACTGCTCACTGCGAGGTTTCGACTGTCGCCGAGCCGGGTATCAAGCCGCCATGAGATGGCGCTGGGTACGATTCCGTGGCGATGGCGGACCCTCGTGGTGACATGAACACGAGTGCCGTCGACCGTGAACAACGCGCCTTCGCCGCCGTGCCGACGAGCGCGCGCGCTGGGCGGCAATTCGTCACCGACACGTTGCGCGAGCACGGCGCCACCATCAAGGTGATCAGCGACTATGCGCTCGCCGTCAGCGAGTTGGTCACCAACATCATCGAGCATGGGACCGGAGCGAGGCTGACGATCCTGCTCGAGGTGACCGACCCCGATTGGTGGGAGGTCGAAGTCGTCGGCGATGCCTCGAACGTACCCGACCACCTCCTGCACCCGGAGACGTGGACCGTCGCCGACGCAGACGAGGCATCGGGACGCGGGCTCGGGATCGTTCGCCACCTCATGGACGAGATCATCGCCGCCAGCGAAGCCGGTCAGCTCACGATTCGTTGCCGTCGTCGTCGGGCCCCGGCCCTCTAGTTCTCCCTGACGCGACCGAGGGCGACCGCCGAAGCGGTCGCCCTCGATCGTTGAGGGTTTGTGGAGCCGAGGTGCTAGATCTGCTCGATGACGGTCGAGCTCCGTGCGTAGCGCGGCAGCAACAGGGCTGCGAGCACGACCACGACGGCGGTCAGCACGGCCAGCCACGCCATCGATGACTCCAAGGCCAACGATTTGGTGAACGACTCGGTCTGCACTGCGCCGACGAAGCCGGCGATGCCCAGCACGCTGCCGAAGAAGATCTCGCCGCTTCGCGACCGTGTGGCCCCGCTGATCAGAAGCGCGGCGCCGATGACGATCTCGATCAGGCCGAGTGTGGTCGTGTGGGTGAAACCGACGACGCTGACGACGGGATCCGACATCTGGCCGTCGAAGCCACCGCGGACGATGGCAATCAAGCCGACTACCAGGATCACGAGGCCGGCGATCGCGGCGATCACGGCATCCGGCGCGAAGCGGGATGCATAGGCCCGACGAACCTGCCCGCCGTTGACGACGGCGACAGGCGCAACCTGGGCTGCGGGCACAACGACTTCTCGCTGTACGGGTGTGTCGACGACGGCCGCCGGGGGCGACTGGAAGACGACATCGCTGCGTTCTTGCAGCGGACCTTCGGTGAACGACATGGCAGTTTCTCCTTCGGAGACTGATTGGGGGTTTGCGTCCGACCGGCGGCGCCGAGCGGACAGTTGTTCCCATGAATACCCCGTGCACAACGTGCCCAAACCACGTTCGCAACACGCCAGTAGGCTGCGCCGGTGATCACCGAGGGCGGACGATGACCAGCCGGCGCCGCGGCCTGGTCGACAGTGCTCCGGTCGGGGCGATGGGCGGACACCTCGACCAGCGCCAGCGGTTGCTGATCGCCGCCCCGCTGGGTGGCCTCGCGGGTGGGGCGACCGCCTTCTTCGGATCATGGCAACTCAGCGTGCTGGCCGGTTGGGACGTCGCTGCGTTGTTCATCGTCGGCTCGGTGTGGACGTTCATCGTGGTCCTCGACGCCGCATCCACCGAGCGGGTCGCCACCCGCGAGGACGACAGCCGCGCGATCGTCGACGTGATCATGGTCGCGGCCAGCGTGATCAGCCTCATCGGCGTTGTCCTCGGTCTCGCCCACGCCCGGGGCCGCTCCGGCGCGATGTCGGGAGTACTGACCGGCGTCGCCGTGTTCACCGTGTTCTTGTCCTGGTTCACCGTGCACACGTTGTTCGTGCTTCGCTACGCACACATGTACTACAGCGAGCCCGTGGGCGGGATCGACTTCGCCAACCAACGCCAGCGCCCCGACTACATGGACTTCGTCTACCTTGCGTTCACCGTCGGTATGACGTTCCAGGTCTCCGACACCGGGATCGCCGAACGGAAGATCCGGCGAACCGTGATTCGGCACGCGATGTTGTCGTACCTGTTCGGCACGGTCATCGTCGGCGTCGCCATCAACGTCGTCGGAAACCTGATCAAGTGATGGCCCGACGATCACTTCGGCCGACGCCGAGTTTGAGTGAGTCAAGCGCAGGGAAGAGGTAGTCCGTGCATCCCACGTCAGAGGGAGCCGATCACCATGACGGCCTCTACATCCCCGGCAGCAGCGCGCCATGGAATCCCGAAGTCGTCGACCCTGGCGGCTCACCGAACGGCAAATGGTCCAATGTCCCGTGGCGAACGATCGTGGTCACCGTCGGGATCGTCGTGGCGACGTATGCCTCGATCGTGCTGCTGCTCGCCGTCGTGCGCATCCTCGCCTGGATCGCCATCGCCGGCTTCATGGCCGTCGTGCTGGCGCCGCTCGTGTCGCGACTCGATCGTCGCTTCGGCGGGCGACGAACGCTGGCGACCAGCGTCGTGGTGTTCGGCCTCTTGATCGTCTGGGCAGGCGTGATCGCCCTGTTCGTGATGCCCGTGCGCACCCAGCTCGTCCAGATCCTCACCGATCTGCCGGGTACGGTGCACGACGCCGCAAGCGGCCGCGGTCCTGTCGGACACATCGTCCACAAGCTGCACATCGAGCGCTACGTGAAGGACAACGAGGCGAACCTGACGCGAGCGGCCGATCGGCTCAACGTGTCGTCGTTCGAGGTGCTCCAGACGGTGTTCAGCGCCGCGTTCGCGTTCGTGACCATCACGCTGTTGACCTTCTTGTTCCTCAGCCAGTCCGCCGCGATCGGGCGGACGCTGGAAACCTTGATCCCGTATCGACGTCGGGCGGCAGCCAAGCGGATCGCCGGGGACGCGGCCGGGGCCGTGAGCGGATATGTGATCGGCAACCTCATCATCAGCCTGATCGCCGGCATCGCAGCATTCGGCTGCCTCGTCGCCCTCGGCGTGCCGAGCCCCGTCGTGCTGGCACTGTTCGTCGCCGTCGCCGACCTGATCCCACTCGTCGGCGCAACCGTCGGTGCGGCCGTGTGCGTGATCGCCGCATATCTGCACTCCCCTACCGCGGGCCTGATCTCGGTGATCTTCTTCGTCGTGTACCAACAGATCGAGAACGGCGTGATCTACCCGTGGATCATGGCCCGCAAGGTCAACGTGAACCCTCTCGGAATCCTGCTCAGTGTGTTGCTGGCGGTCGAGGTGTTCGGGATCCTCGGTGCACTCCTGGCCGTCCCCGTGTCGGGTGCGCTGCAGGTGGTCGTGACTGCGGTTCGTCAAGAACGCCAGCGAGAACAGCTCGTGTTGCCCGACAACTTCAGCGAATCGGTGGGCCTGGCCGAAGGCGCGCCCGCTCCCTAGGTCTACACCTGGAACGTGCGTGGTGGACGACGGCTGGCTCTGGCCGGCGCTATGACGTGCATCACACGAAAATGACTTGCAATATCTGACTTGACCGGTACAGTTCAAATTGTACTATACCGATACAGACAGAGATAGGAGTCAGACATGGAGCCGTTCCACACAGTCGCCGAGATGTACTCGAGGCGCAACGCCCGCGGCGCCGCCTACAGCGCCTTCCCCGACGCCCCGGTGCAGCCCTACACCGAGCCACGCCATCGTCTTCGCCGTGTCGCCGTGAAGCTGCGCGAGTCGCTGCGTCGCCCGGCGGTCGCCCGACGACCAGCCCGGTACTGCGCAGAATGCTGACCGGCGACCGATGAGCGCACCGCAGCGAAATTCCGACGAAATGGGGTTTCCCATGGGATTCGGACCAGAATCGTGGCATGGCGCGAGTGACACTGCAGACGATCGCTGACCGCGTCGGCGTCAGTCGCATGACGGTGTCCAATGCGTTCTCCCGGCCCGACCAGTTGTCGTCGGAGCTCCGTGACCGAATCCTGTCCGCTGCCGAAGAACTGGGGTATGCAGGCCCCGATCCGTCGGCTCGGGCACTGGCCAGAGGCACGTCCGGGGCCGTCGGGGTGCTGCTGACCGACGTGTTGCAGGATGCGTTTGCCGACGAGGTGGCCACGACGTTCCTCGGGGCGATCGCCGAGGAACTCGGACCAACCGGTCTGGCGCTGACCCTGTTGTCGGCATCGCCACAGGGCGACATGATCCCGGCGCGCGACGTGCCGATGGACGGCGCGATGGTGTACTCGTGCAACACCGAGTCGAATGCCATCGACTGGCTGAAGCGACGCAAGCTGCCCTTGGTCTTCGTCGACCAGGCCACCTCGTCGGGCTTCGCCAGCGTCAACATCGACGACCGGTCCGGGGCGCATGCTGCGGCGCAACACCTCGTCGACCTCGGCCATCGACGAATCGACATCATCATCGCCAATCGCGCCGGCCCGGCCAGGATCCTTCACGACCCGATCCGCACGACGACCAACCACGTGGTCAAGCAGCGACTGATGGGCTGGATCGAGGCGCTGCACGCGGCCGGCATCGAGCCGACCGTCGTGCAGGAGGCGCACGCCGCCGATGAGCCCGGCAACGAGTCAGCCGGGTTGCTGCTCGATCAGGCCGCACCGCCGACCGCGATCTTGTGCTTCAGTGACGTCGTTGCCTACGGGGTGGTGCAGGCCGCGCAGGCTCGCGGCCTGACGGTGCCCGACGATCTCTCGGTGGTCGGCTTCGACGACAATCCACTCGCCACGCGGATGCGCCCGGCGTTGACCACGGTTCGCCAAGACGTCGCCGCCAAGGGCCACGCCGCGGCTGCCGCCCTCACTGCTGCGATCGAACGGAGACGCGCCGGTACGTCGGGGCGAGTCCGTCATGTGTTGCTGCCGACGGAGCTGATCGTGCGCGACAGCACCGCCAAGCCGCGCTGACGCGCCACTACAGCGTCGCTGCGATCGGTCGGCCTACTCGCGAGGCTGCCCAAAGGCAGCTACGTCGGTTTCGATTGCCGTACGGATCGCGGTCAGCGTGTGCTCGCGAGCGCGCAGCTTGGTGGCCGAATGGGCGCGCACATCGAGGGCTGCCATTGCCGTGGCGATGCCGTGCGTGACTGCGGAGACTTCGGAGGGGTCGACGATGCGGTCGACGAATCCGACCTCGGCGGCGTTCTCCGGCGTGAACGCCTCGGCGAGGATCGCGGCCCGTGTGAAGGCCGCCGGTGTCAGCCGTTGCCGGAGGATCTCGATCGCTGCCCGCGGCATGGTGAGCCCGATGGCCACCTCGTTCGCCGAGAACTTGTACGGGCCTGCAGCGCCGACTCGATAGTCCCCCGACAACAACAGGAAGGAACCCATTGCCATGGCGTGCCCGGTGCACGCGATCGCAACGGGAAGCGGGAACGACAACAGGCGCTCTGCCAACTCGAAGCCGGAGCGGACCATCGAGATCGCGCCGTCGCCGCCGGCAGCCAGGACTGCAAGGTCGAAGCCGGCCGAGAAGATGCCGGGCCGGCCGCTGAGCACGACGACCGCCTGGTCGGACTCGGCGCGATCGAGCGCATCGCCGATCTGGCCGAGCATGCTCGGCGACAGCGCGTTGACCTTGCCGTCGTCCATCGTGATGGTGGCGATCGAGTCCTCGAGTTGGTAGCTGACGAGCGTGGTCATGGCACTCACTTGGGGGTCGCAGTTGCGGCCACCGTAATCAGCACACTGCTTTCGTGCTCGAAGTTCTGATTATCGTCGCAGCCTCGTGGGTACGGTGGTCGCATGACGCTGCCACAGGTTGTTGATCGCGACGCATGGCACAAAGCCCGTGTTGCGCTGCTCGCCGAGGAGAAGGCGATGACGCAAGCGCGCGATGCGCTGAGCACCAAGCGCCGCATGTTGCCGATGGTCCGCGTCGACAAGAAGTACGAGTTCGCCGGCAGTGACGGTCCGGCGACATTGGCCGATCTGTTCGAAGGACGCCGGCAGCTCATCGTGCAGCACTTCATGTTCGACCCGAGTTGGGACGACGGTTGCCCCAGTTGCACCGCGGCGTCCGACGAGCTCTCGCCCGGTCTCCTGGCCCACCTGCATGCGCGCGAAACGACGCTCGCGGTCGTGTCGCGCGCACCGCTCGACAAGCTCGAGCGGTACAAGGCCGAGCACGGTTGGACGTTCCCCTGGTATTCGTCGAACCGAAGCGACTTCAACTACGACTTCCACGTCAGCCTCGACCCGTCCGTCGCGCCGGTGGAGTTCAACTTCCGCAGCCCCGAAGAGCTCGAGTCGCACGGCTTCGGATGGATCCTCGAGGGTCCCAGCGAGCAGCCCGGCTACAGCACCTTCATCATGGACGATGACGAGATCTTCCACACGTACTCCACGTTCGGTCGCGGCACGGAGTGGCTCGGCGGGTCCTACGCGTTCCTCGACCTCACCGCATTGGGCCGGCAGGAGGACTGGGAGCAGCCGCAAGGCAGGGCCGACGTCGTGCGCGGTGCAATACCCGATTTCTCATCCTGAGACGGCCTCGACCAGCTCATCGATCATCCGGCGGGTGAGCATGTCCGACACGAACTCGTCGACGCGACCGGTGTTGCGGTCCTGCTCGGCGACTCGCGCCGGATCCAGCCACCGGCTGCAGGAGATCTCGCCGATGTGGGCGAGCTGAGCGATGACCATGGAGAAGTTCCCGGGTCGATCGATGCAACCCGGTCCACCGGCGTCGCGATACGCCCTGTACAAGTCGCGGGCCCGATCGGCCTCACCGCAGCTGTACTCGAACAACACGAGACCCAGCTCTTGCGCGGGATCGGCGAGCCCGCTGTTCTCCCAATCGATCACGCACAACGTGCCTGCGGGAGTGCGCAGGACGTTGTCCGCGAACAGATCGCGGTGGCACGTCTGAAGATCGGCGGGGCGCTCGAGCAACTTCTCCAGCGCCACGAGCTCGTCGCGTCGAGCGGCCAGCTGGTCTGCGAACGGCGCACCCGCGGCGGCCAGCTGAGGCACCAGCTCGTCCCATCGGTCGGCGCCGATCGGGTCGGTGTACCAGGGATCGACGGGGTTGCGGCCGATGTACCGGACACGATGGATCGAAGCGACGAGGCGTCCGACCGTCGCCGGATCGAGCCGGGGATCGCGCTCGCCGACATCGACCCAGTCGTACACGCGGACGTGCGCGCCGCCGACTTCGGCAACGACGTCGCCCGATCGTGTGCGCACGACGGCCGGCATGACCACCCCCGTTGCAGCGACGGCATCCTGGAACGCAGCGTCGTCATCGGCTTCGGCGATGGACGGCTGCTCGAACGGCTCCTTCACGGCGAAGGTGCCGAGCGACGTCGTCAGTCGCCACACCTGGCCGACCTCGCCCCTGGCCACCGGGCCGGTCAGGACCGGGTCGTCGCCGAGCCCGTAGGTCTCGGCGATCGTCTTCGCACTCGCGATATCGAGCATTTGGCAGCTCTGTCGAGCTCAGGCGCCAGTGCTCGGCCAACAGCTCGATGCTGCGCAGCCTGGCCGAGAGGTCGTAGGCGACCGACGTGACCATCACCTCGGCGGCGCCGGTGCGGGCGACGAGCTCCTCCAACTCCCTGATGACCGTCGACACCTCGCCGACGATGCGGCTGCTCGGCAGTTGGTTGGCCTGTTCGAGATCGGGATGCACGGCGGCGTCCTGCGGCGACGGGAGGCGGATGAACTTCCCGGTGCGACGGCCGAGCGAGGTCAATCGGCCCGGGGCCGAGTGCCAGTCGGCGTCTTCTTTGGAGTCCGCGGCCAGCACATTGGCCGTCACGATCATGTACGGCTCGTCGAGCACGACCGACGGCTGGAACGTGTGGCGATACAGCTCGGTCGCCTGCATGGTGCCGCCGGTGTCGAAGTGATGAGCGAACGCAAACGGCAACCCAAGGTGCCCGGCCAGCTGGGCGCTGTAACCGCTGGAGCCGAGCAGGAACAATGCCGGCGAGGTCGTGGCGGCCGGAGTCGCTCGAAACTGCTCCCACAATCCCGTGGCAGTTCGCGGATCACCGAGGAGCCCCATGAGATCGAGGAAGTCGCGGGGGAAGTCGTCCTCGCCGAGCGGGCCGTTCGTGCGCCGCAGCACCGCTGCAGTTCGCTGGTCGGTGCCGGGAGCACGACCGATCCCGAGATCGATACGGCCCGGGTGCAGTGCCTCCAACATGGCGAACTGTTCGGCGATCACGAGCGGGGCGTGATTCGGCAGCATCACGCCGCCCGATCCGACGCGGATCTCCGTGGTGAGGGCCGCGAGGTGGGCGATCAAGACGGCCGGCGAGGTGCACGCCACGCTCGGCATGTTGTGATGCTCGGCGACCCAGAACCGCGTGTAGCCGAGATCGTCGGCGCGCCGGGCGAGAGCCGTGGTGGTCTGCAACGCTTCGCCACTCGACTGGCCGTCGTTGAGCACCGACAGGTCGAGCACCGAGCGGCGCACGGCAGCGAGTGGGCCGGCCATCAGGATGATCCGAGCCCTTCTCCGCTGCAACCCGACTCCATCGCCGCCACCAGTGCGGCCAGCGTGCTGCGAAGGTTGTCGCGGTCGGCGGGGGACAACTCGTCGAAGAGGCGGCTGATCTCAGCCAGCCTCGGCCCCAGCGACTCGTCGGCGGCAACCTGGCCGTCGTCGGTCAGTTCCAGCAACGTGGCCCGCCGGTCGCTCGGGTGGGCAACGCGGCGCAGCAGGCCTTCGCCTTCCAGCGAATCGGCGACCGCAGTGAGGTTGCGGGCGCTGAGGCCGAGACCGTCGGCCAACGTCTTCATCTTCGCCGGGCCCTGGCAGTGCAGGGCCTCGAGCACCCGCAGCCGCGGAAAGGTCAGCCCTCCCGATGGGCGAACGTCGACCCATTTCAAGAACGAATGCGCGAAACCGGGCAGACAGTTCCAGCAGCTCTCGATGCGGGATGTCGAGCGCGGCCTCGGGTTGGCCGGGGATCGCCACATCGGAGTTCATGTCGCCAGGGTACCGGATGCACGAACCTCAGAGATTGTGTTGTCAGTGATAGTTACTATTGGTATTGTTGCGACATTCAGTTTCTCTCCAGGAGGTCCCGTCATGCTCGCCACACTTCCCCTCACGTCCGGTACATGGGCGATTGATCCCAGTCACTCCGGCGTTCACTTCAAGGTTCGCCACCTCGGCCTGACCAACGTGCACGGCCGGTTCAACGGTGTCGATGCCTGGCTGACGGTCGGCGACGACCTGGCCGGCACTCGCTTCGGCGCAACGATCGACATCGCCTCGATCGACACCAACAACGCCGACCGCGACGCTCACTTGTTGTCGACCGACTTCTTCTCAGCCGATGCCCACCCGACGATGACGTTCACGTCGACGGCGATCCGCGAGGCCGGCGGCGACGAGTACGAAGCCGATGGCGACCTGACGATCAACGGAGTGACCAAGCCCGTGACGCTGGCCGTGGAGTTCACCGGCGCCGCTGAGCATCCCGGTGATGGCAAGTTGCACAGCGGCTTCATCGCCTCGGCGACGATCCTGCGCGACGACTTCGGCATCGACTTCAACATGCCGTTGGGCATCGACAAGTTCGCCCTGGGCAAGAAGATCGACGTCGAGATCGACGTGCAGTTCACCGCACCCCCGGCCTGACAACGACGACTAGCGTTCGGTCATGACCGAACGCATCGTGGAGTCGTTCGACGGGACCGAGATCTGGTTCTCGGACTCCGAGGGCGACGGTCCAGTGGTGGTCCTGCTCCATGGCGCCACCATGACCAGCATTTCGAACTTCGATACCTACTTCGCGGCAGGATCCGATGGTCGGATCGGGCCGATGCCGGGCCCGACCATCACCACACTGCTCCGCGATCGAGGAGCCCGTGTCGTCGGGATCGACACGCGTGGTCACGGTCGCTCCGGTTGGTCCGGCGACCCGGAGCGGTACCGCGGAGACGCGCATGCGCGCGACGTCGGCCGAGTGCTCGATGCCCTCGATGTAGCCAAGGTGGACCTCGTCGGCTACTCGATGGGCACCATGACTGCTGCGAGGTTGCTGGCCACAGAGCGCCGACTGCGATCGGTGGCGCTGTGCGGTACCGGGCCGTGGTTTCTGGAAGGTGCCTTCACGCCCATGAGCGCATTGGGTCGCTGCTTCCAAGGAAACGAGTGGGCGGACCACCCCGAGTTCAAGGGACTACGAGCCTGCGCGAGGCTCGACCCGGTCCATGATTTCGACTCCATCGGTGCCGCCATGATCGGCATGGAAGCCGTCCCGGCAGACTGCTTCGCCAACGTCGAGGTGCCCGTTCTGGTCCTCAACGGCGGGGGCGACGATCCAGACGGTGACGCGGCCGCACTCGCCGCGCTCGATACCTGGCGCCGTCGCCATCGTCGCCGGCTCAGCTGATCACAACATGGCGTTCAGTGACCACGAGTTCCAGACCGCTCTGGTGTCGTGGCTGCAGCGACAGTGGCCGAAGGCGTAGGGCTAGGTCTTTTTTCGGGCGGCGTCTTGTCGTCGCGGTCGCCGGGAAGGTTCTCGGGGCGATCGATGAACTCGGCACCTGCCGCGTCGTCATCGCTGTCCGGTAGGGCGTCGTTGCCTTGTTGCCTGGTCATGTCGTGAGCGTTACCCGCCGGGCGGGCAGCGCAAACGCCCGCTCGTGGTTTGTCCGATCGCCCGATCGGGTAAGAACGGGACATGACTCAAGTGCTGATAGCGGTCGACGATTCGGAATCATCCATCAACACTGCCCGCATCGCCTACAACCTGTTCGGCGACGGCGCGACCTACACGGTCGTCAACGTCGCCGACCGGTCACCGATGATGTGGGGCGGCGATGCCCTGGTCTGGGGAATCGGCTACCCGATCGTGATGGCGCCATCGGGAACGCCCGCGGTCGCACCGCGTGGCGGTGCGCCGACCACCGATGCCGAAGCTGCAGAGGCCGCGCAGGCGCCGATCGATGCCGCCATCCAGGTCGCCCAAGACGTCGCCACCGAGGCGCATCTCCCCAACCCACAAGTTGTCGGTGAAGTCGGGGATGCAGCCACCGCGATCCTCGACGCTGCGCACCACCACCAGGCCGATGTCATCGTGATCGGCTCACACGAGCGGAGCTGGTTCAGCAAGCTGCTGGTCCCGTCGGTCTCCGGAGCAGTGATGCGCGAAGCCGACATCCCGGTGCTGATCGCCCGCTGACCGCGAATCCGCGCATCCGGATGCCAAACCCTCAGTGTGAGTGAGTTCTCACTCATGTAATCTGCCGGAATGCCAATCGCCGAACCGGCTCCTCTCGAGGCACCGAGAAGATGTCGTGCAGCACCACTGCCGCCGTCGGAGCGTCGCGCCGCGATCATCGCCGCGACGCTCCCCTTGCTGCTGGCCCACGGCGCGGCCGTCACGACCCGGCAGATCGCCGAGGCGGCCGGGATTGCCGAGGGCACCATCTTTCGAGCTTTCCCCGACATCGAGTCGTTGCTGCAAGCGACGGTCGACGCCGCCTACGACCCTGCCCAGGTCGCCAAGGAGCTCGGGGCGATCGGTGGCACCGGCTCGCTGGAAGGCCGCTTGGTGAAGGCGGTGCGAATCCTGCAGGCCCGCCTGACCAGCATCTGGCAGCTGATGTCGATCACCGGCGTGCCGAAGCCCGCGGCGCGCGCCAACACGGTCGACCGCCCCGACGTCGCCGCCCTGATCGCCATCTTCGAGTCCGATCGCCATCGGTTGCGGCGCAGTCCGGCGGCCGCCGCCCAGTTGCTGCGCGGCCTCACGCTGGCGGGCACTCATCCGGCTCTCATCGCCGACGGCGCAGCGACGTCGCCTGAGGAGATCGTGTCGCTGCTGCTCGACGGCATTCGCAACCGCACCCGTCAGGCGGTGTCGGGCTGATGTTGATCCGATTGCTGCGCACCTATCTGCGCAACTACAAGCCGCAGCTCGTCGCGGTGCTGGTGCTGCAGGCGGCACAGACGATCGCCGCGTTGTACCTGCCGAGCCTGAACGCCGACATCATCGACAAGGGTGTCGTACGCGGCGACACCAGCTACATCTGGTCGACGGGTGGGCTGATGCTGCTGATCACGCTGCTGCAGATCGTGTGTGCGGCGACCGCCGTCTACTTCGGCGCCAAGGCAGCGATGGGGTTCGGCCGAGATGTGCGCGGCGGAATCTTCCATCAGGTGTCCGACTTCTCCGCCCGCGAGATGGCTCACTTCGGGGCGCCGTCGCTGATCACCCGGATCACCAACGACGTGCAACAGGTACAGATGTTGGTGCTGATGACGTGCACCCTGCTGGTGGCGGCGCCGATCACCGCCGTCGGCGGTGTCGTGATGGCCATCCGTGAGGATGGCGGTCTCTCATGGATCCTCACGGTCAGCATTCCCGTACTGGTGATCTGCGTCCTCGGCGTGGTCTCGCGCATGGTCCCCCAGTTCCGCAAGATGCAGGAGTGCATCGACACGGTCAACCGCGTGCTGCGCGAGCAGATCACCGGCATCCGCGTGGTTCGCGCCTTCGTGCGCGAGCCCGCCGAGGCCAAACGATTCGGTGATGTCAACGCCGACCTCACCGATACGGCGTTGCGCGCCGGGCGGCTGCAGGCCTTCTTCTTCCCGATCGTGGTCCTGGTCCTCAACTCGTCGAGCGTCGCCGTGTTGTGGTTCGGCTCCGGTCGGATCGACACGGGTCGGATGCAGATCGGAGCACTCATCGCCTTCCTCAGCTATCTGGCCCAGATCATCATGGCGGTGATGATGGCCACGTTCATGGTCATCCTCGTGCCACGTGCCGCCGTCTGCGCAGAGCGAATCGTCGATGTGCTCGACACCCCTTCGTCCGTTGTCCGTGCCGAGGTACCGATCACCGAGTTGCGCACAGCCGGCAGGCTCGAGTTGCGCAACGTCGGCTTCCACTACCCGGGTGCCGAGGCCCCGGTTCTGACGAACGTGTCGGTGGTCGCCGAGCCGGGTCAGGTCACCGCTGTCATCGGCAGCACCGGCTCGGGCAAGACCACGCTGCTCAGCCTGATCCCGCGCCTGTTCGACGCGACGTCGGGCGCCGTGCTGGTCGACGGTGTCGATGTTCGTGATCTCGATCCACACACCCTGTGGGGCCGAATCGGGCTCGTCCCGCAGAAGCCGTACCTGTTCTCCGGCACGGTGGCCAGCAACCTGCGCTTCGCCGATCCGCTGGCAACCGACCAACAGCTCTGGGCCGCTCTCGAGATCGCCCAGGCCACCGACTTCGTCCGGGCCATGCCGGGCGGGCTCGAAGCCACCATCGCCCAGGGTGGTTCGAACGTGTCGGGCGGGCAGCGACAACGCTTGGCGATCGCCAGGGCGTTGGTACGCCGGCCGGAGATCTATCTGTTCGACGACTCGTTCTCCGCACTCGACCTCGCCACCGACGCTCGACTGCGCGCCGCCCTGGCTCCTCACACGGCGGAGGCAACCGTCATCATCGTCGCCCAACGAGTGTCGACGATCCTCCACGCCGACCAGATCCTCGTCCTCGAAGACGGAGAGTCCGTCGGCCTCGGCACGCATGCCGAGCTGCTGCAGACATGCGAGACCTATCGCGAGATCGTCGAGTCGCAGATGACCGCGGAAGAGGCAGCGTGAGCACCGACGCCACCGATCGGCGAGCCGTCGACCCAGCCGACGACGAGCCCGTCGTTCGACCACCCGAGGCGCGGCCCGCAGCGTCGCCCGGCCCGATGCGCGCACTCGGCATGCCGGCCGAGAAGTCGAAGGACTTCGGTGGCTCCACCAAGCGCTTGCTGGCACGCATGCGCGCCGAGCGCACCCGGGCGATCGCCGTGGTGTGCTTCGCACTGGTCAGCGTGACGTTGACGGTGCTGGGGCCGAAGATCCTCGGCCACGGGACCGACCTCATCTTCAACGCGATCCGACGTCGCCAGCACATCGACTTCCCGGCGCTGCGCGGCGTGCTGGTCACGGTGCTGGCTCTCTACGTCTGCGCCGCCGGGCTCACGTACCTGCAGTCGTACACGCTTGCCGGCGTCGTGCAGCGAACCATGTACCGCCTGCGGTCCGACGTCGAGGACAAGCTCAGCCGCCTGCCCCTCAGCTACGTCGACGCGCAGGCCCGCGGTGATCTGCTGAGCAGGGTGACCAACGACATCGACAACATCTCGCAGAGCCTGCAGCAGACGCTCAGCCAACTCCTGACCTCGGTGCTGTCGCTGGTCGGGGTGCTGACCATGATGTTCGTGATCTCTCCACTGCTGGCGCTCGTCGCGGCCATCACCATCCCGACGTCATTGGGGATCATCCGGTTCGTCACGTCACATTCCAAGAAGCGCTTCGTCGCCCAATGGCGCCACACCGGCACGCTGAACGCTCAGATCGAGGAAGCGTTCACGGGACACGCCCTCGTCAAGGTGTTCGGCCAGCAGCACGATGTCGAGGAGCGGTTCCAGAAGAAGAACGAGGAGCTGTACACGGCCAGCTTCGGTGCCCAATTCATCTCCGGGATCATCCAGCCGGCGATGATGTTCCTCGGCAACCTCAACTACGTGGCCATCGCCGTCATCGGCGGGCTTGCGAGTGTCGTCGGGTGCCCTCAGCCTCGGCGACGTGCAGGCGTTCATCCAGTACTCGCGACAGTTCACCCAGCCGATGACCCAACTGGCGTCGATGGCCAACGTGCTGCAATCCGGCGTGGCCTCGGCCGAGCGGGTGTTCGAACTGCTCGATGCCGAAGAACAGAGCGAAGACCCGAAGACACCGACCGTCGAGCTCGACCCGCGTGGCAGGGTCGAGTTCGAGCACGTGGCGTTCTCGTACGACCCCGAGAACCCGTTGATCACCGACCTGTCGTTCGTCGCCGAGCCCGGCCAGACGATCGCCATCGTCGGGCCGACCGGCGCCGGCAAGACGACGCTGGTCAACCTGATCATGCGCTTCTACGAGCTCGACGGCGGGCGCATCTCGCTCGACGGCCACGACATCGCCGAGATGACGCGTCACGACCTGCGGGCCAATGTCGGCATGGTGCTGCAGGACACGTGGCTGTTCAGCGGGACGATCCGCGACAACATCACCTACGGCAACCTCGAGAGCAACGAGGAGCAGTTCCACGAAGCGGTCCGCGCCACCTATGTCGACCGCTTCGTGCACTCGTTGCCCGACGGCTACGACACGTTGATCGACGACGAGGGAGGCACGGTCAGTGCCGGTGAGAAGCAACTGCTCACCATCGCTCGCGCGTTCCTGGCCGACCCGGCCATCTTGATCCTCGACGAAGCGACCAGCTCGGTCGACACCCGAACAGAGGTACTGATCCAACAGGCGATGGCTGCATTGCGCTCGCAGCGCACCAGCTTCGTGATCGCCCACCGGCTGTCGACCATCCGCGACGCCGATCTCATCCTGGTGATGAACTCGGGCAACATCGTCGAGCAGGGCACCCATGAGGACCTGCTGCACCGCCACGGCGCGTACTTCGACCTCTACAACGCGCAGTTCGCCGCGCCCGCAGCTGAAGTCCCGTAGACCACGTCTCGGAAGGCGTTCGACCAGGCCGGACGACTCCATCACCTAGTGTCGTGACCTTGGTCGGCAGATGGTCGACCGGACAAGGAGGGCCGAAATGGCCGAGCACCCCAACATCGCCGTCGTTCGCCACGCCTACGAGTCGTTCGCCAAGGGCGATCTCGACGGAGCGTTGGCCGATCTGGCCGATGACTGCGTCTTCCACTTCGGTGGCGATGGCCCGAACAGCGGTGACCACCGGGGCCGCGAGGCAATCACCGCAGCTCTGATCAAGAACTTCGAGCTCACGGGGGGTACCCAGGCCCTCGACATCAAGGGCATCTACGCCGACGACAACCACGCCGCCGTGGTCCTCCACGAGACGGCGAGCCGTCCCGACGGAGCGTCGATCGCGATGGACGAGGTGCACGTCCTGCGCCTTCGTGACGGCAAGGTCCTCGACCTCTGGGATCTGCCCGACGACATCCAGGCGCACGACGATTTCTTCGACGGGAAGTAGTTCGACTCGCGGTTGAGGTTCAGCGAACTCGGGAACCCGACTGTGTATTCGGGCGGCCCCACCGAGCGTGTGGAGTGTTCTGAGGCACCCGAGGCGAGCGCCGAACACTCCACAGCGGCTCTAGCACCCCGCTCACGCTGCGGGCGACGAGGGTCGGCGGGTCGTGGGCGCGGATCGGGGGGACCGGCCCGACGAAGCGCTCGATCTCGACGCGGGCCTGCTGGCCGGCGCACCCTTGCGACAGCTGTGACGTCGGACGATCCTCCGTCACCGCGTTGGGGTTGCCGTGCACGCACAACGTGGTTCCGTCGTCCAACTCCAGCGGGTCGTACCAGGCGCCCGTCGCCAGTTGGACGACGCCCGGGCGTACCGCGGCGGAATGCACTGCGCCCGCCAGGCACGCGCCGCGGCTGTTGAAGATCCGCACGATGTCGCCGTCGTCGATGCCCCGGGCGAGCGCATCGACGGGATTGATGAGGATGGGCTCACGCCCGCCGACCTTGCTGGCCAAGCTGGCCGCGCCGACATCCATCTGACCGTGAAGTCGCGTCGACGGCTGGTTGGCGATGAGGTGCAACGGAAACGAGCCCTGCCGGCCGTCGTCGGGCTCGATCCACACCGGGTGACCAGGGCAGTCGTCGTACCCGAACCCGGCGATGACGTCGGAGGCCAGCTCGATCCGCCCGCTCGGTGTGCGCAGCGGGAACCGATCCGGGTCGCTGCGGAAGCGCTCGAACATGGTGCGGTTGTCGTCGGCGAACGGCAACTCGATCCCGCCGTCGCTCCAGAACTGCTCGAAGGGTGGCACCGCGTCGCCGACCTTCTCGCGCCAGTTGGCGTAGATCACCTCGAGCCACTGGCGTGCTGACCTGCCCTCGGTGAACGCCTCGGCGACACCGAGTTGCTGGGCGATGAGATGGAAGATGTCGTAGTCGTCGAGTGCTTCGCCTGGAGCAGACACCGCGCGATGCATGGCGATGAGATGCGTGTCGCGCCGCCCTCCCCCGAGATCCTCGCGTTCGATCGGGATGGTCGTGGGCAACACGATGTCGGCATGGCGGGCCATCGACGTCCAGTACGGCTCGTTGACAACGACCGTGTCGGTTGTGCCGAGCGCACGTCGCAGGCGAGCGAGGTCTTGATGGTGATGGAACGGGTTGCCGCCCGCCCAGTAGACGAGCCGGATGTCGGGATAGGTGTACGTACCGCCGTCGTAGGCGAACTGCGTTCCGGGCGACAGCAACATGTCGGCGATCCGGGCGACGGGGATGAACGTGCGGACCTTGTTGCCACCCTTGGAGAAGTGCGGCAGACCGATCGCCGGGCCGGTCGATCCGACGTCGCCCATCGAGCCGTAGCCATGGCCGAACCCGCCGCCGGGCAGCCCGATCTGGCCGAGCAGAGCGGCAAGGGCGAGGCCGGCCCACACGGGCTGCTCGCCATGGGGGATGCGCTGCAGCGACCAGGTCACCGTCACCAGCGTGCGCACCGACGCCATCTTGCGAGCGAGGTGGCGGATGTCGTCGGCGGCGATCTCGCAACGCGCGGCGGCCCATTCCGGATCCTTCGGCACGCCGTCGCTGGTACCGAGCACATAGGCCACGAAGATGTCGGCGCCCGCCGTGTACCGCTCGAGGAACTCGCGGTTGGCCAGGTTCTCGACCAGCAAGGTGTGTGCGAGCGCGAGCATCAGCGCCACGTCGGTGCCCGGCACCACCGGGTACCAGGTCGCCGGGATGCCGGCGGGGAGATCGTTGCGGACCGGGCTGACCAGGGCGAACTCAACACCTCGAGCCGTGGCGCGGTCGAGGTAGTCCTGGGTGCGGTGCTCTGTCATGCCACCGGGAGTCACGAAAACGTTCTTGGCCGGGATGCCACCGAACGCCACGACGAGGTCGGTGTGCTCGACGATGACGGGCCACGACGTCGGCCGGCGCATGATCTCGTCCGCGCTTCCGACAAGATGCGGCAAGAGCACGGCCGACGTGCCGGTGCTGTACGAGTTGACCGAGCGCGTGTACCCGCCGATCAGGTTCAACATCCGCTGCAATTGGGTCTGCGCATTGTGAAAGATCCCGGCGCTCGCCCAGCCGTACGAACCGCCGAAGATGCTCTCGTTGCCGTGTCGGGTGCGGACCCGGTTCAGTTCGTTGGCTACAGCCTCGGCCGCTTCGCCCCAACTGACCTCCACGAACTCGTCACGACCCCGGAGGTCGCTCGGCCCAGGGCCGTGTTCGAGCCAGCCGCGCCGGATCGCCGGATGCAGGACCCGGGTGCGATGGCGTGCCGCCCCGGCCACCCCTGCCAGCAGCGGCGACGGATCGGGATCAGCGGGATGCGGGACGACCTCGACGACCTCGCCGTCGACGACGCGCACGCCGTAGGCGCCCCAATGCGATGTGGTCGGTGTCACCATCGTCATCGGCTCATGCTTCCACAAGCGATACGACGGTCGTCGGCGGAATAGCACGGATCAGGAACGCCGCCCCTGCACGCGCGACAATCACCCGGTGTCGCCGCATTCTGACCCTCTCGATTCGGCGAGCGAACGGGTGGCCGGATGACCGAGTGGCACAACCCCACGGCACACGAACGGATGGAGATCATCAGGTCGACCTCGTCGGTGGCCATCGTCGGCATGTCGGCCGATCCGAGCCGGGCGAGCCACTTCGTCGCCACCTATCTGCTGTCGGCGAGTTGTTCGTTCGACGACGTGTGGTTCGTCAACCCGAAAGGTGGAGAGGTGCTCGGCCAACCCGTGTATCCATCGCTGGCCGACCTCCCCGGCGTGCCCGACCTGGTCGACGTGTTCCGCAAGGAGGCCGGCGCTGCCTGCGCGTCGCCGAAGAAGTGGTGGCCATCCCGGGAACGAAGGTGTTCTGGGCCCAACTGGGGCTGAACTCACCCGAGGCGGTCGAGATCGTCGTCCGCGCCGGCCGAGTCGCCGTGATGGATCGGTGCCTGAAGGTCGAGCACGCCCGATTTCGCGCAGGCCCGCATCGAGCAGGCTTCGAGACGTCGTGATCTCCTCGGCGTCGCCCGCCTCATGGCCCGAACTCGGCCCACACGATCTTTCCATCACCGACGATCTCGGTGCCCCACCGTTGCGCCAGCACACCGATCAACAGCAGCCCGCGCCCCGACATCGTCGTCGGTGACGGAGCGCGCACGCTTGGTATCGCCGTGCTGGCGTCGCGGACGGCGAGCCGGACCGACCCGTCGCGTGACGACATCGAGACGACGAAGTCTGATCGTGCATGCATGATCGCGTTGGTCGCCAGTTCGCTGACGACGATCGACGCGCTCTCGAGGTGGCGATCGTGGCCCCTGCGGAGCAGGGTGTCGACGACGAATTGGCGCACCGCGCCGAGCTCACCTGCGTCGCCGCGAAACGAGCGTGCCGCATCGCCATCGCGTCGTCGATCATCTCCGGTCCTCGCCGCCATCGGAACACCACCGACGACAGCGGAATGGCACTGGCACAGTTGCCGGAAGGAGTCCTCGCGATCGTCCACGATGACGGATTGCGCCGGATACGCACAGAACAGCGAGAACGCGACCTCGCGACGAAGATCGTTCCACCGCCTCTCGAGCTCGACGGCGGCGGCCACATGGCCCGCGTCCCACAACAGCGCCACCATCTCTCCGAATATCCTGAGACGCCCATCCGAACCGCCCGTTCGGCGCACGAGTTCGCCCATCGCCGCGTCGAACGCACGCGCGATCGGGCCAACCGTCAACCATGAACTCAGCCATCGCGTCGGCAGCATCGATCATCACCAGCTGCCCCCTCGAGCGAGCGTCGGCGACATCGATCCCGTTGCGAGCGAGCGTGGTCTCGAACGCATCGACATGTGGTCCGGTCGCGACGACAACGACGCTCTCGTCAGCCATCACGCCATCGAGCAGGTACCGGGCGACGTTCCGGACGAGTTGGGTGTCGTCCTCGTAGAACAGAACGACATGATCGCACGGCTCGACCCGCGCCCCGTCTCGACCGTCATCCGTGCTCCGTCCTCATTCCCTCAGCCAGTGTCGTTGGCCGCAGCACGAACGTCAAGCGCACACAAGACATCGTTTCGCGTCCGCCCCGGCTGACGAGCAACATCGCGTAGCCTGTCTGTCTTTGGAAAGCTCACCGTTGAGGGGATTGACCGTGCCAGAGACCATTGCAGCGCAGTTCGAGGTGCTCGACGACCGGTTCGCTCGTTGCGGAGGTGACGCCAGGATCGAGCGCCTCTACGACGGCTGTCGTTGGGCCGAGGGCCCGGTGTACGTGCCAGCAGGGCGCTACGTGCTGTGGAGCGACATCCCCAACGACCGCATGCTGCGATGGGACGAGATGACTGGCAATGTCGGCGTGTTCCGCGTTCCGGCGGGCTACTCGAACGGCAACACCCTCGATCGCGAAGGGCGGCTGATCACCTGCGAACACGGCAACCGGCGGGTCAGCCGCACCGAACACGACGGCTCGATCACCGTGCTCGCCACGCACATCGAGGGCAAGCGGCTCAACAGCCCCAACGACGTGATCGTGCGTTCCGACGGGTCGATCTGGTTCACGGACCCGTCCTACGGCATCGACAGCGACTACGAGGGCCACCGCGCCACCAGCGAGATCGGCGCGTGCCACGTGTATCGGATCGACCCGGTCAGCGGCGATGTTGCGGTCGTTGCCGACGACTTCGAGCGACCGAACGGTCTGGCCTTCTCGCTCGACGAATCACAGATCTACATCGCGGACACCCGGCGCAACCACATCCGCGTGTTCCCTGTTGGTGACGGCGCCAGCCCGCTCGGCGCCGGCGAAGTGTTCGCCGAGTGCACGGCCGGTCACTTCGACGGCTTCCGGCTCGACGACACGGGTCGTCTCTGGGCCGGAGTCGGCGATGGTGTGCACTGCTTCGATCCGGATGGCACCCTCATCGGCAAACTGCGCCTCCCGGAGGACGCCGCCAACCTCACGTTCGGCGGATTGGCTCGCAACCGCCTGTTCATCACCGCCACCACGTCGCTCTACTCGATCCGGGTCAACGTCAACGGCGCGATCCGGCCGACCCCCGTGAGCAGCTGACGGGCGCGACCGGCTGCCTCAGTCGTCGACCGTGACTGCGTGGTATGCGTAGTTGTAGCCATCGCTGATGTTCGTCGTGTGGTGGTCGACGTCGACCCACAGTTCGATCGAGTAGCCGATGCCGGCCTGGCTCGGCGCCGACAGGTCGGTCGTGCGATAGGCCGAGGAATTGGTGACCAGAGGCTCGCAGTCGACCTCAGTGCCCTTGCGCACCAGCCGAGCGGCACACGATCCGTCGCTCGCATGGCTCGACGTGATGGAGTGACGACAGGACTCGGGCAACGCGCCTAGGTGAAACCCAGTCGTCCGGCTTCGGCACGCAGGTGATCACGATGGTCCGGGTGGGCGATCGCGATCAGCGCCGTGGCCCGTTCGCGAATGGATCGACCACGCAGCTCGGCGATGCCCCACTCGGTGACCACTTTGTCGACGGTGTTCTTCAGCGTGGTGACCACGTCGCCCGCCGCGAGCTGCGGCACGATCTTGGAGATCGTGCCCTGCTTGGCCGTTGAGTGCAGCACCACGAACCCTTGGCCACCGTCGGAGTACATCGCTCCACGGGCGAAGTCGGCCTGCCCGCCGCTGGACGAGTAGTACGTACCCGCGAGCGTCTCGGAGGCACATTGCCCGATGAGGTCGACAGAGATCGTGGCGTTGATCGAGACGAACTTGGATTCCTGGGCGATCACGCGAGGATCGTTGACGTAGCGCACCGGCCACAGCTCGAGGGCCGTGTTCTCGTGCAGGAAGTCGTACAGCCGCTGCGTGCCCATCGCGAACGTGCCGACGGTCTTGGTGCGATTCAACTCCTTGGCGACGCCGGTGACGACACCCTGCTCGACCAGTTCCATCACACCGTCGGAGATCAATTCGGTGTGGATGCCGAGATCACGATGGTCCACGAGAGTCGACAGGATCGCATTCGGAATCCCGCCGATCCCGACCTGGATCGTGGCGCCGTTCGAGATGCGCTCGGCGATGAGCGCGGCGATCTGGAGATCGGCGGGGCCGACAGCGGCGGGGGCGACCTCGAGCAACGGGTAGTCGGCCTCGGTCCACCCGACGACCTGGCTGACGTGCACCTGGTTGCGGCCGAACGTCCGCGGCATCTGCTTGTTCGCCTCCAGGAAGAACCGCGCTCGACCGATGAACGACGACGACGTAGTCGGCGTTCAGGCCGAGGCTGAAGTAGCCGTGGCGGTCCGGAGGCGAGGCCGCGGCAAGCACGAGTGGATCGGTGGTCGCGCCCTTCAGGATGGCGCGCATCTCCGAGAAGTTGTTCGGAACGAGGTCGATGGTGTTGGCCTGGTAGCACGGTCGGGTGACGTGTGAGAGGAAGTACGACACGTGACGTAGCCGGTCACCGAAGGCGCCGTGCAGGTACGGACGATCGTGCAGCACGTGCATCTGGTGCACGCGCACCCCCGACAGGCGATCGGCTTCACGTTCGATTGCATCGAGCAACGTGACGGGCTCGCCGTTGGCCAGCGGGATGATGATGTCGCTTCCCGGGCGGAGGTGATCCAACACGGCTTCAGCGGGTGAGGGAGTGACCAGGGAACGAAGGCTCGTGAAGTTCACGTCGTCTCGTGTCGTCGTGGTTGCGTCATGAGGTCCATTCTGCCGTGTGCCGCACCGGGACCAATGACGGCCAAAGGTCCCGGCCGCGAGTGACCCACTGCTCTGTATGCGATTCGTCGATTTTCGTACTTTCAAGCCAGAGGTTTGAACACTTACACGGAGGTAACAGAAATGAACACATCGGTAGTCGAACGAGCAGAGGCGGAACAAGTAACAGCCCCGGCACCGGTCGTCGCACTGAAGCGTCGCACCATCGACAGCGTCCTGATCAGCATCGGCGTCGTCGCCGCTGTGGTCTTCGCGATCGCCGGCGCGCTGCTCACCTGGGGTCACAACTTCGCCGCAAACTACGTCGGCGACGAACTGGCTTCGCAACACATCAGCTTCCCCTCGGCCGACGCGCTGATCAAGGGCGACCGCGCCGATCTGGTGAAGTTCGCTGACCAGAAGGTCGACACCGGAAAAGAAGCAGAGGGCTACGCCAGCTACATCAACGGTCACCTGCAAGCTGTCGCCGCCGGCGCCACCTACGCAGACCTCGGTACTCCCGAGAGCGCAGCCAAGGCTGACGTCAAGGCCGCCGTCGACGCCGGCAAGCCGCAGACAACGATCGACGAACTGCAAGCCAAGGCAGATGGCATCACCAACCAGCGCAACACCCTCTTCAAGGGCGAGACGCTGCGTGGCCTGCTCCTGTCGGCCTACGCCTGGTCCACCGTCGGAATGATCGCCGGAATCGCAGCAATCGGCGCCTTCATCGCCGCCGGTCTCATGGCAATCCTCTCAGTGCTGGGAATCTTCCACCACCGCAAGACCCCCAAGACCGCCTGAGTCCTCCGCAGAGCGGAACGACAAGTGCCCGGCCCGCCGGCCGGGCACTTTCGCGTTCACCGTTCCGGTCGTGTCGAGGAATTTGGGGTTACGGTGATGTCAGTGCCGCCCGATGATTTTCAGGTGCCGTCGGTACCGTTCGATCCGTCGAGGTGGGTGGACCTCGCCCCCGCTGTCGCCGCCGGCGAGCCGTCCGCCATCGTGGTCTACTCGGTTTTCTCCA